>CAWGGL010000044.1:0-243554 GCA_963822085.1 uncultured Pseudomonadota bacterium
CCCGGCGCCAAGCCTGTGGCCAAGCCCGCCGCCAAAGCCGCCGCCGCCGCCGACGGCGAGCCGTTCTGGCGCACCAAGCGCATGAGCGAGATGACGGCGAAGGAGTGGGAGAGCCTGTGCGACGGCTGCGGGCGCTGCTGCCTCAACAAGCTGACCGACATCGACACCAACGAAACGGTCTATACCGACGTCGGCTGCGAGCTGCTCGACGGCCAGACCTGCCGCTGCCGCGACTATGCGCACCGGCAGGCCAAAGTCTCCGATTGCGTCAAGCTGACCTGGCGCAACGTGAAGCGGCTCGGCTGGCTGCCGCCGACCTGCGGCTATCGGCTGATCGCCGAAGGGCGGGAGCTCGCGTGGTGGCATCCGCTGGTCTCCGGCGATCCGAATACGGTGCATGAAGCGGGCGTCTCGGTGCGGGGCCGCGTGACCGCGAACGAAAAGGACGTGCCGGACGACGAACTGGAGAATTACGTGGTGGCGTGGCCAGGGAAGTGGCCGAAGGGCTCGCGCGGGAGCGTGAGACCGTTAAAGAGAAAATAAGACGCGGCGGGTTAACCCGGTTGCTGCCGGGCGGCGTTTCAAGTACCGCTGGCAAAGGGACGTTGGGGAGAATTCGCCGTTGGCGGGGAAAACGCTCGCGGACGCCGTTTCGCGGTACGGCGCCAGCACAAAATCCAAGTTGGCGGATGTCGCGATCAGCGGTGCGCCAGAAGATCAGCTTCGAGGGCCGCTGGAAGCGCTTGTCCATGATCTGGCGGCACTTGAAGGCCTTCCGTCCGGCTCGGTTCATCTCATCGGCGAAACAACGCTTTCGGACATCAAGACCCGCCCGGATTTCGCGGTCACCGTCAGCAAGGCTCTCGTCGGTTTCATCGAAGTCAAAGCACCGGGCAAGGGCGCCGATCCGCGCCGCTTTGACAACGAGCACGACAAAGAGCAATGGGACAAGCTCAAGTCGCTGCCGAACCTGATTTACACGGACGGCAATGCTTTCAGCCTTTGGCGTGACGGAAAGCTCGAAGGCTCGATTGTCCGCCTCGAAGGAGACGTCGAGAGCGCAGGAGTGAAGCTGGCCGCACCCTCGTCGCTGCTGGCACTCATCAACGATTTTCTGCGCTGGACACCCATTCCGCCGAAAACCGCGAAGCAACTCGCTGAAGTCAGCGCGCGTCTTTGCCGCCTGCTGCGTGACGAAGTCATCGAGCAGATGGCGCGCGAAAGTCCCGGCCTGACTGGTCTCGCGGACGACTGGCGCAAGCTTCTATTTCCGCAGGCGGACGACGCGCAGTTCGCCGACGGCTATGCGCAGGCGGTGACGTTCGGGCTTCTCGTTGCGCGGGCGCGCGGCATTTCCCTCGCCAAGGGAACCGAAGCGGCGGCGCAGGAACTGCGCAAATCCAATTCGTTGATCGGCACCGCGCTGCGGCTGTTGACCGAGGACTCGTCGAACCAAGACGCGCTCAAGACCTCGCTTGGTACGCTGGCCCGTGTCTTGAACGAAGTGAACTGGCACGCCATCAGCAAGGACAAGCCGGAGGCTTGGCTCTATTTCTACGAAGACTTTCTGGAGGTCTACGACAACACGCTGCGCAAGCGCACCGGCTCCTATTACACGCCGCCGGAAGTGGTGTCGGCTATGGTCAATCTGGTCGACGAGGCGTTGCGCGGTCCGTTGTTCGAACGACCCACCGGTTTCGCTGCGCCTGACGTTGTCGTCGCCGACCCGGCAGCGGGCACGGGCACGTTTCTGCTCGGCGTGCTTCGCCGCATTGCGGCAACGATCAGGGATGACCAGGGCGAGGGCGCCGTGCGCGGCGCAATCGAGGCGTCGGCCAAACGCATCATCGGCTTCGAAATGCAGTTTGGCCCTTTCGCGGTAGCGCAGCTTCGCCTGATTGCTGAATTTCAGTCGCTGATAAATTCGTCGGTGTTGCCCGACCTTCGCCTCTACATCACCGACACGCTCGGCAATCCGTTCATCGAGGAAGAATGGCTGCCGCAAGTCTATGAGCCAGTGGCAAAGTCACGACGCGACGCCAACGAAGTGAAGAAAACCCAGCCTATCACCGTTGTCATCGGTAATCCGCCCTATAAAGAAAAAGCGGAAGGCCGGGCGGCTGGATTGAGAAAGGCTCAGGTGGGGACCTCGTTGCACCACTCGATCGCTGGCGGCCGCCGCCGGAATGGGGCGTCGGCGCGCACGGCAAGCATCTTAAGAATCTTTACATTTATTTCTGGCGCTGGGCGACCTGGAAAGTATTTGGCTCGGGGAATTATGCGGCGACTGGAAATCCGGACAAGGACGAGGAAGGTATTGTCTGTTTCATCACCGTCGCCGGCTTTCTCAATGGCCCCGGTTTCGAGAAGATGCGGGACGATTTGCGGCGCACCTGTTCCGAAATCTGGGTCGTCGATTGTTCCCCAGAAGGGCATAGGCCAGAAGTGGCGACACGCATTTTTCAAGCCGTCCAGCAGCCGGTCTGCATCGTGCTTGCCGCGCGCAAGCTCAGCAAGAGCGATAAGGAGCCAGCGCGGGTTCGGTTTCGCGCGTTGCCGAAAGGGCGGCGCGAAGAGAAATTTGCAGCACTCGCGAAGTTGTCACTCAAGGCCTCTGATTGGACCGATTGTCCTGAAGGCTGGCGCGATCCGTTTTTGTCGGCCGCAAGCGGGGCGTGGGCGATGTTTCCCTCGCTCAAGGACCTCTTTATATATGACGGCTCGGGGGTTATGCCCGGACGCACCTGGATCATCGCTCCAGATGCCGAATCGCTGAAGGCTCGCTGGTCTCGCCTAGTCGCCGAAAAGGATGTCCACAAGAAGGAGCTGCTATTTCATCCTCACCTTCGCAATAACAAACCTGGCGACAAACATATCCGAAAGGCAATTTCCGAAGGGCTTGCTGGTCATGAAGAAAGGCTGGAAGCTGTTATCGATGACAAGAGACCAGCCATTGAACCCACACGCTACGGCTTTCGATCCTTTGATCGCCAATGGATCATTCCAGACGCGCGGCTCATCAATCAGCCAAATCCAACTCTTTGGAAGGCATATTCAGCTCGGCAGACTCATTTAACCGCGCCAGAAGATCGTACGCCAACGGGCGGTCCGGCGCTGACGTTTGCTGGGCTCATGCCCGACCTACATCATTACCATGGAAGGGGTGGGCGCGTTTTTCCGCTGTGGCGCGACCGGGCCGCCAAGGAGCCAAACGTCAAGCCGGCGCTGCTTGCGCACCTGGCGAAAGTGTACGGTCGTCCAGTGAAGGGCGAAGACTTCATGGCCTACCTCGCCGCCGTGATGGCCCATCCGGCTTTCACAGTGCGGTTCAAGGCTGATCTCGTTCGTCCCGGCTTGCATGTTCCGTTGACGGCGGATGCGAAGCTGTTCACTGAAGCGGTTGCGCTTGGGTCAGAAGTCATCTGGCTGCATTGCTACGGCGAGCGCTTTGCCGATCCTGCCGCCGGCCGGCCGAAGCAAGCGCCGCGCATGCCGAAAGAGAGCGCGCCCACGATCCCGAAGGCTGGCGCCATTCCTGGCGCGCCCGAACCTTTGCCCGACACGATGGATTATGATCCGGCGACACGGCGGCTCAAGATCGGCAAAGGCTATGTCGAGAACGTCACGCCAGAAATGTGGGCTTATGAAGTCTCGGGCATGAATGTGCTGCGGCAGTGGTTCAGCTATCGTCGCCACGACCGCAGCCGGCCGATCATTGGCGATCGCCGTCCGCCTTCTCCGCTAGGTGAGATGCAGCCGGACCATTGGCTGCCCGAATACACCAGCGATCTGATCGATCTGCTCAACGTGCTCGGCAGGCTGATCGCGCTGGAACCCAGGCAGGTCGATCTGCTGGAGCGCATCTGCGCGGGCCGGTTGCGCAGCGCCGACGAGCTTCGCGATGCGGGAGCGTTGAGCCACGCAGAAGAAAAGCCGGTCGCGGCAAAACGCAAGAGCAAAAGCAAAGCTTGAGCGACAGTGGATAGCAGTGGGGACAATTGCGCGCCGCACTCGCCCCGGGTGGCATCATCGCGCATGATTCATACGATTCGAAATTCGAAAGCGTATGAACCATGGGCGGACCTCGCCAAGGCGATCTTTTCGGGAACGACCAGCCCGAACCCTCCGATGAGGATCACGAAACGCCGGAATATCATGCCGACCCGGACGAAGTCCGGGCGGACCTGCACCGTATTCTGGCGGAGGCGCGCGGGGCCAGCTCCATGCCGTGGGATGCGTCGAAGCTCTCCGCTCTACCAGACCATCTTCCCGCAGATGACCAATTGGCTGCCGGAGGAGGAGGGCGCCCAATTGCGCTTCGAATTCGAGGCCGAAGTTGGAGCGGCTGAAGGCGGCGTGATGCCGGAAAATAATCCTTGACACCGTAACGCTGCTGCCTTAGCGTTCCGGCATCCTCCACAATTGAATCAGGTTGCCATGACCCGCCGCTCTTCAACGCGCGCGCAGGCGCAGGAATTCTATGGCCAGATGGTCGAGGATGAGGGGCGCGGTTCGCTCAGCAAAGTCCCCCTCACCCTAGCCCTCTCCCGCCGAAGTCGGATGTTTCCGACTTCGGCCCTTCTACGTGCCGAACTCGGGTAAACCCGAGTTCGGATGGGGAGAGGGAACACGCTGTGCCGGGGGAGGGGAAGTGCCCGCCAACCAAACCGATCTCACCGCCCGGGCGCGCGCGCTCTATGAGGGCTCGGCGGTGCCGGTGCGCGAGATCGCCCGGCTCGCCGGCGTCAGCGAGCGCACGCTCTATAAGTATGTCGAGAAGCACGGCTGGAAGAAGCGCTACGCGCGCGTGCCGCGTGGGCTCGCCGCCGCGCAGGCGAACCGCGGGCAAGGGTGGCAGGCAACGGCCGGCTTCGCGCCGGTGAAGGGCGCGGGCGGCCGCTTCGTCCGCCGCGAGGATATTGGCAAGCCGTTCGCCGCCGGCATGAAGGCGCTCGATCCGGCCGGCCACGCCCAGGCCGACGCCGCTTGTTCGCACGCGCAGCGGCGCGCGCGCCGCGCCGAGGCCGATGCGCAGGCCGAGCGCTGGGCCGACGAGAACGTCCGCGCCATCCGGGCCGTGGTGCGGGCGCGCGACGACCTCGCCGCCCACGATGCCGCGCGGGGCAACAAGCCGGCGCGCTCGCCGCGGGACCGGTTGCGCGAGCGCGCGCTGGTGATGTCGCTCAAGGTCGCGCTGGCGTGGATGGAAACGACGATCGGCGCGTGGGAGCGGGCGGTGCTTGCCTCGCTTTCTCCCGCCCCTTGAAACGAGAGGCCGGCGCCCCGGAGTGACGGGCGCGTGCATACCCGCCCCCCGCGCAACCCCATTGCAAACCGCTCGCGGGAAGAGCATCAAGCGCCTCCCATGACCTCGTCCCGTTCCGCTTCGCGACGCGCGCGCCAGACCGGCCGCGGCAAGCCGTCCCATTCCCGCGCCCCGCATGAACCGGCGCGGGCGGCGGCCGCCGCGCACGCGGCGCATGACGACCACGAGTTTCCCCGGCTCAGCCACCAGGAAATCCTGCCGATCGTCATCGGCGTCATGCTGGCGATGTTCCTCGGCGCGCTCGACCAGACCATCGTCGCCACCGCGCTGCCCACCATCGGCCAGCACTTCCGCGACCTCGGCGACCTGTCCTGGGTGGTGACCGCCTATCTCATCGCCGGCACGACGGTGATGCCGCTCTACGGCAAGCTCTCCGACATGCACGGCCGGCGCGTGATGATGCTGATCGCCGTCAGCCTGTTCGTCATCGGCTCCGTTGCCGCGGCGCTGGCGCCGAGCATGACCGCGCTCATATTCGCGCGCGGCTTCCAGGGCCTCGGCGGCGGCGCGCTGATGGCGCTGGCGCAGACCATCATCGCCGACATCGTGTCGCCACGCGAGCGCGGGCGCTACCAGGGCTATATCGCCGCGGTGTTCGCGACCTCGTCGGTGGGCGGGCCGGTGCTGGGCGGCTTCCTCACCGAGCAGGTGGACTGGTCGCTGATCTTCTGGATCAACGTGCCGCTCGGCCTGGCCGCGTTCGTCATGGCCTGGATCGTGTTGAAGCGCGTGCCCTTTCATCCGCGCAAGCACACGCTCGATCTGCAGGGCGCCGCGCTGATGATGCTGGCGGCGATCGCGATGCTGCTGGCGCTGTCGTGGGGCGGGCGCAGGTTCGAATGGATCTCGTGGCAGATCGCCTCGCTGTTCGCGGCCTCGCTGGTGCTGTGGGCGCTGTTCGGCTGGCGCCTGGCGACGGCGGAAGAGCCGTTCCTGCCGCTTGCCGTGCTCGGCAATCCGGTGGTGCGCAGCGCGGCGCTCGCCGGCGCCTGCAACATGTCGACGATGGTCGGCATGACCATCTTCGTGCCGCTTTACTTCCAGGTGGTGCTGCATCTGTCGGCGGGCAAGTCGGGGCTGGCGCTGATCCCGCTGATGGCCTCGACGGTGGTGCTGTCGACCGTCACCGGGCGGGCGATGATGTACGTCAAGCACTACAAGCGCATGCCATACACGGGCCTGTCGGTCGCGATCCTTGGCCTCGGCGTGCTTGCCACCTGGCCGACGTCGCTGCCGGTCTGGGCGGTGCTGCTTCTGCTGGCGTTCATCGGCTGCGGCCTCGGCAGTGTGTTCCCGGTCTCGACGGTGTGCATGCAGAACGCGGTGGTGCAGCGCCAGATGGGCATCGCCACCGCCACCGCCAACTTCTTCCGCGCGCTGTTTGCCTCGCTGGTGGTGGCGATCCTCGGCGCCATCGTGCTGACGGGCCTCGGCGGCGCCACCGGCGCGGCGGTGGAAACGCTGGCGCGCGTTTCCTCGCTGCCGACGCTCGAACACGCCTTCCGCTACGTGTTCCTCGCCTGCGCGCTGGTGCTCTGCTTTGGCATGGCGTTCCTGCTGGCGTTGGAGGAGCGCGTGTTGCGCGGGCCCGCCACCCATTCGCCGCAGGCCGGCGCGCCGACGGCGCCGGCGACGCCGATCCCGGACTAGGGCGCGGCGATGGCGCGCACGCTACGGGACGCGCCGCCGGTGGTCTGGCTGTTGGCGGTCGCCGCGCTGATGGCGACGCAAGGCCTCGTGCTCTACGCCTACGGTCAGCCGCCGATCTGCACCTGCGGCACCGTGCGGCTGTGGGCCGGCCAGGTGCTGGGGCCGGAGAACTCGCAGCAGATCACCGACTGGTACAGCTTCAGCCATGTCATCCACGGCATCGGCTTCTACTTTCTGCTCTGGCTGATTGCGCCGCGTGCGCCGGTGCTCGCTACGCCTCGCGCTCGCCGTCGGGCTCGAGGTGGGCTGGGAGGTGCTGGAGAACACGCCCTTCATCATCGAGCGCTACCGCCAGCAGGCGCTGGCGCAAGGCTATGTCGGCGACAGCATCCTCAATTCGCTGAGCGATACGTGTTGCGCCATCATCGGCTTCTGGCTGGCGCGGCTGTTGCCGGTGCGCGGCAGCATCGCGCTGGTGGTCGCGCTGGAAGTGTTCGTCGGCGTCATGATCCACGACAACCTGACCCTCAACATCATCCAGCTCATTCATCCGGTGCCGGCGATCTCGGCCTGGCAGGCGGGCGGGTGAGGGCGCGCCATAGGGGGCCTGGTTGCGGGTCCCGGTCATGTCCGCCGCTGAGGCCGAACCTGTCGGGTCATGGCAGGTGCGGCTCTTTCGGGTTTTGACGCATTCAAATTTTTGGAATATAAAACTGACGTCAGATTCATTTATGGCACACAATGTCGACCCGTCCTCCAACATCCGCCCGCGAGGTCGCCGTGTACGCCTATGCCGCGCGTCTGGCATCGGACAGTGAAGGACGCCCGAAGGGCGAGCGAACTCGCGCCCAAATTCAAATTGCCGCCTGCCGTGTCCTCGAGGGGAACGGACCGCAGGACCTGACGATCTCATCCATCTGCGAGCAGGCGGGCGTCTCGAACGGAACCTTCTACATCTACTTCCCGGATCGCCACGCGCTGCTCGATACCCTGCTCACCGGCTTCGTGGCGTTTCTCCAGTCTTCGATGCGGGCCGCCAGCGAAAACCGACCTGATGAAACAATCCGAGCCGCGACCCGCGCCTATTTCGAATTGTTCGTCCAAAATCGCGGCCTGATGCGATGCCTGGTCCATCACCTGGACGGCTTCTCGGAGGCGCAGTCCGCGTTTCAACGGCTGAACCGGGACTGGATCGAAACCGTGGTCGCCGCGGTCGAGCGCAAGCTGCAGCGGGACGGCCGCGCCGATGCTATCGCCAGGCCGGAGCTTCTCCGGCGGGCTTTTGCCCTCGGCGGGATGGTCGATCAGTACCTGTCGAGCCTTCTCCTGTCGAAGGACCCGAACCTGGCCGGCGGTGTCACAGGATCGCGAGGCGGTCCTCGACACGCTGACTTTGATCTGGGAGCGGGGGATGGCGATATGAACACCGTCACCGACGCTGAAAGACTCTCCGCGGCGGCCCTCAAACGGCACATCGACGGCGCATGGCAGGCCCAGCGGGCGTATGTCGCGGCGAACTCGGCCTTCTATCGCGCGTTGTGGCAGGGACGCTTGCCGCCCCGCGATCTGCGGGACCTGCCCGAGCTACCATTGTCGGACAAGTCGCAGCTGCGTCTCTCGCAGGCGCGGCATCCTCCATTCGGAGATTACCTGGCCGCGCCGCGCCGTACGGCCAACCGTCTTCATCGGACGTCCGGGACAACCGGCCAGGCCATGAACCTCGCCCTGTCGGCGCGCGACACGAGGATCACGCAGGAGGTTGGCGGACGTTGCCACAGCGCGGCGGGCCTCACACCGGACCACACGGTGGTGCACTGTCTGAACTACCAGATGTGGATGGGCGGCCTGACCGACCACATGACGCTCGAAGCGACGGGAGCGATGGTCGTCCCGTTCGGCGTGGGGTCGACGGAATTGTTGATCCGCACGATCCGGGAGGTTGGCATCGACGCGATCTCCTGCACGCCGTCTTACCCTGCAGTGCTCGAACGAGTGATCGCAGAAAAGTTTCCGGGGCTCAGACCGCGCGACCTCGGCCTCAAACTGGGCCTGTTCGGGGGAGAGCCGGGGCTGGACGATCCGGCATTCCGCGCCCGCCTGCGTGAAACCTGGGGCATGGAGCCGCGCAATGCCAACTACGGCGTCTCCGATGTCTTCTCGAACTTTGCTGCCGAATGTCCGCATGACACCCGACTTCATTTCATGGCAGCGGACGTCCTGTATCCGGAACTCGTCGATCCGGACACCGGTGCTCCGCTCGTCCTCGAGGCGGGCGCAAGCGGAGAGCTGGTGCTGACCCATCTCGTGCGCGACTGCCAGCCGCTGGTCCGTTTCCGGACCGGCGACATCATCACCGTGGGGGCAACGGAGCCGTGCCGCTGCGGGCACACGGGATTCAGGTTTTCCGTGGTCGGGCGTTCGGACGACATGGTGGTTGTCCGCGGCCTCAACATGTTCCCCTCTATGGTCGCCGCAGTTCTCAACGAATTCCCGGAGTTGTCGGGCGATTACCGCATCACGCTTCATACGCCGCCGCCCTACGATGCCCTGCCGGTCAGCGCAGAACTGGCGGACGGCGTTCCCGAAACCCCGGAGCTTCAAGGCAGGGTCGAGCGTGCGATCAAGTCCCGGCTGGGTGCGACCGCCACCGTCGTGATCTGCGCGGCAAACACCTTCCCGCATAGCGAGGGCAAGACGAAGCGCGTCATCAGGAGTTACCAATGACCGATTTCACCTATGACACCGTGCTGAGCCAGCTTGGCGCCGAAGGCGTCCGGACGATCACGCTCAACCGGCCCGACCGCCTCAACGCCATGAACAGGCGGCTGATCGACGATGTCACGCGCGCCTTCGAGGATGCCAATACCGATCCCGGTACCCGGGCAATCATCTTCACTGGCGCCGGAAAGGCTTTTTGCGCCGGCGACGATCGCAAGGCTCATGTCCACCCGGAAACCGAGGAACAGGCGCGTGACGCCGTTTTGGCCATTCAGCGAGCCACCCATGCGATTACGCTCGGGGCAAAGCCGGTGGTCGGCGCCGTCAACGGTTGGGCCGTGGGTGGCGGTTTTGAATGGGCCATCAACTGCGACTTTCCTATCTGGGCGGAAAGCGCCAAGGGCTTCTTTCCCGAAGTGTCATTGAACCTGTTCGTGACCGGTGCCGTCACGTCTCTGCTGCCCGCGCTGGTTGGACTCAACAAGGCGCGGGAAATGCTCATGTTCGGGGACCGCTACACGGCCGCGGAGTTGGGCGAGATGGGGCTGGCCTGGAAAGTTGTGGCGGACAGCAAGCTGATGGAGGCGGCAACCGAAACGGCGAAAAGACTTGCTGCCCTTCCGACCCTGTCCGTGCGCGCCATGAAGCGGGTCCTGAACAGCGCCGCCGTGCCGGACCTGCACCGCGCGCTTCAGTTGGAGACCGACGCCACCGTCGCGGGCTTTCTCGACCCCGAAACGACGCGTCGTCTTAAGGACTTCTGACCGTCAGGGAGTGGGGCTTGAGACGGCGCACTCCCTAAGCGGCGCGTGTTTGTCCGACGCTTACTCGTGGCCCCTAGCGTCGAATTCGGCCGGCCGTTCACGTCACCGCGCAGTCGCTCAAAATTTCCGGTTTGAACGCCAGCCCGTGGCCGGGCCGCTCGGGCGCGGTGATGGTGCCGTTGACGACCGGTACCGGGTCGACCCACAGGTCGGCCGATATCCCCATGTCCTCGATCCAGATGCCGTTCGGAATGGATGCCAGCAGCTGCACGTTCAATTCGGGAAATAGGTGCGGTGCGATCTGGATGCCCTTGCTCTCGGCGATCGCCGCAGTCTTGCGCAGGTCGGTGAAGCCGCCGCGCATGGGATCGGGCTGCAGGATTGGCAGCACCGGATCGTCGAAGAAGGGCCTGAGGTCGAAGCGGGTGAAATGGGTTTCGCCGCCGACGATGCGCAGATCGAGCGCGTGGGCGATACGCTTGTAGCCGTCGAAGTCGTCGGGCTTCACCGGCTCCTCGAGCCAGTAGACATCGTAGGCTTCGAACTTGCGGCCCATCTGGATGGCGACATCGGCGGTCCAGCCCATGTTGACGTCGATCATGATCTCGATGTCGGGGCCGACCGCCTCGCGCATGCGCCGCACGTTGTCGAGGTCGGTGCGCAGATCGGCGGTGTGGGCGACCTGCATCTTGATCGCCTTGAAGCCGTGCTGCTTGAAATGCAGCGCCTTGGCGATCATGCCGTCGCCGCCGCTGCCGCGGAAACAGCCGCTGCCGTAAACCGGCAGTTCGCTGCGCACGTGGCCCCACAGGCGGTGCAGCGGCAGGTTCGCGCGTTTGCCGATAGCGTCCCACAGCGCGATATCGAGGATCGACATCGCCATGGTGGTGATGCCGCCGCGTCCGAAGGTGACGCTGGAGGTCCACAGGTCGTCCCAGATCGCTTCCACCGCTGTCGCGTCGCGCCCGAGAACGCGGGGCAGGAGGATTTCCTCCAGACAGGTCTTGATCGTGCTCAGGATGGGGCGGTGCACCTGCAGATAGCCCATGCCGACCACGCCGCCGCGGGTCTCGAGGTCAAGCACCAGGATGTCGCGCATGTCGCTGAACGGGTGGCCCTTGAGCCAGGGATCCTGCGGCCACGGCACCCGCAGCTTGGTCACACGGACGGCTTCAATCGTCATGTCGGTCATCGCGCTCGGCTCCCTCGGTGTCACGTCGCGGGCTCGCGAGCGACGTGCGTACCATTTTAGCGGAGCCCGAGCCAACGCGCCGCGTGCGGCAAGGGACGGCCGCCCGGCGGCCGATAAAGGAAGAGCCGGCACATTTGCGTGCCGGCTCCTCCTCCCGGCGCATGGTCAAGAACGGGATACACGACCATGCGCTGAACCGGGTCCCCCGCGGGGATTTGCTGACGGCGGCCCCGGCGACTTTGCTTGGTGCCTTACGCCTTGCCGAGCGGGACCGCGATGAAGCGGGTGCCGTTGGCGTTCTTCACGCGCATCAGGACGGCGTGCTTGCCGTTGTTGTGCGCTTCCTTGATGGCCTGTTCCACCTGGCTCGGCTTGGTCACGGTCCTGTTGCCGACCTGGAGGATGATGTCGCCCTGCTGGAAGCCCTGCGCGGCCGCGGGGCCGTTCGGATCCACGTTGATCACGGCAACACCCTGCTTGCCGGCACCGGCAACGTCACTGGCGGGCGACAGCGTCAGGCCGAGCTTCGGCACGCTGTCGTTGGATGCCGACTTGGTGCCGTTATGCGTGTGATCGCTCGCCATCTTGGCCAGCTTGACGGTGACGGTCTTCTCGTTGCCGTTGTGCAGCACGGTGAGCTTGGCCATGGACTGCGGCGCCATCATGCCGATGGTGCGGGCGAGATCGCGCGCGTTCTTGATCGCCTTGCCGTTGACCGAGGTGATCACGTCGCCGGCCTTGATGCCGGCCTTGGCGGCAGGGCTGCCGGCCATCGGCTGATCGACGATCGCGCCTTCGTGGTTCTTCATGCCGAGGCTGTCGGCGATCGAACTGGTCACCGGCTGCACCTTGACGCCCAGATAGGCGTGATTGACGAAGCCGTGCGCCTTGAGCTGCGCGACCACCGCCTTCACGGTCGAGGCCGGAATATCGAAGCCGATGCCGACCGAGCCGCCCGACGGCGAGAAGATCGCGGTGTTGACGCCGATCACGTTGCCGTTGGTGTTGAAGGCCGGGCCGCCCGAGTTGCCCTTGTTGATGGGCGCGTCGATCTGGATGTAGTCGTCATAGCTCGAGCCGCCGATGTCGCGATTCTTGGCGGAGACGATGCCGGCGGTGACGGTCTCGCTCAGACCGAACGGGTTGCCGATCGCGACCACCCAGTCGCCGATGCGCGGTTCGTGCTCGGCGAACTTCACGTAGGGGAAGGTCTTGTCGGACTCGACCTTGATCAGCGCGAGATCGGTCTTGGGATCGGTGCCGATCACCTTGGCCTTGTAGGTCTGGCCGTTCTCGGTCTTGATCTCCACCGTCTTGGCGTGTTCGACCACGTGGTTATTGGTGACCGCGTAGCCGTCCGGCGAGATGAAGAAGCCGGAGCCGAGGCCCGTGATCATCTCCTTGCCGCCCGACATGCCGTTCTGGCCGTTGGGCATGTTCGGGAAGCCGAACTGCTGGAAGAACTTCTTCAGGCCGGGCGGAATTTGCGTGTCGGAAATGTGGCTGCCGTTCATCGATTCCTCGATGCGCACGCGCACCGAGATCACCGCCGGCTTCACCTTGGCGACGAGATCGGCGAAGCCGGTGGGCGCCTGGAACGGCTGGCTTGCGACCGGCGCGGTCTGTTCGGCGGCCTGTGCCGGCTGGGTAGATGCCAAACCGGACAGCGAGAAGTTGCCGGGGCCGGCGACGAGGAACGCGCCTGCGACGGCGCCGACCGTGGCCAGAAGAACGAGCTTGCGCGGAGTCAGAAGCTTGTTCTTGGTGGGGGGCTCATTATAGGGCATTGGGTTGAGTCTCCATCGTGAGTTCGGAAATGGACGAATTCGTCGGCACGTTGTTGGAGACAAACATAGACATGGCGCCTTACGGCGACCTGACGACGGAATGTAAGTTTGGTAATAGACGCGACGTTGAGATGAAATTTCGGTAAGGATGGGTTGTTCTTAAGTCTATGTAAAAAGCTCCGGCCGCGCGGGCCGGAGCTTTTCGTGTCTTGCGGGCCTTCCCTGCCACGTGGGGTCCGTGAGGCAGGTCAAGGTCGCGAGGGTATTGCCTCAGTACGACAGCTGGCTGTCCTGGCGGAGCTGGAGCCGCACGTTCGGATCCGGATCCTGGCCGACGTACTTGCCGTTGACGTAGACCCGCTCGGAGCGGTTGAGGGCGGCCGGCGCGTAAGCGTAGGCGTTGGAGCCGCGCGATGCGGCGTTCGTGTAATGCGCCTGCGCCGAGTCGATGGTGCGGTAATGCAAGACGTTGCCCTGCGCGGCGAATGCGGGCACCGCGATCAGCGTTGCCAGGGCCGTGCCCATCGCGATCTTCTTCAACATCTGAGTCTCTCCTCGTTGTTCGTTGCCGGCAACCTGCGTCGGGATTGGCGCTGCCGGTGTTGACGCAGATGGGAGAGCCGCGGCCGTTTGACTTGCGCGGAATTGCCGTTTTGTCGTGGGCTTGCGCGAAAGCGACCGGCGGTGCTGGCGCACCGCGTTAAGAATGCGATCACGAAAATGCGAACGGCCCCGCGTGCGGCAGGTCTTGCGAAAGCGGAGGCAGCTTCCGATATAAGAGGGGACGCCGCGGGCCAACGCTCGCGGCGTCGGTCGCCGCGCCCGCGGCGATCACCAGGACCAAGCGGCAGGGGCGCTTGTCTAGGTTGGATTTCTTATGAACCGCGACCTAGTAGGACTTGCATGCTCCAATCCGTCTTGCCGCCGGACGATTTCGTTCGTCTCTCTCCGCCTGATTTCGTAACACGACAAATAGCCGAATGGGACGGTCTGCGCGCCGACGTCGTCACCGCGCACGAACAGGTACCGTTCGAATACAGCTTCGTCGCCGATCACCATCTGTTGATCGCTCTCGAGCACGCCGAGCGCGACGCGGGTGAGACGAAAGTCGAAGGCCTGCCGGTGGCGACCTGCCGCCATCTCAGCGGACGAATGACCTTCGTGCCGGCCGGCCACCGCTTCAGCGGCTGGCAACGCCCGCGCGTGCTGACGCGCGTCAATTTCTATTACATCGATCCGCGTGGGCCGCTGCTCGACGATGAGTTGCGATTCGACGAGATCGATTTCCAGCCGCGACTCCTGTTCTTCGATGACGAGCTGTGGCGGCTGGCGGTTAAGCTGCGCAGCCTGACCGTCAATGGCGGTGCGCGGCAATACGGCGAGGCGTTGAGCATCCTGCTCGGCCACGAACTGATACGGCTCAACCGGGGGCGGGCGCAGCCGCGCGCGGTGCAGGGCGGCTTGAGCGGCTGGCAGCAGCGGCGTGTCCTCGATTTCATGGATGCGCACCTGGCCGAAGAAGTGCGGCTTGCGACCATGGCCGAACTGGTGAGCTTGAGCCCCTATCATTTCGCGCGCGCCTTCAAACAGTCGTTCGGCGCGCCGCCGCACCGCTATCATCTCGGCCGCCGCATCGAGCGCGCCAAGACCATGCTGGCCGCGCCGGAACACTCGGTGACGGAGATCGGGCGGTTGCTCGGATTCGCCGAGACCAGCTCGTTCTCGGCGGCTTTCCGCCGCATCGCCGGGACGTCGCCGCGCGATTGGCGGCGAAGTTTCAGGTGAAGCCGGCGCCCGCCGCTCGCCGGGGTCGTTGATCCGCATCAATGCCCGATTCAGCGCCCGTGGGATGATGGCCCTGTTTTACGGGACGGATCTCCATGAGCCTGAAACGGATTGTTTTCATTGTGGTCGCGGTGGCGGTCGTCGCCGTTGCGGCGGCGGTAGCGTGGGCCACGCTGTTGCGCCCGGTCAAGGTGACGGTTGCCGGCCCGGCGCAGAATGTCGCCGTCCAGGTGTTCGGTCTCGGCACCGTCGAGGCGCGGGTCACCTCGCAGGTCGGTTTTAAAGTCGCCGGTATCCTCACCGAGCTGGGCGCCGATGTGGGCCAACGGGTTGCCAAGGGCGCGGTGCTGGCGCGGCTCGACGATCGCGAGCAACGCGCGCAAGTGGCGCGCGCCGCGGCCGGCGTGCGGCAGGCCGAAGCCAATCTGCAGAAGGCGACTGCAAGCCTGGAAAAGGCCAAGGTGAATTTTGCCAATGCCGAGCGCATCAACGAGCGTCGGCAAAAGCTTGTGCAGACCAACGTCACGTCGGTTGAATCGGCGGAAGGCGCCAAGGCGGCGCAGGAGGCCGCGCGCGCCGACGTCGACGTCGCATCAAGCGAGGTGGCGGTGGCCAAGGCCGCGGTGAACGACGCCAAGGCGCAACAGCAACTGCAAGCCGCCACGCTGGATTTCCATACGCTCGCCGCGCCCTACGATGCCATGGTGACCGCGCGGCTGAAGGAACTCGGTTCGGCCTTGAGCGCCGGACAGACGGTGTTCACGTTGATCGATCCGAAGACCGTCTGGGCGCTGGCTTATATTGACGAGAGCAAGTCCGGAGAGATCAAGGTCGGGGAACCGGCGGAGATCGTGCTGCGCGCGCATCCTCAGCTGCGCCTGAAGGGTAAAGTAGCGCGCATTGAACCGGAGAGCGACCGCGTCAACGAGGAGCGGCGCATCGAGGTGGCGTTCGACAAGATCCCGGCTTTTGCCGGGCTCGGCGAGCAAGCGGAAGTCTATATCACCACGGTGCATCTACCGCAGGCGCTGCTGGTGCCGGAAGCGGCGATCATCGGGCTCGCCAAGAACAAGGGCATGGTGTGGACGGTGGAGGACGGCCATCTGCAACAGCGCCAAGTGACGCTTGGACACCGGCTGCTCGACGGACGCTATGAGATCGCCGGCGGGGTGCCGGCGGGCGCGAAGGTCGTCACGCAATTGGGGCGCGGCCTGCGCGTGGGCCGCTCCGCGCGCGTCGACAACAAGGCGAGCGGCGGACAGTAGCGATGAATCTCGCTTACCGCGACATCAAGCATAATCTTCTGCGCTTCCTGCTGACCAACTTCGGGCTCAGCCTGCTGCTCGGCATCGTGATCATGATCACCGGCGTCTATGGTGGTTTGATCGACGACGCGCTGCGGCAGGCGCGCGCGGCCCATGCCGACCTGTGGGTGGTGGAAGCTGGCACCAACGGGCCTTTCGCCGAAGCCTCGCGCATTCCGGGCGATACCCGCGAACTGGTCCGTCGCGTCTACGGCATCGCGGCGGCGGGCGGCGTCACCTACCAATCGGTGCAGACCACGCTCAACGGCAAGCCGCTGCGCATGTTCCTGATCGGCTATCAGCCCGGCCGTCCCGGCGGTCCGTACAAGCTCAGCGCCGGGCGCCAAATCCTGCGCGGCCATTACGAGATGGTCGTCGACCGCTCGGCCGGTCTCAAGCTCGGGCAGCAGGTTCCGCTCGGCACCCGCGGCCACAACTTCACCGTCGTCGGCCTGATGAGCAAAGAGGTTACCTCGTCCGGCGATCCGGTCGCTTACATTACCTTGCGCGATGCGCAAGCCCTGCAGTTCGAGCTGGCGCCGCCGGCGGAACGGCGCGAGGTCGCGCGCGGTGGCGCGTCGCAGACCAACGACCAGATCAACGCCGTCATCGCCAAGGTCTCGCCCTATGTTCCGATCAAACAGGTCGCCAGCGCGCTGTCGCGCTGGAAGCATCTCACCACGCTGACGCAGGCGCAGCAAGAGACTTTGCTCAGCAAGTTCGTTATCGAACGGGCGCGCAAGCAGCAACTCATGATCATGGTGCTGCTGGTGATCGTGTCGGCGGTGATCATCGCGCTGATTGTGTACACACTGACCATGGACAAGGTGCGCTCGATCGCGACGCTCAAGTTCATCGGCGCCTCCGACCGCACCATCGTCGGGATGATCGTGCAGCAGGCCCTGTCCATGGGCATCGTCAGCTTTATTATAGGGCTGGCGCTGGTCGTCGTGTTTCAACCTTATTTTCCGCGCCGGCTGGTGCTCGATCCGACCAGCGTGGTGACGGTGTTCGGCATTACGGTCGTGGTGTGTTTGGCGGCGAGCACGCTCGGCATCCGGCTGGCATTGAAGGTGGACCCGGCGGAAGCGCTGGCGTCGGCGGGCTAGCGTCATGGCGGAAGCGCGCAAAGAAGCAGTCGTTCAGGTCGAGCATGTGTCGAAGTCTTTCGGCAGTGGGGCTGCACGCGTCAACGCGCTTATCGACATCAATCTCGACGTCTTTCCGGGTCAGGTCGTCGGGCTGATGGGGCCGAGCGGTTCCGGAAAAACCACACTTTTGAACTGCATCGCCTGCATCATGACGCCGACGGGTGGGAAGCTGACGCTCGATAACGAGACGGTCTATGACGAGCACTGGCTGCGCGCGGACCTTCGCAAGCTGCGGCTCGAGAAGGTCGGCTTCATCTTCCAACAAGCCAACCTGCTACCGTTCCTCGACGCCACCGACAACGTAGCGGTGGTGCTGCGGCTGGCAGGCTTTGGCGCCAAGCCGGCACTGGCGCGTGCGGTGGAGCTGCTCGACTATCTAGAGGTGGGCAATCGCAAGCACGCCATGCCGTCGCAGCTCTCGGGCGGCGAGGCACAGCGGGTGTCGATCGCGCGGGCGCTCGCCAATCATCCGCGCATCATCCTCGCGGACGAGCCGACCGCGCCGCTCAACTCGCAGCGCGGGCGCATCGTCATGGACCTGTTGCGGAAAGTGGCTGCCGAACAGGACGCCGCCATCGTTGTGGTGACCCACGACGAGATGATCCTCGACCGCTTCGATCACATCTACCACCTGCGCGACGGCAAGCTGGAACTGGATGAAGTGCCGGCGGCGGCGGCCGGGTAGGCCGCCGCGCGCTCTGTTCACTGGCTGATGAAAGTGCCGCTGCGCAGTTCGCTGACAGCCTGCTGCAGCTCTGCCTGCGTGTTCATCACGATCGGGCCGTACCAGGCGACCGGCTCCTTGATCGGCTTGCCCGATACCAGTAGGAAGCGGATGCCCTGCTCGCCGGCCTGCACCGTGACCTCGTCGCCGCTAGTCGAACAGCACCAGCGACCGGTCGCCGACCGGCTCGCGGAACAGGATCTCTTCACCGTCGACCTGCTTCTCGGTCAGCACGCCGAACGGCTTCGACGCGTAGGCGAAGCGGCCGTCGCCCTCGAACACGTAGGCGAAGGCGTGACGCTCCACTTCGACCTTCAACGTCTTGCGCTGTCCCGCCGGTACGAACACGTCGAGATAGCGCGGATCGGCGGCGACGCCGTCGACCGGGCCACGCTTGCCCCAGAACTCGCCGCAGACGACGCGCACGCGGGTGCCGTCGTCGTCGACGATCTCCGGAATGGCGGCGGACTCGACGTCCTGGTAACGCGGCGCCGTCATCTTCAGCGACGACGGCAGGTTGGCCCAGAGCTGGAAGCCGTGCATGCGGCCTTGCGCGTCACCTTGAGGCATTTCCTGGTGCATGATGCCGCGGCCGGCGGTCATCCACTGCACGTCGCCGGCGCCGAGGGTGCCTTTGTTGCCGAGGCTGTCGCCGTGGTCGACCGTGCCGTTGAGCACGTAGGTGATCGTCTCGATGCCGCGATGCGGATGCCAGGGGAAGCCGGCGAGGTAGTCCTGCGGACGATCGTTGCGGAAATCGTCGAGCAGCAGAAACGGATCGGTCTCGGCGGTGTCGCCGAAGCCGAAGGCGCGGCGCAAGCGCACGCCGGCCCCTTCCATGGTCGGCTTCGACTGCACCACGCTTTTGACGGGGCGAATGGACATCAGGATTGCCTTTCGTTTACGCCGCTTCGGCCGTCTGGCGCGCGAAGCGCCGGGCGAAGGCGGCGAAATTGTCGATGAAGCCTTTAAGGAAGTCACGCACGCTGTCGTCCGTGACGTTGCCTTCGGCGTCGATCAGCTCCGGCTTGAACTGAATATAGGTCTCGCCGCCGAGCACGTGCATGGAGGAAATGCTGCCGAGCACGGCGCGCAGATGGCTCTGGGCGATCGCGGTGGAGATGTTGCCGCCGGCAGCGCCGATGACGGCGGCCGGCTTGCCCGGCCAGGACGACTTGCCCCAGGGCCGCGAGCCCCAGTCGATGGCGTTCTTCAGCACGGCGGGGATGGAACGGTTGTGCTCGGGCGTGACGAAAAGCACGGCGTCGGCGGCCTCGATCTCGCCCTTGAAGCGGGCGACATCGGCCGGCACCGGGTTCTCGTTGTCCTGATTATACATGGGCAGGTCGTCGATTTGCACGAAGCTGGCCTCGAACGCACCGTCCCCAAGCCGTGTAAGCGCCTGAGCCAGCTTGCGATTCATGGAGTCACGGCGGTTGGAGCCAACGATGACGGCGAGCTTGAGCTTGGCCATGGGAACCTCTATTTAATGAGTTACGGTTTGATACCGAGGCTAGATAAATGACCAAGCAAAAGATGCAAGAAGGCACATCCGCGATACCGGGTAACCTGCATGAGCCCAGCGACTGCCGGGCGATCAGCCAGGTGCTGTCGCGGGTCGGCGACAAGTGGACGGTGCTGGTGGTGTCGGCGCTGGGCGACGGGCCCAAGCGCTTCAACGAATTGCGCAAGGCGCTGGGCTCGATCTCCCAGCGCATGTTGACGCTGACGCTGCGCGGGCTCGAGCGCGACGGGCTGGTGACGCGCACGGTGTTTCCGACCATCCCGCCGCGGGTTGATTACGAATTGACCGACCTCGGCCGCTCGCTGCTCACGCCGGTCAACGGCTTGAGCGATTGGGCGCGGGCGAACCGTATCGCGATGGAAGCGGCGCGGGCGCGCTTCGACGAAGCCAACGGCACGACGGCGGCGTGAGGATGCCGGCCGTGGCCGCGTTCGTGAGTTTGGCGCGGCATGTGGCGTGGGCCTCAGCCCGCAATAAGAACAGTTCCAATGTGTGATTACTTGTCGTCAAAACGACAACGTGCCGCACCCCGAAGCGGTTAAAAGTGCCGTGTTTGCAGGCGATTTTTGAATTGCGCGGAACTTGCGCGCCTTGTAATGGCGGCAAAAACGCAACCGCGCGGTTGCGAACTTCTACCTGTGGACTCGCGTTTTTTTTGTACGCGCCGCGGCCATTTTCTGTTCAAATTTACCACCGACAAGTGATGCGTCGAACGAGTGTCGTTTCGCGTCAGGACGCCGTCGCAAGGCGCGTTGAATGGGCAAACGCCATCGGTTCACGTTTCGGGAAATTTGCGTATCGGGGAATTAAGAGCGTGGCACGCTACTTCTTTCATTTTTCCGACGGTCAGCGCATTTTCAGCGATGATAGGGGGCAGGAATTTCACGGCCTGGCGGCGGCACGCCGGCACGCCGTGACGCAGGTGCGCGAGCTCAAGGCCGCCATGTGCGATCGCAACATCCGCGATCTTTCGGGCTGGACCATGATGGTGTCCGACCTCAACGGCAAAGCCGTGTTCGAGATCGGCTTCGATCTGAGACCGCCGCGCCCCACGCGGTGACGGCCCGGCAGGCACGCGCCGCTCTGAATTTTTGTTTTGTCGCGTTTCCGGACGGTGAACCGGTTCCTCGCATCGCCTTCAAATGCTCCAACCGATTGAAATCCTTGAAGAGGGTGGCCCGCCCGCCAGCCCCCAAAATATCTTCAAAATAATCCTAGGACTCTATTGACAGCGTGACGCTACTGAGGTAGGAATACCTCACGCTCCACAATTGGGTTCGCGGCTAGGACGCCTTCACTGCTCCACGGCAACAGTGAATGCGCCTGAATTTTTGTCTTGTCGCGATTCCGCTTCGCTTGAAAACGCTCTGACGCGCTGGCTCTTCGCCGGCGCGTTTTTCGTTGGGGGGAGGCCATGGCCGCTCACAAAATCGAAATTCCGGCTGATCGGGTCGCAGAGGGCAAACGGCTCTACGAACGGACGCTGACGCCCATGCGCGACATCGCCGCCCACATGGGTATTTGCCGCCGGACCTTGGAAAACCGCGTCCGGGAATGGGGCTGGCAACGCCGGCGCATCCCGACGCTGCCGATCGATCTGCACCATGCGGCGCGCGGGGCGGTGATTGCGGCCATGACGAGCGACGCGCCGCCCGGCGAGGGCACCGAGCTCGTGCCGATGTCCGACGAACGCCGGGCTGCGGTCGCGGCGCGGATTCAGGACGCGGTCGAGTGCACGATGGACGCCGTCGAGCGGGTGCTCAAGAAAATCGATCCCGCCGACGGCGCCGAAGCCGAACGCGACGGCCGCACGCTCGCCGGCGTGTCGCGCACGCTCCATGAATTGGCCGCGGTTTCCCGACCGCCTGAAGCAAGCACGCCCGATGAAAGCAACGACGACCCCGTACCCCGCGACGTTGACGAATTCCGTTTCGAACTTGCGCGACGGATACGCGCATTTATTGAAGCTCGACAAGCTAGCGCTGGCCGAGTTCTTCCTGAGTCAGAGACCGGAGTGGCTTGACGCCATCGGCGCCGATTTCGAGCCGGTCGCGATCGATCATCAGCTCCCGCCCGAGCGCGCCAACAGCGGCGAAGACTGGACCACCTGGCTGATCCTGGGCGGGCGCGGCGCCGGCAAGACGCGCGCCGGCGCCGAATGGGTGCGCCGCGTGGCGCTATCCGATCCCAAGGCGCGCATCGCGCTGATCGGCGAGGGCGAGCACGAGACGCGCGAGGTGATGGTGGAGGGCGTGTCCGGCGTACTCGCCGTGCATCGGGACGACGAGCGGCCGGAATGGCTGGCGACGCGGCGGCGGCTCAAATGGAAGAACGGCGCGGTGGCGCAAATTTTTTCGGCGGAAGATCCGGAGTCCCTGCGCGGGCCGCAGTTCTCCGCCGCCTGGCTGGACGAGCTCGCCAAGTGGCGTCATGCCGAAGCAACCTTCGATATGCTGCAGTTCGGGCTGCGCCTTGGCGGGCGGCCGCGGCAGGTGGTGACGACCACGCCGCGGCCGACCGATTTGATGAAGCGGCTGATCGCCGACGATCGCACGGCCATCACTCACGCCGGCACGCGCGTCAACGCCTATAATCTGGCGCCGGCTTTCGTCGAGACGGTACTGCAGCGCTATCACGGCACGCGGCTGGGGCGGCAGGAGATCGAGGGCGAGCTGATCGAGGAGCGCCCCGACGCGCTGTGGACCAGGGCGCGCATCGAAGCCGCGCGCGTGACGGACGCACCGGCGCTGATGCGCATCGTGGTGGCGATCGATCCGCCCGGTTCGGCGCGCGCCGGCGCCGACGCCTGCGGCCTGGTCGCCGCCGGGCGCGACGGCGAAGGCGCGGTCTATGTGCTGGCGGATGAAAGCGCGCCGGGCTTGTCGCCGCAGGGCTGGGCGACCAAGGCGATCGCGTTGTGGCGAAGGCTACAGGCCGACGCGCTGGTGGCGGAGATGAACTTCGGCGGCGACATGGTGCGCGCGGTCATTCGCGAGGTCGATGCCAACGTGCCGGTGATGGCGGTGCGCGCGACGCGCGGCAAGTATCTGCGGGCAGAGCCGGTGGCGCAGCTCTACGAACAAGGCCGGGTGCATCACGTCGGCACCTTTCCGGCGCTGGAAGACGAGATGGTCGACTTCGGCCTCGACGGGCTGTCGTCGGGCCGCTCGCCGGATCGTCTGGATGCGCTGGTGTGGGCGGTGACGGCGCTGACGCATGGGGCCAGGGCGGAGCCAAGGGTGAGGGGGATTTAGGGGGGCGCGATCCGCCAGAAAAATAACCCAGGACACGAGGCTGCGATGCGTTCTCGGCCCTGTGTCCCGGGCGCGGTGCAGCACGAAGTGCTGCTCCGCAGACCCGGGACCCCGGTTCGCTTTCCTTAGCCGAGCCGCAAGTCAGAGCATGTCGCTGAGATCACGCCAACGCGGGTTTTCAGCTTCGATCAGCTCAAACTTCCATTCGCGGCGCCAATGCTTGAGTTGGCGCTCACGGGCGCGGGCATCGGCGATTGAAGCGTATTCTTCGACATAAACGAGGTTGGAAACGGCATACGCCTTGGTGAAACCGGGAACCGCACCGGTTTTGTGTTCACTGAGGCGGCGGCTGAGATCGTTCGTGACGCCGACATACATGGTGCCGCGGTAGCGGCTGGCGAGGATGTAGACGTAATAGGTCTTCATCGTCGGTACACCTAAGCCAACCGGGGTCCCGGGTTAGCAGCACAACATTTCATGTTGCGCAGCACCCGGGACACGGGGCTGCGAGGCCTTCTCAGGCTTGTGTCCCGGGCGCAGCGCAGCGCAAAGCGGTGCGCTGCTGATCCGGGACCCCGGTTCGCTTTCTTTCATCAACCGGGACACGGGCCTCACACATTCCCCGCGTGCGGGTTGGCCGCGACGCGGCGGCAGATCATCTCGACCGGCGCGATCAAGCCTGCCTCGATCAGCGCGACCATGTTGGCGACCTTCTGCGGCGCGTTGTCGCCCATGACGATATGCAGGCCGAACGGCGGCGGGCCGCTCGTCGCGGTCTTCGCCTTCATGGCCTTGAAAAAGTTAAGCGCATTTTCTGCGCGGTTGCGCTCCTTGATGACCTCGAAGCCATCGGCGGAAAGCAGCGCGCGATAAACTTCCGGCGGCTCGAGGAAGCTTTCCGTTTCGTTCGAGGCCCACGGCACCGGAAAGGCGAGCTGGCCTTCGCCGGTGCGCATGACGTCGTAGAGCGCAAAGGTGGCGCCGTCTTTAAGCACGCGATGCACTTCGTGGAACAGCTTCGCCTTGTCGGCGATGTTCATGCCGACGTGCTGCATGTAGGCGGCATCGAAGGAATTATCGGGGAAGGGCAGTTCGAGCGCGCTTGCGACCCGGTAGTCGACTCGGCCGTCGAGCGCGGTGCGGCGCGCCAGCGAGCCGGCGGTGATGACGTATTCCTCGCTGAGGTCGACGCCGGTAACGCGGCAGCCGTAGTTCTGCGCGAAGAAGCGCGACGGCCCGCCGAGGCCAGAACCGATGTCGATGAGATGCATGCCGGCCGCGGGCGCGATCTCGGTCGCCAGATCGACGGTCGCCTGGCGCCCGCCGATGTGGAATTCGTCCGCCGCGGCGACATCGTCGAGGTTAAGCTTGTCGGGATCCTTGCCGGCGGCAACGAGGCCGGCGAGCAGCGCCTGCTCCAGCGAGCCGTGGCGGTAATGGGCGAGGACGTCCCGTTCGACGGTCATGGCAAAGGCTCCCGGCCACGTTGAGCGCGGAATGGTGCGCCTGTCGGTGGGTTTGCACAAGGCGGCGGGCTGCGACAAAAGGATCAAACATGTTCGATCGGTTGAAGAAGCTCATCGCCGCGCCGGAGCAGAAGGTGTCGCGCACCGGGGCGCTGATCGCGTTGGAATCGGGCGGGCGGGCGCGCTGGACACCGCGTGACTACGCGGCGCTGACGCGCGAGGGTTTTGCCCGTAACGCCATCGTCTACCGCGCGGTGCGGCTGGTCGCGGAGGCGGTGGGGTCGCTGTCGTTCGTGCTCTACGAGGGCGGGCGCGAGCATACGAGCCACCCATTGCTTGACCTGTTGGCGCGGCCGAACCCGCGCCAGGATGGCGCGTCGTTCCTCGATACCGTGGCGACGCATCTGCTGCTGTCCGGCAACGGCTATGTCGAGGCGGTCGGTCTCGAAGACGACGGCAGTAATCAGGTGCGCGAACTCTACGCGCTGCGTCCCGACCGCATGAAGGTGGTGCCGGGGCCGGACGGCTGGCCGCAAGGCTATGACTATACCGTCGCGGGTTCGACCGTGCGCTTTGCGCAGGACTTGCCGCAGCCCCCGATCCTGCATCTGACGCTGATCAATCCGCTCGACGACTACTACGGCCTAAGCCCGCTGGAAGCCGCCGCGGTGGCGGTCGACACCCACAACAGCGCGGCGCGCTGGAACAAGGCGCTGCTCGATAACGCGGCGCGGCCTTCCGGCGCGCTGGTCTATGCGGGGCCGGACGGCTTCCTGCTGCAGGAAGCGCAGTTCGAGCGGCTGAAGGCGGAGCTCGACCGGCAATATCAGGGCGCGGCCAACGCCGGCAAGCCGCTGATCCTGGAAGGCGGGCTCGACTGGAAGGCGATGTCGCTCAGCCCCAAGGACATGGACTTCATGGAGGCCAAGCACGCCGCCGCGCGCGAGATCGCGCTCGCCTTCGGGGTGCCGCCGATGCTGCTCGCCATTCCCGGCGACAACACCTATTCGAACTATCAGGAGGCAAGCCGCGTGTTCTGGCGCCAGACCGTGCTGCCGCTCGGCGGCCGCATGGCGGCGGCGCTGACGCAGTGGCTGGCGCCGATCATTCGGCGATGGGCTGACGCTCGCCATCGACACCGACCGGGTCGAAGCGCTCTCGGGCGACCGCGCCGCGCTGTGGGAGCGCGTGACCAAGGCGCCGTTCCTGACCGTCAACGAAAAGCGCGCGGCAACCGGTTACGGCGCCGTGCCGGGCGGGGATGCGTTTGGGCCTTAGGCCTTCGGTTTGGCCGCGGCTTTCTTCATCGATTTCGGCGCGTCCGACGATCCGACAGGTGGCAGCGTGTCGATTGACTCCGAGGCGCCGTCGAAGCCGGGATCGAGGCAGCCGGCGATGACCGCGCCATAGTCGCTGGTGCCGGAGCGGATGTCGCTCATGCAGGTGAACGGCTTTTCGTGTACGGCGAACCTGAAACCGCCGTCGGCGTTGCTCGTGGTCTTGTATTTACCGTCGAGCACGACAGGCTGGTTCGGGTCGGTCCGGCCGACAATCGTCAGTGTGCCGTTTTTGTAGTGCGATTGATCGATGCGGATACTGGCCGCCGCCGTGCCAACGCCCGCGAGCAGCAGCAGGGCGGCGCATAAAAATCGCATCTTTGTCTCCATGCGAAAGGCATCGCCCGAGGCGCTTCCTTAGACCCCCGCGGGCCAAGCTGCAAGTTACCGATGAATAACCTGATCGACACCTTCGCGGGCCGGGGCGATCTCGCGCACCTGGCGCTGTTCCTGTGGGCGACGTCGGCGAGCGCGCTCGCCTGGTTCGCGCTGAAGGAACTCGCCGCCGCCAGCCGGCGCTTTGATGACTTCGTGCGCGAGCTCGCGCGCTTCAACGACACGTTCCGATCATCCGGAGGGAACTGATGGACCCGCTTCACACCGTGCTGCGTTCGATCCGCGGCGAAGCCGAGCAGGAAACCAAGCGCCGTCGCGACCACCTCGACGTGTTCCGCGAATTCCTGAGCCATCTCGACCGCGCCACCCGCCGCAAGAACCCGCCGCGCGCGACCAAGGCGGCGAAGGCGAAGGGGCGCTCTCGCAAGCGCTGACGTTCTTTCCATCCGACGGCGCTGACACCCAACCCGGCTCGCAACGGGGAGGGCGAAGGAAGAATCATGCTCGCATCCCAGGCCGAACCTACCGTCGCAACCGTGTTCGCGCCGCGTACCCGCATCGAGCCAGACGGCACGGTGGAAGGCTACGCCAGCCTGTTCGGCGCGATCGACCAGGCGCGCGACAAGGTGATGCGCGGGGCGTTCGCCGACACGCTGAGGACGCGCGGCATCAACCGCATCCCCATGCTGTTCCAGCACGACCCGGCCGAGCCGGTCGGCGTGTGGCTCGACCTGCACGAGGACGCGCGCGGGCTTTACGCGCGCGGGCGGCTCATACCGGAAGTGACCCGCGGGCGCGAGCTGTTGTCGTTGTTGCGCGCCGGCGCCATCGACGGATTGTCGATCGGCTTTCGCACCGTGCGCGGCCGCATCGATCCCAAGACCCGGGTGCGCAGCCTCATGGCGGTGGACCTGTGGGAGATCTCTATCGTCACCTTCCCGCTGCTGGCGGGCGCGCGCGTGCACGCGGTGAAGCAGGCGTCCTCCCCGCCGCAGGCTTCACCGCAGCGCACGCGCGCTGAAAGGGAATGGGCGGGGTCGGTGGCTGCGTCCCCCGGGCGCGGCGCGGCACGCAGTGCTGCGCCGCAGACCCGGGGCCGTTCCAGTCGTTGAATTTCGAAACGACCCCGGATCAGCAGCGCACCGCTACGCGCTGCGCTGCATCCGGGGAACGTAGCAACGCAACAACTCACGAGGAGAACCATCAATGGACATCGACATCCACGACGGACTTGAGACCAAAGCCGGCATCCCGCACGACGCGGTGGTGACGCACGGCGAGATGATGCGCGCTTTCGAGGCCTTCAAGGAAACGAACGACGAGCGGCTCGACAAGAAGGGCGGCGACGTCGTCCTCGATGAGAAGCTCGCCCGCATCGACGCGGCGATCGACGCCCAGGCCCGCCGGCTCGACGAGATCACGCTCAAGGGCGCGCGGCCGGCAATCGGCGCCGACAAGGCGGCGCGCAGCGCCTCCGCGCTCGAGCACAAGGCCGCGTTCGAAGCCTACGTGCGCGCCGGCGAAACCGGCACCTTGCGCGCGCTGGAGCAGAAGGCGCTGTCGGTCGGCTCCAACGCGGACGGCGGCTACCTGGTGCCGCCCGAGGTCGAGAGCATGATCGGCCAGCGGCTCACGGCGATCTCGCCGATCCGGTCGATTGCTGGCGTGCGCACCATCTCCGGCAATGTCTACAAGAAGCCGTTCATGACCACAGGCCCCGCGGTTGGCTGGGTGGGCGAGACCGACGCGCGCACACAGACGACGTCACCGACGCTCGACGAACTGTCGTTCCCGGCCATGGAGCTCTATGCGCAGCCGGCGGCGACGGCGACGCTGCTGGAGGACTCGGTGGTCAACATCGACCAGTGGATCGCGCAGGAGGTCGAACAGGTGTTCGCCGCCCAGGAGGGCACGGCGTTCGTGACCGGCGATGGCTCGAACAAGCCGAAGGGTTTCCTCTCCTACACCACGGTCGACAACGGCTCCTGGACCTGGGGCAATATCGGCACCGTGGCGAGCGGCGCGGCCGGCGCCTTTCCGGCGTCGGATCCGTCCGACGTGCTGGTCGACCTGATCTATGCGGTCAACGCCGGCTACCGCCAGAACGGCGCCTTCGTGATGAACCGCAAGACGCAAAGCCTCATCCGCAAGTTCAAGGACTCGACCGGCGGATACCTGTGGCAGCCGCCGGCGGTGGCGGGCGGGCGCGCCTCGCTGATGACCTTCCCGGTGATCGAGGCCGAGGACATGCCGGATATCGCGGCGGATTCGCTGTCGATCGCCTTCGGCGACTTCGCCCGCGGCTACCTGGTGGTGGACCGCGCGGGCGTTTCCGTGCTGCGCGATCCCTTCAGCGCCAAGCCCTACGTGCTGTTCTATACGACCAAGCGCGTGGGCGGCGGCGTGCAGGACTTCGACGCCATCAAGGTGATGAAGTTCGCGGCGTCGTAAGTGAGCGTACGGCGGCGCAACACATTCGGCTGTCATCGCCCGCGCAAGCGGGCGATCCAGGAGTCGCATGCCTATCGCCGCCTCATCCTGAGGAGAGCGCGAAGCGCGGATGCGTCCTGACGCACATCGCTACATTCGCCCCGACTGGGGGCGCTTCGTCAGGCCCTGCTGTGAAGCGGAATTGCCTTTCGATCTCTACGAATGCTTTGAGCGCAAATACAGTCCAGACCAGCCGCGCGTGCCGGCGGGCAATTCCGATGGCGGCCAGTGGACAAGCGAGGGAGTGGGCAACGGTTCGGGCCCTCGATCATCATCTAACGTGCCGGCTGCCGGCGGGGGCGAGCAAGATAAGCCAAGGCGCATTAGGGTCGCGGGAACCGTTATCTCAATCTGTACGGCTGGCGCGAGAGTTCTCTACGGTGACGGGACGCATAAGGTCGTCTACGATTGCCCCAATGGCACCACCATAACACGCACCGGAGCTGGGCACCATTTTCCTGGGATTATTCTGCAGCGGTAGTCAGGATGTTGCCGCGCTGAAGAGCTGGGCGAGCCAGACAATATGGTTTCGACGTCCGGTGGGAGGCTGATGATGGCTGACCGAAGGAAGATTCTCGACGAAGTCTTTATCGCGCCCGGCACGATCCGCGTGTCCGAGGCTGCGCTGCAAAAGGCGCGGGAGTTTGCTGCCGCGTCTGGCGCAGCGCCGGAAGGCGCCCGCGTGGTGACATTTGACTGGGCGCAATCGATCGCCGTCGGCCGTCGCGGAGAGCCATCTCGCGAGGTCGGTCCGTGTCTGATCCTCGGTGCATATGAGCGCAATGATGTGCCACCGGGCTTTACGGAGCGCGTCGGTCGCTTTGAATTTGCCGTGCGTATGCCACTCGAAGTGTTGGCAAAAAGCACGGAACGGCTCATCGATGTCGACGAATCAATGCCATTTGCTCTGGCGTTGCGCTGAACACGAACGCGACACAGCCGTCGCTTTTTTGTCATTCAATTCGCGGCGTCGATCGGATCGAACAAATTGAACCGTGTTTTGGCTTCGTGCTTGCGCGACCGTCGCGCATGGCGCCGATGATGGCGGGCGCGGCGGAAGCGCTTGCGATGGACGCGGCGGTGGTGCCGGGCGGTGGCCGGCGCGCCGGCACTCTCATAGGACATTGCATCATAGGACACTGCACGCGCTTGGCCGGATACGGTGATCGGCGCCCAGCGCGTGTAGTAGCCGCAGGCGATGCGCTTGCCCGGATAGTTGGCGCGGGTGATGACGCCGACGAGCGCGCCGCCGCGCATCACCGGGCCGCCGGAATCGCCGAAGCAGGCGCTGGCGCCCATGCCGCCGGCACGATTGGGATCGACCAAAGCGCGGCCTCTCGCGCGCACCAGGCTGGCCTGGTGCAACGCGCCGAAGGCGCCGCCGGCGTGTTCGTCGGTGGTGCCGTAGCCGGCAATGATGAAGCGATCGCCCGCGCCGCGGCCGAGTGGCGCGGCGCTGACGCCGGGCGGCAACGGTGCGGCGAGCCGCAGGATCACCGCGTCGCCGCCGGCATGGACGCGCCGGCCGTCGCCGAGCCGCGCGCTCCGAGACGAACCGATGACGCGTATGCTGCCGCTGCCGGTGACCACACGGGCGCCGCGGCGCGCGCAATGGCTGGCGGTGGCGACCGCGCGGCGGGCGATGACGACGCCGCTGCAGTGATCACGGCCGACGACACGGACGGTGAAGCTATCGAGTGAGGAGGTGTTGCCAAGCACGACTGCACCGGCGGGCGCGGCGGCCAACAGGCCGAAGACGCAGACGCCACCCGCGTAGAATAATAATGAGAACCTCGTCGCGCCCCCACGCGTCATGGCCTCGTCCCCCTGGTGGGGCAAAGCCTAGCGGGGTGGGGTGAGGCGGACAACCATGATGGCTGCAATCAAGACGCGAGTGCGAGGCGCTCGAACCTACGCGACGACGTCGAGCAGCGAGGCCGTCATCTTGTGGTCGGCCTTCACGAGCTGTGCGTTGGCGGCAAAGCTGAGCTGGGCCGTGAGCTGCTGCACGATCTCGCTGGCGAGATTGACGTTGGGCGCGGCCACCATGCCCTGGCCTGTCGGCATAGGGCGCGGAGGGATCGTACAGCGGCGACGGTTGCGGGTGAGGCCGTGCCGACCGTCGCGCTGGTGCTGCCATTGGCATTGGCGGTTTGATCGACGCGCTTCGCACCATAAGCACTTGGATAGCTGCCGTTTGCGGCCGCATCTGGCAGCGGGCCGGACGAGCCCGCATTGGCGACGTTCTCGGCCGACACCTGCAGCCGCAGGGATGCGGCGTTGAGGCCCGACATGGCAATGGCGCTGACGCTGCTCATGGCTCTTGGTCTTACGGCCGCGAGCGTTAAGCGGGCGTTCCGGGACGCGGTTAGCGAAGTTTGAAGGCGAACGGGAAAATGCGCGTGATGCCGCGCGCTAGAGATGCCGGCCGAACTTGCGCGCGGTGTCGATGATCCAGGAACGATAGCGAAGCAGCGGCGTGAGGCCGGTGAGGCCGCCGCAGCCTTCGGTGTTGCCGGGGCCGGTGGTCCAACTGATGACGCCGATCACCAGCGGGCCGAGGCCATCATAGGCCGGGCCGCCGGAATCGCCGGTGCAGGCGCCGAGGCCGTGGCTAGCGTTGCGCGTCTTGGGATCGACCAAACGAATTTGCAGCGAGCCGGGGTGGCCCGTCACGGCAAGGGTCGCCATGCGCGGCACGCCGAGGCCATCGGGCGTGAAATCGGCGGTGGTGCCGAAGCCGGCGATGGTGAGCGTCTCGCCGTCCTTCACGCGCCGGGCGGCGCCGAGCGCTGCCGGCACCACGACCGCGGGCAACGGACGCGCGAGTTTGACGAGCGCGAGGTCGGCGGTGGCGCGGCTTTCGGCATAGGCCCGCGGGTTGAAGCGCGGGTGGCGGACGATTGCTTCGACCGGCAGCGTCTCGCCGGTCTGGAATTCCTTCACGTGGTAGCGCAGCGGCCGCATGACACAATGCGCCGCCGTCAGCACCAGGTCGTGCGCGAGCGCGGTGCCGGTGCACAGATCGCCGTTCTGATCGACAACCATCACGATCGGCCGCGCCGCCCACAAGGCGGCCGGCGGCGCCTGGCCGGTGACGGCGAAGGCGGGGGCGCAAAGCGGCGCCAGGGCGAGGGCGGCCAATAGGGTGATGACGCGGCGCATGGCGCTGTTGAGCCTTGGGCTGTGGGTTTTGTCAACTGACGAGAAAAATCATGCCATCACTTCTTCTCGCCGCGCCGGCGGTCGAGCCGATCGCGCTTGCCGACATGAAGACGTTTCTGAGGGTCGAAACGTCCGATGACGACGACATCATCACCGCGTTGATTGCGGGATCGCGCATCCACGTGGAGGCGCAGACGCGGCGCGCGCTCATCACGCAAAGCTGGCGGCTGTCGCGCGATAGCTGGCCGGAGGACGGGCGTATCGACGTGCTGCCGGCGCCGTTGCAGACGTTGACCGCTGCGCGCGTTTACGACGAAGACGGCACCGCGCGCGATGTCGATACGCAGAATTTTGTGCTCGCTCTCGCCGCCTCGGCCTTGGCGTTCGCACCCTGGGCGCTGCCGATGCCGGGCCGGCTGGTAGCCGGCATCGAGCTCGATGTCGTCGTCGGCTACGGCGATGCCGCGAGCGATGTGCCGGAGCCGCTCGAACAGGCGATCCGTCTGCTGGTGGCGCACTGGTACGAGAACCGCGCCCTGGTGGCGAACGGCACGTCGCGCGCGGAATTGCCGCAGACGGTTGCCGCGTTGCTCGCGCCTTACCGGGTGCTGTCGCTATGAGCACGGCCGCAACAAGCATTGGCGACTTGAACCGCCGACTGGTGCTGCAAGCGCCGGTCGAGAGCGCCGACGGCGAGGGCGGCGTCACCCGCAGCTATCAGGCGGTGGCGACGCTGTGGGCGCAAGTCGTGCCGCTCTCTGCGAGCGCCGACATCGCCGCCGGCAGCCTGGGCGCCGCTTTGCGGTTTCGCATCACGGTGCGCGCGCGCGACGACGTCACCACGCGTCATCGCTTCGTCGACGGCGCGCATGTCTATCGCGTCATTGCCGCGCGCTTGTCCGCGGACCGCTGCTTCCTCGAGGTCGAGGCGGAAGAGCGCGAAGACTGAACAGAGGCTCATCCATGTCCACTGCCGCTGCCGCCGCACTGCGTGCCGCCGTGCACGACGCGCTCGTTGCCGATGCCGCGCTCAGCGCGCTGCTCGGCGGCCCCAAGATCTACGACGAGCCGCCGCGCGCGGCCGCGTTTCCCTACGTCACGCTGGGCGAAACCAGGATCAACGACTATGCGACCGACGGCGACGCCAGCGAAGAGCATCAGCTCACCTTGCACGCCTGGTCGCGCCAGGGCGGTCACGCGCAAGCGCACATGATCGCCGGCGCGCTGCTGCAGGCGCTCGACGATGCGCCGCTGACGCTCGCCGAGCACACGCTGGTCAATTTCCGCTTCGCCGTCGCCGACGTCCGGCGCGAAGCCGACGGCCGCACCTATCACGCGCTGGTGCGCTTCCGCGCCGTGACGGAGCCCGCTTAAAGCCAAAAGGACGAATTCGATGACCGCTCAAAAAGGCAAGGACCTGCTCGTCAAGATCGCCGACGGCACGGGCTTCACCACCGTAGCCGGGCTTCGCACGCGCCGGCTTTCCTTCAACGCCGAAACCGTCGACGTCACCGACGCGGAATCGGCCAACCGCTGGCGCGAACTGCTCGACGGCGCCGGCGTCAAGCGCGCCTCGGTGTCGGGGCAGGGGCTGTTCAAGGATGCTTCGACCGACGCGTTGATGCGGCAGACCTTCTTCGACGGCACGGTGGTGAACTACCAGATCGTCATTCCCGCTTTCGGGACGATGCAGGGGTCGTTCCAGATCACCACGCTGGAATTCGCCGGTGAGCACAACGGCGAGGTCACCTACACCATGACGCTGGAGTTGGCGGGCGAGCTGACGTTCGCGGCGGCGTAGGGGGCTTCGGCCATGGCCAACAAACATCGCGGCGAGATCGAGGCCGAGATCGGCGGCGCGCGGCGCACGCTGGTGCTGACGCTCGGCGCGCTGGCTGAGCTCGAAGCCGCCTTCGGCGCCGACGACCTGGTGGCGCTGACGGAGCGCTTTGGCAGCGGCCGGCTGACCGCGCGCGATCTCACGCGCATCATCGCCGCGGGCCTGCGCGGCGCCGGCGAACAGGTGAGCGACGATGAGGTCGCAACGATGCAAGTGGAGGGCGGCGCGCAGGGCTATGTGCGCATCGCCGCCGAACTGATCGAGGCGACGTTTGGCACATGAGCCGGCAAAGATGCAGCCCTTTCCCTGGCAGCAGGCGATCGGGTTCGGGCTCGGCGTGCTGCGGCTTTCGCCCGAAGCGTTCTGGCGCATGACGCCGCGCGAATTGGCTTATGCCATCGAAACCGTGACCGGCCACACGTCGCCGCTCGACCGCGAAAGCCTGGCGCAACTGATGAAGAGTTATCCCGATGAGCTTCGTTGACCCCGGATCGAACGTGAACGCGGCGAGCAGCGCCGCCAATGACCTGTCGAACACGCTCGACCTGATCCAGAGCAAGACCGACAAGCTGAAGCTCGACGTCGGCGGCTTCGCCGGCGCCATGACCCACGCCTTCACGCAGGCCGTGCGCGGCGGCAAGCAGTTCGACGACGTGCTGAAATCGCTGGCGCTGAAGTTGTCGGAGCTGGCGGTGAAGAGCGCGCTCAAGTCGGCAGCGGGCGGGTTGTCGGGCAGTCTGACCGATATCTTCGGCGGCATCTTTGGCGGCGGCAAGATCAGCCTGAATGCGATGGGCGCGATCAAGCCGTTCGCGGCCGGCGGGGTGATCGGCGCGCCGACCTACTTTCCGCTTTCGAACGGCGGCCTCGGTCTCGCAGGTGAAGCCGGACCGGAGGCGATCGTACCGCTGACGCGCGGCGCCGACGGCCGGCTCGGCGTCGCCATGAGCGGGCAGGCGGCACCCAACGTGACCGTGCAGATCAATACGCCGGACCTGTCGAGCTTCCATCGTTCGGAAGCCTACATCACCGGACAGATCGCGCGCGCGGTGGCGCGCGGCCAGCGGAGCTTGTGATGTCATCCTTTCACGACGTGCTGTTCCCGCTCGATATCTCGCTGAAGAGCGCGGGCGGGCCCGAGCGGCGCACCGACGTGGTAGCGCTCGGCTCCGGCGCCGAGGAGCGCAACGCGCGTTGGAAACATTCGCGCCGACGCTACGATGCCGGCTACGGCGTCAAGACCTACGACGCGCTGTCGGACGTGGTGGCGTTCTTCGAGGAGCGGCGGGGGCGGCTCTACGGTTTCCGCTGGCGCGACCGGCTCGATCATGCCTCTGCCGCGCCGGACGCAGGCGTGGCGCCGAGCGACCAGCTCATCGGCACCGGTGACGGCACCACCGCCGCGTTCCAACTGGTGAAGACCTACGGCTCGGTCTATTCGCCTTATCAGCGGCCGATCGCCAAGCCGGTCGCGGGCAGCGTGCGGGTGGCGGTGGACAGTGCCGAAAAGACGGAAGCTACCGATTTCTCCGTCGATCCCACGACGGGCATCGTGACGTTCCTGGCCGGCCATATTCCGGCCAGCGGCACGACCATCACCGCCGGCTTTCTGTTCGACGTGCCGGTGCGCTTCGACACCGATTATCTCGAGGTCGATCTCTCCGCCTTCGCGGCCGGCGCCATTCCGAAGATCCCATTGGTGGAAATCCGGATCTGATCCATGCGCACCATTCCTCCCGACCTACAGGCCAAGCTCGATGGCGGCGCCACTACGCTGTGCCGCTGCTGGGTGATCGCGCGCGCCGATGGCGTGAGCCAGGGTTTCACCGACCACGACGAGGACGTCGCGCTCGATAGTGTGACCTGTCGCGCCGGCACGGGGCTGAGCGGCAGCGAGGCGACACAGGCGTTCGATCTTGCAGTGACCGGCTCGGAGATCTCCGGCGCGCTCAGCGACGACACGCTCAACGAGGACGATCTTGCCGCCGGGCTTTACGACGCGGCGGCGGTCGAGCTGTGGTTGGTGGACTGGAGCGAGCCAAGTTTACGCGTGCAGCTCGCCGCCGGCACGCTGGGCGAGGTCAAGCGCGAAGGCCCGGCGTTCACCGCGGAAGTGCGCGGCGTGACGCAAAAGCTGGCGGAACAGTCCGGCCGGCTGTTCGCCGCCCGCTGCTCGGTCGATCTCGGCGACGCGCGCTGCAAGGTCGATCTGACGAGCGCGGCTTACAAGGGCAGCGGCAATGTCACCGCGATGACTGGCACTTCCAGCTTCACAGCGAGCGGGCTCGACGGGTTCGCGGAAGGTTGGTTCGCTGCCGGCAAACTCACCTTCACCAGTGGCGCCAATGCGGGGCTCGGCATGGAGGTGAAGTCGCACGGCAAGGATTCAAGCGTGACTCTGGCATTGTGGCAGGCAATGGCGCAGCCGATTGCGGTCGGTGACGCCTTCACCGTCACCGCCGGCTGCGACAAGCTGTTTGCGACGTGCCAGAGCCGCTTCAGCAACGCAGCGAACTTCCGCGGCTTTCCGCACATTCCCGGCAACGATTTCGTCGTCAGCTATCCGGTGCAAGGCGAGCCCGGCTACGACGGCAGCAGCCTGATCAAATCGTAATGACCGAAACGATCTCCAAAGCGATCGCGCGTGCCGACATCGTCGCCGAGGCGCGCGACTGGATCGGCACGCCTTACCGGCACCAGGCGTCGCTCAAAGGTGTCGGCTGCGATTGCCTCGGGCTGGTGCGCGGCGTCTGGCGCGGCGTTGTCGGGCCGGAGCCCGAGCGGCCGCCGCCTTATGCGCCCGACTGGGCGGAAGCGCGTGGCCGCGAAACGCTGGCGCAAGCGGCGGGGCGTCATCTGACTCCGATCGAATGCGATGCGTTCGGTCCGGGCGACGTGCTGCTGTTCCGCTGGCGCGCGGGCATGCCGGCCAAGCACGCGGCCATCGTCACCACGGACAATAAGATGGTGCATGCTCACGATGGCGCCGCGGTCGCGGAAGTCGCGCTGGCGCCGTGGTGGCGACGGCGTTTGGCCTATGCGTTCCGGTTTCCGGGGGTGGTGGAGTGAGAGGCGCGTGTCCCGGGCGCGGTGCAGCGTGAAACGCTGCGCCGCAGACCCGGGACCCAGCTTCCAAAAGTTGCAAACCGGGGTCCCGGGTTAGCAGCGCAACATTTCATGTTGCGCAGCACCCGGGACACGATGCTGTGCCTTATCGAAGACTCATCATCATGGCAGCACTCGTTCTTTCAGTGGCTGGCGGCGCCGCCGGCGGCGCGGCGTTCGGCTCGGCTGGCGCCATTGCCGGCCGCGTGATCGGCGCGGTGGCGGGCCGTCTCATCGATCAGTCGCTGTTCGCCACCAGCGTCGAACGTCATCGCGAACGCAGCGTCGAGGGGCCGCGGCTCGCCGATCTTTCGGTGATGGCCTCGACGCAAGGCGCACCGATCCCGCGCGTCTACGGCCGGGCGCGACTTTCAGGCCAGGTGATCTGGGCTACCAATCTTGAAGAGGTGGTCACGACGACGTCGACCACGACCACCTCCGAGACGACCAGCAGCAGCGGCGGCGGCAAAGGCTTCGGTGGCGGCGGCGGGACAACGACCACTACGACAACCACCACGACCAGCTATTCCTACTTCGCCAATCTCGCGGTCGGCCTGTGCGAGGGATCGATCGGCGACGTGCAGCGGATCTGGGCCGACGGCAAGCCGCTCGATATCGGTGGGCTCAACGTGCGCATCTATAAGGGCGACGAGAGCCAGACCGCCGATCCGTTGATCGTCGCCAAGGAAGGCGACGCGCCGGCCTATCGCGGGCTTGCCTATGTGGTGTTCGAACGGCTGCCGGTGGCCGACTTCGGCAACCGCATTCCGCAATTGTCGTTCGAAGTGGTGCGGCCGATCGGCAAGCTGGAAAAGATGGCGCGCGCGGTGACGCTGATCCCCGGCACCACCGAGTTCGGCTATGCGCCGGAAACGATCGTGCAGCAACTCGGGCCGGGGCAGTCGGCGCCGGAGAACCGGCACGTCAGCTACGCGCCGTCGGATGCGGTGGCGTCGATCGACGCGCTGCAAGCGGTCGCGCCTGGGGTGGAGAATGTCGCGCTGGTGGTCGCCTGGTTCGGCACCGATCTGCGCTGCGGCGAATGCCGCATCGTGCCGGCGATCGACAACCGGGAGAAGTCGACCTTCGGCGGCACCTGGTCGGTGGCCGGCGTCGACCGCGCCAGCGCACGGCTGGTCTCGACCTATGACGGCCGCCCGGCCTATGGCGGCACGCCGTCGGATGACAGCGTGCGCGATCTGATCGCCAATTTGAAGGCGCGCGGGTTCAAGGTCACGCTCTATCCATTCGTGGTGATGGATATCCCGGCCGGCAACGGCCTCGCCGATCCCTGGACCGGGGCGTCGTCACAGCTGGCTTATCCATGGCGCGGGCGCATCACCTGCGATCCGGCGCCGGGGCGGCCAAGCTCTCCCGACGGTACCGCGGCCGCGGGCGACCAAGTCGATGCCTTCTTCAGCGGCGGTGCGGACGCTTGGAATTACCGCAACATGGTGCTGCACTACGCGCATCTGGCGGTGGACGCCGGCGGCGTCGATGCCGTTTTGATCGGCTCGGAATTGAAGTCGCTGACGCGCGTGCGTTCGTCGTCCGGCGTCTATCCGGCGGTGAACGCGCTGGTGTCGCTCGCCGCGTCGGTCAAAGCGATCGTCGGCAGTGGCACGAAAGTGACCTACGGCGCCGATTGGACAGAGTATGGCGCGCATGTGGTCGATAGCGACGCCAACGAAGTGCGTTTCCCGCTCGATCCCTTATGGGCCTCGTCGTCGATCGACGCCATCGGCATCGACTATTATGCGCCGATTGCCGACTGGCGTGACGACGCCAACGCTCTCGACCGAGATTTAAGCGACAGCATCTACCGCATCGATTATCTCGCGGGCAATCTCGCGCGCGGCGAAGGCTACGACTGGTATTACGCCGACGCGGCCGCGCGCGAGAGCCAGACCCGCGCGCCGATCAGCGACGGGCTCGGCAAGCCCTGGACATTCCGGCAAAAGGACATCTGGCATTTCTGGTCTGAGCCGCATGTCGAACGCGTTGGCGGCGTGGAGCTTGCAAGTCCGACCGCATGGACGCCGCAGAGCAAGCCGATATGGCTGACCGAGATCGGTTGTCCGGCGGTCGACAAGGGGGCCAACGAGCCGAGCGTCTTTCCCGATCCGAAATCGTCGGAATCGGGCCTGCCGTATTTTTCCGATGGCGCCCGTGACGACGCCATCCAGCGCCGCATGCTGGAAGCCGTGCTCGGCGCTTTCGATCCGGCGTTCGGTGGCGGTGCGCTCAATCCGATCTCGTCGGTTACGGCGGCCGCATGCTGCCACCCGACCGCATCTATTTATGGACCTGGGACGCGCGGCCGTTCCCGGTGTTTCCGGCGGCGAGCGACGTGTGGAGCGACGGGCCGAATTGGGACACCGGCCATTGGCTGACCGGACGGCTCGGCGACGCGCCGCTCGATGCGCTGGTTGGCGCGCTGCTGGAGGACTCCGGCATCAGCAACTTCGACACCAGCGAACTGACCGACGTGGTCGACGGCTATGTGGTCGACCGCCCGATGGCACCGCGCGCCATGATCGATCCACTGGCGCAGGCCTTCGCTTTCGAGGCGGCGGAGCAGGAAGGGACCTTGCGTTTCCGCCAGCGCGGCGGCGCGCCGCTCGTAGAGCTTGCGGAAGACGACCTGGTGCTGCCCGATGCCGCGCCGCCGGCGCTGTTCACCCGCGGGCAGGAGAGCGATCTGCCGCGCGAAGTGTCCATTGGTTATACCGATCTCGGCGCCGACTACCTGCGCGCGGCGGCGGCCTCGCGTCGGCTGGTCGGGCATTCGACGCGCAGCGCGCACGCCGACCTCGCGGTGGTGAGCAGCGGCGCGGAGATCGTGCGCCGCGCCGAGATCTGGCTGCAGGACCTGTGGGCCGGACGCGACAGCGCCGAGTTCGCGCTGCCGCCGAGCCGGCTGACGTTGACGCCAGGCGACGTGATCGGCATGACCGTGAACGGACGGCGGCGCCTCGTCGAACTCGATCATATCTCCGACACCGAAAGCCGCGCCATCAAGGCGCGTTCGATCGATCCGGAGGTCTTCAACCTGCCGCTGACGAGCCCGACCCGGCGCGCGCCGGCGCTGCCGAAGGCGGTCGGGCCGGTGCACGCGCTGGTGCTCGATCTGCCGACGTTGACGTCGGCCTTGCCGACGGTGCTCTCACGGCTGGCGGTGTTCGCCAATCCGTGGCCGGGCGCGGAAGTGATCTGGAATTCGGTCGACGGCGCGAGCTTCAACCGGCTGGGCTTCGTCGCGGCGCCGGCGGTGGTCGGCGAGACGCTCGACGATCTGCCGGCGGGGCCGACCGCGCGTTGGCATGACGCCAGCTTCCGCGTTCAACTCTATGGCGGGTCGCTCACCTCGATGACCGACCTCGCGGTTCTCGCCGGCGCCAACGTCGCGGCGGTGCAACGCAGCGACGGCGCGTGGGAAGTGATCCAGTTCGCCAATGCGGAGCTGACCGGCGAACAGACTTATACCGTGTCGCGGCTGCTGCGCGGGCAGGCCGGCAGCGAGTGGGCGATGGGCGCCCCGTTGTTGGCAGGCGCGTCGTTCGTGCTGCTCAATGGCAATGTCGAGACGATTGCGCGAGGCCTCGACGCGTTGGGACGCACGATGCAATTGCGCGTGGCGGCGGCTGGGCGCGATACGGCCGATCCGACCGCGCTGGCGCTTGAAGCAACGCCGCAGGCGACGGCGCTGATGCCGCTTTCGCCTGTGCACCTGAAGGCGCGGCGCGGCATCGACGGCGTTGCCTTCTCCTGGGTCCGGCGCACGCGCATCGACGGCGATAGCTGGGTGGGCGAGGTGCCGTTGGCTGAGGACAGCGAACGATACGAGCTCGACATCCTCTCCGGCAGTGATGTTCTCCGTACTCTCAGCGTCACGAGCCCGAGCGCGCTCTATGCCGCCGCGGATGAAATCGCCGACTTCGGCGTAGCGCAAACGAGCCTCACCGTCAGGGTCGCGCAGGTTTCCGCCACGGTGGGGCGCGGCTTCACCACCACCGCCACGCTCATTCCATAGCACTGGAACGACCATGACCGACACGGCCAATCTTGGCCTGCCTTGCATCGAAGGCAGCCAGGCGCAGAAGCACGTCACTCACAACGAAGCACTGCGCATCCTCGACACGCTGGTGCAACTCGCGGTGCTGGACCGCGATCTCACCGCGCCGCCGGCTTCGCCGGCGGAGGGCCAGCGCTGGATCGTCAAGGCCGGCGCGACCGACGCCTGGGCCGGCCACGACAATGCGGTCGCCGCTTGGCAGGACGGGAACTGGCAATTCTCGATGCCGCAGCTCGGCTGGCTCGCCTATGTTGTCGATGAGGGCACGCTCTTGGCGTGGGACGGCTCGGCCTGGGGCGATTTCTTCGCCGCCGTGACCTCTATCCAGAATCTGGCAATGCTCGGGGCTCGGCACCGCCGCCGACGCCGTCAACCCGTTTAGCGCCAAGCTCAACAAGGCGCTGTGGACGGCGAAGACGGTGGCCGAGGGTGGCGATGGCGATCTGCGCTGCACGCTCAACAAGGAAGCGTCGGCCAACACATTGTCGTTGATGTTCCAGGACAATTATTCGGGCCGCGCCGAGATCGGCGCCGTTGCCGACGACAATCTCAGCATGAAGGTTTCCGCCGATGGGGCGACCTGGCATCTCGGGCTGTCAATCGACAACGGCAGCGGCAAGGTCGATCATCCGCAGGGCGGCAAGTTCTCGGCCTACGTGAACTACGACGACTATCATGCCGCCGGTGCGTTCGCGAAGATCGGCTTCAACGTCGCCAATCACAACGACCAGGGCGTCGTTTTCGAGCAGCAACAACGATTTCACGGCGACGGTCGATGGCTACTATCAGGCTTCGGCGCATTACCTCTTCAAGAAGAACGCCAGCCTGCCGACGCGGATCATGCTGACACTTTTCGTCAACGGCAGCGAAGCGCCGCAGGCTCGCGTCATCACCGATACGGTGATCGATCAGGGCAGTTGTCTGCACACCAGCGCGGTGTTGAAGCTGTCCGCGGGCGATGTCGTCGACGCGCGCTGTCAGTTCGTCACCAACGATGGCTACGTGGCGGCGGACTACAATCACTTCGCCGCCGCCCGCGTGGCCTGACCGACACGACGAGCGCGGACGCGTTGCGCTTCCAAATCAATTCGATTCCGAGCAAGCGAGGCTCCCGTGGCGAAACAAAGCTACGATGAAGCGCTGCGCCGCCTGTTGGCGCACGAGGGCGGCTACACCAATCATCCCGCCGATCCCGGCGGCCCGACCAATTTCGGCATCACGATCCATGATTATCGCAGATACGTGAAGCCGGACGCGACCGCCGCCGATGTGAAGGCAATGAAGGTCGCGGAGGCCACGCTCATCTACCGCGCCAAGTATTGGGATGCGCAAGCTTGCGACGACCTGCCGGCAGGCGTCGATTACGCCGTCTTCGATTATGGCGTGAATTCCGGCATCGGGCGCTCGAAGAAAGTCTTGCAGCGCGTGGTCGGCGTGAAGGCGGATGGCGTGTTGGGCCCATTGACCCTGCGCGCGGTGAACGCAAGCGATCCCAAGGCGATTGTCATTGCGATCTGCGACGAGCGGCTGCGTTTCCTGAAACGTTTGCGCACTTGGGCCGTGTTCGGTCGCGGTTGGGGCCGGCGGGTGGCGGACGTGAAAGCCGTGGCCCTGGCGCTTGCTGCTAACGCATCCGCGCCGGCGACGAGCGACACGGTGGCGAACGGCAAGGGCGCGGTCGCAGCGCCGACGGAAGAAGGCGATCGCGTCCGCCGGCAGCCATCGCGGCGGCCGGCGCCGCGGCGGCGCAACAGGCGCACGCGGGCGGCCTTTCAATCGATGCTCGTCGCCTCATCGCCATGATTGCGATCATCGCGGCGGTTGCCGTCGTGCTGTTGTGGTCTCGGCATCACGCCAAGGCGCAGGAGGCGCCGGCGTGAGGCGGCCGTTCTTCGATGAGCGTGATCTCATCGGCATTGCGATGCTGGCGGCGCTGCTTATCGGCGTCGTCGCATTCGCGGGTTACTAGAGAAGGAAGCTTCACCCATGTGGGACAAGATCAAGGCCTGGTTCGCGCATTCGGTCACCATCCTGTGGGCGCGCGTGGTGACGTTCGGCGGCGCCGTGCTGGCGGCGCTGGTGTCGCTGACGAACGATCCCAACGTCAGCGCCGCGATCCACGGCGTGCTGCAGCCGAAACTCATTCCCTATTACGTGATCGCTATCGGACTGATCACCGAGCTGGCGCGCCGGCGTACCGCAGGGCGCGCATGATCCCGAAAAGTGGGAACCGGTTTTCGGAAGAGATCATGCACAATTTTAGAAAAGGGTGAGCGATGTTCTCGATGGTGCTCGGCTGGCTCGGCAATCTGCTCGGCGGTCCGTTCGCCAAGGCGGCGGTCGACGCCTATCGCGCCAAGCTCGCCTCCGACAATACCTCCGAAAGAATCGCCGCCGACCTGAAGGCGCGCGAGCTGGCGGTTCAACAGCGCGAGCGCGAGCTGGCGACGCAGGTGGTCATCGCCGAGCAGGGGCGCTGGTACACCGCGCTGCCGCGCCCGCTGTTCGCCTTCGCGTTCATTATATATGTGTGGAAGGTGGTGGTGTGGGACACGGTGCTCGGCCTCGGCACCACCAGCGCGCTCTCGGGTCAGGTGGCGCAGTGGGCGATGATCGTGCTCACCGCTTATTTCGGCGGCCGCAGCCTGGAGAAGGTGGCGCGCATTTTGGGGCGCAAGTAGGTCCGCTTGGCAAGGTGGCCCGGTTGGCAGAGCCGTCCGCGCCCGCCACACTCTCCGCGATTCCCGCGGAGACCGTGACCTGATGGACGTTTTCGAAGCCGTTGCTTCCCGTTATTCCTGCCGCGCCTTTCTGCCGGCACCCGTGCCGGAGGCGACCGTGCGCGACATCGTCGAGCGGGCGGCAAGGGCGCCGTCCGCCGGCAACATGCAGCCCTGGCGCATTTACGCCGTCGCCGGCGATCGGCTCGAAGCACTGAAGGCCGAGCTTGCGCCCCGCAAGGACGAACTGCCGAAAGGCGAGGGCGGCGACTACCGCATCTACCCCGATCCGATGGAAGAGCCCTACCGCACTCGCCGCTTCGAGGTGGGCGAACTGCTCTACAAGTCCATCGACGTGCCGCGCGCCGACAAGCCGGCGCGCTACCGGCAATACGCCCGCAACTTTGAATTCTTCGGCGCGCCGGTCGGGCTGTTCTTCGCGCTCCGGCGCGACTTCGGCGTGGCGCAATGGGCCGACATCGGCGGTCTTCTGCAGACCGTCACGCTGCTCGCCCGCGGCCACAGCCTGCACACCTGCCCGCAGCAGGCGTGGGTGTCGTTCCACCGCACCGTGCGGGCCTTCCTCGATCTCCCCCCCGAATTCATGATCTACTCGGGCATGGCGCTGGGCTTTGCCGACGAGAGCGCCCCCATCAACGCCTGGCGCGCCCCACGCGCGCCGCTCGACAGCTACGCTTCGTTTGAAGGCTTCGAGAGCTAGATTTGTTCAGGCCGCGTTCACCGGCCGCTCTTTAGGACAGCCCCTATGCCGGTCCTTCGCCGCCTTTTTGCCCTACTTTTGCTTGGCTTCCTGGCCATGGGAGCCACGTCGGCTGTTGCCGCCGGCCACCCGGGCCGGGCCTGCCTGACAAAGGCCGAGCAGCGGGCGGCGGTCGCCAGTCACCGGGCGATTTCGCTCGGTCGTGCCATCAAGTCCGCGCACCGGCACGGTCATCATGGCGAGGCGTTGCGGGCCCGGCTTTGCCATCGTGGCGGCCGGCTCGTCTATGTACTGACTTTGCTGCCGCGCAATGGCAAAGTGCGGCGCGTGACCGTTGATGCCGGCAATGGCCGCGTTATCAGCGGGCGCTGACCGGAGCCGACCACAGTGCGCCTGCTCGTCGTCGAGGACGATCCCGATCTCAATCGCCAGATCGCCGCCGCGTTGACCGACGCCGGCTACGTCGTCGACCGCGCCTATGACGGCGAGGAAGGCCAGTATCTCGGCGAGTCGGAGCCTTACGACGCGGTCATCCTCGATATCGGCCTGCCCAAGATGGACGGCATTTCGGTGCTGGAGGCCTGGCGGCGGGCCGGCCACGCCATGCCGGTGCTGATGCTGACGGCGCGCGACCGCTGGAGCGACAAGGTGCAGGGCTTCGACGCCGGCGCCGACGATTACGTCGCTAAGCCCTTCCACATGGAGGAGGTGCTGGCGCGGGTGCGGGCGCTTCTGCGCCGCTCCGCCGGCCACGCCATAGCCGAGTTCAGCTGTGGGCCGGTGCGGCTCGACACCCGCACCGGGCGCGTGTCGGTCGACGGCAACCCGGTCAAGCTCACCAGCCACGAATACCGGCTGCTCGCCTATCTGATGCACCACGCCGGCCGCGTGGTCTCGCGCACCGAGCTCGTGGAGCATCTCTACGACCAGGATTTCGACCGCGATTCCAACACCATCGAGGTGTTCGTCGGCCGTATCCGCAGGAAGCTCGGCGTCGACATCATCCAGACCGTGCGCGGTCTCGGCTATCTGCTCAGCGCGCCCGATGCGCGCTAACTCCCTCGCGCTGCGCCTGTTCGTATCCGCCACCGCCTGGGCGGTGATCATCCTCTTCATCACCGGCATCGTGTTGTCGTCGCTCTACCGCCACGCGGTGGAGCGCTCGTTCGACCGCCGCCTCAACGTCTACCTGCGCACGCTCGTTGCCGACCTGGCCGCGCCCGAGGACGCCGGCGGCGTGTTTCCGCAATCGATCGGCGAGCCGCTGTTCGAGCTGCCGCTGTCGGGTTGGTACTGGCAGGTGACGCGGCTCGATCCCGGCAAGCACGAGGTGCGCGCCTCGCGCTCGCTTTGGGACCGCGGCTTACCGCATCTGCAGGACGAGGGCGTCGCGCCCGGCCCCGACGGTTCGCGCGAGGGCTATGTCGTCGGTCCCGAGCAGCAGAGCCTGCGCCAAGTCGAGCGCGACATCGACCTCGGCAACGAGGGTCACTACCTCGTCGCGGTCGCCGGCGACGCCGCCGAGATCGATGGGGAGATCGACTCCTTCGATCAGGCCCTGGCGATCACCTTCACGATCCTGGCGGCGGTGCTGTTGCTGACCACCATGTTCCAGGTGCGTTTCGGCCTCGCACCGCTCAAGCGCATCACCGACAGCCTCGCCGCTATCCGCGCCGGGCGTGGCGAGCGCCTCACCGGCGAGTTCCCCGAAGAGATCGCGCCGCTGGCGCGCGAGACCAACGCGCTGATCGACGCCAACAGGGAGATCGTCGAGCGCGCGCGCACCCACGTCGGCAATCTGGCGCACGCGCTGAAGACGCCGCTTTCGGTAATGGTCAACGAAGCCTCGGCGAGGCCGTCCGATCCGCTCGCCGGCAAGGTGCTGGAGCAGGCCGCCATCATCCGCGACCAGGTCGCGCGCCATCTTGAGCGCGCGCGGCTCGCAGCCCGCCACAGCGTGGTCGGCACGGTGACTGACGTGACGCCGGTGGTGACGGCGCTGGTGCGCACCATGGAGAAGATCCATCACGACCGCGGGCTTGCTGTCGACGTGCGCGCCGACGATGTGGCGCGCTTTCGCGGCGAGCGGCCCGACCTTGAGGAGATGCTCGGCAACCTGGTGGACAACGCCTGCAAGTGGGCGGGATCACGCGTCTCCATCGAAGTGGTGCGCGCGCCGGGTACCACAGAAAGTGACACGCAGACGGTGCGCATCACTGTCGACGACGACGGGCCAGGGTTGTCGGCTGCCGAGCGCGAGCAAGCCGCCAAGCGCGGTCTCCGGCTCGATGAGAGCAAGCCGGGTTCCGGCTTGGGGCTTTCCATCGTGACCGATCTCGCCGCACTCTACGGTGGCGACCTCAAGCTCGGCGCCGCCCCTATCGGCGGCTTGCGCGCGGAACTCGTGCTGCCGGCGGGGTGAGGGGGCTTCAAGCTCGCGAAACGGCGGTTTCGCGCATGTTCCGCCGCCGGACTTTTGCCCTATTCGTCCCGTCACCTACTCGTTATTATCCGCCAACCGACGGATTCTCTTGGTTTCATGCCGTTTTCCCGGGGGTCGTAATGTCTACCTTCAAGTTCGCTGCCATCGCCGCCATCGGTCTCCTGCTCGCCGGCTGCGCCGGCTCACCCGATGGCAGTGGCCCGGGCCCGAGAGAGAATACCGGCACCTTGCTCGGCGCCGGCACCGGCGCCCTGCTGGGCGCGGCGGTGGCGGGCGGTGGCACCGGCGACCGGCTGGCTGGCGCTGCCATCGGCGGTCTGGTTGGCGGCCTTATCGGCAACCGCATCGGCGCCTCGCTCGACGAGCAGGACCGCCGGCGCGCCTATGCCGCCGAGGAGAATGCACTGGAACATGGCCGCTCGGGCGTCGCCACCTCCTGGCGCAACCCGGATAGCGGCCATTACGGCGCGGTTGTCCCGGGCCCAGCCTACGTGGACAACGGCCGCCACTGCCGCTCCTACACCCACACCATCTACATCGGCGGCCAGCCGCAGACCGCCCGCGGCGTCGCCTGCCGCAATCCGGATGGAACCTGGACGGCGCAAAGCTGACGCGAGTAGTCCGATTCCGACACTTGCCTCCGGTTGCTGCAAGCTCCGGAGTAAATGCCGGCGCCCAAACATCCTTAAAGCGTTCTTAACGTCCGCCGCGCTATCAAGAGCCATAAGCTCTATTGGGGCCCTTGAAAGCGGGGATTGGACCGGCGATGGCCAACGCCGAGACGATCGAACGGTTGCGGCAGTATCTCGTGGCGCTCTCGCCCGAGGCTCGGACGCTGTTGATCGGCGAACTGGAACGCGCGGTGCTGCGCGGCGACGACGACAGCGGCGCCGAGCTCGTGCTGGCGCAGTTGCGCCGAATCGCGCGCGACGAGCGTGACGGGGCGCCGCGTGTCAGCCATATCGCCCGCCTGTTCTTCCGCCCGCTCGAGCCCTTCCTGGTCTCCGACCGCGAGCGCGAGCATCCCGGCCGCATCGCGCGCTCCTCGCTCGAAGCACTGTGGACGTGGGTGCGGCGCGACCTCCTGCGCGAGGACGCCAAGGTCATGGTCGACGAGGTCAGCGACGCGCTGCTCGCCGGCGACGACGCCGGTGCCGAGCAGAAGATGCGCGCTTTTCAGGACCGCGTGGTCGAGGCGGTCGATAGCGTGCTCGAAGTTGCCTTCGCTGACGAGCGGCAGCGGCGGCGCACGCTGGCGCAGATCGGCACCAAGCACGCCGCCGAGGAGGTGAAATCCCTATACCGCGTGCTCAAGGGCCGCGACGCGCTCGCCGAACTCGCCGACGCGCTGCCGCTGCGCATCAATGATCTCGCCAATGGCCAACTCGACGACTGCAGGGCGCTGGTCGAAAGCACCGCGGCAAAAGACCCCGATCTTTTCACCTGCGCGCTGCTGATGGTGATGAGCCGCCTGAGCGCGCCTTGGCAATTGATCCGGCTCGCCATCAAGGCGGCCGCCAGCGATGCCGCCGCGCGCATCGCCGAGACGCCTTACGCGGTCGCGGTGACCATCGTGCTGACGGATGTCGAACGCCAGGTCGATGAGCTGCGCATTGATCTGCGCCAGGGACGCGGGGTGGCGATCGGCGCGCTGCTCAAGTCCATCCATGACAGCGTGCGGGGCCTACGCACCGAACTCGATCCGCCGTCGGACAGCACCTGGGCGCGCGCCATCGCCCGCCAGCGCGCGCAGATCGCCGATATGCTGCGTTTCGAGATCGACAACGTTCCCGGCCGCGTACGGCGGATGTTGCGCGTGCGCAAGGCGGACGACATCCGGCCGCATTCGACGCTCGATCCCGAAGAGGTTGCCGATACCGAGGCGCTGCTGAACTTCATCGGCGTCTGCCGCCAGTTCGCTGGCGAACTTGCCATCAACGAGGTCACACGGCGCACCGTGTCGGCGCTCGAGGACCTTTTGCAGCGCGGCACCCGGGCGCTGGCTGAGAGCCTGCGGCACGCCGGGGAGGAAGACCGGGGGTTCCGCCAGTCGCAGCTCGACGCTGCGGTCCGCTTCTGCGCCCAGGTGCTGGAACCGCATCTGGCCGGTGAGCTGCGCGAGGTGGCGGACGCCGCCGGCGCGTCCGAGGCGCCTGCGGCACCTGAGGCGCCCGAACCGAAGGCCGCCCGGGCCTGAAATCCGGGATTTTTCCCCTTCACGCCATTTCCCGCTATTTGATGTTGCGCATTGCCGCCACGATTGCGCGTGATGTATGCCCTTCGTGGGTGGTCCCCCGGGGGGCCGAGAGGCAAGCCAGGTAAAGCTATTCGATGATCTTGTGGTTTGTGTTCGCGTTGATGACCGCGGCAGCGGTTTTCGCGGTGCTATGGCCGCTGTCCTGGCGCGGTACGCGCGCGCGCGGGGGCAGCGAACTTGTCGTTTACCGCGATCAGCTCGAGGAAATCGCGCGTGACCAGGCCGCCGGCCTGATCGGCGAGTCGGAGGCCGCGGCCGCCAAGGTCGAGGTGTCGCGCCGGCTCATCGCCGCCGCAGACAGCGAAAAAGCCAGCAAGGCGGCCGATGCGGGGCCGCAAGCCCGCGACCGATCGTCGCTTTGGCGCCGGCGCATTATCGCCGCCGCGGCGCTGCTGCTGGTACCGGCGGGCGCCGCCGCGCTTTATCTCCATCTCGGCTCGCCGCAGATGCCGGGCGAGCCGCTTGCCGCCCGCCTCAAGGCCATCCACCAACACAGTCCGATCGCCAAGCTGGTAGCGCAGGTGGAAACCCATCTCGCCAAGAACCCGAACGACGTGCGCGGCTATGAAGTGCTGGCGCCGGTCTATCTGCGGCTCGGCCGCTTCGACGACGCGGTGCGCGCGCGCCGCAAGATCATTGCGCTGGCCGGCGAGAGCGCCACGCGCGAGGCCGACCTCGGCGAGGCGCTGGTCGCCGCCGCCAACGGCGTCGTCACCGACGACGCCAAACAAGCTTTCGAACAGGCACTCAAACTCGATCCGAACGAGCTGAAGGCGCAGTTCTTCACCGGCATGATGGCGCAGCAGGACGGCAACGTCGACAAGGCCGCCGCCATCTGGCGCGGCATGTTGGCGAAAGCGCCGGCCAATGCGCCCTGGGCACCGGCCGTGCGTCAGGCGCTGGCGCGCATCGGCAAGCCGGCGTCGCCGCCCGCCGGCGCGACGGCCTCCGGCACACCGCCCGGACCGACCGCAGCGCAGGTCGCGGGCGCTGCCAATTTGAGTGCAAATGACCGCGCCGCCATGATCCGCGGGATGGTGGCGAAGCTTGCCGCACGTCTCAAGCAGAACGGCGACGATGTCGACGGCTGGGTACGGCTGGTGCGCTCCTATCGCGTGCTCGGCGATGTGCAGAAGGCGCATGCCGCCATGGCCGACGCCGAACAGGCGCTGAAGAACCAGCCCGACAAGCTGCGTGCTTTCAAGGAAGCCGCCGCCAACACGTCCGGCCCGGCGGCGGCGCCGCCGCAGGCCGCGGCGCCGTCTTCCGCCGCGCCCGGACCGAGCGCGGCCGATGTCGCCGCCGCAAGCAAGATGAGCGCCAATGACCGCGGCGCCTTGATTCACCGTATGGTCGCGCGGCTCGCCGACCGGCTGAAGCAGAACGGTAACGATGTCGCGGGATGGCAGCGGCTGTTGCGTGCCTATATGGTGCTGAACGAGCGCGACAAGGCGGTGGCCGCCGCCGCCGATGCGCGCAAGGCGCTTGCCGCCGACCCGGCCAAACTTCGCCAGCTCGACGACATGATCAAGAGCTTAGGGCTCGAGAGTTGAGCCGGAACGTGACAGGATCTGAAGAGAAATGACTCGCAAGCAGCGACGCCTGGTTCTGATCGGTGGCAGCGGCGTAGTGCTGGCGGTCGCGGTCGGCCTGGTGCTGAACGCCATGAGCGGTTCGATTGCGTTATTCCGCTCGCCGAGCGACATCGCCAAGGAACATCTGGCGCTGGGCACCCGCGTGCGGATCGGCGGCTTGGTGGAAAAGGGCAGCGTCAAGCGCGGCGGCGATCTGCGTATCCGCTTCAAGGTGACCGACGGCAGTCACGCCATCGCGGTGCGTTATCAGGGGCTGGTGCCGGATCTGTTCCGCGAAGGGCAGGGGGTCGTGGCCGAGGGCCGGATCGCGCCCGGTAACACGCTGGTCGCCGACACGGTGCTTGCCAAACACGATGAGCGCTACATGCCGCGTGAGGTGGTGGAAGCCTTGAAGAAGTCCGGCCGCTGGAAAGAGGGCGAACTAACCGCGAAAGGCGCCACGACCGGCGCCGCGAAGGGAACAGCGCAATGATCCCCGAACTTGGCCACTACGCCCTGGTGTTGGCGCTGGCGCTCGGTCTCATCCAGGCGGTGGTACCGGTTATCGGCGCGCGCACCAACGACGTCACGCTAATGCGGCTCGCGAACTCGACCGCGCTGATGCAGTTCTTCTTTGTCGCGCTGTCGTTCGCGGCGCTGGTGACCTGCTTCGTCACTTCGGACTTCTCGGTGCGCGTCGTCTACGAGAACTCCCATTCGCTGATGCCGCTGGTCTATAAATTCACCAGCGTGTGGGGGAACCACGAAGGCTCGATGCTGCTGTGGGTCCTCATCCTCTCGTTCTTCGGCGCACTGGTCGCCGCCTTCGGCTCCAACCTGCCGCTCAGCCTGAAAGCGCTGGTGCTGGCGGTGCAGTCATGGGTGGCGAGCGCCTTCTATCTCTTCATCCTGCTCACCTCCAATCCGTTCATCCGCCTGTCGCCGGCGCCGTTCGAGGGCCGCAGCCTCAATCCGGTGCTGCAGGACCCCGGCCTCGCCGTGCATCCGCCGATGCTTTATCTCGGCTATGTCGGCTTCTCGATCGCCTTTTCCTTTGCCATCGCCGCACTGATCGACGGACGTATCGACGCCGCCTGGGCGCGCTGGGTCAGGCCGTGGACGCTCGTCGCCTGGATGTTCTTGACGCTCGGCATCGCCATGGGCTCGTACTGGGCCTATTACGAACTCGGCTGGGGCGGCTTCTGGTTCTGGGATCCGGTGGAAAACGCTTCGTTGATGCCGTGGCTCGCCGGCACGGCGCTGCTGCATTCCGCGGTGGTGATGGAAAAGCGTAACGCGCTCAAGGTTTGGACCATCCTGCTTGCCATCCTCACCTTCTCGCTGTCGCTGGTCGGCACCTTCCTGGTGCGCTCGGGCGTGCTCACCTCGGTGCATGCCTTCGCGGTCGATCCGCGCCGCGGCATTTTCATCCTCGCCATCCTGGTGGTGTTCATCGGCGGCGCGCTGTCGCTGTTCGCTTGGCGCGCACCGCTGTTGAAACAAGGCGGTCTGTTCGCGCCGATTTCGCGCGAAGGTTCGCTGGTGCTCAACAACCTGTTTCTCACTACCGCCTGTCTGACGGTGGTGGTCGGCACGCTCTATCCGCTGGCGCTGGAGGCACTGACCGGCGCCAAGATCTCGGTCGGTCCGCCATACTTCAATCTCACCTTTGCGCCGCTGTTCATCCCACTGATGTTCGCTATGCCGTTCGGGCCGCTGCTCGCTTGGAAGCGCGGCGACCTGCTGGGCGCGGCGCAGCGGCTGATGGTGGCCTTCGGCATCGGCTTGGCGGTGGTGGCGGCCGGCTTCGCGATCGCTGCGGGTAAGTCGATGCTGGCGCCGTTCGGTATGGGCCTTGCGCTCTTCGTGATCGCCGGCGCGCTGACCGATCTCATCGAGCGCACCGGCCTTTTCCGCGTGCCGTTTGCGACTGTGCGGGCGCGTGCCAAGGGCCTGCCGCGCTCGAGCTGGGGCACGGCGGTCGCCCATTGCGGGCTGGCGCTGACCATGCTCGGCATCGTCTGCGTCACCAACTGGGAGGCTGAGCGCATCATCGCGGTCAAGCCGGGGCAAACCGTCGAGCTCGCAGGCTACGACTTCACGTTCGACGGGTTGAGGAACGAGACCGGCCCGAACTACACCGCGCTCGCTGCCCGCTTCACCGTGCGCGAAGGCGGCGTGCCGATCGGCGTGATGGAATCGGCGCGGCGTAATTTTGGTGCGCGAGAAATGACGACCACCGAATCGGCGCTGATGACGCGGGGGCTGAGCCAGCTTTACGTGTCGCTCGGCGACAACGAGGCCGGCGGTGCCGTCGGCGTGCGCATCTATTACAAGCCGATGGTGCTGCTGATCTGGATCGGCGCCGTCGTGATGATGCTGGGCGGCGCGCTCTCGCTGTCCGACCGGCGGTTGCGGGTGGGGGCGCCCAAGCCGGCCAGGAAGCCGGCGAAGTCGTCGCTGCAGCCGGCGGAGTAGAGGTCAATGCGCCGTTTCGTTCTGATCGCCTTCCTGTTCACGCTGCTCGTGCCGAGCGCCGCCCTGGCGGTGCGCCCGGACGAAATGCTGAAGAATCCGGCGCAGGAAGCGCGCGCGCGGCATCTGTCGGGCGAACTGCGCTGCATGGTTTGCCAGAACGAATCGATCGAGGAATCGAATGCGCCGCTTGCGCACGACCTGCGCGTGCTGGTGCGCAAGAAGATCACGGAAGGTTACACCGACAAGCAGATCCTCAACTTCCTGGTCGCGCGCTACGGCGAGTTCGTGCTGCTTCGCCCGCGTTTCGAGTGGCACACGCTGCTGTTGTGGGGTCTGCCGCCGGCGGCGCTTTTCGTCGGCATGGTCGGCATATTCTTTGCCATGCGAAAGCGCGGGTCGGGCACCACCGAGCCGACGACTTTGACCGCCGAGGAAGAGAAGCGGATTGCGACTTTAGTGGAACCTCCGGCGGGCTGACCCGTCATGTAACCCACTGAATTTCAACTAAAAAATCATAATCCCACCTTACAAAAGTTTAATCCTCCCGACAGGCCGTTGTAAGGCGCGCTCCCCCATCTTGGGACGCAACAAAGGCGCAGCAGATTGCGCCCTCCCGCGTTCCAATGGAGCTTTCCCCTTTGTCAAACACGAGCGAAACGTCCGCTCCTGTGACTGCCAAGAGGCGGCGTGTGCTGTCGGCCCGTCGTATCGCTCTTCTTGCCACCTGCGTTGCCGGTCTAGGCGCCGCCGCCCTCGTGCTCGGCCCCAGCCTCAACTTCACGCAAGGCTACACCGCTGCCAACGCCCAGAATTTGAGCGAGCAGGCGCAAAAGCTGCGGGCGCCGGTCGGCTTTGCCGATATCGTCGCCAAGGTGAAGCCGGCCGTGATCTCCGTTCGCGTCAAGATGAATGGCGGTTCGGCGACCGACGGTCTCGGCAACGACAAGCTTCCACCGGGTCTGCGTGAATTCTTCCGCCGCTTCGGCATGCAGGGTTTCCCCAACCATACGCCGGAGGGGCACGGCCATAACGTGATCCTCGGCCAGGGCTCCGGCTTCTTCATTTCGGCGGATGGCTATGCCGTCACCAACAACCACGTGGTCGAGAACGCCGAGAGCGTCGAGGTCAAAACCGACGATGGCAAGACCTACAAGGCCAAGGTGATCGGCACCGACCCGCGCACCGATCTGGCGCTGATCAAGGTCGACGGCGCCGGCTTTCCGTATGTGAAGCTGTCCGGCCAGACACCGCGCATCGGCGACTGGGTGCTGGCGGTCGGCAATCCCTTTGGTCTTGGCGGTACTGTGACCGCCGGCATCGTCTCGGCGCGTGGGCGCGACATCAACGCCAGCCCCTACGACGATTTCATCCAGATCGACGCGCCGGTGAACAAGGGCAATTCCGGCGGCCCTGCCTTCGACGTCGAAGGCAACGTGATCGGGGTCAACACCGCGATCTATTCGCCGTCGGGCGGCTCGGTCGGCATCGCCTTCGCGATCCCCGCCGATACCGTGCGGACCGTGATCAGCCAGCTCAAGGCGCACGGCATGGTTACGCGCGGCTGGATTGGCGTTCAGATCCAGCCCATCACCCAGGCGATCGCCGACAGCATCGGCCTGAAGAAGGCACAGGGCGCGTTGGTCGCGGAGCCGCAGGCGCACAGCCCGGCAGAGAAGGCCGGCATCAAGGCCGGTGACGCCATCATCTCCGTCGATGGAAAGCCGGTGAAGGACGCCCGCGATCTCGCCAAGAAGATCGGCGCCATGGCGCCGGGCACCGAGGTGAAGCTCGGAATCGTGCGCGACAGCGCCAAGCGCACGGTCTCGCTGAAACTCGGCACCTTGCCGAAGCACCTAGAGGCGAATGCCGGAACGCCGAGCCAGAAGGACAAGAAGGAGAGCGAAGGCAAAGTCGACCTCGGCAAGCTCGGTCTCACTCTGGCGCCGGCCAAGAAGGTCGCTGGCGCGGGCCACGAGGGCGTGGTGGTGACCGACGTCGACTCGGGCGGTATCGCCGCCGACCACGGCTTCTCCACCGGCGACGTTATCCTGGAGGTCGCCGGCAAGAGCGTTTCGACACCCGCGCAAGTACGCAACGAAATCGCGAGCGTGCGCTCGCAAGGCAAGCACGCCGTGCTGATGCGGGTGAAGTCGGGTTCCAATACCCGCTTCGTTGCCCTGCCGATCAAGCAGGGCTGAGTTTGGGGGCGTTTCATCGGCATCCGTCGCCCCCGCCGGTGGAACGACTTCAACGGGGCGGGCTTCGGCCCGTCCCGGCTAAATACTGGGTTGAGTTTGGGAGCGTTTCACCGGCATCCGTCGCCCCCGCCGGTGGAATGACCTCAACGGGACGGGCTTCGGCCCGTCCCGCCTAACTACTGGGTTGAGTTTGGGAGCGTTTCACCGGCATCCGTCGCCCCCGTCGGTGGAATGATCTCAACGGGACGGGCTTCGGCCCGTCCCGCCTAACTACTGGGTTGAGTTTGGGAGCGTTTCACCGGCATCCGTCGCCCCCGTCGGTGGAACGATCTCAACGGGACGGGCTTCGGCCCGTCCCGCCTAAATACTGAATTGAGTTTGGGAGCGTCTCACCGACATCCGTCGCCCCCGTCGGTGGAACGACCTCAATGGGACGGGCTTCGGCCCGTCCCGGCTAAATACCGGGAGGCGGATGGACGCGCGGACCGTGCGCGCCGCCTCCCGGCCGGAACTCCAACCCTGGCATCCGTCGCCCCCGCTGGGGTGGGGTCGTGGAGGGGGTGGCGGTCTCCGCCACCCCCTCGCGTACGAATAGGGGGCTCTTGGACAAAGGGGGCTCGCGGGCGCGACCGGACCGGGCGCTTGAGCCGACTTGGGCGACAGCGCGCGCGGGGGGTTGACCCGCCACGGATTCGACTGAAATTGGTGTGACCGATGCCCCTATACCCGAATACTGATGGGCAGCGTGTATTCGGCCGGACGGCCGATGCCGAACCGGATCGGATCACAATGCGAATTCTCGTGATCGAGGACGACCGTGACGCCGCCGACTACCTGGTGAAGGCCTTCCGGGAGGTCGGCCATGTGGCCGATGCCGCCACCGACGGCGAGGACGGCCTCGCCATGGCGCAGGACGGCCAGTACGACGTGCTCATCGTCGACCGCATGCTGCCAAAGCGTGACGGTCTGTCGGTGATCGGCGCCCTGCGCGAGCAAGGCGACGAGACCCCGGCGCTCATCCTGTCCGCCCTCGGGCAGGTCGACGACCGCGTGAAGGGCCTGCGCGCCGGCGGCGACGACTATCTCCCCAAGCCCTATTCGTTTTCCGAGCTATTGGCCCGTGTCGAGGTGCTGTCGCGCCGGCGCGGCGCGCGCACCGAGGAAACCGTGCTGCACGTGGGCGACCTTGAGCTCGACCGCCTGTCGCACCAGGTGCGCCGCGGCGAGGAGGAGATTTCCCTGCAGCCGCGCGAGTTTCGCCTGCTGGAATACTTGATGAAGCACGCCGGCCAGGTTGTGACCCGCACCATGCTGCTGGAGAACGTGTGGGACTACCACTTCGACCCGCAGACCAACGTCATTGACGTGCATATCTCGCGTTTGCGATCGAAAATCGATAAAGGTTTCTCCCAGCCGCTTCTGCACACCATCCGCGGCGCGGGATACATGATACGTGACGGCGCTCGGTAAACTCTTCCGAACCACCACGTTCCGGCTGACGCTGGTCTATTTGACCGTGTTCGCGCTGTTTGCGGCGTTTCTGCTCGCCTATTTTGCCCTCAATACCCGCCGCCTGATCGACGAGCAGATCACCAACACCGTCAATGCCGAGATCAGCGGGCTTGCCGAGCAGTACCGGCAGGGCGGCATCCGCCGCCTGGTGATCGCCATCGACGCGCGCGCGCGCCGGCCCGGCTCCAGCCTCTACCTCGTCACCACCTTCACCGGCCAGCCGCTCGCCGGCAACGTCACCGCGCTGCAGCCCGGCATCCTTGACCAGCCCGGCTGGACCGAGACGCTCTACCGACGTCTCGACGAGGTGGCCGGCAAGAACGCGCATCCGGAACACCACGCGCTGGTGCGCGTGTTCCAGTTGCCCGGCGGTTTCCGCCTGCTGGTCGGCCGCGACCTGGAAGAGCGCGAGCGGCTTTATCACATCGTGCTGGCGGCCGGGCGCTGGTCGGTCGCGATCGTGCTGGTGCTGGGGCTGGCGGGCGGCCTGCTCGTGTCGCGGCGTGTCTTGCGGCGCGTCGATGCCATGACCGAGACCACGCGCACCATCATGGAGGGCGACCTCGGCGAGCGGCTGCCGGTCGCCGGCACCGGCGACGAGATCGACCGCCTCGCCGAGAACCTCAATCAGATGCTCGAGCGCATCGAGTCGCTGATGCGCGGCCTGAAGGAGGTGTCCGACAACATCGCGCACGATCTCAAGACGCCGCTGACGCGGCTGCGCAATCGTGCCGAGCAGGCGCTGCGCACCGCAAAATCAGACGACGAATACCGTGCCGCGCTGGAAGCGACCATCGACGAATCGGATGCGCTGATCACGACCTTCAACGCACTCTTGATGATCGCGCGCGCGGAGTCGGGCCAGGCGCGCGACGACATGGTGGATTTCGACGCTGCCGAGATCGTAAACGACATCGCCGAGCTCTACGAGCCGCTGGCCGAGGAGAAGGGCATTACGCTCGAAGCGGAGGCCGGCGGGCCGATGCCGGTCAAGGGCAACCGCGAGCTGGTGAGCCAGGCGCTCGCCAATCTGGTGGACAACGCCATCAAGTATGCCGAGCCGGCGCCCGGCGCGGCGGCGCCCGCGGAGATCGTGGTGAGCGCGACCGATACCGGCGAGCGCGTTCTGCTGACGGTTGCCGACCACGGGCCGGGCATCCCCGAGGCCGACCGCGCGCGCGTGGTGGAGCGTTTCGTGCGGCTGGAGCAGAGCCGCTCGCAGCCAGGCTCGGGGCTGGGCTTGAGTCTGGCCGCCGCGGTGGCGCGGCTGCACGGCGGGGAACTGATGCTGGCCGACAACGCGCCGGGCCTGAAGAGCATCATTGCCTTGCCGCGGGCGACCCCGTTACAGAAGCGGGATGACGCAGCGGTCGAAGCCCAGGGGGGTCAAGGGGCCGGGCAATTGGGCGATCATGGGGGCGGCCATGGGGGCGAGCAGCGGACCGCCGAAGTCGGCGGCCACGACGGGACCCAGGGCCCGCACAAAGACCGAGCCGAAGTCGGCGCCTGAGGGCGTGGCAGGCGGCGGTATCGCGCTGCGCGAGGCCATCATCACCGCGCCGGTGCTGATCGACGCCGAGTCGGCGGCGGCGCGAGTCGCCGGCTGGATCGCCGAACAGCCGCAAGCGGTCGCGCTTGAGGCGCTCATCGCCGCGCATCCCACCGTCAAGACGCTGCTGGAATCCGTCTCCGAAAGTTCGCCCCATCTGTGGGAGCTGGTCACCCGCGACGCGCAGCGCTTGCTGCGGCTGATGGTCTCCGAACCGGAACCGCATCTGGCCGCGCTGCTCGCCGCGCATGGCGAGGCGGTAGCCGACACGCAAGACTTTGACGACGCCAGTCGGCATCTGCGGCACATGAAAGCCGAAGCCTCGCTCTTGATTGCGCTTGCCGATATCGGCGGCGTGTGGCCGATCATGCGGTGCGCGCGCGCACTCACCGCTCTTGCCGATGCCGCGGTCGGCGCCGCCGTGCATTTCCTGCTGGCGGAAGCCGCACGCGCCGGCAAGCTTTCCCCACCCGATCCTGCCTCACCCGATGTCGGCAGCGGCTACATCGTGCTGGCGCTCGGCAAGATGGGTGGCTTCGAGCTCAATTATTCGAGCGACATCGACCTCATCGTCTTCTACGATCCGGACGCGCCGGCGCTTGCCGCCGATACCGAGCCGGGACGGCTGTTCGTGCGGCTGACGCAGCGGCTGGTGAAGCTTCTGCAGGCGCGCACCGCCGACGGCTACGTCTTCCGTACCGACTTGCGCCTGCGGCCCGATCCATCCTCGACGCCGATCGCGGTGTCGAAGGCGGCGGCGCTGTCCTATTACGAAAGCGTCGGGCAGAACTGGGAGCGTGCCGCCATGATCAAGGCGCGGCCTTGCGCCGGCGACATTGCCGCCGGTGAGGCGCTGCTCAAAGATCTCGCGCCCTTCGTATGGCGCAAATATCTCGACTTCGCCGCGGTCGCTGACGTGCAGGCCATGAAACGGCAGATCAACGCTTATCGCGGCCACGGCGAGATCGCGGTCGAAGGCCACAACATCAAGATCGGCCGCGGCGGGATCCGCGAGGTCGAGTTCTTCGCCCAAACCCAGCAGTTGATCGCCGGCGGCCGCGATCTCTCTTTACGCGACCGCGACACGCTTACCACCCTCGACAAGCTCGTCGCCGACCGCTGGATCGAGGCCGACACGCGCGACGACATGAAGGCGGCCTATTGCTTCCTGCGTGTCGTCGAACACCGGCTGCAAATGGTGCACGACGAGCAGACGCAAACGCTGCCGGCCGAGCGCGATGGGCTTGAGCGTTTCGCCCGTTTCCTCGGCTACGCGGACCGCGACGCCTTCGCCGCCGTGCTGGTCGGCCATCTCGACACGGTGCAACGCTATTACGCGCAACTGTTCGAGAAGGAGCCCGGCGCCGACGGGCCGCCGCTCAGCTTTCCCGCCGATGCCGACGATCACAAGACGCTCGAGCGTCTCGCCGAGCTCGGCTTCAGCGCACCACTGGAAACCTCGGTCATCGTGCGCAACTGGCTGAACGACGGCTATCGCTCGCTGACGGGGGAGGTGGCACGCCGGAACCTGGAGGCGCTGCTGCCGGTGTTGCTGGAGCAGCTCGCGCGCTCCGACAACCCGGGCGCCGCGCTGCTGCTGTTCGACCGCTTTCTGTCGAACCTGCACGGCGCCAGCCGGCTGTTGTCGCTCCTGCGGCAGAACCCGGAGCTGATCTCGCTCATCACCATGGTGCTCGGCATTGCGCCGCGGCTCGGCGACATCGTCGCGCGCTATCCGCAGGTGATGGATGCGCTGGTCGATCCGAGCTTTTTCGGCCCGCTGCCGGATGGCGCCGAACTCGGCAGGCGGCTCGAGATGGCACTCGGGCAGTCGCGTTATTACGAGGACCTGCTCGAGCGCGTGCGCATGTTCGGGCAGGAATACATGTTCCTGATCGGCGTGCGCATCCTCTCCGGCACACTCACCGCGCGGCAGGCCGGCGAAGCTTTCGCGCGGCTTGCCGATGCGGTGATCCGTGCCGTGCACGGTGCGGTGGCGGAGAATTTCGCCGAGCGGCACGGCCATCTGCGCGGCGAGGAAACCGCGGTGCTGGCAATGGGCAAGCTCGGCGGCCTGGAAATGACGGCGACTTCCGATCTCGATCTGATCCTGATCTACGATTTCGACGAGGAACACCCGGAGTCGGAGGGCGAGCGCCCGCTCTATGCATCGCAGTATTTCGCGCGTCTCACCCAGCGTCTGATCAACGCGCTGACGGCGCAGACCAACTACGGCGCGCTCTATTCGGTCGACATGCGCCTGCGCCCCTCGGGCCGCGCCGGCCCCCTGGCGACACAGGTTGCGAGCTTCGTCGGCTATCAGGAGACCGAAGCCTGGACCTGGGAGCACATGGCGTTGACCCGCGCGCGGGTGGTGTCCGCTTCGCCCGCATTCACGGCGCGCGTGGAGGGCGCGGTGCGCGACATCCTGCGGCGTCCGCGCGCCGCGGCGCAGATCGCGGGCGACGTGGTGGAGATGCGCTCGGCCATCGCCAAGGAAAAGGGCGAGCGCGACCGCTGGGACTTGAAATACGCGGCCGGCGGGCTGGTCGACATCGAGTTCATTGCGCAATACTTGCAGCTCGTGCACGCCGATACGCTGCCGGACATTCTCGATACCTCGACCGCGCGCGTGCTCGACAAGGCGCGGGACTTGCGTGTGCTGGCGCCGGAGGATGCCGACGTCCTGCGGCCGGCGGTCGAGCTCTATCACGACCTCACGCAGATCCTGCGGCTGTGCCTGGCCGGCCCCTTCGATTCCAAGGCCGCCGGAGCCGGCCTGCTGCGACTGTTGGCACGCGCCGCCGACGTGCCGGACTTTGCGGCGCTCGAAGCCACGCTGGTCGAGACGCAGGCGAAGGTGCGCGAGAGCTTCGTGCGGATTTTGGGGAAGGCGCCGTAGGGGCGGCTCATGCCCCGTTCGCCCCCGTGAAAGCAGGGACCCAAATCTTTTAAAGATATTCTGTGCGTCTGATCTGGAGTCCCGCTTGCGCGGGAATGAGCGGGGTGTGTTACGCCGCTTCCTCCCGCTGCAGAACGCACTGCGGCTGCATTGGCAGGCGCACCACAACCAGCGTGCCTTTGCCGAGTGTCGAGCGGATGCGCATGCTGCCGCCGTGCAGCTCCACCAGCGACTTAGAGATGGCGAGGCCCAATCCGGAACCCTGATGACTTTTTGTGAGCTGGCTTTCCACTTGTTCGAACGGGCGGCCGAGCCCGCTCAGTGCATCGGCCGATATGCCGATACCGCTGTCGGCGATCGACAGCGCGATGCAATGGTCGCTGGCGCGTCCGCGTACCGTGATGCGGCCGCCGGCTGGCGTGAACTTCACCGCGTTCGACAACAGATTGAGCGCGATCTGCTTCAACGCACGCTTATCAGCCTGCAGGTGGAGGTCGGGATCGATCTTGGCTGTCAGCACGAGTTGCTTTTCCTGCGCGCGGGCCGACACCACGCGCATGGCGTCCGTGAGCAGCGGATCGAGCGCGAGGTTCTCGAAATCCAGGCGGATGCGGCCGGCCTCGATCTTGGCCATGTCGAGCACGTCGTTGATGACGTCGAGCAGATACTGCCCGCTCGCGTGGATGTCGCTGCAGTATTCCTGGTACTTTTCGGCGCCGAGCGGGCCGAACATGCCCGACTCCATGATCTCCGAAAAGCCGATGATGGCGTTTAGCGGCGTGCGCAGCTCGTGGCTCATGTTGGCGAGGAATTTTGACTTCGCCTGGTTGGCCTCCTCGGCGCGCGTTTTCTCGGTGGCGTATTTCCCGGCGAGCTCGGCGAAGCGCAGTTGCTCGGCCTGCAGGTCCGCGATAGTCGCTATCAACTGCTTCTCGCTGTCGACGAGCTTCTCCTCGTGGGTCTTGAGGGCGGTGATGTCGGTGCCAACCGAGACGTAGCCGCCGTCTTTGGTGCGCCGCTCGCTGATGTGCAGCCAGCGGCGGTCCTCCAGTTGCGCCTCGAAGGTGCGTGCGCCCGGCAATGTTGACTCGTCGCTCACGACCTGCTGGCGCACCACCGGCTTGTTGCCGGCCGCAACCACGGATTCATAGGACGCGCCGACCGAGATTGCTTCATCGGGCAGGTCGTGCAGCTCCTGGAAGTTGGAATTGCAGAGCACCAGCCGATTGTCGGCGTCCCACAGCACGAAGGCTTCCGGAATGGTTTCGATGGCGTCACGCAGCCGCATGTCCGCGGCGGCGGTCTTCTCCACCAGGTTCTTCTGCTCGGTGACGTCGACGGCAATGCCGATCAGGTGCGGGCCCGGCTCGCCCGGCTGGTGCACCAACTCACAGCGCGCGCGCAGCCACACCCAATGGCCGTTGGCGTGGCGCATGCGGAAGGCCTGGTCGATGGTGGTGGTGCGCGCGTCGGCGAGCTCGGAAGCGAGGTCGTAGAGCTGCACGTCGTCGGGGTGAACCAGCTCGCTGACGTCGCCGAAGGAGAGCAGGTCGTCCTTGGCCTCGAGCCCGAGGATGTCGAACATGGACTGCGACCAGAAGATGCGGCCGCGCGCCAGGTCCCAGTCCCACAGGCCGCAGCGGCCGCGGTTGAGCGCGGTGTCGATGCGGCTGCGCACGGTTTCGTAGATGGTGTCGGCCTCACGCGCGCGCGTCGCCTGCCAGTGGAAGGCGAAGCCGAGAATGAGCACGACGAAGCCGGTGGTGGCGGAGAGGGTGATGGTAAGGGTGGACAACGAGCGCCAGGAGGACAGCGCGGTGCTGCGGGCCTCGACCACCGCGAGGTCGCCGAGCGGCGCATGAAGGCTGCGTACGGTGGCGAGCGCGCGGCTCTCGTCAGGCAGCGTGATCTGGAGTACGCCGGCGATGGCGCCGAAAGTGGTGAGCGGCTGGCCGGCGCCGAGCACGTCGATCAACCGGCGGCCCACGACGCCGTTGCGGTTGGGCACCGCCGCGGTGACAACGCCATTCTCATCGGCGAGCAAGAAGCGACGGCCGTCCTTGGTGGCCCAGGGCGGGAGGGACCGGGCAAGCCTATCCTGGGGGTTCGCGAGTGCGGCGCCGGGGTGCACGGATGCCGGCTGCAGACGCTCCGCCGCCACGTCGGCGACCGCATCGAGCGTGAGCATCTTCGCGTTCAGGGTCTGACGGCGGTGCTCGGTCAACTGCACGGCGGCGCCGACGCAGATGGTGGCGAGAAAGCCGATGATGAGAACGGGGACAGCGCGCCGCAGCAGGGGCTCCGCAGTCAACAGCCGCCGGTAAGCCGGTTTGGCGATCGATTGCGCGAGACCCTTGATAGAATCAGAGCGTGCAGACGCACTCGCCATGTCGGCGCGCGCCATGGACGGCCTCCCCTCGGATTTCCCCTTAGCATCCTCGAAACGGAAGGATGTGCCGCATCTCTCCGAATCACTTTCGATTGGAATCGATGGCCGTCGGTTTGTCGAGAGTCGGAAATCAATTATTTAAAATTCGTTACCCACAAAGAAATAAAGCCCGGCAAGGGGATAGTGCCGGTGGCATGAGGGTACGACCGACCTGCCATTCCGGGGCGCGAGCGCCAGCGAGCGAGCCCGGAATCCATATGCCCGGTGCCGATGTCGCGGATAGACAGGGGTTATGAATTCCGGGCCCGGCGCTAACGCGCCGTCCCGGAATGACGCTGGTATTTAGGATGCCGGCGCCAGCGCGCGCTCGACGATATCGGCGAGATCGCGTGACAGGCCGGAAGTGGCCTGGATGCGCTTGAGCGCGGCTTCTGCCTTGGCCTGACGGCCGGCTTCCAGCGTGCGCCAGTTGCGGAAGGCGGTCGCAAGCCGCGCCGAGATCTGCGGGTTCTTCGGATCGAGCGCCAGCACCGTGTCGGCGATGAAGTCATAGCCTTCGCCGTCGGCGCGGTTGAACTGGGTCGGATTGCCGTGCGCGAAGGCGCCGATCAGCGCGCGGACCCGGTTGGGGGTCGCCATCGAGAAGGCCGGATGGCCGGTGAGCTCGCGCACCTTGGCGAGCGTGCCGAGCTCCGGGATGATCGCCTGCAGCGACAGCCATTTGTCGATGACCAGGGCGTCGGCCTGATAGCGCTTGTAGAAATCGGCGAGCGCCTGAGCGCGTTCCGGCACGTCGTGCAGCGAGAGCGCGGCCAGCACTGCCGTGCGGTCGGTCATGTTGTCGGCCGCCTCGTATTGCCGCATGGCGCGGTCGATTGCACTTTGCGCGCCGCTCGCCGCCATGAGGTCGAGGCAGACGTTGCGCAAGGCGCGCCGCCCGGCGCTTGCTGCGTCGGGTGAATAGCCGCCGGGCACGGTCATTCGCTCGTACGTCGTCTCGAGCGCGGCATCGAGAACGGTGCCCATCTCGACGCGTAGCGCTTTGCGCGCGCGGAAGATGGCGTCGGGATCGATGTCCTTGCCGATCTCGCGTGCGACGTCGCCGTCAGCGGGCGGCACCAGCGCCAGCGCAACGAAGGCGGGTTCCAGTGCGGAATCTTCCAGGATCGAGGCCAGCGCCCGCATCAGCTTGTCGTCGTTGCGCGGGGCCTTGTGCGCGCGCAAGCGCGCCACGTTGTCGATCAGCAGGCGCATGGAGATGGTCTGCAACGCCTGCCAGCGGTTGAACGGATCGCTGTCGTGGGCGGCCAGGAAGGCGAGGTCGTCCGATGTAAGATCGGTGACAAGCTTGACCGGCGCCGAGAAGCCGCGGTTGATCGACGGCACCGGCGGCGTGGCGATGCCGGTGAAGGTAAAGCTCGCCTTCGGCTCATTGAGCACGAGGACACCGCGCTCGACCGTCGCGCCGTCCGCAAGCGTCAGCGGCAGGTCGCGGCCGTCCTTCCCGACGAGGCCGAGCACCAGCGGGATCACCATCGGTTCTTTGGTCGGCTGGCCGGGGGTAGGCGCCAGCGTTTGCTTGGCCTCGAGGGTATATGTCTTGGCGGTGGCATCGTAACGACCGCTGATGGTCACTTCCGGGGTGCCGGCTTGTGAGTACCAGCGCATGAACTGGCTCATGTCGCGGCCGCTCACGTCGGCGAAGCACTGGATGAACTGCTCGATGGTGGCGGCTTCGCCGTCGTGGCGCTCGAAATAGAGATCCATCCCGGCGCGGAACTTTTCCGGCCCGATCAGGGTCTTCACCATGCCCACCACTTCCGCGCCCTTCTCGTAGACGGTCGCGGTGTAGAAGTTGTTGATCTCCTTGTAGGCCTCGGGCCGGACCGGATGAGCGAGCGGCCCCGCGTCCTCGACGAACTGCGCGGCGCGCAGCGTGCGCACGTCGGTGATGCGTTTGACCGGCCGCGAACGCATATCGGAAGAGAATTCCTGGTCGCGGAAGACGGTGAGCCCTTCCTTCAGGCAAAGCTGGAACCAATCGCGGCAGGTGATGCGGTTGCCGGTCCAGTTGTGGAAATATTCGTGGGCGATGACGCCTTCGATGTGCGTGTAGTCGTAGTCGGTGGCGGTCTCCGGTGTCGCCAGCACGTATTTGTCGTTGAAGACGTTGAGGCCCTTGTTCTCCATCGCCCCCATGTTGAAATCGGATACGGCGACGATCATGAAGATATCGAGATCGTACTCACGGCCGAAGGTTTCCTCGTCCCAGCGCATGGCGCGCTTGAGCGAATCCATGGCGTAGGCGCAGCGGTCTTCCTTGCCGTGCTCGACATAGATGCGCAGCGTCACGTCGCGCCCGGATAGGGTGCGGAACTTGTCTTCGACGCAAGCGAGATCGCCGCCGACGAGCGCGAACAAATAGGACGGCTTCGGGTGCGGATCGTGCCAGACCGCGAAATGGCGTCCGTCGGGCAGGTCGCCGCTGTCGACGAGATTGCCGTTCGCCAGCAGCACCGGCGCCTCGCGCTTATCGGCCTCGATGCGGGTGGTGTAGACCGCCATCACGTCCGGGCGGTCGGGGAAATAGGTGATGCGGCGGAAGCCTTCCGCCTCACATTGGGTGCACCAGGTGCCACTGGAGCGATACAGCCCGGAGAGCTGTGAATTGGCGGTGGGATCGACCAGCGTCTCGATCTCCAGCGTGAACGGTCCGTTCGGCGGCTGTGGAATGGTGAGCTGGTCGGGCGTGGCCTGATAGCTGTCGGGTGCGGCCTCGGCGCCGTCGATCTTGAGCGACTTGAGCGTCAGGCCGTCGCCGTCGAACATCAGCGGCGCGGCGGGGCTTGCCGGGTTGGGCTTGAGCTTCAACGTCGCGCGCACCCGGGTTTCGGTCGGGTGCAGCGAGAAATCGAGGGCGACGGTCTCCACCAGCCAGTCGGGCTGGCGGTAGTCCTTGAGGCGGATGGGCTGGGCGATGTCTGTGCGCATGATTATCTGATCTAAGGAATCGGGCAGGAGATTGAAAGGAAGAATGATGGCGAAGATGCGCGCCATGGTGCTGGACAAGCCAAGAACACCGCTGGTGCTGCGCGAAAAGGCGGTGCCGGCGCCGGGGCAGGGCGAGATTCTGATCGAGGTCTCCGCCTGCGGCGTCTGCCGCACCGACCTGCACGTGGTCGATGGCGACCTGACCGAGCCCAAGCTGCCGATTATCCCCGGCCACGAAATCGTCGGCCGGGTGGCAGCGCTGGGTGAAGGCGTGAGCGGCTTCGAACTCGGCGAGCGGGTGGGGGTGCCGTGGCTGGGTGCTACCTGCGGCGTGTGTCCCTATTGCCGCAGCGGGCGCGAGAACCTGTGCGATCATCCCATCTTCACCGGCTATACGCGCGACGGCGGCTTCGCCTCCCATACCATCGCCGACGCGCGGTATTGCTTTCCGCTCGGTGAGGCTGGTGACGACGCCGAGATCGCGCCCTGGCTGTGCGCCGGGCTTATCGGATGGCGCAGTTATCGCAAGGCGGGCGAGGGAGAGACGCTTGGCATTTACGGCTTCGGCGCCGCCGCGCACATCCTGGCGCAGGTGGCAAGCTGGCAGGGTCGGCGCATCTACGCCTTCACCCGCACGGGCGACACGGCGGCGCAAGACTTCGCGCGTTCGCTCGGCGCGGTGTGGGCGGGCGATTCCGGCGAGGCGCCGCCGGAACTGCTCGACGCCGCCATCATCTTCGCGCCGGTGGGCGCGCTGGTGCCGGCGGCATTGAAGAGCGGTCAAGAAGGGCGGCCGCGTGGTCTGCGGCGGCATCCACATGTCGGATATCCCGAGCTTTCCCTATTCCATTCTATGGGAAGAGCGGCAGGTGATGTCGGTCGCCAATCTCACGCGCGCAGACGCGCACGAGTTCCTGGCGATCGCGCCCAGGGCCGGCGTGCATGCCGAGGTGACGCGCTATCCGCTCGAGAAGGCGAACGAAGCGTTGTCCGACTTGCGCGACGGCCGCCTGCAAGGGGCGGCCGTCCTTGTTCCCTAATCGGCTGACGGGGCCTTAGTTGAAATACTTGGCGTAGATCGCCTTGTAGCCGCCGGTCTCGCGCATGATGTGCAGCCACTGATCGATGAACAGCCGCAAGGCTTCGTCCCGCTGCATCCAGATGCCCTTCTCCGCGAAATTGAACGGGTGCTTCGGATGTACGGAGCAGAGCACGCCGGGGTGCAATTTCTGTTGGAACAGCGTTTCCGACGCGTCGGTGACCATGACGTCGGCTTTGCCTTCGGCGATCTGATCGAAGATCGTGACGTTGTCCTTGTAGACCTCGATCTTGGCGTGCGTGAAGTGGGCGTGCGCGAAGCGGTCGTTGGTGCCGCCCGGATTGGTGATTACACGGACGTTCGGCTTGTCGATATCGGCAATGGTCGCATACTTCGACACGTCGCCGCAGCGGGCGATCGGCGTCTTGCCTTCGCGCATGAGCGGAGTCGAGAAGTAGCCTACCTTTTGCCGCGCAAGGGTGATCGAAACGCCGCCCGTGGCGATATCGAACTTGTCGGCCTTGAAATCCTTCGAATAGGTCGGCCAGCTCGTCTTCACGAATTCTACCTTGACGCCCAGGGCCTTGCCGAGCGCGTTGGCCATGTCGACGTCGAAGCCTTCGAATTTGCCGGTTTTCTTGTCGAGGAAGGTGAAGGGCCGATAATCGCCGGTCATGCCGACGCGCAAGGTGCCGCTCGACTCGATCCGGTCGAGCCGCGTGGTTTGGCCTTGCGCGAATGCGGCCGTGCTGACGGCGAGGGTGGCGACCGCGGCAATAGCCGCGACACTAAAGCGACGGAACATTGGAATTTCCCCCAAAGACTTCAGCGGCAAGTGCCGCTGCATCCGCCACTGTAGCCAGCCGGGGAGAAATTGTCATCGGGCGGCGCCTCGCGCCCCGAGGCGTGCGGGCGGCTGCAGGGCGCGACGGTGTTGTTTCTATCCTAAGCCTTGTTCCAGCGCGCCCCTGGTTTTGATCCGGGTCTTCCGGATTGGAGCCGTTAAGCGGTCACGATCACCGCAAACCGTCGGTTCCCTTGATATCGTCCTTCTTCAGTCCGCCAACGCGCGGTAGCGGCCGGCCGCCAGTCGTGACCGCGACGGCAACGACGATCTCATTCGCGCGCGGTGCGTCGGTGACCGACACCTGCATGCCGTCGAAATGACTGCGCACGTAGGCGGCGTCCTTGTGGCCGAGCGGAATATCGAGTTCCGCACCCGGACCGCCGCGCTTCTTGGAGGAAGGGATCAACGCCGCACCCTTTTCCAGCGTCTTGCGGACTGGCGTTCCCATCTTGGGGTGCAGGAGAGCGGCGGCATGTTCCATCTCCCCGTCGGCGCCGACGAGAGCTGCCTTGCCGTAACCTTCGGCGTTGCCGCCGTCGATGCCGAGCGCAGCAACCGCCCGCTCGGACAGGATCTTGCCGAGTTCCTCACCCATGTCGATCAGCGGCGTTAGGTCCTCGACATAACGGTTCGCAAAGGGATTTTCGATCACCGCGAGGGCGGCAGCGCGGCGTATCGGTGGTGTCACCGGCTGTCCCATTTCGGTCAAGGTCTCGTCGACGACAGTTACGAACTTACGAATTTTCAGGCTCATCGCAGGCAGAACTCCCGTTGCATGAAAGGGTCGAGGGGCAGGCCGTCAGCCGACCACCTCCGGCAAACGCTCGGCCGGCGGCGTGTTGCGGCTGCGCCCCGTGCGCACGACGCCGTCGATCACGGTCATGCCGATGCCGGGCAAGTCGCCGAGGCGCACGCTTTCAAGCAGATTGCCGCCGGCCGAATGCTGCGCCTTGTCCATCAGTACAAAATCGGCGGTGCGGCCGACTTCGATCAGTCCGCAATCGAGCTTGCGCATGCGCGCGGTATTGCCGGTCGCGAAGCAGAACGCCTGTTCCGCCGGAACGTCGCCGAGCGACGACAGCATCGCGACCATGCGGATGATGCCGAGCGGTTGCGCGCCGGAGCCGGCCGGGCCGTCTGTACCAAGGATCACCCGCTCGAGCTGGTTCAACTCGCGCGCAATGCGCAAGGTGTAGAGCGCCGCGCGTTCGTTGCCGTTATGGACGATTTCGAGACCGCGCCGGCAGCCCTCGCAGATGCAGCGGATTTCCTTGTCCGGCAGCGCGGTATGCCCGCCATTGATGTGGCCGACCACGTCGGTGTCCGCCTCAAGGACGACGTCGGCGCCAATCAAGCCGGAGCCCGGAATGGACGGGCCGCCGGTATGGATCGTGGACTGGATGCCGTATTTGCGCGCCCAGGCGACCATCTGCCGTGCGCTGGCGCCGTCCTTGACGCCGCCAAGGCCGACCTCGCCAAGCAGCTTTACGCCGGCCTCGGCAAGATCCTTGAAGTCCTGTTCGGTCATGCCGGGTTCGATCACCGGCGCACCGGCATGCAGCTTGACGCCGCCGAAGCGGAAATTGTGAAACGAACGCTGGGCGGTGATCGCGTGGGCTTTGAGCCCGACAATGTCGCGCGGCCGGCCCGGATGATGCACTTCGCCCGCGGAGATCATGGTGGTAACGCCGCCATGCAGGGAGGAATCGATCCACCCAAGCTGGTTCTGGCGTGGCGTCCAGTCGCCCGCGACGGGATGTACGTGGCTGTCGATAAGGCCCGGCGCTACCACCGTGCCGCGCGCGTCGACGATGGTGGTGGCGCCTGAGGTGTCGACGTCGCCGGCCTTGCCGATGGCCGAGATGCGGCCATTTTCCGCCACCACCGTATCGGCGTCGAGGATCGGATTCTCGAGCGCTCCCGACAGGACAACGCCGATATTGCGGATGACGAGTTTCGATGGTGTCGCTGCTTCGGCGGCGTCGTTTGCCATAATGATCGGGCTCCAAGGGTACGGCTTCGATGCGATGACGATACACGCGCTGGCATCGAGGTGAAAGGATGCCCGCGGTAGAGGCCGTTACGCCTTGCGCGTCGGCTCGGCGTGGCCGATGACGCGCTTGATCGACGGTGAGCGTTCGCGCAAGGCACGTTCCAGCGCGTCGACCTTCTCGTGCACCTCCTGCACGCTCAAGTCCGGATCGACCAGGCAGTGGAAATTGACGATCTCGCCGTCGTCGGTCTCGCGCACACGTACATCGTGCACCTCCCGCAGCATTTTTCCCTCCGCCGCGAGCTCCGACAAAGCGATGGTTACCGCCTGCACGCGCTCGGGCAGGGCCTCGCGTCCGGAGGCGTGCGGCGGCTGCAACGGCTCGATATGGCTTTCGACCTCGACGCCCGGGCCAAGCTCGGCGGCAATGGCGTTTTCCAGGCTGTCCGCCGTTTCGTGCGCCGCCTTGAGCGACATCTTCCCGTCCACTTCCAGATCCAGTGACACCGCGAGCTTGTCGCGCAACTCGTGCACCGTGACGTGGTGCACGGCGAGCGCCCGGTTGCGCGCGATCACCATCACACGGTCGAGCACAGTCTCGTTGTCGAGCGCCACCGGATCGGTGGTCACCGTCGGCTCGGCGCCCCGCAGCCCATTGCGCAGCGCGGCGACCACGGCTTCCTTCAACGCGCTGACGCGATCGAGCGGCAGCGTGCGACTCACCGCCACCGTGAGGTCGATGAAGGTCTTGTCTCCGACCGCACGCGCGCGCACTTGCTCGACCCTGACCACGCCCGGGACCTTCGACGCAATCGCGGTCACGGTCGCGGCGGCGCCCTCCGGCGCAGTGTCGAGCAGGGTGTCGATGGTGCGCCGTCCGAGCCGCCAGCCGGCGACGCAGATCAGCACCGCGACCGCCAGCGCCGCCGCCGAATCCGCCCACCACAGTCCGAAGCGCACCCCGGCAAGCCCCACCAGCACGGCGAGCGACGCCCACAGGTCGGACGAAAAGTGCAGCGCGTCGGCCTCGAGCGCGTGGCTCGAGGTCTTTTCGGCCATGCGCTTAAGCGCGCGCGAGCGCACGAAATCGACGGCGACCGAAACCATGATGACGCCGAAGGCCCAGACGTTCGCCTCGACCTCGTGCCCGCTGTGCGCGATCAGTCGCGCGACGGCTTGCCAGATCACCACCGCCGACAGCAGGAAGAGAAGCGCCGTCTCCGCCAGCGCCGAGATGCTCTCGATCTTGCCGTGGCCGTAGTGGTGCTCCTCGTCGGCGGGACGCCCAGACACGCGCACGGCGATATAGGTCATCACCGTGGCGCCGAGGTCGATGGCCGAATGGCCGGCTTCCGACAGGATCGCCAGCGAGCCGGTCATGACGCCGACGACCGCCTTGGCGACCGTCAGGCCGGCGGAGGCGGCGATGGAGCTGATGGCGACCTGTTCCTTCTCGCTCTGCATATGGATTTGATTAGCCCATCCGCCGCCCGATTTCTATCTGGTGATGGCGAGCTTGGGCACGCTGACGGCACCGCTCGCCCTGGCCGGCGGCCGGCAGGGGAGCTCTATCTTCAAGGCAGCCTTCCGCGTATCTTACGCCGTATCGTCGGGCGGCAACGATCCGTCAAGACCGGGGGGCGTACCATGAGCAAGGCGAGCGAACTTAAAGCGTTGATCAAGCGCGGCGGCATGACCATTGCGCCCGGCGCTTATGACGGCATTACCGCCAAGCTGATCGCGCGCGCGGGGTTCGAGGCGGTCTATATGACCGGCGCCGGGACGGCCGCCGCGCATGGCTATCCCGACTACGGCCTCCTGACCATGACCGAGATGGTGACCAACGCCGGCAAGATTGCGGCGACGGCCAACCTGCCAGTGATCGCGGACGCCGATACCGGCTATGGCAACGAGCTCAACGTCGTGCGCACCGTGCACGAATACATGCGCCAGGGCATCGCCGCGATCCACATCGAGGACCAGGTGTTCCCGAAGAAGTGCGGCCATCTCGACAACAAGGAAGTCATCGCGGTCGAGGAATACATCGCGAAGATCCGGGCTGCTGCCGACGCGCGCGGCGACAGCGATTTTATGATCATCGCCCGCACCGATTCCCGCGCGGTGATTGGCTTCGAGGAAGCGATTGCGCGCGCCAACGCGGCGCTCGCCGCCGGTGCCGATATCGCCTTTGTCGAGGCCCCGCAGACCTTGGAGGAGGTGGCGGCGGTGCCGAAACGGGTCGACGGGCCATGCCTGCTCAACGTCGTGCGCCGCGGCAAGACACCGGCTATCGAGCTGAAGGACGCCGAGGCCATGGGCTACAAGCTCGCCATCTTGCCGACGCTGCTGTTCCGCGGCGTCATCGGCTGCTGCGAGGAGTTGCTGGACGAGGTGAAGAAAGGCGTGTTTCCGGCGCCGCCCAAGGACCTGTCACCGCACGAGGCTTTCCAGCGCTTCGGCTCGGACGAATGGGATGAATTGCGCGTGCGCTATCGCGATGGCGCGAAGCCGTCAGACAAGGCGAAGGTCGCATAGAAGCGGATTACCGGGACCGGAGCCTCGGATCGAGCACGTCCCGCACAGCGTCGCCGAACAGGCTGAAGCCGAATACCGCGAGGCTGATGGCAACGCCCGGGAAGATCGCCATCCACGGCGCGCTGAGCGCATATTCCTCCGCGCCGCCCTGCAGCATCAGGCCCCAGGCGGGCGTCGGCTCCTGCACGCCGAGGCCGAGATAGGAGAGCGAGGCTTCCAACAAGATGGCCTGGCCGACGAAGGCGGTGATCATGATGAGAAAGGGTGCCATCACGTTCGGCACCATGTGGCGCAGGATGATGCGCGTGTGGGAAAAGCCGTTGGCGCGCGCGGCGTCGATATAGGGCACCTCGCGGATCGCCAGCGCCGAGGAACGCACGACGCGCGCGCAGCGCGGGATGAAGGGAATGGTGATGGCGATGATCACATTCTGCGCGCCGGTGCCGAAGATCGACACCACGGCGAGCGCCATGATGATCAGCGGGAAGGCCATGAAGATGTCCATGACGCGCTGGAAAACCAGATCGATGCGGCCACCGAAATAGGCGCTGCCGACACCCAGCACCAGCCCCGCGGTGGAGCCGATGATGGCCGAGGAAAAGCCGACGAAGAGGGCGGTGCGTGCGCCGTAGATGATGCGCGCCAGGAGATCGCGGCCGAACTGGTCGGTGCCGAGCCAGTGCTGCCAGCTCGGTGCCTGGGTCATGGCGGCGAAGGAATTGGCCACCGGATCGTAGGGCGTGAGCACCGGCGCGAAGACCGCCATCAGGATCATGAACAGCACGATGAAACCGCCGGCCGCCCCAAGCGGCTTGCTGCGCATCAATTGCAGGATCACGCGGCTGAGCGGCTTCTTGTCGGCGTATTCTTCCATCTGTGCTTCGACGCGGACTTCCGACGTCACGGCCATGTTGCTGGTCCTTATTTGTAGCGAATGCGCGGGTCGAGCCAGGCATAGAGCACGTCGACCAGGAAGTTGGTGAGGACGAACACGGCGACAACCACCATCACCAACGCCTGCGTCATGGTGTAGTCGTAGTTAGTCACCGATTCGACGAACAGCTTGCCGAGGCCGTTGAGATTGAACACCTGTTCGGTGACAACGAGGCCGCCCATGAGGAAGGCGAACTCGATGCCGATGACGGTGACCACCGGCAGCATCGCGTTCTTGAGTTCGTGGCGTCGGATGATCAGCCGCTCAAGCAGGCCCTTGGCGCGCGCGGTGCGGATGTAGTCCTCGCGCATCACTTCGAGCATGGCTGAACGGGTCATGCGGGTGGCGACCGCCGAATAACGGTAGCCGGTCGCGATCGCCGGCCAGATCAGCAGCGCCAGGTTGTTTTCTATGTTGGCCCAACTGTTCCAGCTGGATTTGTATTCGATCGGCGGCATCCAGGGCACGCCGGTCCACCATTGGGTGGTGAACAGGATGCCGAAGATGATGAGGATGCCGAACCAGAACGAGGGCATGGCGATGCCGGCGATGCTGAAGGTGCGCACCACATAGTCGATCCAGGTGTCCTGCTTGATGGCCGCGATGGTGCCGAGCGGAATGGCGATGGTGGTCGCCGTCACCGTGGCCAGAATGGCGATCATCAGCGACAGCTGGAAGCGCACGGAAATTTCCTGGATGATGGGCCGGCCGGTCCACATCGAGTTGCCGAAGTCGAAGGTGGCGAGGCCCCAGAGATAGTGGCCCAGCTGCACAATCATCGGCTGGTCGATGCCGAGCTCGTGCTGGCAGATTTTCAACGCGGCCTGGTCGAAGTAGCCGCCGCTGCCAGCGAGCCGCAGCTCGCAGATGTCGCCCGGGATGAGGCGCATCAGGAAGAAAACCAGAATCGCGGCGCCGAGCAGCGTCGGAATGGTCAGCAGTAGCCGCTTCAGAATGTATTGGGACATGCAAGCCCGCCTGCCGGTGGTCCGCCCGCGGCGTGCACGCCGCGGGCAGGTGAGTTCAGATGCCGGTCGGCCTTACATTTTCGACTTGTCGAGCCAGACGTTGTCCAGCTGCTGGTTCAGGTAATGGCTCGGCGTGATGTACCAGCCCCGGACGTAGGAGCGATGCGGGATGATGCGGTACCACCACAGGGTGATGAACGCATTGGCCTTCTCGTCGAGCGCCCGCTTTTCGAACTTGCGCATGATGGCCCGCTGTTCTTTCTCGGTTGGTGCCTTGTTCATCGCCGTGAACATCTTGTCGAGTTCACGATCCTTGTAGTTGCCGTACTGATTGCCGGAAACGTCGTTGGAGATGAACTTGGACACGTCGAGCAGTGGATTGACGACCGCCTGACAATTGAAGTCGAGCGAGACGTCGAAGTCCTTCTTCTTGCGCAAGGTCGCGTAGAAGGGCCCGGTCGGCTGCACCCGCTGGTCGACCTGCAGGCCGACCTGCTTCCACTGGTCGATCAGCCAGGTGCCGACGATCTTGTAGGGCTGGTCCACGCCGCGATTGTTGAGCGTGAACTTGAGGTGCTCGTGGCCGGATTCCTTGAGGAGCTTCATGGCCTCGGCTCGTGACTTCTTGATGTCAGGCCAGTAGCCGGCGATCTGCTGCAACTCGGCCTTGGTGGCCGCCAGCGGATGACCGGGGAAGACCACGCCGCCCACTGCCTTCACGATGGCGATGTTCGACAGGTACTTGGAGCCGCCCCAACGGTCGATGGCGAGCGTCAAGGCGCGGCGCACGCGCACGTCGTCGAACGGCTTCTTGAGATGGTTCGGCGTAACGATCAGCACGCAGTTCCAGTTGCTCTCCTGCACCGTGATCTTGTTGCCGAGCGCCCGGACCAGATCGTCACGGCTCTTCGGTGGGAAGCCGCGGAATTCGATTGCGGCGCGGTTGCCCTGCACGGCCTGCACGCGCAGCGACTGCTTCTTGGCGAAGATTGCCTCGAAGCCGTCGAGATAGGGCTTTCCCTTGATGTAGTAGTTCGGGTTGCGCTTGCCCTTGATGAAGGCGCCGGCCTCGCGGCCGTCCCAGATGAAGGGCCCGGACCCCATCACGTTCTTCTCATACCAATGCATATCCTTATCGAGGATCTTCTTGGCGTAGATGAAGTTATAGGGGTTCGCGAGCGCCGGGATGAAGGCGCCGGACGGATATTTGAGCTGAAACACGACGGTGTAGTCGTCGGGCGCCGTCACCTTATCGACCATCACGTAGAACGCCTTGCGGGCGCTCGCCACGCCTTTGGGCGGGAAGATGATCTTGTTGTAGGTCGCGACCACGTCCTTCGCGGTGAGGTCCGAGCCATCGCTGAACTTCACGCCCTTTCGGATGTGAAACGTGTAGGTCTTGCCGTCGTCGCTCGGCTTCGGCATTTCGGTGCAGAGATCGCAGACAAAGTTGCCGGACTTGTAGGGCACCGTCGGATCGACCCGGATCAACAGACTGTAGAACGGAGCGATCGGGTGGATGAGCGCGAAAGTCGTTTCGCGGTGGCCGTCGAAGCTCGGCGGTTCGGCCGGCACGACGTATTTCAGGATGCCGCCGCGGGTCGGCGTGTCTGCGGCAACCGACGGCGCGGTGTAGGCGATGGTGATGGCGGCGGAGGCCGCTATCAGCAATGCCGATCTGATCAGCTTACCGAAGTTCATTGTCGTCCCCTCCCATGGTCCTAAACGTGTCTCGCTTGTCATTCCCTCTTGCTGGTCCTTGGCCCGAGGGGCTTGCGCGCCCGACTGGACACCCCCTTGGACCGTCGCCCTTCTGGTGGAGCGATCAAACGACCGAACAGGCCACCCAGTGCCCTGGCCGTAATTCTCGGAATTCCGGAATTTCCTTCTTGCAGTTGTCGACAGCCATCTGGCAGCGCGGATGAAACACGCAGCCGCTCGGCGGATTGATCGGGCTCGGCACCTCGCCCTTGACGATCTGATGGGCGCGCGTGCGCTCCACTTCCGGATCGGGGATCGGCACGGCGGCGAGCAGAGCCTGGGTATAAGGATGCATCGGGTTGCCGTAGAGCTCGTCGCAATCGGCGAGTTCGACGATCTTGCCGAGGTACATCACCGCGACGCGGTGGCAGAGATGGCGCACGACGCTGAGGTCGTGGGCGATGAACAGGTAGGTGAGGTCGAACTCGTCGCGCAGGTCTTCGAGCAGGTTGATGATCTGCGCCTGGATCGATACGTCGAGCGCCGATATCGCCTCGTCGCAGATGATGAATTCGGGCTTGACCGACAGCGCGCGCGCGATGCCGACCCGCTGGCGCTGGCCGCCGCTCATTTCGTGCGGATAACGGTCGGCGAAGCGCGGATCGAGGCCGCAAAGCGCCAGCAGCTCGTTTACGCGCGCTTTCCGCGCCGTCTTGTCCGGCTCGACGCCGTGTACCTTCATCGGCTCGCCGATGATGTCGCCGATCTTCATGCGCGGATTGAGCGATGAATAGGGATCCTGGAAGATGACCTGGATCTTGCGCCGCAGCGCCATCATAGACTTGCGGTCAAGGCCAATCAGGTTGGTGCCGTCGTAGAGGATCTCGCCGTCGGTGGCGTGCTCGAGCTGCAGGATGCAGCGGCCGGTGGTGGTCTTGCCGCAGCCGGATTCCCCGACGAGGCCCAGCGTTTCGCCCTTGCGGATGGTGAAGCTGATGCCATCGATGGCCTTCACATGGGCGACCACGCGCGGGATCAACGCGCCTTCGGTCACTGGGAAATGCATTTTCAGATTGCGCACCGTGACCAGGCCTGCGGCGTGCGCAACGCGCTGTTCCGACTGGCGCCGTTGTGCGTGAACGTCGGTCGTCGGGGCCAGCGTCATGCGACCGACCTCAGGCTTTCGGCGACCTTTTCCGCCTGCCAGCAGGCGGCGACATGACCCTTGCCGCCGACCTGTTGCAGGTCGGGCACCTCGCCGCAGCGGGCAATCGCGAAGTTGCAGCGCGGGCGGAACGCGCACTCCGCGCCGAGGCGCGTGAGATCGGGCGGCTGGCCCTGCACCGGATCGAGCTTGCCCTGCCGCGGCCGATCCATGCGCGGCACCGACTTCAAGAGCGCGAGCGTGTAGGGGTGGCGCGGGTTATGGTAGATCTCGTCGGCGGTGCCGCTCTCAATGATGCGGCCGGCATACATCACGTTCACGCGGTCGGCGTAGCGGGCGACGATGCCGAGATTGTGCGTGATGACGATAAGCGCGACGCCGAGGCGGCGCGTCAGGTCCTTCATCAATTCGAGGATCTGCGCCTGGATCGTCACGTCGAGCGCGGTGGTCGGCTCGTCGGCGATGATGAGCTTGGGTTCGCAGCACAGCGCCATGGCGATCATAACGCGCTGGCGCATGCCGCCGCTCAAATGATGCGGAAATTGCCTGAGCCGGCGGGCGGGATCGGAAATGCCGACCATGCCGAGCAGTTCGACCGCACGCGCGGTGGCTTGCTCGTGGCTCATGTCGAGGTGCTGTTCGAGCGTTTCGGTGAGTTGGCGGCCGATGGTGAGCACCGGATTGAGCGACGTCATCGGCTCCTGGAACACCATGGCGATGTCCTTGCCGCGCACGTTGCGGATTTCTGCGTCGCTCAGCGCGAGCAGGTCGCGGCCCTGGAAACGAATGCTGCCGCCTATGATGCGCCCGGGCGGATCGGGTATGAGGCGGAGAATGGAAAGCGCGCCGACTGACTTGCCGCAGCCGGATTCGCCGACCACGGCAATCGTCTCGCCTTCGTTCACGTCATAGGAAATACCGTTGACGGCCTGCACGACGCCGTCGCCGATGAAGAACCGCGTCTGCAGGTTCTCGACTTCAAGCAGTTTCGCCACTGTCCCCCCCGACAATTCGTCCTGCAAACTATCTCAGCCGGTGGCTTCGGCGTGGCCTGCAAAACTGTCATCCGGGCGGGACCGGGAGTCCCCACTTATTGTCCGATGAGTCTTATTCCGTTTAGTCCGATCGTCGCCCGTAAATAGTCTGCATTCAAAACGCCGGCTTGTTCAAGCCTGCTGCGACGATTTTTCGGTAAATGGCCTGTCGCGCGGTGCGACAAATGCGTTTGTGGCGCGCGCGGTGACCGGAACGTCGATATTGCATTGCATCATTGCGGGGTGATGCGAGACGATGCCGGCGGCAAGGAGGTTGCCGGCTGCTTGTGACGTATTATGAGGCGCGAACGTCAGGCCGCGGCGGCTTCTTTACGCAGGCCTGTGCCGTGGCCCGCAAAGCGGCACTCACTCGCGTGGTAGGCTACGGAAGGAAGCTCGTCTCGTTGGCGAGCTTGCGCGGCAGATGCTCGTCGATCACCTCGTTGTGTCCCATTTTGCCTGCGCCTGCTGCGTGCTGATCGAGCCGACCCAAGCGCCCGCCGCCGTCATTGTCGCCACCGGCTCGGAAGTGAAGCTGGCGCGCGCTGCGGCCGTGCTATTGGCAGGCGAGGGTATTACGGTGCGGGTCGTCTCGACGCCTTGTGTCGAGATGCTCGGCTCGGCCGGCCAGCCGGAGCACGTGGTACCGTTTGAGCTCGACGTTATGGCCAGCGCTACCCACCGGGCGCGCTGTATCAGGTCGTGCACTGACCGGCAGGAGCGTCTTACGAGCGCTTTACCGCGGCGGCGCGGACCGGCATGATCGGGGCTTCTCAACCGTTCGAGCCCATGATCCATGCCGGTGCCGTCACCCAATCTCTACCCGCCCTTCAATATTGTCCGCCTTAGCCATATCGAGCTGGTGGTCACCGATCTCGCCAGGAGCCGCGCCTTCTACGTCGATACGCTGGGGCTGCAGGTAACCTTCGAAAACGATGAAGAGGTATGCCTGCGCGCCCTGGAAGAGCGCGGCCACCACTGCGTTGTGCTGCGCAAAGGGCCTGAGGCGTGCGTCGGCCCGCTTGGCTTCAAGGTCTATAGCGATCAAGACCTCGACCAGGCGGAAGACTTCTTCAGGTCGCGGCAACTGCCGACCGAATGGGTGGACCGCCCGTTCCAGTCGCGCACCCTGCGCACGCGCGACATCCAGGGCGTGCCGCTCGAGCTCTATACCCGCATGGACCGGCTGCCGCCGATCCATCAGCAGTACGCGCTCTACAAGGGCGTCAAGCCGCTGCGCATTGACCATTTCAACTGCTTCTCGCCGGACGTCGACGAGGCGGTGGCGTTCTATAATGAGATCGGTTTCCGCGTCACCGAGTATACTGAAGATGAGGTGACGCACCGGCTGTGGGCGGCCTGGACCCACCGTAAGGGCGGCGTGCACGACATCGCCTTCACCAACGGCCGCGGGCCGCGCCTACATCATCTCGCCTTCTGGGTGCCGCACCCGATCGCCATCATCGACCTGCTCGACGTGATGGCGACTACCGGCTACGTCAAGAACATCGAGCGCGGGCCGGGCCGCCACGGCATCTCCAACGCTTTCTTTCTTTACGTGCGCGACCCGGACGGGCATCGCGTCGAACTTTATTGCTCGGATTACCAGACCGTCGATCCCGATCTGGAACCGATCAAATGGGACCTGAAGGACCCGCAGCGGCAGACGCTGTGGGGCGCGCCGGCGCCGAAGTCCTGGTTCGAGGAAGGCAGCGTGTTCACCGATACGCCGGTGGTGGCCGCGCGCCTCGAAGCCCAGCCGATCGTCGCGCCCTGATCGGGGGCGCCTGTCGCGGCGCGCACACGTGTCGTATGGTGACACTTCACGAGGTGCCGATGCGCGAGACCAGCGACCAAATGGTAGCGACCGAGCCGCGGGTGATGGAGCCGCCGCCGGCGATCTATCTCGACTACCAGGCCACGACCCCCGCCGATCCGCGGGTGGTGGAGGCTATGCTGCCGTATTTCACGCGAGCGTTCGGCAATCCGCATTCGCGCCAGCACGCCCACGGCTGGGCGGCGGAGGACGCGGTCGAGGCTGCGCGCCGCCAAGTCGCGGCGCTGATCGGTGCGCCCGCGCGCGACATTATCTTCGTATCTGGCGCAACTGAAGCGAACAACCTCGCCATCAAGGGCATGGCGCGGCGCGACCCCGGGCGCAACGAAATCGTCACGTGTGCCACCGAGCACAAATGCGTGCTGGAAGCCTGCCGCAGTCTGGAGCGTGAAGGTTTCAGGCTCACCGTCCTGCCGGTCACGGAGAGTGGCCTTATCAATCTCGACCAGCTTGCCGCAGCGCTCAACGCGCGCACGGCGCTGGTGTCGGTGATGGCGGTCAACAACGAGATCGGCGTCATCCAGCCCATCGCCGAGATCGCGCGCCTCGTGCACCAACATGGCGCGCTGTTCCACACCGACGCAGCGCAAGCGGCTGGCAAGATCGCGCTCGACGTGGAAGCGATGAATATCGATCTCATGAGCATCTCCGGCCACAAGCTTTACGCACCCATGGGCATCGGCGCGCTCTATGTGCGCCGGCAGCCGGGGCCGCGTTTGCAGCCGCTGTTCGACGGTGGTGGGCAGGAGCGGGGGCTTCGTTCCGGTACGCTGCCGCTGCCGTTGTGTGTCGGGCTCGGGGCGGCGTGCGAAATCGCGGGCGCGGAGATGAATGAAGAAACCACGCGTTTGGCGGTCCTGCGCGACCGCCTGCTCGAAGTCTTGCGCGCGCGGCTGCCGGATATCCGCGTCAACGGCGATCTGGCGCAACGTGTCGCCGGCAATCTCAACGTTGCCTTTCCCGGCATCGACGCCGAGGACTTGATGATGGAGGTCAAGGAGGTGGCGGTGTCGTCGGGCTCGGCCTGCACGTCGGCGGAGATCGAGCCGTCTTACGTGCTGCGCGCGCTCGGCCTTCCCGATGAGCTGGCGCGCGCGTCTTTGCGCATCAGCCTCGGGCGTTTCACGGCGGAAGACGAGATCGAGCGTGCCGCCGCTTTGCTGGCGGACGGCGTCGAGCGATTGCGGGAGAACGGGCCGGTACCGGGGATCGCGAGGCTAGAGCACGATGCGTTTGGATTAAATCAGCGTGCTTTCCTAACATTTTTTCTGAGCATGATCTTTTCCGAAAACCGGTTCCCACTTTTCGGGATCATGCTCTAACTCGCCAGCGCCTCGTCGCCGCCCTCGGGCGTCGCGTCTTCCTCTGCCACCGCCTGCGGCAGCAGCTCGTGCTCCAGCGCTTTCAGCTCGTCGCGCACCGCTTCGCGCGCGGTGCGCTCGAGCGCGCGGTAGCGCTGGAGGATCGAACGCCCGTGAGGCGTCAGCCGGCAGCCGCCGCCGGAGACACCACCCTGCTGGGTGGTGAGCACCGGCTCGCGGAATGCCTGCTTCAGGCCTTCCACCAGCAGCCAAGCGCGCCGGTAGGACATGCCCATTTCCTTGCACGCGGCGGTGATCGAGCCGTGCTCGTCGATCAGTTCGATGAGCCGCACCTTGCCGGGACCGAGCGCGCCGCGTCGGCCGAACGCCACCCGCACCATCAGCCGCACGCCGTCGGCCTTCGGGTCGGTTTCACCTTCCGGCAGGTAGTCAGTCGTCTTGGCGTTAATGCGGGACGATCTGCTCATGTCGTGCTTTTCACCCGCGTCCGTTGCCGGGCTCGTCGATGAGATCGTCGTCGAGATCGACGCCGCTTTCCTGGGCGCGCAGATAATCGGCGGTGGTGCGCACGCGCGGCACGGCGCCGATCTTGAACGGATTGTCAGGCATCTCGGTCATCACCGCGATGCGGCAGTCCTGGCAGAGCTTGAGATGGTCGAGCGCGCCGGCGGCCGCGAACATGGAATGGCCCTGCAGCCGCTCCATCACGCGCTTGACCTGCGATGCGGCGCCGAACGGCTTGCCGCAGCGCTCGCAGCAGAACGGCTGTTCCTCGTTGAGCACGCGATGTCGGTGCGCCTCCTCGCGGAAACTAAGGCGGGGGGTGAGCGAGATCACCTTCTCCGGACAGGTGTTTTTGCACAGCCCGCATTGCACGCAGGCGTCCTCGGCGAAGCTGAGCTGCGGATGGTTCGGATTGTCCTTCAGCGCGCCGGTCGGGCAGGTGCCGGCGCAGGACATACACAGAACGCAAGCCTCGGTGTCGACCGTGACGGTGCCGAAGGGTGCCCCCGCCGGCAGCGCGATCTCCTCCACCTTGTTGGGCGCGTTGCGGTGCAGATGATCGAGCGCGAAGGCGATCACCTCGCGCTTGCGGCCGACCGGCTGGAAGCTGCCTGGCGTGAGACCGGGATAGGGCGCGAGCGTATAGAGCAACTCGCCGATCGTATCCGGATCGTCGCGTTCGATCAGTTGGACGCGCTCGGCCCCGTAACCGAGCCCGTCGAACACGCTTTCGGCAAGGGACGCCTGGAAGGCAAGCCCGGCGCTTTCCTCGCGCTTGGACGGCGGCACCAGTAACAATGTGCGTTCGGCGCCGAAGGCCGCCGCCGACAGCAGGAAATCGACACCGACCTGCGTCACCTGGTTGACCGCAAACGGCAGCACGTGCGCCGGCAGGCCGCGCCCGAGCCGCGCCATCAGGTCGATCACGTCTTCGCCGAAGTCAATGTCGTGCACCAGCAGCACCGGGCGCTCGCCGCCGGCGTTTAGATAGGTGCGCAGCAAGGTGCGCAGGCGGATGAGCAGTGCGTCACCCGCCGGCAACGCGTAGCGCGCCGCGCCCGTGGGGCAGACGCTGGCGCAGACGCCACAGCCGGCGCAGATGTAGGGGTCGTAGACGACACGGTCCTCGTCGGAGGTGATGGCGCCGGTCGGGCAATTGTCGAGGCAGCGCGAGCAGCCGACGATGCGGTTGCGCGAGTGGGCGCAGATGTCGGGGTCGTAGTCGACATAGCGCGGCTTGGAGAACTGGCCGACCATGCCGGTGGCGGCGAGCAGCGCCTGCATCACCAGCGCCGGATTGCCGGGGTCGGGATTGAAATAGCCGTCGCGCTTGTCGGACGCGGTGAACAGCGGGGTGCCGCCGCGCAAGTCCAGGATGATGTCGGCGTTGCGGGTGAGCGACTGCGGCGCGCCTTCGAACTCAAGCGTGCCGCGCGAGGCGGTCTTGACGCCCTGCACCGCTTCCACCGTCAGCTCGAAGCCGCCGAAATGGCCCCAGGCCGCGGTGACGCGGCCGCGGAACACCGGCACGTCCATGGTGCGCGGCGGCAGTACCTCGGCGTCGGGCGTCAGCAGGATCGTCACGTCGAGCCGGCCGGCGACTTGCTTGGCGGCCTCGAAGACGGTGTCGTCGCGGCCGAGAATGAGCAACTCGCCTGCTGAGTTCATCGCTACGTTCGACGCCGGCGGAATATCGAGGCTGGCTTCGGCCAAAAGCGCCGCCATCTTCGCGTTGACGTCGCGGTTCGGTTTGCGACCGTTTTCGCTCCAGCCGGCGCGCTCGCGGATATTGACGAAGCGGATGTCGGGGGTTTCGCCGCCGGCTTCGTTGACCAGGTCGTCGAGCGTCTCGCGGAACAGCGGCGCTTCCTGGGTGCAGGCGATGAGCAGGGCGCTGCCGTCTTGCATCGACTGCCGTGCAGCATCGTTGAACTGTGGCAGTTCGCGCCGGCACAGATGTTCCGCGACCCGGCAGCTGTCGCCGCCGGCGGCGCGCGCGAGCGCGTCACCGTCGATCGCCATGGTTCTCTGGCAGTTGCAGACGAGTACGTTGCGGTCGGCCAATTTCATGAGGCCGTTCATCCTTTACCCGGGCTTCACGCGCCGCCGCTGTGCTGTTTCTGCTGTTGTGGTTGCAGCGGCTTCTTGTTTTATGCCTTCACAACATCATGCGGAAAAGTGCATAGTTTGTCTAACTTAAATGATAATATAAAAATACGCAGATGAGTGTCATATAGTGCAAGGCTATGATTTGCGGATGTCAGGGATGCGGGTCTGGAGTTTCTTATGATGAACAACCCGGACGAAAGCCTGCTGTTGCGCTGGTCGCGGCGCAAGCATCAGGCGCGGCAAGAATCCCAACAAGAATCCCAACAAGAAACGCCTCAAGAAGCCGCGCCGGAAAAAAGCACTGGGCCTGCGGCTGAGGCACCGAGCGCGGCCGATGCGGCGTCGAAGCCGGTCGAGCCGGCGGACCCGTCGCCTGCGGGTGCGGTGGACCATGCCGGCGAGCCGGAGCATGAGGTGGATATTGAGTTTTTGCCCGATATCGAAACGCTGACCTACGAATCCGATTTCTCCATGTTCCTGCGAGAGGGCGTGCCGGAGCGGTTGAAGCAGGCCGCGCTGCGCAAGCTGTGGCTCTCGAATCCGGTGTTCGCCAACCTCGACGGCCTCAATGACTACGATCCGCAGACCATGAAATTCCTCGAGGAGGCGGTCGCCGAACCGATCGCCGAAGTGGGCCGCGGGCTGCGCGACAAGATCATGGACGCCAAGCGCGCGCGTGAAGAGCGTCCGCGCGGCCGGCACGGACCTTCCAAGCAGGAACGGCGGGTGGCGTTGGAACGCGCGCGCGACGCCGCGCCGGTCGAGCCGGCCGAAACAGGCGAGGACGACGACGATGTCGGCGCGGGGGGCTTGGGTCCCCCCGACGAGCGCCGCGACAACTGAAGGAACATCCCCGTGCCGGTCGAACAAGCCGCTGCCGCGGCGAGCATCCCCGAAGAGGAGCGCCAGCGCGCCGACCTCTACGTTCTGCTGGCACGGCTCCTGATCCGCGCGCCGGACGAGGCGACGCTCGACGCCGTGCGCAAGCTGCAAGGCGGCGACGGACCGGTCGGCGAGGCGATCGACGCGCTGGCGGCGGTGGCGCGCGCCAAGACCGCCGGCGCCATCGACGACGAGTTTCACGACCTGTTCATCGGTCTCGACCAGGGCGAGGTCGTGCCCTACGCCTCGCATTATCTCACTGGCCGACTCTACGACACGCCGCTCGCCAGCTTGCGCGCCGACATGGCCGAGCGCGGCATTGGCTGGGATGAGAGCATCAAGGAGCCGGAGGACCACATCGCAGCGCTTTGCGAGATGATGGCCGGGCTGATCCTCGGTGTCTTCGGCGATCGCCCGGCCAGCATCGACGAGCAGCGCTCCTTCTACGAGGCGCACCTCGCGCCTTGGGCTGGGGACTTCTTCACCGATCTGGCCGAGGCCGAAGCCGCGACATTTTATATGCCGCTCGCCCGGCTTGGCTCCCACTTGATGGCGCTGGAAGACCAGGCATTCCGGCTCGCGGTCTGAGCCGCCGGCAAAGTCGTTAGTTATCAGTCGATTAAGGGCGCAGCGGGGCGTGGCGGCTGCTGCGCGCCCACTGCGGCCGTTCGGTCGCTGCGTTGGCGGCAGGTTCCACAGTCGCCGTCGTATTCACACAAACATATTGACCGGCTTAGACGCTGAGACCGATAGTTCGTTAGTTCAGATTCAGTCTAATTACGACAAATGTCGTATTTTAAGAATCTGTGCATATTAAAACATAAAAGCGCGTAAGCGCGCTTCAGGGGAACGCCATGAGACGGCATACCGCCGAAGCGGATTTGCCAGCCGGCCGGGCCACCTGGTCGCCCGAGGTCGGTATTGGCGAGTCCGGCGCGCGTGCCGGTGCGGCGACCTCTCCCGTCAACCCGATTGCCACTACCGAAGGCCATCTGCTGCGCGAGGGCACCGTCACCCCGATGCTCGATGCGGTCGCCGAGGAGGTGCCGGTCGCACTGATCTATAACGGCGTATCCCACGTCGTGATGATGGCGACCCCGGGCAATCTGGAGGACTTCGCGCTCGGCTTCAGCCTGAGCGAGGGCATCCTCGAAAGCCCCGACGAACTGCTCGACTTCGACACCGACGAAGCGCCGCAGGGCCTGATCGCGCGCCTCACCATTTCGGGGCGTCGCTTTGCCGCCCTGAAGGAGCGCCGCCGCAATCTCGCCGGCCGCACCGGCTGCGGCCTGTGCGGCGTGGACAGTCTCGAACAGGCGGTACGGCCGCTGCAGCCGCTTGGTCGCAGCCACGTTCTGTCGGCGGAAGCGATCCGCCACGCGCTCGACGCGCTGCCGGACTGGCAGGCTTTCAACCGCGTCACCCGTTCGCTGCACGCGGCGGCCTGGGCCGACGTCGACGGCAACATCCTTCTGGCGCGTGAGGACGTCGGCCGCCACAACGCGCTCGACAAGCTGATCGGGGCGCTGGCCCTGGCGGGCATCGATCCCGCGTCCGGTTTCGCGCTGATCACCAGCCGCTGCAGCTACGAGATGGTGCAGAAGGCGGTGACCACGGGCATTCCGGTGCTGGCAGCGATTTCGGCGCCGACGGCGCTCGCCGTGCGCATGGCGGATGCCGCCAATCTCACCATGATCGCGCTGGCGCGCGCCGACGGCATGCGCGTCTACAGCCACCCAGAATTCATCGACGGCATTCTACCGAGCAGGGAGTCCATCAGCGCGGAATGAGCCGGCAGCTAGGCCGGCGTTCCGCAAACCGACATCCACATACCAGCAAGCGAGCAGGCCCATGACCAAGAAGACCGACAAGCAGACGCGCGGGAAAGCCCGAACCGCGAGCAAGAAAGCGAGCGAGAACGCCCAGCTCGACCGTCGCAGCTTCATGCGTCTGGCGGGCCTCGGTGCCGGCGTGGCCGGTGCGTCAATCGGCCTCGGCGCTGCGGAAGCAAGCGCCAGCGAGCCGGCAACGCCCGCGCAGGGCGGCTATCGCGAAACCGACCACGTCAAGACCTACTACCGCATGGCGGCCTTCTAGGTCGCGTGAACGCTTGAACTCAGCCGGCGCGGCCAAGTCCGTCGCGACGAACGAAGAACACCGGGATCGATAAAGGAGAGTTCTCATGCTCACGAAACAGAGCGACGGAACGGCAAAGACGTCACGCCTGTCGCAGGTGGTGGCCAGTGTCGTCGGCGGGACGGTCGACCGCCGTACCTTCCTGCGGCGCTCGAGCTTGGCGGCCGGCGGCGTCGCCGTCGCCTCCAGCTTCGGCCTGAGCATGGTGAAGAAGTCGGACGCCGCCAACGCGGTCAAGATGGAGCCGGCGGGCGGCAAGAGCGTGAAGAGCGTGTGCACGTTCTGCGCGGTCGGTTGCACCATCAAGGCCACGGTGCAGAACGGCGTGTGGACGCGTCAGGAGCCGGCCTTCGAGAGCCCGTTCAACAACGGCGGTTACTGCGCCAAGGGCGCGGCGGCCCGCGAAGAGACCAACTCGTCGCGCCGGCTGAAGTATCCGATGAAGCTCGTGAACGGGAAGTGGAAGAAGCTGTCCTGGGATCAGGCGATCAACGAGATCGGCGACAAGATCCTCGACATCCGCAAGAAGTCGGGGCCCGACTCGGTGTACTGGCTCGGCTCCGCCAAGACCTCGAACGAGCAGTGCTACCTGTTCCGCAAGTTCGCGGCATTCTGGGGCTCCAACAACACCGATCATCAGGCGCGCATCTGCCACTCCACCACGGTCGCCGGCGTCGCGAACACGTGGGGCTACGGCGCCATGACCAACAGCTTCCCGGACATGCGCAAGTCGAAGTCGATCATCACCTTCGGCGGCAACCCGGCGGAAGCGCATCCGGTGGCGATGCAGCACATCCTCACCGCCAAGGAGCGCAACAACGCGCCCTTCATCGTGGTCGATCCGCGCTTCACACGCACGGCGGCGCATGCCACCGAGCACGTGCAGCAGCGCCCGGGCACCGACGTGGCGGTGGTCTGGGGCATCCTCTACCACATCTTCGAGAACGGCTGGGAGGACAAGACCTACATCAACGAGCGCGTCTTCGGCATGGACAAGATCCGTGACGAGGTGAAGCAGTGGACGCCGGAGGAAGTCGAAAAGGTTTCCGGCGTGCCGGGCGCGCAGCTCAAGCGCGTGGCGCGGCTGCTCGCCTCCAACCGGCCGGGCACGCTGACCTGGACGCTGGGCATCACCCAGCACACCATCGGCAACTCCAACACCCGCGCGCTCTGCATCCTGCAGCTCGCGCTCGGCAACGTCGGCACGGCGGGCGGCGGCACCAACATCTTCCGCGGCCACGACAACGTGCAGGGCGGCACCGACATGGGCATCCTGTGCCACACCCTGATGGGCTACTACGGCCTGTCAAAGGGCGCCTGGCATCACTGGGGACGGGTCTGGGGCGTCTCCTACGACTACCTGAAGGGCCGCTTCGCCTCCGAGAAGCTCATGACCACCGCCGGCACGCCGGTGTCGCGCTGGTACGAGCTGGTGGTGATGGACAAGAAGGACATCGATCAGCCCGACAACGTCAAGGCGATGGTGTTCTGGGGCCACTCGGTCAACTCGCTGACCCGGCTGAACCATCAGTGGGATGCGTTCAACAAGCTCGACCTGGTGGTCTGCGTCGATCCCTACGTGCCGATCTCCGGCATCATGGGCGACCGCAAGGACAACACCTACCTGCTGCCGGCCTCGAGCCAGTTCGAGACCTACGGCTCGGTGACCGCGTCTAACCGCAGCCTGCAGTGGCGTGAGAAGATCGTGAAGCCGAGCTTCGAATCGAAGCCGGACCACGAGATCATGTATCTCTTCGCCAAGAAGTTCGGCTTCGACAAGGAGATGTTCAAGAACATCAAGATCAACGGTTCGGAGCCGCTGATCGAGGACATCACCCGCGAGTTCAACTCTGGTATGTGGACCATCGGCTACACCGGCCAGTCGCCGGAACGGATCCGCAAGCACATGGAGCATCAGGAAACATTCGACAAGGTGACCCTGAAGGCCGTTGGCGGCCCGTGCGACGGCGAGTACTACGGCCTGCCGTGGCCGTGCTGGGGCACCGCCGAGATGAAGCATCCCGGCACGCCCAACCTGTACGATCCGTCGATGCCGGTGGCCGACGGCGGACTTACGTTCCGCGCCCGCTTCGGCGTCGAGCATGACGGCAAGAACCTGTTGGCCGAGGGCTCCTATTCGGTCGGTTCGGAGATCAAGGACGGGTATCCCGAGTTCACCATGGCCGCGCTCAAGAAGCTCGGCTGGGATGGCGATCTCACTGCCAAGGAGCGGGCCTCGATCGAGAAGGTGGCCGGCGACAAGACCAACTGGAAGATCGACCTGTCGGGCGGTATCCAGCGCGTCGCCATCAAGCACGGCTGCGCGCCGTTCGGTAACGCCAAGGCCCGCTGCTACGTCTGGGGTTTCCCGGATCCGGTTCCGATCCACCGCGAGCCGCTGTACACGCCGCGGCGCGATCTGGTCGCCAAGTACCCGACCTACAAGGACGGCCGCATGTACCGGCTGCCGATCAAGTACGAGAGCATCCAGAAGGTCGACCACTCGAAGGACTTCCCGTTGATCCTGACCTCGGGCTGCCTGGTTGAGCACGAAGGCGGCGGCGCCAAGTCGCGCGCCAACCCCTGGCTGGCGGAACTCCAACCGGAGATGTTCATCCAGATGAACCCGTACGACGCCAACAATGTCGGCGTGCGCGACGGCCAGACGGTGCACGTGGAAGGCCCCGAGGGCGGCAAGATCGAAGCCAAGCTCTGGGTCACCGAAGCGGTCGGCCGCGGCGTCGTCTGGATGCCGTATCACTGGGGCGAGCGCTTCAACGGCCACGACCTGGTCGCCAAGTATCCGGAGGGGACGGGTCCCTACGTGTACGGCGGTCCGGCCAACGACATTCTCACCTACGGCTACGATGTCGTGACCAACATCCAAGAAAACAAAGTGTCGCTCTGCCGCGTCCGTAGCGCTTGAGGAGATCAGCCATGGCTCGAATGAAGTTCCTTTGCGACGCGGAACGCTGCATCAACTGCAACGCCTGCGTCACGGCCTGTAAGAATGAGAATGGGGTGCCGTGGGGCATCAACCGACGCCGGGTGGTCACGCTCGACGACGGCAAGCCCGGCCAGCGCTCGATCTCGGTGGCCTGCATGCATTGCTCGGACGCACCCTGCAAGGCGGTGTGCCCGGTCGACTGCTTTTACCAGACCCCGCAAGGCGTCGTGCTGCACAACAAGGACCTGTGCATCGGCTGCGGCTATTGCTTCTTCGCGTGCCCATTCGGCGCACCGCAATACCCGCAGGCCGGCAACTTCGGTTCGCGCGGCAAGATGGACAAGTGCACCTTCTGCAACGGCGGGCCGGAGCCGGACGGTTCTGTGGCCGAGTACGAGAAGTACGGCCGCAACCGCCTCGCCGAGGGCAAGCTGCCGCTGTGTGCCGAGATGTGCTCGACCAAGGCCTTGCTCGCCGGCGACGGCGAGATGGTTTCGCGCATCTACCGCGAACGCGTGGTGGCGCGCGGCTTCGGTTCCGGCGCCTGGGGCTGGGGCACGGCCTATCGCAGCAAGGTCGGCCTGTAGAAGCGTCGGGCTTCTGGTCGGTGCAGAACGGCGTGTGGACGCGCCAGGAGCCGGCCTTCGAGAGCCCGTTCAACAACGGCGGTTACTGCGCCAAGGGCGCGGCGGCCCGCGAAGAGACCAACTCGTCGCGCCGCCTGAAGTATCCGATGAAGCTCGTGAACGGGAAGTGGAAGAAGCTGTCCTGGGATCAGGCGATCAACGAGATCGGCGACAAGATCCTCGACATCCGCAAGAAGTCGGGGCCCGAACTCGGTGTACTGGCTCGGCTCCGCCAAGACCTCGAACGAGCAGTGCTACCTGTTCCGCAAGTTCGCGGCGTTCTGGGGCTCCAACAACACCGATCATCAGGCGCGCATCTGCCACTCCACCACGGTCGCCGGCGTGGCGAACACGTGGGGCTACGGCGCCATGACCAACAGCTTCCCGGACATGCGCAAGTCGAAGTCGATCATCACCTTCGGCGGCAATCCGGCGGAAGCGCATCCGGTGGCGATGCAGCACATCCTCACCGCCAAGGAGCGCAACAACGCGCCCTTCATCGTGGTCGATCCGCGCTTCACGCGCACGGCGGCGCATGCCACCGAGCACGTGCAGCAGCGCCCGGGCACCGACGTGGCGGTGGTCTGGGGCATCCTCTACCACATCTTCGAGAACGGCTGGGAGGACAAGACCTACATCAACGAGCGCGTCTTCGGCATGGACAAGATCCGTGACGAGGTGAAGCAGTGGACGCCGGAGGAAGTCGAAAAGGTTTCCGGCGTGCCGGGCGCGCAGCTCAAGCGCGTGGCGCGGCTGCTCGCCTCCAACCGGCCGGGCACGCTGACCTGGACGCTGGGCATCACCCAGCACACCATCGGCAACTCCAACACCCGCGCGCTCTGCATCCTGCAGCTCGCGCTCGGCAACGTCGGCACGTCGGGCGGCGGCACCAACATCTTCCGCGGCCACGACAACGTGCAGGGCGGCACCGACATGGGCATCCTGTGCCACACCCTGATGGGCTACTACGGCCTGTCAAAGGGCGCCTGGCACCACTGGGGCCGCGTCTGGGGCGTCTCCTACGACTACCTGAAGGGCCGTTTCGCCTCCGAGAAGCTCATGACCACCGCCGGCACGCCGGTGTCGCGCTGGTACGAGCTGGTGGTGATGGACAAGAAGGACATCGATCAGCCCGACAACGTCAAGGCGATGGTGTTCTGGGGCCACTCGGTCAACTCGCTGACCCGGCTGAACCATCAGTGGGATGCGTTCAACAAGCTCGACCTGGTGGTCTGCGTCGATCCCTACGTGCCGATCTCCGGCATCATGGGCGACCGCAAGGACAACACCTACCTGCTGCCGGCCGCGAGCCAGTTCGAGACCTACGGCTCGGTGACCGCGTCCAACCGCAGCCTGCAGTGGCGTGAGAAGATCGTGAAGCCGAGCTTCGAATCGAAGCCGGACCACGAGATCATGTATCTCTTCGCCAAGAAGTTCGGCTTCGACAAGGAGATGTTCAAGAACATCAAGATCAACGGTTCGGAGCCGCTGATCGAGGACATCACCCGCGAGTTCAACTCTGGCATGTGGACCATCGGCTACACCGGCCAGTCGCCGGAACGGATCCGCAAGCACATGGAGCATCAGGAAACATTCGACAAGGTGACCCTGAAGGCCGTCGGCGGCCCGTGCGACGGCGAGTACTACGGCCTGCCGTGGCCGTGCTGGGGCACCGCCGAGATGAAGCATCCCGGCACGCCCAACCTGTACGATCCGTCGATGCCGGTGGCCGACGGCGGGCTTACGTTCCGCGCCCGCTTCGGCGTCGAGCATGACGGCAAGAACCTGTTGGCCGAGGGCTCCTATTCGGTCGGTTCGGAGATCAAGGACGGGTATCCCGAGTTCACCATGGCCGCGCTCAAGAAGCTCGGCTGGGATGGCGATCTCACTGACAAGGAGCGGGCCTCGATCGAGAAGGTGGCCGGCGACAAGACCAACTGGAAGATCGACCTGTCGGGCGGCATCCAGCGCGTCGCCATCAAGCACGGCTGCGCGCCGTTCGGTAACGCCAAGGCCCGCTGCTACGTCTGGGGCTTCCCGGATCCGGTTCCGATCCATCGCGAGCCGCTCTACACGCCGCGGCGCGATCTGGTCGCCAAGTACCCGACCTACAAGGACGGCCGCATGTACCGGCTGCCGATCAAGTACGAGAGCATCCAGAAGGTCGATCACTCGAAGGACTTCCCGTTGATCCTGACCTCGGGCTGCCTGGTTGAGCACGAAGGCGGCGGCGCCAAGTCGCGCGCCAACCCCTGGCTGGCGGAACTCCAGCCGGAGATGTTCATCCAGATGAACCCGTACGACGCCAACAATGTCGGCGTGCGCGACGGCCAGACGGTGCACGTGGAAGGCCCCGAGGGCGGCAAGATCGAAGCCAAGCTCTGGGTCACCGAAGCGGTCGGCCGCGGCGTCGTCTGGATGCCGTATCACTGGGGCGAACGCTTCAACGGCCACGACCTGGTCGCCAAGTATCCGGAGGGAACGGGTCCCTACGTGTACGGCGGCCCGGCCAACGACATTCTCACCTACGGCTACGATGTCGTGACCAACATCCAAGAAAACAAAGTGTCGCTCTGCCGCGTCCGTAGCGCTTGAGGAGATCAGCCATGGCTCGAATGAAGTTCCTTTGCGACGCGGAACGCTGCATCAACTGCAACGCCTGCGTCACGGCCTGTAAGAACGAGAACGGGGTGCCGTGGGGCATCAACCGGCGCCGGGTGGTCACGCTCGACGACGGCAAGCCCGGCCAGCGCTCGATCTCGGTGGCCTGCATGCATTGCTCGGACGCGCCCTGCAAGGCGGTGTGCCCGGTCGACTGCTTCTACCAGACCCCGCAAGGCGTCGTGCTGCACAACAAGGACCTGTGCATCGGCTGCGGCTATTGCTTCTTCGCGTGCCCGTTCGGCGCGCCGCAATACCCGCAGGCCGGCAACTTCGGTTCGCGCGGCAAGATGGACAAGTGCACCTTCTGCAACGGCGGGCCGGAGCCGGACGGCTCCGTGGCCGAGTACGAGAAGTACGGCCGCAACCGCCTGGCCGAGGGCAAGCTGCCGCTCTGCGCCGAGATGTGCTCGACCAAGGCCTTGCTCGCCGGCGACGGCGAGATGGTTTCGCGCATCTACCGCGAACGCGTGGTGGCGCGCGGCTTCGGTTCCGGCGCCTGGGGCTGGGGCACGGCCTATCGCAGCAAGGTCGGCCTGTAGAAGCGTCGGGCTTCTGGTCGAGTTCGCTGCGGCATGAAGAAACGCGAGCAGGCGGCGGTGTGCTTTCGGCACGGCGCCGCCCGCTTGTCTGTCATCGGTTCTCGGGGGCGGCACGGACAAGAACAATGGCAACAACGGCAATGACCATGCAACGCACCACCATCATCGTCGCCGCCATCATCGCCGCCGGCTTGCTGGCCGGTTGCCGCAATGAAGAGCAGCACCCGATGGTGCTCGGCAACGGCACCTATACCGGCGGCGGCAACGGTGGGCTGACCACCAAGCAGGTGTCCGAGCTCAACAACCGGGTCATGCTGCAGGGCATGACCAACGTCACCGCCGGGAGCAACGAAAGCATGAGCGAGCCGCAGCCGGCGGAGATCCGCGAGCCGAACGGCCAGCCGAGCGCGAGCGGCAAGGTGCTCGATCAGCGCTTGATGAAGCAGCAGACCGGCCAGTGACGTTCGCGCCATCGCCTGAAGGTGCACGCACCGAGTTTGACGACGAATAGCGATCGATACGACCAAAAACGAACGACCGGAACCGGCAAGACGTGTGAGACGGTCAGGAAAGGGACAGGGGTCATGGCGATGAGGATGTCTGTTCGAAAGGCGCTGGCCTATGTCGGCGTTGCGCTGCTGGCGCTGGTCGCACTCGCGGGCGTCGTCACCTTGTCGACCACCGTCACCCTCGAGCCGGCGCTGGCGCAGCATTTCCACGTGCCGCCGCCGCCGGACATCGCCGCCGCCCAGGCCGGCCACTTCGGCATTCCGTCCAACGGAGCGAAGGCCGGCGAGGGGGCCGGCGTGCCGCAAAATGCGGCGCCGGGCAGCCTGCCGCGCGCGGACCTGTGGCGCGGCATCCGTCACGGCGTCGTCGGCCGCTCCACGTCGCGCAGCCCCGAGGCCGGCATGCTGGTGCAGGCGGACGGCGAGAACTTCCGTCTGGTGCAGAACGGCCCGCTGCCGGAATACGGCGGCTGGGTGATGCTGGCGATGATCGTGCTGCTGGCGCTGTTCTTCGCCATCCGCGGCCGCATCCGCATCGAGGGCGGCGAGTCCGGTCACACCATCCAGCGCTTCAATCTGCTGGAGCGCTTCATGCACTGGCTGACAGCCATCTCGTTCGTGCTGCTGGCGCTCACGGGGCTCAACGTCCTCTACGGCCGCTACGTGCTAAAGCCGATCATGGGCGCCTATCCCTTCGCCATCATGACTGCCTGGGGCAAGTACATCGCACGACTGGGTCTCCTTCGCCTTCATGGCGGGCCTGGTGCTGATGTTCGTGCTGTGGGTCGCCTATAACCTGCCGACAATGGCCGACCTGAAATGGATGCTGCAGGGCGGCGGCCTGTTCACCAAGAAGGGCAAGCACGCGCCGGCCTACAAGTTCAACGCCGGCCAGAAGATGCTGTTCTGGTTCCTGATCCTGGGCGGCTTTTCGGTGTCGTTCTCAGGGCTTTGCCTGCTGATGCCGTTCACCCTCCACCCGTTCGCGCCGACCTTCGCCGCGCTCAACGTGTTCGGCCTCGGCCTGCCGACGTCGCTGACCGCGCTGCAGGAAACCCAGCTCGCGCTTGATCTGGCACGCCGCCGTGGCGCTGTTGATGATCACGCTGATCCTCGCCCACATCTACATCGGCACGCTCGGCATGGAAGGCGCCTTCCGCTCCATGACCGACGGCAAGGTCGACGAGAACTGGGCGGTGGAGCATCATCCGCTCTGGGTCGAGCAGTTGAAGCAGGAGGAAGCGGCGGGCGCCGCCGCGCAGCCGGCGGAATAGCACTTGCTTGCTTCAGTTTGGTGCCGCGCGCGACGACGATGTCGCGGGCGCGCGTTCGCACCTGCCGGTGATAGAAGAAAACAATGGCTCGATTGGCTGGTTCATCAGGTCATAGGGCGACCCTATTAATTGCGCGGAATTGATTAGCTTTCGAAATCGTTCGACGGAAATGCGCCGTTGATCGCCGTTGCGACAATTCTAATGTCGCGCCGATGTTGCAGAACACGGGATCGGCGCGTCGCATGGCACAACACGAAACACAGCACGAAGGATGGAGCGCGGAGCGCGCGCAATCGCTCATTCAATCGCATGTGAGTCGCGAGGGCCCGCTGCTGCCCATCCTGCACGATCTGCAGGCGGTCTTTGGTTGCGTTCCCGAGCCGGCGGTGCCTATGGTGGCCGAGGCACTCAATCTCACGCGCGCCGAGGTGCACGGCGTCGTCACCTTCTATCACGATTTCCGTCGTGAGCCGGCCGGCCGTCATGTGCTGAAGCTGTGCCGCGCCGAGGCCTGCCAGGCCGCCGGCGGCGACGCGCTTGCCGCGCATGCCGAAGCCCGGCTCGCCACCGCCATGGGCGGCACCAGCGCCGATGGCCGCGTCACCGTTGAGCCGGTCTATTGCCTCGGCCTGTGCGCCTGCGCGCCGTCAGCGATGATCGACGGCCGCGTGGTCGGTCGCTTGGACGAGCAGGGGCTCGATGCCTTGCTGACGGAGGCGCAGTCATGAGCCTGCGCGTCTTCATTCCACGCGATGCCGGCGCGGTCGCGGTCGGCGCCGATCAGGTCGCCGCCGCCTTGCAGGCGGCCGCGCGTGAGCGCGGCGTCGAACTCGACCTGGTGCGCACCGGCTCGCGCGGCCTCTATTGGTTGGAGCCGTTGGTCGAAGCCGCGACGCCTGCCGGCCGCATCGCCTACGGCCCACTGACGCCAAACGATGCGGCAGCCGTGCTTGACTCGATGCTGGCCGACAAGGCGCACGCGCTGCGGCTTGGCCAGGCCCAGGAGATTCCGTGGCTCAAGCGCCAGACGCGTTTCACCTTCGCCCGCTGCGGCGTCATCGATCCGGTGTCGCTCGACGACTACCGCGCCCACGGCGGTGGCAAGGGGCTCGCGCGCGCGCTGTCGCTTGGGGACACGGCGACGGTCGAAGAGGTGGTGCAGTCGGGCCTGCGCGGGCGCGGCGGCGCCGGCTTCCCGACCGGCATCAAATGGCGCACGGTCGCGCAGACCGAAAGCGACCAGAAATACATCGTCTGCAACGCCGACGAGGGCGACAGCGGCACCTTCGCCGACCGCATGATTATGGAAGGCGATCCGCTGCTCCTGATCGAAGGCATGGCGATCGCCGGCGTCGCGGTCGGCGCCACCAAGGGTTACGTCTACATCCGCTCGGAGTATCCGCACGCGGTTGCCGCCATGAACGCGGCGATCGAGGTCGCCCGCCGCGGCGGGCTGCTCGGCGCTTCGCTTGGCGGCTCGGATCACGCCTTCGACATGGAGGTGCGCGTCGGCGCCGGCGCCTATGTCTGCGGCGAGGAGACCTCGCTGCTCGACAGCCTCGAGGGCAAGCGCGGCGAGGTGCGCGCCAAACCGCCGCTGCCGGCGCATAAGGGCCTGTTCGGCAAGCCGACCGTCATCAACAACGTGCTGTCGTTCTGCGCCGTGCCGTTCGTGCTCGCGGAAGGTGCCAAGGCCTACGCCGAAGTCGGCATGGGCCGTTCGCGCGGCACCATGCCGATCCAGCTCGCCGGCAACGTGAAATACGGCGGCCTGTTCGAGACCGCCTTCGGCGTGCTGCTCGGCGACCTGATCGACGACATCGGCGGCGGCACCTTCACCGGCCGTCCTGTGCGGGCGGTGCAGGTCGGCGGGCCGCTCGGTGCCTATTTCCCGCGCGCGCTGTTCGATACGCCGTTCGACTATGAGGCTTTTGCCGCGCGCGATGGGCTCATCGGTCACGGCGGCGTGGTGGTGTTCGACGACACCGTCGACATGGCCAAGCAGGCACGCTTCGCCATGGAGTTCTGCTCGGTCGAAAGCTGCGGCAAGTGCACGCCGTGCCGCATCGGTTCGACCCGTGGCGTCGAGACCATCGACCGCATCCTGCGCGGCGAAGCCCGCGCCGACAATCTCGAAGTGCTGCAAGACCTCTGCAACACCATGAAGTTCGGCTCGCTCTGCGCGCTCGGGGGCTTTACCCCCTATCCGGTGATGAGCGCGCTCACCCACTTCCCCGAAGACTTCGGCGCCTCGAAGCGCCATCTGCAAGCCGCGGAATGATCAGGAGGACGCCCATGTCGCTCATTCACGAAACCGACTACGGCACGCCTCAGGCCAAGACTGAGAAGACCGTCACGCTCACCATCGACGGCATGGTGGTGACGGTGCCGGAAGGCACCTCGATCATGCGCGCCGCGGCGGAGTTCGGTACGCAGATCCCCAAGCTGTGCGCGACCGACATGGTCGACGCCTTCGGCTCCTGCCGGCTCTGCCTCGTCGAGATCGAGGGCCGCGCCGGTACGCCCGCCTCCTGCACCACGCCGGCCGTCGAGGGCATGGTGGTGCGCACGCAGACCGATCGGCTCAAGCGCCTGCGCAAGGGGGTGATGGAGCTCTACATCTCCGACCATCCGCTCGATTGCCTGACCTGCTCGGCCAACGGCGATTGCGAGCTGCAGGATATGGCCGGCGCCGTGGGCCTGCGCGACGTGCGCTACGGCTACGAGGGCGAGAAGCACCCGAACCCGGGCGTCGATGCGTCCAATCCTTACTTCACCTACGATCCGTCGAAGTGCATCGTCTGCTCGCGCTGCGTGCGGGCGTGCGAAGAAGTGCAGGGCACCTTCGCGCTCACCATCGCAGGCCGCGGCTTCGATTCGGTGGTCTCGCCCGGCATGCAGGAAGACTTCCTGTCGTCGGAATGCGTCTCCTGCGGCGCTTGCGTACAGGCTTGCCCGACCGCGACGCTGAACGAAAAGTCGGTGATCGACATCGGCACGCCGGAGCATTCGGTGGTGACGACCTGCGCCTATTGCGGCGTCGGTTGCGCCTTCAAGGCGGAAATGCGCGGCGACGAGGTCGTGCGCATGCTGCCCTACAAGGACGGCAAGGCCAACCGCGGCCACTCCTGCGTCAAGGGCCGGTTCGCCTGGGGCTATACCACTCACAAGGACCGCATCCTCAACCCGATGATCCGCGACAAGGTCACCGATCCCTGGCGCGAGGTGAGCTGGGAAGAGGCGATCAATCACGCCGCGTCCGAGTTCAAGCGCATCCAGGCCAAATACGGCAAGGGCGCCATCGGCGGCATCACCTCGTCGCGTTGCACCAACGAGGAGACCTTCCTGGTGCAGAAGCTGGTGCGCGCCGGCTTCGGCAACAACAACGTCGACACCTGCGCGCGCGTCTGCCACTCGCCGACCGGCTACGGCCTGTCGACGACTTTCGGCACCTCTGCCGGCACCCAGGATTTCGACTCGGTCGAGCAGAGCGATGTCGTGCTGGTCATCGGCGCCAACCCGACCGACGCCCATCCGGTGTTCGGCTCGCGGCTGAAGAAACGCCTGCGCGAGGGCGCCAAGCTGATCGTGGTCGACCCGCGCCGCACCGATCTGGTGCGTTCGCCGCACATCGAAGCGTCGTTCCACCTGCCGCTCCTGCCCGGCACCAACGTCGCGGTGGTGACGTCGCTGGCGCACGTCATCGTCACCGAAGGCCTGGTGAACGAGAAGTTCGTGCGCGAGCGCTGCGACTGGGACGAGTTCCAGCACTGGGCCGACTTCGTATCGCAGCCGCGCCACAGTCCTGAAGAGGTGGCGAAGATTTCCGGCGTGCCGGCGGAGACCATCCGCGGTGCCGCGCGGCTCTATGCCACCGGCGGCAACGGGGCGATCTATTACGGCCTCGGCGTCACCGAGCACAGCCAGGGCTCGACCACGGTGATCGCCATCGCCAACCTCGCCATGGCCACCGGCAATATCGGCCGGCCCGGCGTCGGCGTGAATCCGCTGCGCGGCCAAAACAACGTGCAGGGTTCCTGCGACATGGGCTCGTTCCCGCACGAGCTTCCCGGTTACCGCCACATTTCCGGCGACGCCACCCGCGAGCAGTTCGAAGCGCTGTGGGGCGTGCATCTCGACAATGAGCCGGGCCTGCGCATTCCCAACATGCTGGATGCGGCGGTCGAGGGTTCGTTCCGCGGCATCTACATCCAGGGCGAGGACATCCTGCAGTCCGATCCCGACACCAAGCACGTGGCCGCAGGGCTTGCAGCCATGGAATGCGTGGTGGTGCAGGACCTGTTCCTGAACGAGACCGCCAATTACGCCCACGTGTTTCTGCCGGGCTCCACCTTCCTGGAAAAGGACGGCACCTTCACCAACGCCGAGCGGCGCATCCAGCTCGTGCGCAAGGTCGTGGCGCCCAAGAACGGCTATGCCGACTGGGAAATCACCGTGATGCTGGCGAAGGCCCTGGGCTTCGACATGCCCTACAGCCATCCCTCCGAGATCATGGACGAGATCGCGCGGCTGACGCCGACCTTCACCGGCGTGTCGTTCGCCAAGATCGCGGAAATGGGCTCGGTGCAGTGGCCGTGCAACGACAAGGCGCCGCTGGGCACGCCGGTGATGCACGTTGACGGATTCGTGCGCGGCAAGGGCAAGTTCGTGGTCACCGAATACGTGGCGACCGACGAGAAGACCGGGCCGCGCTTTCCGCTGCTGCTCACCACCGGCCGCATTCTCTCGCAATATAATGTCGGCGCCCAGACCCGGCGCACCGAAAACAGCGTCTGGCATGAGGAGGATCGCCTCGAGATGCATCCGCACGATGCCGAGCAGCGCGGCATCCGCGATGGCGACTGGGTCAAGATCGCCAGCCGCGCCGGCGAAACCACGGCGCGCGCACTGATCACCGATCGTGTCGCGCCGGGGGTGATCTACACCACGTTCCATCACCCGATGACGCAGGCCAACGTCGTGACCACCGATTATTCGGACTGGGCGACCAATTGTCCGGAATACAAGGTGACCGCGGTGCAGATCTCGCCGTCCAACGGCCCCAGCCAGTGGCAGGAACAGTACGGCGAGCTGGTGCGGCAGACGCGGCGCATCCATGCCACCGAGGCGGCGGAGTAGGGCCCATGACAGCAGGACCTATGACGACGAATGCTTTGGCCGGCGAGACGGCGCACGACGGCGCGCGCAAGCTCGTCATGATGGCGAACCAGATCGGCACCTTCTTCACCAGCCAGGGCGCGGATCAGGCGGTCAGCGGCACCGCCGATCACATCCGGAAATTCTGGGAGCCGCGCATGCGCAAGGCCATCTTCGCGCATCTCGACGCCGGCGGCGAAGGGCTGGCGCCCAACGTGCGCGCCGCGATCGAAACGCTGCGGGACGCCGAAAAGGCGTCGTAGGCGCGCGCTGCCTCAGGCCTTCAGCGCGTTCATGGTCAAGAGCTCGTAGGTCGCCACCGGCTCGTCCTTGTCAGTGTCGATCTCCACGTCCCAGCGCACTTCGCCGTACTGCGCGTTGCGCGGGCTCTTCTCCTTCACCGTCAGCCGCACCTTGATGGTTTCACCGGGCTGCACTGGCTTGAGGAAGCGCAGGTTGTCGAGCCCGTAATTGGCGAGCACCGGGCCCGGCGCCGGATCGACGAACAACCCGGCGGCGAACGACAGCAGCAGATAGCCGTGCGCGACGCGGCCAGGAAAGAACGGATGGCCCTTGGTCGCCTCTTCGTCCATGTGGGCATAGAAGGTGTCGCCGGTGAAGTTTGCGAAATGCTCGATGTCGTCGAGCGTGATGGTGCGCGTCTTGGAGTGGAAGCTCTGGCCGATCTCCAGCTCCTCGAAGCCGTAGCGGAAGGGATGCTTCGGCTTTTCGATTTCCGGCGCGCCCTTGATCCAGCGCTGGGTGATAGCTGAGATCATCGCCGGCGAGCCCTGCAGCGCGGTGCGTTGCATGTAATGCTCAACGCCGCGCATGCCGCCCAACTCTTCGCCGCCGCCGGCGCGGCCCGGTCCGCCATGCACCAGATGCGGCATCGGTGAGCCGTGGCCGGTCTGCTCCTTGGCGCAGTCGCGGTTGATGACGATGATGCGGCCGTGGAACGAGCCGATGCCGAACACGATGTCGCGGGTCAGTGCAGTGTCGTTGCTGTAGAGCGAAGCCACCAGGCTGCCTTCGCCGCGGTTGGTCAGCGCAATCGCCTGATCGAGCCCGTCATAGCCCATGACAGTGGAGACCGGGCCGAAGGCTTCGATGTTGTGCACGCTGACCGCGTTGATTGGATCGGTGCAGTGCAGGAGCGTCGGCGGCAGGAAGGCGCCGCGCTCGCGGTCGGCGCCCTCGACCGCGAAGCCGGCGAGATCGCCGACGACGATTTCGGATTCGGCCTTCAGCTTGTCGATCTGCGCCATCACGTCGCGGCGCTGGTCGAGGCCGACTACCGGGCCCATGCGCACGCCTTCGAGCGCGGGATCGCCGACCTTCACCTTGGCGAGTCGCTCGCGCAGCGCGTCGATGACCGCGCCGGTCAACGCATTCGGCACCAAGGCGCGGCGGATGGCGGTGCATTTCTGCCCGGCCTTGACCGTCATCTCCTTGGCGACTTCCTTGACGAACAGGTCGAACTCCGGCGTCCCGGGCTGCGCATCCGGCGCCAGGATGGCGGCGTTGAGGCTGTCACGTTCGGCGGTGAAGCGCACCGAATGATGTGCGATCGACGGATGGCGTTGCAGCTTCTCGGCCGTGCTGGCGGAACCGGTGAATGCGACGAGATCCTGGCCGGTCAAGTGGTCGAACAGATCGCCGGTCGAGCCGATGATGCATTGTAGGGCGCCCGGCGGCAGGATGTTCGACTCCACGATCATGCGGATCATAGCCGCCGTCACATAAGACGTGACGGTCGCTGGCTTGGTCACGACCGGAACGCCGGCGAGCAGCGCGGGCGCCAGTTTTTCCAGCGTGCCCCAACAGGGGAAGTTGAAGGCGTTGATGTGGACCGCGGCGCCCTGCAACGAGGTGACGATGTGTTGGCCGACGAAATTGCCGGCCTTGGAAAGCTGCTCGACATCGCCGTCGATCAGGTAGGTCGAATTGGGTAGTTCGCGCCGGCCCTTCGACGCGTAGACGAACATGGTGCCGATGCCGCCTTCGATGTCGATAGCGCCGTCGGCGCGGGTGGCGCCGGTCTGGAACGACAGCTTGTAAAGCTCTTCCTTGCGCTCGGTCAGCATCTGCGCCAGCTTCTTGATCATCTCGGCGCGCTGATGGAAGGTGAGCTTGCGCAAATTGGGCCCGCCGACCTTGCGCGCGTGGCCAAGGATTTCGCCCATGTCGAGTCCGCCGCTCGCAACCTGCGCCACCACGTCGCCGGTAACCGCGCTGTGCACGTCGATCAGGTCGCGGCCGGGCGCGGCCCAGGCATCACGCACATAGCTTTCGAGCTTCATCGAAGGACTTCCTTGAGGGGTAGGGGATCCGTTCACGGACTGACGATTAGTCTATGGCATATTGGCGCCGCTCGCATTATCGATAGCGGAATCGACAGCGGACGAACTATCTTTTGGCGAAGAGGCATTTGAGTGGCGCGACAGAAGAACCAGGCAGGGCCGGCGTCCGCTGCGGTCGCCGCGCTCGTTGAGCGTTTCCACCGCAAGCCGCCGGTGCGCGCCTGGTCGCTGATCGTCACGCTCTACGGCGACGCCATCGTGCCGCGCGGCGGCAGCCTGTGGCTCGGCTCGCTCACCGACATCATGGTGCTGTTTCGCATCGATGCCGGCCATGTGCGCACGGCCATGTCGCGGCTCACCGCCGACGGCTGGCTGGAGCGGGTGAAGGTCGGGCGCAACAGTTATTACCGGCTGTCGCGACGCGGGCAGGGCAGTTTCAGTGAAGCCACCCGCCGCATCTATTTCGCGCATGAGCCGGAGTTTGACGGCAAGTTGCGCATTGCCTTGCTGGGGCCGGCGGTGGCCGACCGTGCGCGGCTGCGCAAGCGCCTGGAAGAAGCAGGCTTCGCCGCGCTCAGCCCGACCAGCTTCGTCGCCTGGGGCAAGCCGGTGGCGATGCCAAAAACCACGGACGTTTTTCTGGTGACCGCGAACGCCGACAAGGAGGCCGTCGCCCTGGCCGAGGCCGCCTGGAAGCTCGCGCCGATCGCGGACGGCTACCACGCCTTCATTGACCGCTTCACGCCGCTGGCGACGGCGCTCGACAAGGGTGAGACGCTGACGGACGCCGACGCCTTGGTGGCGCGCACGCTGTTGATCCACGAGTTCCGCCGTATCGTGCTGCGCGATCCAGGCCTGCCGGCCGCGCTGTTGCCGGCGGACTGGCCGGGCCGCGACGCGCGCGCGTTGGCGGGGCGCATCTACCGGCAGGTCGTGGGCCGTGCGGAGGCTTATCTGGATACCAAGGCCACACGGCAGGACGGGTCGCTGCCGCCGCCCGGGCCGGATTTCGCCAGCCGTTTCGTCATTTAACGTCGCACTGAAAGGCCCGAAAAGCAGGGCGTTTCTCCCCTTGTTATGTTACAAGAAAACTTGACGCTTTCGATTTTCGTAACATATAACACGGCATAAGCTGCGGGTCCAACCGCCGTCTGGAGGACGCCTATGTATACTCAGGGCCTGACCCCGGAAGCCGCTACGTCCGCCGCCGATCCCGCGCAGGAAGCGCGCTTTCAGGCACGCGTCGACGACGAGCAGAAGATCGAACCCAACGACTGGATGCCGGAGGCCTATCGCCGCACCCTGGTGCGTCAGATCGGCCAGCATGCGCATTCGGAAATCGTCGGCATGCTGCCGGAAGGCAACTGGATCACCCGGGCGCCGTCGCTCAAGCGCAAGGCCGCGCTGCTCGCCAAAGTGCAGGACGAGGGCGGCCACGGCGCCTATCTCTATGCCGCTGCCGAAACGCTCGGCGTCTCGCGCGAGGAGATGATCGACCAGCTTCTTTTGGGCAAGGCGAAGTATTCCTCCATTTTCAATTACCCGACCTTGAGCTGGGCCGACATCGGCATCATCGGTTGGCTGGTCGACGGCGCGGCGATCATGAACCAGATCCCGCTCTGCCGCTGCAGCTACGGGCCGTATGCCCGCGCTATGGTCCGCGTCTGCAAGGAAGAGAGTTTCCACCAGCGCCAGGGTTACGAGATCATGCTAGCGCTCGCCCGCGGTACGCCGGAGCAGAAGGCGATGGCGCAGGAGGCGCTGCACCGCTGGTGGTGGCCGGTGCTGATGATGTTCGGCCCGCCCGACACGGAAAGTCAGCACACCGACGTTACCATGCGCTGGAAGATCAAGCGCTTCACCAACGACGAGCTGCGCCAGAAATTCGTCGACGCCACCGTGCCGCAGGGCCAGTTCCTTGGCCTCACGTTCCCGGACGCCGACCTGAAGTTCAACGAGGCGACCGGTCACTGGGACTACGGTACGATCGACTGGACCGAGTTCAAGCAGGTGATTGCCGGCAACGGCCCCTGCAACAAGCAGCGCATGAAACAGCGTCGCGCCGCCCATGACAACGGCGCGTGGGTACGTGAGGCGGCAAGCGCCTACGCCGAGAAGCGCCGCAAGCGAACTGAGGCCGCCATGCAGGTTGCGGCGGAATAACCTTCAGAGGAACCAACGACCATGACCGAGAAGAACTGGCCGCTGTGGGAAGTCTTCATCCGCACGCGCAACGGGCTGTCGCATCGCCATGTCGGCAGCGTGCATGCGGTCGACGCCACCATGGCGCTGCATGCCGCGCGCGATACCTACACCCGGCGGGGTGAGGGGCTGTCGGTGTGGGTGGTGCCATCGTCGGCGATCACCGCCTCCGATCCGGCCGACAAGGATATGATGTTCGAGCCGACGGCGTCGAAGATCTACCGGCACCCGACCTTCTACGAGATCCCCGACGAAGTCGGGCATATGTGAGTTATCCACCTCATCCTTCGAGACGCGCCTGACGGCGCTCCTCAGGATGAGGTGGACCAGAAGCCTCATCCTGAGGAGCCCGCGTGAGCGGGCGTCTCGAAGGATGAGGCGAAAGGCAGGCAAGATGACCGATACGCCTCTGTTCCAATACACGCTGCGGCTCGCCGACAATGCGCTGGTGCTCGGGCATCGGCTGTCGGAATGGGTCGGCCATGCGGCGGTGATCGAGGAAGACCTCGCCTTCGGCAACATGGGCCTCGACCTGATCGGGCAGGCGCGGGCGCTGTACACCTATGCGGGCGAAGTCGAGGGCAAAGGCCGCGACGAGGATGCGCTCGCTTATCTGCGCGACGCCAACGACTACCGCAACATTCTGCTGGTCGAGCAGCCGAACGGCGATTTTGCCGTCACCATGGTGCGGCAGCTGCTCTATGCCGCCTTCGCCTATCCCTATTTCGAGGCGCTGACGCGCTCGAAGGACGCAACGCTCGCGGCCATCGCTGCCAAGGCGGCGAAGGAGATGGCCTATCATCTGCGCCACAGCGCTGAATGGGTGATCCGCATGGGCGATGGCACCGACGAAAGCCACGCCCGTGCGCACGCCGCGCTGGAAGAGTTGTGGCCCTACGTTGGCGAGATGTTCGAGGTCGATCAGGTGGAGCGTGCGCTGATCGAAGCCGGTGTTGCCGTTGACCCCGCTTCCGCGCGCGCCACCTGGGATAAGATGATCGACGACGTGCTCGCCGAGGCGACGCTCACACGGCCGCAGGACGGCTATATGCAGAGCGGCGGCCGCGCCGGCCGCCACAGCGAGCATCTCGGTTTCATCCTCGCCGAGCTTCAGTTCCTGCAGCGTGCCTATCCCGGCGCGACCTGGTGAGCGTCATGGCTGCCCACAGCATCGCCGCTGCTAACGCCGCCGAGCGGGAACGTGCCTGGGCGGTGGCGGCAAGCGTGGCCGATCCGGAAATCCCAGTGCTCAGCATCGCCGACCTCGGCGTGCTGCGCAGTGTCGAGATCGACGACAACGGCGCGGTTGAGGCCACCATCACGCCGACCTATTCCGGTTGTCCGGCCATGAACATGATCGCGGTCGAGATCGAGCTGGCGCTGGAGAAGGCCGGCTTCAAATCGCCCAAGGTGACCACCGTGCTGTCGCCGGCCTGGACCACCGACTGGATGACGGATGAGGGCAAGGCCAAGCTCAAGGCCTATGGCATCGCGCCGCCGGAGAAGAAAGCTGGCCGTCGCGCGCTGTTCGGCGAAGAGCAGGTGACCTGTCCGCATTGCGGCTCGACCGACACGGTCGTGATCTCCGAGTTCGGTTCGACCGCCTGCAAGTCGCTGCGGCGCTGCAAGGCCTGCGCCGAGCCATTCGATTATTTCAAGTGCATCTGAAACAAGCGCAAGCCGGGTAGGGACAATGGCCGTCGAATTCCATCGCTTGACCGTCAGCGACGTGCGGCGTGAGACGCCGGAGGCGGTGTCGATCGCCTTTAACGTGCCGCCGGATCTCGCCGGCGCCTACCGCTTCAATCCGGGCCAGCATATCACCTTGCGCACGAAGGTTGACGGCAACGAGGTGCGCCGCTCCTATTCGATCTGCACCACGCCCGACGACCACGAGCTGCGCATCGCGGTGAAGAAGGTGGAGGGCGGGCTGTTCTCGACGCTCGCCAACGAGACGATCAAGACCGGCGACGCCGTCGACGTGATGACGCCGCAGGGCCGCTTCGGTGTTGCGCTCGATCCGGATGCAGAGCGTCATTATCTCGCAATCGCCGCCGGCTCCGGCATCACGCCAGTGATGTCGATCATCCGCGCGGTGCTGACCCACGAGCCGAAGTCACGCGTCACGCTCATTTACGGCAACCGCTCGACCCAGAGCATCATCTTCCGCGAGCAGCTTGAGGACTTGAAGGACCGCTTCCTCAGCCGCTTCACCGTGCACCACATCCTGTCGCGTGAGGCGCAGGAGATCGCGCTGCTCGACGGCCGCATCGACGCCGACAAGCTCGCGGCGCTGCTGCGCACCCTGCCGACGGACGACATTGACGTGGCGTTCCTGTGCGGGCCGGGCGGGCTGATCGAAGAGGGCCGGGCGGCGCTGACGCACTACGGCGTGCCGGCCGAGCGCGTCCATGTCGAATACTTCTCCACCGACGGCACCCCGGTGGCCGCGCGTGCCGCTGCCCCCACCGTGGCAGCCAGCGCGCAGGAAGCGGTCGTCCGCATGACGCTCAACGGCGCCCGCCACGAGGTGCCGGTGCACGCCGGCGAAACCATCGTCGACGCCGGCCTGCGCGCCGGGCTGGAGATGCCGTATTCATGTCGGGGGGGCATGTGTTGCACGTGTCGTGCGAAAGTCACCGAAGGCGAAGTGGTGATGGACACCAACTATTCGCTGGAGCCGTGGGAGCTGGAAGCCGGCTACGTGCTGACCTGCCAGTCGCACCCGACCACGCCGGTGGTGACGCTGGATTACGACGAGGTTTAGTTACTCCGCCGCGTCGGCGCGCGGGAACGGCGCGTTCTTGCCGTCGGTGAGCGCGGCTGCACCCTCGACCAGCAACGTCGTCACCAGTTCGGCGTAGTCCTCGCGCGACAGGCCCTTGCCCTCGCGGAACCACATGTAATGCCAGTTGACCATGCCGAACAGCGACATGGTCACGGGCTTCAGCAGCATCTTGTCGGCGCCGATCGCCGGATTGACCGCGGCAATGGCTTCGGAGAAATCCCGCACCAGCCGCCGCTCCATCTCGATCAGCGCCTTGCGCTTCGATGCCGGCAGCTTGCCGAGCTCGTTGATCTGGATCTTGTGCTCGTCGTCGGCGTCGCGATAGGCGTCGAGCAGCGCGCTTACCAGCGCGCGCAGGCGAGCGTGCGGCTTGAGATCGCGCGGCACCGCGCCGACCGCGTCGATCAGCTCCTGCAGATGATCGTGCAGGATGTCGAACAGCAGCGCTTCCTTGCTGTCGTAGTAGTGATAGAGCAGCGCCTTCGAGGCGCCGCAGGCCTGCGCGATGTTGGCCATCGAGGCGCGGTCATAGCCGTGCTTGGCGAACAGCCCCGCCGAGCGGTGCAGGATCGCCTTGCGCTTGCCGTCGTAGTCTGCCGCTCGCGCCCGCGCCATCGTTTATTCTTTCGGCCGCTTGTCGACGATGCGGCGCGCCTTGCCCATGGAGCGCTCGATGCCTCCGGGATCGGCAACATCGATGTCGACGCCAATGCCGACCACGCTGCGGATGTGTGACTTCAGCAGCGCGGCTTGCGCCGCGCGCGAGGCATCGTCCGCGTGGTCGGCGCGAGCCTCCACGTGCAGGCGCACGGCGTCGAGCCGGTGCTCGCGGTAGAGCTCGATATAGAAGTGGGGGGCAAGCCCATCGCAGCGCAGCAGTTGCTCCTCGAACTGGGTCGGGAACACGTTGACGCCGCGCACGATCATCATGTCGTCGGAGCGGCCCGTCACCTTTTCCATGCGCCGCATGGTGCGCGCGGTACCCGGCAGGAGGCGGGTCAGATCGCGCGTGCGATAGCGGATGACGGGCATGGCTTCCTTGCTGAGCGAGGTGAACACCAGCTCGCCCATCTCGCCGTCCGGGCAGCACGTCGCCGCTCACGGGATCGATAATCTCCGGATAGAAGTGATCCTCCCAGATGTGCAGCCCGTCCTTGGTCTCGACGCACTCGTTGGCGACGCCGGGACCCATCACCTCCGACAGGCCGTAGATGTCGACCGCGTCCATGTCGAAGGCCTCTTCGATCTCCTCGACGCATGGAGTTGGTCCATGGCTCGGCGCCGAAGATGCCGATCTTCAGCGACGACGCGCGCGGGTCGATGCCCTTGGCGCGGAACTCGTCGAGGATCGCCAGCATGTAGGACGGCGTCACCATGATGATTTCCGGTTGAAAGTCGGTGATCAGTTGCACCTGCCGCTCGGTCATCCCGCCCGAGACCGGTATCACCGCGCAGCCGAGCCGTTCGGCGCCGTAGTGCGCGCCCAGTCCGCCGGTGAACAGGCCGTAGCCATAGGAGATGTGCACCTTCATGCCCGGCCGGCCGCCGGACGCGCGGATGGAACGTGCCATCACGTCGGACCAGGTCTCGATGTCCTTCAAGGTATAGCCGACGACCGTGGGCTTGCCGGTGGTGCCGGACGAGGCGTGGATGCGCGCGATCTTGTCCTGCGGCACCGCGAACATGCCGAAGGGATAGTTGTCGCGCAGGTCCTGCTTGCTGGTGAAGGGGAACTTGGCGAGGTCCGCCAGCGTCTTGCAGTCCTGGGGCTTGACGCCGGCGGCGTCGAACTTGGCGCGATAGGTCGGCACGTTGTCGTAGGCGTGCTGGAGCGACCATTGCAGTCGCTTGAGCTGCAACGCGGCGATCTCGTCGCGCGAAGCGGTTTCTATCGGCTCCAACCCGTAGGGCCGGTAGGACGACTTGTCGAGCATTGGCTGTCCTCCCCTCAGCGCGGCGCCTCGCGGCGTCCTTGTTCGCGTTCGGCAGCAATTCGCCTTCGATGGTGCGGGAATGGCCGCGGAATTCGGCGATCACCGTGCCGTCCTGGCGCGTTACCGTGATGTCGTAGATGCCGGAGCGGCCGCGCCGGTGGCGCTCGACCGCGCGCGCGGTGAGCGTGTCGCCGAGCTTGGCGGAGACGATGTAGGTCACCGCGCAGTGCTGCGCCACCGTGCGCTGGTTATAGGTGTTGCAGGAAAAGGCGAAGGCGGAATCGGCAAGCGTGAAGATGAAGCCGCCGTGGCACATGTTATGACCGTTGACCATGTTCTTGGCCACCGTCATCGTCAGTTCGGCTTGCCCCGGTGCGATCGACACGATCTCCATGCCGAGGCCGCGGCTGGCGGCGTCCTCCGCCCACATGGCGTCGGCGCAGGCCTGGGCAAGTTGTTGCGCGTTCATCGATGCGTCCATCGTTATCCCTTGGTCAGCCTTTGCGGCCGCTGAAGTTGGGCGCGCGCTTTTCCATGAAGGCGCGCACGCCCTCGGCATAGTCGGGCGTGTTGCCGGCCTCGCGCTGCAGGTCGCGCTCGAGATCGAGCTGCTGATCGACGGTGTTGGTCTCTGAAGCATCGAGCGCGCGCTTGATCAGCGCCAGCCCCGCGGTCGGCGCCGTGGCGAAACTGCGCGCACATCTTTTCCGCCTCGCCCATCAGCTCGGCGTCGTCGACCGCCTTCCAGATCAGGCCCCAGCTCTCGGCTTTTTCCGCCGGCAGCGGCTCGGCCAGCATGGCGAGCCCGCGGGCGCGGGCCATGCCGACCAGGCGTGGCAGCACCCATGTGCCGCCGGAGTCCGGCACCAGTCCGATCTTGGCGAAGGCCTGAATGAATTTCGCCGAGCGGGCGGCGAGCACGATGTCGCAGTTGAGCGCGATGTTGGCGCCGGCGCCGGCGGCGACGCCGTTGACCGCGGCGACGACCGGGAAGGGCAGGGCGCGCAGCTTGCGGACCAGCGGGTTGTAATAGGCCGAAATGGTCGCGCCCAGGTCGGGCTTCGTGTCGCCGCTCGCGAGCCGGTCGCCCAGGTCCTGACCGGCGCAGAAGCCGCGGCCTGCGCCTGTCAGCAGCAGCGCCCGGCAGGACGGGTCGGATTCCGCCTCGTCCAGAGCCGCTTTCAACGCCTGGTGCATCGCCTCGTTGAACGAATTGAGCCGTTCCGGCCGATTGAGCGTGACGCAGCGATAGCCATCGCGTTTCTCGACGAGAATGGGGGTCTCGTCCATGCCTTCCTCCCGGGCCGGCGCTTCTTGAACGTCCCCGACTTGGTCACCCTTGACTGGCGGGCTGCGACGTTGGCGCCGTGCGAAAATACTTGACTGACCGACCGGTCGGATAATTAATATTGCAGCCAAGAAAAAGTGTCAACGCGACGTCGGGTTTCCGGTGCACGGCTGACACGAAGATCCGGGGGAGACGACGTTGAAGGGCTTTATCGCCAGCAAGGCGCAATCGCATGTGCGCGGTTTGCCGGCTTGCGGACGGCTCATTCCAGTGACGGTCATGGCAGGCGGTTCCGTAAGCGCAATCTTCGCGCAACGGGCACGCTCGCTGGCGCCGTCTCTCCCAGTGCAACACTGCAACAACAAGATCGTAGCACCCATCCACCGGGAGGAAATCGTATGAAACGTCACGTGCCGAAACTCATGGCCGCTGCGGCGGCGCTGCTGTTCGCGTCGTCGGCCGCCCACGCCGAGGTCAAGATCGGCGCGGTGTTGGCCGTCTCCGGCCCCGCCTCGTTCCTCGGCGATCCTGAGAAGAAGACGCTGGAGATGTACGTCGCCGACATCAACGCCCATGGCGGCGTCAACGGCCAGAAGATCAAGCTCACGGTCTATGACAGCGGCGGCAATCCCAACAAGTCGAAAACCTTCGCCACCCGCCTGGTCGAGCAGGACAAGGTCGATGCGGTGATCGGCAATTCGACCACCGGCGCCACGCTCGCCATCATGCCGGTGTTCGAGGACGCGCATGTGCCGCTGATATCGCTCGCCGGCGCGGTGCAGATCATCCAGCCGGTGCGCAAGTGGGTGTTCAAGACCCCGCACACCGACACCATGGCCTGCGAGAAGATCTTCGCGGATCTCAAGAAGCGCAAGCTGACCAATATCGCGCTCATCTCCGGCACCGGCGGCTTCGGCAAGTCGATGAACGCCCAGTGCCACAAGGTCGCGCCGCAATACGGCATCAAGATCATCCACGATGAGACTTACGGCCCGCGCGACACCGACATGACGCCGCAGCTCACCAACATCAAGAACGCCAAGGGCGTGCAGGCGGTGGTCAATCCTGGCTTCGGCCAGGGCCCGGCGATCGTCGTGCGCAACTACCGCCAGCTCGGCATCACGATGCCTCTCTATGAGAGCCATGGCGTCTGCTCCAAGCAGTTCATCAAGCTCGCGGGCGATGCGGCGAACGGCGTGCGGTTGCCTTGCGCGGCGCTGCTGGTGGCCGACAAGCTGCCCGACGGCGATCCGCAGAAGAAGGTCGTGGTCGGCTACAAGACCGAATACGAGAAGACGACCGGCCAGCAGGTCTCGACCTTCGGCGGCCACGCCTATGACGCTTTGATGATCCTCACCGGCGCCATGAAGCGCGCGGGCAGCACCGACAAGGCCAAGGTGCGCGACGAGATCGAGAAGACCCACGACTTTATCGGTACCGGTGGCGTCTTCAACATGTCGCCCAAGGACCATCTCGGCCTCGATCTCTCGGCCTTCCGCATGCTGGAGATCAAGAACGGCGACTGGACGATGGTGAACTGACCGTCGGCGTCACGACGACATCTCTCATCCTTGGGCGCCGACCTCCGGCCGGCGCCCGCAGGGGTGAGAGGCGCCGCACAAGCCCCGCTCATTCCCGCGCCAGCGGGAATCCAGTAATGAGATGGCCCTGGGTCCCCGCTTTGGCGGGGACGAGCGGTCAATTAGTGTAGCGCTGGGACCGATGGCTGAGTTCCTGCAATTTGCATTTTCCGGTCTGACCGTGGGCGCGATCTACGCCCTGGTCGCGCTCGGCTTCACGCTCATCTACAACGCCTCCGACGTGATCAATTTCGCGCAAGGCGAGTTCGTCATGCTCGGCGGCATGGTCACGGTGTTCGCGCTCGCCGCCGGCATGCCGCTGCCGCTTGCCGCGCTGATCGCCGTCGCCGTTGCCGTTATCGTCGGCCTGTTACTCTATTATCTCGCGATCGCGCCGGCGCGCGGCGCGTCCGCCGTGACGCTGATCATCATCACCATCGGCGCCTCCATTCTGCTGCGCGGCGTCGCCAGCCTCGTCTTCGACAAGAATTTCCATTCGCTGCCGCCGTTCGCCGGCTCCAAGCCGTTCATGGTCGGCGGCGCGGCGGTGTTGCCGCAGAGCGTCATCGTGCTTGCTCGGCGCCGGCGTCATCGTGCTGGCGCTGTGGCTGTTCATGACGCGCACGCTCACCGGAAAGGCGATCATGGCGACGGCCGCCAACCGGCTCGCCGCGCGGCTGGTCGGCATCAACACCGGCGCCATGGTCGCCCTGTCGTTCGCCGTTTCCGCCGCCATCGGCGCGATCGGCGGCATTTTGGCGGCGCCGATTACGCTGACGAGCTACGACGTCGGCACGCTGCTGGCGCTGAAGGGCTTCGCCGCCGCCATGCTGGGCGGCATGGGCAATCCGCTCGGCGCCGTGGTGGGCGGGCTGACCATCGGGCTCTTGGAAGCCTTCGGCGCCGGCTACATCTCGTCGAGCTACAAGGACGCCATCGCCTTCATCGTCATCCTGGCCGTGTTGTTCGTGATGCCGCAGGGCCTGTTCGGCCGCGCGCGCGTCGAGCGGGTGTGAACGATGAAGCGGTTCATCGAAAGTCCCTATGCGGCCGTATTGGCGATGGCGGTCGTCGTTGCGCTGCTGCCGCTGGCTGCTGCACTCAAACTTCTATCTGCGCGTGGTGACGCTGGTCTTCATCTTCTCGCTGGTGGTGGTGGGGCTGAACCTGCTGATGGGCTTTGCCGGACAGGTGAGCCTCGGTCATGCAGGCTTCTTCGGTATCGGCGCCTATGCGGTGGCGGTAGGGCCTACGTCGCTCGGTCTGCCATCATGGCTGGCGCTTATCGGCGGTGCGGCGCTTGCCGGGCTCCTCGCCTTTGTGATCGGCCGGCCGGTGCTGCGCCTGCGGGGGCATTATCTTGCGGTGGCGACCATGGGGCTCGGCCTGCTGGTCGCCATGGTGTTCAACAACGAGGCGGCGTGGACCGGCGGCCCGGACGGCATGCTGGTGCCGCATCTCACGCTATTCGGCTGGCGCGTGCACGGTCCGCTGAGCTGGTATTGGGTCGCGGGCGTGAGCCTGGTGATCGGCGCCTGGATCGCCGTCAACGTCATCGCCAGCCCCACCGGTCGGGCGCTGCGCGCCATCCATGACAGCGAGGTGGCCGCTCGCGTGCTCGGCGTCGACGTCGCGCGCTACAAGCTGATCGCCTTCGTGCTGTCGGCGATGTACGCGGCCGTCGCCGGCTCGTATTTCGCACTGTTCGACGGGTTGGTGACGCCGGAGGCGGCCGGCTTCCTCCGCTCCATCGAATTCGTCACCATGGCGGTGCTGGGCGGGCTCGGCTCCATCGTCGGCTCGATCGTCGGCGCCGCCACGCTGACGGTGCTGCCGCAGCTGTTGACCGTGTTCCAGGACTACGAGCACATCGTGCTCGGCCTCGTCATGATCGTGGTGATGGTCTTTCTGCCAGCCGGCATCGTGCCGTCGCTCGTCGCCGCCTTCCGCCGGAGGTCGCCATGAGCGTGCTGGCGGTGGAGGGCATCTCGATCGGTTTCGGCGGCGTGCAGGCGCTGTCCGATGTGACGTTCGCGGTCGAGAAGGGCGAGATCTTCGCCATCATCGGTCCCAACGGCGCCGGCAAGACCACGCTGTTCAACGTGGTTTCGGGTCTCTACGACGCCCAGCAGGGCCGGGTGAGGCTCAAGGGCGAGGACGTCACCGGTCTGCCGCCGCATGCGCTGGCGCGGCGCGGGCTGTCGCGCACCTTCCAGAACCTGCAGATATTCTTCCGCATGACGGCGATCGAGAACGTGATGGTGGGCCGCCACCTACACGAGCGACGCAACGTGCTGGCGCATCTCTTTACGCTGCCGTCGGTGATGCGCCAGAACGCCGCCACCCGCGCCAAGGCCGAGGAACTGCTGAACTTCGTCGGCATCGCCGAATTCGCCGACCGGCCCGCCGGCGGCCTGCCGTATGGCGCGCTGCGGCGGCTGGAGATCGCGCGGGCGCTGGCCGCCGAGCCGGAGGTGCTGCTGCTCGACGAGCCGGCGGCCGGCTGCAACCCGGTGGAGACTGCCGAGGTCGACGAACTGATTCAGAAGATTGCTTCGACCGGCGTTTCGGTCGTGCTGGTCGAGCACGACATGAAGCTGGTGATGAAGATCTCCCGCCGCATCCATGTGCTCGATCAGGGTCGCAGCATCGCCGAAGGCTCCGCCGACGATATCCGCGCCAACACCCAGGTGATCGCCGCTTATCTCGGCCGCCACGGCCAGAGGGAGGCGGCGGGTGCTTAAGATCGAGGACGTGGTCAGCCGTTATGGCCGCATCGAGGCGCTGCACGGCGTCTCGCTCGAGGTCGGGGAGGGCGAGATCGTCACCCTCATCGGCAACAACGGCGCCGGCAAGACCACGCTGATGCGGGTGATCTCGGGCGTGCAGCCGAAGGCGCGCGGCCGTATCCAATTCGACGGTGAGGATATCGACCGGCTGCCACCGCATGCGCGTGTCGCGCGCGGCATCGCCCAGGTGCCGGAGGCGCGCCAGGTGTTCGCGCCGCTCACGGTGGAGGACAATCTCAAGCTCGGCGCCTACCGCCGCCATGCGCAAGATCACGACGCGCTGGAGCGCATCTACGATCTGTTCCCGACGCTGAGGGAGCGGCGCGCGCTGGCGGCCGGCAATCTCTCGGGCGGGCAGCAGCAGATGCTGGCGATGGGCCGCGCGCTGATGAGCGACCCGCGGCTCTTGCTGCTCGACGAGCCGTCGATGGGGCTCGCGCCGGTGCTGGTCGACCAGATTCTCGACGCGGTGGTCAGCTTGCGCAAGGCGGGCGTCACCATTCTGCTGGTCGAGCAGAACGTCACCGCCGCGCTCGCTATTGCCGACCGCGCCTATGTGATTGAGACGGGCCGCATCGTGCTTGCCGGCGACAGCGCGGCGCTTGCCGGCGATCCGCGCGTGCAGGAAGCGTATCTGGGGCTTTAATTAAGCCTTGGGCTCGCCGATGCCGGCCAGTCTTCTGGCGCGCTTCTTCTTTTCGTCCACGGCCATGCCGCGCGCGATCTGGATGCGCTGGGCCTGCGGGGAGCCGGCGCCGTGCAGACTTTCGGTGAGATAGCCGACGGCGTTGCGGCCGATGGTCATGTTCTCGATCAATCTCAGGATACGCATACGGTCGACGGTGTCGACGCCGCTCTTGCCTTGCAAAAATTTGCGGATCAGCGGACCCACCTCGTTGTTCTGCAGGTCCTTCTCCGACGGCATGGTGACGACCAGGCCGCCGGCGATATCTTGCGCCAGCCGCGAAATCTCGAATGGAAAGCGCGTGACGTTGTGCTTGGCGACATTGGAGAGCATCTCGTCGTTGAGATAAGCGCCGGACGCCATCGGCTTCGACCGGTAGGCTGCCGCCATGCAACTTGAATAGATAGTCTCGTTGAGATGCGTCATCTCCACGAGCTTGTCCTTGATGTGCGAGACGCCTTCGACACCGTTGTGCGAAGCCGCTTCGGCCGCCGCGCCGATCAGCACGTCGCCTAAGCCCGTTTTGCACACGTAGGATGAGCGGTGATAGGTGGTGAAGCGTTCGACCAGGGTCGCCGCATATTTCCACTCGCCGTTCATGAACACGTGCTCATGGGGCACGAACACGTTGTCGAACACGATCAGGGCTTCCTGGCCGGCGAACTGCGCGTTGCCGGCGTCCACGGAGCCGCCATCCATGATGCGCGTGTCGTTGGTCTGGCGGCCGACCACGTAGGTGAGGCCGGGTGCGTCGACCCGCACCGCGCCGACCACGGCCCAGTCCTTGTCGGCTTCGGTCATGCGCATGGTCGGCATGAAGATGAGCCAGTGCGAATTCACCGCGCCGGTCTGGTGCATCTTCGCGCCGGAAACGTAGATGCCTTTGTCGTCGCGCTTGGTTACATGCAGGAACAGATCGGGGTCGCTCTGCTGGTGCGGCGGCTTGGAGCGGTCGCCCTTGGGGTCTGTCATGGCACCGCCGATGACGATGTTGGCTTTCTGCGCGCGCTTCAGGAAGGCGAGGAAGCGCTGAAAGTAGGCAGTGCCTACCTCGGCATCGATGTCGAACGTAACCGAGTGGCAGCTTCCGATGGCATCCAACCCGACGCAGCGCTGGAAGCAGGTGCCGGTGCGCCGGCCGAGCTCGCGCTGCATCTCATGCTTGGCGACCAGATCGTCGGGCCCGGTTGGCACGTGCAGGAAGCGGTTGGTTTCGACGCCGGCGATGGTGTTTGTGACGCCGCCGAGCTCCGGCCGCTCGCTCGCTAGCCGATAGGTCTCGGCCATGGCGTTGATCGACGGGAAAATCACCGGATGGTCGACCGGCTCGGGCACGCGCTCGCCCATGAAGAAGACGTTCATGCTGCGGCCGCGCAGCGAGGCGATGTAGTCCTCGGCGTTGGCGATCGGGCGGGCGAAATCGGCCCAGAGGCTGTCGGCGTTCTGCATGGCGGTGTCTTTCTTGGCGTCTGGCGGGGGTACCCCTCGTCAGGCTCGAGGCCCTCCCGCGCTTTGTAGCGATTGATCTTGCCTGACCCCGTGCGCCGGATTTCTCCAATAATACGCGCGGCATTTGGCATCTTGTAGGTCGATCAGCGCGCGGCAGTGCGCCAGTAGTCGGACGAGACGGAACGAGGGCGGACCATGCTTGTACCAATCCCCCATGCCGCGCCGCCACGGGTGATATTGCGCTGCACGCTAACCCATTTTGCGGTGCATTGGTTGGGTTTCGTCTGGGCGCCAGTGACCGCATAGCGAATACTGCTTTGGCCGAGAAATGTTTTAGTTCAGTGGGATAGCAAACGTTTCATTCTTCGGATCCCGGCCAACATGCGCCACGCAAAGCTTATTTTCGCACGGCGTTATAGACATAGCGCTTAATGAATTTGTTGTGCGACTGCGTTGCACGCTTTCAAATATTTCAAAAATGTAATGTTCGCAAATACGATGTGCCCACTTTTGAGTCGTCCAGAAAGCTCAAAAGTGCTGGCGCCCACGATGGATTGAAGGCTAAGCTGGCGGTCCAAGAAAGAAAAGCGGGGGACGAGGCCTACTGTTCGTCAGAAGGGCCCCATCCAATCGCAAGCTTGGCCACAAAGGAGGAGGAACGCACATGAAGACGAATGGAAATGGCCGCGTCACGCGACGCCGGTTTTTGCGGGACACGGGTCTCACACTTGCCGCTGCTGGCGCGGCGCCGGTGCTCTCGGCGCCGTTCGTGTCGACCGCCATGGCGGCGAGCAAGACGATGTCGATTGTTCAATGGAGTCATTTCGTTCCCGAGTACGACACTTGGTTCGATAATTTCGCCAAGGAATGGGGCTCGAAGAACGGTATGTCGGTCACGGTCGACCACATTCCCGTGCAGCACATTCCCGCACGCGCGGCCGCCGAGGCGTCGGCCGGATCGGGGCACGACCTTTTCGGGTACAACGGCTCCGGCGGTGCCCATCTCTACCGCAAGTTCTTCATGAACGTGGCCGATCTCGTGCACGAGACCGAGAAGAAGTACGGCAAGGTCACGACGCTCGGTAAACAGCTCTGCTACAATCAGGATGACGGATCGTGGTCGGGCTTCCCCGATTTCTACATCAACTACCCCGGCATGTATCAAAAGAGCATGTGGGAAGAGATCGGCGTGGTGCCGGATACCTGGGAGAATGTGCGCAAGGGCGGCGCCAAGCTGAAGGCGAAAGGCCATCCGGTCGGCCTCCCGCTCGGTCACAGCAACGACCCGGGCGCGACCTGGCGCGGGCTGTTGTGGAGCTACGGTGCTTCCGTCCAAGATCATACCGGTACGAAGATCGTCCTCGACAGCAAGCAGGCAGTCGAAGCGGTGAAGTTTGCCGCCGCTCTCTATAAGGATGCGATGACGTCCGACGTGCTGTCCTGGAACGACTCCAGCAACAACCAGTACCTCGACTCCGGCGTCGGCTCGTACATCATCAACCCGATCTCGGCGTATCGCTCGGCGCAGAAAATCAACAAGAAGCTGGCCGACGACATCTTCGTTATCGGACCGCCGAAGGGGCCGGTGGCCCAGTTGATCGGTGCTTCGTCCGAGTTCTATGGCATCTGGAAATTCGCCAAGAACAAGGAAGGGGCGATCGAGTTCCTGAAGTACTATTCCGCGAATTGGCCGGCCGCCTTCAAGGCGAGCGAGGGCTACAACAACCCGTGCTTCGACGGGCTTGTGCCGAAGCCGATGCCGATTCTGTCCAACGATCCGACCTCGCACCCGCACGACAAGCTGGCGATCTTGCAGAGCTCCGGCGACTGGTCGGCCCTCCCGGGCTATCCTGGGCCGGCGACGCCCGCGATGGACGAGATCAACTATGCCTTCATCATCCCCGATATGATGGCGAAGGCGGCGACGGGCGCGCTGAGCCCCGAAGCGTCGGTCAAGTGGGCCGCCCAGCGGTGCGAAGCCATTATGAAGAAATGGCAGCGTAAGGGCTGATTGCCAACGCCCGGGCCGCGCTTGCATGCGCGGCCCGGGTTTTGCCGTCGTTCGGCAACAAAGGAAACAAAGGGCCACACCTGCCACGGAAATCGGGGCGGGGGCGATGTCCGATACTGAAAATTCTGTGGGGAAACACGCATGTCTGCGGTTCTGACTAGGGATATCATCAAGAAGTTCGGCGAGGTGCCCGCCGTCAACGGAATTTCGCTCAATATTCCGGACGGCGAGTTCATGGTCTTGCTCGGGCCTTCGGGCTGCGGAAAGACCACGTTCTTGCGCATCATCTGCGGACTGGAATCGCAGACGAGCGGCGATCTTCTGATCGGCGGCAACGTCGTCAACGATATGCCGCCGCGCGCGCGCGGTGTGGCTATGATGTTCCAGAGCTACGGCCTCTACCCGCACTTCACGGTCTACAACAACATCGCATTTCCGCTGCGCACGACGCACACGCCCAGAGCCGAAATCGACAAGAAGGTCCAATGGGCATCGAATATGCTGGGCATCACGCGCCTGCTCGATCGGCGGCCGCGTCAGCTCTCGGGTGGAGAGCGCCAGCGCGTCGCACTCGCACGCGCCCTGGTGCGCGAGCCGACTGCGCTGCTGCTCGACGAGCCGCTGTCGAACCTCGACGCCAAATTGCGCGCGTCGGCTCGCCACGAGATCAAGGCGTTCCAGCAGCAAATCGGTATCACCACCATCTACGTGACCCACGACCAGGTCGAGGCCATGGGTATGGGTGACCGCATCGCGGTCATCGACGGCGGCATCGTGCGCCAATGCGGTACGCCGACGGAGATTTACGACGATCCGGCCGACCGCTTTGTCGCCACCTTCGTCGGTTCGCCGCCCATGAACATCATGGACAAGAACGGCGGCGCGATCGGCTTCCGGCCGGAGAATTTCCTGCCTAAGGACATGATGGAAGACGGCGATTTTGAGGAATTCTCATTCCGGGTCGACCGTGCCGAATATCTCGGGTCTGAGCGGATCGTTTATGGCGTGGTCGAAGGCTTTGATCAAAGCAAGGAGATCATGGCGAAATTGCCGCCGGCGCACGTCGCCGAGGAAAGCATCCGGCCCGGCGAGTGGCATCCATATGCCGTCAAGAAGAGCGCCATGCGCTACTTCGACAAAGATGGCAAGCGGACCAGCCGCTAAAGCGAGGATGCACCAATGGCCGTAATCGCTGAACCCTATTCCTCCTCTACCTCGCGCTTCCGGTTCATCTTCGACCGGCGCGACGTGCTTGGCGCGATCTTCGTCACGCCGGCGATCCTCTACGTGCTGCTGCTGGTCGGCCTGCCATTCTTGATGGCAGCGTACTATTCCGTCAGCGCCTACACGATCTACAATCCGTCGTGGCGCTTCGTCGGTTTGCAGAATTTCACCGACATCATCCAGGACCCGACGTTCATCCAGACGCTCTGGAACACCTTCCTGTTCACGTTTGGATCGCAGATTCTCGGTCTCATCCTCGGCAAGTTCGGCGCGATGCTGCTATTGCGACCGTTTCCGGGGCGTAAAATCGTCCGGGCGCTGGTGATCCTGCCGTGGGCGGTGCCGGTCGCGCTTGCGACCGTCGCGTGGGAGTGGATGTTCGATTCGCTTTACAGCGTCATCAACTGGACGCTGATCGCGGTCGGCTTAATCACCCGCGCGCAGGCGCCGAACTGGCTCGGCAACCCGGATCTGGCGATGGTCTCCGTTATCGTCGTCAATGCCTGGCGTTTCTTCCCGTTCGCGATCGTCATCTTCCTGGCGGGCATGACCTCGGTCCCGCAGGACGTGATCGACGCGGCGACCGTGGACGGCGCCGGGTTCTGGCGCAAAAACTATCAGATCATCGTCCCGATGATTCTGCCGATCCTGGCCGTCGGACTGATTTTCGGTATCGTGTTCACGTTCACCGATATGTCTGTCGTCTATCTGTTGACCCAAGGTGGCCCTGTTGGGGCAACCTCGGTCCTGGGCTTCGCAGGCTTCCAGACCGGCATCGTCTCCGGTGACGTGTCGCACGGCGCCGCCATTTCGTTGTTCATGCTGCCAGTGCTGTTAGTCGTGGTCTTCGCGATGCTGCGCTTCATTCGGCGGCGGGAGATCTAGTCATGTCATCACGTCCCCTCGCCAACGCGCTGCGGGAGACCTCGTTCTATGGAGCGGTCGCCTTCTTCGTGGTTCTCGCCGCGTTTCCCTTCTACTGGATGCTGATTACGTCGTTCAAAACGAATGCCGATCTCTACAGCGTGAGCAACATCCCGTTCTGGTTCAACGATCCGCCGACGCTCGAGCACTTCAAGTACCTATTCGAGAAGACGCTGTTCCTACGTTGGATGTGGAACTCGCTGGTCATCGGCCTCTGTGTGACGGCCATTACGCTCTTCACTGCGCTGCCGGCCGGCTACAGCCTCGCGCGGTGGACCGGTCGCAGCGGCGAATCGCTCGGGATCGGCATCTTCCTCACCTACCTGGTGCCGCCGACCATTCTGTTCCTGCCGCTGTCGCGCATCATCGCCGATCTGGGGCTGCAGAATTCGATGTGGTCGCTGGTGCTGGTCTATCCGACTTTTACGATTCCCTTTTGCACCTGGTTGCTGATGGGTTTCTTCAAGTCGATGCCGCCTGAAATTGAAGAAGCGGCGATCGTGGACGGCTGTAGTCTGTTCATGTCGTTCATCAAGATGACCATTCCACTGTCGGTGCCGGCGATCCTGACGGTGATAATCTTCACCTTCACGCTCACCTTGCAGGAGTTCGTCTACGCGCTGACTTTCGTGTCCTCGTCGGCGCAGAAACCGATCACGCTCGGTGTTGCCACCGATCTCATCCGCGGCGACATCTTCTACTGGGGTGAGATCATGGCCGGCGCCTTGATCGCCAGCATCCCGGTGGCGATCGCCTATAACCTGTTCCTCGACCGCTTCATCTCCGGCATCACCGGCGGGGCGGTGAAATAGGCGCCACGCGTGGCGCTGTGGTGAGGATATGGTCGGTTCGCCAATCCGGCTGGGTTTGATCGGCGGCAATATCGCCGAGTCGAAAGCGCCGGAATTGCACGCCATCGCGGGCAGGCTTTGCGGCCTGCCCGTGACCTACGAATTGCTGCGGCCGGACGATTTCGGCCTCAGCTTCGAGGACGTGTTGTGGCAGTGCCGGGACGTCGGGTTTCGCGGCGTCAACATTACCTACCCCTACAAGGAGCGGGTGGTCGGCCATCTGACGGTGGCCGATCCGGCGGTACAGGCCATGGGTGCTTGCAACACCGTCTTGTTCGAGCCCGATGGCCCGCGGGGGCTGAACACCGACTACAGCGGGTTCATATCGGCCTACCGCAACACCTTCGGCAATGCCGCGCCCGGCCGGGCGGCGCTGGCGGGCGCCGGCGGTGTTGGCCGCGCCATCGGCTTTGCCTTGGCCCGGCTCGGGGCCGACGAGCTGCGGCTGTTCGACCTCGACCCGCGGAAGGCCGGCGCGCTGGCCGATGCGATCCGCGCGGTCCACGGCCACACGCTGATCCGAATATCGGAGACCATCGAGGAGGCCGCCGGGGGTGCCGACGGTCTCGTCAACGCGACGCCGCTCGGCATGGGTGGCATCGGCGGCTGCCCGTTTCCCCCCGACCTGATCGCCGGTCAGGGCTGGGGCTTCGATTCCATCTATACGCCCATCGATACGCCCTTCATGCTGGCGGCGCGCGCCGCCGGCCTGACAATGATGAGCGGCTACGAATTGTTCCTCTACCAGGGAATCGACGCCTTCCGGCATTTCACTGGGTGCAATGTTGCTGAAGACCGCTTGCGCGCGGAATTGATGCGCGCGCATGATCGGGTCCCGGTATAGGCTTGCGTCTGGTTTATCGGCCCGGACTTCGAACAGGAGAGTTCTTGGTGAGTAGCCCACGCTTCATTCGTCTCGCCTCCGACGACAACGTGGTGGTCGCCGTCGATCAGTTTCCCGTCGGCGCGGCCGTCGCCGGCGTGACGGCGCGCGAGCGCGTGCCGCGCGGGCACAAGATGGCGGTCCGGCCCATCGCGCTCGATGAGCCGGTGCGAAAGTACGGCCAGATCATCGGCTTTGCGTCCAAGGAGATTGCGCCGGGCGACTGGGTGCATGAGCAAAACGTCACCATGCGCGATTTCGCGCGCGATTACCGCTTCGCCGAGGATGCCCGCAACGACGAAATATTGCCGCCTGAGCTGCGCGCCACCTTCGAGGGTTATCGTCGGGCGAACGGCAAGACCGGCACCCGAAATTACATCGGCGTGCTCACCTCGGTGAACTGCTCGGCCTCGGTGGCGAAGTTCATCGCCGAGGAGGTCAACCGGTCCGGCATGCTCGACGACTATCCGGGGATCGACGGCGTGGTGGCCTTCGTGCACGGCACCGGCTGCGGCATGGCGGCCAAGGGCGAGGGCTGGGACGTGCTGCGCCGCACGCAATGCGGCTACGCCACCCATCCCAATCTCGGCGCCACGCTCATGGTGGGCTTGGGCTGCGAGGTGTTCCAGATCGACCGCATGAAGAGCGAGTACGGGCTGGTCGAGGGCGACCATTTCCAGACCATGACCATCCAGGCGACCGGCGGCACCCGCAAGACGGTGACCGAGGGCGTCGAGCGCATCAAGGCTATGCTGCCCATCGCCGCACGGGCTGAGCGCGAGACCCGGCCAGCGAACGAGATCGTGCTGGCGCTGCAGTGCGGCGGCTCCGACGGCTATTCCGGCATTACCGCCAACCCGTCGCTGGGCGCGGCGGTCGACCTCCTGGCCAAGCACGGCGGCACCGGGGTGCTCGCCGAAACGCCGGAAATTTACGGCGCCGAGCATCTGCTCACCCGCCGCGCGGTCAACAAGGCGGTCGGCGAGAAGCTGGTCGAGCGCATCCGCTGGTGGGAGGACTACACCGAGCGGAACCGCGGCGAGATGAACAACAACCCGTCGCCCGGCAACAAGGCCGGCGGCCTCACCACCATTCTGGAAAAGTCGCTGGGCGCGGCGGCCAAGGGCGGCTCGTCCACCATGCGCGCCGTCTACGAATACGCCGAGCCGGTGACCGAGCCTGGCTTCGTGTTCATGGACACGCCCGGTTACGATCCGGTCGGCGCCACCGGCCAGGTGGCGGGCGGCTGCAATGTCATGTGCTTCACCACCGGCCGCGGCTCCGCCTTCGGCTGCAAGCCGACGCCCTCGATCAAGCTCGCCACCAACCATTACGTCTACGAGAACATGATCGACGACATGGACATCAACTGCGGCGATGTGCTCGATGGCGTCAGCGTCGCCGACAAGGGCGAGGAGATCTTCAAGAAGGTGCTGGCGACCGCCTCGGGCGCGCACACCAAATCGGAAGACCTCGGCTATGGCGATCTGGAATTCGTGCCCTGGCAGATCGGCGCGGTGATGTAGCAACGTGGTCATTGCCGGGCTGGACCCGGCAATCCATCTTTTTGCGAGATGGATCACCGCGTCACGGCGCGCTGCGCCGGCCCGGTGATGACCGAAAGGAAAGGATCGTTGAGATGGCCAAGGGTTCGAAAAATCGCGGCAAGCACCGCCTGCGTTCGCAATTGTGGTTCGACAATCCCGACAACCCTGGCATGACGGCGCTCTACCTCGAGCGTTATCTCAACTACGGGCTGACGCGCGAGGAGTTGACGTCGGGCAAGCCGATCATCGGCATTGCACAGACCGGCTCGGACCTGTCGCCGTGCAACCGGCACCATCTCGAATTAGCCGCGCGCGTGCGCGAAGGCATCCGCGCCGCCGGCGGCATCGCTTTCGAGTTTCCGGTGCATCCGATCCAGGAGACAGGAAAAAGGCCGACCGCCGCGCTCGACCGCAATCTCGCCTATCTCGGCTTGGTTGAAGTGCTCTACGGCTATCCGCTCGACGGCGTGGTTCTGACCACCGGCTGCGACAAGACCACGCCGGCCTGCCTGATGGCGGCGGCGAGCGTGAACATTCCCGCCATCGTGCTCTCCGGCGGGCCGATGCTGAACGGCTGGTGGAAGGGTGAGCGCGCCGGCTCCGGCACGGTGGTGTGGCAGGCGCGCCAGGACCACGCCGCCGGCAAGATCGAGTACGACGAATTCCTCGAGATCGTCACCTCCTCGGCGCCCTCGGTCGGCCACTGCAACACCATGGGTACCGCCTCGACCATGAATGCGCTCGCCGAAGCGCTCGGCATGTCGCTGCCGGGCTGCGCGGCGATCCCCGCGCCCTACCGCGAGCGCGCGCAGATCGCCTACGAAACCGGCGTGCGCGCGGTGGAGATCGTGTGGGAGGACCTGAAGCCCACGGATATTCTCACCCGCAAGGCGTTCGAGAACGCCATCGTCGCCTGCTCGGCCATCGGCGGCTCCACCAATGCGCCGATCCACATCAACGCCATCGCCCGCCATGTCGGCGTCAAACTCGACATCGAGGACTGGGAAAAAGTCGGCTACGACGTGCCGCTCCTCGTCAACGTGCAGCCTGCGGGCAAATATCTCGGCGAAGAGTATTACCGCGCCGGCGGCCTGCCGGCGGTGATGCGTGAGCTGTTCAAGGCCGGCAAAGGCCACGACGACGCGCTCACCATCAACGGCAAGACCATGGGCAAGAACACGCGCAAAGCGCACGTGCAGGATGCCGACGTCATCTATCCTTACAAGAAGCCGATGCAAGCGCAGGCCGGCTTCAAGGTCCTGAGCGGCAACCTGTTCGATTCCGCCATCATGAAGACGTCCGTGATCTCGGACGAGTTCCGCCAGCGTTATCTGTCCGACCCCAAGGATCCGGACGCCTTCGAAGGCCGCGCCATGGTGTTCGAGGGACCGGAAGACTATCACAAGCGCATCGAGGACCCGGCGCTGAAGATCGACGAACGCACCCTGCTGTTCATCCGCGGGGTGGGACCCATCGGCTATCCGGGCTCGGCGGAGGTGGTGAATATGCAGCCGCCGGCGGCGCTGATCAGGAAAGGCATCACCGCGCTGGCCTGCATCGGCGACGGCCGTCAGTCCGGCACCTCCGGCTCGCCGTCGATCCTCAACGCCTCGCCGGAAGCCGCCGCCGGTGGCGGCCTCGCGCTGCTGAAGACTGGCGACCGCGTGCGCATCGACCTGCGCAAAGGCACCGCCAATATCATGATCTCCGCGGAAGAGCTCGCCAAGCGCCGCGCCAAGCTCGAGAAGCAAGGCGGCTTTCCGTATCCGGCAAGCCAGACGCCGTGGCAGGAAATCCAACGTTCCATGGTGGATCAACTGTCCGACGGCATGGTGCTTAAACCCGCGGTCAAATATCAGCGCATCGCGGAGAAGAGCGTGCCGCGGGATAATCATTAAAGAGGCGGGCAGGGCATCCATCACCGCTCATTCCCGCGCACGCGGGAATCCAGAGCAAAATCCAACATCGGAATGATTGGCCCGTCCCCGCTTGCGCGGGGACGAACGGAGAATGGGCTTAAGGGAGTAGACGATGACCGATCGATTGAAGGGTAAGCGCGTTTTCGTGACGGCGGCGGGGCAAGGCATCGGCCGTGCCATCGCGGAAGTCTTCATCGCCGAAGGCGCCGCGGTAATCGCCACCGATCTCGACGCCGGCAAATTGAAGGGCCTCAAGGCGGTCAAGACCTTCGCCCTCGATGCCTTGTCGACCGAGCAGGTGGAAGCGGCCGCCAAGTCGGTGATCGCCGAGCACGGCGCGCCGCACATCCTCGCCAACTGCGTCGGCTATGTGCACCAGGGCTCTGTGCTGGACTGCTCCGAAAAGGACTGGGACTTCTCCTTCGACGTCAACGTCAAGTCGATGCACCGCACGTTGCGGGCCTTCCTGCCGGCGATGCTCGAGAACGGCGGCGGCTCGATCGTCAACATCGCCTCGGCGGTGTCGTCGATCCGCGGCGTGCCCAACCGCTACGTCTACGGCGCCACCAAGGCGGCGATTATCGGGCTCACCAAGGCGGTGGCGGCGGACTTCATCCGCAAGGGCATCCGCTGCAATGCCATCTGCCCCGGCACCATCCAGTCGCCCTCGCTCGACGAGCGCATCGAGGCCAATGCGAAGGCGACCGGTCAGTCGCTTGAGGCGGCGCGTACCGCCTTCATCGATCGCCAGCCCATCGGCCGCCTCGGCACCGTCGAGGAGGTCGCCAATCTCGCGCTGTTCCTCGCCTCCGACGAGTTCGAGCTACATCACCGGCCACACCCACCTGGTCGACGGCGGCATGGCCTTGTAGGCAGCGGGCGGGTCAGTTCGGCGCCGTCTGCGTCAGGCCCGACGGCGGGCCGTCGATGGCGGTCCAGCCGCCGTCCACCATCATGGCGCTGCCGGTCACGTAGCTGGCGGCGTCCGACGCCAGGAACGCGACGGCCGCCGCGACCTCTCTCGGCTCACTCCAGCGGTCGAACACCGTGTGCGCGGCGAGCTTGTTGAAGATCTCGGGACGCGCTTTGAGCGGCTGCACCAGCGCGGTGTCGACGATGCTCGGCACCACAGCGTTGACCCGCACGCCGTTCGGGCCGAGCTCGGAGGCGAGCCCGCGCACGAGCTGGATGATGCCCGCCTTGGTAGCGGCGTAGATCGCCATGCCCGGTTCCAGAGTCATCGCGCGCATGGAAGAGGTGGCGATCAGGCTGCCGCCGCCTTGCGCGCGCATGATACGCCCGAACGTGCGCAGGAACATGAATACGCCGCGCATATTCAAATTCACGATGTGGTCGTATTCTTCGTCCGTATAGTCGAGGAACGGCTTGCGAATATGCATCGCCGGCGTGGTGACCGCGATGTCGAGCCGGGCAGCGAACTTCGCCGCGCTGTCGGCGAGCGCCTGGATGTCGTTCGGCGCGCCGGCGTCGGTCACGTGCGCTGCGGATTTGACGTGGCGGCCGATCTCGGCGGCGGTGCGCTCGACGCCGTCACGGTCCTTGTCGGCGCAGATCACGTTGGCGCCGAGCGCGGCCAGCGCTTCCGCCGACGCTTTGCCGATGCCTGAGGCAGCACCCAGCACCAGCGCGGTCTTGCCCGTGAGGTCGAAGCTAGCGCGGTAGCGCTCGAGCCGGGCGGCGATGTCGGTTTCGGAGCTGCTTGTCGATGTCATTTCACCATCTCGCATGTAACATTGATGCCATACCACACACCGATGCTGGTCATCGATGAGGCATGAGCGGAAATAGCGTAGCGCGTCTGTTTGCGCCTCGCCTTCAATGCCAGTCCGCTATCGGTTTGTCACGGGTCGTGGCGGCTCCGAGGCGCGGGATCGGGGGCGGCCGGCCGTGCCAAGACTCGCCACGTCACCGTTTTGATTGGCGTGCCGGTTCTCGCGTATCCAACTTGGCCGGCGTCAGCCTCTGCCGTTGCAGGACCGCGCGCACGTGGCGAATGACATGATCGGCGACGATGGCGTGCGCCTCCGCGGTCGGGTGCACCGCGCCGCTGTAGAGGGCGGCGTAGACCGGCTGCAGGATATCGAACAGCATCGTGCCTTCGCGATGGGTGTTCGCGGTCAGGAAGGCATCGTTCGGCGTCCGGAACAGGCGCCAGCGATGTTCGTAGGGCAGCGTCGCCGCCGGCGAGAACGGTTTGAAGCCGTCGCCGTTCGTCGCCATGCGCGGCATTCGCATCATGATCATGTCCGTTAATTGCCGCTTGGGGTCGACGGCGCACATGCCGCGCCGGCGGAATTCCGGAATGTGATCGGTCACCAGCGTGAACCCGGTGCCCGTGCCGGTCGCGAGACCGGCCGGGCAATGGTGTCCGGCCGTGTGGGTGATGCATTGCAGCCGCGCCAGCAGATGGTTCAGGAAGGTGACCGTCTCTTGCAGCCGTGCCCGGCTCAGTTTCAAGCCCGGATGGATGTCCATGCCGAGCGCCGGCATCGAGCCGCACAGCGCGCCCGTCTGGTCGAACTGGATCGGCTCGTAGGACGACTGGATGACTTGGGCCGGCTTGACGCCGAACCCCTCGACAAGCGCCTTCTTGAGCGCCTGCATGCGCTCGTCGAGTGCCCCGAGATAGACGTCCGCGACTTTCGGCCCGAAACGGATCTTCCGGCCGACCCAGGCCGCGATCGGCGCCAGATCCCCTGCGCTCTTGGTCATCGCATAGGCCGCGAGTGGCCCGAAGCCGACGTCATTGCCGCCGATCGACATCAGCACGAGGTCGATCGGGCGCTTGCGCGAACGCGGCGGGCACCAGTGCTTATCGATCTGGCGTCGCTCGATATTCGTGCTGCCGACGGCCCATACCGGCAGCGTGTAGCTGGCGCTTTGCGTGCGGCCGACCGCTCCGCCGCGGCAGATGAGATCGGCCAGCTGATCGAATTGCGCGCGCACCTTGGCCGAACGGGGGTCGCCGTTACTCTCGCGCGCGTCCATGGGCAGGAACAGGCCGTCGGTGATCTCCGCCCCCGAACAGGTGAGGGTTGCCAGCGTCACCGCGCGATGCCGGTTCTCCAGCGCGAGCTCGATGCCGACGCGGACTGGATAACCATATTGCGAGCGGTGACAATCGGGACTGAGCCAGCGCGCGCGAGCCTTGTGAAAGGCGGCGCGGAACTCCAGCGAATCGAGCTTGTAGAAGCGTCCTTTCGCCTCGTCTTCCATATAGCGCCGCGGCAGCACTTTCCAATCGTAGCCGGCCGAAGCGGTTCTGTATTGCCCTTGTTTTGACTTCGCCGCCCCGGGCGCCTTGGCGTTGTTCATTGCGGTCTGGTCGCGCAGCAAGGTCGGGTCATAGACCATCGAGCGGCTGGCGCTGAACTGCACCGGGCGGTCCGGGTTGCCTTCGCCCGAGGCGAACAAATCGCCGAGCGCCACAATGAACAGGTCTTCGACCACCACGTCGCGGTCGGCGAGCTTGCGGCCGTCGGGCAGCGTGACCGTCACCGATACGCCCGAGCGCGCACGATCGAGCGAGTAGGGAACGCGCGCGATGGTCAGCTTCTTGTTGCAGGCAAGTGTCCGGCTCTGCGCGCGGCCCCCGGGCGTTCGCGGCTGCCACGTCCAGACGCATTTGCCGGAGACGCCGGCAAGCTGTGCCGGCGCGATGCGGATCGTGACCGTGTGCGCCTTGGGCAGGACGTAATCCTCTTTCGCCGTACCCCATGAATAATGGCGCGCGCAAACCGTGTCGTAACGCGGGGGATGCCCGTTGCTGTCGTAGCAGGTGTCATTGAGCGTGCGCGCGGCCCAACCGAGGCGGCTTTGCTCATAGTGGCGGCCGGCCGTGGCGGCGCATTTATCGGGCGTCGAAGCGTCTTTGCAATCTGGATTGTTGAGACGGCGCTCGGTGCGCCAGATGATGTCGGCCGGAAACGGCTTGCCGGGGTCGCCGCGCACTGCGTCGAAGGCGGCCTCCTGCAGGGCGAACGAGGATGTGGATTTGAACAGGCGAAACGGGTTCTCGACCTGCCAGATCAGGTCTTCGGCTTGAGCGCAACTGGTACCGAAAATGGCGGAAAGGGCGATGAGACAGGCGGTTGTTGCAAGCGTAGATCGGCGCATGAGGTCGCTCCGCAAAACTTTCGGAAGATTACTATCCTCTCAAGGACAGAAATCTCCCAAACGAGCCCATCACGTCCGCCAATTCAAAGGCTAATCACTTCTTACAAAATGTCGAGTCGGATCTCCGAACGCCGGAACGGCACGGTGTACCCGGCTACCGGATGGTTTGCCACGCGTCGGTCGAGGCAAGAAACTGGCTCCAGTCGCTTCGACTGGCCCTCAACAAATTCGGGGAAGCGGCTCGTCTTCCAGCTCCTCGATCAGTCGTTCACCGCCGATTTCGGTTTCCAGGATGACGTGACCGGCGTCGCCCTGAACCAGGCCGATGAGGGCGGCCGCCTCGCCCTGCGGCAGCGCGCGCCAACGGGCAAGCGCGGCGTCTGCCTCGTCCGCCGCCACCACCGCCACGACCCGCCCCTCGCAGGCGAGAAACAGTGGATCGTAGCCGAGCATGTCGCAGATGCCGCGCACCGGCGGATGGAAGGGAATGGCGGTCTCGGCGAGCCGCACCGAGCAGCCGGTGCCCTTGGCGATGTCGTGCATGACGGTGGCGAGTCCCCCGCGGGTCGGATCGCGCATGAAGCGCAGGCCCGGCACGCTCCACAGCGCCTGCGCCAAGGGCAGGACGCTGGCCGAATCCGAGGCGAGATCGCCCTTGAGGCCGAACTGCTCGCGCGCGAGCAGCACGGCGGTGCCGTGGTCGCCGACCGGCCCGCTCACCAGGATGCGGTCGCCCTCTTCGATGCGGTCGAGGCCTAGCCGCAGGCCGGGCGCGCGCACGCCGATCCCTGTGGTCGCGAGATAAAGCCCGCCCCCTTCGCCCCGCTGCAGCACCTTGGTGTCGCCGCAGGCGACGTGCACGCCACAGGCCTTGGCCGCCTGCGCCATGCTGGCGACGAGGCGGTCGAGCAGTGCAATCTCGAGGCCTTCCTCGATGAAGGCGTTGAGGGTGAGATAGACCGGCGTCGCGCCGGCCACCGCCAGATCGTTGACCGTGCCGTGCACGGCGAGCGAGCCGATGTCGCCGCCGGGAAACTCGAGCGGTTTCACGGTGAAGCCGTCGGTGGTGACCATGATTTCGCCCGCCGGCAGCGGCAATGCCACCGCGTCGGCGCCGGTATCGAGCGTGGCATTGGCGAGATGGCGGACGAAGATGTCGTCGATCAGCGCGCGCATGAAGCGTCCGCCGTTGCCATGGGCCAGCGTAACGTAAACGTCATCGTTCATCGGCGCGGGCCCGCTTCCACGATCTGGCCGAAACTCAGGCCGGCATCGTTGCAGGGGATGTGTTCGGGTAGAGCCACGGAAAATCCTTCACGGGCCGCGTCGCGGACGATCCGCTCGCAGAGCAGGCGATTTTGGAACACGCCGCCGGCGAGGCCCAGCCGCGTCACGCCATGGGTCGCGCGGATAGCGCGCGCCTGCGCCAGCAGCATGGCGGCGAGGGTGGCGTGAAAGAGACCGGCGCGTGCGGCGATACCCTCACTATTGTTCTGTAGCGCGTCGAGGAGAGGGCTCCAGTCGCTCTGCCAGAGGCCGTCCGCGCGGCGCGTGAGCGGGAGGTCGATGGGCGCGGCGTCATCCTTCGCCATCGTTTCCAGTTCGCTCGCGGCCTGGCCCTCGTAGCTCGTCTCGATGGCGATGCCGAGCAGGGCGGCGGCCGCGTCGAATAGGCGGCCGACCGATGTCGTCGCCGGGCAGTTTAGCTTGCGCTCCCAGGCATGACGCAAGGCGCCGGTGTCTGGTCCTTCGGCGGACCAGTCCCTGCCTGTTTCCCAACATAGCGCCAGCGCGTTGCGCCACGGCTCGCGTGCGGCGCGATCGCCGCCGAGCAAAGCGAAGGGCCGGATGGTCGCGACCCGTTGCCAGCGGCCGGGCGCGCCGATGAGCGCTTCGCCGCCCCAGATGCTGCCGTCGCGGCCATAGCCGGCGCCGTCCCAGGTGAAGACGAGCAAATCGTCCTGGAGCGCGGCTTCGCCGGTGAGCGCCGAAGCGTGCGCCTCGTGATGGAAGACTTTTGTGACCGGCAGATCGAGCTGCGGCGCCAGCTTCGTGGTGGCATAGCGCGGATGCGCATCGCACAGGACCGTTTCCGCGCGCACGCCAAAGAGCGCCTGCAGGTCGTCGGCGACCTGACGCAGCAAAGCGAGCCCACGCAGCGTCTCCATGTCGCCGAGATGGGGCGAGATCACCACGCGGTCGTTGAAGCCGAGCGCGATGGTGTTCTTCAGATGGCCGCCAAGGGCGAGCACCGGTTGCGCCAGCGTGAACGGCAACACGTGCTCCGACGGTGCATTGCCGCGCCCGAGCCGCAAGGGCCGCGCCGTGCCGGCAATGACGCGATAGACCGGATCGTCGGCGGGGCGGAGGATCGGGCGGTCGTGATGCAGGAAGGCGTCGGCCACCGCGGCAAGTCGCCGCTCGCTGTCGTCGTTGTCGGTGAGCACCGGCTCGCCGCTGATATTCCCGGAGGTGGCGACCAGCGGTCCGCCGAAATCGTCGAGCAGCAGATGATGCAGCGGGCTATAGGGCAGCATGGCACCGATCTCGCCGACATGCGGTGCAACCTCCGGCGCGAGGCCGGTGGTGGTGCGTTTTGGCACCAGAACGATCGGCCGCAAGGGATTGGACAATATCTCTTCATGCCGTGGCGTCAGGTGGGCCGTGTGGCGCAAGGCGATGAGATCGCGCGCAAACATCACCGCCAATGGTTTGTGCGGGCGCTTTTTGCGCGTGCGCAACGTGTTCACGGCGACGCTATTCGCCGCGTCGCACATGAGGTGATAACCGCCGATCCCTTTGACCGCGACGATTTTTCCGGCGCGTAAAGCCGTTACGGCGGCGGTGAGCGCGTCGTCCGCATGGGTTTCGCCGCCTTGATCCCGATAGATGAGCCGCGGCCCGCACGTGGGACAGGCGATGGGTTCGGCATGAAAGCGCCGATCGGCGGGGTCGGCGTATTCGGAGGCGCATTGCGGGCACAGCGGGAAGCCGGCCATCGTCGTAGCGGAGCGGTCGTAGGGCAGGCGGGCGATCAGCGTGTAGCGCGGGCCGCATTGCGTGCAGTTGATGAAGGGATAACGATAGCGCCGGTTATCGGGGTCGCCGAGCTCTGCGAGGCAATCGTCGCAGGCGAAATGATCCGGCGGCACGTGGACGTGCTCGGGCGTGCCGTTGCTGCTGCAGATCGCGAAGCCGTGGTGCGCTTCGATCGAAGCCGCGCGCGTGTCAACGATCCGCGGCTGCGCCAGCGGCGGGGCCTCACGGATCAGCGCATCCACGAAGGCCGACAGCGCATCATCGGTCCCCTGCACCAACACCTCGACGTCGCCGCCGCGGTTCATCACCCAGCCCTGGAGGCCGAAACGCTGCGCCAGCCGGTAGACGAAAGGGCGGAAGCCGACGCCCTGCACACGCCCGCCCAAGGTCCATCGCCGGGCGGCGAGGGCCGGCATCTTGGCGCGCGCCGCCTCAAACGTCCGCATGTTCGGGCGTCTTCTCGCGCGGCGTGCGCACGCCGCTCGCCCACCAGATGCGGCAGGCGCCTTCGTCCGACACCATGCAGGGACCGATGGGATTGCGCGGGGTGCAAGCGCGGCCGTAGAGCGCGCATTGATCGGGATAGACCTTGCCCAGCACCACGCGCGCGCAGTCGCAGCCGGGCGGCATCTGGCCGGCGCGCTTACGCATGGCCTCGTCGAATAAGGGATAGAGCCGGCTCGCGTCATGGGCGGCGAGCGCCGGCTTCAGCGCGTAGCCCGATTGCGGAATGACGCCGATGCCGCGCCAGTTGGCGTCGACCACGTCCATGGTGGCGGCGAGATGGCGCTGGGCGGCAGGGTTGCCGCCGGGCCGGACCACTTCCGGATAGCAATTGTCGAGGAAGCAGCGGTCCTCGGTGAGTTGCCGCATCACCGAATAGAGCGCCGCCACCAGGCTCTCGCCGCTGAAACCGGCGACCGCGGCGGGGATGGTGTGCCGCTCGGGCACGAAGGCCCATTCCTCCGGTCCCATGACGGTGGAGACGTGGCCCGGCGCGATCAGCGCGTCGAAGCCGGGCGTGCCGGAGTCGAGCAGCATCGCCACCGCCGGCCAGGTGCGGCGGCCAGCGAGCAGCACCGACAGATTGGCCGGAACGCCTTCCGCCAGCATGGCGGCGACCGGGGCGGTCGTGGTCTCGAAACCGGCTGCGAAGAACACCACGCGCCGGTCGGGATGGGCGCGGGCGATTTTCACCGCTTCGAGCGGAGAGGCGATCGGCACCACGTCGCCGCCGGCGGCGCGCGCCTGTTCCAGCGAGCGCACCTCGTTCTTGGCGACGTTGACCGGCACCCGCAGCATGTCGCCGAAGGTGACCAGAATGACCTTTTCCTGCAGCGCGAGCTGGATCGCCTGGTAGATTGCTTCTTCCGGGCAGATGCAGACCGGGCAGCCGGGCCCCGGCACCAGCTCGATATTGTTCGGCAGCGCCTTGCGCAGGCCGGTCATGGCGATCGAGCGTTCGTGCCCGCCGCAGACGTTCATGACTTTATGACGGCGTGGCAGGTTTAGGGCGCGCAGGCGCTCAAGCCACTGCCGGCTGCTGGTGCTCATGGTGATGTTCCTGCGCCGGCGGGGTATCGGCTTGCGCCGCGCGGATGGCCGCGACTTCGCCGCGCAGCCAGCCGGTCCAGGCGTCGAGATTGACCACTTTGCGGGCGGAGAGGGGCAGCACCGGCGCCGCGTTGGCGAGTTCGCGCACAGCCTGTTCGGCGCGGGCGGCGTCGAAATCGCCCAGCACCTCGGCGAGATCCATCTTGCTCAGCAGCACCAGGTCGGCGGTGCGGAACATGACCGGATATTTCGCCGGCTTGTCGTCGCCTTCGGTCGCCGACAGCAGCACCACGTTGCGGTGCTGGCCAAGGTCGAAGCTGGCAGGACACACGAGATTGCCGACGTTCTCGATGAAGACGATATCGAGGCCGGCAAGCGGCAACTCGTGAAGGGCGTCGTGCACCATGCGAGCATCGAGATGGCAGGCGCTGCCGGTGGTGATCTGGATCGCCGGCACGCCGCGGGCGCGGATGCGGCGGGCATCGTTGTCGGTTTCGAGGTCGCCCTCGATCACCGCCATGCGGAACTCGTCCTTGAGCGCGTCGATGGTGGCTTCGAGCAGGGCGGTCTTGCCGGCGCCTGGTGAGGACATCATGTTGATCGCCACCGTCCGATGGCCGTCGAAGTGGGTGCGGTTATGCGCCGCGGTGCGGTCGTTGGCGTCGAGCAGACGCCCGAGCACGGCCACCGTTTCGGTGTCCTTGCCGGCGACGTCGGTCGCCGAGCAGCCGCAGGTCTCACACATGTGGAATCTCCATTGCGGTTTCCTGTGGCAATGGGCCGTCGATCTCAAGCTCGACCCGTAGCAGCAGCATTTCGTCGCCGGACATCAATTCGGTGCGCCAATCGCCGCAGGCGGGGCAGAGGAGGCGGTTGGGCGCCGCGGCCCCCTCCGCGCCGCAGGTACGGCAGCGCACCCGCACCGGTGCCGTCTCGATCTCCAGGTTCGAGCCCTCGGCGGCGCTACCGGCTGCCGCCAGCGGGTAGACGTTCGCCAGCAGGCGGGCCTCCACCCCCGACAACGGACCGATGCCCACATGCACCGCAGTCACGCGACCTGCGCGGTCGCGGGCTATGCCCTCGACCTGGGCAATCAGCGCCCGGCAGATCGACAGCTCATGCATCGGCGTCTGCCCCTTCCGCGCGCAGTACCTCGTCGAACAGTTCCCAGGTGGAGCGCGCCTCCTGCGGCGTCATTTTCTGGATGGCATAGCCGACGTGGACCATGACGAAGTCGCCGGCGGCGACCGGCTCGTCCTGCATCATGAACAGGCTGACTTCGCGCTCCACGCCCTGCGCGGCGCAGCGCGCCAGATAGCCGTCGACGGCGACGACCTCCATTGGGATACCGAGGCACATGGCAATGCTCCAACGTCGAGCCACCATAATCCCTTCTCCAGCGGCAGGCAAAATTGACTTGGATCAATCCGATACTGCACGCGACTCGCGCCACTAAACGCAACATGGAACTCACACTGGATATGCGAAAGTTACCGCGAATGGTGTGCGGGGCACGGCGATGGCGGGCTGGCCGGGTTTACGCGATCGGCAGGTATGGTCGATCTATCGGGAGATCGCCTCGCGGGTGGCGTGCTAACGGATGGCCATCGCACGGCGTTAAGGCTATTGCGCGAGAAAGCCGCCATCCACCGCGAGAATGTGGCCGGTGACCATGGCCGACGCGGGACTCGCCAGAAATAGCGCAGCGCCGACGATGTCATCTGGTTCGGCCAAGCGGCCGAGCGGAATCATTTGTTCAACGCGTGTCAGCAGGTTCGGATCGTTGACGATCGCCTTGATGAAATCGGTGCGTACCCAGGTTGGCGCGATCGCATTGACGCGAATACTGTCCGCGGCCCATTCCAAGGCCAGAGAGCGGGTCATGTTCACGACTGCGCCCTTGCTCGTTTGGTAAGAGATGTTCGGGTAGAGGCCGCCACCCGAGAGGCCCATAATGGAAGCCATATTGACCATAGACCCGCCGCCATTCTTCATCATCTGGCGGGCCGCGGCCCTACAGCTGAGAAAAACGCCGGTCGTGTTAACCGCCATTACCTGTTCCCAGTCGGAGCGCGACTGCTCGAGGGCCGGCGCGCGTCGAGCGATTCCGGCGCTGTTGACCAGAATGTCGATACGTCCGAATTTCCGGGCAATGTCGGCGAAGGCCGTCTCCACGGCGTCGTCGATGGTGACGTCGAGCGCATAGCCGACGGCGTTGCCGCCGCTTTCGACGATTTTTGCCGCCACGGATTCGCACGGTTCAACGGTCAAATCGGCGACAACGACGGCGGCGCCCGCCTCAGCGAAGCCCGCCGCAATGGCGGAACCGAGGCCACCGGCCCCTCCGGTGATCACCGCGACCCGTTCAGCCAATGAGAACCGATGCATCTCTCGCTTTCCTAATTGAGGAGGGCTGTTCACCTTGCCGCTGGTGTCGAGTCCCTTGCGGGAGCGGAGGCCGGACGACACGGGTTGCACTCGAAGAGCGGGATCAATGCTCGCCCTTGTGGCTGGCCGCGGCGCCGGGGGCGCCGGCGTGCAATTTTGACTTAAGGGCCTTCAAGCGGTGGCGCGCGTCGACGCTCTCAGGCGCGAGCGCAATCGCCTTGGTGTAGTCGGCGGCTGCCTTCTGCAGCGCGCCTTTTTGTTCATAGGCACGGCCGCGCAGCGTGTAGGCCTTGGCGTAACCGTTGTCGGTCTGGATCGCGGCCGAAAAATCGGCGATCGCCATGTCGAGTTGGTTAATCTGGGCGTAGGTGACGCCGCGCATGAGATGGGTCGGGGCATTGCCGGGTTTGCGCTTGAGCACCGTGGTGAAGTCGGCGATCGCCTTCTGCCGTTCGCCACGCCGGTCGTAGGCGACGCCGCGCTTTTGATAGGCGGCGACCTGCATGTTGGGAGGGACGTTGGCGCTCTGGACGAGTTTGGTGCAACCCGCTATCGCCTTTGCAGGATCGGGGTTGTTGCAGGCATGATAGAGTTTTCTATTGGTCTGCGATGCTTTCACCTCGGCCGTGGCCTTCGCCAACAGGGCATTGATTTTCTTGTCCTTGGGGCGGAGGAAGAGGGCAGCCTTGAAGCTTCGCTGCGCCTCCAGTGCCTGGCCGAGGCCAAGCAGGATACGACCGCGCTCGATGAACAACGTGAGAAGGGCTTCAGGCTTGATGTAGTCCTTGATACCCGCGGCCTTGCGCCCTTGGGCGGCCGCGATGGCGGAATCGAAGTCGACCAGCGCCTTGTCGGCTTTTCCCAATTTCCGGTAGCACAAGCCGCGGTCGAGGTAATTGTAAGGCGTTCCGCTGTTCTGCGCGATGGCCTTCGAGAAATCGGCAATGGCATGGCGGCAATCGCCTTGCCGGGCATAGATCTTGCCGCGGTTCATGTAGAGCGGACCGGCGTGCTTGCCCTGTTTCTCGCGCGTCTCGATCTCCTTGGTGCAGGCCGCGATCTGCATCGAATAGGCGGAGGCCGCGTAGTCCTTGTCCGGCGGAACGACAGAGGCGCAGAGTTTGGCGCTCGACATGGCGCGCAGGGTCTTTGGCACCTGCCCGGCCGCGTGCGCTGGCGCCGCCGCCAAGGTGGCAAGAGCAAGTCCGCCGACAAGCGCAAGCCCGAGGATGAGGGGTTGGTGCCGCATGGGAATGAACTCCATATTATCCTGGTATTGGTATCGAATGGCCCGCGATAGCGCATTTGTCGGCGCACGCCGGCATGAGCTTGCGGGCCGGCCGAAAGATCCCTGTTCGCCCGGTTTGGGCGGAGAAGCCAAATGCGCCCAAGCCGGTGTGATCCAAATCCGGACGGAGGCCAAGACGGTTGGGGAACGGCCGCTGCGTCAATTCAGACTCTGCTGGATCGTTCGCGCCAGCGAAAACAGCCGATGCTCGATCTCGGTCGGCACGTCGCAAACGTAGCCGATGGTTTGCCGCCGGTCGTCAAAGACGCGCGTGTCCCAGGCGACCTGCTGGCCAAGCTTGTCGATCTCCTTGGGGTCGGGATTGGGTTTATCCTGGTGCGCACGAAGCTTGGTCAGGTCGGTGCGCAACTGGTCGCGCAGATCCTGCTGGCGATGGGAGAACCGCTCGATGCCGGCCATGACCTGGCTGCGTTGGCCGTCGAGAATCGAGAACACACCGGCAAAGAGCAGCGTTGCCTTGTTCTTCTTCTCGGCTTTGGTGCCGGCGATGAAGCCTTTGACCTCTTTCTCGGCCGTTTTCAGCGGCGTGCGCCGGGCGGCGATGCGCTGGGCGAGGTCGTTGATGTCCGGGTCGTTCTCCCAGGCGTTGCCGACCTTGTCGATCGAAGGGCCGGTCCAGAACGCTGCCGGCGACAACGTCGGCACCTTGACCTGTTGGCACGGCCAATCGGGGTAGCGCGCATCGGCAGCACGTGCCGCGACCGGCGCGGCGAGGATGAGCGCCAATCCAAGCGCGATGGCATGTTTCATTTTCCACCTCCTGGCGCGTCGCGACGGGCGAGGAACCCGCGCGACGGATCATAGGCGAGGATGGCGCCGACCATGAACAGCACGGTGCAGCCGGCCACCACCGCCAGCGAAGTCCAATTGATCTGTGTGTAGAGTGCAAAGCGAATGAGTTCCACCGCGTGGGTGAAGGGATTGAACTGGCAAATGTAATAGAGGAAGGGGCTGCCCTCGCGCACCCGCCACAGCGGATAGAGCGCCGACGACGCAAAGAACATCGGGAAGATGACGAAATTCATCACCCCGGCGAAATTCTCCAGCTGCTTGATCACCGAGGAAATCAGCATGCCGAGCGCGCCCAGCATTAATCCGGAGAGAATGAGCGCCGGCAGGACCGACAGATAGCCGAATGGCGGCGGCTCGATATCCCAGAACCAGGCGATCGCCAGGAAGGCATAGACCTGCAGCAGCGACACGGCGGTGCCGGCGACGAGCTTGGAGCACAATAAATACCAGCGCGGCAACGGGCTCACCAGCAGCGTGCGCATATTGCCCATCTCGCGGTCGTAGACCATGGAGAGTGACGATTGCATGCCGTTGAAGAGCTGGATCATCGTGATCAGCCCCGGCGTGATGTAGACGGAGTAGAGAATATAGGTCTGGTAGGGCGGAATGATCGAGACGCCGAGCACCTGACGGAAGCCGGCGGCGAAGATGAACAGCCAAACCAGCGGGCGCACCAGGGCCGAGATGAAACGCTCGCGCTGATGCAGGAATCGCAGACCCTCGCGCCAGACGATGCCCTTGAGGCAGATCGTGTATTGCCGCAGGGTGAAGCCGCGCGGCGCGGCCGCCGCAACGGGCGATTTGGCGTTTGCCGCAACGCTCGTCATGCGGCCTCGCCTCCGGCTTCCGGGTTTCCGGTCAGCCGTGTGAAGGCGTCGCGCACGTCCTCGGCGCCGCTGTCGGCGACGACCTGCGCCACCGGACCATCCGCGAGCACACGGCCCTGATGCAACACGATCACCTGGTCGTCCTCGGCCACCTCGTCGATGAGGTGCGTCGCCCACAGAACGCCGATGCCTTCGTCGACGATGAGCTGGCGGACATGGCTGAGAATGTCGGCTCGCGATTTGATGTCGAGGCCGACGGTCGGTTCGTCCAGCACGAGCAGGCGTGGCCGGTGCAGCAGTGCGCGCGCGATTTCGACCCGGCGCATCTGTCCGCCGGACAGGTTGCGAACCTTGTCGCGGGCGCGATCGCTGAGCGCGATGCGCGCCAGCACCGCATCGGCGCGGGCGCGCGCCTCGCGCTTGCCGATGCCGTGCAGGGCGGCGTGGTACATCAGGTTCTGCATGATGGAGAGGTCGAGATCGAGCGTGCGCGACTGGAATACCACCCCGAGAATGCGCAGCGCTTCGCCGGGCAAGCGCTCGACGTCGTGCTCGAATATGCGGATGTAGCCGTGCTGCGTGGCGTAGAGTTGGGTGATGAGCGAGAACAGCGTGCTCTTGCCCGCGCCGTTTAGGCCAAGCAGGACGGCGAAGCGCGCGGGATTTACCGTCAGGCTGACATTGTCGAGCGCGCGGCGGGCGCCGTAGGCATGGCTGACGTTCTCGACCGATAGGGCCGCCGCGTCGGCTGTCGTCGTCACGTGCATCATGGGCGGAGCTGAGCTTCCGTGTCAGTGCTTGGTGATGGTCACGCCCCAGGGCAATTCGCCGACCTGGATCGATTTGATGACCTTGAGGTCGGCCACGTCGATCACCGAGACGTCATTGGAAATGCCGTTGGTGGTCAACAAGTATTTCTGGTCGGGCGTAAAGGCCATGTGCCAGACCCGCTGGCCGACCAGCAGATATTTTTCGACCTTGCGGGTCTTGCGATCGATCACCGCCACCCGGTTGGCCGGTCCAAGCGCGACAAAGACGATCTTGTCGTCGCGGGTGATGTTGACGCCGACCGGCTGGATTGCTTCGGCGCGCAGGCCGGGAATGTTGAAATGGACCTTGCCGATCACCTTATGGGCTGCCGGATCGATGACGCTCACCGTGCCGCCGACCTCGGAGGATACCCACAGTTCCTTGCCGTCGCTGGTGAAGGCGGCAAAGCGCGGGCGCGAATCGACCAGCACGCTTGCCACAACCTTGCGGGTCTTGGTGTCGATGAAGTGCGCCATGTTGGTCGTTTCGGAGGTGTTGATGAGGATTTTGCCGTCGGGGCTGAGGGTCATGCCCTCCGGCTCGACGCCGACCTGAACCTCGCTGATCGGGCGGCGCGTCTTCATGTTGACCACGGTAACGGTGTTGTCGTTCTCGTTAGCGACGTAGAGCCGGCTGCCATCCTTGTTGAGCGTGAACAACTCGGGATCAGGGCCGGACGGCAGGTTGGCGACCACCTCGTCGGTCTTGGTATCGACCATTTGAATGGTGTCGTCATCACCAACGGCGACCAGGCAATACTTGTCGTCGGGCGTCAGTTCGATGCCGCGTGGACGCTGGCCGACCTTGATGGTCTTGATCACCGCCATCTTGTTGGTGTCGATGACGCTGATAGTGTTGCCACGTTCGTTCGACACATAAGCTTTGTAGGCGTTGGCCGGCCCCGTCAGTGCGACGAGGAGGCCGAGGGCGGCTACGGTCGGCACGAGCCGCATTGCGAGCAGGGCGCGCGCACGGTCCGAGAGACCGATCGCCGCGGGCGGCGCCGGCGTCGGTTCGAGATCAGTGTGGTCTACGAATGAGATCATTCGGCAATCCCGCTTCATTGAAGCTTGCATTTGGTTTCGGGTTTATCGAAGCCGAGCGTGTCGAGCTCGGAATGCTGGCTCAAGAAGCCGGCCTGCGGCGAGACCGAGACGATGGTGCGGCCGTCGGTGAGCAGTATCGGTTGGCGCAGTTGCAGGTCCCAATCGCGCAGGGTCAGCCTCTGGCCCTTATAGGCGCCAAGCGCCAATTTGGGACCCTTCATGTAGGCGAGCAGCGCCTTCGGATCGTTTGAATTGGTGCGCTGGACGGCTTCGCCGATCATGCGCGCACTGGTCCAGGACTGCATGTCGAGCGCTGTCATCAGCCGCTTGAAATGCTCGATGAAGCGGTTCTGCATCTGGATGCCGCCCCACAGATAATTCGAGGCGTCCCAACTGGTGGGCACCAGCCCAGCGGAGCCGGCGACCGGGCGCGCGTCCCAGGTTCGGTAGGGCAGGTAGTTGGCGAACACCTGGCTCTCATCGGCGGCGACCAGCACGTCGTAGGCCGGCGCCTCTTGGGTGAAGACCGGAATCTGCTTCTGGATCTGGACGACGCCGCTGTCGCTGCGCCGCGCCCCGCCGGTGTCCTTGAACACCCGCTGCTGCACGATCTTGGCGCCGAAGCGCTTGGCCGCCCGCTTCAGCGCGGCGGCATAAAGCTGGTCGCGTTTGTGGGAGCCGACGACCAGCAGCCAGCGCGTCCACCTTTTCCAGGCGAGGTATTGCGCCAGCCCGTCGGCCAGCATGGCGCGGGAGGGGGCGGCATGGATCACGTTGGCGCGGCAGTCCTGCTGGCGCAGCCGGTCGTCGGTCGCGGCCGCGTTGAAGAACAACATGCCGTGCGCCTTGCCGGCATCGGCGGCTTTCAGCAGCGCGTCGGCGGGGAGGTCGGTGATGACCAGCGAGATGTGCTGACTGGCCAGTCGCTGCACTGCAGCGACGGCGTCGGAATCCTTCTTCAAATGCACGTCCGTCAGCGTGAAGTGCTGGTTGAGGAAGCGTCCGGTCGTGTTGTTGTCGTCGATGGCCATCTGGGCGCCGGCGAGCCCATCGTTAGGCGGCGGCATCTGGACGAGCGAAATCGTCTCCTGGTGCTTGGGCCGGCGGAGATATGCGATTTTGACGTCCAGCGTCTGTGCGGCCATTGCCGAGACGGTAAAGCCGAGCAGGACGACGGAAGCGAACGCGGGGACCCGGATCAAAATACGATTCCAATCTCTGTTGCCCCCACTGAAGACACGCGCCATGAGAACGCTATTCCCTATTTGAATCAAGAGCGTTTTTGCTTAAGCTCGCTGCGGGCACTGGCTTCTCGCCCGCTTGCGGCCGTCGGTCGATGGTCGGAACGGTGCGGAGAAGTATTGGTTTTGACTATGAGAGCGTTCGCGCCGTTGCGGACGTTCGACGGAGCCCATTCATGACCCTGCTTTTGGCGAGCGTGGTTGATGCGGACGAGGCGGAACTCGGTCTCGCCTACGGTGCCGACATCATCGATCTCAAGGATCCCGCCCGTGGCGCGCTCGGTGCGCTCGATACGGGCGTCGTCCGCTCCATCGTGGCTGCGATCGGCGGAAGGCGGCCGACCAGCGCGGTGACCGGCGATCTGCCGATGGAACCGGATGTGCTCGGCGCCGCGGCGGCGGAAATGGCCGATACCGGCGTCGATTATGTGAAGGTCGGCCTGTTTCCCGGCGCGCGGCGGGCGGATTGCATTCGCGCGCTGGCGCCGCTCGCGCAGCGGACGAAGCTGATCGGCGTCATGTTCGCCGATGCCGAGGCCGATAGCGCCTTGCTGCCGCTGATGGCCGAATGCGGCTTCGCCGGTGCCATGCTGGATACCGCGCATAAGGGCGAGGGGCGGCTGCTCGATCATGCGGCGCCCGACCGGCTTGGCGCGTTTGTGAGCGCGTGCCGTACGCACGATCTCCTGTGCGGGTTGGCCGGTTCGCTGGAGGCGCCGGACGTGCCGCGCCTGCTGCTGCTCGAGCCCAACTATCTGGGGTTCCGCGGCGCGTTGTGCGCGGCCCATGACCGTACTGCCGGCCTCGACGGCACGGCGGTCGACCTCATCCGCGGACTCATCCCGCGCGATCCCCGTAGCGCGGTGGTGGAGATTCCCTCGCAACCGCGAAACCCGGATGTCCACATCCTCGCCGCGCGCGGCTACTCGGTCGATTCTGCCCGCGAGAATGGCGAAGTGGATCGCGTCTTCGTGCACGATCTGGTGCTGCCTTTGCAGGTCGGCGCTTATGGGCACGAGCACGCGCGGGAGCAGAACGTGCGCTTCAACGTGGATGCGGAAATCTCGCGCGTGACCCGGCCGGCGCAGGACATGCGGGATGTCCTTTCCTACGACATCATCACCGACGGTATTCGTCTCATGACGTCCGAGGGCCACGTCGCCCTGGTCGAAACGCTGGCCGAGCGGATCGCGGAATTCATCCTCGATCATCCGCGGGTGTTGCGGGTGACGGTGAGGGTCGAAAAGCTCGATGTCGGGCCTGGCCGGGTCGGGGTGGAGATCGAGCGGCGACGGGGGGCCGAGAAGGCTAAGGTCTACCATCTCTATCCGAGCGCGGCCGGTAAGAACGGGCCCCGGTCCGACGGTTAGATGGGCAGCAGCGAAATCACCATCGTGAAGCTCGGCGGGAGCCTGGCCGGCAGCGTGTGGCTGGCCGACTGGCTCAAGGCGTTGGCGCGTTGTGGCGGGTCCGTGGTGGTAGTGCCGGGGGGCGGGCCCTTTGCCGACGTCGTGCGGGAGGCGCAGTCGGTGATGGGTTTTCGCGATGAAACCGCCCATGAATTGGCGCTTTTGGCGATGGCCCAATATGGTCGTGCACTGGCGGCCCTGAGCCCGGGCTTTGTCGTTGCCGGCTCGTCGGAGGCCATTCGGCAGACGCTGCGCGCGGGCGCGGTGCCGATCTGGTCGCCGGTGGAAATGGCGCTCGCGGCGACGGATATTCCCGCGAACTGGGACGTCACCTCCGACAGCCTGGCTGTGTGGCTTGCCGGATGCACCGGTGCGACGCGGCTGTTGCTGGTGAAGCACGGCGCATTCTCCGACGCGCCAGTGTCTGCGGACGATCTGGCGGCACAGGGTGTCGTCGATCGGGCATTTCCGCGCTACCTTGCGGCCGGCAGCGCGCCCGCTTTTGTCGTCAGGGCGGACGATCCATCGGCCCTGGCCGAGGCGATCGGGCAGGGTCGGGCGATCGGTACGCCGATTGTGCCGGCGGAAGCGGCCGCCGGGCGGATAGAGGCATAGGGACACTTTGTGATGGCCAAGGTGACGACGCCGCGCTGGGGCTGGGCGCTGACGGGATCGGGGCATTTCTTCAAGGAATGTCTCGCGCTCGTGCGCGAGCTCGATAACGTGGATCTGTTCGTCAGCCGCGCGGCGACCGAGGTGCTGCGTATGTACAAGCAGGACTTCAACCTGCCCCGCTCGGTGCGCGTGTTCCGTGACACAACCGCGAGCGCCGCGCCGGTGGGCGCCTTCTATTACGGCACTTACCATACGCTGGTCCTCGCGCCGGCCACTTCCAACACGGTGGCCAAGTGCGTGTTCGGCATTTCCGACACGCTCGCGACCAACGTGTTCGCGCAGGCCGGCAAGTGCCGCGTGCCGTCGATCGTGTTCGCCTGCGACACCGCGCCCGAGCTCGAGACCGAGGCGCCAAAAGGCATGGTGAAGGTGTACCCGCGCAAGATCGATCTCGACAATACCGCGCGGCTGAAGGAATTCGCCGATGTGGCGGTGGTCGAAAGCCTGGCAGAGCTTAGCGCCGAAGTGGCGCGGCGCCGGCACGATGTGTCATGACCGAGCGAATCGCCTTGCTCACCGGCCATCTGGCGCAGCCGCGGCTGGAAAAGGTGGTGGCCGGCATGACGGATGCCGGTTTCGAGTGGTCGGTGATCAACATGGGCGTGAAGGTCGCGGCCTTGATGACAGAGGCAATCATCACACGCCGGCTGCCGCAGCCGCTCGAGGCGAGCCGCGTGGTGGTCCCTGGGCGCTGCCGCGCCGATCTCGACCGGCTCAGCGCTGCGTTCGGCGTACGTTTCGAGCGGGGCCCGGAGGAGCTCAAGGACCTGCCGGCCTATTTCGGCAAGGGCGGGCGCGATCTCGATCTGTCGCGTCACGACGTGCGCATCTTTGCCGAAATTGTAGACGCCTCGGCGCTGTCGGTCGATGCGATCGCGGAACGCGCGCGCGCATTGCGTGAGGTGGGCGCGGACGTGATCGACCTCGGTTGTCTGCCGGACACACCGTTTCCGCATCTGGCGGACGCAGTGCGCACACTCTCGGGCGAGGGGTTCGCGGTCAGCGTCGATTCCGCGCAGGCCGACGAACTGCGCACGGGCGCGCGCGCCGGCGCCGCGTTCCTGCTCAGCCTGACCGAACACACGCTCGATCTCGCGCGCGAGACCGGCGCCACGCCCGTGCTGGTGCCGTCGGAGCATGGCGATCTTGCGTCGCTCCTGCGCGCGGCGGAAGCGGCCGACAAGGCGGGCATCGAGGCGCTGCTCGATCCTATTCTCGATCCGATCCATTTCGGCTTCATGCAATCGCTGTCGCGCTATGCCGAGCTGCGCGCGCGGCTGCCGCAGGCGGAAATCCTGATGGGCACCGGTAATCTGACCGAACTGACCGATGCGGATAGCGGCGGCGTGACCGCGGCCTTGCTCGGCATCTGCTCGGAGCTGTGCATCCGCAACGTGCTGGTGGTGCAGGTGAGCCCGCATACGCGGCGCACCCTGCAGGAGCACGACGCGGCGCGCCGCATGATGTTTGCGGCGCGCGCGGATGACAGCCTGCCCCAGGGGTACGGTGGCGCGCTGCTGCAGTTGCACGACCGCAAGCCGTTTCCCAATACGCCCGAGGAGATTGCGGCGGTCGCGGCGGAGGTGCGGGACGGCAATTTCCGCATCGAGGTCGCCGAGGACGGCATCCACGTCTATGCGCGCGGTGTGCACCATGTCGGCACCGACGCGCTGTCGCTGTTCCCGAAGCTCGGACTGGCCCGCGATGCGGGTCATGCCTTCTATCTGGGCGCCGAACTGCAGAAGGCGGAGATCGCCTGGCGGCTGGGCAAGCGCTACGCGCAGGACGAGCCGCTCGACTGGGGCGTTGGCGCCGACCGGCCCGCGGAGGATCTGCTGCGGTTGCGCGAGGCGGGGCACACAATGCGTGGCGGCAAGGCGGGACCGGACGAGCCCTATAATAATGAGTAGGGGGCAACGGCGCGGAGCAGCGGCGCGCCCTAATGATAGTGAGTGGGGGCTGGATGCGGCCCGGCGGAGGGAGCCCGTGAGCGGTCGTATAATAATGAGTGCGGCTAGGGCCGGGCGCTGAGGGGGCGAGGGAGACACATATATAATGAGTAGCCTCGAGGTGCGGTCGCCGACGGCAGGACGCCAGCCATGCCGATGATCCGCGAGACCATCGTCACCACGGTCGATTCCGTAGGCCGCGTGCATATCGCGCCGCTCGGGCTGATCGCAGAAGGGGATGGCTGGGTCATTGCTCCCTTCCGGCCGTCGGCGACTCTCGACAATTTGCAATCCGTTCCATTTGCAACCGCGAGTCACACCGACGACGTGCGCGTTTTCGCCGGCTGCCTGACCGGCCGCCGTGATTGGCCGACGGTGCCGGGGGAGGCGGTGCCGGTGCCGCGTCTCGCCGCGGCGCTCTCTCACACCGAGCTCGCGGTCGAAGCGGTGCAGGACGACCCGCAGCGGCCACGCTTCCGCTGCCGCGTGGTGCGTACCGTGTCGCACGTGCCCTTCGCCGGCTTCAATCGTGCGCAGTGGGCGGTGCTCGAAGCCGCTATTTTGGTCAGTCGGCTGCATATGCTGCCGCGTGAGCGCATCGAGCGGGAGATCGCCTACCTGGCGAGCGCGGTCGACAAGACGGCCGGCGACCGGGAGCGGGAAGCCTGGGGCTGGCTGATGGATAAGGTACGATCCTACTCCCACGATGAGCCGCAACCCGGGCGCGCTTGAGTCTTCATTGGCCGGCGGCCAGCCATCCGCCCCCGAAAGAGTTCCGGCACGTGCATCTTGCCGTGTGGCGGCCGGTACCGCCCATGCGTGACGGTGACGCTCGGTTGGCGCGCAAAATGCATATCCCTTGGCCGACAAGAAACCACACACGCGTCTGAACCGTCAGACGCGCAACTTCGGGCGCGCCCGTTTGCCCGCGTCCTTGGAGCTTCTGATGCTGGCTGCCATGATCCTGGTCTGCTCCCTGGCGACCACCCCCAATATCCGCGACTGCAACCGCAACAACGCCACCGATGTGATGTGGGTGCCGGAGACATTCAGCAACCCGATCACCTGCTACATGCACGGCCAAGCCTATATCGCCGGCACCAGCATCGGGCGCTCGCTAACCGCGAACGAGCACGTCAAGGTGATGTGCCTTCACAACAAACGAGCGGCGTTGCCAACTGACCACACGGTCGCCGAGCGCTCCGAGCAGACGGTACGGTAGACTTCGCGTCTCTTCGTCCCAAGCGCAGGCACCGCGTCCGTGGCGATGCCTGCGCGTAGGTAAGGTCATTTCTTGACTCCCTTGATGTTGAATTGCTTGAGATAAGCGATGATGTCGGCGCGCTGCTGCGGCGTATGTAGGCCGGGGAAGAACATTTTGGTGCCGGGCACGTCGGCGCGCGGACCGCTCAGCCATTTGTCGAGGCGCGCCACGGTCCACACGTTGCCCGCCTTTTTGCCCTTCACCAGTCCGCTCGAATAGCTATAGCCCGGCCACGACGCCCACGGCCGGCCGACGATGCCGTTGAGCGGCGGACCGACCTTGATAGTGGCGCCGGGGCCGAGGTTGTGACAGGCATGGCAGGTGTTGAAGATTTGCTTGCCCTTGGCCGGATTGCCCGGCGGTAGTGCCAAAGCCACGCTCGGCAGCAACAACATCAATGCGGCCGGCAGTATCAGTCGCTTCATTATCTACGCTCCTCGCTGCTTCATGAAAAAAGGGTCCCGCTCACTCTTGCGGGCGCGGCTCGGGCCGCTTCCGCTTCAACGGAAGCCCCGCGTCCGCCCAGCCATCGGTGCCGTCCGGGTACCAGATCACGTGGGTGTAATGCATCGTTAGCGCCCGCTTGGCGGCGTTCCAGGACATCCAGCAATCGCGCAAACAGTAGATGACCACAGGCTTGTCGCGATCCCTGTGGGTCGCCTTGCGTAAGCCGGCGGCGAAATAGTCCTGCATCGACGACGCTAGCGCGCCGTAGCCCGTGTCCGGCAGCCAGATGCTGCCAGGGATATCGAACCGCGGCCGGTCGCGCCAGATCGTGCCGGCGGGGAGGTCGACCGGCCGCGGGGGGCGCGGTAGCACGTCGACGAAGACTGCCTCGCCTTGCTTCCATAGCGCGGCGGCTTGCGACGTGCTGACCACGCGGGCGCCGCGCAAGGTGCGCGGCGTGGGTGCGCGATAATGATCCGTGCGGTAGGCGTGCGGCTCGCGTGGCGGCGTCTGTTGGCCGCGCGCCGAGCCGCCGACCAGGGCGGGGGCCGCCAGAAGGGCAACGAGTAGCCACCGCCGGTTCACCGCACTACCGGCTTTTTGCCGGGGCCTGGATGAGATGATTGTTCTCATCGAGCAGGGGGACGCCATAGCTCAACAACATGGCGGTAATGGCCGGCTGTTCCTTGCGGAGCAGGCGGTTCAACTGCCGCTTCCAGATCTGGTCCGAATAGCGAACCCCCATGCCGATCCGATAAGACATATGCGGACCGTTCTTCTCTTTGAGCAGGGGCACCACTTTGATCGGCACGTCGGCGTGCCTGGCGTAATAGCCGGCCAGCGGGCCCCAGAGGACGCCGACGTCGATGTCGCCGGCGACGAGGTCGTGCATCATCTTGGCGGCGGACGAGCTGTAGCGCGTGTCGACGACGAGTGGATAGGGCTTGGCCTTCTCCATGAGGTGGTCGAGAACCAGATAGCTCGCGGGCGGCGTTCCGGCGATGACGCCGATGCGTTTTCCCTTTAGCCGCGGATCGGCCAGCGTATCGACGCCATCTAACCCGTGTCCGGTCTTGAAGACCAGGGCATAGACCGAGCGGTAGTAGGGATTAGTGACCTGGACGACATCATCACCCTGCGGCACGCCCATGATGATGTCGCACTTGTAGAGGGCGAGGGTCTTGCGCACGAAACCGGGCGCGTTCGGATACCAGGTGTAGGCGACGCTCTTGTGCAGGGCCTTGGCCAGCAGGTTGGCGATCTTGTTTTCGAAGCCGTCGCCTTTGGTGTTCGAATAGGGCATATCGCGCGGGTCGGCGCAGACGCGAAAGACTTTCGGGTCCACCATTTCGAAGGGGGCAGGGCCTTGCTTCGCTCGCTGCTTAATGAAGGGCGACGGCCGGGCGCCAGGAACGATGTGCTCCGGCATGCCCTGCGCCTGAGCGGCTCCGCCGACGGCAAGGGCTAGCCCCGCGGCACACAAGGCAAAGCCCAACAGGCGGGCGGTAGTTCGGAATGTCATGTTCGACCTCGTTTCATTACGCGCACCCCGTGTCGAATTCTGTTCTTGCGCTGGCCGGCGATGTCTACCCCGCCTCATGCCTCAACGCTGCAACCGCTTCCGGCCGCCGCTCTTGGCCTGCGGATTGCCGAGCCCAGCGCGGGAAGGAGCTTCTGGTCCGCCAGTCGCGCGACGCTTACTCGGTCCCCATGCAGCTGTTTTCCGCTTTGATCGCAGATTCCGGCTTCGCCACGTGCTTCGGCCGACCGCGGCCCACCGCGCCGTCCGAACGGGCCCGCAGGTAGACGAAGATGTCGTCGAGGTAGCACATGACGTTCGGATTGGTGCCCCAGGCGGGCATCACCTTGTCCGACGAGGTGCTGACGTTCTTCTTGCCGTTGACGACGGTGGTGAAGAACTGGGTGTAGTTGATCGCCTTCAGAGAATCGACCAGGGCGGGGGCGTAGGTGGAGCCGGCGCCGTCCGGCCCGTGGCACACGATGCAGTTCGAGTTGTAGCGCCGGTAGCCCGAAAACGTGTACCAGTCGACCTCGCCTTTCTTGTTGATATGGAAGGTCGGGGTGCCGTTCTTGTCGAACCACTTGCCGCCTTCGTTCTTGACCGCGGCCGGGTTGCCTGAGCCGTCGGCGATGGCGCGTCCAATGCCAAGGGTGAGAATTGCCACGACCATCGCCGCGGCCATGAAATGAAATCGTCTCACGGGCGTTCCTTCTTACTTTTTGTGTTTCTTATGGTTTTCACGTCGATCGGACGGCATGGCCGGTCACGTGGTATCCGGCGCGTCGAAGACGCGCCGGATATCCTTTGGTGTCGAACCTGAGTCTGTGGTTCTTACGGTATGGCGAACACGGTGAGCTGGCCACCGAGCTCGGTGTAGTTCTTCAGCGCGGCATAGCCGCCGACCGCGCCGAGACCTGCGTGCGGATCGGTCAGACCCGCGGCGAGACCGATACCGGCCCAGCCGCCGACGCCGGACAGAACGGCGACGTACTGCTTGCCATTGTGCTCATAGGTCATCACGTTGCCGATGATGCCGGACGGGGTCTTGAACTTGTAGAGCAGCTTACCCGTCTTGGCGTCGACGGCCTTCAGATAGCCCTCGAGCGTGCCGTAGAAGACGACGCCACCGGCGGTCGCCAGAGCGCCTGACCAGACCGAGAACTGCTCCGGATCCGACCAAACGATCTTGCCCTTGTTGGCATCCCAGGCAATGAAGTTGCCCATGTTTTTGTCGCCCTTGGGCGGATACATCGCCAGCGTCGCCCCGACGTAGGGCTGGCCAGCGGTGTAGGCGACCCGGAACGGCTCGTAGTCCATGCAGACGTGGTTGGTCGGCACGTAGAACAGGCCGGTCTGTGGCGAGTAGGCCGAAGGCTGCTCGTCCTTGGTGCCGAGCGCGGCCGGGCAGATGCCCTTCACGTTTACGTCTTGCTTGGACGTCTCGTACTTGGGAACGAGGATCGGCCGTCCATAGTCTTTGGACGACTTGTTCATGTCGATCCCGGACGCCCAATTGACTGCCGGGTCATACTTCTTGGCAACGAGCAGTGCGCCGCTATCGCGATCGAGCGTGTAGGCGAAGCCGTTACGGTCGAAGTGGACCAGGAGCTTGCGCATCTTGCCGTCGAACTTCTTATCGACGAGCACCATTTCGTTGACGCCGTCATAGTCCCACTGATCGTGGGGGGTCATCTGGTAGACCCACTTGGCCATGCCGGTGTCGGCGTTGCGGGCCCAAATGGTCATCGACCACTTGTTGTCGCCCGGACGCTGGCTCGGGTTCCAGGTCGAGGGGTTTCCGGAACCGTAGTACACCAGATTGAGCTTGGGATCGTAGGAGATCCAGCCCCAGGTGCAGCCGCCGCCGATCTTCCACTGATCGCCCTTCCAGGTCTTCAGGCTGGAATCCTTGCCGATTGGCTTACCGAGAGCGGTGGTCTTCTGCGGGTCCACCATGATCTGGTTGTCCGGGCCCTCCGAATAGGCGATCCAGTCGCGCTTTCCGGTCTTCACATCATAGGCCGTCATCCGGCAATGGACGCCGAATTCGCCACCGGAGATGCCGACCAGGACCTTGTCCTTCACCACCAGCGGAGCCGAGGTGCCGGTTTCACCGATCTTCGGATTACCGTCCTTGACCGACCAAACCACCTTGCCGGTCTTGGCGTTGAGCGCCACCAGCGTGGTGTCGGCCTGGTGCAGGAAGACCATGCCGTCAGAATAGGCGAGACCGCGATTAACCGTGTCGCAGCACATCACCGGAATGACGTTCGGATCCTGACGCGGTTCGTATTTCCAGAGGATCCGGCCGCCGTGGTTGAGATCGAGGGCAAATACCGGATTCGGGAAAGGCCCATGAACGTACATCACGTTGCCGACCACCAGCGGGCCGCCTTCGTGACCGCGCAGCACGCCGGTCGAGAAAGTCCAAGCCACTTGCAGCTTGCCGACGTTCTTGGTGTTGATTTGCTTAAGTTCGGAGTACCGGGTGTTCGCGTAATTTCCAGCCGGCATGACCCATTCTTTTGGGTTCTGAGACATCTTCTCCAGCTGGTCGTTGGCACTGGCTGCGGTGACGGCGAAAGCCGTCAGCACAGCAAGGCAACCTGTCAGCAACAGCTTGCGCATGCGATTCCTCCCTGCGACGTTGTCGCGGGTGCCGACATCACGACACTTGTAGCGTGCCGCGTAGTCGGCACCCGTTCATTGGGAAGTGTCTCCGGCAGCGTGTCACAGCGTGGCGTGGCATCTGGGGCACTGTATTGGATGCCCCGCCAGACCTACGAAAGGCGCCAGTATTCCCGTTAGCCTGACGCCCTTGAAGCCGGAAACCTGAAAAAGTTTATGCCGAGGTTTTGCAGACCGCAACTAAAAAACATACCGCAAGATTTGCTGCATTGCGTGGAGATATGATGCACCGCAGCTTGACCTTTCTGGAGATCGCGCTTGGTTTGGTGGGACGTAGCCCCAGGGTACCCCGATGAGCACGCGTAGAATTCGCCTAATCGCCTGTCGTATCGCAATCTCTTGCGTCAGCCTGGCCGTGATTTCGGCCGGTCTCGTTCGGGCGGAGGAGCCGTTGAGGCCCCTTGCGGTGACGGAAGTGGCGCGCGGCGTTTTCGTTCATTTCGGCGCGATCTCGCTCATGAACCGTAAGAACGAAGGGGCGATTGCCAATGTTGGATTCGTCGTAGGCGGGGAATCGGTGGCGGTGATCGACACTGGCGGCAGCCTGCGCGAAGGACGCCGGCTTCTGGCGGCCATTCGCACGCATACGAAAAAGCCGGTCCGCTACGTGATCAACACCCACATGCATCCCGATCATGTCTTTGGGAATGCAGCATTTAACGGCGCTGAATTCGTTGGCCACAAGAACTTGCCGCGGGCGCTGGCAACGCATGGGCCGTACTACATCTCCAATTTCCGGCGTTTGCTGGGGCCGGCGCTGATGGCGGGGGTGCGAATCATTCCTCCAACCAAAGTCGTATCCGGCACACTCGAGATCGATCTCGGCGGACGCCGGCTGCGCCTGCGCGCCTGGCCACCGGCGCATACGGACAACGACCTGACGGTCTTCGACGAAACCACCGGCACGCTGTTTACCGGCGATCTGCTGTTTGTGCGCCATATCCCGGTGTTGGATGGCAGCCTCGTGGGCTGGCTCAAGGATTTGGACGGTCTGGCGAAGCTCAAGGTGCGGCGCGCGGTCCCCGGCCATGGGCCTCTGGTTACCCAATGGCCGCAGGGGTTGGCCGACGAGCGCCGCTACCTCGAACGCCTGGCCGCCGACGTGCGCGGCATGATCAAACGCGGCGTCCCGATCGCGGTGGCGGCAAAGACGGCTGGCGCAACCGAAAAGAATCGCTGGAAGCTGTTTGATGCCTATAATGCCCGCAACGCCACGGCTGCGTTCGCCGAGCTCGAATGGGAGTAGACGCGGGTACCCCCCGCGTCGGCGCCGGCGCTGGAAACCGATGGAGGCTCGCATGATCGGAAAGACCGCACGCATGGTCTGTATCGCAGGGATGGCCGCTGCGATGCTCGGTATCGGAACCGTTGCCGGGCTTGCGGCCGGGCAGGGCACAGACGATCCGTGGCCCGGGCTGGCGCGCGAGGTGTTCAAGAACCGGCCGCTGGCGGACGGCGCCGGCCTGTTCACGCTCACCATGCCCTACCGGGCGGCGGACGCTGCCGTCGTGCCACTTGAGGTGCGCACCACCCTGCCGGCGGGCGACGAGCGCCGCATGACCGGGCTCACCATCGTGATCGATAACAATCCGTCGCCGGTGGCGGCGCGTTTCACCTTCGGCCGTAAGGCCCATGTCACCGGGCTCGCCACGCGGGTGCGGGTGAATTCTTACACCGAGGTGCACGCGGTGGCCGAATTCAGCGACGGCAAGCTCTACATGGTCAAGCGGTTCGTGAAAGCGTCCGGCGGCTGCTCGGCACCGGCTCTCAAGGTCGCCGATGAGGCGACGATCCATCTCGGCCAGATGAAGTTCCGCCAGTTCACGCCGCATCCGAAGGCCAAGATGTCACGGGAGGCGCAGATCATGATTCGGCATCCCAACAATTCCGGGCTGCAGATGAATCAGGTGACGCGCCTCTACATCCCGGCCTTCTTCGTGAACGACCTGAAAATCTGGCAGGGCAAGGAGCTTCTGCTCGCCATGAAGGGCGGCATCTCGATCTCGGAAAACCCGAGCATCCGCTTCGATTTCAAGCCGAACGGCAGCGCGCCTTACCGCGTGGAAGCAGTCGACACCAAGAAGGACGTCTTTAAGGGCGAATGGCCCGCCGCGTCTTCGGGCATGTAGCGCGCAGCGCCGGTCTCGGTCAGAAGCAGCGGACTTCCGCCTCGGCCTGTGCCCGCCGCAGCCGCTTGACCGCATTGCGCGACAGAGCGGGCGAGCGGAACATGGCGCCAAAACGGCCCGGCACGTGCTTGAGGCTGAGCACGGTTTGGGCGGCCACATAGCGATCATAGGGCAGGAGCGAGGCGATCACGTCGATCGAGCAGGAGCACTTGTGCAGCGCGACGCGCGTGTTGCCGTTGGTTTGCATGCAGGCGAAGACATAATTGGCGCGCGCTTCGGTCGGGTAGTCGTTGAGCGGCGCGGAGACGGCCGGCGCGGCGACTGCGCCGAATGCGGCCAGCACGACAGCCGCCATTATCGTTTTCTGCAGGTTCATTAACGCGCTCCCTTGTTCTTCCAGTTCTTGTCGCCCTAGCCGTTCGGGTCGGAGTCGCCGCCTCGCGCGCGATGATATCGCGTCGCGTGAGCGACTCAAGGGTGCTTGCGGGCGCAAAACCATCATGGTGCGTGTTTTGTGCGGTCTCTTGTCACCGCGCAAAGCTTGGCGTTAGGGTCGCGCGCAAGGGCACTGAATACATACGCGTCGGCTTCGTCGGTGCGCCACAATTCCTCCGTAGTTCAGGGAAGTGTCATGCTCATTTCACGCCGTGTGTTCGCCGTCGCCCTTGTCTGCCTCATAAGCACGGGTTGTTTTGCTGCCGGCAGCGCTTATGCCGGCACCATCCGGATTTCCGTTTTGAAGACCGGCACGGTGCAGTGGGAGTTCAACGTCATCGCCGAGCACGGCCTCGCCAAGGCAGCGGGCCTGACCATCAATCGGACCTCGCTGGCAAGCCCACAGGCCGGCAAGGTCGCGCTGCGCGGCGGCTCGGCAGATGTGATCGTCAGCGATTGGCTGTGGGTGTCGCGCGAGCGCGATCTCGGTGCCGATCTCGTGTTCTATCCCTATTCGACGGCGCTCGGCTCGGTGATGGTGCCGGCGAACTCCAAGATCCATTCGATCGCCGATCTCAAGGGCAAGACCATCGGCGTTGCCGGCGGCCCGATCGACAAGAGCTGGCTGCTGCTGCAGGCGCTGGCCAAGCGGCAGGGCATCGACCTCAAGCGCGACGCGCATATCGTCTACGGGGCGCCGCCGCTGCTCACCGCCGAGCTGAAGCAGGGCAGGCTCGATGCGATGCTCAATTTCTGGAATTTCTGCACTCGGCTTGAGACGCAAGGGTATCGCCGTCTCATCGGCGTCGAGGACATGCTGCCGAAATTCGGTGTCAAAGGACCGCTGGCGATGATCGGCTATGTGTTCGACGGGAAGTGGGCGGCGGCGCACCCCAAGACAATTGCGGAGTTCCTGCAGGTCACCCATAAGGCCAAGGAGATGCTGGCGACATCGGATGCCGAATGGAAGCGGATTGCGCCGCTGGTCCACGTCAAGAGCGCTGCCGCGCTCACGACTTATCGTGACTACTACCGCGCCGGCATTCCGACACGGCCGATTGCGGAGCAGGAAGCCGACGCCCGCGCCCTCTACCGCGTGCTCGCCAAGCTGGGCGGCAAGGCGCTGGTGGGCAACAGCAAGGAACTCGCGCCCGGCACGTTCTATCACCCCTCAGCGGCGAAGTGAGCCATCTCCATGGTGCGGGTGGTTTCGATCGTCGTTTTCGTCGCGGTTTGGTGGATCGGGGCCCAATTCGCTGGCGCCCAATTGCTGCCGGGACCGGGGGCGGTCGTCGCCGCGGTGATCGAAGCCGCCCGCACGGGCGAATTGTTTTTCCAGATCGGCATAACATTGCTGCGGGTGTTCTGTGCCTTCAGCATCGCCATGTTGGCCGGGACCGCCATCGGTCTGTTGATGGGCCGGGTCAGAATCGTCGACCGCATCGGCGACCCCTGGCTGATCGTGTTGCTCAATTTGCCGGCCCTGGTCATCATCGTGCTGGCCTTCATCTGGGGCGGCCTCACCGAGATCGCCGGCATTCTCGCGGTGGCGATCAACAAGCTGCCCAACACCGTCGTGACGGTTCGCGAGGGTGCGCGCGCCCTGGACCCCGGCCTCGACGAGATGGCGCGGGTGTTCGACCTGCCGCGCGGGAAGACGCTGCGGCACGTGGTACTGCCGCAGCTTGCGCCCTATATCGCGGCGGCGGCCCGCTCCGGCCTGTCGCTGGTGTGGAAGATCGTGCTGGTCGTCGAATTGCTCGGCCGGCCGAACGGCGTCGGCTTCGAGATCGGCATCGCGTTTCAGTTGTTTGACGTTACCCGTATTCTTGCCTATGCGCTGTCCTTCGTCGTCGTCATAATGGCGATCGAAACATTCTTGGTGCAGCCCCTTGAACGACGCGTCTCCCGCTGGCGAACCCGGGCAGCTTGACGTCCGCATCGCGCGCAAGTCGTTCACGGCGGCCACGGGCGGGCGCCTCGAGGTGCTGCGCGATGTCGTCTTCAGCCTGCCGCGCAGCGAGGTGGGGGCGGTGGTCGGCCCGTCCGGCTGCGGCAAGACTACCATGCTGCGGATCATCGCTGGGCTCGACGCCGACTTCGAAGGCACGGTGGTGCGCCCGGGCGCCGGACGGCTCGGCATGGTGTTTCAGGAGCCGCGGCTGCTGCCGTGGCGGACCGTCGAGCAAAACGTCCGCCTAGTGGCACCAGCGGTTTCGGACGCCGCGTTGAGCCTGCTGTTCGGGGTGCTGGAACTCGAGGCCCATCGCGCGCACTATCCGGGTGAATTGTCGCTGGGGCTGGCGCGGCGCGTCGCCCTGGCGCGCGCTTTTGCCGTCGAACCCGGACTGTTGATGCTCGATGAGCCGTTCGTGTCGCTGGACGAAGCGCTGGCACGGCGTTTGCGCGAGCAACTGGTGACGCTGGTGGAAACTCAGGCCATGACCACGCTGCTGGTGACCCACGACCTGGAGGAAGCCGTTCGCCTGGCCGACCGGGTTTTCCTACTGTCGGCGCGGCCGGGGCATCTGGTGGCGGAGATTCCGCTCGCGATCCCAAGGCGGGCGCGCACCGAGGCGGATATCGCCACGATGCTCGGCGATCTTGCCGCCCGCATCGGCAATGGCGGCGCGCCGGCGGGCCAATGATCCCATGAGCTTGCTGATTTTCGATTGCGATGGCGTGCTGGTCGATTCCGAAGTGCTGGCGCACGCGGCCATGGCCGATCTGCTGAGCGAACTGGGCCGGCCGATCTCCATGCCCGAAGCGTTGAAGATTTTCTCCGGCAAGCGCCTGAGCGATGCGCTGGCGGCGGCGGAAGCCTGGCTCGGCGCTCCCATTCCGCCCGAGATCGCCGCGCGCGCCGGCGAGCGGCTGTTGGCGACGTTTCGCCGCGAGCTGAAGCCGGTTTGCGGCGTCCGGCAGGCGATCGAAGCCCTGCCGTACCCGCGCTGTGTCGCCTCGTCATCGACGCCGGAGCGGTTGGGGGTGTCGCTGGAGGTTACCGGTCTCGCCCCGTTGTTTGGCGATAACGTGTTCAGCGCCGATCAGGTCGACAACGGCAAGCCGGCGCCCGACCTGTTCCTGTTTGCCGCCCGCGCGATGGATGTGCCGGCGGCCGACTGCCTCGTCATCGAGGACTCGCCGCTCGGCATCGCCGCCGCGCGGGCCGCAGGCATGGCCGCGATCGGCTTTGCGGGGGCGGGTCACGCCAATTCCGACATTGCCGAACGATTGGCATCCGCGGGCGCCGACGTCGTGCTCGACGCCATGGTGGACTTGCCGGCGACGGTTGAACGGCTGCTGACGGTGCGCCGATAAGTTTTTATTTTATCGCGGCTCCGGAGGTTTCCACTTCGCCTGGAAACGCTCTAACGCGACCGTGATTTGCCTCGCGTCGCATTGTTGCGCCAACATTGTCGCCATTACCGGGACAATCGATCCAAATAACGGGAGGGACGCCATGCCGGGCCGTTGGACGTGCGCTTTCGCGGTGTTGCTGTTGGGCGTCGGCATAGCCGTGCCGGCGGCGGCGCAGAACATGATGCGCCATCTCGATCTCAACTCGCCGGCGATGACCAAGTCGGACATGACCCGCGCCCAGGTCGAGGCCGTCGCCAAGGCGGCGACACCGAGGCATCCGGCGGATTTCGACGGCAAATCGCTCAACGGGCTCGATCTCTCGGGGCTCGATCTCAGCGGCGCCAATTTCCACGCTGCCTTGCTGAACAAGACCAAGTTCGTCGGCGCCAAGCTCGATCACGCGGTGTTCGATCAGGCCTGGATGCTGAACGCCGATCTCAGTCGCGCGGACTTGCAACACGCCAGCCTGTTTGCGGCGCAGATGCTGCATGCCAAGCTCGATGGGGCCGATTTGTCGCACGCGCGCATCGTGGCTGACCTCACGGACGCCAGCCTCAAAGGGGCGAAGCTGGTGAGCGCCAATCTCGGCGCCGACATGAAAAATCAATCCATGGGCCTCATGCATGCGGTGCTGAATTCGGCCAATCTCGACGGTGCGGACTTCCACGACGCCGATCTGTCGCGGGCGGAATTGCAGTTCGCTTCGCTGCACAAGACCGATCTGTCCGGCGCGTCGCTGGTCGGCGCCAATCTGAGCGGCGCGGAACTCATCGATGCGAACGTCGCCCGTGCCGATTTCGACAAGACCGATCTCGCGTCCGCGCGGCTGGTTAGCCCGAAAGGACTTGCGAGCGCGCGCAATTTCGACAAGGCTGTGAACCGCGACCGTATGTTGCGGCAATAGCTGTCATCGCGGCGCGGAGCAGGTCGTCGTCAAGAGCGACTGCTTTGAGGAAGGGCAAGGAGGATCACGTGCGTCGACTGTTGATAGCGGGCGTTACCGTCGCGCTTCTGGGCTCCGGGGCCATGGCCAAGAGCAAGGGCACCCGTTTCTGGAATCTGACGCTCTATACCGTCACCAGCCTGCAGTTGTCGCCGATCGGCAAGAACGACTGGGGTCCCGATCTGTGCAAGGGCGACGACGACGGCACGGTCGATCACGACGAGCGCCTGCGCGTCGAGGGCGTCACCACCGGCCAATACGACGTGAAGCTGGCCGACAAGATCGGCCGCCACTGCATCGTGCGCAATGTCGCGGTGAAGCAGGGCGGCATCTTCGTGGTCGAAGAGAAGCAGCTGACTGACTGCACCAAGTGACTGATCTCAGGATTCGTCGCCGCGGAGGGTGTGAAACACCCTGAGCGCGGCCGCGTGCTCGGCGACGTCGTGCACGCGGATGATCGCCGCGCCGGCGGCGATGGCGGCGAGATTGACCGCCACGGTGCCGACCAGCGTCGCCTCGATGCCATCACCGGTGAGCGAGCCTAGAAAGCGCTTGCGTGAGGCGCCAACCAGGATGGGCAGGCCGTAGTCCTTCAATTCGGCAAGCCGCATCAGCGCCGCGCGGTTCTGGCGGCTGCTCTTGGCGAAGCCGATGCCGGGATCGAGGATGATGCGCTCGTGCGGGATGCCGGCGCGCTGCGCCAGCTTGAGCGAATGGTCGAAGAAACGCTGCATGTCGGCGACGATGTCGATCGTCTCGTCCAGCGCCGTGCGATTGTGCACGATGACGACCGCGGTTTCGGTCTCGGCGACGGTGTCGGCCATGGCCGGATCGTGCTGCAGGCCCCAGACGTCGTTGATGACCACCGCGCCGAGCACGGCGGCGCGCCGCGCCACCGCCGCCTTGGTGGTGTCGACGGAGATGGGGGCGGGGAGGCCCGCGCCGAGAGCCGCCAGCACCGGCTCGATGCGCGCCAACTCGTCGGCTTCGGCAACAGGGGTGGCACCCGGTCGCGTCAACTCGGCGCCGATGTCGACGATGGCGCAGCCGTCCGTCACCATCTGCCGGGCGTGGGCGAGCGCTGCTTCGGTGTTGCGAAAACGGCCGCCGTCGGAAAACGAATCCGGCGTCACGTTGAGGATCCCCATGATCAGCGGGGTCGCGCCGATACGGGCCAGGAAAGCGTCGCGCTTGCTCGGCCCATCAGGCGGCATCGTTCAGCCTCCGCTCATTGCAACGCGATGGCCGCGTCGCGTCCTCAAGCGTGATGCGTGTCGTGCGGATACTCGCAGGTCCAGCGCACCGCGCGCCACTTGGGATGGTGACCGATCCATTGTGCGATGTAGGGCGGCGCCGCGTTAACGCACTGCCGCAGCGAACCGGCGGACGCGAACTGCAGATGCCGCGCTTCGCAATGGGCGGGATGAGCGATGGCACACACGGTGATGACCAGTTGAATGAAGCTCATGGTATGATGCTCCGCGTGAGGAGCTCAATTTACGCCGATCAAGCGAGTCTGGAACCTGCCGTTTATACCGGCGGACAGAAAATTTCGCCCTTGCCGATCACGGCCATGTCGCCGAGCAGACGCCGCCACGGTTGCCGCAGCCGGTTAGCGAGTTCCCCGCTGTAAGGCTGCACGTACTGTGCCATTAACGCGCTGGCGACCAGATCGTGCACGCCGCAGTCGGAAAAGGTGGGGGCGAGAGCCTGGTGGCCGTCGGCCAGCACGATGCTACCGCGCGCCATGAGATAGCCGGGGAGCGCGCCAGCGCGACCGCCGACGATCAGCGTGCCCGCAATCATGCGGCTGCCGGCGTGATCACCCGCATTGCCTTCGACGACGATCATGCCGCGGCGTAGCCGGTCGGCGGCGCGCGCGCCGGTATGGCCGCGCACGACGAGGACGCCGCCGCGCATGCCGGCCATTTCGCCGGCGAGCGGGCCGCCGAGCCGATCGCCGGCGTCACGCTTGATCTCGAGCGTGCCGCCTTTCATACCGGAGCCGGCCCACGGTCCGGCATTGCCGGCAATGGTCAGGCGGCCGCCGCGCATATGCCGGCCGGCCTGGATACCGGCGTCGCCTTCGACATGGATGTCGCCGGACGCCATGGCACAGCCGATACGGTCGAAGCGCTCATGACCGTCGATGCGGACCTCGACGGCGTCACCCATACGCAGCGCGAAGACATCGCCGACGCAGACGCACTCGCGCGTGGTCTGCAGTTCGATCTTTGCGATCTCCGCTTCGCTTAGACCGGCGAGCCGCTCGGGCACGAGCGGCGCGAGATCGAGCCGCTGGTCGGGCGCCTGGCGCAGGTTGAAGGTGAGCGCGCTCACGGCAACAGCTCCTTGAGGTGGTAGTGGTGCGGCCCGAGCTTGCCGCCGTAATTGCCGGCGCCGACGCGAAGCAGGCCGCTTTTCGGCCCGAGCTTGACGGCCGCCGCGAGGCCGGCGCGCATAGCGTCGCCCACCGCTTCCGGCGTCATGCCGTCGATGACGATTTCCAGCACCGAGGCAATATCGGGATCGAGTTCGGTGGTGCCGGTGCCCTTCAGCGTCGGGCAATAGGCATCGTTGGTCGAGGCAATGGCGCCCTTGTACTTGGAGCCGACCTTGGAGCCGGATCGCGCAATGCCGCCGGGGAAGGGCATGATCACGTCGGGCACGGCGTGGATCGCGGCGACGGCCGCTTCGGCTGCGGCGAGCGTCGTCTGCCGGCTCGTGCCCATGAGGATGATGTTGCCGCCGCCGACCGCGCCTTTGGTCAGGCCCGTGGTCGCCTCGCAGACGAACTCGCCGTCCATCACCGGCACGCGCCAGTAGCGCTTGGTGCCGTAACGCTTGGCCACCTGCCAGCCGTCACCGAAGAAACGGATGGTGTTGCCGAGCTTGAGCCGCTCGTCCGTGTCGAGCCCGGCATAGCAGGCCGAGCCGGGGCTGGTGAGCACGCATTGGCCGACGCGATTCTGCAGTTGTTTCTGAAGCTCGGCGGTCGAGACCGAAAACAGCAGCACGCGTGCGCCGGGGCGACCGTCCGGCGTCTCGTCGGGGCCAAGCTCGCGGTCGATGCCGCCTTCGCAGCCGCAGGCGATCACCGAGGTGGCGAAGCCGGTCATAGTCGTCGCCGCCTGCCGCGCCCAGGCGGCGCTGTCGGCGGTGATGACGAGCGCAGTCGCCCGCATGCCGAAGGCCTCGGCGAAGGTGTCGTCAATGCGGATGCCGTTGACGGTTAGCTGCTGCATGGCACGCGCTCGAAAGGATCCGGCCGGCCGATGGCTTCTTCCGGCACGGTCATGAAATCGGGCGAAAGCCCGTAGCGGCTGTCGTAGTAGTCGCGCATGCGGCGCTCGATGGCGCGCTCGTGGCCGGGGCGGGCGTCGAAGGCGCGGCCGTAGCGTTCCTCGACGATCGCGCCGTCACGTACCACCAGCGTGCCATCCTTGAACACCAGCGCCGCGTGGCGGAACATCTCGGCCTTGTCAGTGCCGGGCCGATAGACGGCGATGTCGGCGATGGCGCCGGGCGCGAGATGCCCGCGCTCCTTGAGGCCGAGCAGGCGCGCCGGCGCGGCGCGGGTCATGGTGGCGATCTCAGGTAACGTATATTCGCGCGCGATCGCGGGGAGCGTCGTCACCGCCATCGCCTCTTTGGGCAGCGTCTCCATCCACTGTGCGCGCAGGTCGCGGTCCATCAGCAGCGCGAGAATATCGGGATAGCTGGTGAACGGCGCCCCGTTGGGATGGTCGGTGGTGAAGAACACGCGCCAGGGGTCGTTGGTCAGCAGGAACAGCTCAAGCCCCGCCGCCCACTGCACGGCGTTGTAGAAATCGGTGCGGCGGTAGTCGTAGGGCACGATGCCGGCGCCGTTGGAATCGCCGTCGAAGATCAGCCATTTCTTCGGCCGCGCCCCGTTGCGGGCGTTGAACTGGCGCAACACGTCGCAGGAGATGGTTACGGTCTGGCCGAACATCACTTGGCCGACGTCGACGGTCACGCTCTTGGCGGCGTTGACCGCCTCGGCCAGCCGCGCGGCCGCGGACGAGAACCCGCGCGGGCCCTCCTTGCCGTAGCTGTAGAACTGCAGGTGCGCGAGGTGCATCGGCAGGCCTTCCGCCGCCGCGATGGTCGCCAGCGCCGTCTCGACATTGCCGGCCATGCCGAGGTTGTTGCAATGGACGTGCAGCGGATGCGGCAGCCCGAGGGTCTGCACCGCCTTCTGCAGCGCCTTGACGATGGCGCGCGAGCTGACGCCGTATTCGGGCACCTCGTCGTCGAGCGAGAAGCTGCGCACGTTGTCCTTCAGCGCGGCGGCGCCACCGGCGTTGATGACCTTAATGCCGAGCCCGCGCGACGTGGCCAGCGACCAGGCGACGTAGTCGCGCACGGCATTGGCGCTCTCGCGCTTGCGCAAAAGGCCGAGCAGGTAATCGTCGTTGCCGAGCACTGTGAGCGCGGCCTTGTCGATGATCGGGATGTCGGCGAGCTCGAGGTGGGTCTGCAGCGCATGATGCGGCAGCACCGCCGGCTCGATCACCGTGGTGAAACCCATGGCGGCATAGAGCCGACCGGTCTCGCCCGTGTTCCAGGCGCCTTGCGGTTGCGGGAGGTGGCCGGGATGCACGACGTCATTCGGGTAACGCAACTCGGGCAGCAGCAGGCGGCCCGCGTTCTCGTTGCTGCCGGCGATGTGGGAGTGGATATCGATTCCGCCGGCCATCACGATTTGGCCGGTGACGTCGTGGGTTTCGTCGGCTTTTCCGCTGCGCGGCGGCTTGACGATACGACCGTCACGGATCCAGACATCGCCGACGCGGTCTCGGCGGTTGGCCGGATCGATGACGCGTCCTCCGGTAAGGCGGGTCAACATGGTTTGCCCTCGAGCCAAGGCGGCGGCGATCTGCGTCACGACGTCGGCGACCGCAGGCGTCTTGCGCGGTTTCTTCGCCGCCACGGGCGCCAGCGTGCCGCTGGCCGCGCTGTGCTCGACGCCATTATGGTCGACGCCGGGGCGTCCGACCGCGAAGGCGACTTCGGCGGAATAGGGCAGATCGTCGGGCTTTGCCACCAGCGCGATCAGTGGCACCTGGCGGCGCCAGGCCGGCGCGGCCGCGCTGGTCGCGGCGATCCAGATCGCGCAATCGGCTTCGCCGCTGTCGACCAGCCGTGCCGCATCGAACCGCCAGGGATCGTGTTCGGCAAAGCCTCGACCGAAGCCAGTGCGCACGGGAAAGCCGGTCTTCCAGCCGCTCACCTGGAGCACGGCGGCACCGTTGTCGCCCGGCGCCAGCGGCAGGCTGGTGAAGCGGGTCTTGTCGTTCAAGTCCTTCACGAGGCCGGCCAGCATGCCGATGGCGAACGGGTCGAGCGTGGCCGCGGACCAGACCGCGACGCCAAACCGTGCCTGCTTGAGCGCGGCGGCGAGCGAATCGATTTCGTTCCTGAGCAGGGCGTCGTCGGCGACCGGCCGGCCGGAAACCCGGGCGCGCAGCATCGCCAGCAGAACCGGCAACTGCGCGGGATCGTTGCCGATGACCTCGATGCGTCGTTGTTTCGGCGCGGCGCCGGGGCAGAGCCAGACGATGCGGCGTTTCTTGTCGGCAAACAGCCGCTTCGGCAACTCGGGCCAGGCTTCGGTCAGACCGGACCCGACCAGCAGCAAGAGATCGCAGCGTTGGTGTGCTTCATGCGGCGTCGTTACCAGCATGCCGCCTTCGCGCATTGCGTCGAGCTGGCGCAGGAGCGCGCCTGCATGCATGTGGTCGACCGCACCGCCGATGCGTTCGGCGAGTGCAATCGCGGCGCGCGCGCCAGCGACGTCGGTGCCGAGGCCGGCGATCACCGGCAATCGGCTGCGGCCCAACAATGTCGCGGCGCGTTCGACCGCACCTTGAAGGGGCGAGGGAGTGCCCCTGATCCACGCATCAGCCATCCCCGCTCCTGTCTACCCGGCGCGACCGGGTCGGGTGCTTCGTTGGCGTTTGTCTCAATCAGTCATCGTATTTGATATACGCGAACCGCTGGTCGCCGGCCGGCGTGCCCTCGAGCGCGCCGCCTTCCTTGCCCGGCTGCCATTGGACCACGTCCTCGATCTTCTTCGCCAACTCGAAATCCTTGTCGGTGATTCCCTTGGCCGCGTGGTTCTGCAGGCGAACCTCGACCCAGGCATAGGACGCGGTAATGTCCGGATGATGCCACGCGGCTTCGGCGAGATGTCCCACCACGTTGATCACCATCAACGTGCCTTTCCAACTGTTTGTTCGGTACTTCCGGCGAATCCAGCCACCTTCGAACGACCAGTGCGGTAGCTCTTGTGCAAGCCGGGCGTTGATCTCGCCGTCGCCGTATGTGCGTTCCTTTATCGCTTCTGCCATGATGATGTCTACCTGATCGCCGCTATCGCGATCTGTTACGGATTGCCAAGCTCGTCAAGGTGTCGCAGTCTAGTCTGGGTTTGCAGAGCGAAAAACCCCTTTAGGCTTCGAAGCCGGGAGCTGTTGGCTTGGACATCGCGTTTCACAGTGTAACGGTTACGGCTGCGGCCCGATTGCACTTCGGGTTTCTGGACCTGAACGGCGACCTCGGTCGCCGCTTCGGTAGCATCGGGCTGGCGATCAGCGGATTGCAGACGCGGATCGTGTTGAGCGCGTCCGAGCGGATGCGCATCAGTGGGCCGGACGCCGACCGTGCGCGGCATTATGTCGAGCGTTTTCAGCAACTACTGGGATTGCGCGGTTCGTATCGCGTCGATATCGAGCAGGCGATTCCGGGGCATGCAGGCCTCGGGTCCGGTACGCAATTGGCGCTGGCGCTGGCGCGCGCCATCAGGCAGTTCCACCATTTGCCGACGGACACGCGCGGTGACGCGCTTCGCCTCGGCCGCGGCGGGCGATCGGGAGTCGGCGTCGGTCTGTTCGACCGCGGCGGTTTGATCGTCGATGGCGGGCGCTGGCCGGGCGAGGGCGTGGCGCCGGTCGTCAGCCGGATGGCGTTTCCCGAGGACTGGCGAATCATCGTCGTGCTCGACCCGAACGACAGCGGAATCCATGGCGACGACGAGCGCGCAGCCTTTGCCAGGTTGCCGCCGTTTGGCGACGCCGATGCCGGTCGCATCTGCCGGCTCGTGCTGATGCAGGCTTTGCCGGCGCTGGCGGAGGCCGATCTCGTCTCCTTCGCCTCTGCGATCAGCGAGATGCAGAAGATTCTCGGTGCGCATTTCGCGCCGCTGCAGGGCGGTGCGCCGTTCGCCAGCCTGGCGGTGCAGGCGGCGCTTGCGTTCCTGGAAAGCCAGGGCGCCTGTGGCATCGGGCAGAGCTCGTGGGGTCCGACAGGCTTCGCTTTTGCGGAATCGCCGGAGCAGGCCGAGCAACTCGTCGCCTCGGCCAAGCGGCACCGGCGTTGCCAGGACCTGGATATCCGTGTTTGTCGGGGGCTCAACCGTGGCGCTCTCGTCGATGAGAACATTGCCGCAGCCATATCGAATTCGTAATCGCCGTTCAGGAGAACTTAATGGCCGACAAGAATATCTTGCACATGTTGACGCCGCTCAAGCACATGAGCCCGTTCGACGTGAACATGGCGCTGGATGCCGGCTATGACGCGGTGGTGCCCTATACCGACGTGAAGCCCGAGGAGGTGGAGGGTCTGGTGCAGGACGCGATGTTCTCGCGCGCGCCCAAGACCGGCGTTCGCACCGCGGTCTTCTTCGGCGGCAAGCAGGCGATTCCTGCCCTCGACATGTTGGAGGTCGGACGCAAGGCCCTGGTGCCGCCCTTCGGCATTTCGTTTTTCGCCGACCCGGCGGGCTCGTTCACGACCGCGGCGGCGATGGTCGCGTGCGTCGAAAAGACGTTGCGGGACAAGAAGAAGCGCGACCTGAAGGGCTGTACGGTCGCGGTCTTCGGTGCGACCGGCGTGGTCGGGTTCTCCTCGGCGGTGATCTCGGCGTTGCAGGGTGCCGATGTTATTCTGGTCGGCCATGACGGTGTCGCGCGGGTGAGCAAGAGCGCAGACGAGATCAAGGCGCGCTTCGGCGTCGACGTGCGCGCCGCCGACGGCAGCGATGAGGGCAAGAAGGAGGATATCCTGGCGGGCGCAGAGATCGTGCTGTGTGCCGGTCGCGCCGGCGTGCAGATCGTGTCGGCGCGCCAGCTCGAAGCCGCGAAGAAGGTGCTGATCGCCGCCGACGTCAACGCAGTGCCGCCGACCGGGGTCGAGGGCCTCAATGTGATGGCCGACGGCGTCGAGTTGAATTCCCATGGCACTTTGGGTATTGGCGCGCTCGCCATTGGCAACATCAAATACAAGACCGAATTCGGAATGTTCAAACAGATGATCGAGGCGACCAAACCCGTTTGCCTCGATTTCCGCAATGCTTTCACCCTTGCCCACGAACTCAGCAGTTAGGAGCCGATCGGTGCTGATCGCCGCCGCCTCTGGGCGTGCGCTGGCCGCTTCGGCGCGGCGCGGGGGCTATATCCCGCTGGTCGCCGATGCGTTCGGCGATTCGGATACGCTGGCATCGGCTGGCGCCCATGCGTGTGTTGATCTGCTCGGCCCCGCGCGCGATGACGAAAAAGTGATCGACGCCCTGGCGCGGCTGGCAACGGGCGAGGCGCCGGCGGGCATCGTCTGTGGCAGCGGGTTTGAGGATCGCGCCGATCTGTTGGCGCGTATTTCGGAGCGCTGGCCGTTGCTTGGAAATTCGCCGGGTACGATCGCGCGGCTGAAAGACCCGCTCGGCTTTGCCGCGCTTTGCAACGATGCCGATGTCCCTCATCCCGAGACGTCGCTGCATCGTCCGACCGATCCGGCGGGCTGGCTGATCAAGCGCGTGGGTGGCGCCGGGGGCTGGCACATCCGGCCTGTGAACGAAGCCGATGTCGCGGGCGAGGGCGTTTATTTCCAACGTCGTATCGAGGGCCACGCGGTGTCGGTCTTGCTGCTTGGCGATGGCCGCCGCGCCATGGTGCTGGGCTTCAGCGCGCAATGGTGTTCGCCGCTGCCGCGGCATCCATTCCGCTATGGCGGCGCGGTACGGCCGGCAGTGTTGAGCGAGGGGCTGACACAGGCAGTGACGGCGGCGCTCACCCGGCTGATGGAGAAGCTGCCGCTCACCGGGCTCGCCAGCGCCGACTTTCTGGTCGAGGGCGATCGATTTCATCTGCTCGAGATCAACCCGCGTCCGGGCGCGACCTTCGACCTGTTCGAGCCGTCGCGCGAGCCGTCGCTGTTCTCGTTGCATGTGGATGCCTGCGCCGGCCGTTTGCCGGATGCGCCGCCGCGGCTCAAGGGCGCGATGGCCGGCGCCATCGTCTATGCCGCGCGCGATATCGATCGTATGCCGGCGCCCGATTGGCCGGACTGGGTGAGCGACCGGCCGGTGCCGGGAAGCGCGGTCAAGGCCGACGCACCGTTGTGCTCGGTGTTTGCAAGGGGGGCGACAGCGGCAGAAGCCAGGGGGCGACTGGAGCTGCACATGGCTGAGATCGAAGCGCGGTTATGGGAGCCGGTGGCATGAGTGGGGCACCCTTTATGAGTGTGAATGCTGGGGCGGCAGCGTTGATCGCGCCGCTCACCGCGTCATCGGCCGCGCTCAAGGTCGTCGTGAGCAAGGGCGCGAATGGTGAGACCCTGATCGACGCCGGCAGCCAAACGCAGGGCAGCATTATCGCCGGCCTGCGCATTGCCGAAATCTGCATGGGCGGCCTAGGCACGCTGCAGCTATCCGCCAGTGCCGCAACGCCGCGCTGGCCGTGGACGCTGCTGGTCCATTCGGCCCAGCCGGTGATCGCGTGCCTGGCCAGCCAGTATGCGGGCTGGCGGCTCGCCGACGGCGAGGGCAAGGACGCGTTCTTTGCCCTCGGTTCCGGGCCGGCGCGGGCGCTCGCGCGCAGCGAGCCGCTGTTCGAGACGCTTGGTTACCGCGACAATGCGCAAAGCGCCGCGTTGGTGTTGGAAAGCGCGCGGCCACCGCCGGCGGCCGTCGTCGACAAGGTCGCGCAGGCCTGTGGGCTGGCGCCCAAGGACATCAGCATCATTTACGCGCCGACCCAAAGCATTGCGGGCGGCACGCAGGTCGTGGCGCGCGTGCTCGAGGTGGCGCTGCACAAGGCGCACGAGTTGAAGTTTCCGCTCGAGCGCATCGTCGAGGGCATGGGCGCGGCGCCCTTGGCGCCGCCGCATCCCGACCTGATCACCGCCATGGGCCGCACCAACGACGCGATCATCTATGCCGGCCGCGTGCATTTGATGGTTTCCGGTCCGGCGGCCGAGGCGCGGGCGCTTGCCGAGCAGTTGCCGAGCGAGGCCTCGCGCGATTACGGCCAGCCGTTCGCGGAAATCTTCAAGCGTTTCAAGGGTGATTTCTACGCCATCGATCCGATGCTGTTCAGCCCCGCTCAGGTGACGGTCACCGCGCTGGAGACCGGCGAGAGCTTCCACGCCGGGCGTCTCAACCTGGACCTGCTCGATGCCTCGTTCGCTTGAGCCGATGGCAGGTGGTGGGGAGGCCGCGGGGCCGGTCATCGGCTTGGTCACCGACCAGATGGATTGGCACGCGCGCGCACTGCGCAAGGCATTCTCGGCGCTGGGCGCGCGCACCGTGCTGTTTGATCTGGCCTCCTGCCGGATCGAAACCGCTGCCGCCAATGGCGTGGACCTGCCCGGCTTCGACGGGCGGCTGCCGGACGCGGTGCTGGTGCGGACGCTGTCGGGTGGCAGTTTCGAGGCGGTGACGCTGCGTCTCGGGGTTCTGCATGCGCTCAGTGCGCTCGACGTGCCGGTCTGGAACAACGCCCGGGCCATCGAGCGCTGCGTCGACAAGTCGACGACCAGTTTCCTGCTCGCCCGGGCCGGTCTGCCGACCCCGGCGACGTGGGCGACCGAATCCCGCGAGGCGGCGGTGGCGATCGTGCAAGGCGAGGGCGGCCCCTTCGTCCTCAAGCCGCTGTTCGGGTCGCAGGGGCGCGGGCTGCGCCTGATCCACAGCGCGGATGAACTGCCGGCGCCAGCCGACGTGGCGGGCGGGGTTTATTATCTGCAGCGCTATATCGGGGTCGACCGCGGCGGCTTCCACGACTTTCGCCTGCTGGTCTCCCACGGCGCGGTGGTCGGCGCCATGATGCGCCATTCGGCGCATTGGGTGACGAACGTGAAGCGCGGCGGCAAGCCGGTTGCGGCCGTAGCCGAGGGCGCCATGCGAGATCTCGCTGTTGCTGCTGCTGCTGCTGTGGGGGCCGATTTTGCCGGTGTCGACATCGTTATTGACGGCGAAAATAGGCCCACGGTGATCGAGGTTAACAGCATGCCGGCATGGTCGGGGTTGCAGCGCACCATGCAGGTCGATATTGCCGGTGTACTCGCGCGCGATCTGGTCGCGGTGCTGGCGCGCGGGGCGCGACGTGGAGCCGCCATGTGACGGCGCTGCGGCAGCAGATCGCCGACGCCTTCATCGCCGCCTGCCGCGATGAACTGCAGGCGCCGAAGCCTGGCAATGTGCATGTTTTCGCTGACGGTCACCGCATGACCGCGGCCGATTTCGAGCGCAGCGCAGTGGCCGCGGCGGGCCCGCTCACGGCACCCGGATCGGTGGGCGCGCGCATTTTCGGCGCCGTGGAAGCGACATTCGAGGCCGTCGACGCTAACACCAATCTCGGCATCGTGCTGCTGTGCGCGCCACTCGCCGCAGCGGCGGAAGAGGCGCCGGCGTCCCGCGATCTGAGATCACAGTTGGCGCGGGTGCTGGCCCGCCTCAGTGTCGAGGATGCAAACTTGGCGTTTCGCGCCATTGTGCGCGCATCGCCGGCCGGATTGGGCCGCGCCGAGCACCACGACGTGTTTGCGCCGGCCACCGTGACTTTGCGTGCGGCCATGGCGGAAGCCGCCGGTCGCGATCGTATTGCACAGCAATATGTCAATGATTTTGCCGATGTTTTTGAAATCGGCGAGACGTCTTTGCGCGCTGCCTTGGCCGCGTCGTCCGACCGGCGGATGGCGACGCTGCAGGTCTATCTCGGTTATCTCGCCGCCTTCGCGGACAGCCACATCGCGCGCAAGCATGGACCGGTGCTGGCGGAGCAGGTTCGCGCGCAAGCGGCGATGCTGCGCAAGCGAATGGCAGGCAATATCGATGATTTGCTGCCTGAATTGATGGAGTGGGACACCGCGTTGAAGGACGCAGGGATCAATCCCGGCACTAGCGCGGACTTGACGGTCGCAACGCTTTTCGCGTATCGCGTTGGCTGCATCTTGCCGACGGCGCTTAAGAGTGATTGACTTGCGTCGCGGAAGTGACTTCTGCCGCTATCTGGCAAACCGGTCCGGCTCCCGGACGCTGACAACAAGGATAGCCGTTCGGCCGGCCGCCAAAGGTTGGCGTCCGGTAATGTTGTTCCTTGGGAGGAGATGGCGATGGCAAAAGTTAATGGATTGTGCGTCGGGGAATCTTTGGTTGGTGAAGGCAATGAGGTCGCCCATATCGATCTCATCGTCGGGCCGCGCGGCAGCGCTGCCGAGAGCGCGTTCGCCAATTGCCTGACCAACAACAAGGACGGTTTCACCTCGCTCTTGGCGGTGGTCGCGCCGAATCTGCTGTGCAAGCCCGCGACGGTGATGTTCAACAAGGTCACCATCAAGGGCGCCAAGCAGGCTGTGCAGATGTTCGGCCCGGCGCAGCATGGGGTGGCCAAGGCGGTGGCCGATAGTCTGGCCGAGGGCGTCATTCCGCAGGACGAAGCGGACAACCTGTTCATCTGCGTCGGCGTGTTCATCCACTGGGAAGCGGCCGACGACAAGAAAATCCAGGAATACAATTACCAGGCCACCAAAGAGGCGCTCGCCCGCGCCATCGCCGGCGAGCCAAAGGTGGCCGAAGTAATCGCCAAGCGCGATTCGGCCAAGCATCCCTTCGCGGCTTAGGAAGGAAACCGCCGCGGGGAGGCTCAATCTCCTGCCGAGTCGGGAGGTCTCTTTCGTCGGCTGGCTAGGATGTTTGGATTGGGGTGAACGGTTCGGTGGCCGCATTGCGCGGCCACCGGCAACCGCAGGCCTACGCCAATTCCTGTAGATCGGCGGCCGTAATGCGGCCGTCGTGCAGACCGGAGGCAACCAGCGCGCCGGCAATGGTGGCGCGGGCCAAGGCGCGCAAATCGTTGCCGTCGCGCACGCCGCCGGCGGCGTAAACGTCGTGCGTTGCGGCCGCCGCTTTGACGGCCGCCAGGCGGGCAAGGTCCGGGCCCGTGCCGCTGCCGACGCGATGCAGCGTCATGGCGATCACGCGCTGTGGCCAATGCTCGGCTTGCGCAAGCAGTGCGGGCGGTCCTTGGAAATCATCGCCGCGGAAGTCGAGCGACAGCACGACCCGCCGGTTATCGCCCAGCTGCTGGGCGAGGGTGGCGTCGCTTTGCGTCTCGCTGCCGAGCACCAAGTGACCGAGGTCCTGTTGCAGCCAGTCGGCCGCGGTCTCGAAGTCGGCGATGCCACTGTCGACCCACAGCGTGAGCGCCGGGAAGGCGCGCCTCACCCGTTGCAGCCCGGCGCGGTTGTCGCCATTGCCGGTGATGGCGTCGAGGTCGGCGACATAGAGCGTCGAAAACGCGTGTAGCGACAACAGGCCGGTCACCACATCGACGGGGTCGCTGCCGCGGGCTAGCGGCGTTTCGATCGGCTGGTAGCGGTCGCGCTGGCCCAGGCGGGCGTGGACGACGGTGCCCCCCTTGAGATCGATGACGGGAATGACTTCCATGTATGCTCCGGGCAATGTTGCGGTTTTCCCGCCGATGGCGTCTCGTTCATGCGGATATAACCCAGAAGCGTAGGACAGTGCGATGGCGATCGTGGTGGGGTGGGATATCGGTGGCGCGCATCTGAAGGCGGCGCGGGCCGAGGATGGCCGTATCGTTGCCGCGGTGCAGGTGGCCGCGCCGCTGCGGTTTGGCGTCGCGCGGCTGGCGGAGGCCTTTGCGGAGGCCATGACAGGCGTCGGTGAAGCCGATCACCACGCGATCACCATGACTGGCGAACTGGCCGATACCTTCGCCTCCCGGAACGAAGGCGTGGCCGCGCTCACGGCCGCTGCACGCGAGGCGCTCGGTGACGATTTGCGCGTCTACGCCGGCCGCGCCGGCTTCGTAGGGTCGGACGACATCGCCAACCGCATCATCGATATCGCGTCGGCCAACTGGTTTGCCAGCGCCTCGGTGGTCGCAAAAACCATTGATTCTGCGCTGTTTCTCGACATGGGCTCGACCACCACCGACGTCATTCCGATCGTCGATGGCGCTGTCGCCGCCCAAGGCTATACCGACGCCGAACGGCTCTCGAGCGGGGAACTGGTCTATACCGGTCTCGTGCGCAGCTTTCTGATGGCGTGCACAGAGCGGGCGCCCTTCGCCGGCGGCTGGACCGAGTTGATCCGCGAAAACTTCGCCAACATGGCCGACGTTCACCGCATCCTCGGCAGCCTTCCCGAAGACGCGGACCAGATGGCGACCGCCGACGGCCGGCCGAAGTCCGTTGCCGCGTCGCGGGCGCGGCTCGCCCGCATGGTCGGCCGCGATGTTGACGATGCCGGCGAGGCCGCCTGGACTGGGCTAGCGCAATGGTTTGCCGAGGCGCAGGTTCGCGCCGTGGCCGATGGCGCTTGGCTGGTGTTGTCACGCGCTCACCTCTCGGCGGACGTGCCGGTCGTGGTTGCCGGCGTCGGCGCCGAGGTTCTGCGTGAGGTCGCCCGGCGGCTCGGCCGCGACGTCGTCGATTTCAATTCACTGCTCGACACGACGCCGGCCGCGCGCGCGGCGGTTTCGCAAAGCGCGCCGGCAGCGGCGGTCGCCGTGCTGGCGTCGACGATGCGTAAGCATGAACAGCAGGCGGGATCGAGACAGGCCGGCGGCGCAAGGGCGTAACGCTGCGGCAGGCACAGTGGTCTAACGAGGGAGGCCGAACCGTCAGAACGAGACGCCGAACGCGAGGCGCGCCTGCTGGCGGGCGAAGTTGGTGAGGTCAAGCGCACCGTCCTCGCCGTTCGCCCGGCCGGCAATCTGGGCGCTCCAGCCGAGCGTCAGCCATGCGCTGTCAGACAGCGTGACCGAAACCGTGGGCCCCAGATAGACGGCCTGGCCGGCGAGGGCGCTGAGGTCCAGCGTTTCGTATTGCCGCAGGTAGCGCGCCTCCAGCCCGGCAAGAAGGCCTTTACTCAGCCTGGCCATCAATCCGCCGCTCACGCCGATCGTGCTTTGCCGCGACCAGGTGCCGTCGATCCGGGACTTGGACGTCTCCGGCTCGTAACTGACATTGATGACGCCCACCAGCATGTGCGGCACCAGGTTGACGTCGCTTGCGATCACGAATTCGGAACCTAAACCGTTGACCGGCTCGCCGGAGTCGTCGTCGACCCGCGTCCAATACGGCGCGGCGGACACCGCCAGCCCAATTCCGTGCGCCGCCCGATCGAGCAGGCGATAGCTGAGGCCCATGGCCAGACCGCCGAACGCCGCACCGTTGCGGTCGTCCATGCCGGGCACGTCCTTTATGTGATGAAAGGTCCCTGATGCGTCGAGCTCGAATTGCAGGTTCCGGGTCGCCTGATATTGAAACGATAATTCGCTCTCGATCCCGGTATAGGCGCCGCCGCTACGGCTGAACCGGCCGCTGAAGCCGGCGTCCAGCTCCTTGCTGCCTGGATCGTCCATATCCGTTCCGGCGTTGAAGGCGAACAGATGGTCGGTCCCGATCCCGTCGGTGCCGCTCTCCTGGGCATGAAGCGGCGGCCCAACGGTTGAGAGTACTGCGAGCGCGGCCAACGCGGTACACCATGCAGGCAATTTGGTCATGCGCGGTCGCGACACGTACGGCTCTTCCAAAAAATGTCGGATGAACATTAAACGTCGGAAGGCGGACTATGCAATCAGATCGTGGACGCCTGACGCCGAACCGGCAACGCCGGATTACGAGCCGGGTCATGAATGGGGAGGCCGCCTGGTCTGCATCGAATACCCGATAGCATCCATGGCGTCCGACAACCCTTGATCACGTCCCTGGAGCCGTCGCGTCAGGGCCGCCCGCCAAGATATTTTATGTTTGAAATAAATTCCCACTTGGCCAATAATGGGCCGTGACTGTGGGTTTTGGGACCACATCAAGGAGTGCCCGGCACATGCGGACGGCGATCCTGGGCGGCGGACCCGGCGGGCTCTATTTCGCCATTTCGCTGAAACTGCGCGATCCCGCGAGCGAGGTCGTCGTCATCGAACGCAACCGGCCGGACGATACCTTTGGCTGGGGCGTGGTGCTGTCCGACGAGACGCTCGGCAATCTTGCGGCCAACGACGCCAAGAGCGCCGAACAGATCCGCCGGTCGTTTGCCTATTGGGACGACATCGCGGTTCATTACCGCGGTAGCGTGGTGCGCTCGGGCGGCCACGGGTTTTGCGGCATTGCGCGCAAGCGCCTGCTGCACATTCTGCAAGACCGCGCGCGGGAGCTCGGCGTGGATCTGCGCTTCGAGACCGAGGCCGACGATCTTGAAAGCTACCGCCGCGACTACGACCTGGTCGTGGCCGCCGACGGCATCAATTCGAAGGTGCGGGCGGCCTACGCCGACCGCTTCAAGCCCAATATCGACATGCGCGCCTGCAAGTACATCTGGCTCGGCACCCACCAGAAATTCGACGATGCCTTCACTTTCATCTTCGAGGAAACCGAGCACGGCTGGATCTGGGCGCACGCCTATCAGTTCGACGCCGATACCGCGACTTTCATCGTGGAATGCTCGGAGCCGACCTGGCGCAGCTTCGGCTTCGACACGATGTCGACCGAGGAAACGATCGCGGCTTGCGAAAAGATATTCGCCAACAATCTCGGTGGCCACGAGCTGATGTCGAACGCCAAGCACCTGCGCGGCTCGGCCTGGCTCAACTTCAACCGCGTGCTGTGTGAGCGCTGGAGCTTCGACAACGTGGTGCTGCTCGGCAACTCCGCAGCCACCGCGCATTTCTCGGTGGGTTCCGGCTCCAAGCTGGCGATGGAAAGCGCCATCGCGCTCGCCGAGTATCTGCACAGCGAGCCCACGCTTGCCGACGCGTTTCGCCGTTACGAGGACGAGCGGCGTCTGGAGGTGCTGCGGCTGCAGAACGCCGCGCGCAATTCCACCGAATGGTTCGAGGACGTCGAGCGCTATCTCCATCTCGATCCGGTGCAGTTCAACTATTCGCTGCTCACCCGCTCCCAACGCATCAGCCACGAGAACCTGCGCCAGCGCGATCCGGACTGGCTCGCCAGCGCGGAAGAGTGGTTCGAAGAGCAGGCCACGGGCAAACGTCCCAACGGTTCGCGGCCGCCGATGTTCGTCGGCTTCAAGCTGCGCGACCTGGAGCTGAAAAACCGCATCTGCGTTTCGCCCATGGCGCAGTACCGCGCGGTCGACGGCCTGCCCAACGACTGGCACTTCGTGCACTACGCCGAGCGCGCCAAGGGCGGGGCGGGCCTGCTCTTCACCGAGATGACCTGCGTGTCGCCGGAAGGGCGCATCTCGCCCGGCTGCACCGGCCTTTACGACCTTAACCACGAGCGTGCCTGGAAGCGGCTGGTCGATTTCGTGCACGCCGAAACCGAGGCCAAGATTGCCATCCAACTCGGCCATTCCGGTCCCAAGGGCTCGACCCAGCTCGGCTGGGAGACGCCCGATGCGCCGCTGCTGGAAGGCAATTGGGAGACGGTCGGGCCATCGTGCGTTGCCTGGAGCTCGGACAACCCGGCGCCGCGTGAAATGACCCGCGCCGACATGGACAAGGTGCGCGAGGATTTCGTGGGCGCCGCCGTGATGGCGACGCGCGCCGGCTTCGACTGGCTGGAGCTGCATTACGCCCACGGCTATCTGATGTCGGCCTTCATCACACCGCTCACCAACCGGCGCACCGACGAATACGGCGGCAGCCTGGAAAACCGGATGCGGTTTCCGTTGGAAGTCTTCCACGCGGTGCGCAAGGTCTGGCCGCAGGAAAAGCCGATATCGGTGCGTATCTCGGCCCACGACTGGGTCGGACCCACCGGTATCATGCCGCAGGACGCGGCCGCCATCGCGCGCATGCTGGGCGAGAACGGCGTCGACATCGTCGACGTCTCGGCCGGGCAGACGACGATGGAGGCCAAGCCGGTCTACGGCCGCATGTTCCAGACGCCATTCTCGGACCGCATCCGCAACGAGGCGGGCGTGGCGACGCTGGCGGTCGGCAACATCTACGAGCCTGATCACGTCAACTCGATCCTGATGGCCGGGCGCGCCGATCTCGTCTGCATGGCGCGGCCGCATCTCGCCGATCCGTACTGGACCCTGCACGCGGCCGCCGACCTGCAATATAAAGATGTCACCTGGCCCAAGCCCTACCGCGCCGGCCGCGACCAGCTCTACAGGCTGAAGGCGCGCGCCGCCGAAACCAGCGCGGCGACCATGACGGGGAAGGTGTGATGGGCGCGCTTCGTCCTCGGCACGCGCTCGTTACCGGTGGCGGCACCGGCATCGGCGCGGCGATAGCGCAGGCTTTGAGCGCTGCCGGTGCTGCGGTGACGGTCGTCGGCCGGCGTGAGGCCCCGCTCCGGGAAACCGCGGCTCTTCTGCCGAAGGCGATCGCCGTGACCGCCGACATCACGCGGGAAGAAGACTGCAGCGCGATGGTCGAGGCCGCGCGCGCTGCGCACGGGCCGATCGACATCGTCATCGCCAATGCCGGCATGGCCGAAAGCGTGCCGGTCGCGAAAATGGATCTCGCGCACTGGCAGCGCAGCCTCGACGTCAATCTGACCGGCGCCTTCCTCACGGTGAAGGCGGCACTCGCCGATGTGACCCGCGAGGCTCCGGATGTCGCCCGCCGGATCGTGTTCATTGCCTCGACCGCCGGCCTTAAAGGCTACCCCTATGTTGCCGCCTATTGCGCGGCCAAGCATGGCGTGGTCGGGCTGGCCCGCGCGCTGAGCCTGGAACTGGCGGCGAGTGGTGTGACCGTCAACGCCGTCTGCCCGGGCTTCACCGAAACGCCACTTTTGGAGGCCTCGGCGAGCCGGATCGCCGCCAAGACCGGGCGTTCGGCGGAAGAGTCTCGGAAGGTGCTGGCGCGCGACAACCCGCACGGCCGGCTCGTTACGCCCGAGGAAGTGGCGCAGACGGTGGCGTGGCTGTGCACGCCGGCTGCGGCGTCCGTCAACGGGCAGGCAATCGCGGTCGCGGGAGGCCCGCTATGACGGCCGCCGCCAAGACGCGCGCGCGCGCCGGTACGCGGTCGGTCCGGCAGTCCATAAGCAAGGAGCGGCTGCGCCTGTGGCTGCATCTCCTGCGGGCCACCCGCGCCATCGAGGCGGAATTGCGGGAGCGCCTGCGGGTCGAATTCGCGATGACGTTGCCGCAGTTCGACGTGATGGCGGCGCTCTATCGCGAGGAGGAGGGTCTACGAATGACCGAGCTCTCCCGCCGGCTGCTGGTCTCCAACGGCAACGTCACTGGCATCGTCGAACGGCTGGCGAGCGACGGTCTCGTCGCCCGCGAATCCGCGGCCGACGATCGCCGTTCGTTCCTGGTACGGCTGACGCCGAAAGGCGAGGCGGATTTCGCGGCCATTTCCAAGGCGCATCAGGATTGGGTCAACGGCATCCTGTCGGACTTCGATGCGCAGGAAAGCGAGATCATCATCGGGCATCTGGCCTGCCTGTCTGCCCGCATCCGCAACGGAGGAAAACGATCTTGAGCATGAGGGATTTCAAGCCGCATCATTTTAAGTGGCGCATGGCGGGCGATGTCGCCGTCGTCACCTTCGATCGGCCCGAGCGCAAGAACCCCATCACCTTCGAATCTTACGCCGAGCTGCGCGATACCTTCCGCCAGCTCGTCTATGCCGACGACGTTAAGGCGGTGGTGTTCGGCTCCAACGACGGCAATTTCTGCTCGGGCGGCGACGTGCACGATATCATCGGGCCGCTGCTCGATCGCGACATGAAGGGCTTGCTCGAATTCACCCGCATGACGGGCGATCTGGTCAAGGCGATGCGCGCCTGTCCGCAGCCGATTGTCGGCGCGGTTGATGGCGTCTGCGTCGGCGCCGGCGCCATGATCGCGCTGTTCTGCGACATGCGCCTGGGCACACCGCGGGCCAAGACCGCCTTCCTGTTCACGCGTGTCGGGCTCGCCGGCTGCGACATGGGCGCCTGCGCCATGCTGCCGCGCGTGATCGGCCAGGGCCGCGCTGCCGAGCTGCTGTTCACCGGCCGTGCGATGACGGCGGATGAGGGCGAGCGCTGGGGCTTCTTCAATCGGCTCGTTGACGCCGAGCAACTGGAAGGCGAGGCGATTGCGCTTGCCACGCAGCTCGGCGAGGGGCCGAACTTCGGGCACATGATGACCAAGACTATGCTGGCGCAGGAATGGTCCATGTCGCTCGAACAGGCGATCGAGGCGGAAGCGCAGGCGCAGGCGATCTGCATGCAGACCAAGGATTTCCGCCGCGCCTACGATGCCTTCGTCGCCAAGCAGAAGCCGAAATTTGCCGGGGATTGATGGCATGATCCCGAAAAGTGGGAACCGGTTTTCGGGCAAGATCATGCGGGTGAGACAATGAAGCGCGACACGAGCTTCCTCAACTGGCCATTCTTCGAAGCACGCCATCGCGCGCTGGCCGAGAAGCTCGACGTGTGGGCCGACGCTAACCTTGCCGACATCGACCATAGCGACACCGATGCGGCCTGCCGCGAGCTGGTCGCTCGGCTGGGCGAGGGTGGCTTTCTGGCCCTGACCGCGCCCGGCGAGGGCAACGAGCGGCTCGACGTGCGCTCGCTGGCGCTCTGCCGCGAGACGCTGGCCCGCCATGACGGCCTTGCCGATTTCGCCTTCGCCATGCAGGGCCTGGGCGCGGGCCCGATATCGCTGTTCGGCAGTGACGCGCAGCGGGCCGCCTGGCTGCCCAAGACCCGCGCCGGCGCGGCCATTGCCGCGTTCGCCCTGACCGAGCCCGCGTCCGGCTCCGACGTCGCCAACATCGCCACCAGCGCGCGCCGCGACGGCGGCGACTATGTTCTCGACGGCGAGAAGACCTGGATATCGAACGGCGGCATCGCCGATCTCTACGTGGTGTTTGCCCGCACCGGCGAAGGCGCGGGCGCGCGTGGCCTGTCGGCCTTCATCGTCGAAGGCGGCCATCCCGGCCTCGATATCGCCGAACGCCTCGCGGTGATCGCGCCGCATCCGCTGGCGCGCCTCACGTTCGACAACTGCCGGGTGCCGGCAAGCGCGATGGTCGGCAAGCCGGGCGAGGGTTTCAAGGTCGCCATGGCGACGCTCGACGTGTTCCGCACCACGGTCGGCGCCGCGGCGCTCGGCTTTGCCCGCCGCGCCATGGCCGCGACGGCCAAGCGCGCCGCCTCGCGCGAGCTGTTCGGCGCGCCCTTGGCCGACCTGCAGATGGTGCAGGGCCATCTCGCCGACATGGCGCTCGATATCGATGCGGCCGCGCTGCTGGTCTACCGCGCCGCCTGGACCAAGGACCAGGGCGCCGCGCGCGTCTCGCGCGAGGCGGCCATGGCCAAGCTCTACGCCACCGAGGCGGCCCAGCGCGTCATCGACACGGCCGTGCAACTGCACGGCGGCGACGGCGTGCGGTCCGGCCATCCGGTCGAAATGCTCTATCGCGAGATCCGCGCGCTGCGCATCTACGAAGGCGCCTCGGACGTTCAGAAGATCATCATTGCCCGGGCCATCCTGTCGGAACTCTCTGGAGCAAACGCATGAGCCAAACCATCACCCTGGGGCCGTCCGCGCACGCCGACACCTTCGCGCGCGATAACCTGCCGCCGTTCGAGCAGTGGCCCGATCTGCTGCTCGACCGGCCTGAATTCCAATACCCGGAGCGTCTCAACGCGGCGGTGGAGATGACCGACCGCATGGTGGAGAAGGGCTTTGGCGATCACACCGCACTGATCGGCAACGGCCGCCGCCGCACCTATAAGGAGCTCACCGACTGGTCGAACCGGCTCGCTCATGCGCTGGTCGAGAACTACGGCGTCAAGCCGGGCGACCGCATCCTGATCCGATCCGGCAACAACCCGGCGCTGGTGGCGGCTTGGCTTGCCGCCACCAAGGCCGGCGCCGTGGTAGTCAACACCATGCCGCTGTTGCGCGCCGTCGAGCTCGGCAAGATCGTCGATAAGGCCGAGATCGCACTGGCGCTTACCGACAGCCGTATCGTCGACGAGCTGGTGGCCTGCGCCAAGACCAGCAAGTTCCTGAAGCAGGTGGTCAGCTTCGACGGCACCGCCAACCACGACTCCGAGCTCGACCGCATCGCCCTCGGCAAGTCGGTCAAGTTCGACGCGGTGCCGACCGGCCGCGACGATGTCGCGCTTCTGGGCTTCACGTCCGGCACCACCGGCGAGCCCAAGGCGACCATGCATTTCCATCGCGACCTGCTGATCATTGCCGACGGCTATGCGCGCGAGGTGCTGAACGTGACGCCGGACGACGTGTTCGTCGGCTCGCCGCCGCTCGCCTTCACCTTCGGGCTCGGTGGGCTCGCGATCTTTCCGTTGCGTTTCGGCGCGACGGCGACGCTGCTGGAGAACGCCTCGCCCGCCAACATGATCGAGATCATCGAGACCTATAAAGCGACGATCTGCTTCACCGCGCCGACCGCCTACCGCGCCATGATGGCGGCCATGGACAAGGGCGCCGACCTGTCGTCGCTCAGGCTGGCGGTGTCGGCCGGCGAGACACTGCCGGCGCCGGTGTTCGAGGAATGGACGCGCAAGACCGGCAAGCCGATCCTCGACGGTCTCGGCTCGACCGAGATGCTGCACGTCTTCATCACAGGCCGCGTCGGCGACGCCCGTCCCGGAATCACCGGCCGGCCGGTCACCGGCTACGAGGCGAAGGTGGTCGACGACAGGATGAACGAGGTGCCGCGCGGCGAGATCGGCAAGCTCGCCGTGCGCGGGCCGACCGGCTGCCGCTATCTCGCCGACAAGCGGCAGACGAGCTATGTGCGCGACGGCTGGAACCTGACCGGCGACACCTATATGCAGGACGCGGACGGCTACTTCCACTTCGTGGCCCGCGCCGACGACATGATCATCTCCGCCGGCTACAACATTGCCGGTCCCGAGGTGGAGGCCGCGCTGCTGCAACATGCCGATGTCGCCGAGTGTGCCGTGGTTGCCGCCGCCGACACCGACCGCGGCCAAATTGTTTCCGCTTACGTCGTGCTGCGCGCCGGTGTTACCGGTGATGCGGCCTGCATCAAGCGTCTGCAGGATCACGTCAAGGCGGTGATCGCGCCTTACAAATATCCGCGGGCGGTCACCTTCATCGAAGCGCTGCCGAAGACGCAGACCGGCAAGGTCCAGCGTTTCCGCCTGCGCCAGCAGTGAGCATCATGGGCGACACCGAATTCGATATTCTTCAACCGAAGGGCTGGGTCAGCCCGCAGGGCTACGCCAACGGCATCGCTGCCGAGGGACGGGTCGTTTTTATCGCCGGCCAGATCGGCTGGGACGCCGACGCGCGCCTGATCGGCGACGATCTCGTGACGCAGACGGAGCAGGCGCTCAAGAACATCGTGGCCGTGCTGGCGGAGGCGGGCGCCGCGCCGCACCACCTCACGCGGCTGACCTGGTACGTCACCGACAAGGCCGGCTACGTCGCCCGCCGGAGTGAGATCGGCGCGGCCTATCGCCGGGTTATCGGCAAGCATTTTCCCGCGATGGCGCTGCTGGTGGTGGCAGGATTGCTGGAGGAGGGCGCGCAGGTTGAAATCGAGGCGACGGCCGTCGTGCCACGCGCATGACGAGGCATTGCGCCGGGCCGGCGGGCGCGGCAAAACCGGGCCGTGAAAGGGGCGTCTGAGGTATGAGTGGGGTGTCATCTGCGCCGGTTCCGGTCGTGTTCCTGCAAGGGATCGTCGGCCCCGCGCGGCTTTGGGATCCGCAGGTCGCGGCGTTCCGCGCCGCCGGCTACGCACCGGTTCCGCTCGATCTGCTCGGCTATGGTTCCCGGCCGCCAGTGGATCATTTGACCTTCGACATGCTGGCCGAGGATGTCGAACAGGCGATCAAGGAACGCGGGCTCGACCGGCCAGTGCTGGTCGGCCATTCGCTTGGCGGTATGATCGCGCAGACCTGCCTGCGGCGGCAGCCGCAAGGCTATCGCGCGGCGGTGTTGTCCGGCACCAGCCCGGCCTTCGGCAATCCGAGCGGCGATTTCCAGAAGAAGTTCGTCGCCGATCGGCTGGCGCCGCTCGATGCCGGCAAGACCATGGCGGACATGGCGCCCGAGGCCGTTGCGCAGCTCATGGCGCCGGGCGTCGATCCGCAAAATCGCGCGCTGCTGATCGAGGAAATGGGCAAAGTCCCGCCGAGTACCTATCGCGCCGCCGTGACGTGCCTAGTCGATTTCGACGAGCGCGCTAACCTGGCCCACATCGACGTGCCGGTGCTGTGTATCGTCGGCGAAATCGACCGCAACGCTCCGGCGCCGATGATGGAGCGGATGGCCGGCAAAATCCCGGGTGCGAAATATGTCTGCCTGCCGAGCCTGGGCCACATGCCCAACCTGGAAGCGCCGCAGGCCTACAACGCGGCCATTCTCGAATTTCTGTCCGAGGCGCTGGCGCCGGTGGCGTCTTGAGTGGAGTGGAAACGATGAATGTACACGATCTCGATGCCCATCAGGACGCGCCGATCTTCGCGCCCGACGCCTTCCGGCTCACCGATTTCCAGGCCGAGTTGATCGCCAAGGCGCGCCGCTTCGGCAAGGCCAAGCTCGCCCCGCGCGCAGGCCTTCACGATCGCGAGGCGACATTCCCAATTGAAAATTTCCGCGACATGCATCCCGAGGGGTTGCTGGCGATCTGCATCCCGAAGGAGGATGGCGGCACCGGCGCCGATTTCCAGACCTATTGCCTGACCGCGGCGGAGCTCGGCCGCTATTGCGGCGCCACCGCGCTGTCGTGGAACATGCACGTTTGCTCGACATTGTGGTCGGGTGCGCTTTCCGACGATCTTGAGATGGACCCGGACACCCGCAAGGCGCATCTGGCACGCCGCAGTATGCACTATCAGCGCATCCTCAAGGACGGCGCGGTCTACGCCCAGCCGTTCTCGGAAGGCGGCGCGGCGGCTGCCGGCGGCATCGCCTTCGGCACCGAGGCCAAGCCCGTTGACAGCGGCTTTATCCTCAACGGCAAGAAGATCTTCGCCTCGCTCTCCGGCTCCGCCGACTATTACGGCGTGCTGTGCACCGAGCGCGCCGAGGGCGAACAGGCGAGCCGCCGCAACACGCTTTATCTCGCTGTGCCCGCCGACGCCGATGGCGTGTCGGTGGTCGGAGACTGGGACCCGCTCGGCATGCGCGGCACCGTCTCGCGCACGCTGCTGTTCAAGGATGTGTTCGTGCCGGCGGACGGCATGTTGATGCCGCACGGGGTCTACTTCCAGGCAGCCTCGCGCTGGCCGCACATGTTCATGACGTTGACGCCGACCTATATGGGCCTGGCGCAGGCGGCCTACGACTTCACCGTTGCTTACCTGCGCGGCGAGGTGCCGGGTATGCCGCCGGTCAAGCGCCGCATGTTCCCGACCAAGCAGATCGCGGTCGCCGAGATGCGGGTCATGCTGGAGCAGACCAAGGCGCTCTGGTTCCAGGCCATCACCGAGGCGCGCCCCAACCCGTCGAAGGATCAGGTGCTGCGCGCCTATGCGGCGCAGAATACGGTGATGGAGAACGCCAACGCCATCGCCACCAAGGCCATCCGCACCTGCGGCGGCCAGTCGATGCTGAAAAGCCTGCCGCTCGAGCGCATCTACCGCGACAGCCGCTGCGGCTCGCTGATGCTGCCGTGGACGGCGGAAATCTGCATCGACCGCATCGGCCGCGAGGCGCTCTACGAGCCCGGCGAAAAGGATGAGTGAGAGTAATTCCTCCCCCGCAAGCGGGAGAGGGACTAAGATTGGCCCATGAATCTCTCCGATCTCATCGACCGTAACGCCGCCTTCATGCCGGCCAAGACCGCGCTGCGCTTCGAGGGCGCGACGCTGTCTTATGCGGACTTCAGCGAACGCATTGCGCTGGCCGCGCGGGCGCTGAAATCGCGCCTCGGGGTCGGGCGCGGTGATCGCGTCGCCATCCTCAGCCTCAACCATCCCGACTATCTGGTGCTGCTCTATGCCTGCGCCCGGCTCGGCGCCATGCTGCTGCCACTGAACTGGCGGCTGGCGCCGCCCGAACAGGTGTTCATCCTGAGCGACGCCTCCGCCAAGGTGCTGGTGGTGGAGCAGGACTTTGCCGGCGTCGTGCCGGCGCTGAAGGAGGCCTTGCCGGATATCCGCCTCATCGGCCTCGGCGCCGCCGACGGCTGCGAAGCGACCTTCGACGACCTGCTCGCCACAGGCTCAGGCAACGGCCGCAATCCGCACATCGACGAGAGCTGCCCGCTACTGCTGGTCTACACCTCCGGCACCACCGGCCGCCCCAAAGGCGCGGTGCTGCGCCAGGAAGCGCTGCTGTGGAACGGCGTCATGAGCCACCACATGCATGACATGCGGAGCGAGGACCACATCCTCACCGTGCTGCCGCTGTTTCATGTCGGTGGGCTCAACATCCAGACCACGCCCGCGCTGCACATCGGCGCGACCGTGACGCTGCATGCGCGGTTTGCGCCGGATACGACGCTCTCTGCTATTGCCGATGACAAGCCGACGCTCACCGTGCTGGTGCCGGCGACCATCCAGGCCGTATTGGCGCATCCGAACTGGGGCAAGACCGACATCTCGTCCTTGCGGGCGCTGACCACGGGCTCGACGCAGGTGCCGGTGCCGCTGATCGAAGGGGTTGAGGCGCGTGGGCTGCCGGTGTTGCAGGTCTATGGCTCGACCGAGACCTGCCCGGTATCGGTCTATACCCGCGTCGGTGGCGACCTTTCGCGCAAGACCTCGACCGGCCTGCCGGGCCTGTTGTGCGAGGCGCGCATCATCGATGAGCAGGGCCGGGAGGCACCTGCCGGCCAGGCCGGTGAGGTGCTGGTGCGGGGCCCGAACGTATTCTTCGAATACTGGGGCAACGAGGCCGCGACCAGCGACGTGCTGCGCAACGGCTGGTATCATACCGGCGACATCGGCACTCGCGACGAGGACGGCTATTTCTATATCCACGACCGCAAGAAGAACATGATCATCTCCGGCGGCGAGAACATTTATCCGGCCGAGGTCGAGCGCGTGCTGCACGATCATCCGGCGGTCGCAGAAGCCGCCGTCATCGGCCGGCCCGATCCGAAATGGCAGGAGGTGCCGGTGGCCTACGTGGTGCGGCGCGGCGAATGCGACGCCGACGCACTGATCGCGCATCTGTCGAGCCAACTCGCGCGCTTCAAGGTGCCGCGCGAAATCGTCTTCGTCGAGACGCTGCCGCGCAACGCATTGGGCAAGGTGCAGCACTTTGTCTTGAGAGAGCAGGCGGGCCGCGCATGAAAATCGCGGTTCTCGGCGGCGGCAACGGCTCGTTCGCGGCGGCGGGCGATTTCGCGTTGCAGGGACACGAGGTGCGTCTGTGGCGGCGCGACGTTGCGGCCATTGCCGCGCATCGCGCAGCCGGCGGCACCATCACGCTGAAGGATTTCGCCGGCAAGCAAGACGTGAAGTTGGCGCTCATCACCAATGACATTGCCGAGGCGGCGAAGGATGCCGATCTGATCCTGTGCCCGGCGCCGGCCACCGCTCAGCACGACATCGCGCTGGCGCTGGCGCCGCATCTCGCCGACGGTCAGGTGGTGTACCTGCCGCCCGGCACCTTCGGCTCGGTAATCTTCGCCAAGGCCGCGCACGAGGCCGGCAACAGGGCGCGGGTGGCCTATGCCGAGACCGGCACGCTGCCCTGGCTCACCCGTAAGCACGGGCCGCACGAGGTCGCCATCACCATTCGCGCCAAGCGGTTGCCGACCGGCGTGTTTCCGCTGACGCTTCATGACCACGCCTTGGAGGTGATCGGCCTGGCTTTCCCCGGCGTGATCGAGGATTGCGGGGATGCGCTGTCCGCTGCGCTGCTGAACGCCGGACCCATCATCCATCCGCCGCTAATCACCATGAATGCCGGGCCGCTTGAGCATTTCGAGCGTTGGGATATCCATAAAGAGGGCACGCAACCGGCGATCCGCCGCGTTACCGACGCGCTCGACGCCGAACGCATCGCCGTGCGCACGGCGTTCGGCTACGGCGCGCCGCATTTTCCGCTGGCCGACCATTACGCCAAGAGCGGCCCCGAGTGGATGTACGGCCGTGGCTCGCACGACAAGCTGACTGACAGTGGCGACTGGCGCGAACACATCGTGCTGACCGAACACCGCTACATGCGCGAGGATACCCGCATCGGCCTGTCTTTCCTGGTCTCGGTCGGCGCACTTGCCGGCGTCGACATGAAGCTGGCCCGCGGTTTCCTCGCCATCGGTGGCGCCGTCTGCGGTGAGGATTTCATGCGTGACCGGGCGCACGTTGGACTCGCTTGGCCTCGGCGCGCTTGACCGCACGCAATTGCAGGCACTGCTCAGGGTGGGGTTTGAGGGATGAGTTCGCGCGAACGCATCGCCTGTCTTGGTGCCGGCCGCATGGGCCGCGGCATCGCCGTGGTGTTTGCCTATGCCGGCCATCCGGTCACGGTGGTCGATTTCAAGGCGCGGCCGGAAGCCGATTTCGACAAACTGGCTGGCGAGGCGCTGGGCGAGGTCAAGCGCACGCTGGAAAGTCTCGCCAAGCTCGGCCTGTTCGACGCGAGTCTGGTCGAGACCATCGCCAACCGCGTCACCGTGGTGCCGGAAGGCAAAGCCGGCGCTGCGCTATCCTCGGCCGACGTGATCTTCGAAGGCGTGCCGGAGGTGCTCGACCTCAAGCGCGACGCGCTCAAACGTTGTTCGGAGCTGGCCGGTGCAAAGCCGATCATCGCCTCGACCACCTCGACCATCCTGGTCGATGATCTGTCCAGCGCGGTCGCGAACCCTGAGCGTTTCCTCAATGCCCATTGGCTCAACCCCGCCTATCTGGTGCCGCTGGTTGAGCTTATGCCCGGCACACAAACAGCCCCCGAAACAACCGAGAAGCTGAAAAAGTTGCTCGAACGTATCGGCAAGGTGCCGGTCGTCTGTGCTGCGCGCCCGGGCTACATCGTGCCGCGCATCCAGGCGCTCGCCATGAATGAGGCCGCGCGCATGGTGGAGGAGGGCGTCGCGTCGCCCGAGGATCTCGACAAGGCGATCAAGTACGGTTTCGGCTTCCGTTTCGCCGTGCTCGGCCTCTTGGAGTTCATCGATTGGGGCGGCGGCGACATTCTCTATTACGCCAGCCGCTATCTCACGCAAGCGCTCGGCAACGAGCGCTACCAGGCGCCGGAGATCATCGAGCGCAACATGCGCGAGGGCCGCATCGGCCTCACCACGCGCCAGGGCTTTCTGAACTATGAGGGCCGCGACCTCGACGCCTACCGCGCCGAACGAATGAAGGAATTCATTGGGATGTTGGGATTCCTCGATCTGGTGAAGCCGCCGGTCGTCGAGGATTAGCCAAACACATCCTGCAGCACGCCGCCCTTCACCACCACGGTATCGTCCACGGTGATGGTCGTCTTCATCACCGGAATATCGAAATGCCCGGCGGTGTGGCGGCCGGCGAATTCGTTGGCGCCGGTGGAGAACAGGAAATTGCCCGGCACCGCACGGATCTCGGTGCCGTTGGTGTCGCGCTGGCCGTACATGGCGAGCGCTTCGTAGCGCGCGCCGGGGTTCATGCCCCAGCCGACGTGCGACACGGCGTAAGCGTCCTTGTCGCCCCAGGCGGCGATATAGCCGCGCATCATCTCGGCGTCCGGGCCTTCGCCCTCGATCCTGGTGACGTAGTCCTTCTCGATCGTGAGCGTGATGCGGTCCTGCAGATAGCGCTTGAAGGTGAGGTTGACGTCGCCGCGGTCGAGCACCAGCGTACCGTCGACGGTGCCGCTCTTCGGGAAACTCACCACGATGCCGCCGGGCCAGTGCGCCAGCGTGCCGGGCTTGTCGGTCCAGCCCCAGACGCCGACGGTCGCGGCGCCTTCCATGTTGACGGTGAGGTCGGTACCGGCGGCGCTCGTCACCGTCATGCGCTTGGAACCGCGCAAGAACTTGGCCGCCGCGCGCACGCTCTTTTCGAGCGCCGGGTCGGGGCGCATGCGCTCGAACGCTTCCGGGTGCTCGTTGGAGATCACCAGGATGCGGGCGCCGGCCTTGAGGATTTCCGGCGTCTCAGGGGCATGCATCAGCCCTTCCAGCGTGCAGTCGACCACGAAGCCGGATTGGCCGAGCGCCGAGACCACGGGCTTGAGCCGCTGGATTGCCTCACTCGATCCGGTCGAGCGCACCGGCACGGGGTAGGGGTTGCGCGGGGTTGGCACCACGATGTGAAACGGCTTGGCGCCGAGCCGCATCAGCGCCAGTTCGGCGAGATGCACGTTGAGTTGCCGCGACTGCGTCTCCGACAGGATCGCCGCGGTGTCGCCGGGCTTCACCGCGCATTTCTCGAACACCTCGCAAAAAGCGTCGATCCACTTGGCTTCAATGCGGTCAGCGAACATTTTCGATATCCCGGCATTCAACAAAGTCCGCGGGCCCGCCGCCTGCGGCAGCGGGCCCCACGTATTCCGCTTACTTCGCGGCCGCCTTAACCTGCGCTTCGAAGTAGTCGAGCGCGGCCTTGCCATCGACGCCCTTCTTCTTGGCCTTGGCGATCCATTCGCTGGTCATGGAGTCGAGCTTGCCGTGCAGATCCTTCATCATCGCGGGGCTGGCGACATGGAACTTGGTGCCGAGCTTGAGCAGGCCTGTCTTGCCGTCGGCGTCGGCCTTGTCCCACATGGCGCCGGCGAGCTTGGCGATTTCCATGCCGGAAACCGAAGTAATCGCCTTGCGGTCCTTCTCCGGCAGCGCGTCCCACTTGGCCTGGTTGACGACGATGTACATCGCCAGCCGGTAGAGGCCGCCGGGGATTTCCAGACCCTGCTTGATCACCGGGCCGAGCTTGAAGTTGTAGATCGACTCGGTCGGGAAGAAGATGCCGTCGGCGACGCCCTTGGACAGCACGTTGTAGGCCTGCGAGGCCGGCGCGAACACCGGCACGGTGTCGAGCCGCTTGGCGATCTCGTTCACTACGCCGCCGGGCACGCGCATCTTCAGATGGTCGAGGTCCTTCAGCGTGTCGATCTTCTTTTCGCGCGTGAAGATCTGGCCGGGTCCGTGCACCCAGATGCCGAGGAGGTGCACGCCTTTGTACTCGTTCGCCTTCGCGAAGTACTTTTCGTAGGTCTTCCAATAGGCGATGCAGGCGGAGGTGGCGTTCGGCGCCAGGAACGGCAACTCCATGCCCTGGCTCAGCACGAAGCGGTTGGCGGTGTAGCTGTTGACGCTCATGCCGACGTCGGCGACCCCGTCCTTGACCAGGTCGAAGTGCGACGGCGGGTTGCCGAGCGCGCTGACGAACTGGATCTTGACGTCGCCGTGGGTGGCCTGTTCGACCATCTTGGCCCAGGGCTCGAACACCTGGGTCACCAACGGGTGGGTCGGCGGCACCCAGCGGGAGAAGCGCCAGATCGTCGCGGCCGAGGCTTGGCCGGCGGCCAGGGCGCCGGCCGTGATGATGGCCGCCGCGACGGCCGTGGATAGTACGCGTTTGAGCATGTGATTACCCCCTTGCAATCGCTCTTGCCCGCATCATGCCGGTGAACGCGGGCGGAACACAAGTCATTCTATTGGTTCATATTATCGGGTCCGGGGCGCGGTGCCGTCCCGGTTGTCCTCGGGCCCGGCCGGCAGCCATGGCGTGCGGTCACATCAGCGCCGGGAGGAACAGAACGACCTGGGGCACGAAGACGAACAGCGCCAGCCGCGCGATGTCGGCCACGATGAAGTAGCTCACCCCGCGGAAAATCTGGGTGACCGGGACATCCTTCAGCGTCGCCTTGAGCACGAAGACATTGAGCCCGATCGGTGGCGTGATCATCCCGATCTCGACCACCACCACGATGATCACGCCGAACCAGACTGGATCGAAGCCGAGCGTTTTGACGATCGGAAAGAAGATTGGGATGGTCAGCAGGATCATGCTGAGGCTTTCGAGCAGACAGCCGAGCACCACGTAGATCGCCAGAATGCAGAGGATGACCGTGATCGGCGCCGCGCCGAACGAGTCCAGCCAAGCGGTAAGCTGGCCGGGCAGTCCGGCGATGTTGATGAAGTTCGAGAAGATGATGGCGCCGATCAGCAGGATGAACATCATCGCGGAGGTGCGTGCGGTCTCCACCAGCACGTTGAACAGGATGCGCCAGGTCAGCTTGCGGCGCGCGAGCGCGAACAGGAAGGCGCCGCCGGAGCCGATACCGGCGGCCTCGGTCGGGGTGAACAGGCCGAGATAGATGCCGCCCATGACGATGACGAACAGCATCAGCACGCCCCAGATCTTGGACAGCGCATGCAGCCGCTGGCGCCAGGTCGAACGTTCGCCGGGTGGCCCGAGCTTGGGGTTGAGCCAGGTCACCGTGGCGATGGCGAGGATATAGAGCGTGGCGCCGATGATGCCCGGCACGATGCCGGCGATGAACAGCTTACCGATGTCGGTCGAGGTCATGATGCCGTAGAGCACCATGATTACGCTCGGCGGAATCAGGATGCCGAGCGTGCCGCCGGCGGCGATCGAGCCGGCGGCGAGGCTGTCGGCGTAGCCGTAGCGGCGCATCGCCGGCATCGCCACCTTCGACATGGTGGCGGCGGTTGCCATGCTGGAGCCGGACACCGCGGCGAAGCCGCCGCAGGCGGCGATCGTCGCCATCGCCAGGCCGCCACGGCGGTGGCCGAGAAAGGCATTGGCGCAGTCGTAGAGCTCCTGGCCGAGCCCGGCATGGTTGATGAAGCTGCCCATCAGGATGAACAGCGGCAGCACCGACAGCTCGTCGGAGATTGTGGTCTGGTAGCTAATCTGGCCGAGCATGGCCAAGGCGGCGTGCCAGTTCGTGAACCAGGCGAAGCCGGTGAAGCCGACCAGCGCCATGCCGAAGGCGATCGGCGCACCCAGGAACAGGAGGGCGAAGACGGCGGTAAAACCGATGAGCGATGGGAGCACGCGGGCTGACCTACGGGACGTCTGCGGGCTTGCGGAAGAGGGCGATGATTTGCAACACGACGACCACGACGGCGAGCGCGGACATGATGCTCATGAAATAGGCAAACGGCGCGACCGGTATATTGAGATAGGACGTGCCGTCGCCATAGGACGCGAGCTCGGCTCCCTTGGTCCAAAGCCGCCAGGCCATCAGCGAAAGGGCTGCAAGCGACGTGAGGAGCAGGACCGCGCGTTCGAGTTGCCGTGTGTAGCGGCTGAAGCGGCCGCTGACCAGTTCGAGCAGGCCGACGCTGACATGCTCGCTATAGGCTGTGATGATCGGCAAGGTGGCGAAGATGAGCAGCGCCAGCCCCAGCCCGGTCAGTTCCGCGGCGCCCGGCACCGGCGCGTTGAAGACGTAGCGGCCGACTACGTCGACGCAACGCAGCACCATCAGCGTAAATAACATCGTCGCGGCGAACAGGCTCAGAAGCAGTTCGAGGCGGCCCAGCACGGTCTTGCCGGACAGGACTTCTGCTGAGGGGGCGGCGGAATCGCTCACGCGGACTCAATGGTTTGGTTGCGACGGCCGATGCGGTGGCGCAAAGCGGCGTATGAAAGAGATTCGATCCTAGCGCAAAGTCGACGCAGAGCAAATATGCCGGCGTCGGGCGGTGACGCGCAAGCACGGGGCGATGTTCTTGTCGTTGGCAACCAGGCAGCCGTCGTGAATGCGCTCAATCAATTGCGGCATGATCAGGTGCGGCAGGTCGGTGATCTCCTCCAGCACGGTCCGGATCACGCGCTCCGGGCGGATGGTGGTGCTGTGCCCGTGAACGCCGCTCTCCATTCCGTTGACCGGCGCCCAGATCGGGGCGCTATGGACAGTCTATCGTGGTCACTCGACGTTTCAATGCGGCGTGCAGGGCTAACCGCAACGCTGGCAATTTGATCAACCCTCCGAGACAAAGCAAAGGGCCGTTCTTTTCCAATCGTCAAATTCGAGGCTGCCGGATTGGAGTCTTGAGTTGCAGCGGTCGGCGTATTGCCTTCGCTGTGGCCGAACGGTAAATTTTATTGAAATCATCAATTAACCGCATGTTGCATGGATAAAATGACGGCCGAAACCTTCGACTACATTATCGTTGGAGCGGGTTCGGCGGGCTGTGTCCTGGCCAATCGCCTGACCGCTTCAGGTCGGCATCGCGTGCTGTTGCTGGAGGCGGGTGGGGCCGACCGCAATATGTGGATCCACATTCCACTCGGTTACGGGAAACTCGCGAACAATCCCAAAGTCAACTGGCTCTACAAGAGCGAACCCGAGCCCGAACTCAACAACAGGCAAATCACCCAACCGCGCGGCAAGGTCCTGGGCGGATCCAGCTCGATCAATGGCCTGCTCTATGTGCGGGGGCAGCATGAGGACTTCGACCACTGGCGCCAGCTCGGCAACACCGGCTGGGGCTTTGCGGATGTGCTGCCCTATTTCAGGCGTGCCGAGGACCAGCAGCGCGGCGCCGACGCGATGCACGGCGTCGGCGGACCGCTGGCGGTCTCCGATGTCAGCGAGCCGCATCCTTTGTGCGAAGCGTTCATCGATGCGGCAGGCCAAGCGGGATACCCGCGTAACGACGATTTTAACGGCGAGACCCAGGAGGGTGTCGGCTATTTCCAGCTGACCACCAAGAATGGCCGCCGCTGGTCGACTGCGGTCGGTTATCTGCGTCCGGCGCGACGGCGGCCCAATCTCAAGATCGCCACGGATGCCTTGGCGACGCGGCTGTTGTTTTCGGGCCGCCGCGCCATCGGCGTCGAATATCGCCAGGGCGATAGCTTGCACACCGCGCACGCCAACGCGGAAGTGATTGTCGCCGGCGGGGCTTTCAATTCGCCGCAGCTCCTTCAGCTCTCCGGTATTGGTCCGGCTGAGTTGCTTCGCGAACATGGCATCCCGGTGATTGCCGACATGCCGGGTGTCGGCGCCGACCTGCAAGACCACCTTCAGGCCCGCATACAGTATCGCTGCACCGAGCCGATCACGATGAACGACGTGATCAATAACTGGCGCCATCGCTACGGTGAGGGATTGCGTTATGTGCTCTCGCGCAAGGGTCTATTGACCATCGGCGCGGGCTACGCCGGTGCCTTTCTGCGCACGCGTCCGGAGCTGGCAACACCCGACGTGCAGATTCATTTCCTCATATTCAGCGCCGACACGGCCGGCGCCAGCCTGCATGACTTTTCGGGCTTCATGGTCTCCGTCTGCCAATTGCGGCCCGAGAGCCGCGGCTTCGTGCATATCAAGTCACGCGATCCCAGCGTGCCGCCGGCGATCCAGCCGCGTTACCTGACGAACCGGCTCGACTGCGACACCGTGGTGGACGGGCTGAAGTTGATGCGCCGGATCATGGAACAGCCGTCCATGCGCCGCTACATCGCCGAGGAGCTTACGCCGGGACCGAATTGCGTCAGCGACGCCGATTTGCTGGCCTTCGCGCGCGAGGCGGGCACCACGGTCTATCATCCCACCAGTACATGCCGGATGGGAAATGACGAGAGGGCAGTCGTGGATTCGCGTCTGCGGTTGCGTGGCTTTGAGCGGTTGCGCGTCGTCGATGCGTCGATCATGCCGGCACTCGTGTCCGGCAACACCAATGCGCCGGTGGTGATGATTGCGGAGAAGGGCGCCGATATGATTCTGGAAGACGCCGCCGCCGCGCCCGCGCTGGCGTCGGCTTGAGCGAGGCAGTCCCCCCTCGCGTCGGCCGACTTAGGCCGGCAATTCCGGAGGGGCGAGCACGCCCATCTGCCGCCGCCGCCGTTGCAGCATGATCACCACACCCAAAGCCAGGAGCGCCGGTATTGCGAACCAATACGGGTTGGGTCGGTCAGCAGGAACAACGACCGATTTGACCTCGTCGCCCGCGGCGAGCCCGTATTTGGCGGCCTGACTACCGAAGACGACGCGTTGCACCATGAGGCTGCCGCCGAGCGACGAGAGCGTCAGGCCGGCCGCCCGCAGGCGTTCCGGACCGGTCTTGCCGGTCCGCATGGTGAGCCGCACAAGCTTCTCGACGTCGTCGCCGGCACGGGATTGGCTCATGACGCGGAAGCGCAAGGTCTGCCCTTGAGGGATGGTCCCGGCGATCTGGACGAGTTGCGCCGCCGGCCGGCTCACGTAGGGCGGCTGTATCTGGTCAAGCCAATAGCCCGGGCGGAACAACGTGAAGCAGATCACGAGCAATAGCGCGGTTTCATACCAGCGGTTGCGCGTCAGCAGCCAGTTTTGCGTCGCCGCCACAAAGCAGCCCATGGCGACGATCGAGCAGACGACGACCACGAGGAAATGGCCGATGCTGCCGACGTCCACCAGCAACAGCTCGGTGTTGAAGATGAAGATGAACGGCAGCAGGCCGGTGCGCACCTCGTAGCGGAAGCCCTGGATGCCGGTCTTGACGGGATCGGCGCCCGAGATAGCCGCCGCCGCGTAGGCCGCCAAGCCGACAGGTGGCGTCACGTCCGCCATTAAGCCGAAGTAGAAGACGAACATGTGCACGGCGATGAGCGGCACCGCGAGGTCGTTTTCCGCGGCCAGCTCGACCAGCACCGGCGCCATCAGGGTGGCGACGACGACGTAGCTCGCCGTCGTCGGCATGCCCATGCCGAGCACCAGGCAGATCACCGCCGTCATCATCAGCATAATGATGAGGTTGCCGCCGGAGACGGTCTCGACGATCTCGGTCATGACCAGCCCGATGCCGGTCAGCGACACGGTGCCGACGATGATGCCGGCCGCCGCGGTAGCGATGCCGACCGACGTCATATTGCGCGAGGCGCCCTCGAACGCCGAGAACAAATCGCCGAAGCCGTCGCGCATCGGTGTGGTGAGGTTGCGCTCGCCCCGTAACACCGCGACCAGCGGCCGCTGCGTGACCATGATGAAGATCAGGAATGCGGTTCCCCAGAACGCCGATAGGCCTGGCGATAGCTGCTCGATCATCAGGCACCAGATGAGCACGATCACCGGCAACAGATAGTGCAGCCCTGTGCGCGCGGTGTCGTAGAAATCCGGCACCTTGACGATTGCCTTGGTCGGATCATCATGCGGCAGGTCCGGATGCACGGCCTTGTTGCGCATCAGTGCGATATAGGCTGCGATCAACCCGGCACCGAGAATCCAGCTCGCGGCGTCGCCGAACACGACCTTGATCCAGCCCACGCCCCAGTAGACGACTCCGCTGAGTATGATGATGCCGCAGAACGTCATCAGCCCGCGCATCAGCGCATGGTGGATAGGAGCGGTCGACGCGCGCGGCAGGCCGCGCAGGCCCATCTTGGCGGATTCGATATCGACAATATAGAAGAGCGCGCCGTAGGTGAGGCAGGCCGGCAGGAAGGCGTGTTTGATGACTTCGGCGTAGGTGATGCCGACGTATTCGGCGATGAGGAATGCGGCGGCGCCCATCACCGGCGGCATAAGCTGGCCGTTGACGCCGGCCGCGCATTCGATCGCGCCCGCCTTCACCGCGGGAAAGCCGACGCGCTTCATCAGCGGGATGGTGAAGGTGCCGGTGGTCACCGTATTGGCGATCGACGAGCCGGAGATCATGCCGGTCAGGCCCGAGGCGACCACGCCCGCCTTGGCCGGCCCGCCGCGGAATGTCCCCAGCATCGCGAAGGCAAGCTGGATGAAGTAATTGCCGGCGCCGGCGCGTTCGAGCAGGCTGCCGAACAGCACGAACAGGAAGACGACGCTGGTCGAAACGCCGAGCGCGACGCCGAAGATGCCTTCCGAGGTGAGCCACATCTGCGAGGCGGCGCGCGACAGGCTGGCGCCCTTGTGCCCCAGCAGGCCGGGCAGGTAAGGCCCCGTGAAAATATAGATCAGCATCACCAGCGCGATCGCTGCCAGCGCCGGGCCGACGGCGCGGCGCGCCGCTTCCAACAGCAGCACCACGCCGATGACCGAAAAGACGACGTCCGCCGTGGTCGGAAGGCCGGGGCGCAACGCGATGGCGTTGTAGAAGACGAGAAGATAAAGCGTTGCGCTGAGGGCGAGCGCCGCGAAGATCCAGTCGATCAGCGGAATGCGGTCGCGCGGCGACGAGCTTAGGGCGGGAAAGGTCGTGAAGGCGAGCAGGAACGCGAAGGACAGGTGGATGATGCGCGCCTGGCCGTCATTGATGACGCCGAAATTGAGCTGATAGGGCAGGGGCGAGACGTACCAGAGCTGGAACAGCGCCCAGGAAAGCGCGACCGCGAACAGAAACTTCTTCTTTAATCCGGTAACCTTGCGTCCGCCGGTATCGGCTTCCGCCACCATCGTTTCGAGCGCTTCACGCGAAAGCGTCGCGTTCTCGTCGTTGCTCATCGCGTTGCCCCCTTACGCGTCACGTCAGGATAGAGAAAAGGGGTGGCCGCGGCCACCCCCCTTCCGTGACGTTACATCCAGCCTTTTTCTTTGTAGTACTTGACGGCGCCCGGATGCAGCGGCGCCGACAGGCCGGCCTTGATCATCTGTTTCGGATCGAGATGCGCGAAGGCCGGATGCAGCTTCTTGAACTCGGCGAAGTTCTCAAACACCGACTTCACCAAGTCGTAGACGACCTTGTCCGGCGTCTTGGCCGAGGTCACCAGGGTCGCGCGCACGCCGTAGGTCTTGGTCGGGTTCGGATTGTTGGCGTACATGCCCCCCGGAATGGTCGCGTAGGAGTAATAGGGGTGCTTCTTCACCAGCGCGTCCACCGCCGGCCCGGTGAGCGGGATCAGCTTGGCGCCGCAGACCGTGGTCGGGTCCTGGATGGCGGCCGACGGATGGCCGACGCCATAGAAGAAGCCGTCGATCTTGTTGTCGCAAAGGGCGGTGCCCTGCTCATCCGCCTTCAGGTGGGCGGCGAGCGAGAAGTCGGACATCGTCCAGTTCATCTGCTTGAGCAGTTCCTGGATCGACGCCAGCGTTCCGGAGCCCGGGTTGCCGACGTTGAAGCGCTTGCCCTTGAAGTCGGTGAACTTGGTGACGCCGGATTCCTTGCGTGCGAGCACGGTGAACGGCTCGGGGTGCACGGAGAAAACGGCGCGCAGGTTCTTATCGGGCTTGCCCTTGAACTGGCGGTCGCCGTCGTAGGCGTTGAACTGCACGTCCGACTGCGCCATGCCGAAATCGAGCTCGCCGGAGCGGATGGCATTGACGTTGAACACCGATCCGCCGGTCGACTCGACCGAGCAGCGGATGCCGGTGGTCTTCCGGGTCTTGTTCATCAGCCGGCAGACGGCGCCGCCGACGGCGTAATAGACACCGGTCACACCGCCGGTGCCGATGGTGATGAATTGCTGCGCGGCCGAAGCCGGTAGCGCGGTGCCCGCCAAGGCGAGCGCCGCAATCGCGGTCAATGCGATAGTTCTAGATCGAGACATCATGTCACCCTCCACTGTGTGATAATCAACTCAAAGTCCGGCGCGCGCCGGTCTCTCTTTTCGTTCACGCGCCGGTCGCAGCATCGATGGCGTCTCCCAGCCGCTCCACGATCGCGTCCACGATCGTGTTGTCGACGATGAAGGGAGGCGCCAGCAGCACGTGATCGCCGCGGACGCCATCGACGGTGCCCCCCATCGGATAGACCATCAGCCCGCGCGCCATTGCCTCCGCCTTGATGCGTGAATGCAATTTGCGCGCCGGATCGAAAGGTTCTTTGGTTCCCCGGTCGGCGACGATCTCGAGGCCCTGGAACAGGCCCCGGCCACGCACGTCGCCGACGTAAGGATGGTTGCCGAAACGCTCCTGCAGCCGGCGCCCGAGATGGTCGCCTTGGGTGCGCACGTTTTCAAGCAGATTGTCGCGCCGGATCACGCGCTGGACGGATAGCGCGGCGGCGCAGGCCAGCGGATGGCCCGTGTAAGTATGGCTGTGCTGGAAGGCGCCGGAACCGGCCTCGAGCGCCGCGAAGATCTTGTCGTTCAGCAGCAGGGCGCCGATCGGCGCGTAGCCGCCGCCCAGGCCTTTGGCGATCGCCATCAGGTCGGGGCTGACGCCTTCCTGCTCGCAGGCATGCAGGGTGCCGGTGCGGCCCATGCCGCACATCACCTCGTCGAGGATGAGCAGGATGCCGTGCCGGTCGCAGATTTCCCGCACGCGCTTGAAATAGCCGGCGACAGCCGGCACCGCGCCCATGGTGGCGCCGACGACGGTCTCGGCGATGAAAGCGATGACGTTTTCGCCGCCGAGTTCGTCGATCTTGGCTTCCAATTCTTGGGACAGCCGTTCGCCATAGGCTTCCGGTGTTTCGGTGGCGCCGCGCTCGCGGTACTCGTAGACCGGCGCAACGTGATGGGTTTCGATCAGAAGGGGCGCGAATGGCTTGCGCTGCCCCAGCCGCCCGCCGATGGCGAGCGCGCCGAGGGTGATGCCGTGGTAGCTTTGCCGGCGCGCGATCAGATGGCGCCGCTGCGGTTCGCCGCGTTCCACGAAATATTGCCGCGCCAGCTTGAGCGCGGCCTCGATGGCTTCCGAACCGCCGCTGACGAAGAAGGCGTGACCGAGCCCGGGCGGCGCATGCGCGACCAGGTCGTCGGCCAAGTCTTCGGCAACCTGCGTCGTGAAAAAGCTGGTGTGCGCGTATTCGAGATGATCGAGCTGCGCGCGCATGGCGGCGATTACGTCGGGATGCGAATGGCCGAGGCACGACACCGCGGCGCCACCGGAGGCGTCGATGTAATCCTTGCCGGTCTCGTCCTTGATGGTGAGGCCTGTGCCCGACACCGCCGTCGGATAGTGGTGCGCGATCGCTCGGTGCAGCACGTGTGTCATTTGCGGCGTCGGCCTTTCGCGCGCGGTTGCAGGTAGGTGTTGGAGGAATCCAGTTGCTGCTCGCTTGCCGCCAGGGCGGCGAGCCCTTCCGGTCCGCGGCGAGCGGCGACCATGGCCGCCAGGCATTCGACCGCGGCGAAAGCGGGCGTCATGGTGTGAAAGAACGAGGGCGTCTCGGTGTGGACCTGGATGGTGGCGTCGGCGAGCGAAACCAGCGGCGACAATTCGCTGTCGGTGACGGCGACGATGCGGGCGCCGCGCTTCTTGGCGTAGTCGACGCCATCGATGGTCTGCCGCACATAGGGCGTCACCGAAACGGCGAGCAGAACGTCGCCGTCGCCGACGGCGCGCAAGGCATCCGGGCCGACGCCGCCGGGGCCGTCGACCAGCACCGAGCTCGAGCCGAACAGCGTGCGCACGTAATGGAACATGAAGGCGACGGAGAAGCTCGAGCGCAGGCCGAGGCAGAACACGTGATCGGCGCGCGCCACCAGGTCGGCGGCGGCGGTGAAGCGCGCGACCATCTCCGGCGAGGAGAGGTCCTGCAGATGATGCGCGAGCGAGGCGAAGATGTCCTGCACCAGGGCGGCATCGCCCTCGCGGTCGCGCCGCGCCAACATCTGCTCGGCGCGGCCGCTGTAGCTGTCCGGCCGGCGACGGACCGCGTCGGCGAAGAGCTTGCGGACGTCTTCGTAGCCCGGCATGCCGAGACGTTGCGCCAGCCGCGTCATCGTCGCCGCCGTAACGCCGGCGCGCCGCGCCTGTTCGCGCGTCGACAGCAAGGCGACGTCGTCGGGATGATCGATCACCCAACGCGCGGCTTCGCGCAGCTGCGGGGACAACTGGTCGAAGCCGGATCTCAGTCGCGCGTTGAACGAGGGCTGATCCATCGCAGCAGCTTAGGCGAGGGTATCGAATGTTTCAAAATGAAAAAAATGATCCAACCGGTACAGTCTTAGAATATTACGAGAAATCAATGCGTTATGCCGGGACGCGGCCGTTTGGCTGTATGACGAGACCGGCCTCACGGTGTCCGGTGTCGTATGGGTGGGCTGTCTGCGCTGGCCGCCACGGGAGGCAGACCTGGCGCAATCGGGCCCGCCACTCGCTTTCACGCGGTTGGCTGCGCCGTTCGCCGATGGGCCATTTCTGCGAAGCCCCGCCGTGCTGGCCATCGGCGATCAGGAACGGGCCGGCCTCGACATCATTACCGATGGCGAGGTGCGCCGCGAAAGTGACTCCAACCGGTTTGCGACGGCGGTTGAAGGCATCGACATCGACAACCCCGGAACCGCGCTCTATGCCTGCAATTGCGCCGAGCGGATGATGCGGAACGCGCCACCGGCTTGATGCGCGATGACCAGGCGGTCCAAGACGAGATCCTGCGCCGCCGCACGGCTGGCGAATTCCGCCTTCAGCCATGCAAGTGCCCGTCCGCGGTCGTCGGCGGCGAGCGGGCCCGTCAAGGTCATGTGAAAGCGAAAGTCGTCGACGACGTAAGGATAGCCCCAACGGTCGAGGTTGCTCGCCTGCCGCTCGGTGAGCGATGCGGCAAGGCGGCGGGCGCGCTCCTGTTCGTTCATCGGCGCACGGAAGCGGTCGAAGTGCTGCACGCAGGCACTGGCGAGTCGATCGAGCGCCGGGCAGGGCGCTGCCGGCACCAAGGCGATGAACGAGCCCAGGACGCGGACTTCCAAGAGCCCGACATCGATTGCGCTTTGCGATTTGGCGAAAGCGTCGAATGTCGCTTCCAACTCTGACCGGGCCGTGTCGGCGGGCGACCGGAACGGTGGCTTCAGCGTAGCATGGAAGCCATAGGCCCGCGGCGCGCGAATCGTGTCCGCCCAGTCGCGCGGGGCGGTTGCAACGAAGGGCATATCCCGGCCGCTGTAGGCGTCGTAACCGAGCACGGCCGTGCCGAAGCGGTACAATTCCGACTCTGCAGCCGGCACAAAATAGATCGCGAAGCGCGTCTCCGCGGCGTTCATGACCGGCCGGCGGCGGCTAGCGCCGGCGCTTCCGCTTGTTGCTCGTATTTGTCCAGGAACTGCCCGGCGCTCAGGGCACGGAAATCCGCCAAAGCAGCGTACAACCTTTCGTGCGGCCAGTCCCACCAGCGCAGCGCCAGCATGCGGGCGGCGATGGTGTCAGGAAAGCGCTGCCGGATGAGCCGCGCCGGGTTGCCGGCCACGATCGCATAATCCGGCACGTCCCTGGTGACCACGCTGCCGGCACCGACCACGGCGCCGGTGCCGATGGTGCGGCCGGCGAGCACGATTGCGCCGTGACCGATCCAGACATCGTGGCCAATGCTGACGTTATGACCGCGCCGCCAAGCAAAAAACTCCGCTTCATCCTCGGCGCCATCGAAATAGGCGCTGGCGCGATAGGTGAAATGCGCCTGGCTTGCGCGCTGCATGGGATGGTTGCCGGGATTGATCCGCGTCATCGCCGCGATGGAGGTAAACTTGCCGATGCTGGTATAGGCGATGTCGCTGTCGTTGACGACATACGAATAGTCACCGAGCGAAACCTCGAGCAATTTGGTGCGGGCGCCGACCTCCGTGTAGGCGCCGAGCGTGCTTCGGGTTACCGCGGCGGTCGGGTCGATTAACGGGTCGGTCGAAAGCGTCTTGTCGGTCATGCTGGGCCTCTCTGCTCCGCCGACAGACGACATCTCGATGACGCCCACGTGACACGGCTCAGCTTTCAACAACGAGCGCGACGCGGTCCGCCGCGAAACGGCCGCGGGTGGTGAGCAGCGGCGTGCCGTCGCCGGTCACGTCCAGGCTGTCCACAATTAAAATCGGCCGGTGCACCGAAAGCCGCAGCCGCCCGGCATCGACGGCATCGGTAAAGCCTGCGGTGATGCGCGTCCATTTGCGCCGATAGCCCTCGATGCCGTATTCGTTCAGCATCCGCGTGATCGAGCGCGTGCCGCGGTAGATCTTGGCGGCGTCGCGAAACCGTTCGGCGCAGAGCCAGGTCGTCGCCACCGATACCGGGATGCGGTCGGCCGCGCGCACGATCTCGAGGCGGATCACGCTGGCGCCGGGCGTCAGGCCGAGCCGGCCGGCGATCTCGTCGCTCGCCGGTTCGATGCGGTGGCCTTGCAGCCGCCCTTGCGCGTCGTGCCCGGCGGCGTTGACGTTCTCCGAAAAGCGCGTTCGGGCGCCGATGCGATAGTCGAGCTTGTCGGTCTTCACATAGGTGCCGCTTCCGCGCTCGCTGCGCACCATGCCGCGTTCCGCGAGCTCGGCCATGGCGCGCCGCACGGTGTGGCGGTTGACTCCGTAATGTGCGGCGATCTCGGTCTCGGTGGGCAACCGCATGCCGTTCTCGTATTTTCCGAGCAGGATCAGTTGCTCGTAATCGTCGGCGATGCATCGCCACAGCGTGACGCCGCGGGTGAGCAGGTGGTCCTTGGCCGAAGCGTTGCGTGGCGTTCTTGTGAGCATGAAGCGGACTGTCATCAAGGCGTCACAGGACGCGGTCTAGATGGTTGTCTAGTGAACTAGACAACTTTATGCAAGCACAACGATGCAACTCTCTAAGGATGTTTCCGCCGCCCGACGCGCGGCCATGGCGACGCTGGCGCAGGCAGATGCCGCGGGCATCGAACGCGGGTTAGCCGCGGCCAAATGCGCGACGGAATTCGTCGATCTGCGCGCGCCCGAGATCGGACTTGTCATGTTGCGCGGGCGTATCGGCGGTAACGGCGCGCCGTTCAATGTCGGCGAAGCGACGGTGACACGCGCCGCCGTGCAGCTCACTTCCGGCGAGCGGGGCTTTGCCTACATTTTGGGCCGCGATCCGAAGAAAGCGCGGCTCGCCGCGCTGTGCGATGCGCTTTGGCAGGCGGACGAGTCGCGTCAACGCATCGAACAACACGTGCTGAAGCCACTGCGCGCGGTGCTGGATGAACGCGAGGCGCACGAACGTGCCTGCACGGCGGCGACCAAGGTCGATTTCTTCACGCTGGTGCGCGGCGAGGACGAGCAATGACGGCCGCCGCGCTAAAGATCGATCCCGTCACCGAGAACCAGGCGACATTCCGGACCCTCATGGATGCGATGGCGCGGCCTGGCGAGATCCGGGTGCTTGGTGATCTCGACGCGCCGGCGCCGCTGGCCGCGGGAACGGCGGCGATCGTGCACAGTCTGGCCGATTACGAAACGCCGGTGTGGCTCGATGACGCCTTGGCCGCCGAAACGGCGGTGGCGGCTTGGATCAGGTTTCATACCGGCGCGCCGGTGGTCGCCGATCCGCGACAGGCGACGTTTGCGCTGGTCGGTAATGCCAACGCACTGCCGGACTTCGCTCTCTTCTCACCCGGCAACGCCGACTATCCCGATCGCTCGACGACGGTGATCGTGCAGGTCGAACGCTTCGCTGGTGGGGCCCATTCGCTCGCCGGACCGGGTATCCAGACCGAACGGACTCTTGCTGCCGAACCCTTGCCGGACGACTTTGCCGGGCGATGGGCCGCCAATCGCGCGCTGTTTCCCTGCGGTGTCGATCTTGTGTTGGTGGCGGGGACGAACGTCGCCGCCTTGCCGCGCACCGTGCGCGTGGCGCGGAAAGGCTAACCGATGTATGTCGCGGTCAAAGGCGGCGAGCGCGCCATCGAAAACGCCCACGCGCTGCTCGCCGACGTGCGGCGCGGCGACCGCGCGGTGCCGGAACTCACCCTCGACCAGATCGAGCAGCAGCTCGCGCTCGGCGTCGACCGCGTCATGTGCGAAGGCTCGCTCTACGACCGCGATCTGGCCGCGCTCGCCATCAAGCAGGCGCGCGGCGACCTAATCGAAGCGGTCTTCCTGCTGCGCGCCTATCGCACCACCTTGCCGCGCTTCGGCTCGTCCGCGCCCATGGAGACCGGCACCATGGCGATCCGCCGGCGCATCTCCGCCGCGTTTAAGGACCTACCCGGCGGCCAGGTGCTGGGCCCGACCTTCGACTATACGCACCGTCTGCTGGATCACGACCTGGCCGAGGGCGGGGAGGTACCGGAGGCGCCGACCGCACCGGGCGAGACGGCGCCCTTCCGCTCGGTGGCCGATCTCCTGGCGGGCGGCGGGCTGATCGAGGAAGAAACGCAGGGCGAGGGCGAGGTCGGCGATCTTACCCGCGAGCCGTTGTCATTCCCCGCGGACCGCGACCTGCGCCTGCAGAACCTGGCGCGCGGCGACGAGGGCTTCCTGCTGGCGTTGGCTTATTCCACGCAGCGCGGCTACGGCCGCAACCATCCCTTCGCCGGTGAAATCCGTTACGGCGAGGTCGAGGTCGAGTTTTTCGCCGAGGAGGTGGGCTTCGCCGTGCCGCTCGGGACGGTCGCGCTCACCGAATGCCAGTCGATCAACCAGTTCACCGGCAGTGCCACGCAGGCGCCGCGCTTCACCCGCGGCTATGGGCTGACCTTCGGCCAGAGCGAGCGCAAGGCCCTGTCAATGGCGCTGGTCGACCGCGCCTTGCGCGCGCGCGAACTGGGCGAGGAGCTCAGCAGCCCGGCGCAGGATGAGGAGTTCGTGCTGAGCCATTCCGACAACGTGCAGGCGACCGGCTTCGTTGAGCATCTGAAGCTGCCGCACTACGTCGATTTCCAGTCGGAGCTTGGCCTGTTGCGCAAGCTGCGCGTGGAATTCTTCGCGCGCGACGACGCCGAACAAGACGATGCCGCCATGCAGGACGCCGCCGAATGACCGCGCCCGTCTACAACTTCGCTTATCTCGATGAACAGACCAAGCGCATGATCCGCCGCGCCATCCTGAAGGCGGTCGCCATTCCCGGCTATCAGGTGCCCTTCGCCAGTCGCGAAATGCCGATGCCCTACGGCTGGGGTACCGGCGGCGTGCAGGTCACCGCCTCGATCCTCGGGCCCGACGATACGCTGAAGGTGATCGACCAGGGCTCCGACGACACCACCAACGCGGTGTCGATCCGCAAGTTCTTCAGCCGCACGGCCGGCGTGCGTACGACGACCGTCACACGAGAAGCAAGCGTCATCCAGACCCGGCATCGCATTCCGGAAACGCCGCTGACCGAGCAGCAGGTGCTCGTCTACCAGGTGCCGATCCCGGAGCCGCTGCGCTTCCTGGAGCCGCGCGAGACCGAAACGCGGCGCATGCACGCGCTGTCGGAATACGGCCTGATGCACGTCAAGCTTTACGAGGACATCGCCCATCACGGCCATATCGCGACCACCTACGCCTATCCGGTGAAGGTGGCCGAGCGCTACGTCATGGACCCGTCGCCGATCCCCAAGTTCGACAACCCGAAGCTCTCGGATTGTCCGGCGCTGCAACTGTTCGGCGCCGGCCGCGAGAAGCGCATCTACGCCATTCCGCCTTACACCACCGTCGCCTCGCTCGATTTCGAGGACCATCCGTTCGAGCCCTACCGTCACGACGCCCAATGCGAGCTGTGCGGCGCCACCGACAGTTATCTCGACGAGGTGATCACCGACGACGCCGGCAACCGCATGTTCGTGTGCTCGGACACCGATTATTGCGAGACGCGCTGCGCGGCCGGGACGGGCGGTCAACAAACGGCCGCCGCCATGGAGCGGGGATCATGACAATTGCCGGCGAAACCCCGCTGCTGACGGTCGGGGACTTGACCAAATGGTATGGCCACCGCCTCGGCTGCCGCGACGTCGGCTTCGACCTTTACGAAGGCGAGGTCATGGCCGTGGTCGGCGAATCCGGCTCCGGCAAGTCGACGCTCCTACAACTCCTGTCCGGACAGATGGAGCCGAGCGGCGGCCGCATTCTCTACCGGCTGCGCGACGGTAACGAGACCGACATCTGGCAGATGAGCGAGCCGATGCGGCGCTTCCTGTTCCGCACCGACTGGGGCTACGTGCACCAGGACGCGCAACTGGGCCTGCGCATGGGTATCAGCGCCGGCGGCAATGTCGGCGAGCGGCTGATGGCGGTGGGCTGGCGCAACTACGCTGCTATCCGCGAATCCGCCACCGACTGGCTCGGGCGCGTCGAGATCGACGAAGCGCGCATCGACGACACGCCGCGCACCTATTCGGGCGGCATGCGCCAGCGCTTGCAGATCGCGCGAAATCTGGTCACCGCGCCGCGCCTCATCTTCATGGACGAGCCGACCGGCGGCCTCGATGTCTCGGTGCAGGCGCGGCTGCTCGATCTGCTGCGCCGACTGGTGGCCGACCTGAACATCGCGGCCATTGTGGTCACTCACGACCTCGCGGTGGCGCGTCTCCTGTCCAACCGCATCATGGTGATGAAATCTGGCGAGGTCATCGAAACGGGCCTCACCGACCAGGTGCTCGACGATCCGCGTGAGCCCTACACCCAGTTGCTCGTTTCCTCGATTCTGCCGGCATGAGGTCAGACGCATGAAGCCTCTCGAACTTACCGGCGTCACCAAGACCTTCACCATGCATTTGCAGGGCGGGTTGAAACTGCCGGTGATGCGAAATCTCGCGTTTTCGATTGCGGCGGGTGAATGCGTGGCGCTCACCGGGCCTTCCGGCGCCGGCAAGTCGTCGGTGCTGAAGTTGATTTTCGGCAACTATCGTTGCGACGAAGGCAGCATCCTCGTCCAGGACGGCGATACGGCGGTCGATATCGCGCTGGCCTCGCCGCGGCAGGTTCTCTCGCTGCGCCGGCGCAAGCTCGGCTACGTCACCCAGTTCCTACGCGCGGTGCCGCGCGTCGGCGCCCTCGATATCGTAGCGGATGCGCTCAACGACGTGCCGCGCGAGACGGCGCGGGACCGCGCCGCCGCCATGCTGAAGCGCTTCAACGTACCCGAGCGTTTATGGAGCCTGCCGCCGGCGACGTTTTCCGGCGGCGAACAGCAGCGCGTCAACCTCGCGCGCGGCTTCCTGCCCGAGACGCCGGTGTTGCTGCTCGACGAGCCGACCGCATCGCTCGACGCCGGCAACCGCGACGCGGTCATCGAACTGGTGCGCGAGCGCAAGGCGCAAGGCGCTGCCATCGTCGCCATTGTGCACGACGATCCCGTGCGCGAAGCCATCGCCGACACCCTGATCGACGTCACCCGTTTTGCCACGGCGGCCTGATTCATGACCGACAGTCACGTCTTCATCGCCGAAAACGCCCGCATCGTCCTGGCCGACCGGGTGATCGAGAACGGCTACGTGGCCGTCCAGGACGGGGCGATCGCCGAGCTGGGGGAGGGGCGGGCGCCCGAACGCGGCATCGACTTCGGCGGCGACTTGCTGCTGCCGGGCCTGGTCGAACTGCATACCGATCATCTGGAAGCGCATTATATGCCGCGCCCCAAGGTGCGATGGGACCTGACGGCGGCGGTCATCTCTTACGACGCGCAGATGGCGACCTGCGGTATCACCACGGTACTCAACTCGTTGCGGGTGTGGCGCGAGCCCGGCGCCGACGACGTCGACGGCCAGGCGGGCGTCCTCTCCGAGGCGATCGACGACGCGCGCCGGCGCAAACTCTTGCGCGTCTCACATTTTCTGCACCTGCGCTGCGAGGTGCCGATGCCGGACGTGGTCGAAGACGCGGCCGCGCTGATCGACCGCCCCGACGTGCGGCTGATGTCCCTGATGGACCACACGCCGGGGCAGCGGCAGTTCCGCGATCCCGTGAAGTTGCGCGATTATTACCGCGGCAAGAGCGGCATGAGCGACGCGGAACTCGATGTCGTGTTCGAGCGCCGCATCGAATGCCAGGCGCGCTACGCTGCCACAAACAACCGCTCGCTGGTGGTGCTCGCCGACGCCCACGATACGACGTTGGCGAGCCACGACGACACCACGCTCGAACATGTGGAGCAGTCGATCCGCGACGGCGTGCGCGTGGCCGAATTTCCCACCACCACGGAAGCGGCTACGCGCCTGCACGAGGCAGGCGTCATGGTGCTCATGGGCGCGCCCAACCTGGTGCGCGGCGGTTCGCATTCAGGCAACGTCGCGACCACCGATCTCGCCCGCAGGGGTCAGCTCGACATCCTCTCGTCCGATTACGTGCCGTCGAGCCTACTGATGGCCGCCCTGCGGTTGCCGAAGGCGACAGCGCGTTTCGATCTGCCGGCGGCGATCCGCACCGTCACCAAGACGCCGGCGGACGTCGTCGGCTTGAGCGACCGCGGCGAGATCGCAGTTGGCAAGCGCGCCGATCTCATTCGCGTTCATGTGGATGACGATGACGCGGCGGTGCGTAACGTCTGGTGCAATGGCGAGCGCGTGGCATGAGCGTACTTCCGACAGCGCCGATGCCGCTGACCGAGCCGATCGGGCCCGGGCGGCTGGTGCTCGTCGTCGGTCCAAGCGGCGCGGGCAAGGATTCTGTGATGGCCGGCGCGAAGGCGCTTTGCGCGCGGGACGGGACAATCGTCTTTCCGCGCCGGATCGTGACGCGGCCGACGACCGCCGACGAAGACCATATTAGCGTCAGCGATACGGGGTTCGACGATGCGCGGCGCGGTGGCGCCTTTGCGCTCTGGTGGCAGGCGCACGGACTGAAATACGGACTGCCGATTTCGATAGATACCGATATTCGCGCGGGGCGAACGGTGGTCTGCAACGCGTCGCGTGGAATCGTCGCAGACGCGCGCATACGCTACGCCCGCGTCACCTGCGTGTTGGTCACGGCGCGTGCCGAGCTCTTGGTCTCGCGGCTGGAAGGCCGCGCGCGCGACAGCGATGGCGTCCCCGATGATCGCATACGGCGCAATGCGATGTACGCGGCGTTCTCGGCGGATATCGTCAGCGATAATTCCGGGGCGTTGCAAGAGGCCGTCGATGCTTTGACATCGGCGCTTCGCGACAACGCCGAGCGGTAACGAAGTTTAATCGTAGAGATCTGTGTCTCGCGATCGCGAGACGCAGCGTGAGTTATTCGGACTGTGTGGTGCATGCGATGAAAATAGAAGTGCGATTCCAAAGGAAGAAGAGTCGTTTTTCATGTGCGTGTCATGCGTCGTTGTTAGATGCGGTGCCGCTGTCGGCATGCATTTGCAAGCACAACGTTCGCCGGCTGTCCGATCGATCAACCTCGCAGGAGCAATTGCAATGCACGTGAAACACGTCCTCTCGGCAGGCGCCTTGGCGCTGAGCCTTTCGCTATTGGGTAATGTGATGGCTACGCCGGCTGCCAAGGCCGCGGCGGTCAAGGATCCCGACACCATCACCATCGCCTGGCTGCCGAACAACTTTTCCGATACGCTTGCCTCGATGCGCGACGAAATCGCCAAGGTCGTTGCCAAGGCCACCGGCAAGAAGGTGGTCAACAAGCTCACCACCGACTACGCGATTGCCATCGCTGCCCTGGAAAACGGCCAGGCCCAGCTCGGCTGGTTCGGGGCCAACGAATATCTGACGTCGCATGCCCGCGATCCCAAGGTTATTCCGCTGGTGGTCAACACGGGGCCGTCTGGAACGTTGAAGGACGCGCTCTACTACAGCCGCTTCGTGGTCAAGAAGAGCAACGCGAAAAAGTATCAGAAGGATGGCGTCTTTAACATCGACAACATCGTGGGCAAGCGGATGTCATTCGTTTCCACCAGCTCCACCTCCGGCTTCAATATGCCGGCGGCCGCGATCCTGGGGCAGTTCACCAAGGAAACGAAGTGGAAAAACCTGAAGAAGGACGATCTGGCGCAAGGCGGTTCGGGTCGCTTCTTCAAGAAGGTGATGTTCGGCGGCTCGCACCAGTTGTCGCTGGTCAACGTCCTGACCGGCCGCTCCGACGTGTCGGCCGTGTGCGACTTCCTGGTGGCGGCCTACGTGAAGCTGGAGTCCGGCAAGGAGAACACCGCCGGCGCCGTCTACATGGTCAAGAAGGATGCCGGCGCGCCGTTCGCCGCGGTGCGCGGCAAGGAGTTCGTTATCATCAAGTCGATCCCTGTGCTGAACCCGCCGGTCGAGGTGAACAGCGCCTTCCTGAGCAAGGCGACCATGAGCAAGATCGCCGACGCGCTGAGCTCGGACGCGGTGGCCAACAACCCGAAAATCTTCGCGCCTAAGGGCAGCAAGAGCTCGGACTTCACGCGCCCCGCGCGGTTCGTGAAGGTCTCCAACTCTTGGTACGACCCGATGCGCAAGGTTCTGGGCATCAAGTAGGGGGCCGCACCCCGCCGGGGCTCGGCCGCCGCTGGGCCCCGGACATGCATTGCCGGCTTTGCACCTCTCCCGAGGGATCACCGATGACACAGATTTCGCAACTTCCCAGCCAGCCGCTGCTGCAGATCAGCCACCTCGTGAAGTCCTACGACGGCGCCAAGCCGGCGCTGGACGGCGTCAATTTTTCCATCAGACGCGGCGAGTTCGTCTCGGTGATCGGCCCGTCGGGCGCCGGCAAGTCGACGCTTCTGCGCTGTATCAATCGGATGATCGAGGTCAGCGAAGGCGAAGTTCACTTCGAGGGTGTTTCGGTCGGCGCGCTCAATCGGAAGGATCTCAAGAAGCTGCGCAGCAAGATCGGCATGATCTTCCAACACTACAACCTCGTCGACCGGCTGACCGTGATCGAGAACGTCCTCCATGGTAGGCTCGGCTCCAAGTCGACGCTTGCCGGCGCGATGGGACGCTACAGCCGCGAGGAAAAGCAGCAGGCCACGGACGTGATCGCGATGCTGGGCCTCGGCGATCAAATCTATCAGCGCTGCGACCGCCTCAGCGGCGGGCAGAAGCAGCGGGTCGGTATCGGCCGGGCGCTGGTCCAGGATCCCAAGATGATCCTCTGCGACGAGCCGATCGCCTCGCTCGATCCCAATGCGTCGCGCATCATCATGGAACAGTTGAAGGGCTTTTCCAGGCAGATGCACATCACCCTGATCGTCAACCTGCATCAGGTGGATGTCGCGCTCAAGTATTCGGACCGCATCCTGGGCGTCAACAAGGGCCGGATCGTCTTCGACGGCCGGCCGGACGAGCTTTCGCCCGAGCGGATCGCGGAAATCTACGGGACGGAAGCCGTAGCCGCGCGGGAAATTCATCGTCCTGACGTCCGGCTCGAGGCGAGGTATGCCAGCTGACATCTTCGTCCGGCGCCGCAACAATACCCTGGTTTTCTTCGCTCTCCTGGGTGCGCTGACTGTCGGCTCGATCGTCATCACCCAGTATGACGTCGTCGCGGGCTTTACCAGCATCGGCAAGGCCATCGCCTGGGGCATGAGAAATTTCTATCCCGACGCGCATTCGCTGACAAAGCTGCCGGACATCGCCGAGAAGCTGTGGGAAACTGTGCTGATGTCGGTCGCGTCGACCACGGTCGCCGCGCTCTTTGCCACGGTGTTGGCGATGGTCGGGTCTAGGACGACGCGGATCAACGGCGTCTTCAGCGTCCTTGCCCGCGGGTTGGCGTCGGTGTTTCGCAACATCCCGCTGGTGGCCTGGGCGATGATCCTGATGCTGGCGTTCAGCCAGAGCCAGATCACCGGCTATCTCGCGTTGTTCTTCGGCTCGCTCGGCTTCCTGACCCGCGCCTTCATCGAGACGGTCGACGAGGCCAGCATCGATGCGGTGGAAGCGCTGCGGGCCACGGGCGCCAGCTATTTGTCGATCGTTCTGCAGGCCGTGCTGCCTTCGAGCCTGCCGCAGATGATCAGCTGGCTGCTGTTCATGATCGACACCAACATCCGCGATGCCACGTTGGTCGGTCTGTTGACCGGAACCGGTGTCGGATTCTCCTTCGACCTCTACTACAAGAACTTCCAGTTCCATAACGCCAGCCTGGTGGTGATCCTGATCGTGATCACGATCCTGGTCATCGAGATGATCTCGAACTACATCCGAAGGATCATCCTGTGACGCAGTTGCAAGACAGTGTGAGTGGACAGGGTGGCTTGGCTGCCGTCGCGCCGACGCTCTGCCTGCCGGTAAAGGCGCTAACCAAACAGACGATCGTTATCCGGTTGTTGCTGCTGGTGCTGGTGGTGACGACCGTTTATGCCTTTACCACCCTCGACTATGGCGAAGTCGACCTGCCGAAAGCCGTGCTCGATACGCTTTCCAACCTGAGAATTATTTTCCTGCACCCTGGTGGCCCGCGCCTTTCATTTGCCAAGGCGCTTTACGAGGTGGTCATCACCCTGGGACTGGCATTTCTGACCACCTTGTTCGGCGGCGGCATCGCGCTGTTCCTGGGGCTGCTGGGCGCGCAAAATCTGGCGCCGATATGGGTGACCAATGTGGTGAAGGCCTTCGTGGCCGTTATCCGGGCGGTGCCGACCATCCTTTGGGTTCTGATCTTTGCTGTGACCGCCGGCTTGGGCGCCACGGCTGCGGTCGTCGGCATGACATTCCATTCCATCAGCTACCTGACCAAGGCCTACGCTGAATCCTTCGAAGACCTTGACCGCAGCGTCATCGAGGCCCTCAAGGCGAGCGGCGCCAACTGGTGGCAGATCGTGTTCCAGGCCGTCATCCCGTCGTCGTCCACTTACCTGTTGTCGTGGACCTTCATGCGCTTCGAGATCAATTTCGCCAACGCCGTCGCCATGGGGGCCGCGGCAGGGGCCTCCGGAGTCGGTTTCGATCTCTTCATGGCCAGTGGCTACTATTTCGACCTGCGGGAGGTGGGGCTGATCACCTATATCATCCTGGCGTTTGCCATCGCCCTTGAGACAGTTGCCACTAGGATGAAGAGCCGGATCAAGGATTACCAGGCGTGAAGGGTTTGGCGACACGCGGGAGCGGCCACACCACCGCTTACGGCGACCCTCGTCTCAGAAAGTTCGGGGAATTTCCCGCGGACATTGGATTGGCCGTCATCAGGGGTTCTGGACGGCGAGGCGGGCAGCACGGACGCCCACGCATGCCCTCGAACTGACTGGCGCCGTATCCAGGTCCTTGCCCACGGCATCGCGCCGAGCGTGCTGCCGTCGCTGCTCGGCATCAGCCTTTATCGGCTCGACGAGAACATCCGCTCCTCGTTGGCGTTGGGTTTCGTGGGCGCTGGCCGCATCGGCGTCCAAGTCCCTCAGCCAGTCAAACTAAAGTCTCGCAAACGGGCGGCAATGCCGGTGCATCTTTGTGCGCGGCAGGACGGCCTCTTCAGGAATAGGCGTCAGTATTCCCATTCCATGCCGACGCCGACGGCGCCGCCGCCGTTGCGGTCGACCTCGCCTTGCGCCCGGATATGACGTGTGACGTCGATGTCGACCGAGACGCCGCTATCTCCCGCCTGGCGGCCGGCCTTCACGCCCACGCTGATACGCCGGTTGATGGCGCGCGATAGGCCGACTTTGGGGTCGCCACTGCTGCCGACCGAGACATCGATGCTGTCGACACCGAGGGCGCGACGCACGCGCTCGAACACGTCGCTGCCACCGCCGCCGGAGAACTGGGCGGCAACCTGCGCCACCTGAAGCGCTTGCGTCGGTGAGAGCCCGCCACTTGCCTTGTCGAACAGCAGACGGGAGAGGACCTCTTCCGGCGGCAAAGCGGGGCTGGAGCTGAAGGCGAAGCGCGGCGCGTCGGCCCGGCCGGTGACCGTGATGGTTACGGTGATGTTAGTGGCTTGGGTTTGCGCGACCAGATTGAGCTCTGGCGTCAGGCTCCCAGCGAAGGTGATGCGGCCTTGGGTGAAATCGAGCCGCGTGCCGGCAACCGACATCCGTCCGCGGCGCAGCTCGAAGCCGCCGATGGTCACCGGATCGGACAGCCGGCCGTGCAGCCGCAAGCGGCCGCCGAGCTCGGCGTCGATGCCGCGGCCATGCACGAACACGTGGTTGGGCGCGCTGATGGCAAGATCGAGCGCCGCGTCGAAGGCGGGCTTGCGGCCCGCACGCGCCTTGGCCTTGGCTTCCAGTGCGAGTCGCGCCGCCGCTTCGGGCGGGGCATCGACATGGCGGGTGCCGGCGAGTGGCTGCAAGGTCGTGGGCAGGCGCTCGGGAATGGTGATGTCCATCGAGACGACATCGACGCGGCCGCCGATCTTCGGATCGCGCGTCAGCGGTCCCGATAACGTCAGCGACAGGTTGGCGATCGCGGTCACCACGTCGTTGGCGACCAGCTTGGCGTTGCGGCCGGTGATGCGGATGGTGCCGGGGAAACCGGCGTCGGGCGCAATGCGTACTTGGCCCTGCGCCGAGATGGTGCCGGAATCCCAGGTCTGGGCGGTCAGCCGCTCGATCCGGATGGTGTCGCCGCGTGCGCTGAGCCGGCCGGTGATGTGGCTCAGGCGCACGCCGAGGCTGGCGTCGCGATAGCCGCCGTCGCGGATGGTCGCGGTGCCGTCGACCTTCGGCCGCGCCAGGCTGCCGCGCAGGCGCATGTCGATCTGCGCCTTGCCGGTGAGCTGGCGTCCGCTCGCGGACAAGGTTTGATTGACGGCGCCGAGATCGACCGGCCCGCGCAAGGTGAGGTCCAGCCCGTCGCCGTTGAGCGGCACGGTGCCCTTGGCGCTGAGCGTGCCGGCACCGGCGGCGCGGATGGTGGCGTCGAGGCTGGTGCGGTGATTGGCGAGCCGGCCGGAGGCCGCGATGGTAATCGGCGGCACGCCGTTGTTGCGGGTCTGCGCGGTGACGAGCTTATCGATGCGCAGCTTCCAGGTGCCGGTCGGAGACTTGGCCGTGCCGGTGATCTTGGCATCGCCGTTCAGGGTGCCGGACAGGGCCAGTTTCGGCATCACCATTTCCGATACGGACAAAGGCACGGATTGCGCCCGCAACGACACGTCGAGCGTCTTGCCGAGACGGCCGTCGATCGAAAGCTGGCCGCGGTCGAGCGCCAGCAGCAGCGACTTGGCCTCGATGCCGCCGTCGCGGAAGGTGAGGGTGGTCGAATGCGCGAGCGCGATGCGGTGCTTGCCGCGTCGCGCGGTGAGCGATGCGAGATCGAGCCGGACCGGCGACGATGCATGGAGCTTGCCGCGGGCATCGACGGCGAAGCCGCGCGCCCGTGCGGTGAGCGTGATGGCGCTGGCGCCGCCGGCGGCCTTTGCGGTCAACCGCACCTGAGAAATGTCTTCGCCGCCGAAGCGGGCGCGGTCGACGCTCAATTGGCCGTCGATGATCGGCCGGCGATAAATATCGCTCACTCGCATGTCGGCGTCGAGCCGGTCGAGGCTTGACGCGCCGATCTTGATGGCGTGGGCTTGCGCCGACAGCGTGCCGCTCTGCCCGCCGTTGGCGACGCTCAGGGTCGTGTCGGCGTGCAGCTCGCCAGACAGTTTGGTGAGGACCAGCGGCGAGATATCGTCGAGATCGCGCGCGTCGATGGTGAGCCGGCCGTCGGCGAGATTGTCGGCATCGAGTGTCAGCGCCCCCTTGGCCGACACCGATCCGACGCGCAGATCGAGGTTGTCCAATTGCCAGCCGCCTTTCGCACGCTTGGCGAGATTGAGCGCGCCTTGCGCCGGCTTTCCGCCGACCGAGCCGCTCAATTTGGCCTTGGCCGCAAGCTGTCCGGTTAGATCGGTGGCAGTTGCTTCCAATGTCAGGCGCGGAATCGGCCGGCCCAGGGCGCTGCCGTTGGCCATTGTGATGTTGATGGTGGCGTCGGGTTTGGTGACTGAGCCGGTCAGGCGCAGCTTTCCGGAAGCCGCGCCGGTCAGGCGCTTGTCCGCATACTTAAGCTCGGGGATCGTGAATTGGACATTGATGCCGGCCCTGTCGGTGGTGGCTTCGCCATCGGCGCGCGCGCTGGCGTGCCGGCCGACGAGGCGCAGATTGCCGATGCGGTAGCCGCCGTGCGGCAACTTGCCGATGCTGCCGGTCAGGGTCAGCCGGCCGCCGGCGAGGCCGTCGATGGCGGCGATGCCGGTGGCGAACTTGTCGGCGTGGCCATCGAGCACGGCTTCGATGTGACCGTCCTTGGGCACGCCGTTGAGGGAGGCCGAAAGATCGAGGACGCCAGCGAGCTTGAGCCCGGCGAGATCGCCGAAGCGGGCGAGGTCGCCGGCGTGCACTGTCAGGCGGCCGTGCAGTTCGGGCTGGCCGATGCGGCCGGTGAAGGCGATATCGGCGGTCGGCGTGGTTAGCCGCGCGTTTTGGACATCGGCGACGCCGTCATTCGCCGTGCCGGCGGCGGTGAGGGTGAACGAGGTGCCGAGCGCGCGCGCCAGCGCCGGGTCGCTCGGCGCGACGCCGGTCGCCTTGGCGTCGGCCGTGAACGGGATCGGCGCCGTCTTCGCGTTCGCGCCGGTGGCAGGCGTGGTGGCAAAGCGCGCGGCGAGCGTCTTCAGGCTGCCCTGCGGCGTGCTGACGTTCGCCGCGTCTAGATGAGCGTCGACACGCGGGCGCGTGATGGGGCCGGTGACCGTGGCGTCGAAGGCAAGCTTGCCGATGGCGACGTTGCCCGCCGTCGTCTTGCCGCCGGCATTGTCGAGCGCCTTGGCGGAGATCGTCAGGTCGGCGATCTGATCCGGCGACAGCGTGCCCTGCACGGTGAGGCGCGCGGTCTGCGATTGGACCGTGAGCGGCTTGATGGCGATGGCGCCGCTGTCGGCAAAGCCGATCATGCCGTTGAGGCTCGTCGTACCCGCAAAGACAGGGGCGGCCGGTGCGGGTAACAATCCGGCGATGCGTGCCTTGAGATCGAGGGTCATTTTGCGCGTATCGGCGATCCTCCGCACTTTGGCCGACCCGGTGGCGCCGATGTCCTTGCCCGCGTCGAATGTCAGTTGCGCGGCAAAGGCGTCGAGCGTGCCGGAACCGTCGAGGTTGAGCGACAATGGCGGCAGACCCGGCAGGTTGAGCGCGTGCACCACCAGCCCGCCGGCGGGTTCGTGGGCGGCGAGCTTGAGGGTCAGGCTTTGCGTCTTCGGTACCAGCGCAAATTGCGCGGTGACGCTGCCGGGTGCGTCGAGCCGGTGCGCCTCGAAATGCAGGTTCAGCCCCTCGGAGGGATCGCCGAGACTGGCGCTGCCGCTGGCGCTGAGGCGCGCGGCTTGTCCGACCACCGGTGCGCCCAGCACCAGTTGCTTCAACGCGAAGGCCTTGATCTCAATCTTCACCGGCAATTGCGGCAGGATCGGCTGGTCGCTGCCGGCGACCGGCTGATCCGACGGCAGTGGCCGGCGCAGGATCTGCAGGTCGCCGACCTCAAGCTTGTCGACCTCGAGCCGCTGATGCAGCAGCAGCGCCGTGCGGCTCCAGATGATGCGCGCCTTGTCGAGCTTCAGCCACACGCCGTCACGGTCGGCGATGGTGACGTTGTGGATGGTGGCGTCGGACGACAAGGCGCCGTCGACCCGGCCGATCGACACCTGGGTCGTCGGCGTCGACAGCACGCGTGACAACAAGCTCGCCAGCACGCCCTTGCTGTCATCGGCGCTGCGGCTTGCAAGCGTCGAGCCGAGCGTCAGCGCCGCCGCGATCGCCAGGATCGCAAGCGCACCGATGATCGTCGATCGTCTCAAGCGCCGCATGTCAGAACGCCTGTCCGATGCCGAAATAGATGCCATAGCCGGCGTCGCCGGGACGCGGATTGAGCGGCAAGGCCACATCGACACGGATGGGGCCGATGGCGGTGTAGTAGCGGAATCCTAAACCCGCCGCGTAGCGCAGCGGTTCGCTGAAATCAGGATATTCCGCGCGGAACGCCTGGCCCATGTCGAGGAACGGCACCAGGCCGATCGTGTCGGTCACCCGCCAGCGCGCCTCGAACGACGCTGTGAACAGGCTGCGGCCGCCGATCACCTGGCCGCTCGCGTCGAGCGGGCTCAGGCCCTGATAGCGATAGCCGCGCACCGAGCCGCCGCCGCCGGCGTAGAAGCGGTGATTGGCGGGAATGGCATCAAGCGACGCGCCGACGACTGAGCCGACCGTGGCGCGCGCGGCCAGCACTAGTCGCGCGTCATCGTCGACGGCGTAATAGGTCGAGCCCTGCACCTTGGTTTCGAGCAACCCGACCGACGAGCCGAAGAATGTCGGATAGGCGGCAATCGAGGCGGTCGCGCGCACGCCGCGGGTCGGGTCGAGCGGCCGATCGGTGGAATCGTAGGTCACCGAGGCCGGAATGCCGAACAGGCGATAATCGACCGTGCCCAGCGAGTCGGTGGTTTCGCCCTTCTCGCCGAGGAAACCAATCTGCGCCCACGATGTGTTGCTGAAGCGGTGGCGGATGGCGCCGCTGGCCTGGCTTCGCTTGGCGGTATAGCCGCCGTACTGGTCGCCGCCGGTGCGGTTCTTTTCGACCAGCGCGTTGAGCAGCAGGTCGTTGCGCGTGCCGGCGAGCGCCGGCTTGACGAAGCTCGCCTTGAAGCGGCCGCCGAGGTCGGACCAGCCGAAGGTGTCGAGGCTGTCGATGAAAGAGGAGTAGGTCTGCGGCGGCAGGAACGCTTCGCCTTCGAAGCGCAGGCTTTCGCCGCCGCCGAATAGATTGCGGTCCTGCCAATAGGCCTTGAGGTCCGGACCATCGAGGGTCGAATAGCGCGCGTCGAAGCCGACGACGTGGCGCTTACGGTCGGTCACGTCGACGGTGATCGGCAGCCGGCCATTGGCGTCGAGTTTCTTGGCTTCACGGATGCGCACCGAACTGATGGCGGGCAGGCCACCGAGGATGGATTTGCGTGCGTCGGCGATCTTCTTTGGCGAGTAGAGATCGCCGGGCTCGAAATAGACGTGCGAGCGCACCGCGCGCGGGTCGACCTGCGATTGGCCGGTGATGCGCACCGTGCCGAACGCGGCTCGCGGGCCGGGGGCGATGGCGATCGCGACATCCATCACCTGCTTGTCGTGGAAGACGACCGGCTTGGTGGCGGTGGCCTTGGCAAGTGGATGCCCCTTGCCGCGGAACCAGTCGACCAGCGCCGCGCGGCCGGCGCGGATATCGGCGGCGCGGGCGGGATCGCCAGAGGCAAGCTTGATGGCACGCGGCGGCAGGATGTCGGGCGGGAAAGGGCGGCCGGTGCGGGCATCGGTGATGCGGACGTGGCGCAGGCGGAACAGCGGGCCGGCTTTCACCGCGATCTGGATCGGCACCAACTTGCGCCCGCGGTAGGCCTCGGCGGCGGCCGCGACACCCGGCGGCGGCGACTGGCCGAGGCGCAGGTAGTGCCCGGCGATCTCGATCTCGATCTTGGCGTTGTAGTAGCCGGCGCCCCATAATGCATCGAGCATCGGCGCGAGGTCGCCCGCCGCTCGTTGCACCAGGCTGGCGCCACTGATCGGCGCGTTCTGGCGCAGCTTGTAGAGGTTGGAGGCTTCCTGCAGCGGGGCCGTCAGCTCGGACGCGCCGGTCCAGTCAGTCGGCCCACCGGAGATGCTGAATTTTACCGAATAGGGCAGCGACTTCTGCGAAACGGCCGGCGGCTTGTCGCCGAACAGGCCGAAGAAGTCGAACGCCCGGGCACCGTGTGGCCAGAGCAGGATTCCCCCTATAAGGCAAAGAGTGACGCAGTGCCATAATTGCCGCCGCGCGGCGAACCACATTCCGAATCCTTACTCGACGCAGCTGACGTGAATACTGTTGGATGACCCGCAACAATAGTCACAAATGATCGAATTGTCATCGACTCCCGGTGACAATTATGTCGCAGAAGCAACGGCTTAGCCGGCATGGCGGGAAGCATAAAGGGAAATTTTGACTTCCCCGAGACGTCGGCTCGCTTGCTGTGGAAACCTCCGCCGCATGGCGGCTCGCCAAAGAGGGGCAATACGTCAAATTGCGATCTCATGCCGACCGCATTTGATACGATCTGGGGCCCCCGCCATACCAAATGAGGGGCCGTTGCTCGACAGTAGAGCGGACCTTCGGGAGAAATGGGCGAACAGCCGGTCATGACCCATGACCCAAGACAGACATGTCCGCAGGACGAATGCCTGCTTGACGCCAGTGGCCAGACGCTGAAATTCGAAATTGGTTGGACAGTACGCGCGGCGAGACAGGCGGCTGCCGTCAAACTCCGATATACCGACTGGTCACGTCCGGGTTGGCGTTCAGCTCGTCTGGCGTGCCGGTGAACACCATGTGGCCGTTATTGAGCACGTAGACGCGGTGGGCGAGCCTCAAGGCGGCGCGCAGGTTCTGCTCGACGATGATGACGGTCGGGCCTTCCTGCACCAGCCGCTTGCAGACGTCCATGATGTCCCGGACGATCACCGGCGCCAGCCCTTCGAACGGCTCGTCGAGCAGGATGACGCGCGGATCACGGATCAGCGCACGCGCGATTGCCAGCATCTGCTGCTCGCCGCCCGACAGATTGCCGCCGCGCGACTCTTTGCGTTCTTCCAGCCGCGGGAACATGTCGTAGATGCGTCGGATCGGCCACGGATCGGTGGCGGTCAGCGATGCGACCTTGAGGTTTTCCGCAACCGTCAGGCCTCCGAAGATGCGCCGCTCGTCAGGCACGAGCTGCAGACCGCGGCGGGCGATCTCGTAGGTCGGCAGGTTGTCGATCGGCTCGCCGGCAAGGTGAATGGAGCCCGAGCGCGGATGCAGGACGCCCGCGAGCGTTTTGAGCGTGGTCGACTTGCCGGCGCCGTTGCGGCCGAGGAGCGCGACCACTTCCTTCTCGCGCACCTCCATCGAGACGTCGAACAGGATGTGCGAGTCGCCGTAGTAGCTGTTGACCTTGTCGAGCTCGATCATGTTCATCAGAAGTCGACCCCGCCGAGATAGGCTTCTTGCACTTGGCTGTTCTTCTGGATGGCTTCGGGGTCGCCTTCTGTCAGGCGATTGCCGTCGTGCATCACCATGATGCGCTCGGCCAGCTCGAACACGGCGTCCATGTCGTGCTCGACCAGCACGATGGTGCGGCCCTTGCGGATGCTCTTGATGAGCTGCTTGACGTCCTCGCGTTCGGCGGGGCTCAGGCCCGCCAGCGGTTCGTCGAGCAGCAGCACGGAGGGGCGGGAAGAAAGTGCCAATCCGAGCTCGATCCGGCGCTTCTCGCCATAGGCGAGGGTATCGACCGGCACGTCGGCGTGCTGGGCGAGATCCAATTCGTCGAGCAGCGCATCGACCAGTTTTTCGACCGCAGCGATGGAGTCCGCGCGGCGGAAGATGTCGAAGCGGATGCGGCCGCGATAGCGGCTGGAAGCGCCAAGGCGCAGGTTCTGCCGCACCGTGAGGTGCGGGAATAGCTGATTGATCTGGAAGCTCTTGGCGACGCCATTCTGAGTGGCCGCGGTGACGTCGGCGGCGGTGCGTTCGACGCCATTGACGCGGATGCTGCCGCTGTCGGGGTGTTCCTCGCCGGCCAGCATGCGCAGGAAGGTGCTCTTGCCCGCGCCGTTTGGTCCGATGACGGCGTAGAGCGCGCCGGCCGGCACCTGGAAGGTGACGTCAGCGTTGGCGTGGATGCCGCCATAGCTCTTGCTGACCGACTGGACGTCGAGCGCGAGCGCACCGTCCTTGGGCGCGGTCAGCGGCTGCAGCAACTCGACGACTTCGGCCGGGGCCAGGCGTTCGTGCGCAGCCGCGGCGGCGGGCATCAGGCCGCCGGGGCGCTTGCGCAGCCACAGCGCGTAAAGCTCGCCACCGACGCCGCGGCGCAGCAGAGTCACCAGCAGGACGAAGGCGAAACCGAGGATGAACTTCCACAGATCGCCGACAACCGGCACCTGTTGCAGGAAATCCCGCAGCGAAAGCCAGATGGCGGCGCCGATGGCGGGGCCGAGCAGGATCTCGGCACCTCCGATGACGGTCTGGATGACGAGCTGGCCGGAGGTCTCGAGCGCGAAGGCCGACGGCGGCATGTAGCTCTGGAAAATACCGAGCAGCGAACCGGCAAGCCCCGCATAGGCGCCCGCCAGCACGAACACCGCGAGCTTGTAGCCGGGCACGTGATGACCGAGGGCGGCGGTGCGGCCCGGGTTCTGATTGATGCCGATCAGCACGTTGCCGACCGGCGATTGCATGATGAAGCGGGCGAGCAGGTAGCCGGCAAAGAAAAGCGCCGCGATCAGCTCGTAGCTCGGCCAGCTTCCGGTGAAGAGGTATTTGAACGAACCCAGTTGCAGCGACGGCGCCGGAATGCCGGGTAGGCCGTTTTCGCCGCCGGTGAAGTGCGACAGCGGCGAGTTTTCGAGGAAGTAGGAAAGCTCGCCGAAGGCGAGCGTGATCATGGCGAAATAGATGCCGACTCGGCGCAGCGCGAGGATGCCAACCGCCACGCTGAACAATGCGGCGGCGCCGACGCCGATCACGATGGAGAGCCAGACGTTGCCGATGATATTGGCGGTCAAGAGATAGGCGGTGACGAAGCCGCCGGTGCCGTAGAATGCGGCCTGGCCGAAGGAGAGCAGGCCGGCGAAGCCGAACAGCAGCGAGAAGCCAAGGCCGAACAGGCCCCAGAGCAGAATACGGGTGAGCAGGTCGAGCGAATTCGCGCCGAACAGCAGCGGCAGCACCACGAGCGCGACCGCCACGATGATCTCGGGCACCCAGCGGGCTAGGGATGAGGACTTCATGGCCGCTACATCCGCCCGTGAGCGCCGAACAGGCCGCGCGGCCTGATGATCAGCACCAGCGTCATCGCCGCGTAGATCGCGGCTTGCGCGTAAGCCGGGTTGAATATGGTGGTGAGGCTGAGCATCTCTCCGACGACGATGCCGCCGACCACGGCACCGGGGAACGAGCCCAGGCCCCCGATCACCACCACGACGAAGGACTGCACCAGGAACGGTTCGCCCATGTCGGGGATGACGGACGCCAGCGGCGCGTAGATCACGCCGGCGATGCCGGCGGCGACCGCGCCGAGCGAGAACACGATCATGAAGACGCGGCGCAGATGGATGCCGAGCAGGCCGACCATCATCGGGTCCTCGATACCGGCGCGCACGATCAGGCCCATCGAGGTGCGGTAGAGCAGCAGATAAAAGATGATGAGGATCACGGCCACGATGGCGATCACCTCGACGCGGTACATCGGATAGAAGAAGTAGCCGAAGTTGACGATGCCGTGGCCCCAGCTCGGCAGTGGCACGCGCTGGCTCAGGCCCCCGAAGCCGTAGCGCATGGCCTCCACCATCATGATGCCGAGGCCGAAGGTGACCAGGATCTGATCCTGCGGGGGGCGGTCGTAATAGCGCCGGATCAGCACGCGCTCGGTGATGATGCCAACGACGAACAGCGCCAGCGCGCCGCCGAGTAGGGCCAGCGCGTAGGAGCCGAAATGGCTGAGTACGATATAGGCGGTGTAGGCGCCGAGCATGAACATGGCGCCATGCGCGAAGTTCAGGACGCCGAGGGTGCCGAGGATGATGGTGAGCCCGCTGGAGATGAGCGCGAGCAGGCTGCCGAAGGCGAGGCCATTGAACGCTTGCGAGAGGAACTGGCCTAGCGTCGGCATGGTAAGGTTCTCAAGAGCGATACTCGATACGGTGGTGTGCCGCGCGGACGCGCGCAGGTGTCATAGTCGCGGGAAATTCCACGCGAGTGGACCGGTCGAATTTGGCAGGACTGCTGCGGATGAGCAAGGCTTGCCCCACCGCTTTTGACAACGGCCCGGTGAAACGGGTTCACCGGGCCGTAATCGTTAGCATTGGCGTCGCCGATTACGCGCCGTAGCCCGGCATCTTGCAGCCGGTGGCCTTGAGCGGCGGCATGGCGTCCTCGCCTTTCACGATCTCGACGATCTTGAAGTAGTCTTCCTTGCCCTTCATCTCGGCGGGCGTCTTGCCCTGCACGACCGGCACCGGGCGCACCAGCTGGTGATCGCCTTCGCGATACCAGACCTCGCCGTAGATGGTATCGACCTTGTGGCCCGACTCCAGCGCCTTGATGACGGCGACCGGATAGAAGGTGCCGGCGCGGGTGACGGCATCGGCCCACACCATCATCTGCACATAGGCTTCGCTGGCGCCCCAGCGCGGCTTGTAGCCGTATTTCTTCTCGAAGTCGGCCACGAAGATCTTGGCGAGCGGGAAATGGTCTTCTTCTTTCCACCACCAGGGCTGGGTGCCGTAGGTGCCGCCCATGATCTTGGCGCCGAGCTCCTTGGCCTGGAACTGGGAAATGTTCGGCACCACGTATTTCATCTTCTGCAGGATGTTGAACTGCTGGGCCTGCTTGGTGGAGGCCACGGCGTCGGCGCCGAAGGCGATGTTGACGAAAACGTCGGCGCCGGAGTTCGCGATGTTGAGCAGGTAAGAAGAGAAGTCGGTGGTGCCGAGCGGGGCGAGCTGGTTGGTCGCGACCGTCCAGCCTTCCTTGCCGGCGAACTCCTTCATCGAGTCAAAGACGCTGTGGCCGTAGGTGTAGTCCGGCGTCAGGTAGGCGACTTTCTTGCCCTTGCCGAACTGCTTGGCCAGCACCGGGACGAGCGCCTTGGCCGCCATGTAGGCGGAGTTCTGCGAGCGGAAGCCATAGCGCTGGCAGTCCTTGCCGGTGGTGTCGTTGGAGCCGCTGTTGCCGACCATGAAGATGACTTTGTCGCGCTGGCCGAGTTTCTCGAGCGCGATCGCCACCGCGCTCGACACCGCGCCGGTGAGCATGATGGCCTTGTTATTGTGGATGAAGCGCGTGGCCGCCTGAATCGCTGGGTTCGGCTTGGTCTCGCTGTCGGCGACACCGGTCTCGATCTTCTTGCCGAGCAGGCCCTTGTGCCCCTTCAAGGAGGCCATGTGCTCGGCGACTCCGCCGCCTTCATTGATATGCTTCACGGCGAGCTCGAAGCCGTACTGCATGTCCTTGCCCGAGCTCGAATAGGGCCCCGTGAGCGGCATGACGCCGCCGACAAAGACGGAATTGTTGTGGATGCCGGCCGGGAAGGTGCCAAGCGCAGGATAGCTTTTCTCGGCCGCAAAGGCGCTGCCGCCCCGCAACAGCGCACCCGCGGCGGTGGCGCCGGCCAGTCCGACCTGTACGAATTGGCGCCGGTTGAGACCGGCATGGGCGGGCTGGTTCGTTTTGAGATCGTCTCTTTTCATGGTGTCCTCCGAGGCACAGCGGCCTGCCTTTTTGTTCTATGATTCAACAGCTTATTTTTCGGGCCGTGCGCTGTTATGCGCCCCCTACAACCCAAACTCCGTCGCCCCAGAGAGGTTCCAGTCATATTCGGAACCGTGCAGCATGAAAAGCCTCTTATGTTGGCATCGGCCGAAATTTGTAGTGTATCTCGGCGCGTCAGTTAATTTGACGATGTGCCAATTTCATTTGCTTGCACGTTTTGCGCGGTCTTGAGCGCGGCACACGCTTGGGAAGCGCGGTTCACCGCCGGTAGAATGAGGTAGTAGGTGCCCGAGCGCTTCTCAGGGGCATTCGGTCAAGATACGTGAGGCATCGTCAGCCGGCGCCCGCTTCCTGCAGTTGCCTGTTATTCTCCAATAGCCGATTGATGATCAGCTGCATGATGGCGAAGCCGAAAGAAGTATCTTGAAAGAAGAGTTGCTTGGCTTTGCTTTCGCTCAAAGCGTACAAACGACAGTTAGTGCGACACACTACTGTTGCCGTACGCTCCTGGTTTCGGGCGAAAACGCCGATTTCTCCGAGTACCGCGCCGCTCTCGAGCGTTTTGCCGAGTTCAGGGATTTCAAGGGTCCCGTCCATGAGAAAATAAAGTTGATCGGCTCGTTCACCCTTGCGGATGAGCGTGTCTCCTGCCGCGAGATTTAGCTCGGTCATATAGGGTAGCAGGCTTTGAACCGGCAGATCTTCCCGATGGGCATCGCGCACGTCCTGGACCAAGCGATAAAATTGAACGAGCCGCAGCAGGTTTACCGGGAACAAGACGGCGTGGAGGATGAGGACGGGATACAGGTGATCGAAATATCCGTAGGCGCAGAACAGAACGTTGCTGCCCAGGGCAACGATGCGGAGAGGGATCATGGTGCTCATGCAGAAGGTTGTGAGCACCGCAGCAGACGCCGCATATCCCAAAATCTCTACCCAGGACATGTAGCCCCCTTTTAGTGATTAAAGCCCTTAGTGAAGCATCGTATAATAAAAGAAGCGCGGCAATGCCCACGACGAATGGCGTTAGCGTTCATGCGACGCGGACTGGCGGTGCTCGATAATGGTGCAGGCGTACCCTGCTGGTTGGCTACCTGCGAGGTTAGGGAAGGGCGATTGCCAGATTGGGTAATGGCTCGCTTGCGTGATTTCCGTGAAGGACAGGCTAATTTATAGGTTTGATGTTGTTCAGCATCAGAGGCAGGCCCCATTTGACTCGGTGAGGATTTGAGGGCCATCGATGGGGCGGGGACCGCTCAACGGCATAAAGCCATCTGTCATCTTTTATTCGTGCTGGGGCCGCCGAACAGAAAGCGCTGCGGGTGGTTGGCAAGGTCAACAACCGCCTTGTCGATGTGTTGCATGGCGCGGGTCGCCTCGGTGCCGACATTCTTGATCTGCTCGTTCGCCGTCTTGCTGACCTCGTGGACGTCCCGGGTGATCACCGCGGTGCGCTTGTTGAGGTTGTCACCCAGCGTATGAAACGAGTCCATCGCGTCCGAGCTGCTCTTCATGAGCTTGTCGATGCGGTCGCCGTTACGCTTCAGCGCCTCGGTGAAGTTCTCCAGGTTGGCGATTGCCTTGTGGAGGTTTTCTTGGTTCTCGTCGATCAGCGAGTTGACCTTGTTCAGGGAGTTGCGCACCGATTCTGAGAGGCCCTTACTGGCGTCGGCATTGGCCATAAGGGTCGGCGGCTCGCCGTTCTTGCTGACCAAGGGCGGGGCGCTCGCCAGCACGCCTTCGAGCGAGATCGAGGCGATGCCGGTCAATCCCGCGAAATTGAGGGTGACGCGCGTGTCCTTGCGGATCGGGGTCGTTTTTGCGACTGCCATGACGACCGCGACCTGGGCCGGGTTGTCGGTCAGGCGCAGCGCGGTCACTTCGCCCACGCGGATGCCGTTGAACAGCACGGGTGCCCCGGGCTTCAGACCCGTGACCGATCCGTTGAAGATCACGCGGTAGGTGGCGCTCTCTTGCTCCCCTGCCGCATTATGCAGCCAAAAGACGAAGCCGAACGCGCCGACAATGACGGCAAACGTGAACAGCCCAATCAAGACGAATTTCGCCCGGTCCTCCATCGATCAACTCCAGTCCTAACCTTTCACCGCGACATTCCAGTCGGAGTGCGCACGCGCGCCATGGAAATATGCCTTCAGCCACGGATGCTGCGACGCCATCATAACGTCCATTGTCCCGTCAGCGATGATCTTGCCGTCGCCCAGCACCGCGATGCGGTCGCAGGCCCGATGCAGACTATCGAGATCGTGGGTCACCATCATCACCGAAATGCCGAGGGTCTGCTGCAGGGTAAGAATCAGCTGATCGAATTCGGCGGCGCTGATCGGGTCGAGGCCGGAGGTCGGTTCGTCGAGGAACAGGATCTCGGGGTCGAGCGCCAGCGCGCGGGCGAGGGCGACGCGCTTGATCATGCCGCCGGACAGCTCGGACGGGTGCTCGCGGTAGACGTCGGGCTTGAGCCCGACCAATTCCAACTTGGTGATCGCGATCTCGGTGGTGAGACGGTCGGACAGACGCAGGTATTCGCGGATCGGGAATTCGACGTTCCTACCGACGGTCAGCGACGAGAACAGCGCGCCCTGCTGGAACAGCACGCCCCAGCGGCGGTCGATGGCCTGCTTCTGCTCGTAACTCGCCTTGTCGATGTCGATACCGAGGATTTCGATGCGGCCGGCCTGTTTCGGCAGCAAGCCGATGATGGTGCGCGCCAACGTCGACTTGCCGGCGCCGGAGGCGCCGACGAAGCCGAGGATTTCGCCACGGTTGAGGTCGACGTCGACTCCGTTGAGGATGCGATGGCCCTCCAGCGTCACGACCAGATCGCGCACGCGGATTACGGCTTCGGTCGCAGGCGACGTCATCGGCTATATCCCGATCGAAGCGAAGAAGATGGCAAAGGCGCCATCGAGCAAGATGACCAGAAATATCGATTTGACCACCGCCTGCGTCGTCCGGCTGCCGAGCGATTCGGCGCTGCCTTCGACCTTCAGACCTTCGGCGCAAGCGACCAGCCCGATGATGATCGCCATGAATGGCGCTTTGACCATTCCGACCACGAAGGACTTTATCGACACGGCATCGTGCAGGCGGGCGAGAAACACCTCCGGCCGGATGCCGCCGTAAAGCCAGGCGACCATGCCGCCGCCGTAGAGTGCGGCCATGGAGCCGATGAAGGTGAGGATCGGCACGGCGATGACCAGGGCGATGATACGCGGCAGGATCAGCACCTCGGCCGGATCGAAGCCCATGATGCGCAAGGCGTCGATTTCCTCGCGCATTTTCATCGACCCGAGTTCGGCGGTGTAGGCGCTCCCGGAGCGGCCGGCGACCATGATGCAGACGATCAGCACGCCGACTTCGCGCAATACCAGGACGCCGATCATGTCGACGACGTAGATGGCGGCGCCAAACTGCCGGAAATGGAAGATGCCCTGCTGCGCCAGGATGGCGCCGATCAAAATGGTCATCAGCAGAATGATCGGTACCGCGTTCCAGGCGACGCGCTCGAGATGCTTGACGGTGGCGTTGAAACGGAACGTCCTGGGACGAATGAGGACGCGCCCAAACGCGACAATCAGAGCGCCGCCCATGCGCATCAACGACATGAGATCGAGCCAGACCTCCGTCATGGTGCGGCCGACGCTCTCCAGCGTGGCAATGACGGCGTTCGGCCGGGGCGGCTCCGGCGTCATTGCGTGGGTGCCTGCGTGCACCTTCGCGAACAAGTCGCGGTAGTTTTCGGACAATCCGGTGACCTGGGTCGCGCAGCCCCGGCTTCGCCAGATACGAAGCGCGCGTTCGATGAGCCATGCGCCGTAGGTATCGATGCGTTCAACCCGGCTCAGGTCGATGACGACTTGACGCAGGGATGTGCGACGCGTTGCGGCATCGAGAAGCGGTTCGAGCGTGCGCGCGTGCTCGGCGGTCCACGTACCGGACCCGGCCAAGGCGAGGCCATCTCCGCTCACGCGACCGACGAGGAAGTGGCGTTCTGGCACGTCACGGCTTCTGGTTCGTCGAAATAGCATTTCCGCCCTATCCAAGGCGCTTCGAGTTGCCTTGCGTGCGCCCCGCCCCCCTTTGAGAACGCTGCTTGGAATCCCTTGCGCTCTGAACGAGGCCCAGTTTTTAGGTTAACAAATCAGAAACGGGCCTGGGCTCGTTTCAGCGCGAATGGTTAACGGGCCTGGGCGTTTCCGAAGAAACCGGGTGATCAAGAAACGCCTTTTTGTGACGTCGGTCACAGCAATAGCCGCAGCGTCTTCCTAGTCTGAGCATCGTTGGGAGCGAGGGCTCCCGAGGTGTTCAGGGATCGGACAATGCGTAAGACCATTTTGCTCGGGTTTGCCACGCTCTTCCTCGCGATTGCGTCTCTCGTCAGCAACCTGATCGGCGTTGACGCAGGCCCCAAGCCAGCCGTGACGAGCGCGGCGGCCCAGAGCCAGACCACGGATGTGGCGAAGATCAAGGTGTTTGATTCCATTTGAGATTTCCCGGCCTTCGTCCCCATGAAGGCCGGGCGCTTGGGCCTCCAACCCACCCCAGACGACCCACCTCCAAGCGGCCCCTCGTGGGCCGCTTTTTTTGCGCGCCTCGGCGCAATAGGTGAAAAATCCTGTCAGGGGGCTGGCGGAAATCCGCCTCTTTGTGACCGGCGTCACAGCGCCGCTAAGGGTTTCTTAATAATTTGATCATCGACGGGAGCAAGCTTCCACGGTCAATTCGGAGCAGCTTCCGGCCAACGCAAGGGAGCACGTCATGGGCAGCACCATCACCATCGGCCTTACGTTCTTCTCCATCATCGTCGGCGTCTGGACCGTCAACCTGGTTTGCTATCACCCGCAAGCGAACCAGGACGTGAATCCGCTTGCGCCGATCAACATGACGGTGGCCTGGAAGTAGCGGCACCCGGGTGCCCGCGATGCAGCCATCCGCGGTCGTTTCTGCTAGATTGCCGGCGGACCGGTCCTGGCGAAGGGGCCCGGTCGGCGTACTAGCTCGGGGCGAAAATTGGTACGACCGCCGAAACCACCGCCGCCACAGGCCAACCTGCTGTCGGGCCTTCCCGACCGCGTGTCGGCCGAGCTGCTTGCCAGTGCGATGCCGCGCCATCTTGCCGCGGGTGAGATCCTGTTTCTCGCGGGTGACCCAGGCGACGGCTTCTACCGCCTGGACGAAGGTCTGCTTAAGGTCAGCATCGCGTCCCCGTCCGGCGGCGAGCGCATCCTCGCCATTCTCGGCCCGGGTTCCGTCGTCGGCGATCTGACGATCCTCGACGGCAAGTCGCGTTCGGCCTCGGTGAGCGCTCTGCGCGATTGTACGATGCAGTTCGTCAGCCGCAGGGCATTCGACGCTTTTGCCGCCCGGCAACCGGAAATCTACAGATATCTTGCCAATATTCTCGCTGCCCGCCTGCGCGACACCGATCAGATCGTGGCGGCCGAGAGCTTCCTGCCCCTGAAAGGGCGCGTTGCCCGCGCCTTGCTCGACCTTGCGCACGCCTTCGGTCAGAATGTCGGCGGCAGTCGCGTGCTCATCCGCCAGAAGATGAGCCAAAGCGACCTCGCCGCGATGGCCGGCATCGCCCGTGAGCATGTCAGCCGAACCGTGAACGAATGGATGCGCTCGAAGATCATCACGCGAGTGTCCGGCTATTATTGCCTGGAGGATCCCGAAAAGCTGCAGCGAGAGGTCGATCTCTGAGGGCCGTCGGGTCTTGAGGCGGCGGGGCGAAGCTGGCATTGCATTTGCTTCGGAGCCACTTTGGTGCGCTTGGATGCGCTTCGTGAAAGCCGCTTCGAAGTCGGCATCTCAGCGGGAAACGGTTGCCGTCACCAACACAATTGGGGGGATCGATGGAGATCAGCGCCGATCTTAGTTACATCGGATGGGGCCTATACATCGTTGCAGGGGCTCTGTACGTCGCCAGCCACTACATGAAGACCATGGTGCCGTTGCGCATTTGCGAGATCGGCAGCAATGTTCTGTTCGTTGTCTACGGTTTCTTGCATCCGTCCTATCCGACGCTGGCGCTCTACGGCGTTCTGATCGTGCTGAATTCATTGCGGCTGTACGAGATGCTGGAGCTCGTCAAGAAAGTGCGCACCGCTGCGCAGGTCGATCTGTCGATGGACTGGCTCAAGCCCTTCATGCACAAGCGCACTTACAAGAAAGGCGATATCCTTTTTCATAAGGGCGACCCCGCTGCGGAGATGTTCTATATCGTCAGCGGCAACTGCAGCGTCGTCGAGCTGGGCTTGCAGATGAACCCCGGCCAGCTCGTTGGTGAACTTGGATTTTTGACGCCGGAGCGCCAGCGAACCCAGACCGTCGAATGTCTCGAAGACGTTTCGATGCTGGTCATCACCTATGACAAGGTCAGCGAGCTCTACTTCCAGAATCCGACCTTCGGATTTTATTTCCTCAAGCTCAGCAGCGAGCGGCTGCTGCAGAACGTCAATCGCCTGGAGGGCGAACTGGAAGCATGCAAGGGCTTGATGCCGGCCGGATAGCGCCGTCATCGCCGCGGGCATTTTGCCAGACGGTTTCAAATGGAATTAGTGGCCGGCGATCCGGCAGCGGTGCTTGATCTGCCGGGTCGGACGGCCGGTGTGCCGGCGCAAAATTGAGTTCACTCGCGCGGAGCTCTCGGATATCGTCGACTTGGGGATCCATTATGGCGCGCGGTAAGACCACGTACCTGCTCTGGCATTTGAAGGCGCGCAAGAAAGCGCCGCAATGCCGGTAAGGATGGAGCGGGAGGCGGTATTGACCAATCTATCATTGAAGGACGGAGCCGAGTTCGCGCTCGGCAGGGGCGCCGCTTTCTGGCTACGCGAGATTTCCGCGGGATTGAGCGCGGCTTGCGCGCTGCTGCCGAGCTGCATTACGGCAGGCGTGCTCGTTTTTGCCCCATTGGGGCCGTCGTACGTTTCCTACGGCGCGGCTGTTGGCCTTTTCAGCGCGATTATTGTTGGCACAATATACGGAGTATTCGCGAGTTCGTCCTTTATTGTCGCATCGCCGCTCCTGAGCTCGGCGATCATCTTGGCCGCGTTCGGCGCCTCGCTGACGGATCGTGCGGGATTCGCGGGCAATCCTGGCCATATCCTGCTGGCGATTGTCGTATGCGCCTTGCTGGCCGGGCTGCTGCAGATCCTGTTCGGATTGTTTCAAGTCGGGCGCGCGATCAAGTTCACGCCGCATTCCGTCATGGCCGGTTTCAGGAACAGCGTCGGGTTGCTGATTATCCTCAGCCAGATCGGGCCGTTCTTCAGTATCAGCGAATCTCTGCATCCCATCAGCATCATTCACCCGTTGGCATTCCTGTTCGTCATCATCCTCGCGGTGACGCTTATCGTCGTCGACGGCCGTACCAGGATGCCTGGGCCGCTTCTCGGTCTCATTGGCGGAACGTTGTGCTTCTACGCCATTCGCCTGATCTTCCCTGGGTTCGATATAGGGCGGATGATCGGGGTTCTTCCAGGCGCGTTTCCGTCGTCGCTGCCGATGCTGGGTGTCGCCGATGCGTCCGCGCGCGGCGCGCTGCTGTCGGTGGCGCCGCATCTTCTGCTCGCCGCCTTGGCGCTGGCCGCGATTATTACCTTGCAATCATTGCTGGGCTACCGCGTGGCGCAGAATTTGGCTGGACTACCGCCGCAGCCTGCAAAAGACATGATCGTACAAGGGATCGGCAATTGCGTGGCCGCGCTCGCGGGCGGGATTGCCGCATTGACGGCGGTGGTTGGTATCAACGCGAGTTTCCGCGCGGGTGGACGCACCCGCGTCGTGGGGCTCACTATGTCCGCGGTATTCCTGATCATCATGGTCGCGTTTTCCCCCGTTCTGGCGCGGATTCCGGTTGCCGTGTTGAGCGCCATCCTGGTGCTTATCGGCGTGCAGCTCTTCGACCCTTGGACGTTCCGTCTGGCGGTTGACGCGGTGCGCGGATCCCGAGGGGGCGCCCGGCGGCATGCGTTGCAGGACCTGCTCGTGGTTGCGCTCGTCATGATCGTCAGTATTGGCTATTCGATTATTGCCGGCGTCGGTGCGGGGGTGGCGCTGTCGTGCGTGATTTTCATCGTCAATATGAGCCGACCGGTCGTTCGCCGCAGCTATTTCGGCGACGAGATTTTTTCGAAGCGCGTGCGGTCGCCTGACGACATGGCGCTTCTGCTTCGCACGGCTCGCGAGCGTGTGGTGCTCGAATTACAAGGCGTTCTGTTTTTTGGAAATGCGGATGATCTTTCGAATCTGGTCGCCGGCCTGCTGAAAGCCAGCAGGATGGTGCTATTGGATATGCGCGGCGTATCGGAAGTGGACGTGTCGGGAATTAATATCATCGTCCAGTTGCTGCAGCGTGCGGAAAGCCAAGGCAAAACGGTTCTGTTTTGCAATCTCTTGCCGGAAGGGCTCAATGACTCCGCGCTCAAGAACGCAATCATCCTGCCAGATGTCGACAGCGGCCTGGAATGGATGGAAGAACAGACATTGCGGCTATCAGGGACGCGCTCATCAAGCGAAGCGATTGCGCTCGATGCACTCGATTTGACTCTGGAGATGAGCGCCGACGAACTCGCCGTGCTGACGTCGAAGATGACGCCCCGCGATTTCGAAGCGGGCGAAGTGCTCTGCCGTGAAGGTGAGGACGCGGATCGAATGTGGGTGCTGACGCGGGGTGTCGTCAGTGTGAGGTTGGGGGCGGACCACGGTGGACGGCGCATCGCCAGCTTGGCCGCAGGCACCTCGGTCGGCGAAATGGCCTTGCTCGAGCCGGCCCAGCGCTCCGCCACCGTGGTCGCGGACGAGGCGGTTTCAAGCTACGAGTTGAGCCGGGCGGCCTTCGACGCGCTTCTCGACACGCACCCGAAGGTCGGGCTCAAGTTGATGAAGTATCTTGCCCGCGAAATGGTTCGCCGCTTGCGGCTCAGCGATCGCGATCTGCGCAAGAATTGACGGCGACAGGCGGGCTAAATCCGCGGCGGGGTTGGCGTGCCATCTCTTGCTAGGCGGCGAGCGCGGGGAAGAACCCGGGCACGACCTTGTCCGGGTCAGCAAAGAAGATGTCGGATACCGAGATGGTGGAGCGCGCGGCGCCGTCCGCAGTCGGGCGGATTTTGGCGGCCGCTTCGGCCGGCATCATCGGCGTTGCCGCAATAACCGGGGATGTGTCACCCGTCTCGCTGTCGAGCGCCAATAGCGGCGTCACGTTGCGCATCTGGCTGTCGGCCAGCAGCGCCATGCGCTGGTTGTCGAGAATGAGCCAGCGGCCGTCCAGGCGCGCGGCGGTGACGGCGTGATCCTCGTGCGCCAGACGGTTATGGAGGATGACCAGCCGCAGATCGCGGGCCGCCATGCCGGCCTGGCGCAGCGCAACGTATTTGGCGATGGCGTAGTCTTCGCAATCACCGGCGCCGCTGGCAAATGTCATCAGCGGCGTCGTCCAGACGTCAGCCGCCCCGAACTGGGCCTCATCGCTCATCGGACGAATGACCAGGTTGATGGCGCGATTGATCTCGCCGATGCGGGCGAGGCCGGATCGCGCGCGTGCGGCTTCGATAATTGAAAGAAAGCGCGCAGCGGCCGGCGTGCAGGCTTTTGGATTGGCGCGGCAAAGCGCCAGCATTTCGGCCTCGACATGAATGACCGGCTGCAGGCGGCGCCAGCGGACTGCCAGGCCCGAGTGGCGCGAGATACCCAGTCCAAAGGGTCCATTCGTGACGGCGGCCTGAGCGTCTTGCGGTATCAGGTCCGCGGGCGCAAGCGCGGCCGGCTTGATGCTGACAGGTTCGATCGCGGCCGGCTTGATCCGCGGCGCGGTGCGCGCCGCCGCCCCGCCGTCGGTGAGGGCGAGCAGACTGAGAGCCAGCAGAATGCGCGCGGCAACGCGCCAGTGCGATGAGAGCCACATGCTAACGCCCCTGCGCGCGGGGCGTGGCGCCGGCCTTCATCGGCCGATCTCATCCCCGTCGTGCAAGCGCCAGCCATAAAGGTTCGGCTTTGCGGGCCCGTTAAGTGCGGGCGGAATGGAAGGTCGTTTCGTCGGCGAGGGTAAATGAGCGGCGACGAAGTTCAGTAAATTCTGAAATAACGGCTTCGCTGCGCCGGCAGACCATGTTTAGGGGTTCGCTAACGACGAATGTCTTAGCGCGCCGTAAACCATGGTCGGTCGAAGGGAAGCGGCGTGACGAATAGCGATGCGATCAGAGATCGATGATCAGGCCTTCGCGCGCCGTGACGGTGCCGGGGCGGGCGTCATTGGCGGCGGCGGCGACCCGATCCATGAAATTGTCGTCGTGAGCGGGGTCGTGGTGAAACAGACAAAGCTGCTTGGCGCCGGCCTCGTTGGCCAGGCGAACCCCGCGCTCCCAGGTGGAATGGCCCCAACCCGCCCGGTTGACGATTTCCTGTTCGGTAAACGTGGTGTCATAGACGATCAGGTCGGCGTCTTTCGCAAGTGACACGAGTTCCTTGTCGCGCTTGCCGGGAAACCCTTCGGTATCGCTCAGCAGCGCGAAGACGCGGCCACCGAATTCGAGACGATAGCCGGTGCATCCGCCTGGATGATCGAGCGGCGCGGTCCGCAGTTCGACGTCGTCGAAGGGATGCAGGTTGTCGCCTGCGGAAAAGTCGTGGAATTCAATGGCCGCTCGGAATATCTCGACTTCCACGGGGAAGAGCGGCGAGCTCATGACCTTGCGGACGACCCGTTCGATGGAGTTGGCCGGGAGCAGGTTGCCGGCCCAGAGCCGGATGCGCCGGCCTTCGGCGAAAAGCGGCCCAAAGAAGGGCAGGCCGGTGATGTGATCAAGATGGCAATGCGTCAGGAAGATGTCGACCATCTTGTCTTCGTCGCTGAGCGTATCGCCGAGCGCTCGCAAGCCGGTGCCTGCGTCGAACACGATCAAATGGTTGCCACACCGCACTTCAATACAGGGGGTGTTGCCGCCGTAGCGAACGGTCTCGGGCCCGGGGCAGGCGATACTTCCTCTCACGCCCCAGAAACGAATACGCATTGAAGTCTGCCCCCTGCTTGTCATTCGGCCAAGTCGGTCGAACGGCTGAATCGCCCGTGTTGACCAGCGGCATCACTAGCCCAGTCGGGCGCGCCGCGACAGACCCTGTTGGTATAGGTGTTACCCGCGCGCGGCTGGCGCTTCGCCCCCGTGGTCCGTTGGTATGGCCGGTGGCCGCGTATCAGCCGCGCCGGCGCTGGTCTTGCTCGCGCGGCGTGCGCCTTCCGCCGCCACCTCCCGCGCGAGGTCGGGATGATGCGCCGTGAAGGCGCGAAAGTCGGCGACTTCCAGACTCAGCAAGGTGGTCGGGACGGTGGTGACGACGGTGGCGGTGCGCGGACCCCCTTCGAGCAACGCGATCTCGCCGAAAAACGACCCCGGGCCGAGGCGCACGGGTTGCGGCTCGACCATCACCTCCACTTCGCCGGAGGCGACGAAATACATACTGTCGCCCGGCCGCCCTTCGCGCACCACGACGATCCGCTCGGCGACGTCGATCCGGCGCAGCATGTGGGTCAGCTCGATGATCGCGGGCGGATCGAGATTGCGCAGGAACGGCACGCGCGTCACGAGATCCCAGTTGCGCACAAAGGTGCGGCGCCGGTACTCGGCGGCAAAGCCGGTGGCGAGAATGCCGGTCCAGAGGCCGAACACCCCGAGGCCGCAGATCATGACACAGCCGGCGATCAGGCGGCCGAGCACGGTGTGCGGGATGGCGTCGCCGTAACCGGTGCCGGTGAGGGTCGTGACCGCCCACCACAGCGCCAAGGGCAGGCTGCCGAAATGCGCAGGTTGGGCCGCGCCCTCGAGCAGGTAGAGCGCAATAGCGGCAAACAGCAGCACGATCAAAAAAATGACAAGCACGCTGGCGAGCGGCTTGGCCTCCAGGGCGATGACACGCTGGAGCAGCGACAGGCCCGGCGTGAAAGCCGTGAGTTTGAGCAGCCACAATGACGCAATGAGCCACGCGGTGGCGGCTGGCACGCCCATCAGCAGGGCGATTGGGACCGGCGCGATCGCCAGCAGGTCGATCAAGCCGGCCGACGAGAAAATGTAGGCGTATGCAGCCTTGCGGTCGGGCTTCGACCAGGCCCTGATGGCCCATTCGCCGGCAAAGAAACCAAGGCAGCACCAAAGCACGATCGTGATCGACAGCCGCGTGCCCTCCTGCAGACGGGGCACCGTCGATATGATCATCGCCAGCAGCCCCACCATCAGGACGAAAGCCTGCAGGACCGGGAAAACATGGCTCCGGACATGGCCCATGTGGATGGAAGAGGTTTTGGAGCGGTGCGGCGTCATGGGCCTTACATGCGCAAATCGGCAAGGTATTGAACGAAACATTCGGCGCGCCGGCGATTATGACAGAGGCAGGCTAGCCGGCCACATACAATCCGAAGCGGCCCGCTTGGCCGGATGGTGAGCGCGACCAGCGGACCGAAGTGGCGTTTATTGCACATTGTGAAAATGCTGCTCAATGGTATGGAATTAGGTGCCGCTTGGGCCGGTTAAGCCTAATTGTCCAATGATTGCCGATTACCCTCATTGGGCGCGTTATTTATTGCTGGGATGCAACGAAATAATGTAAATAAACACTGAACAGACGAGGTCGGAGAAGCTGAAGCCGCAACCGCAGCTTGGGAGGCGGGATGTCGTACGACATTTCCGATTGGGGAAGCCACAGCTTCGAATTCAAGTCGAATGCTGCCTCCGATGGTACCGCTAGGACCGCTGTCGCGATCCATGAGGGCCCGCTCGGGCCAACGGCGGTCATTCCCGACGCACATCTTCTTTTCAGCGGCCACTTCGAGCGAGCCGGCGCAGACCTGATCCTACGCGGCGACCACGGCAAGGTTGTCGTCGTTCACGACTATTTCGCCTCCGATCACCCCCCGCAGCTGTTGTCGCCGGACGGCGCCGCGTTGAGCCCCGAGGTGGTGGCCGCGCTCGCCGGTCCGCTGGCGCCCGGGGAATATGCGCAGGCTACGCCCACACCATCTGGCGCCCAACCGGTCGGGCGTATCGTCAAGGTTGTCGGCGACGCCACGGTTATTCGCAACGGCGTCGCGGTCACGCTCCATATCGGCGACGCCGTCCTTAAGGGCGATGTGCTGCATACGGGAGGTGGCTCGCTTGGCGTTACGTTCGATGACGGCAGCACGCTCAACCTCACGGCCCATGCGCGGCTCGTCGTCAACGAGTTCGTCTACGACGCGCACGGTTCGAACAATTCGGAGGTGCTCAATCTCGTTCAGGGCTCGCTGACCTTCATTTCCGGCCATGTCGCGCACCAGGGCCATATGAAGATCACCACGCCGGTCGCCACCCTGGGTATTCGCGGCACGGTCGGCGGCGTGACGGAAGCCAACGACGGCACGGTGTCGTTTTTCGTCGCCGAAAGCGCCACCGGCGCGGTGCTGACCGACAACCAGGGGCATGTGCTCGGTCAGGTGCTGCAGGATGGTCCCAAGCTTATCGTGCGGCCGGTGGGCCCGCTGAACGTGCTGGCGGAAGAGGTGCAGAAGACACCGGCGGAACTGGCCAAGGAACTGGCGATCGTGCAGCAGATCGTCAGCTTGCAGTCGGTCGGTCAGCAGATCATCCAGCAGGATCTGCAACCGAACAGCAATCCCAACCCGCACTCGACGGGACATCCGCATACCCAGATCGAGATTCAGTTTCCCACCCACGCCAGCGCCGATTCCGGCGGCGGAACGAGCGGTGGCAGCAGCGGCACCGATCACGTCGACGTGACCGTGCATACGACGACGACCGACGACAGCGGCACCATCGTCACCGACACCACGGAGGTCGTCCACGTTACGACCCCGGCCGACACGACGGCGCCGAATGCGCCGGCGATCAGCGTGACGGATGATGTGGCGCCGGTGACGGGCGTGGTCGCGAACGGCGGCAGCACCAACGACGCGACGCCGACCATTCACGTAGACCTGAGCGGCACGGGCGCGGTCGCTGGCGACACGGTGGAGCTTTTCAACGGTACGACCAGGGTCGGCAATCCGGTGACATTGACGGCGGCGAATATCGCAGCCGGTCCCATCGAGTTCAAGCTGACGCTTTCCGACGGCACCTACCACCTCAATGCATCCATTACCGACGCGGCGGGCAATACCAGCGCGGCGTCGAACGAGGTTGATTTTACGGTTGATACGCACGTCGCACCGCCGAGCGCGGCGCTGCACGAGGACACGGGCAGTTCGAGCACCGACCACATCACCAGCGACGGTGCGTTGACGGTGACGCCGGCCGAGAGCGGCGGCACGGTGCAGTATTCGGCCGATGGCGGCACGACCTGGGGCACGACGGCGCCGAGCTATGCTTCGAACGGCTCGGATGACGGCGCGCACACGGTCGAGGTGCGGCAGGTGGATGCGGCCGGCAATGACGGCGCGGCGACAACATTCAGCTTTACGCTGGACACGCTGGCGCCGAACGCGCCGACAGCGGCGCTGACCAACGATACCGGCAGCTCGAGCACCGACCACATCACCAGCAACGGTGCGCTGACAGTGACGCCGGCCGAGAGCGGCGGCACGGTGCAATATTCGGTTGACGGTGGCACGACCTGGGGCACGACGGCGCCGAGCTACGCCTCGAACGGCTCGGATGACGGCGCGCACACGGTCGAGGTGCGGCAGGCGGATGCGGCCGGCAACCATGGCGCGGCGGCGACGGTCAGCTTTACGCTCGACACGTTGGCGCCGAACGCGCCGACGGTGGCGCTGACCAGCGACACCGGCAGCTCAAGCACCGACCACATCACCAGCAATGGCGCGCTGACGGTGACGGGTGCGGAGAGCGGCGGGACGCTGCAATATTCGACCGACAGCGGCACGACCTGGGGCACGACGGCGCCGAGTTATGCCTCGAACGGCGCCGACGACGGCGCGCACACGGTCGAAGTGCGGCAGGTGGATGCCGCGGGCAACGACGGGGCGGCCACGACGTTCAGTTTTACGCTGGACACCA
>CAWGGL010000045.1:0-178789 GCA_963822085.1 uncultured Pseudomonadota bacterium
GAGATCAGCATCAGGCCGACGGTGACGTGCCGCATCCAGACGGGTGGCGACCAGACCGGGATCATGCCCTCAGCACGGTATTGCGCGAAGCCCCAGACGATCAGCGCAAGACCGACGAGCGAGACGACGGAAAATACGGCGCGGTAGCCGTTCGTCCCCAACCGCTCGATCAGGGCCGCGCGTTTCTCGCGCGCAGCGACAACGAGATGGCTGGCGAAGAACACGACCAGCCCGACGACCAAAATCGCAAGACCCATGCAACCCTCCCGGCAAACGGCGGCGCAGTAAAGGCGATGGTGCAGCGCAATGCAAGTCGCGGGCCCGCCGGTATGCCGGAATTCCAGCAATGCATGCAGGCATTGCATATACCGTGAGGCGAAATCCGGCGCCCGCTAGGCGGCCTTGTTCTTCACGTCTTTGATGTCGGTGAATTCGATGCCGGGCGCGCGCTCGCGGGTGTAGTCGAGGATGAAGGCGCTGCGCGCCATGAACACGCGGTCACCGTCGAGGTCCTCGGCGATGCTGGAATAGTTGGCCTGCACGAAGTCCTCGATCTTCTTGGTATCGGCGCAAGCGATCCAGCGCGCAAGCTGGAATTCCGGCTGCTCGAAGCCGATCTCAAGGCCGTATTCCTGGGCAAGGCGCGTCTTGAGCACGTCTAGCTGCAGCAGGCCGACCACGCCGACCAGCGCCGGCGCGCCGTCGACCGGGCGGAACACCTGCACCACGCCTTCCTCCGCCATCTGCTGCAGCGCCTCTTTCAGCTTCTTGGCCTTCATCGGATCGCCGAGCTTGACCCGGCGCAGGATCTCCGGCGCGAAGTTCGGCACGCCGAGGAACGCGATGTCCTCGCCGTCGGTGAGCGTGTCGCCGATGCGTAAGGTTCCGTGGTTCGGGATACCGACGACGTCGCCGGCATAAGCCTCGTCCGCAATCGAGCGGTCCTGCGCGAAAAAGAACTGAGGCGCCGATAGCGTCATCGGCTTGCCGGTGCGACTAAGGCGCGCCTTCATGCCGCGGTTGAGCTTGCCCGAAACCAGCCGCGCAAACGCGATGCGGTCGCGGTGGTTCGGATCCATGTTGGCCTGGATCTTGAACACGAAGGCGGTCATCGCGTTCTCATGGGCGTCGACCGTGCGCGTATTCGAGGTCTGCGCGCGCGGCGGCGGCGCCAGCGCGCCAAGCGCATCGAGCAGATCCTTGACGCCGAAGTTCTTCAGCGCCGAGCCGAAGAACACCGGCGTCAGATGGCCTTCGCGGAACGAGGTGAAGTCGAACGGCCGGCAGGCTTCCTTGACGAGCTCCAGCTCTTCGCGGATGGCGTCGGCATCAAGCATTGGATTCTTGGCGGCGAGGCCTTTGAGATCGAGCGGCTGCGGTTCGACCGTCTTGCCGTCCTCGGCTATCAACCGCATCTTGCTCGTCTTCAAGTCATAGGTGCCGGCGAAATCGCGGCCCTGCCCGATCGGCCAGGTCATCGGCGTGGTGTCGAGCGCCAGCGTCTTCTCGATCTCATCGAGGATCTCGAACGGGTCGCGGCTCTCGCGGTCCATCTTGTTGATGAAGGTGACGATCGGAATGTCGCGCAGCCGGCAGACCTCGAACAGCTTGCGGGTGCGCGCCTCGATGCCCTTGGCGGCGTCGATCACCATCACCGCGGAGTCGACGGCGGTGAGCGTGCGGTAGGTATCTTCCGAGAAGTCCTCGTGGCCCGGCGTGTCGAGCAGATTGAAGACGTGGCCGTCGTAATCGAAGGTCATCACCGAGGTGACCACCGAAATGCCACGGTCACGCTCGATCGACATCCAATCGGAGCGCGTTGAGCGGCGGTCGCGCTTGGCCTTGACCTGGCCCGCGAGGTTGATGGCACCACCGAACAGCAGCAGCTTCTCGGTCAGCGTGGTCTTGCCGGCGTCCGGATGGGAAATGATGGCAAAGGTGCGCCGGCGCTCGACCTCGGCAGCAAGCGGGGTCAGGGGCGCAGCAACGGGCGCAGAATCGGCGGCGGCGAGCGGCTTATTCATGGGGCCGCATGTGGCAGGGAAAACCCGCCGGATCAAGAGGCGGCGCGCGGCGCCCTGGCCCCTCAAAGTCGCGTGAGCGCCCCATCTGTGCCGCCTTTGCCATGCTAGCATCCGGCGCATGATCTTCCGCACCGCCGCGTTGGCCCTGTTTGTCCTCGCCGCCACCGCGCCGGCGCGGGCCTGGACCCCGGCGCAGACGGCCACGCTGGCCGCCGGCGAGCCGGTGGTCGCGCTGGCACCGGCGCCCGGCGGCGACGCCACTCAAATCAACGCCGCCATCGACATCCCTGCCCCGGCGAAGACGATCTGGTCGGTCATGACCGACTGCGCGCACGCCATGCGCTTCGTGCCGGGGTTGGAAAGCTGCCGGGTGCTGGAACGCGATCCAAAAAGACGATGGGAGATCATCGAGCACGAAATTTCCTGGATGTGGTTCCTGCCCCGGATCCACAGCGTCTTCCGCGCCGACTATGACCCTCCCAAGCGCCTGCAATTCCACCGCATCAGCGGCACCCTGTCGCGCAACGCGGGCGAATGGCGGCTGACCACGGGCCCCAAGGGCGGCACCCGGGTCAGCTACGACGCCGTCATCGCGGCCAATGTTCCGGTTCCCGATTTCATGCTCGAGGGCGCGCTCAAGCGCGATATCGCCACCGTGCTGCGGCGGCTGAAACGGGAATGCCAGAGCACCGCCCAGCATTGATTTCGCGCAAACGTGTATTTCCGAAGAATGCTACGGGTCGTGCCGAAAGCAAGGCGCAGTGCCCGGTGCTGACGGTGCCGGCGTTCATTTAGAGCGTTTCCAGGCGATGCTAAGAACCGGCTCGCCGTCGGGAAACGCGACAGCACAAAAACTGAGGCTGACTCAAAGCATCCTCGGCCTGAAATGGCGGCGCAGGTTGAGGCTATCGCCCGATACCATGAACATGCCGTCGCCGCGGTAGTGGATGGTCTTGGGATATTTCGGCCGTTCCGGCGCGTGCGCCTTGACCACCTCGAAGATGAAGAAGTTGAAGTCGTCGCGCAGACGGCCGTCGACCAGCTTGCATTCGAGGTTGGCGTAGCACTCTGCGATCAGCGGCGCCCTCACCTCATCGGCATCGCGCGCGGTGAGCTTGAAGTGCTCGAACTTGTCGGTGTCGGCGCCGGAGCAGTTGCCGATCTTCGCCACCGTGGCCGCGAGATGCACCTCCGGCACGTTGATGACGCATTCGCGGCTGCGGCTGATCAGCTCGAAGCTGTAATTGCCGCCCGAGATCATGCAGCCGACCAGCGACGGCGTGAACTCCATGACCGTGTGCCAGCCCAGGGTCATGATGTTGCGCTCGCCCTTGTGGGCGGATGAGACCAGCACGATCGGCCCCGGCTCCAGGAAACGGCGGATGTCGGAGACGGGGAAGTCGCGCTTCTTGTAGGTTTTCATGGTCGTCTCTCCCGCATGGCATCCCGCCCCCGGACCCGACGATCACTTCACCGCCGCCGCATAATCCTCCGGCTTGAACCCAACCAGCAGCTTGCCGCCGGGAAGCTCCAGCACCGGGCGCTTGATCATGGAGGGCTGCCGCATCATCAGCGCGATGGCCTTCTTCTCGGTCAGCCCCGCTTTGTCCTTGTCGGGCAGCTTCTTGAAGGTGAGCCCGGCGCGGTTGAGGATCGTCTCCCAGCCGGCCTTCTTGGCCCATTTCTCCAGTTGCTCGCGCTCGATGCCGGCGCTCTTGTAGTCGTGGAAAGCGTAATCGACGCCGTGTTTGTCGAGCCAGGCGCGCGCCTTCTTCATGGTGTCGCAATTCTTGATGCCGTAGATCGTGATGGAATTGGCCATGCGGTCCCCGCTGATCTTGGACGATTCATCGGGCGTGCGGCGCCGTGCGGCAAGGCCGGGTGGCGCGCTTTTCACCAGTTTTTGCACTGTCCATGGCGCCCACCGAGACGGGTTCCTACCACCCCTCGCGTTCCATGCCCGCATCGGGCATACCACCACCGCCAGCAGTCTCACCCGCTCGCCGCGAAGCGGTGGCGCCCTCGCGTACATGCCAGCCGATGTCAGGAGAATTGGAAATGAACGAGACGACCGAATACGTGCCGCCGAAGGTCTGGACCTGGAACAAGCCCAGCGGCGGCCGGTTCGCGAACATCAACCGCCCCATCGCCGGCCCGACGCACGACAAGGAGTTGCCGGTCGGGCGTCATCCTCTTCAGCTTTACTCGCTGGCGACACCGAACGGCCAGAAGGTCACCATGATGCTGGAGGAGTTGCTCGCGCTCGGCCACACCGGCGCGGAATACGACGCATGGCTGATCAGGATCCACGACGGAGAGCAATTCGGCAGCGGCTTCGTTGAGGCCAACCCCAATTCCAAGATCCCGGCGCTCATGGACCGCAGCGGGCCGAAGCCGATCCGTGTCTTCGAGTCCGGCGCGATCCTGATGTATCTCGCCGAGAAATTCGGCGCCTTGCTGCCGACCGACCCTGCCCCGCGCGCGGAATGTCTGTCGTGGCTGTTCTGGCAGATGGGCAGCGCGCCCTATCTCGGCGGCGGCTTCGGGCACTTCTACGCCTATGCGCCGTTCAAGATGGAATATCCGATCGACCGCTTCGCCATGGAGGTCAAGCGCCAGCTCGACGTGCTCGACCGGCAATTGGCGACAAGTGAATACATCGCCGGCGACAGCTATACGATCGCCGACATCGCCATCTTTCCCTGGTATGGCGGCATGGTGAAGGGTTGGCAGTACAACAACTCGGCGACGTTCCTGAGCGTCCACGAATACAAAAACGTGCAGCGCTGGGCCGAGATGATCTGGGCGCGGCCTGCGGTGAAGCGCGGGCGCATAGTCAACCGCACCAGCGGCGAGCCGTCGATGCAGTTGCACGAACGCCACGAGGCGAGCGACTTCGAGACGAAGACGCAGGACAAGGTGGCGGCAGCGGCCGAATAGGCGCCGCCGCGCCTTCGGGGCTGACGGAGATCGTCAGCCCTACTCTCACTCGATCGTGCCGGGACATCAAAATCGCGTCAAACCTCACTGCTTGAAACAGTGCTCACGGTGCCATTGCAGAAAATGCGGGTGAGGCCGATCGGAACTCCGCAGCGGCGGAAACGCCCGTCCTGAGTCATTGATAAACGCTCGTATACTTTCCGGGTCGTTCGCCTGCCGAGAAATCAAAATCTGAAGGTCATCCGATAAGCTAATTAACCCGCGATCGAACATCCAATGCGCTGTTCCCGAAAGGGCTATTCCGTTGTTCACAATGTCGGGCCCGTTCGCCTCGACTGGACGTATATGAGCCGCAGCAACCTCTGCGCGCCCGCCACCATTGATAAAACTTAGGCCGGTGACCGCGCAACGTTGGTCGTAAGCACGCAATACGATCGTCCGGAAAACGCGGTCACGCACGATCCTCGACACGGTGAAGCTGGCACGATCGCGCAGTTCATCGAACTCAAACGGCGCCTGATTTTCCCGAAATCCGGACGACGACGGAAACTCGCCAATGCGCGGCATGAGCGGCGCGGTTTCTTCCAGGCCAAGCTCGACGATACGCTTGAAGTCATCAGGCGAGAGCGGACGAACTGCCGATTGCGCGCGGCCAGAAATCCGCCCTTGCTCGTTCAACAGGCCTTGTTCAACAAGGCCTACTCCATCGCTAAACGGCACAGGATTTGCAAAGCCGAGGTAGCTTCCTGGCTCTATTAGAGCCAGATACATTCCGGGTGCTCCAGGATCAGGGATAACTTGCTGAACCTTAGCGACAGCAAAATAACCGCGCGTACCGGCGACTTTCCGAGGCTCATAATAGACAACCCAATCGCCTACGCAAGCCTTTACGCGAGCGAGATATTGTCTCGGAAATTGATAACGTTCGGCCGGACTGTCGTCGTAGATGGAATCCGAACGATGGACAAGAACCCCGAACCCCATGGCCTTATGTCCGCCTTATTCGATTCCAAACTCCGCCAGCTCGCTACAATGACGTACCAATGGCTGGCATCAAGGGTTGGGCTTAGCCCTACTCCCACTCGATCGTGCCCGGCGGCTTGCTCGTCACGTCGTAGACCACGCGGTTGACGCCCTTGACCTCGTTGATGATGCGCGTCGCGACCATGCCGAAAAACCGCATGTCAAAGGGATAGAAGTCGGCGGTCATGCCGTCGGTCGAGGTCACCGCACGCAGGCCTACGACGTATTCATAGGTGCGGAAGTCGCCCATGACGCCGACGGTCTTGACCGGCAGCAGCACCGCGAAGGCCTGCCAGATGTCGTCGTACTGGCCGGTACGGCGGATTTCCTCGATGTAGATCTCATCCGCCAGCCGCAGGATATCGAGCTTGTCCTTGGTGATCGCGCCGGGCACGCGGATGGCAAGCCCCGGCCCCGGGAACGGATGGCGGCCCACGAAGCCTTCCGGCAGGCCAAGCTCGCGGCCGAGCGCCCGCACCTCGTCCTTGAACAGTTCGCGCAACGGCTCGACGAGCTTCATGTTCATGCGCTCGGGCAGACCGCCGACATTGTGGTGCGACTTGATGGTGACCGAGGGCCCGCCTGTGAACGACACACTTTCGATCACATCAGGATAGAGCGTGCCTTGCGCGAGGAACTCGGCGCCGCCGATCTTCCTGGCCTCGTCCTCGAACACGTCGATGAACAACTTGCCGATGGTCTTGCGCTTGAGCTCGGGGTCTTCGACGCCTTCAAGCGCATCAAGGAATGTTTCTGACGCGTCCACATGCACCAGCGGGATGTTGTAACTGTCGCGGAACATGGTCACGACCTTCTGCGCCTCGGCGAGACGCATCAGACCGTGGTCGACCAGCACACAGGTGAGCTGGTCGCCGATCGCCTCGTGGATCAGCGCCGCCGCCACCGCGCTGTCGACGCCGCCGGACAGTCCGCAGATGACCTTGCCCGTGCCGACCTGGGCGCGGATCTTCTCCATCGCCTCTTCCTTGAAGGTGCGCATGGTCCAGTCGCCCGTGCAGCCGGCGATCTTGCGCACGAAGTTGCGCAGGATCGCGGCGCCGTGCGGCGTGTGCATGACTTCGAGGTGGAACTGGGTGGCGTAGAACTTGCGTTTGTCGTCGCCGATCATGGCGATCGGCGCGTTGGGCGAGGTGCCGAGCACCTTGAAGCCTTTCGGCAATTCGGTGACGCGGTCGCCGTGGCTCATCCAGACCGGATACTTCTGGCCTTTCTCCCACACGCCGTCGAACAATGGGCTGTCGGCGGTGACCTCGAACTCAGCGCGCCCGAACTCACGGTGGTGGCCGCCCTCGACCTTGCCGCCGAGCTGCTGGGCCATGGCCTGCTCGCCGTAGCAGATGCCGAGCACGGGCACGCCGGCGTCATAGATTGCCTGCGGCGCCAGCGGCGCGTCCTTGTCGAGCACAGAAGCCGGTCCGCCGGAGAGGATGACCGCCTTCGGCTTCATCTCGCGGAAGGCTTGCTCGGCCTTCTGGAACGGGACGATCTCCGAATAGACCTTCTCCTCGCGCACCCGGCGGGCGATGAGCTGGGTGACCTGGGAACCGAAATCGACGATGAGGATTTTGTCGTGCATGGCCGCGGAATGTTGCCCGAATCGAAGCCAAAAGCGGGGGCGCCAAGCCGTTCGGGGCCGCTTTTTGCGAATATTCGCCCGGCGGGTCAAGCCCGCGGGATGAACCGGAGTAACCCGATATTAGCCGTGAAAGTGCATAGAAAAGCCAAAGAAAGACCAAGAAAACCGGCTTTTACACAAGTGGCGCAAAGTCACCGCCGAGAAAGAAGCCACAGCCGGGAACAGGGACCTGCGTACCATGGCCTTCGAGACCGAGCGCGTGCATCTGCCGGCCGCCGTTGCGAGCCACGCGGCGCGGCGGTCCGTGCTGTTCCGCGAGAGCCTGCCCGCGCTCGCCGAGCGCTGGGCCCTGGGCCTCGCCTGGGGGCTGATGCCGAACCGCATCGGCGGTATCCCGGGGCTGGCGAAGCTCTGCTTCGACGAAGCCTTAAGCCCCGACTATGCCCTGCCCGACCCGGAGCGCACTTTGGAGAAACCGCCGGGGCTTGCGGGAATCGTGCATGAGCTCGACCTGCCCACGCTCCTTTCGGCCTACCGGCGCGGGCTCTATCCGCTCGCCCACGTGCCGCCACTGAAATGGTGGTCGCCGCCTGAGCGCTCGGTGCTGCTGTTCGACGATACCCACATCGCCCACAAGCAGCGCAAGCTGATGCGCCAGGGGCGCTATACCGTCACCTTCGACCGCGACTTCGAGCAGGTGATTGCGGCCTGTGCCGCGCGTCGTCCGGGACGCTGGCACCTGACCTGGATCACGCCGCGCATCATGCGCGTCTATGCCGAGGCGTTCGACGCCGGCCACGCTCATTCGTTCGAAGTGTGGAACAAGGCGGGCGAGTTGGTCGCCGGCGGCTACGGCCTCGGCATCGGCGCCGCCTTCACCTCGGAGTCGCAGTTCTTCCGTGAGCCCAACACCTCCAAGATCGGCATGACGGTGCTGAACTGGCATCTGGCCCACTGGGGCTACCGCTTCAACGACGGCAAGCTCATGAACCCGCTGTTGCAGACGCTCGGCTTCCGCGACATGCCGCGGCGCGCGTTCCTGGCCAAGCTTGACGCGGCGACCAAGGCGCCCGGCAAGCCCGGGCGCTGGCAGGTGGAGGCCGATCTCGACACGGTCTCGCGCTGGGACCCGAAGGCCGGCCAGCCGTAACGCCGCTCAGCGTCCAGCTGACGATCCAACGTCCGGAATCAACGCTGGCGGCACCGGATGGCTCTCATTGCTTTTCGACGCGGCCGTGTCGGCGACCGCGGTTGCCGGCGGCAACGGCGGCGCGGCCTGTGTCCGGGCAGGCGCCGGCAGCGGCGTGCCCATCGGTTGCGCCATGGGTGGAACCATCGGCGCCGGTGCGAATTGCGCCGGCGCTTCCGCCGCTTGCGCGCGCGTCACCGGCCCATGCTCGACAAGCGCGCGGCGCACGGCGGCGAGCCAGTCGGCGTCGGCTTTGGCATGCGTGACATGCTCGGCCGGGGCGGCGTGGGCGACTTTCTTCTCGGCTTTCTTCTCAACCTTAGCCGGCCTCACCGCTTTGGCCTCTTTGACCGCCTTAACCGACTTAGGCGCGGTGGCGACCGCCGTGGGCTTGGCCAGCAGCGTCTTGAAGGCGGCGACCGCGTCGGGATCGACTGCGGCGCACGAACGCTCGAACGTGTCGACGTCCCGGCGCACCAGGAGGCGCAAGGTGGTGGCGTCGGCGTTCTTGTCCAGCATAGAGATGATGTTGGCGCGCAGGCTACCGCACTTGGCTTCCGGCGAAAAATTGGCGTGGTAGATGGAATAGCCGCTGGCGAGCCCGAGCGGGATCGCCAGCACGGTGCCGAGGATCTGCACGCCGGCAATGAAGCGGGCAAAGGCGGGCGTTGCGGCCGGCCGATGAAGGTCGGGCCCGGGATGCGGGGGCAAAGATGCATCAGGCGACCCATGGTCGAAAACGGGATCGCGTCGTGTCGCCAGCATTCCAGAAGCCCTCAAAGAAGCAAGGCGCGGCCCAAAGGCGCCGCGCCGCTCCAGTCACGCGATCAAGAAGGAAAAATTGGGCCGGGATTTAGGCGCAATCGGGGAAAACGCCTTAACACGCGCTTTAGGCGATCAACTGTTGCACGCGAGTGCGGTGGATTTGAAGTTCGCTACATTGCTTGCGAGCCTAGTCCGAGAGCGAACTTCAAATCCAAAACCGCACTAGAATCATAGAGTTGCTAATGTCCTCTCGAATCCGAAGTTCGTACAGAGCGAGCCGATTAATCTGACGAACTTCGGCTTCGGGACACGAGCACCGAGACAAAGAAGCCGTCGGTACCGGTCGTGCGCGGCGTCATCAGAAGTCCCTCTTCGGACAGACGCACGGTCTCGGCGAACGCCGCGGCGTGCTCGCCGAGCGCCGCGATCACCTCGATCGACGGCCGGACCGAAAATTCCGGATGGCGGCGCACGAAGGAATGCACCTGGTCGCCGTTCTCGGCGTCCAGCACCGAGCAGGTAATATAGGCGATACGTCCGCCGGGCTTCAGCAGCGGCAGAGCGCGCTCGAGGATTTCCGATTGTTCCTTGGTGCGCTGATCGAGGGCGCCGGGCCGCATGCGCCACTTGGCGTCCGGGTTGCGCCGCCAGGCGCCGGTGCCGGTGCAGGGGGCGTCGATGACGACCAGATCGAGGCGGCCGGCAAGATCGTTGAGCTCGGTCCCGACCGACTTCGGCGTGCGGACCTGCACGTTGCGGGCACCCGACCGTTTGAGCCGGTCGTGGATGGGGGCGAGCCGGCGCTTGTCGTCGTCGGTGGCGTAAAGCTGGCCCTTGTTCTCCATCATGGCGGCGAGCGCGAGAGTCTTGCCGCCGGCGCCGGCGCACAGATCCAGCACCTGCTCGCCGGGCTTGGCGCCGGTGAACAGGGCGGCCAACTGCGAGCCTTCGTCCTGCACCTCGACCATGCCCTTGATGAACGCGGGCTCGGCATGGACGGGCGGGCTCTTGGCATCGGCTGACAAGCGAATGCGCAGGCCGTAAGGGCTCCACTGGGTCGGCTCGGGCGTCAGATCGGCGAGCATTTTGGCGGCGGCTTCGCGTTCGGCCTTCAAAGTGTTGACGCGCAGGTCGAGCGGCGCCCGCGAGGCGAGAGCCGCGCCCTCCTCGGCCCGCGCGTCGCCGAAGGCACGGTCGAAATGAGCATCGAGCCAGTCGGGGTAGTCGCCGATGACATAAGGCGGCGCGCCGGTGAGATCGCCGGCGTCAAGCCGGGCGCGTTCGTCGTCGCTCAAGGCCGCAGGAGCGTATTGCGCGCCATTTGCCAACGCCGCGATGGCGTCGGTGGCGAGACCTCGCTCGCGCTTCAACATGCCGAGGAGAACCGAACGCGGGCTGTCCTCACCCATGAGCCAGGCACCAGAGGCGCGCCGGCGCAGCGCGTCGTAGACCAGCCCGGCGATGGCCGCGCGGTCGCCGGAGCCGGCGAAGCGATGGCCAAGCCCCCAGGCCTTGAGCGCGTCGGCAGCCGGCCGGCGCTCATCAGCAATAGACGCAAAGACTTCGATGGCGGCGGCAAGCCGCGCGGATGGGGTCATGGAGAAGGACTCATGGCTGGCCGGCGAGGATATGCGCGGCGAAGATGATCCACATCGCCAGCAACGTGAAGACACCGACCGCGAACGCGTTGAAGCGGTTGGGGACGTAGTTGCTGCTGGTGTGGATATAGGCGTGAACGACACGGGACAACACGAAGATCCAGGATAAGACGACGAACAGGAGATCAGCGGAACGCGTGATGATCGCCAGCACCACCAGCACGTAGAAAAGCACCGGAAGCTGCAGCTGGCTGTGGTAGCTGTTGGAGATCTGCTGCACCTTGGCTGGCCAAGCAAACTGGCCGAGAGCAACATCGGCCATCCTGACCTGCTTGGTCTTGACGGCGTTGACGCGCACACGCGCCATCCACAGCATTACCGCGAACGTCAAAAAGACCTGTACGAAAACAGGCAGAAGAACCATGGGCAATGACATGAACATGTCTCCGGCTATCGGACGCCACCATAAGGCGGCGCCGCCGCTTATAGCCGATTACGAACGCGCCGGGGTGCTACCGCCCGCCCGGATAGTTCGGGCTCTCGCGGGTGATGGTCACGTCGTGCACGTGACTTTCGCGCAAGCCGGCGCCCGAGATGCGCACGAACTGCGCCTTCTCGTGGAACTCATCCAAAGTCTTGGCGCCGGAATAGCCCATGGCGGCGCGCAAGCCCCCGGCGAGCTGATGCAGCACGTTGGCGACCGGGCCCTTGTAGCCGACCTGGCCCTCGACGCCTTCCGGCACCAGCTTGAGCGCGTCCTTGATGTCCTGCTGGAAATAGCGATCGGCGGAGCCGCGCGCCATGGCCGCGACCGAGCCCATCCCACGATAGGCCTTGTAGGAGCGGCCCTGGTAGAGGAACACTTCACCCGGCGTCTCGTCGGTGCCGGCAAGCAGCGAGCCGACCATGGCGACGTCGGCGCCGGCGGCCAGCGCCTTGGCGAGATCGCCGGAGAACTTGATGCCGCCGTCGGCGATCACGGGCGTTCCGGTTGCCTTGGCTGCATCAACGCAATCCATCACCGCGGTGAGCTGCGGCACGCCGACGCCGGCGACGATGCGGGTGGTGCAGATCGAGCCGGGGCCGATACCGACCTTGATGGAGTCGGCGCCGGAATCGATCAGCGCCTTGGCGCCCTCGCGGGTTGCGACGTTGCCGGCCACCACCTGCACGGCGTTGGACAGCTTCTTGATGCGGGTCACCGCGTCCAGCACGTAGCGCGAATGGCCGTGGGCGGTGTCGACCACGACCAGGTCGACGCCAGCGTCGACCAGCGCCTCGGTACGGGCGAAGCCCTTGTCGCCGACCGTGGTGGCGGCGGCGACGCGCAGACGCCCCTGCTCATCCTTGCAGGCGTTCGGGTTGGCGACCGCCTTTTCGATGTCCTTGACCGTGATCAGGCCCACGCAACGGTACTGGCCGTCGACCACCAAAAGCTTCTCGATGCGATGATGGTGCAGGAGCTTCTTGGCTTCCTCCTGGCCGACGCTCTCGCGCACGGTGACGAGGTTCTCCTTGGTCATCAGTTCGGAGACGCGCTGGTTCGGATCGTTGGCGAAGCGTACGTCGCGGTTGGTCAGGATGCCGACCAGCTTGCCCGGCGTGTTCGTGCTGGCGTTCTCGACCACCGGAATGCCGGAGATGCGGTTCTCCTTCATCAGGGCGAGTGCCTGCTGCAGCGTCGCGGTCGGCTCGATGGTGAGCGGATTCACCACCATGCCGGACTCGAACTTCTTCACCTGCCGCACCTGCGCGGCCTGATCGGCCGGATCGAGATTGCGGTGCAGGACGCCGATGCCACCGGCCTGGGCCATGGCGATGGCCATGGCAGCTTCCGTCACCGTGTCCATGGCGGAGGCGATGATCGGCAGGTTTACCGGGATCGTGCGGGTAATGTACGAGCGGATATCGACGTCGCCGGGCAGCACGTCCGACAGGCCGGGCCGGATGAGCACGTCGTCGAAAGTGAAGGCCTCGCGCGGGGAAGCGTTGTTATTGTTAGCCATGCCAACTCCCAGTGTCCCCGGAAAGGGGTTCGGTCCCCCAAAAGGAGATTCAAGACCGAAGGTTCCGGAAGGCTGATATAGGTAGGCCCGTTGCGAGGGGGCACCCCCGCCCGAAATGTCGGCCCGCTTTTGGGTTGGCGTGGGCCGATAGCATGGGATCCCAGCAATTCCTAGGACAATCGCAGCGTGCCTGGGGATGGCTGTTATGAGCGGAAAATGGCCCCACCTGGGCTTTCTTCCCGCCCCGCTTTACGCTTGAAGGAAGCCCGAAGCGCCAGTCCCGGCCCGGCTTTTTACCTATGCGCATGGTCTTGTCCGAAAACCGGTACCTATCCCCGATCGCGTCTGGGACAGGCTTTTTCGGGACCATGCGCTGATGCCGCCTTCCCTGCCGCGCGAACGCCTCATTCCGCTAATCATCGCGGTCGCGCTGTTCATGGAGAACATGGACTCCACCGTGATCGCGACCGCGCTGCCGGCAATTGCGCGCGACATCGGCGCCAATCCGCTGGCGCTCAAGCTCGCCATCACCTCATATCTGCTTTCGCTAGCGGTCTTCATCCCGGCCAGCAGCTGGACCGCCGACCGCTTCGGCGCCCGCACCGTGTTCCGCGCAGCCATCGCCGTCTTCATGCTGGGCTCGATCGGCTGCGCGCTGTCGAGCTCGCTCTCCGACTTCGTCATCGCGCGCATCGTGCAGGGCATGGGTGGCGCCATGATGACGCCCGTCGGCCGCACGGTGCTGGTACGCAGCGTGCCCAGGCGCGACCTGGTCAACGCCATGGCCTGGGTGACCATGCCGGCGCTGATCGGGCCGGTGCTGGGGCCGCCGGTCGGCGGCTTCATCACCACCTACGCCAGCTGGCACTGGATCTTCCTCATCAACATCCCCATCGGGCTCGCCGGCATCGCCCTTGCCACCCGCTACATCGAGAACTTCAAGGCCGAGACGTTGGAACGCTTCGACCTCACCGGGATGGCGCTCGCCGGCACCGGCATTGCAGGCCTCGCCTTCGGCCTGTCGGTCTTGGGGCTCGATTTTCTGCCCTGGCCTCCGGTGGCGGCCCTGATCGTGGGCGGCATAATCTTCATCGCCGCCTATCTGGTGCACGCCAGGCGCACGCCCGCCCCGGCCATCGATCTCACGCTGCTTCGGCTGCCGACCTTTCGCGCCAGCGTCGTCGGCGGCTTCGTCTTCCGCGTCGGCGTCGGCGCGTTGCCGTTTCTGCTGCCGTTGATGCTGCAGCTCGGCTTCGGCATGACGCCGTTCCGCTCAGGCCTCATCACTTTCACCTCGGCGGTCGGCGCCATGACCATGAAGGTGGCGGCGGGCACCATCCTGCGCCGCTTCGGCTTCCGCACCATCCTGGTGATCAACAGCCTTGTGAGCGCGGCCTTCCTCGCCGTCTGCGCAGCCTTCACCAAGACCACGCCGGTGGCGGTGATGGTGGCCTTGCTGTTGATTGGCGGCTTCTTCCGCTCGCTGCAGTTCACCTGCATCGGCACCATTGCCTTTGCCGAGGTCGAGCCTGCCCGGGTGAGCCGGGCCACCGCCCTCACCGCCGTCGCCCGCCAGCTGGCGCTGACGGCCGGGGTCGCCTTCGGGGCAGCAGCGGTGGAGGCGGTTGTCCATTACCGTGGCGGCGGGGCGCTTGTGGCCGCGGACTTTTCACCGGCCTTTCTGGCTGTCGCCGTGATTTCTACGCTTTCCCTGTTTATTTTTGCACGGCTTCCAGCCAATGCGGGGGCGGAGCTGTCCGGAAAGCGGGTCTCGGAGGGCTAGGTCGTCATCTCCAGGCCACCTCAGAGGCATCATGAAGGTTCCATATTAACCATGTTTGTTAACCATATTTGGAGGCGGTGAGCCCCACCACCACCGCCGGCCATGGACAAACCATTGGCACGGTGGGTATTTTCGGCGGGAAGTATGGTTAATGCGTAGGGTCTAGTTATGCGTGCGGCCTATTACCGATGGTTGCGAGGCAGCGTCATGCTCGCCGGAATCGCGCTATCCGGCTTAGCCGCAGTCGGCGCTCACGCCATGCTGACGCGCAACGACGCCCTCACCTGCGCCGACCAGGACCGCAGCCGCGCCGACGACCGTGTCACCGCCTGCACCGCCATGATCAAATCGGGCCGCCTGAAGGGTCGGCCACTTGGTGTCGCCTACGAGCTGCGGGGCCTCGCCTATCTCGACCGCGGCGACACCCCGGCCGCCATCGGCGATCTCAACCGGGCGATCGCGCTCGCGCCCGATTTCGTGCCGGCCTATCAGAACCGCGGCAATGCCTGGTATGCGCGCGGCAACTACGGCGAGGCGCTCGACGACTACGACACCGCCATCAAGCTCGATCCCAGTGCCGCCTCGGCCTACGTCAACCGCGCCACGGTGAAACGCGGCCTCGGGGTGATCGACGGCGCGCTCAAGGACTACCAGACCGCGATCGCGCTCGGCGCGAAAGCGCCCGCCTACGCCGGCCGCGGGCAGCTCTACATGCGCCAGCAGGACTACCCCGCGGCGATTGCCGATTTCGACCGCGCGGTGCGGTTTGCGCCCGACTTCCACAACACCATGCTGCGGGCCAAGGCTTACGAAGCCGACGGCAGTCTCGACAAGGCGCTCGCCGACTACCGACGGGCGGCGTGGCTCGCCTCGCGGGAGGTTCCCAAGAGCATCCCGACGTACACCCCCCCGGCCGGCGATCCGAACGCTCCGCCGAACGCCTCACAGACCGCCAGCAAGACGGTCAACACCAAGCTCATCGACGCCCTGACCTCTCAAGCCGGCATCTGGCGCAAGAAGCAGGACTACGACAAGGCGATCGCGATCTACGACAAGGCGGTGCTCGTCGACCAGAACCGCGCTGGCACCTACGCCCTGCGCGCGCAGGCCTACATGGCCATGGGCGACGACAAGCGCGCGCTCAACGACATCGGCCGCGCGCTCAGGTTTTCCTGGCGGGCGAATTTCCTGAAGACGCGCGGGACGCTGCGTCTCAAGACCGGCGACCTCGCCGGCGCCATCCACGACGCCACCGCCATGCTCAAGCTCGACGCCAGCGACACCGCGGCCTACGTGCTGCGCGGCGCGGCGCTGGTCAAGAAGAAGCAATATGCCGAGGCGCTGCCGGACCTCGACCGCGCCATCAAGAACGACAGCAAGAATGTACTGGCCTTGAGCGCACGCGGCGAGGCCTATTTCGCCCGCCACGACAGCGACAAGGCGCTCGCCGATTTCAACAGCGCGGTCGATCTGGGGGCGAAGGATCCGGACGTCTATCGCGCGCGCGCGGAGATACATAAGGCCAAGGGCGAGACCGACGCGGCAATCGCCGACCTCACCCACGCCATCCGATACGGGGCGACTGCCAACGATTTTTTCCAGCGCGCGGCGCTCTACAAGACCAAGGGCGAGACTGACAAGGTGCTGCACAACCTCGACGCCGGTCTCGAGCGCGCGCCCGGCAATCTCGACGCGCTGCGGCTGCGCGCATCCGTCGAGCAATCGACAGGCGACTTCACCAGCGCCATCGCCGACTACACCGCCGTGCTCAAGCGCGCGCCGCAGGATGTCGCCGCCTTGGGTGCGCGCGCCGCGGCCCGCCTCGCCAACCAAGACACCGCTGGCGCCTTGGCGGATTACGACACGCTCGTTCAGCTCGACCCGCGCGATCTGAAGGCGCGTTTTGAGCGCGGCACGCTGGAAGAGCAGAACAAGGATTTCGACAAGGCAATCGCCGACTACAAGGCGGTGCTCAAGCGCGACCGCCGCTTCAAGGACGCGCGCGTCGCGCTCGATCGTACGCTCGCGGCGCAGCGCCAAGCACAAGAACAAGCGAAGGCGGAAGCCGAACGTATCGCGCGCGAGAAGGCCGCGCAGAGAGCCGCCGAAGAGGCTAAGCAAGCGGCCGCGGCAGACGCGGCCCGCCAGGCAGCCACGCAGCAGGACGACGCCGACAAGACGGCGACCGGCGCGATCGCGCAGAACAGCAATGCGCAAAATTCCGGCGCGTCCGATACCGTTGCCGCGCAGCAGCCCACCGAGAAAGCCATCAAGACGGCAAACGCCGGCCCTTCGTTGGCGGACGCCGCCGTCCCGCCATCACCGCCGTCGCGGACCGCGCCCGAGAACAGCGGCGATATCGTCGCCACGCCGTTGCCTCGGGCGCGGCCCCGCGCACCCCTGGTGCGCGAAGCGCGTCAAACCCCGGCAAGCGAGGCCACACCGCCCGCGCCGGTGACACGCCCCCAGTCGCCGCCGCCCGCAGTGCGCGCGGTACCGATACCCGAACCGCGCCAGCGGCGGGCGTCACGACACACATATCAAACGTATAGTGAGCGGCGCGCCGCGCCGGCTCGTGCTCGGCCCCGTAGCCGACGCACGACGCGGGAGCGCTATCGCCGGGAACAGGCCGAGCTCGCGCGACAATTCCGCGCCGCCGAGCAGGCCCGCCGCTATTGGGCTGTCCACCGCCGCACCCGCTATTACCGCGCCGGCGCCTACGTGGTGCACCGCACGCCGCAAGGCTACGTGGTCCAGCGCCGCGGCGGCACGTTTGACAACCTCTTCCGGTAATTTCCTTCGCGCATGATCTGATCCGAAAATCGGTTCCCATCCCCAATCGCGTCGGCGACAGGCTTCTTCGTGATCACGCGCTCGCCTTCCGAAACCCGGTCGCCAGCAGATAGAGCTCGGATGAATCCGCACGGCTCGCCGGCGGCTTGATGTGCTTCACGCTTTGGAAGTCGCGTTTCAAGGCCGCAAGCACCGCAGTCTCGGTGCCGCCCTGCAGGACCTTGGCGAGGAAGCTACCGCCCGGCGCCAGCACCTCGCGGGCGAAATCGGCGGCGAGCTCTACCAGCGCCATGATCTTCAGGTGATCGGTCTTGCGGTGTCCAGTCGCATTCGCCGCCATGTCGGAGAGCACGACGTCGGCCGGCCCGCCGAGCAGCGTCTTGAGCTTGTCGGGCGCGTCGGGGTCGAGAAAGTCGAGTTGCAGAAAATCGACACCACCGACCGGCTCAATCGGCAATAGGTCGATGGCGACTACCTTGCCCTCGCGCGGCGCCCCCACGCGCTTGGCCGCTACCTGGCTCCAGCCGCCAGGCGCGGCGCCGAGATCGACCACGCGCGCGCCCTTCTTCAGGAAATGCGCCTTGTCGTCGATCTCGGCGAGCTTGAAGGCGGCCCGCGAGCGCAAGCCTTCGCGCCTGGCGCGGGCGACGTAAGGATCGTTGAGCTGGCGCTCCAGCCAGCGCTTCGACAATTCGGTGCGGGCGCGCTTGACGCGCACCTTGAGGTCGCGCGCGCCGCTCTTCTTTTTCTTTTCAGTCAAGAACTTGCCCCTTCATTCTTCACCCTACACCGCAAGGTGAAGAACTTCACACCGCTCATGAGGTGGCCGGCAGGTGGCCGCCCCAGGCACCGTCCTCGCGCATCATCTGCACCAGGATGCCTTCGCGCAAACCGCGGTCGGCGACGCGCAGGCGCGGACACGGGAAAGCACGGCGGATCGCTTCCAGGATGGCGCAGCCGGCGAGCACCAGGTCGGCGCGTTCGGCGCCGATGCAAGGGCTGGCCGCCCGCTCGTCATAGCTCATCGCCAGCAGTCGATCGACGACGCTGTCAATTTCCTGCTCGCTCATCCAGCAGCCGTCGACCCGGTTGCGGTCGTAGCGCCTGAGGTTGAGATGCACGCCGGCAATCGTGGTCACCGTGCCGGAGGTGCCGAGCATGTGGATGCCGCTCAACCCCTCGCTGCCGTGCTCGCGCGCAAACGGCGCGATGATCTCCGACACTTCCTGCACCATGCGCTCATAGATCTCGTGCGTAACGGTAAAACCGCCGTGGCGCTCGGCGAGCGTGACCACGCCGTGCGGCAGCGAAATCCAGCCGCTGATCTTGGGCAGCGGCGGCCCGGCGCGCATCCGCTGCGGACGGCTCAGCCGCACCAGCTCGGAGGAGCCGCCGCCGATGTCGAACAGTACGGCGCCGTTCGCCTCCGGATCGATCAGCGGCGTGCAGCCGGCGGCCGCGAGCCCCGCCTCGGTCTCGCGATCGATCACCTCGAGATCGAGCCCGACCTCGTCGGCCACGCGCGCACGGAACGCTTCCCCGTTCTCCGCGGCGCGGCACGCCTCGGTTGCGATCAGCCGCGCGCGGGTGACGCCGCGCTGGCGCATCTTATTGCGGCAGACGGCGAGCGCTCCGAGCGCGCGCTCGATCGCCGCCTCGCTCAGGCGGCCGGACCCCGACACGCCCTCGCCTAGCCGGATGATGCGGGAAAAGGCGTCGACCACGCGGAAGCCGTCACCGCTCGGCCGCGCTACCAGAAGGCGGCAATTGTTGGTGCCGAGATCGAGAGCGGCATAGGTCGCGCCGCCCTCGTTGCGGCCGAGGGCGCCGTTATGCCGTCCAGGCGACCGGCGATCTTCCGGCTGCCGCGGTTGCGGCATCGGTTCGACCGCGGGGTCAAGGCCCGGGGTCTCCCCGGCCTCGCCGCTCATCGCTCAAGCCTTCCTGCCGCCCCCTCAGCGCCGTTGCAGGCGCAACCGCGGTTGCGGCTATGTTCCCTTTTGTCACGAAAAGTGTAGCAGCGCCCCCGCTGCGCGCAACCCTCGATCCCACGGGCGTTCTTGTATCGAGGGCCTGCCTGCCTTATCTCGTCGGTCGACGCAAAACGATACCAATGACATCAGGGAGCCGGCCAGCATGGACGACCAGACGAGCGAAGCCGCATTGTCGCTGACCAAGTTCGGCATTGGCCAGCCGGTCCGCCGCTCGGAAGATCCCACGCTGGTGCGCGGCCAGGGCTACTATGCCGATGATGTCGGCCTTGCCGGCCAGGCCTACGCGGTCATGGTGCGCAGCACGGTGGCGCATGGCGTCATCAAGGGCATCGACACCGCCGCCGCCAAAGGGATGCCCGGCGTGCTTGCGGTCATCACCGCCGCCGACCTCGAAGGCTACGGCGGGTTCAAATGCGGCCTGCCGCTCAAGAACCGCGACGGCACGCCGATCCACCAGACGCCGCGCCCGGCGCTTGCCGCCGACAAGGTGCGCTTCGTGGGCGATCCGGTCGCCTGCGTGATCGCGGAAACGCTCGCCCAGGCGAAGGACGCCGCCGAAGCGGTGACGGTCGACGTCGATCCGCTGCCGGCGGTGCTGAATCCGGCCGAGGCCGCGAAGCCCGGCGCGCCGCAGCTCTACGACGCCGTGGCGAACAACGTCGCCCTCGACTACCACTATGGTGACGCCGACAAGGTCGCAGAGGCTTTCGCCAAGGCCAAGCACGTGACGCGGCTGGAGACGTCCAACCAGCGCATGGTGGTCGCGCCCATGGAGCCACGCGCCGCGACCGGTGAATACGACGCGGCCACCGAAAAGTGGACGCTGCATTCATCAAGCCAGGGCGTCTTCGGCATGAAGACCAACTTGGTGGACATCCTCGGCACGTCGGCCGACAAGGTGCGCGTCCTCACCGGCCAGGTCGGCGGCTCGTTCGGCATGAAGGCGTCGGTCTTTCCAGAATACATTTGCATCCTGCACGCCGCGCGCGCGCTCGGCCGCCCGGTGAAATGGACGGATGAGCGCTCCGGCAGCTTCGTCTCCGATTATCACGGCCGCGCGCAGGACATGACCATCGAGATCGCGTTCGATGACAAGGCGCACATCACGGCGCTCCGGCTCAGCGGCTACGGCGACATGGGCGGGTATCTCTCTCCCTTCGCCCCGCTGTTCTCGACGCTGAACCAGGTCAAGAACATCGCGTCGGTCTACCGCACACCACTAATCGAAGTGGCAACCAAGTGCGTGTTCACCACCACCGTGCCGATAACGGCCTATCGCGGCGCCGGCCGCCCGGAAGGCAACTATTACGTCGAGCGCGCGCTCGACATCGCGGCCGCCGAGATGGGCATCGACCGGCTCGAGCTGCGCAAGCGCAACATGATCCGCAAGGGCGACCTACCGTTCAAGGCAGCCTCAGGTTTGACCTATGACTCGGGCGACTTCCTGGGTGTTCTCAAGCAGGCGCTGGAAGCGGCCGACTATACCGGCTTCAAGAAACGCAAACGCGAGAGCAAGAAAGCCGGCAAGCTGCGCGGCATTGGCATTGGCACCTATCTCGAAGTGACCGCCGGCGGCGGCAAGGAGCTGGGCGACATCCACTTCGAGCCCGATGGCACCGTGACCATCATTACCGGCACCATGGACTTCGGCATGGGCCACGCCACCACGTTTGCGCAGATATTGAGTGACAAGCTCGGCGTTCCCTTCGACCGCATCCGCACGGTGGAAGGCGACAGCGATCGCATGAGCTTCGGTGGCGGCAGCGGCGGCTCGAAATCGGTGATGTTCGCGGGAACGGCGTTGACGGAATCTGCCGAACTGGTGGTCGAACGCGGCAAGCAGATTGCCTCCCACGTTCTGGAGGCGTCAGCCAGCGATATCGAGTTCAAAGCCGGACGCTTCACCATCGCCGGCACCGACCGCTCCGTCGGCCTGATGGAACTCGCCGAGCGCCTGCACGGCGGGCTGAAGCTGCCGGACGGCGCGCCAACCTCGCTCGATGTCGATCATGTCGGCAACGATCCGGTCCCCTCCGCCTTCCCGAACGGCTGCCATGTTGCCGAGGTGGAGGTCGACCCCGACACTGGCGCGGCACAGGTGGTGGGCTATACCGCGGTCAACGACCTCGGCACTGTGATCAACCCGCTGCTGGTTGAAGGACAGATTCAGGGCGGCGTGATGCAGGGCCTCGGCCAGGTGCTGCTGGAAAAGGCGGTCTACGACGAAGAGGGGCAACTGGTCACCGGTTCGTTCATGGACTACGCCATGCCGCGCGCCCACGACGCGTCGATGATCAAGGTCGAGATGCATCCGGTGCCGACCAAGAGCAACCCGCTCGGCGCCAAGGGCTGCGGCGAAGCCGGCACTTCCGGTGCGCTGCCGACGGTCGCCAACGCGGTGGTCGACGCGCTCTCGGACCTTGGCATCCGGCATCTTGAAATGCCGATGACGCCGGCCCGCATCTGGGAAGCGATCGAGGCGGCCAAAGTCAGCGGCTAAGTCCAAAGCGGCCTGACAAGACTGAAACGGCGGGCGGGTTCGCCCTGCCCGCCCGGCAGGATCTTCTTGCCGCTTGGTCCCTCGCTGCAGGGGGACTGGAAGCGGGCGCGCCCGCTTGCCATAGTCCTTGTCCCTCGTCGGGAATTCCTTTGAATGAGCCAAGCCACAGGTCTTCAGACTGCGCACCGCGCTCCGCATGCCCGCGTCGTCGGTGCGGTGAGCGGAGCGCATTTCGTATCGCACTACTACATCATCCTGCTGGCCCCGCTGCTACCGTTCGTGCGCGCGGACTATGGCGTGTCCTACACCGAGATCGGGCTGGCGTTTGCCGCCTTCAACGTCGTCTCCGCCACGCTGCAGACGCCGGCCGGCTTCCTGGTCGACCGGCTGGGCGCGCGCATTCTGCTAATCTGCGGGCTGCTGATAGGCGGCGTCGCATTCATGATCGCCGGCCTGGTGCATTCGTTCTGGGTGCTGGTCGCGATGTTCGCGCTCGCCGGCCTCGGCAACACCGTCTATCACCCGGCCGACTACACCATGCTGTCGCAGAACGTCTCCAGCAAGCGCATCGGCCAGGCGTTCTCGGTGCACACCTTCGCCGGCATGCTGGGCAGCGCGGTGGCGCCGCCGACCCTGCTGATGATGCACACGCTATGGGGCTGGCGCGGCGCCTTCGTCGGCGCCGGCACGCTCGGCTTCGTGATGGCGGCGATCCTGCTCGTGGTGCGCGACGAGGGCGCGCGCGAGGCGGCAAGGCCGGACACCAAACCACAAGCCGAAGGCCCGGCCGACGACAAGGGTGGCGCCGGATGGCGGCTGCTGCTGTCCGGTCCGGTGCTGCTCAATCTCGGTTTCTTCACCTTCCTCGCCATGATCAGCGGCGGCATCAACAACTATTCGGTGGTGGCGTTCGGCACGCTGTTTGCGACCCCCGTCACCACCGCCAATGCGGCGCTGACCGCCTATCTGCTGTTGTCTGCCATCGGCGTGCTGGCGGGCGGGCTGTTCGTGGCGCGCGTGACCAACCACGGGCGGGTGGCGGCGCTCGGCCTCATCGCGATGGCGTTGTTGACTGCGCTGGTGGCCGAGGTTCATTTCGGCGACGTGGCGCTGATCGCCGTGATGACCGTCAACGGTTTCTTCTTCGGCTTCATCATGCCCTCGCGTGACATGCTGGTGCGCGAGGTGACGCCGCCCGGCTCGTTCGGCAAGGTGTTCGGCTTCGTCACTACCGGCTTCAACATCGGCGGGGTGATCTCGCCGCTGATTTTCGGCGCGCTGATGGACCACGGCAGCCCGCGGTGGGTGTTCCTGCTGGTGGCCGTTTGCAGCCTCGCGGCAATCCTGACGGTGGCGATCCGGCCCCGGCGGCTGGCGGCGGCCTGAGGGCGACTGCGGCGGTGCGAACGCCGGGGCTGAAGCCGGGGACAGGCCCCGACCGGCAGGGTCCGCGGCCCATGCGGCACCGCCTCCGGGCCCTTGCAGGGCCTAAGTAGCGGACAAGACGTCATTTCGGCCGGGGACAGCCGCCCCGATATCACGCGGGGGCTTGTCAAATCGGTCGGATTGTCCCAAATCAGGGGCCGCCGACGGCGCCCTCAAGGGCGCTTCCGCCGAGAGCCCGGCGGAGGCTCGTTGGGGAATGGTGTAACGGTAGCACAACAGACTCTGACTCTGTTTGTCTAGGTTCGAATCCTAGTTCCCCAGCCAAGACCCTCAAAAACCACCAGCTAAATTAACAGCTTAGAGCCAACGCCCCTTTGGCCCGGCCGCGGTGGTCCACAAACTGGTCCACAACGGAAGCCCTAATGCCCCACGGCCGCTACCTGCGCCGGCGCGGATCCACCTGGCATTTCCGGTACCGCTGGCCCGCTGCCCTTGCTCCTTGCGGCCTCTCGAGAAAGCTTCAGGTAAGCCTCAGGACGAGCCACTACCCCGTCGCCCTGCACCGGGCGGTCGACCGCGCCACGCCCGAAGGGCGGCTTGCCTCCAATCTGCTTTTTGCGTGCGCTCGCCACCAAGCCGCCGCGACGCGATCTCGGCGTTCAAGGCCGAGGACCGCAAGCGTCGCCCCTGGACCACCCCGGCGACGGCAGAAGGCGCTGCGGCTGTTGCCGGCTCCCAAGGAGCCGGCAACAGCATTCTTGTCGAAGAGGCTACAGCGGCAGTTTGCCCTCTTTCATCAGCTCCATGACCTTGTCGTAGGACATGGTCTTGGCCTGCGGCTTCTCGTTCGCGAGCTTCGGCCAAGGCGCGCCCGGCTGCTTGTACCAGTAGCTCGGATCACGCTTGGCGTTGAGCTTGGGCCCACACTTGCCCTGCAGGCCCGAACGCCCGATGCGCTCCATGACCCGGTCCTGCGCCGCGGCCAGGTTGTCAAGCGCCGTCTTCGGGGTCACCTCACCAGCGACCGCTTCGCCGATGTTCTGCCACCAGAGCTGCGCCAGCTTGGCGTAGTCGGGCACGTTGAGGCCCGTCGGGGTCCAGTACTTGATGCCCGGTCCGCGGAAGAACTGGATCAGACCACCGAACCGCGAGCCGTCCGGATCGTCGAACGACTTATCCATGACGGTGCTCTTGCGAATGAACGTCAGGCCGACGTGCGACTTCTTCAGGTCGACGGTCTGCGAGGTGACGAACTGGGCATAGAGCCAGGCGGCTTGCGTGCGCTTGAGCGGCACGTTCTTCAAAAGCGTCCACGAACCTTCGTCGCGATAGCCGGCCTTCATGCCCGGCTTCCAGTACGGCCCGTGCGGCGTAGGCGCCATGCGCCACAGCGGCTTGCCGGCCTTATCCACCGTGTGATTGCCCTTGCTTTCCGGCTCGAGCATGTTGGCGGCGAAAGCCGAGTACCAGAAGATCTGCTGCGCCACGTTGCCTTTGGCAAGGCTCGGCAGCGACTGGTAGAAGTCCATGCCGAGCGCGCCGGGCGGGGCGTATTCACGCAGCCACTCCATGTACTTGCGCAGCGCGAACACGGCCGCCGGGCCGTTGGCGCCGCCGCCGCGGCTGACGCTGGCGCCGACCGGACGGCAGCCGTCCATGCGGATGCCCCATTCGTCGACCGGATAGCCGTTGGGGGTGCCAACGTCGCCCTCACCGGCCATGCCCAGCCAGTCGTCGGTGAAACGCCAGCCGAGATCCGGCGACTTCTTGCCGTAGTCCATGTGACCGAACACGGCCTTGCCGTCGATTTCCTTGACGTCGTTCTTGAAGAACGCGGCGATGTCCTGGTAGGCGGACCAATTAAGCGGCACGCCGAGGTCATAGCCATACTTCTTCTTGAAGGCGGCCTTCAGATCGGGCCGATCGAACCAGTCCTTGCGGAACCAGTAGACGTTGATGAACGACTGGTCGGGGAGCTGCCAGAGCTTGCCCTTGAAGCCGCGCGATTTCAGGCCGGTCGCGTCCGCCAGGCCCAAGAAGTCGTTGAGATGGAAATAGGGATCGGTAACCGATTTTCCTTCACCCTTCATCCAGTCCGTCAGATTGCGCGTATAGGGATAGCGCGCATGGAAGCCGATGAAGTCGTCATCGTTGATATAGGCGTCGTAGATCGGCTTGCCGGTCTGCACCTGCGTCTGCAGCTTCTCGACGACGTCGCCTTCCTGGATCACGTCATGGGTGACGTGGATGCCCGTGATTTCCTCGAAGGCCTTGGCGAGCACCTTCAATTCGTAGGCGTGAGTCGGAATGGTCTCGGACACGACCCGGATGTGCATGCCCTTGTAGGGCTTGGCCGCGTTGACGAACCACTGCATCTCCTTCATCTGCTGCTCTTTGGTGAGCACAGACGGCTGGAACTCGTTATCAACCCACTTCTTCGCTGCGGCCATATCCGCGTTCGCCGTACCGGCGAATAACGCGAAAGACGCGCAGATGGCGCTGCAAAGCAACGCGCGTCGCAGTGCCTTCCCCTTTGTCCGTGTCATTTGTGCGTCTCCTCCCGGCCTTTCTCACTCGTTGACCCGGTTGCCGCCGGCATGAAGGCCGATAACGCCGAACGGCGGGCAAGTCGCTCCCCTTTGCTTCCTCAGCCCCAGCGCATGACCACGCCCATCCAAACCAAGGAAATGACAAGCGCGATCCAAAGGCTCGCTTCGGTCAAGCCAACCCACGCCAGGTTGATGTAGGCACTCACCAAGAGCCCAATGAACAATCGGTCGCCCGGCGTGGTGGGGATCGGCAGGAAGCCGCGGCGCTCGGGGCTCGGCGTCGCCAGTTGCCAGATCGTCATGCCGACGAGGACGGCCGCGATGACCGCGAAGAAGATCGCGGTCGGCAGCGTCCACACCATCCAATTGAGGCCCATGACGTTTCTCCCACCGCCCTAGACGCGACCGAGCGCGAAGCCCTTCGCGATGTAGTTGCGGACGAAATAGATGACCAAGGCGCCCGGCACGATGGTCAGCATGCCGGCGGCAGCCAGCAGCCCCCAGTCGAGACCGGAAGCGCTCACCGTACGCGTCATCACCACCGCGATCGGCTTGGCGTTGGTGATGGTGAGCGTGCGCGCAAACAAGAGCTCCACCCACGAGAACATGAAGCAGAAGAACGCGGTGACGCCGACGCCGGAGCGGATCAACGGAATGAAGACCGTGAGGAAGAAGCGCGGCAGCGAATAGCCGTCTATGAAGGCGGTTTCGTCGATCTCGCGCGGAATGCCGGACATGAAGCCTTCCAGGATCCACACCGCCAGCGGCACGTTGAACAGCGTGTGCGCGAGCGCCACCGCCCAATAGGTATCGAGCAGCCCGAGCGCCGAATAGAGCTGGAACACCGGCAGCAGGAACACCGCCGCCGGCGCCATGCGGTTGGTCAGCAGCCAGAAGAACAGGTGCTTGTCGCCGAGGAAGCGGTAACGCGAAAAGGCGTAGGCCGCCGGTAGCGCCACCACCAGGCAGATGACCATGTTGATCGTGACGTAGGCGAAAGAGTTTATATAACCCCAGTACCAGGACGGATCGGTCAGGATCTCCAGGTAATTCGACAGTACAGGGTGATGCGGATAGAGCGCCAAATGCGACATGATGTCGTTGTTGGTGCGCAACGACATGTTGAGCATCCAATAGATCGGCAGCATCAGCACGATCAGATAGATCAGCAGCCAGATGATACGTGCGCGGATTTTCATCGTGCTCCCCCCCTGCCCGCTCGGAGCAGCACCTGATAGAAGACGTAGCTGAACGCCAGCACGATCAGGAAGTAGATGATCGAGAAGGCCGCCGCCCTGCCGACATCGAATTGCCCGAGCGCCATCTTCACCAGATAGATCGACAGGAACGTGGTCGAGTCGCCGGGCCCGCCGCCGGTCAGAACGAACGGCTCGGTGTAGATCAGGAAGCTGTCCATGAAGCGCAGCAGGATGGCGATGGTCAGCACGCTGCGCATCTTGGGCAACTGGATGTAGAGGAACACCGACCAGCGCGAGGCGCCGTCGATGCTCGCGGCCTGGTAATAGGCATCGGGGATCGAGCGCAGGCCCGCGTAGGCGAGCAGCACCACCAGCGGGGTCCAGTGCCAGACCTCCATCATCATCACCGAAAGCCAGGCCTGCAACGGCACGGTTGGGTAGTCGAAATGAATGCCCAGGGTGCTGTCGATGAAATGACCGAGCAGCCCGATATCGGGACGCAGGAAGATGACCCAGATGGTGCCGATGACGTTCCACGGAATGAGCAGCGGCAAGGCAACCAGCACCAGGGTCGCCGAGGTGCCCCAGCCGCTCTTGCGCGGGATGGTCAGGGCGATCGCCACGCCGAGCGGCAGCTCGATCAGCAGCACCAGCCCGGAGAAGATGAACTGCCGGAGCAGCGCGGCGTGCAGCCGGTCGTTGTGCAGCATTTCGCGGAACCATTCGGTCCCGACAAAGACGCGATGCGTTGAATCGAAGATGTCCTGCACCGAGTAGTTCACCACCGTCATCAGCGGGATGAGCGCGTTGAACGCCACCAGCAGAACGACCGGCATCACCAGGAGCCAAGCGCGTTGGTCTTGCCACTTTTCCACGGCGCGGCCCTCTAGCCGACGAGCTGACCGTCGGCGTAAAGCCGGGTCAGCTCTGCGTTGAACGTGACGGTGCCGCGCTCGGCCGGGATCGGCTGTTCCGGCGGCACAACGACTTTGATTTCGAGATCGCCCAGTTGGCAGGTCGCGACCTTGCGAGTGCCGAGGTCTTCAACGTCGCGCACCGCGACGGCCAGGCCCTCGGCGCCCGCGGCAGCGAAGTCGATCGCCTCCGGTCGCACGCCAATTTCCAATGCCTGTCCCGAAGGCGCCTGCGCCAGCAGGTGGCGAGCCAGCGGGAGGTGCTGGCCCGCCACCTCGGCGCCGTCGGCCGAGAGTCGGCACGGCAGAAAATTCATGCCCGGGCTGCCGATGAAGTAGCCGACGAAGCGGTGTTGTGGCGCCTCGAACAGCTCCTGCGGCGTACCTTCCTGCAGCACGCGGCCCTCGTGCATCACCACGACGCGGTCGGCGAAGGTCAACGCCTCGCCCTGATCGTGGGTGACGTAGATCAGCGTCAGCTTGTAGCGCTTATGGATTTCCTTGAGCTTGCGCCGCAGCCGCCATTTGAGATGCGGATCGATGACGGTGAGCGGCTCGTCGAACAGGATGGCGGCGACGTCGGAGCGCACCAGGCCGCGGCCGAGCGAGACCTTCTGCTTGGCATCTGCCGCAAGGCCCGCCGCGCGCCGCTTGAGGTCGTCGGTGAGCTCCAACATCTCCGCGACTTCGGTGACGCGGGCTCGCACTTCCCGCTCGGCCACACCACGGTTGCGCAGCGGGAAGGCGAGATTATCGAACACCGTCATGGTGTCGTAGATCACCGGGAACTGGAACACCTGCGCGATGTTCCGCTGCACCGGTGTTAGGTCGGTGACGTCCTTGCCGTCGAACAGCACGCTGCCGCCGCTCGGGCGCAGCAGCCCGGAAATGATGTTGAGCAGCGTGGTCTTGCCGGAGCCCGACGGCCCGAGCAGCGCGTAGGCGCCGCCGTCCTGCCAGGCCATGTGCATCGGCTGCAGCGCGTAGTCCTCCGGCCGCGAGGGCCCGGCGAAATAGCTGTGCTGAATGTCCTTGAATTCGATCCGTGCCATCAGCGCGCCCCCGTCGTCTGCGGCTGGCCGTTCTGACGGCCCGCGGCGGCGAGATCGCCGGCGCCGTTGAACACGAATAGGCTGGCCGGATCCAAATAGAGGTCGATCTCGGCGCCCAGTGCGAACTCGTGCACGCCTTCGAGCAGCGCGACCAACGTGAAGTCGCCATGCCGCGCGTGCACGTAGGTCTCCGACCCGTTGATCTCGGCAAGCTCCACCGTGGCGCGGATCGCGCCACTGTCACCAGAACGCGGGGTGACGTTGATATGGTTGGCGCGCACGCCGACGCGATAGTCGCCCGGCGGCAGCTCACGCATGTGCGCGGCCACCGGGAACGCCACGCTCGGCGACAGCCGGCATTCGTGCGGGCCGACATGCGCGCGCACCAGATTGATCGGCGGATCGCTGAACACTTCGCCGACGCGGACCGTCGCCGGGCGCCGATAAACGTCGAGCGCCGGCCCATGCTGCAGCACCCGCCCGGCATCGACGACGACCGCGTTGCCGCCGAACAGCAGGGCCTCCTGCGGCTCGGTGGTGGCGTAGACCACGGTCGTTTCGTTGTCGCGGAAGATATGGCGGATTTCGCTGCGCAACTCTTCGCGCAGCTTGTAGTCCAGGTTCACCAGCGGCTCGTCGAGCAGCAGCAGCGGGGCGTCCTTGATCATCGCGCGGGCGAGCGCGACGCGCTGCTGCTGCCCGCCCGACAGCTCGGCCGGCAGACGGCCGAGATAGCGCTCGATCCGCATCATCTCGGCGGTGGCGCGCACCTTGGCGTCGATCTCGGCCGCCGACAGACGCCCGGCACGCCGCAGCGGCGAAGCGATGTTCTGGTAGACGGTGAAAGAGGGGTAGTTCACGAATTCCTGGTAGACCATCGCCACGTTGCGCTTGCGCACGCCGCGGGCGGTGACGTCCTTGCCATCCGCGAGGACGGCGCCAGTGGTGGGACGATCGAGCCCCGCCATGAGCCGCAGCAACGAGGTCTTGCCCGCTTGCGTGGGGCCGAGCAGCACATTGAACGATCCCGATTCCAGATCGAGATCGATGTCGTAGAGGTGGGTCTCGCCTCGCACGACCTTGGTGACGTCCTGCAGGGTCAAGCGCATTGCCGACCCTCCTTGCAGCCGGGCGCAATGCCGCGCTCCGTCAGCCACGCCGTCAGCCGGTCCACCATTTCCGGCGAGGTGTGCAGTCCGAGCTTAGAGCGGCGCCAGAGGATGTCGGCGGCGCTCAGTGCCCACTCGTAGAAGGTCAGGTAGTTGATCTCCGCCTCGTACAGGCCTTCGCCGAGGTCGGCGCCGAGATCATCGACGCCTTTAGCGTCGGCCAGCAAGATCTCGACGCGCGTGCCGTAGGCGCGGGCGTAACGCTCGGCGAGCGGGTCCGGCAGCCAGGGATGGCGCCGCTTCAGCTCATCCAGGAAACGTCCGAAATCGGCGCCCGGCATGTCGCCGCCCGGCAGCGGCGCAGCCGCCGTCCACGCCGGCTTGAGACTACCCAAAGGCCCCTGCAGCAGCTCCATCGTCTCCTCGGCCAACCGACGATAGGTGGTGATCTTGCCGCCAAACACCGACAGCAGTGGTGCCCTGCCCTCGCCGGCGTCGAGCTCGAGCTCATAGTCGCGCGTGACTTCGGACAATTCGTCGGACTCGTCTTCGATCAGCGGCCGCACGCCGGCATAGCTCCAGACCACGTCGGCCGGGCTTATGGGGCGGGCGAAATAGGCGTTGATGGCGTCGCAGAGATAGGAAACCTCGTCGTCCTCGATCGACACAGAGGCCGGGTCCCCGTTGTATTCGACATCGGTGGTGCCGATCAGCGTGTAGTTGGTCTCGTAGGGGATCGCGAAGATGACGCGCTTGTCCTGGTTCTGCAGGATGTAGGCGTAGCCGTGGTCGAACAGCCGCGGCACGACGATGTGGCTGCCCTTGACCATGCGCAGATGACGGCGCGACTCGATGTGCAACGAACCGCGCAGCAGATCGGTCACCCAGGGGCCGCCGGCGTTGACGATGCAGCGCGCCTTGACCGTGCGTTGCGCGCCACTCAGCTTGGAACGCAGCGTAGCGTTCCAATGTTGTTCGCCGCGTTCGGCGGAGACAAAACGCGTGCGCGTCAGAACCTCCGCGCCGCGCTCCGCCGCGTCGAGCGCGTTCATCACAACCAGACGCGCGTCCTGCACCAGCCCGTCGGAGTAGATGAAGCCCATCTTCAATGAAGGTTTCAGTGGCGCGCCAGCCGGATGGATACGTAAGTTCACCGTTTCGGTGCCTGGCAGCAGCTCGCGCTTGCCGAGATGATCGTAAAGGAACAGACCGATGCGCATTATCCAGGCCGGCCGCAGACTGCTCACGTGCGGCATGACGAAACGCAGCGGCGCGATCAGGTGCGGTGCCGCGCGCAACAGCACCTCGCGCTCCTGCAGCGCCTTGCGCACCAGGCTGAACTCATACTGCTCGAGATAGCGCAAGCCGCCGTGGATCAGCTTGGTGCTGGCGGACGAGGTGTGCGCGGCGAGGTCATCCTGCTCGCAGAGCATGACGCTGAGGCCGCGGCCGGCGGCGTCGCGGGCGATCCCCGCGCCATTGATGCCACCCCCGATAACGAGGAGATCGTAAACGGACTCGTCGCCCGGCATTTCCGCCCCTGCCCCGCCCCCGGTTTTTCGTTGTCCAGATGATCCGAAAAGGCCACTGGAACGGCCGGGGTCATGTTCGAAATCGAACAAAAATGAACGTAACCGAACGAAACCATGTGTCAATATGGTTCAATTTGTTGCATTGCAAAACAAATGAACCATATTCGCAACCGGCGATGCTTGTGATAGCCGCCGCCGCCTCGGCCGCCCAGGAATTGTTGCGGCAATGTCGTGGCTTATGGCATCGCATCGAAATGAGCGACATTGCGTGCATCGCGGCAACGGGCGCGCAAAGGCCGGTGGAAAATTTTTCGATTGAGTGGCGCGCGCCGGCGCGACCTTCCCGGCGCGCTATAGCGCGACGCCATTTCGTGCACGCGTTTTCGAACGAACCGCGCGGGAGGCGCGACAATCCCGAGACGTGAACGCGCGGGCGTCACTCGGCGACGTACACTGCCGTTTTTGCCTCGGCCAGCATATCGCGCATCTCGGCCGGCACCGGGCGATCGGTGAACAGCGCCGTGATCTGCGACAGGTGCGCCAGCCGCACCAAGGCCTGGCGTCCGAACTTGGAATGGTCCGCCACCAGGAAGACCTGGCGCGATTGCGCGATGATCGCCTCGGCGACGCGCACCTCGCGATAATCGAAATCGCGCAGGGTGCCGTCCATCTCGATGCCGGAAATGCCGATGACGGCGAAATCCACCTTAAATTGGCGGATAAAATCGATGGTCGACTCCCCGATCACGCCGAGATCGCGGGAACGCACCATCCCACCGGCGACAATGACTTCGCAGTCCGGGTTGGCGCACATCACAGCCGCCACGTTCAGGTTGTTGGTGATGACGCGCAGGTCCTTGTGCTGGCCGAGCGCCTTGGCCACCTCTTCGGTGGTGGTGCCGAGGTTGATGAACAGCGACGAGTGGTGCGGGATGTGCTGGGCGGCGAGTTGCGCGATGCGCCGCTTCTCGTCGTGAAAAAGCGTCTGCCGGGTGTTGTAGGCGAAGTTCTCGATACTGGACGGCAGGCCGGCGCCACCGTGAAAGCGCCGCAACAGCTGCAGCTCCGACAGGTGGTTGATGTCGCGGCGGATGGTCTGATGGGTAACCCCGAAGTGCTTGGCCAGGGTTTCGACCGACGCAAAGCCGTCGTGCTGAACCTGGGTGAGAAGCTCTTGCTGCCGCGGATTGAGCGTCTTCATGGGCGCGTCGCGATGGGAGGGCGGATCGTCCTGCATGAGCACCGTGATGAGGCAATACGAACGTCTATGTTCGAAATCCCACATGAATGTACAGCACATTTTGCGGGCGACCGCCATGGTTGGCCGGGCCCGCAGCCGCATCGGCACAGCCAAGGCATTGATATCGTTAATTTTGTAGTGCGGCGGACCGCGCCAGAGCGGCGGCCTTACGTCGCCAACGTTTGCGTTACCGCGCGGTGCCAGCCGGCGTATTTTGCCTCGCGGCTGGAATCATCCAGTTGCGGTTCGAACCGTCGCTCCGGCCGCCATCGCTCCATGAGCGCCTCCGGCGGCGGATAAAGCCCGGCATCGTGACCGGCGAGATAGGCCGCGCCCACGGCCGTGGTCTCCACCACCGCCGGGCGCTCCACCGGCGCACCCAGCATGTCGGCCAGAAACTGCATGGCCCAGCCGTTGGCGCTCAAGCCCCCATCGACCCGCACGACCCCTTCCCCGCTCGCGCCGCCGGCGTCGGCCGCCATCGCCTCCAGCAGATCGCGGCTCTGGTAAGCGACGCTTTCGAGCGCGGCCCGCGCCAACTCGTTGCGGGTGGTGCCGCGCGTGATCCCGGAGATGGCGGCACGCGCGTGCGGCGCCCAATAGGGCGCGCCCAGACCCGTGAACGCCGGCACCAGATAGATCTGCTGCTCGGGATCGGCCTTCGCGGCCAATTCCTCAGTTTCAGCCGCCGAGGCAACGACGCCGAGGCCGTCGCGCAGCCATTGCACGGTCGTACCGGCCGCGAAGATCGAACCTTCGAGTGCGTAGGTTCGCCGGCCGCCGAACTGATAGGCGACCGTCGTCACCAGCCCATGGCGCGAGGCGACCGGCTCGGCCCCGAGATTGCGCAGCATGAAGCAGCCTGTGCCGTAGGTCGACTTGACCATGCCCGGCCGGAAGCAAGCCTGGCCGATCAGCGCGGCCTGCTGATCGCCGGCGATGCCGCGCACGTCGATCGGCTTGCCGAAGAGCGACGCCGCCGTGGTGCCGAAATGGCCGGCGCAATCGCGCACCTCGGGCAGCACCGCGCGCGGCACGTTGAACACCCGCAGCATGTCGTCGTCCCAGGCGCCAGCCCCGATATCGTAGAGCATGGTGCGCGAGGCATTGGTGGCGTCGGTGGCGTGCACCTTGCCGCCGGTGAGCCGCCACAGCAGGAAGGTGTCGACGGTACCGAAGGCGATTTCGCCATTCTCGGCGCGGCGGCGCGCGCCGGCGACGTTGTCGAGCATCCAGGCGATCTTGGTGGCGGAGAAATAAGGATCGATGCGAAGCCCCGTGCGAGCGGAAACCGTGTCGCCGTGGCCGTCGGCCTCGAGCCGCGCGCAAAGGTCGGCGGTGCGGCGGTCCTGCCAGACGATGGCATTGGCGATCGGCTTGCCGCTGGCGCGGTCCCACATCACCACGCTTTCGCGCTGGTTGGCGATGCCGATGGCGGCGACGTCGCCGACGCCAATGCCTGCCTTTTCGATCGCCGCCTTCGCGGTCGAAACGGTGGTGCGCCACAGGTCTTCCGGATCGTGCTCCACCCAACCCGGTGCCGGGAAATGCTGCGTGAACTCTTCCTGCGCCGAAGCGACCGGCGCGAGGTCCGCGCCGAAAACAATGGACCGCGTCGACGTCGTTCCCTGATCGATGGCAAGAATGGTGCCGGCCATGGCCTTAATCCCTTCGCGTCAAATACCTCAAACTGGCGCAAGTATCACCGCACGATCTTCACACGCAATAGCTGGTGTCCCACTCCAAGTATCATGCCGTCGGTGCGGCCGCGGCCGGCAGATGCGGTGTCGCGTTACGATCGCCTTCTGCCGTTAGATGAGCCGGCGCGGCAACTGCCATGACAATGCCGTGGCCGAGAGCTTCTTCACTCTTCTCAAGCGGGAGCGGATACGGCGCAGGATCTACAAAACCCGCGCCGAGGCACGGCAGGACATGTTCGACTACATCGAGGTGTCCTATAGCCCCGCGCGCAAGCATGTGAGGAATGGGATGCTGTCGCCCGTCGAGTTTGAATGGCAGCAGAAGATGAAAGCCGAGAGCGTCTAGAAAACTCGGGGCTATTCAGTCCGCGGCAACAAGCGCGCGCCAAATGGTCGTCGCAACCCAGCCGACCGAGGCGCCGAGAAAGGCGCCGGCGATGACGTCGCCGAGAAAATGGTAATTCGCCGCGACCAGACCGACGCCGACCGCGAGCGCGGCAATGCAATAAAGGGCGCGCCAGCGCGGATACCAGAACCAGAGCACCGCGACGACCGCGCAGCTCGCCGCCATATGGCCGGACGGAAACGACTGATAGGCGCCGCCATGATGCATAAAATGGAAACCGTACACACCGTCGCGAATAAACGACGGGTTGTTGCCCATCCACGAAACCGGCCATGTGCGCCCGAAGACGAGCTTGAGTGCGTCCTTCAGCCCCTCGGTGACGAGCACGCTGACGCTGGCGACAAGGGCGGCGGCCACATAGTCCGCCGGCAGCAACCGGGTAACGACGGCGCGCAGCCCCACGACGATCAACCCAATCGCCGCCAGCGGAATGAGCGGATCGCCCAGGTGAATCAGCGGCGCGAGTAATCCACGGTAGCCAAGCCGAAGATGGCCGTGCACCCACAGCGCAATGGGACGATCGAGCCAGAAGTAGCAGACAGTGACGGCCAATGCGGTGCCCGCTAGCCCAGCGAGCCAGATGGATATTGCACGCATCGTGTCCTGAATCGGTTCTGCTAAATCGGCAAGCGTGCCGGCCCGAGCACAATTGCCATCAAATCTGTTACCATCGAAACAACACGGTTGGGCACGGCGAAGTGGACAAGAACGAGGCGCCTAGGCGCCCTCTGCCCTCGCCGTCACCGCCTCGCCGAACGCCTGCAACAGCGTACGGTTTATCGGGTGGCGGTTCGCCTTATATTCAGCGTGCCATTGCACCCCGAGCGCAAAGCCCGGGGCGTCGGCGATGCTGATCGCCTCGATGGTGCCGTCCTCCGCCACACCCTCGACCACCACCCGCTTGCCGGGCTCGAGAATGCCCTGCCCGTGCAGCGAGTTCACGCGGATCGTCTCGCAGCCATAGAGCTTGGCGAAAACGCCGCCGGGCGTGAGGCGTACGTCGTGGCGGTCGCCATAGACCACTTCCATATCGGGATGGATTTCGCCGTTCGCCAGCCGGGGCATACGGTGGTTCATGCGCCCCGGCAGGTCGCGGATTTCCGGATGCAACGTACCGCCATAGGCGACGTTCATCTCCTGGAAGCCGCGGCATAAGCCGAGCAATGGCACGCCGCGCTCGACGCAGACCTTGATGAGCTTCAGCGCCAGCTCGTCGCGCGGGATATCGTAGGGCTCGTAGGCTGGGTCCGGTTCGACGCCGAAAAAGCTCGGATGAACGTTGGCGCGGCCGCCGGTGAGCAGAATGCCGTCGGCAACCTCCAACAGCGCGTCGATATCGGTCAGCGCGGGCGAGCCGGCGAACATCAGCGGCAGCGCGCCGAACACATCCTTGACCGCGTGCATGTTCCGTTCGCCCACGCGCTGCGCCGCGAACCGCTGCTCGATCGTCTGCGCGCTTCCGATGATGCCGACGACGGGCCGCTTCATTCTCTCACTCTCGCTCTTTCGCATTCACTGGCGCGCTCATTTGCGCAAATCCGCGAACGCCTCTTCCAGCCGGCCTAGCGCTTCCTCCAGCACCGGGCGCGGCGTCGCGAAATTGAAACGCAGCCAGCTCTCGCCGCCGGGGCCAAACTGCTTGCCCGGGCTCGCAAAGATGCGCGCGCGCTGGGCAACGCGCTCCGCGACGTCCTCGGGAGCAAGACCCGTGCCGGCAAAATTGACCCAGGCGAGATAGGTCGAAGCCAGCCGCATGGACCGCGCGCCCGGCGCGGCCGCATCGATGCGCGCGTCGAACAGGTCGCGGTTCTTCGCCAGATAGGGCAGCAGCGCGTCGAGCCAAGCTTCCCCGGTGCGCCAAGCCGCTTCGGTCGCGATCATGCCGAAGCCGTTGTAGGAGGCGAGGCCCGAGGCCGCGATGCGGGCGTCGAGCTTGCGCTTCAGCTCGGGATTGGACGTGACGCAGGCGCCGACATGGGCCCCGGCGAGATTGAAGGTCTTGGTGGCGGCGACGCAGGTGAACAGCCGGTCGGCGATCTCCGGCGCGGCGGCGAGCGTCGGCGTGTGCCTGGCGTCGGCGAAGACCAGGTCGCAATGGATCTCGTCGGAGACGAGGATGAGATTGTGCTCCGCGCAGAACTGGCCAAGCGCGCGCAACTCCTCCGGCGTCCACACGGTGCCACCGGGATTGTGCGGGCTCGACAGGAATACGACTTTGGTGCGCAGCGTGAGCTTCTGCGCCAGCGCCTCGAGGTCCATTGTGTAGCGGCCGTTGGCCTGCACCAGCTCGGCGTCGAGAATGCGCCGCTCGTTGGCAAGGATGATCTTGCGGAAGGCGTGATAGGCCGGCGGAAACACCACCACCCCGTCACCCGGCTCGCTCACCGCCTGCAGGATGAGGCCGAGGCCGGAGACGATCCCCGGCGTGGGGCTGACCCAGGCCGGATCAATCTTGAGTTCGTGGCGCTTGGCCATCCAGGCCGCGCAGGCCTCGGCCCAACTGCCGGTGTCGGCATAATAGCCATGCGTTCCCCGCTGGACCTCGGCGGCGAGCGCCTCGGTGACGCCCGGGGGCGCGGCGAAATCCATGTCGGCCACCCACATGGGGATCGCGTCGGGTGCGGTGATCCCCGACAGACGCGCCATGTTGTCCCATTTCGCGGCGTGCGTATTGCGGCGGTCAATGACACGGTCGAAATCGAACATCGGGCGGGGGCTCCTGGTCGGGCGGGAAAAATAGCGGCGTCCGCGGCACACTCAATCACAGCTTTTTGCCGGTCTTCAATGTCAGGTCGGGCACGGAAAAGCTAGGCTTGAGTGGCCGAATCGCTTTACCGGAAGCGCCCGTCCGCCGCCATCCCCTCCTCCGAAGCCACACGTCGAGCCCGTTGAACCATGCTGCTGGTCAAGACCTATGTCGATAAGAGCCCGATCCACGGCCTCGGTGTGTTCGCCGCCGAGACCCTGCCCAAGGGCACCAGGATCTGGGTCTTCGTCGAGGGCTTCGACCAGTTCTACACGCCCAAGCAATTCCGCAAGTTGCCGAAGCCGGCGCGCGAATTCCTCAAGCTCTATGGCTACAAGGTGGACGGCGAAATCCTGTTTCCCGGCGACTACGACCGCCACATCAACCATTCCGACAATCCCAACACCGTCCTGCATGACGGCTACGTCATCACCAGCCGCAGGATCGCCAAGGGCACCGAGATCACCAACGACTACAGCGAGTTCGACGCAACGTTGTGCGCGGCGTTCCTGAAAGAAAAGAAAGACAAGAAAAAAGACAAAAAGAAGAAAGCGAAAAAGAAGAAGGCGTCTCGACGCAAATAGCGCCGGTTCAGTCGCCGCGGTCCCAGGCGCCCCAGGCCGCGCCGGCGGCGGCGACGAGCAATACCACGATGGCCCCATAGGCGAGATACGCCGTCCAGTCCTCGCCCCGGTCCACCGCATAGCTGAGCAGGAACGGAATCGGGAACAGGAAGAAGACGATCGCGCGTAGGACGAGGCCGAACTTATCCATGGCCTTAATATAAGGACATCAGGCGCGCTTTGCCCGCTTCGCGCCCTCGCTCACACCTCGGGCACCTTGGCGCCTTTCATGCCGGCGCGGGCAATGGCGCCGGCGATGAAGCCGGAACGGATGGCTTCGTCGAGGAAGGCGTTGACGAAGGCGAGCCCCGCCGCCTGCTGACCTTTCGGCACGGCAACGCCGCAGAAAGCCTTGTCGAACCAATCGTCGAGAATGCGCGATCCCGCAAATCGGCTTTGCGCCGTCGCCAGCACCTGGCGCGGTGCGGCCACCAGATCGCATGCGTTGTTGGCGAGGCCGTCGAAGGCGGCGCCGACACCACCGAAACGCACCAGCGTTGCCTGCTTGACGAAGCGGGTGAGGAACAGGTCGAAAGCCGAGTTTTCGGCGACGCCGATTCGGATGCCGGCCTTATCGGCGTCGGCGACCTTCTCGATGGTAGAGCCGGCCGGCACCAGATAGGTGGAGTCGGCTTCCAGATAAGCGCGGCTGTAGTCGAAGGTCTTGCGCCGCTCGTCCTCCATGACGATGGTGGCGACGTCCCATGCGCCCTTGCCGGTATCGGCAATCAATTCGCGCACGGCCTTGTAGGGCCTGGCCTCGAACGGCACGCCGAGCCGTTCGGCAAGCGCCGCGCCCAGATCCATGGAAACGCCGCGCAAGCTACCGGTTGCCGGATCGCGCGTGACGTAGAGCGCACTCGCCTGCGGAAAGGCAAGCCGCAGCGTGCCAGTCGGCGCAAGTTCGGCGCGCGTCTCGGCGGACGGCATGACGTGCTGGCTGGTGTCGGCGCTCACCGCGCTCCCCTTCTCGTATGACCGGTTCCGACGTATCGCGAGCGCCGTTATACCGCCTCGATGTCGGCGAGCAACATGTCGGTGATGGCAAGCCCCTCGCGCGCCGCCTGCTCGCGCATCGCCAATCGCCGCGCGCCCGGCAGCCGCGCGCCCGGCTGATCTGCAATGGTCTTGGCCAAGGCGCCGAAATGCGTGAGCGCGCCGTCGCCGCCGAACGCGGTTGGGTCGATGGCGATGAGCAACTGCCCGGTGCCGGGCGGCCCACCCTTGGCATCGAGGAACGAGGAAGCCTCTGTTGCGTAGTTGGCGCCGGTCAGGCCCGCCGCCAACAACTCCACCATCAGCGCCAGCGCGGTGCCCTTGGCGTCGCCCAAGGGCAGCATGGTGCCGGAAAGCGCCGCGGTCGCATCCGTGGTCGGCTTGCCGTCGGCATCCAGCGCCCAGCCTTCCGGGATCGCTTCGCCCTTTTGCTTGGCGGCGAGGATTTTGCCGCGCGCCACCTTCGACAGCGACAGATCGACCACAATCGGCGCTTGCCCCGGCAGCGGACAGGCAAAGGCGATCGGGTTGGTGCCGAACGCCGCCGTCGAACCGCCCCAGGGCGCGATCGCCGCAGGCGTATTGGCGAACAGCAGCGCGACCAGTCCTTGCTTCGCCAGATGCTCGACCGGATGACCGGCGACCCCGCAGTGATGCGAGTGGTGAATGCCCGCCGCCACGATGCCGTTCTTGCGCACGGCCTCGGGCAGCGCGCCAAGCGCCATGTCGAGCGCCGGATAGGCAAAGCCGTTCTTAGCGTCGACCACCGCCGCCGCCGGCCGCGTCCACGTCAGGGCCGGCTTGGCGAAACCGTCAACCTTGCCGGCCTTGGCCTGCACGGCATAACTCGGCACGCGCGAGAGGCCGTGGCCCTTCTGGCCCTCGGCTTCCGCCGCAACGAGCGCCCGCGCCACGCTTGCCGCGATGTCGGCGCCCGTACGGCAGCGCGTCAGCGTGCGGACGACGAGTTCTTCGGCCTCGGCCAGCGTCAGCGTCGGCACGGGATCAGGCGCTGCGATAGAGCTTTGTCAGCACGAACTCGCGGTGACCGAGCGCCTCGGCGGCGGTGAGCCGCCCATTGGCGGTGCGCAGGATCATCTCGATCAGCGCGTCGCCGGCCTCCGGGATGGTCATGTCGCGGCGCAGGATGCCGGTGACGTCGACGTCAACGTGCTCCGACATGGTACGCACCGTGCGCGGGTTGCCGGATATCTTGATCACCGGCAGGATCGGATTGCCGATGATGTTGCCCTGCCCCGTCGGGAACGTGTGCACCACGTAGCCGGCCGCCGCCATCAGCGTCACGCATTCGGCCGCCGCCGACGACGTGTCCATGTAGTAGAGGCCGGGGCCTTTGGCCGGCGCCTCGGCCGGCTCCAGCACGTCGATGTATTTGCACTCACGGCCAATCTTTTCCAGATTGCCGAGCGCCTTTTCCTCGATCGTCGTCAGCCCGCCGGCGATGTTGCCCTTGGTGGGCTGCGATTCAGACAGATCGTCGACCTTGTGCGCCTGGATGACCTCGTCTTCGTAGGCCTGCCAGGTCTTCATCCACTTCTCGCCGATCTCCGGGCTGATGGCGCGCGCCTTGGCAAGATGCTCGCCGCCGGTGATCTCGGAAGTCTCGCCGAATACACCGTAGATGCCCTTGGGGATCAGCTTGTCGTACATGTTGCCGACGGTCGGACAGGACGCGAGCCCCGTAGTCGTATCGCTCTCGCCGCATTTGGTCGAGATCCACAGCTCGGTCAGGTCACATTCCTCGCGCGACAACTCGGTCGCCCACTGCACGTATTCCTTGGCCTGGCGCGAGGCGCGCGCGATGGTGTCGATATCGCCGTGCAGCTCGATGCCAAAGCCGGTGACCGGCTTGCCGGTCTTCTTGATGCCTTCGACCACGCGCTGGGTCCAGCCCTCCTCGATGCCGATCACCACGACGGCGGCGACGTTCGGATTGGCGCCGGTGCCGATGATGGTGCGGAAGAAAAGGTCGAGGTCGGCGCCGAACTGCAGGCGGCCATACGCGTGCGGGATCGCCATCGTGCCCTTGATGTTATTGGCGACCGCCTCGCAGCAGGCGTTCGAGATATCGTCGAGCGGCAGGATGAGCACGTGATTGCGCACACCGACGCGGCCGTTCTCGCGCCGATAGCCCATGAATGTCGTGTTGGACTTGCCGTTACCCTTCGCCATGATCACCACCGCTTGGTCTTGAGATTATGAACGTGCACGTGCTCGCCCTTGGCGATGTCGGCGACGGCCTTACCGATGTCCTGGCCGTACTTGATCACCGCATCGCCCTTCTTGATGTCGACGAGCGCGATCTTGTGCCCGACCGGCACGTCCATCTTGGTCTTCAGGTTGAACGACGAGTTGTCGGCGGTCACCACGCACAACATGTCGGTCCCGGCCTTGAGGCCCTCGACCGCGACGACGCCGACGGTGTCCTTTTTATCGTGCACCAATAACTGCGGAATAGCCATGGACGCTTCCCCTGCTCGCGTACGGACTTGCTTCAGTCTTCTATAAGACATAAAAGATAGGAGTCAACGGACCCCGCGCGGGTCCCGACACAGCCGGGCTTCCGCAAGGGGCGCGGCACAAGGGCGACGCAATAAGAGCGGCAGATGGACCAACCCCGCACCGACCCCAAGCGGCCCGAGGGCAAGCGCGCGGCCGTCAGGCGGATCGAGCCCGCCGGCCCGGGCGCGGAAGGGCTCGGCTTCCGGCCGCTCTACCGGCAGGTGCGGGACGTGCTGGTCAAACGCATCGTCGACAACGTCTGGCAGCCGGGGGAACTGCTGCCGAGCGAATTCGAAATCGCCGCCGACCTCGGCGTCTCGCAAGGCACCATCCGCAAGGCGCTCGACGAATTGGAGGCGGAAAAGTTCATTGTCCGCCGCCAGGGCAAGGGCACCTATGTCGCCCGCCACGACGAAGCGCGCATTCTGTTTCAGTTCTTCAAGCTGGTGCCGGATTCCGGCACCGGTGAATTCCCCGAAAGCGAGATCCTGGGCGTTACGGTGGAAGCCGCCGGCGCCAAAGGCGGCGCGGCCCTCGGCCTGCCCGCCAGCGCCCGCGTCGTGCGCATCGAGCGGCTGCGCTCGCTCGGCGGCCGGGTGTGCATCGTCGAGCGCATCCTGCTGCCGCGCACGCTCTTTCCCGGCATCGAGAAGCGGGATCTCCCCAACAATCTCTACGAGCTTTACCGCTCCGACTTCCACGTCACCGTAGTGCGCGCCTCGGAGAAGCTGAAGGCCGTCGCCGCCACCCGGCGCGAAGCCAAGCACCTCGGCGTCAAGCTCGGCGCGCCGCTGCTCGCCGTCAACCGCACCGCCTTCGCGCTCGACGGCCGGCCGATCGAATGGCGCGTCTCACTCTGCCAGACTGAAAAGTTGCATTACCTCTCCGATCTCAGGTAGCGAGCCATGCGCTCAATCAAGTTGCGCTCAATCGAGGCGAAAGCCCTGTCTGCGCACGAAGGCGCCAAAGTCGGCGCGCTGCGGGACCGCGTATTGCCGCGCCTTATCCTCCGACCAACCGTAGAAGTCCGCCTCGCCGAACCGCGCCGGGTCGCGCTGGCGGCGATAGGGCTTCAAGCCCGCCCGCCGACGGTCGTAAGCATCGATCTCACGGCTAAGACCGCTGTCGTCGAACCATTCCTCGTGAACGGTGACAGCGAGCGGCAGCCGCGGCGAGAGCGCTCCCTCTTCCGCCGGCCAGCCCAGCGCCATGCCGGCGATCGGGATCACCTTCTCCGGCAAGCCCACGAGTTCGCTGACAACCGCGATATGGTCGCGGATGACGCTGATCGGGCAGCAGCCGAGGCCCACCGCCTCCGCCGCGCGCACGAAGGTGGCGAGCACGATGGCCGCGTCAACGGTGGCATTGAAGAACAGGTCGAGATGGTCGTTGGGAAACGGCTTGCCGCGCTGTTCCGCAATGAACGGCGTGCGCCGCCCGTTGGCAAGGAACAGCAAGAACACCGGCGCTTCATGCAGCCACGGCATCTGCGGCATCAGGTCGGCGATGGCCGCACGCCGTTGCGCGTCCCGCACGATAAGAATGTCCGCCTGCTGCAGGTCGCTCTTCGAGGGCGCCGACAGCGCGCAGGCGCACAGGAGACGCAAGGTGTCCGCCGACACCTCACGCGCCTCGTAATGCCGGCACACGCGCCGCGCCGCAAGGCGCGCCAATTCGTCGAGCCCCGACAAATCCGGATCGACGTCGATGCTTTCGCCGAAGCGATCGGACAATGCGTTGCGGATCACTTGCGCAAGATCGGACATCAGACCTTCCTTGATCGAAATATTGCTGCCACCTTAGCGCAAACCGAGATCAGGGGGCAGCGATGAGGGAAACCGAAAGCGCAACGCTTAACGTCGAGGTCTGGCGCGGCGCCGCGGACGGTCGCTTCCAGGCGTTTGCGGTGCCACGCCGCACCCATCAGACCGTGCTCGACGTCGTCACGGAAATCCAGCGCGAGCAGGATTCAACCCTCTCCTATCGCTTCGCCTGCCGGGTCGGCATGTGCGGCTCCTGCGCCATGGTGGTGAACGACCGGCCGCGCTGGACCTGCCGCACGCGGGTGAGCGATGTCGTCGGCGACGGCAGCATGCTGCGGCTCGAACCGTTGCGCAATTTCACCGTGGTCAAGGACCTGGCGGTGGAGATGACGCAATTCTTCGACAAGTGGAAAGAAGCGCGCGGTTCTTTCGAGCCCGGCCCCGCGCCGGAACAGGACTTCGCGGTGGTGGCGCCGGCAACGCCCGAACGTCAGGCCGCCAACGCCGGTATCGAATGCATCGGCTGCGGCGTGTGCTATTCGGCCTGCGACGTGGTGGCGTGGGACCCGCATTATCTCGGGCCCGCCGCGCTCAATCGCGCCTGGACGCTGGTCAACGACGTGCGCGACCAGGGCCAGGACGCGCGGCTTCAGGCCATATCGGGCGGTTGCGGCTGCCAAGCCTGCCACACCCACATGAACTGCACGCAGTTCTGCCCCAAGCAGATCGCGCCGACCTATTCCATCGCCGGCCTGAAGCGCGCGGTGATGAAGCGCACCCTGCGGGGGCGCCCATGAGCGCCAAGCTGTTCGCCCTGCAACGGCTGACCGCCTTCGTGCTGGCGGTCGCGGTCGCCATCCATCTCGCTACTATTCTCTACGCGGTGCAGGGTGGCCTTACAGCCGGCGAAATCCTCGTCCGCACCCACGGCAATGTGCCGTTCCTTGCCTTCTACCTGGTGTTCGTGAGCGCAGTCTCGATCCACGCTCCCATCGGCCTGCGCAACGTGGTGCGCGAATGGACGCCCTGGCAGGGGCGCTCACTCGACATCACGCTCCTGCTCTTCTCGCTCATCCTGTTCGTCCTCGGCCTCCGCGCCGTGTTCGCGGTGTTCAGCGCATGAGAGCGTCACACAGACAGCCCGGCTTCATCGCCGCCCTGCTGCACCGGCTCTCGGGCATCGCGCTCGCCGTCTTCCTGCCGCTGCATTTCCTGGCGCTCGCCACCGCCTTGAATGGCGCGCACGCCCTCGACTCCTTTCTCGCCCTCACCCGCCGGCCGCTCATCCAATTCCTCGAGCTCGGCATCGTGCTTGCGCTGGCCGTCCACTTGACGCTGGGCCTGCGGGTGCTTGCCATCGAGTTCTTCGATTTCCGCGAGACAAGCGCCGCCGCGCTGTCAGCCTGCGCGGCGGCAGTGCTCGGCGTTGGTCTCGTCTACTTCCTGGGTTTCGCATGACCACAATGATCGCCGGCTATCCGCTCGACACCATCGCCATTCTCTGGCTCGCCACCCTGCTCGGGGCGATCGCCGCCGGCGGCGCGGGCTTTGCCTTCGGCCTCACGGCATCGTCGATCTGGCTGCATCGGATCGATCCGCTGCACTCGGCGCTGCTTATCAATTGTTGCGGCACGATGCTTCACTTGACGACGCTCTGGCCGCAGCGCCGCCACGTGGAGATCCGCCGGGTCTGGCCGTTCGTGGTCGGCGGCCTCATCGGCATTCCGATCGGCGTGCGGCTGCTGCTGATCCTCGACGCCGGCGTTCTGAAGACCGTACTCGGCGTGTTCCTGCTCGCATTTGGCGCCTACGCCCTGTTGGCGCCGCGGCTCCCAGCCTTCCAGGGTGGAGGCCGCCCCGCGGACGCCGGCGTCGGCTTTCTGGGCGGCATCCTCGGCGGCCTCGGCGGTTATTCCGGGGTCCTACCGACGATCTGGACGCAACTGCGCGGCTGGCCGAAGCAAATGGCGCGCGCAGTCTATCAGCCCTACATCATCGTCATTCAGTCGACGACAGTGGTCGGAATAATATTGGCCACCTACGACCACGCCGGCCTGATACTGGTTCTCCTGGTGCTGCCGCCGCTCGCGCTTGGGACCTGGATCGGCTGGCAACTCTACGGCAAGCTCAACGACACGCGCTTCCGCCAGGCGCTGGCCGTGTTGCTGATCGCCTCCGGCGCGACATTGGTGTTCTAATCACGAGGATCACGCTGATGCAGCTCGATCTCAAGGAAGTCGAGGAGCTCGCCAAGACGCTCTATATCCGCGCGCTCAAACTGCTGCCCGGCGACATCAAGCAGGGCTTCGAGCAACTGCTGATGCAGGAGACCGACGCCACCGGCAAGACCATCCTCGGCACCATGGTGGAGAACATCGCGGTCGCCGAGCGCACCAAGAACCTTCTCTGCCAGGACACCGGCATCCCGATCTACAACGTCACCATCGGCCGCCATGTCGAATTCGACGGCGCCGAGATGAAAGAAGCGATCCGCCGCGGCTGCGCGCGCGCCACCACCGAGCATCCGCTGCGCTCCTCGGTGGTACATCCGATCACGCGGGCGAACGAGCAGACCTCCTGCGGCATCGGCGTGCCGGTGATCAACGTCGATTTCGATACCCGCGAGGAGACGGTCGAGATCGAGATGATCCCGAAAGGCTCAGGCTCCGAGAACGGCTCGTTCCTGCAGATGCTGATCCCGGCCGATGGCGTCGCCGCGGTCAAGCGCTTCATCATCGACAAGGTGATCGAATGCGGCGGCCGCGTCTGCCCGCCGACCATCGTCGGTGTCGGCATCGGCGGCACCTCGGACCTCTGCATGCATCTTGCCAAGGTCGCAGCCACCCGCCCGCTCGGCACCACCTGCTCCGATCCGGAAGGCGCCAAGATCGAAGAGCAGCTTTCCGAAGCGGTCAACGAGCTCGGCATCGGCCCGCAGGGGCTGGGCGGCCGCTCGACCGCGTTCCGCGTTCATGTGGAAGTCGCCGCCACCCACATCACCATGAACCCGGTGGCGGTCAATATCCAATGCCACTCCGCCCGCCGCGCCACGGCGACCATCACACCCGGCGGCATCGCGTTCGAATAGGCCGACGCCCATGACCCACCACACATTCGACATGCCGATCACCGAAGCGCAGGCGAGGAGCTTGCGCATCGGCGACACCGTGACGCTGGAAAAGACCCTGTTCGGCATTCGCGACGCCACGCTCATCGCCATGTTCGACCGTGGCGGCATGACCCGCCTCGATCTCAAGGGCCAAGCGGTGGTGCACACCGCGCCCAACGTGCGCAAGATCGATCAGCCGGGCAACGCGCCGCAATACGAGCCGGTATGCATCGGCACCACCACGTCCATGCGCATGGAGCGCTTCACTCACGACCTGATGAGCCGCGAAGGCGTGCGCCTCATCATCGGCAAGGGCGGCATGGGGCCGGCGACGCTCGACGCCTTCCGCGAATTCGGCGGCGCCTATCTCGCCGTCATCGGCGGCGCCGCCGCCCTGCAGACCACCTGGATCGAGGCGATCGAGGACGTCGACTTCGAGGATTTGAACCCGGAATGCCTGTGGAAGTTCCGCATCAAGCATTTCGGCCCGCTGCTGGTGACCATGGACTCCCATGGCGGCTCGCTGCACGCCGAGATCAACGAGCAGGCCGCCGCGCGGCGGGCGGCGGTGCTCGCCAGCATCGGAAGCGGCTAGGACCGTGCAGACCCTCGAAACCGACATTCTCACCCTCGGCGCGGGCGGTGCCGGCCTGTTCGCCGCGCTGCACGCCAAGAAGGCCAATCCCGATCTCGATGTCACCATCGCGGTGAAGGGGCTGCTCGGCAAATGCGGCTGCACCCGCATGGTGCAGGGCGGCTACAACGTGGCGCTGTCGCCGGAGGACTCGGTCGAGCGCCATTTCATGGACACCATCCAGGGCGGCGGCTGGCTCAACGACCAGGATCTCGCCTGGCTGCTGGTGGAGACGGCGCCACGCCGCATCCGCGAGCTCGAAACCGAGCTCGGCTGCTTCTTCGACCGCAACCCGGACGGCACCGTGCACCAGAAGGCCTTCGCCGGGCAGACCTTCGACCGCACCGTGCACAAGGGCGACTTGACCGGCATCGAGATCATCAACCGCCTCGCCGAACAGGTCTGGCGCCGCGACGTCAAGCGACTGGAAGACCACCGCGCGCTCGATCTCATTCCCTCGGCCGACGGCAGCGAACTGGCCGGCGTGTTGATGCTCGATATGCGCTCGGGGGACCTGACGCTGGTGCGTGCGCGCGCGACGCTGCTCGCGACCGGCGGCGGCCCGACCATGTACCGCTATCACACGCCGTCCGGCGACAAGTCCTGCGATGGGCTCGCCATGGCGTTGCGCGCGGGGCTTCCCTTGCGCGACATCGAGATGGTGCAGTTCCACCCGACCGGCCTGCTCGCCGGCGAAGGCACGCGCATGACCGGCACCGTACTGGAAGAAGGCTTGCGCGGCTCCGGCGGCTGGCTCACCGACTCCGATCAAAAGCGCTTCATGTTCGACTACGACGAGCGCGGCGAGCGCGCGACGCGCGACATCGTCAGTCGCTCGATCATGGACCGCATCCGGAAAGGGCACGCCAGCCCCCATGGCGGCGTCTACATCGAGATGGGGCATCTCGGGCCCGATCGTGTGCGCCGCGAGTTCAAGGGCATGGTCGAGCGCTGCGCCGATTGCGGCTTCGATCTCGCCGCCGGCCGCGTCGAGGTGATCCCGACCGCGCATTACATGATGGGCGGCGTGACGTTTAACGCCGACTGCACCACGGAGCTGCCGCGCCTCTATGCGGCCGGCGAGGACACCGGCGGCGTGCATGGCGCCAACCGGCTCGGCGGCAACGGCGTCGCCAATTCGACCGTGTTCGGCGGTGTCGCCGGCGACAGCATGGGCGCGCGCACCCAGTCGCGAGGCGCCCTGCCCGATCCGGACAAGAATGCCATCGAAGCCGCGCGCGAACGCGCTTACGCCCCGTTCGGCCGCAAGCCCGGCAACCTGCCGGAGCTGCGCGAGCGGCTCTACGACATCATGTGGAACGACGTCGGCATATTGCGTGACGCGGAGAGCTTGGCGCGCGGCGCAGCGGCGCTTGATTCCTTGGCACGCGACATCGCCGACTGCGGCGTCGCCGACGACAGCCGGCGCTACAACCTCACCTGGATGGACCGTCTCAATCTTGAAAACCTCACGCTGGTGAGCCGCGCCATCTGCGCCGCCGCCGACTTTCGCAAAAACAGCCGCGGCGCCCATTTCCGCGAGGACTTTCCGCAAGCCGGCGATCTCGCCTCCTCCGCTTACACCACCGTTCGCCTCGCCGGCGACAAGCCGCAGGTGGAAAGCCAGCCGGTCGCCTTTACCCGCGTGCAACCCGGCGAAAGCCTGCTCGTGAGCGCACCCGAACGCAAGCCCGCTTGACCCGCTTCGGCACGGCTGTTTCAACGAACGCTCCCTCAATTGCAGGCAGGTTTGGATGAGCCCCGAGGAACTGGAAACCTATCGCGCCCATGTCGGCCGCAAGCAGACCGAGCACGATGTCGTCTCCCCGGAGCTGGTCAAGCGTTTCGCTGCCGCCGTCGACCGGCCCTGTCCCAGCGCCGGAGAGCCGCTGCCGCCGATGTGGCACTATGCGTTTTTCGCGACCGATACGCCGACCGCCAGCCTCGGCCCCGACGGCCATCCGCCGCGCGGCGATTTCATGCCGCCGGTGACGCTGCCGCGCCGCATGTTCGCCGGCGCGAGTTTGCGGTTTCACCGGCCGCTGCTGATCGGCGAGCCGGCGGCGAGATTCTCCGAGATCACCTCGGTCGATTACCGCGAGGGCAACACCGGCGGCCTCGTGTTCGTGCGGGTGAAGCTCCGGTACACGCAAGGCCACACGGTCTGCGTCGAGGAAGAGCAAACCATCGTCTATCGCGACGACGGCCCGCCGATCCCGCCGGTGACGCCGAAGCCGGAGGTGGCGCTACCGGAGCACGACGAAAAAGAAGAGTGGCACCCCGATAGCGTCGCCCTCTTCCGCTATTCGGCGGTGACCTTCAACGGCCACCGCATCCACTACGATCTCGCCTACGTCACCAAGGTGGAAAGTTATCCCGGCCTCGTCGTGCACGGGCCGTTCACGGCGCTCAAGCTCTGCACGTTCGCCGGCCGCCTGCTCGGCGGGGTCAAGACCTTCCGCTTCCGCGGCGAGGCGCCGCTGTTCGGCGACCTGCCGGTGCGACTGGTGGCGAAGAAGGAAGGCGACGAATTGCAGGTGAAGGCCGTACGCTGCGACGGCGTGGTCGGCATGAGCGCGACGGCGACTTAAGCCGGGCAACGGCTTTCCCTCCAGCGCGCGAAGCTGAAAGCGCGCTGCGACAGGCAATGGCGACAACAAGACGCGAGCCAGCCAGTTTCGTCCCTCAAAGGGGTTTATCCCGGCCGCAGCCCGCTTCACGCGCGGGTTGGCCGGCTCGCAACTGGCATCAGGCTGCGCGCGCTCGGTTAACGTACGGTTAAGAGCCGCCCCCGCCCAACGCCGGCAGGCAAGTCAGGCCCGCTCGGAGGGTCATTTTCCCCAGCATTTCCGGGCACCGGCTACGCAAGATTACGGGGTAGCGCTGCAGTGCAATATTCGTATGTTGCAGATGCTCGCTCGCGAGTCCAAATCCACCCCGCCGTCTGTAATATCCCCTTAGGAACAGAAGCTTACGAGAAAATGAGCACCCTCAACGAGGAGCGGGTCCTCTCCGTTCGTCACTGGACCGACACGCTGTTTTCCTTCACGACCACCCGCGATCCCGGGTTCCGCTTCCAGAACGGCCAGTTCACCATGGTGGGCCTCAAGATCGACGGCCGGCCGCTGCTGCGCGCCTACAGCCTGGCGAGCGCCAACCACGAGGACCGGCTCGAGTTCTTCAGCATCAAGGTGCCGGACGGCCCCCTCACCTCCCGCCTGCAACGCGTGAAGGAAGGCGACATCGTCCTGGTCGGGCGCAAGCCCACCGGCACGCTGATCACCGACAACCTGCTGCCCGGCAAGCGGCTGCTGCTGCTGTCCACCGGCACGGGGCTCGCCCCCTTCGCCAGCCTGATCAAGGATCCGGATGTCTACGACCGCTTCGAGAAGGTCGTGCTGGTGCACGGCTGCCGCCACGTCACCGACCTCAGCTACGGCGAGGATCTGATTGAAAGGCTGCGCAAGGACGAAATCTTCGGCGAGATGCTCGACGGCAAGCTCGACTATTATCCGACCGTCACCCGCGAGCCGTTCCGCCACCGCGGCCGCATCACGGACCTGATCACCTCGAACAAGCTGTTCGACGATCTGGGCCAGCCGCCGCTCGACATCGAGACCGACCGGGTGATGCTGTGTGGCAGCCCGGGCATGCTCGCCGAGTTGAAGGACATGTTCGAGGCGCGCGACTTCGTCGAGGGCAGCGGCAGCGCCCCCGGCCATTTCGTCATCGAAAAGGCCTTCGTGGAGCGCTAAACGGACCTGAATACCCCCCAGAGTCTGCGATTACCTTCAGATTAAAATTACTTCTAACAGTTAGGACAATCTCGATCCGAAAGGCATTGGGATGGCCCTGACTGACCTCAAGCATCCGGCGTCGTCCGGCCTGTTGCAACGTTTGCGCGTACGCGCCAAGGACTGGCTGACCGCCGACAATTCGCTGACCCAGCGCATGGCCGGCACCGCCTTCGCCATCCGTGTCGCCAGCGCCGGCATCGTGTTCGGTTCGCAGGTGCTGCTGGCACGCTGGCTGGGCGGCAGCGAATACGGCATCTACGTCTACGCCTGGACCTGGTTGCTCCTCGTCGGCGACCTGGTCCATCTCGGTATGCCGCTCACCGCCCAGCGCTTTATGCCGGAATACCGGCAGGCCGGCGATCTCGATTTGCTGCGCGGCTATCTCGTCAGCAGCAACCGGATCACCTTCGGCGTCGGCGCCGCGGTCGGCGCGCTCGGCGCAGCCGCGATCTATACCCTCGCACCCCGGCTCGATCCAAACGTCGTCGTTCCGCTCTACTTCGTCTGCGCCGCGCTGCCGTTCTCCGGCTTCGTCTTCATGCTGGACGCGCAGGCGCGCAGCTACGACTGGATCAATCTGGCGTTGCTGCCGACCTACATCATGCGGCCGCTGCTACTCCTTGGCACCGTCGCGGCGCTGCATTTTGCCGGCTTCGCCCTCAACGCCGCCATTGTGGCGGGTGTGCTGGCGGTCGCGTTCTGCCTGACGACGCTGCTGCAGCATGTCTGGCTGCGCCATCGCCTGAGTACGATATTGCCGGCGGGCCCACGCCGCTACGACCTGCGCCGATGGCTCAACACCGCCCTGCCCGTCCTGCTGGTCTGGGGCATGTACACGCTGCTGACCTCGACAGACGTCCTGGTGCTCAAACATTTCCGCCCCGCCGAAGAGGTCGCGCATTATTACGCCGCCGCCAAGACGCTGGCGCTGATCAGTATCATCCAATTTGCGGTCGCGGCCGCTGCCGGCCACCGCTTCACCGAGCACCACATTGCCGGCGACCGTGCCGGTCTTGCAGCGTTTGCGGCCGACACCGTGCGCTGGGTGTTCTGGCCGTCGCTCGCGGCCATGCTGGCGCTGCTGGCGCTCGGCCAGTTCGTACTGACGCTGTTCGGACGCGGCTTTACCGCCGGCTATCCCTTCATGGTGGTCCTGGCAGTCGGCCTGATGGCGCGCGCCTCGGTCGGTCCCGCCGAGCGGCTCCTGACCATGCTCGGTCAGCAGCGCATCTGCGCGCTCGCTTACGCGGCTGCCTTTGCGGTCAATCTTATCGGCTGCTTCGCGCTGGCGCCGGCTTATGGTGGCCTCGGTGTCGCGAGCGCCACCGCCGCCGCGTTCATCGTCGAATCGAGCCTGCTGTTCGTGATCGCACGCCGCCGGCTCGGCCTCACCATGTTCATCTGGCAGCCGCGCCCGGCATAACGCTGGGGTTATCGGCGTAAGCGGCCGAGCTTTTCGCGCGTCGTATAGGCGATATTCCACAGCCGCGGATTGCGCTTCACGGTGCGCTTGAGCGAGCGCGTCATGCGCAGCAGCGCCGCAACCATCGCGCCGCGCACACCGGCGCCCGCGACATAGTCGTAAAGCGGGCTCTCGCCGCACCATTCGCGCTTGTAGGGCTCGTCGCCGACGGTGAAATCGAAGACACGGAAGTCACGGCCGATGGCATATTGCATCAGGTCGCGCAGGTGCGCCGCCCCGGGTCCAAAGCGCGCCAGCTCGCCGTCGCCGTAACTCGCGAGAATGTAGTAATAGCGGTCGCGGAAGGTCAGTCCGAGATTGACCGCCGCCGTCTCGTCGCCCACCTGCAGGCTGCTGACGTGAACGAGATGACGCGTCGCCGGACTCGGTCGCCACGGCGCGGTAGAATTCGCGGTAGCCCGGCTGCAGGAATATGTCGGCGACGCCCATACGCGCGAAGGCACGGCCCTTCTGCGTCATCAGCGTGTCGAGCGTCTCGACGATATCCGTTTCGTTGTCCGGATGGACGATGCGCACCTCGCCGAACTTGCCGAGCTTCTTGCGCTTGGCGCGGTCGCGCTGGCGGGTCGATGACGAACGCTTCTCGGCGTAGAACGTCTCCCAGTCGTCGCCGAGCCGGGTCATGTAGGCGCCGCTCGGATGCAGCATGACCGGGAGCTTCAGGAGCGGATTGGACTGTGCACCCACGGTCTCCGGCATGCGCTCGAAATCAACCACATCGTAGTGCATCTGCGTCCGCAGACGCTCGAAGACGCGCTGCATCAGCGCCGGCGGATCGGGCACGCGGCACGCGAAGTCGGGCGCGAGCAGCGGCGCGTTGTAATCGCCGAGATCGGAGCCGAGGAAGGTCAGCACCTGGCCATAGGCGCGCGGAACGATGGCGAGCGGCATGATGAACAGCGTCTCGCCGTTCGTGGTGCCGCCGACAACCACCGCCGGGCGCACGCCTTCGCGTTCGCCGATATGGCGCTGCCAGGCGGCGAGCCATTCGTAGGTCTGGAAGACCGTGGCGTCGGCCGTCTGCTCGAAGGCGCGCCAGCGATGCTCGACGGATGCGAGCGTATCGTTAATTTCAAGCTCGATCGTTTCCGGTCGCGCCGCGCCGCGCGCAGGCGCCGTCGCGGATGCCGCGCCCTTCACGCTTGCGACATCCCTGTCGACGGGACCGTCGAACCTCGCCTGCACCACCGAAGTCATCAATAACCTGCCGTATCCGTCGCCAATTGCCCGCGACAGAAACACGGGACGCCCCTATGAAGCGTTAATCCGCGGAGCGCAAAGCGTGACGATTGCCGACGCCTATGCGCAACGAATTCAATTGCCGAGATTAACCTTACCGGTCGGTAGCGAAATCGATGAAGATTCGGTGTTCCCGTAACCGGAAGTGAAATGATTTTCGCGTATCACCACCCAACGGATAGACGGCCGATCTTACGGCCCTGGAGGCACCCTTTGTTGTCGCAAGACGTTCTTTCCGCGGGCGCGGTTGCCGGCCTTGCCTTCGACGTGGCCGAACCGCATCCCGCGGCCATCGTCGGCGTGCGTACCGTGCGGCGCCCGCATGTCCCGCGCGCAACCGACATCGCCGTCGAGATCGCAAGCGGCGCGCGGCTCGCCGACGTGCAGGCCGAGTGGGAAGCGCTCGTCGCGCGCGCCGACACACCCAACGTCTTCATGAACCCGCTGCTGCTGAAGCTCGCGGGCGAGATCAATCCGGACCGCCGCCGCATCGTGCTGCTGGCCTGGTTGGTGCGCGACGGCAAGCGCCAGCTGGCCGGTGTCTGGGCCTTTTTCATCGGCCGGCCGCCGCAATCGATGCTGCCGCTCGACGTGCTGGCAGCGCCCGCCATGGCGCACGGCTATCTCGCCACGCCCGTCATCGACCGCGATGCGCTCGAGCCCACGCTCGAAGCGATGCTGACCGCGGTCGCCAACGATCCCCGGTTGCCGAACGTCATCGCGCTCGATGCCATGACCGCCGAGGGTGCCACCATGCAGGCGCTTGCCCGCGTGCTTGCCCTGCGCGGCAGCCAGCCGTGCGTGCTGGTGCGCACGCTGCGCCCGATGCTCGCGTCCGAGCTCGATGGCAAGCGCTATCTGGAACAGGCCCTGTCGGGCAGCAGCCGCAAGAAGCTGCGCCAGTACCGGCGCCGGCTCGGCGAGAAGGGCGCGCTTAGCTACAATGTTCTGACCGCGCCGGCCGACGTCGAACGCGGACTTGAAGATTTTCTGGCGCTCGAAGCCGCCGGCTGGAAGGGCCGCCAGGGCAGCGCGCTCGCCAACGACCCGGCGGACGCCGCCTTTACGCGCGCGATGATCGCGGCGCTCGCCCCGCGCGGTGAGGCCGCCATCCATGCCCTTACACTCGACGACAAGCCGGTGAGCATGCAGATCGTGCTGCGTGCGGGAACGACCGCGTTCACCTGGAAAACCGCTTACGACGAGACGCAAAGCGATTACTCGCCCGGCATGCTGCTGCTCGAGGATTACACGTCGTCTTTCCTGGCCGACCCCGGCATCGCCCGCGTCGATTCCTGCGCCTACGACGAAACCAGCTTCATGGCCACCTGGCGTGAGCGGCAGGAGATTGCCACCGTGTGGTTCGACGCCCGGGTCGGCGGCTCCGCCATATTCGGATTCCTGACGCGCCTGCAGCGCGCCTTCCTGCGCGCGCGCGGCACCGCCAAGGCGGCCTATCTCAACGCCTATCGGAAATACCGCAAGAAATACGCCCGGTGAACGAAAAGCCGGCGGCTCGGAGAAAGTGACATGCGCAAGACAGACGTAGCGATTGTTGGCGGCGGACTGGCGGGCTCGCTGACCGCGGCAATGCTCGGCCAGGCGGGCATCGACGCCGTGGTGATCGATCCGAACCCGGTCTATCCGGAAGACTTCCGCTGCGAGAAGCTCGACGGGCCGCAGGTTGAAATCCTCAAGAAGACCGGCGTCGCCGATGCTGTGTTGCGCGCGACCACACCGGACCGCGAATCCTGGGTCGCGCGTTTCGGCCGTCTGGTGGAACGGCGCCCGGGCGACCAGCAGGGCATCTTCTACACACCGCTGGTCAACACCGTGCGCGGCGAAATCCCCGCCAGCGTGCCGATGATCGAAGCCAAGGCCATGGCGCTCAACACCGGCGCCGAGCGCCAGATCGTCACGCTCTCGACCGGCGAAGAGGTATCCGCACGGCTGATCGTGCTGGCGAACGGGCTCAGCGTGGCTTTGCGCGATTCACTCAGGCTCAAGCGCGAGGTCATCAGCGCGTGCCATTCGGTTTCCATCGGCTTCAACGCCGTGCCAATCGGCCGCCGCGCTTTCGATTTTCCGGCGCTGACCTATTACGCCGAACATCCGGACGACAAGGCGGCGCTGATCACGCTGTTCCCGATCGGCACGGCGATGCGCGCCAACCTCTTCGTCTACCGCGACATGAACGATCCTTGGCTGCGCGAACTGCGCAAGGCGCCGCAGGAAACGCTTTACGGCCTGATGCCGGGCCTGCGTAAATTCATGGGCGATTTCGAGGTCGAGGATCTCGTCAAGATCCGCCCGGTCGATCTCTACGTCAGCCACGGCCATCGCCAGCCCGGCGTGGTGCTGATCGGCGACGCTTTCGCGACCTCCTGTCCGGCCGCCGGCACCGGCGCGCGCAAGGCCATGATGGACGCCGAGCGGCTCTGCCACGGCTACATTCCGCAATGGCTGGCAACGCCCGGCATGGGCGCCGACAAGATCGTGGCGTTCTACGACGACGCCGAAAAGCGCGCCTGCGACGATTTCTGCCACGACAAGGCCTTCGGCCTGCGCGCCTTCTCGACCGATCCGTCGATGTCGTGGGCGGCGCGCCGCTGGATCAAGTTCATCGGCCAATACGTCCGCGGCACCGTGCGCCAATGGCAAGGGCAGGCGGCGCAGGCGCCGAAAGCGCCCGGCGTCACGGCCGCGAGCGGCGCGGGCTCCTGACGCCGCATCCGCTACCGGTCACGCACCGAAACGGCCGCCCGATGGGCGGCCGGTTCTTATTCTCGAAAGCTTTCTCGAAGAGCGAACGCCTTAGCGCGCGGCCCGCAAGGTGAGCCCGGTGACGCCGACCGCCACGTTCAGGCCGGTCTGGCCCTGGAACGACACCGGCTGCAGGGCGATGGTGCGGTTGGAACCGCCCACCAGCACGTTAGCCCCGAGGCCGACCCCGATGGTCGCCTCACCGCTCGCGCCGACATAGTCGCCGGCCAGCGCTCCGGGGCCCGCATCGGAGGTCGCGTAGACGGTCCAGACCATGCGGCCGCCGGTGGTGCCGCCGATATCGAGCCCGAACTTCGAAATGGAGCCGGTATAGAGCTCGGTCGGCCCCGATACCGCCGGCGTGAACGTGCAGCTCAAGCTCTTCTTCGACGCGATGATGGCGCCGATGCCGCCGGAAATGTCGCAGGCCAAGACGCCGAGTTTGGTGCGATCGGTCTGCGCTCTGGCCGGAGCCGGCAGCGCCATGACAGCCGCCATCGCAATCCCCGCAAGCGCGCCCAATACCTTGTTCACATGCATATCTCGTTTCTCCCGATTTCGTCGCATTGCACAGTCGCCGATCAACGCGATCGATTTGACTAAAGTTCCGCCTGCGGAACCCATTGTCGATGAAAGGCAATCGATCCCGGACCGCCGATCCTGTCATTGATTATTGTCAACAAGCGCCAAGCGCTCAGCGCACGCCCAACAACTGACTCGCCGGCATGACGACATGACAGCGCACGCCCGCGGGATCGAACTCGAGCGCCACCTCGGCGTCGAGCGCGTGCGCCAGATTGCGCTCGATCACCATGCTGCCGAATCCGCGCCTGCGCCGCGGCTTGACGCGCGGCCCCCCCTCCTCCCGCCAGTCGAGCGCGAGCGCCGGAGCGCCGCCGCGCTCGCACCGTTCCCAGGTGATGGACAGCCGCCCCCCCGGCACCGACAGCGCCCCGAACTTGGCGGCGTTCACCGCCAGTTCGTGCAACGCCAGGCCCAGCCCCTGCGCCGCCTCCGGCTTGAGCGTCACCGACGGCCCCTGGATGACGACCTGTTCCCCGTCGCAGTCGAGATACATGGAAAGCTGCGAGCGGATCAGTTCGTCGATCGAGGCGCCGTACCAGCTCTCGCGCACCAGGATATCGTGCGAGGCGGCAAGCGCCTGCAGCCGGGCGCCGAACTGATCGAGGAAGCTATCGATTGAGCCGGCGTGACGCGCGGTCTGTCGCGCCATAGCCTGGATCACCGCCAACAGGTTCTTCGAGCGGTGGGTCAGTTCGCGCAACAGCAGCCGCAGGTGGGCCTCGCCCTCCTTGCGCTCGGTCATGTCGACCGCGGCGCCGGCCAAGCCGATGATGTCGTCCGCATCGTTGCGCAATGGCTCGATGTGCAGGTCGAACCAGTGGATGCCGTGACCGTTGTCGATCGCGATTTCGGTCGTCTTCGATTCGCCTGCCGTCAGCGCTGCCCGCTTCAGGGCGACGACGCGGGCGTACACGTCAGCCGGCAGAATGTCGCGGTCGGTGCGGCCGAGAATATCCTCGATCGAACGGTCCAGGATAGGATTTGTGATCGAGGTGTAGCGAAGGTCGAGATCATGCGTGAATACCGTTACGTGAGAACCGCGCAGCGCGGTTTCGTAGCGGGCAAAGCGCGCCCGCAGCAGGTTCAGCTCCCACGCTTGCGCGTCGACCTGCGCCTGCAACTGCCGGCATTCCGCCCGCAGGCGAGACACCTCGCTTTCGTCCGCCTGAGACTCGTCACGCACCATGGCGCCCAGCCGATCAACGTTGGCGGCGCCGGTTCGCCTCTGTTCCGTCAGACCCGGCCACATTCGCCTGCACGTTTCCAATGAACCCGGTCATTGGACGCCCTGTCAACAATCCGAGCTTCCTGCACCACCGTCCCGCATCTTGCCCGCTCGACCATCGCACGCTCCTCGACGACTAGCTGGCGCGCCGCTGGCTGCGCCTGGCGTTTCGCTCGAAGAACAGCGCCTGACTCAATACTGCCGATACCGTTGACTGCTGGAACGGCTTGGCGATGAGGAACGCGGGTTCGGGGCGCTCGCCGGTGAGGAAGCGCTCCGGATAAGCGGTGATGAAGATCACCGGCACCTCGAACGCGCGCAGCATCTCGTTGACCGCGTCCAGCCCCGATGAGCCGTCGGCGAGTTGGATGTCTGCGAGGATGATGCCCGGCCGCTTGGCCTTAGCCAGATCCACGGCCTCCTTGTGGGTGCGCGCCACGCCCAGTACGCGATGGCCGAGGCCTTCCACCAGGCCTTCAAGGTCGAGCGCGATGAAAGGCTCGTCCTCGATGATGAGCACGTCGGTGGCGATTTCTTCGGCGAGTTCGCGACCGGCGTCTTCCACGAGCTGGCGCAAGGTGGGCACGTCAACGTCCAGCACCTTGGCCGCGTCGTCTTCCGACAGCCCCTCCAGCGCCACCAGCAGGAAGGCCTGCCGTGGCTTGGGCGCGATCTGGGCGATATGACGTTCCACCGCCTGGTTCGGCGCCGCCGTGTCGGCCGCCGGACGCCCGTTCAAGGCCACCGAATTCCAGATCTTGCTGAAGAGCCGATAGAGCGCGACCCGCGTCGAAGCGTCGCTGTCGAGGATCTCGGGGTCCTGGATCAGCGCCTCCAGGGTGGCCGAGACATAGGCGTCGCCCGAGGTCTGGCTACCCGAAAGCGCCCGCGCATAGCGGCGCAGATACGGCACGTGCTGTCCAACCGTCTGAGATATCGACAAGAAACCCTCCCGAATCCAAAGCGGACAGGTCCGGGCGTCGCCGCCCAGGCTTGCCCAACCCAGCCTACCGCAGGCCAACGCCGGTCACCCCAAAAAGTTCCCTAAAATAGTTCCCGATGGCCGGAACCTTCTGCCACGTCATGGGTTTCGGATGGACCAGGCGGATGGGGGAATGCGTCCGGCGAGCAGGGGATTGGGAATGAACAATGAACGAGCGTAAGCCCTCGGGGGCCGACGATCCGATGGAACCCGCATCAACCCGCAGCAAGAAGCCGCATGCAAAGCCGGCCAAATTAAGCCGCGATGTCCAGGCACGTCTCGGTCAGCAATTGCGCGCCATGTACGACGACGTCGTAAGTCAGGGCGTCCCTGATCGGTTCACTGATCTGTTGAACCGTCTCGAGGCCGACAAGGATAAGGATAGCCGCTAATGGCTATGGACGAGTCAGTCCGCGATGCCGTCCTCGCCGCGGTGCCAAGTCTTCGCGCGTTCGCGATTTCGCTGTGCGGGAACGTCGACCGCGCCGACGACCTGGTGCAGGAGACGCTGTTGCGCGCCCTCGCCAACATCGACTCGTTCCAGCCCGGCACCAACATGTCGGCGTGGCTATTCACCATCCTGCGCAACCACTTCCGCTCCGAATACCGCAAGCGCCGACGCGAAGTGGAAGACGGCGAAGGCCGCTACGCCGAGACGCTGAAGTCGCAGCCGGAGCAATACGGCAAGGTCGAGTTCCGCGAATTCCGCGAGGCAATGGCGAAACTGCCCGCCGACCAGCGCGAGGCGCTGGTGCTGGTGGGCGCTTCCGGCTTCTCCTACGAGGAAGCGGCCAATATCTGCGGCTGCGCCATCGGCACCGTCAAATCGCGCGTCAACCGCGCGCGCACGCGGCTCGCCGAGTTGCTCGATATCCACAGCACGGGAGAGATCGGCCCCGACGAAACCACCCGCGCGGTGCTGGCGGGCTACGATCATCGGTAGGCGAACGAACGTTTTTCGTTCACGACCGAGCAACCGGTGGCAGATCGCGGTCCCATGGCGGAACGCCTTCGAAACGCTCGACCAGGAAGTCGATGAAAGCACGCACCTTCGCCGGCGGATTACGTTCGGGCAGGTAGACCGCGTAGATGCCACCCAATTCAAGTGTCGGCTGGTCGAGCGGCAACGCCACAAGCGTGCCGGCACGCAGGTCGTCGGCAATCACGAAGGTCGGCTGATAGATGATGCCCTGCCCGGCGACCGCGGCGGCACGCAGGGCATCGCCATTGTTGGCGGATAGGTTGCCGGAAATTTCGGCCGTCGTTTCACCGCGCTCGCCGAAGGCCCATTGCCCTGCCCTGGTCGACCGCGCCAGCGTGTAGCCAAGACAATTGTGCTGCGCGAGCTCCGCCACGGTCTTGGGAGTGCCATGCGCCGCAAGATAAGCCGGCGCCGCGGCGACCACGCTGCGGCAGGGCGCGATGCGGCGCGCGATCAAGCTTGAATCGGCCAGCGTGCCGATACGTACCGCCATGTCCCAGCCTTCCTCGGCGAGATCGACCAGCCGGTCGTTGAGGCCGAGCTCAACTTGCAGGCGCGGGTGGCGGCGGGCGAATTCGTCGAGCAGCGGCGCGATCTGCCAGGCGCCGAACGACACCGGCGCGTTCAGCCGCAGCACGCCGCGCGGCTCGAAGCGGTCGGCGGCGACCGCGCTGTCCGCCGCCTCCAGCTCGGCCAAGATGCGCTCGATGGATTCCAGATAGCGCTGCCCGGCTTCCGTGATCGACAGCCGGCGGGTGGTGCGGTGGAACAGCTTGGTGCCGAGCCGCGTCTCCAGCGCCGCCACGTGCTTGGTCACCATGGTCTGCGACAGGCCGAGAGCGCGCCCGGCCGCCGACAGGCTGCCGGTTGCGGCGACTTTGGCGAAGACCTCCAGGCTGGTGTAGCGGTCCAAGGGTGCATCCTCATTCTATGGGTGTGATCTGATATTACAAATATCATGATTATCACACTATTTGGAATGAATAATATCCGGCCATCCCCAACCAGGAGATGGACCATGACCGACCCCCGCACCGCCCCCTACGCCGCGCTACTACTGCGCGTCAGCTTGGGGGGCCTGTTTCTCGCCCATGCCGCGCTCAAGATCTTCGTGTTCACCCCCGCCGGCACCGCGCACTACTTCGCCAGCCTCGGCCTGCCCCCGGCGCTGGCCTATCTCGTCATGACCGGCGAAGTGCTCGGCGGCGTGGCGCTCATCCTCGGCGTCTGGACGCGCGTCGTCGCGCTGCTGCTGACGCCCATCCTGCTCGGCGCCATCGTCTCGGTGCACGCCGCCGCCGGCTTCTTCTTCACCGACGCCCATGGCGGCTGGGAATACCCGGCGTTCTGGATCGTCGCGCTCGTCGTCCAGGCGCTGCTCGGCGACGGCGCTTATGCGCTGCGCGCTACGCCTAAGACGGCGGCCGCCGCGCAACTCGCCGGCGCGCATTCCCGTTGAACCGAACCCGTGAGGCTGCCGGCAGGCAGCCTCACCTCATCCCGGAGACCTCCGATGACCTTGCCCAGCCTGTTCCTCTCCCACGGCGCACCGACCTTGCCGCTCACCGATACGCCGGCGCGCGCCTTCCTCAGTCGGCTCGGGCGCGAGCTGCCGCGACCCAAGGCCATCCTGGTCGCGTCCGCGCATTGGGAAACCGAGCGGCCGGCGGTCAATGCGGTTGCCTGGAACGAGACTATTCACGACTTCTACGGTTTCCCGCGCGCGCTCTATGAGCTGCGCTATCCGGCGCCGGGCGCACCGGATTTGGCGCGTGCCATCGCCGCGCGCCTGCAAGCGGCCGGGCTTGCTTGCGATGTCGATGACAGACGCGGCCTCGATCACGGCGCCTGGGTGCCGCTGTCGCTCATCTATCCGGCAGCCGACATTCCCGTGTTGCAGCTTTCGGTGCAGACGCATCTCGGGCCCGAACACCACCTTCGTCTCGGCCGTGCGCTGGCACCCTTACGCGAAGAGGGCGTGCTGATCATCGGCAGCGGCAGCTTCACCCACGACCTGTCGGAATTTCGCGGCCACGGCCCCAACGATCCGGCGCCGGAGTGGGTCAACGGTTTCGCCGACTGGTTCGACACGGCGTTGACCGAAGAACGTTTCGCCGATCTTGTGAACTACCGCGGCCTCGCACCCTTTGCCGCCAAGAACCATCCGAGCGAAGAACATCTGCTGCCACTCTATGTCGCGCTCGGTGCCGGCGGCGAAAATCCGCACGCGCAACGCCTGCATGCCAGTGCGACCTATGGCGTGCTGCGCATGGACGTTTACGCGTTCGGGCAGTCGCAGCAGCTTGATCGCGACGGCCGGGCGCCGCAGCAAGAAGTCGCTTAGAAAAAGACGACATCTGCGCCTTGACCGTGCGGCCTCGAACCATCAAGTCTCGGAAGGTGGTGTCTTCCTCAAGGATCGCAGCGACCATGACCGCTTCCGAAACCGCGTTCGACCGGCAGGCGCACTGGCAACACGTCTATACCAGCAAGGACGAGCAGGCGGTGAGCTGGTTCGAGGCGGTGCCGCAAGTCTCGCTCGATCTCATCCACGCGACCGGTATCGGCCCGGACGCCGCCATCATCGACATCGGCGGCGGCGCCTCGCGCCTGGTCGATGCCTTGCTCGACGAGGGGTTCCGCGATCTCACCGTGCTCGACGTTTCGGCCGAGGCGCTTGAGAAAACCAAGGCGCGTCTCGGTGCGCGCGCCGCGCTTTTGTATTGGATCGCCGCCGACATCACGCGATGGGAGCCGAGGCGCCAATACGATCTTTGGCACGACCGCGCCGCGCTGCATTTCCTCACCGACTTGGCAGAGCAAGCGGCTTACGCCGAATGCGTAAAGCGCGCGGTCAAGTCCGGCGGCCATGTCATTGTCTCGACCTTCGCACCGGACGGCCCGGAGCGTTGCAGCGGCCTGCCCGTGGTGCGCCATGACGCGGCGAGCCTTTCGGCCCTACTCGGCCCTGCCTTCGAGCTCATCGAGAGCCGGCGACACGAGCATCACACGCCGGGCGGCGTGGTGCAGCGCTTCCAGTTCAGCCGCTTCCGCCGCACTGGCTGAGGACAGGCGCTCAGGCGCAGTGGTCGCAGCAGGCCTCGCCGGTCCAGGCCTCGCGCGCCTCGCGCACCAGGAACCAGACGATCGCCAATGACGCGAGCGGATCGATCCACCAGGCGCCGATCAGCGCCTGCGCGATCAGCGCGCCGACCACGACGAAGGCGAGCCAGCCACAGGTGATGCTCTCGACCGCATCAGTGCGCAGCGCGCGGCTGCCGAGGGCCTCGGCAAGACGCAGCTTGCGCCGCGCCAGCCAATACATCAGTGGTATCGCAACGACGGTGAGAGCCAGCCCGACGGGTGAAAATTCCGCGCCACGGCCGAGCCACAGCTTGAAGCCCGCACTCGCGACTACGTAGAGCGCCAATGCCGCCAATAAGGCGCCGCCGATGCGCGCCGCCGTGCGTTCCGCGCTTTCGGCGAATTGCTGGCCGTGCCTGAGTTCCACCGTCAGCCGCCACACCAGCACGCCCGCGGAGGCGAGCTCGATCAGGCTGTCGGCGCCGAAAGCGATCAGCGCCAGGCTGCCGGCGGCGATCCCAGCGCTGATTCCGACCGCGGCTTCCACCGTCATCCAGGCGAGCGTCAGATACTCGAGCCGGAAGGCGCTGCGGATCGACGCCTCGCGCGCCGCGCTCAATTCGCCGCCGTCGACCGTGTGTGCCTGTGCCATCAGACTCTCATCTCGTTCAGTGCGAGGCTACTCATCATGCGTCGTCACGCAACCCCGGTGCTTGCGCTCCAAGCTGGCGGGAGCCAACGGGCGGCCCTATAATATCATCATGAGCGCCTCAAACACACCCGGCACTGCTTCCGTGATCGAGAAGTCGCTGATTACCTGCCCGCACTGCGGCACACAGAAGCTTGAGCGCATGCCGACCGACGCCTGCCAGTTCTTTTATGTCTGCAGCGGCTGCGGCGCGCGACTGAAACCCAAGTCGGGCGACTGCTGCGTGTTCTGCTCCTACGGCTCGGTGCCCTGCCCGCCCATCCAGGAAGCGCAAGCGCGCGGCGGTCCGGCGCGCTGCTGCTAGCTGAACGGCAGCGGCCGCAATCCGCTGACCGAAGGCGAACAGCGCAACCACGTCTCGCATGTCACCATCGGCGCCGACGCGAAGCCGCACGGTGTTCTCGTCAAGCAGCATCATGAACACGGTCTTGCCCGCACCCGGCTCGGGCGCCGGCACCACGTAATTGAACGCGTGCCGGCTGTAGTCGCCCTGCATCTTCTTACCGCCGGGTGTAACGATGTCCGGCCCGCGGATCGAGAAGCGGCGGCCGTCCTTGGTGTGGCACCAGTCGCCGTCGATGGCATCGGCCAGCGCCGGTACGGCGATCGCCACCAGCGCCAGGGCCGCAACAAGCGTCTTCCATTTCGTCATGGCGTCGCACCCCGTTGCAGGCAGATCAGTCCACCTTCGCCTCGTCGCGGTACATGACCTTGTGCCGCGTCTCGCGCACCCAGTCGTCGATCTCCTCGAGCGTCTGGTGGTTCTTCATGTCGAACTTGTCCCAGCTCACGATCTGCGGCAGCGTCTTCTTCCAGCGCTTGTAGGGTGGCTTGGCCGGCACGCCGAACAGCATGATATCGATGATGGCGAGATCGTCGGGCACGCCCAGGAGCGGCCTCAGCGACTCCTGCGCCGACTCCTGGCCGATCGCCGTCACCCACCACACCTGATAGCCAAGCGCGGCGGCAGCGAGATGCGCAGACATGGTGGACGCCGCCACACTTTGCAACAGGATGCGCTCGGCGTTGGCCTGATACTGCTTGTCGAGGTCGGAGCCGTCGAGCAGCACCGGAAAAGCGCGCACGTAGCGGAAGTCCGCCACCACCACGACGAAGCCCGGCGCGGTGGCAAGCCCCCGGTAATTGGGCGTCGGGAATTTCATCTTCAGCTTGGCGCGCTTGCTGGCTTCCACGACGAAATAGTCGGCGATCTGCTGCTTCACGGCCGGGTCGGTAACCACGATGTAATGCCAGGGCTGCGCGTTGGCGCCCGACGGCGCATGGCGAGCAGCCTCCAGCACCATCTCAATGTGCTCGCGCGGCACCGGCACGTCGGGCCGGAAGGCGCGCGTGGTCAGCCGGTTGCGCACCACGTCCATCAGCGCCTCGTAACGCGCGAGATCGGGTGTGAATTTCTTCGCCTCGTCCATAGCGGCCCTCCCAGTGTTATGCGCTATAGTAGCGCGATCGTTCTCGCGACCGAAGCCACCCTCACCCCAGGACCTTTTCATGCCGTCAAAGCGACCCGCGCCGCGCCTCGCCGTTCTCCCCGAAGCCGACCTGAACGACGCTCAGAAGACGCTGCTGGCGGCGCTGCGTGCCGGCCCGCGTGGCAAGTCTCTCGCCCTGCGCGGACCGTTCGCGGCATGGATGCACGCGCCGGAGTTCGGCCTGCTGGCGCAGGCGCTCGGCGCCCACTGCCGCTACAACACGACCCTGCCGCCGCGGCTTTCCGAATTCGCCATCCTGTGCACGGCACGGCTGTGGCGCGCGCAGTTCGAGTGGTACGCTCACGAGCCCATGGCCCTGAAAGGCGGCGTCAAGCCCAAGACCATCGCCGACCTGCGCGCCGGGCGCGAGCCAAAATCGGCACCCAAGGACGAGCGCGCGATCTACGCCTTCGTCCAGGAGCTCTATAAGACGCGCCGCGTCAGCGACCGCACCTACAAGCGGGTGAATGCGCTCATTGGCGACCATGCCACCGTCGAACTCGTCGGCATCTGCGGCTATTACGCGATGATCTCGATGACGCTCAACGTCTTCCGCATGCTGCCGCCGGAAGACGAGAAGCTGGCCTGGCCGGAGCCGTCGGGGAAGTAGCGCCTACTGACCGCGCCAGATCACCGAATAAAGATCGAAACGGCGGTCCTTCAGGTTCTGCACAGTGCCGCCCTGTCGCGCCGCATAGAGGCTGTCGAGCGGCAGGTCGGCAATGGTGATCATCTCCACGTTCGGCGCCGTCTCCGCCGCGATGCCGTCGCGCGCGAACGGGAAGTCGCACGGCGTGAGTACGCAGCTCTGCGAATACTGGATGTCCATATTCTCGACCTTCGGCAGATTGCCGACATTGCCGGCCATCACCACGAAGCACTGGTTCTCCACCGCGCGGGCTGCCGCGCAATAGCGCACGCGCATGTAGCTCTGCCGTTCGTCGGTGCAGAACGGCACGAAGATGATGGCCGCGCCCTGGTCGGTCAGGTGGCGCACCTGCTCTGGAAACTCGCAATCGTAGCAGATGGCGACGCCGATCGGCCCGCAATCGGTATCGATGGAGTTCACGCGGCTGCCGCCGCGGATGTTCCACCAGTAGCGCTCGTTCGGTGTCGGATGCACCTTGTACTGCTCGTAGATGCTGCCGTCGCGCAGGAACACGTAGGAGATATTGTAGACCTCGCCATCCGGTTCGCGCGTCGGGTGCGAGCCGCCGATAATGTTGACGTTGTAGCTCACCGCCAGGTTGCTCATCATATCTTTGAAGCGGCTGGTGTAGTTCGACAGCGCCGCGATCGCTTGCGCCGCCGGCACCTTGCGATTTTCAATCGACAACAGTTGCAGCGTGAATAGTTCCGGGAACACGGCAAAGTCGGCTTTGTAGTCCGCGACCGCGTCGACGAAATATTCGACCTGGTGGGCAAACTCCTCGAACGAGGAAATGGCACGCAACTCGTATTGCACTGCCGCCACCCGCGCCGTCTGCGCCCGCCGCATGACGCGCGCCGGCGCCGAGGTCGGCTCCGCCGACACCTCCGGATTGCGCCAGACCATGTGGGTGGCGTAGCCGCGCGATTCCTGATCGATCGGCAGATAATCCTTCAACACGCCGATCGGCTCGAAGCCGTTGCGGATCTGAAAGCCGATGACAGGGTCGCGCTGCTTGCCCGCCAGCACCAGTTCCAGATACTTCTCGGCCGAGCCGACTTTGTTCAAGCGCCGCGCCAGGTTCGGCATGCGGCCGGCGAATACGACGCCCTTTAGCCGCAGGTCCTGACACAAGCGCCGCCGCGCCTGGTAGAGGCGCTGGCCGATGCGCTGGCCACGGAAATTCGGATCGACGCACACGTCCATGCCGTAGATCCAGTCGCCCTGCGGGTCGTGCCGCGAGGCGTAGCCGCGCCCGGTGATGGTCGTCCAGTCGTGCTTCGACAGCGCCAGCGACTCCGGGATGCGGAACGTGGTCATATAGCCGATGACCTGCCCCTCATAGGCAGCAACGAACTGCCCTTCCGGGAACTGATGCATCTGCCCGCGCAACTGCGCTTCGGTATAGGCCGCCACGTCCCCGAAGGACGGGTAGGCCTTGACCATCAGCGCGCGGATGCCGGGAATGTCGGCGGGCACCGCATTGCGGACCACGAGTTTGGGAACCGGTTTCGGTTTTTGTGCCATGGCCGCCTTATGACAGCGGACGTTCCCACTTGGCAACCCGCGGCAATGACAGGCACCGGCACTGCAGAGCCTTCTCCTGCGACGATTTAATACGCCTGTAAGGGAAAAAAGCACGGTTCCAGGAACCACCGCGCCTGGCTTCCGGTTTACCCGGCAACCGACAAGGCCTCCCGGCGATCACGGAACGGACGCGGCGCCTCTGGCAAAGATGGCTAACGCCATCCCGCAGCTTCAACGACACGCCCAACCACCGCGCTCCCGCCGGAACGCAGCCCGTCGATCGGATGAAGCGGGGCGAGAAAGGAAAATGCCATGTCCAATACAGCAAGCACGGTCGTGCCCCTCCAGAGGCACGAAAGCTGGACCAACGGCGGCGGGGTGGTGTCCCACCTCGACGACAGCGAGATCACGCGTCTGGAGGAACGCGCCGCCGTGACGGTCGCCGACCCCTCGACGCTCGGCCTGTGGGGCTTCGCTACCGGCACCTGGATGACCGGCACTATCATCGCCGGCGTATTTCCGGCCACCGCCTTTACGGCGGTCATTCCGGTGCTCCTGGTCTTCGCCGGCATCACCCAGTTCATCGCCGGCCTGTTCGCGTTCCGTCGCACCAATGTCCTGGCCGCCACCGCGTTCTGCGCGTTCGGCGCATTTAACGTGGCGACCGCGATGTTCTTCGGCATGCAGGCGACCGGCGTCCTTGGAACCACCGGCGCACCGATCGTCCTGCAAGGGTTCCTGCTTGAATCCTTCGGCCTGATCGCCTTCGCGCTGACGATCGCCGCGTTGCGCACCAACGCCGCGCTGGTGCTGACGCTCGGCGCGCTAACCGTCGGCTACGTCCTGGCCGGCATTCCGAACCTCGTTGACGGCTTCGGTCAACCGGGCTGGATGGTGGTGCAGGCGCTCGGCGGCTGGTTCCTCGTCGCCTCCGCGGCGCTCGCCTTCTATACTGGCATGGCGCTGGTGGTGAACAGCACCTGGCACCGCACGATGCTGCCCCTCGGCGGTGAGCCGTAAGCAACAACGGCTCTGCCGTTTTCGTCCCGGCTCCCGCGCTTAGCCCGCGCGGTGTGCCGGGACACCCGTGACCGCATTTCCAGGAGTCTCACCAACGCATGACGGTCGCTCAGGCGACGGCGCGGCCTTCGCTGACCGGCGGCACGGCCGCCGCCCGTGCCCGCGCCGCATTGGCGCGCTCGCACAACAGGCCGAGGAACCGCACCTTCGGCATCGCGGGCGCGATCATCACGCCCTGCCCGAAGTCGCAGCCCATGACCACGAGCGCCTGCAGGTCGGCCATGCTCTCCACCCCTTCCGCCACCGCCACGCCGCCAAAGCGATGCGCGAGATCGATCGCGGTCTGGCAGATGGCGGCATTGTCGGGATCGATCGCGCAGTCCTTCACGAAGGCGCCGTCGATCTTCAAGGCGTCGAACGGCAAGTCGCGCAGGCTGGCGAACGACGAATAGCTGGCGCCGAAGTCGTCAAGGGCGAGCGTCACGCCCGCGGCTTTCAGGGCGGGCGCAAGCGTTCGCGCCAGCGCAGTGTCGCGCGCGATCTCGCCCTCGTTCACCTCCAGGATCAGGCCCGGCCAATCGTCGGCCCGCGGCCGCCGTTCCGCGACGATGTCGGCGATCGGCACGTCGCCGAGCGCGCGCGCCGGCATGTTGACGGCAAGCTTCAGGTTGAAGCCGGCGGCGGCGAAATCGGCCCAATCGCCTAAGACGGTCTCGAGCCCGTGGCGCGCGAGCGCGGCGAACTCTGCTGCGTCGAGCATCGGCAGAAAGCTTTCCGGCCACAGCAGGCCGTCCTGCGGATGATGGATGCGCGCTAGCGCCTCGGCGCCAGCGAGACATTTGCGCCTGAGGTCGATCTTCGGCTGATACCAGATCTCCAGCCAGCCCTCGCGCATGGCCTCGGCCAACGGCACGCGGCGGGGCGGCAGAATGGGCGGAGACGAGATCAACGGGGCGTCTGGCATGGCGGCTCGATGGTCGGCAACGATCGAACCGATCTAAGAAGCCGCGCCTTAACGACCGGTTCCGCAAAACACTCATACGGCGCCTGTCGCATTAACGCTGCCGCGCCCACGGCGGGGCTGGCCTGCACCCCTTCCCGCGGGCAAGGCCCGGCAGCCGCAGGTTGCCGTCGAAGCGGCGTAATCGGCGTGCTAATCTTTGAGTATGAGCGACGGATCGCCTTCCTCATCCGAATCGCGGGTGATACCCCTGCGGCGGGCCCAAACCAGGGGCCAAGCCCGGCCCCACGCCATGGCCGGCGCGCCGCCAGTCGCCGATCTCGCCAAATTCCAGGAAAGCCAGCCGGCCGACGACTACCGCCACCGCATGATCGTCAACATCGCCGCTTTCCTGTTCCTGGCGGCTCTGGTCGGCGGTGGGCTGTGGCTCGTCGACACCATGGCCAAGATGCAAAAAGATCAGAATTGCGTCCTATCGGGGCGGCGCGGCTGCACCCCAGTCGCAGTCGACCTCGGCCGCTGAGCCAACCGCGGTCGAAACAGCAAGAAACGCCCTCTTTTCAGGCGCCGTCCCCCGACCAAATGCCCGCCGCCATTGAACTTCCCCCGGCGCTTCGGTATACGGGCTGCCGGTTGGGTGCCGCTGGAAGGCTTGGCCGGGGGTGGATCGCGCGAAACGGGCGCGCGCGGACCGTCGGAACGCAAGAATTCAAAATATATCAGAGAGTTATCGATGTCCTCGACGTTCGACACGATCGCCAATATCATCTCGGAAACCTGCGATATTCCGCGCGAAACCATCAAGCCCGAGAGCCACGCCATTAACGATCTCGGCATCGACAGCCTGGACTTCCTCGACATCGCCTTCGCCATCGACAAGGCCTTTGGCATCAAGCTGCCGCTCGAGCAGTGGACCCAGGAAGTCAATGACGGCAAGGCGACGACCGACCAGTATTTCGTGCTGGAAAACCTCAGCGCCCGCATCGACGAACTCGTCGCTGCCAAGGGAGCCTAAGGCACCGACCAAAGCCGATGCGCCTTGAGTATTTCCAGCTGATCGACCGGATCGCCGAGATCAATCTCACCGACCGCAAGATCAGCGCCGAGGCCATCGTGCCCGCGACCAGCACGATTTTCGAAGGCCACTTCCCCGGCTACCCGCTGATGCCCGGCGTGCTGCTGATCGAGAGCATGGCGCAGACTTCCGGCTGGCTGGTGGTGGCGGTCAACCGTTTCGAACGCATGCCGTTCCTGGCACAGGTGCGCGAGGCCAAGTTCCGCACCTTCGTCGAGCCCGGCGCCCGCCTCACCGTCACCGCCGAGCTCGAACACGACGGTTCCGGCTACGCCATGACCAACGCCAAGATCGCGCACGAAGGCAAGCCGGTGTGCAGCGCGGCGCTCACATTCCGCGTGATGGAATTCCCCAACGACGAGATGAACCGGCAGATGCGCGACACCGCCGCCCGCATCGGCCTGCCCGACACGGAGACGCTCGCCCATGGCTGACGCCGCCCGCGAAGCCTGGATCACCGGCATCGGCATCGTCTCCTGCCTCGGCGAGGGACCGGACGCCCATTGGCAGAAGCTGATGGCCGCGCATCCGGAAGCCGACACCACGAAGTTCGCGCCGTTTGTGGTGCATCCGTTGGCGCCGCTCAATCTCGACACGCAGATCCCGAAGAAGGGCGATCAGCGCCAGATGGAAGCCTGGCAGCGCACCGGCACCTACGCCGCCGGGCTGGCGCTCGACTCGGCCGGCGTCAAGGGCAACGCCGATGTGCTCTCGCACATGGACATGATCGTCGCCGCCGGCGGCGGCGAGCGCGATCTTTCCGTCGACAGCACGATCTTAAGCGGCGCGCCCAAGGCGGAAGACCCGGGAGCCTACATTAACGAGCAATTGATGGGGGGCCTGCGTCCCACCCTCTTTCTCGCGCAGCTTTCCAACCTGCTCGCCGGCAATGTCTCCATCGTGCACGGCGTCACTGGCTCTTCCCGCACCTTCATGGGCGAAGAGTCCGCCGGCGTCGACGCCGTGCGCGTGGCGCTTTCGCGCATCAAGTCCGGTCAAAGCGACATCGCGCTGGTCGGCGGCTCGCACAACGGCGAGCGCCCCGACCTGTTGATGCTCTATGAATTCGGCCGCCACGCCTTGAAGGACAAGTACGTGCCGGTGTGGGAACGCAAGGGTCACGCCGGCTTCGCGCTCGGCTCGCTCGGCGCCTTCCTGGTGATCGAAGCGCGCGCGCACGCGGAGGCGCGCGGCGCCAAGCCGTTCGCCAGGCTCACCACCGTCCTCAACGACCGCTCGAAGCGTAAAGCGGGCACGGTGACCGCCGCGCTGAATCGCGAATGGGAGCGGCTGAAGGCCGACATCAAGCCCGGCCACGCCGCAGTCATCTCCGGCGCCACCGGCGCCGAGCCCGCCACCTCCGAAGAACGCGCCTTCCTCGAGGCGCACGGCGAACTGCCGGTGCGCGCCACCGGGTCTTATCTCGGCCATGGTCTGGAGCCACAATTCGTCATGAATATCGCCCTGGCGGCTGTGACCCTCGGCCATGCTAATCTGTTCCCGCCCTGCAACTCGAGCGGGCTGGAAAAGCCCGCAAACGCCGAGCTGCAGCAGGTGCTGGTCACCGGCGTCGGGCACTGGCGCGGCGAAGGCCTCGCGCTGGTCGAGCGCGTCGGCTGAGGAGAACGGATATGGCGTCACTGAAGGACAGCAAGGGCCGGCCGGTCGTGGTCGTGACCGGGATGGGGCTGGTCACCTCGCTCGCCGCCGGCAAGACCGACAACTGGGCCCGCCTCACTGCCGGCGAGTCCGGCATTCACGCCATCACCCGTTTCCCGACCGAAGGCCTGCGCACCAAGATCGCCGGCACCATCGATTATCTGCCGCCGCAAACGTCGGCCGCCGCCCTGTCGGAAAGCTTTGCGATGCTCGCCGCCGAGGAAGCCATCGCAGAATCCGCCATCGGCTCGCGCGGCGATTTTCCCGGGCCGCTGTTCCTGGCGGTGCCGCCGATCGAAATGGACTGGACCCAGCGCATCGAGATCGGCGCGCGCTCCGGCGCCAACGACACCGTCACCTATGACGACCTGTTGCGCGTCAGCGCCGAGTTTCCCGATTACCACGAGCGCTTCCTGTTCGGCTCGGTCGCCAACCATCTTGCCGACGAATTCGGCACCAAGGGCTCGCCGATTTCGCTGTCGACCGCCTGCGCCTCCGGCGCCAGCGCCATCCAGCTCGGCGTCGAGGCAATCCAGCGCGGCGAAACGGACGCGGCGCTCTGCATCGGCACCGACGGCTCGATCAATGCCGAGGCGCTGATCCGCTTCTCGCTTCTGTCGGCGCTGACGACCAGCAGCAACGACAATCCGCAAGGCGCCGCCAAGCCCTTCTCCAAGAACCGCGACGGCTTCGTGATGGCGGAAGGCGCCGGCGCGCTGGTGCTGGAAAGCTACAATTCCGCCAAGGCGCGTGGCGCCACCATCCTCGGCGTCATGGAAGGCGTCGGCGAGATGGCCGACAGTTTCCACCGCACACGCTCCAGCCCCGACGGCAAGCCGATCATCGGCTGCATCGCCAACGCGCTCAAGGATGCCGGGCTCACGCCGGAAGACATCGACTACGTCAATGCCCACGGCACCTCGACGCCGGAAAACGACAAGATGGAATACGTCGGGCTTTCCGCCGTGTTCGGCGAGCGCATGAAGGACATCCCCGTCTCATCCAACAAGTCGATGATCGGCCACAGCCTGTCGGCGGCCGGCGCGGTCGAGGCGGTGGTCACGCTGATGACCCTTCAAAACCAGCGCATCCCGCCCACCATCAATTACGAGGTACCGGATCCGACAATCCCGATCGACGTGGTGCCGAACAAGGCACGCGACGCCAAGATGCGCCACGCCATCTCCAATTCCTTCGGCTTCGGCGGCCAGAACGTCTCGCTGGTGATGGGGCGCGAGCCGGCGTGAAAAGCCGGACGGCCTGCGGTCTGGTGAGCGCGCTTCCCCTGTCCCATTATTTCTGTCATTCCGGGGCGCGCACGAAGTGCGCAAACCCGGAATCTATAACCCCAGCGCTGCGGGGTATGGATTCCGGGTCTGCTCGCTTTGCTCGCATCCCGGAATGACCGAACATAGATCGTTGTCATGCGCGCCCTTCGCCTCGTTGCCGACCGTCAGCTCGAACTGACCGACCTGCCCGACCCGCCGCCGCCCGGCGCGGACGAGGTGCAGGTGCGCGTCAAGGCGGTCGGCCTCAATCATCTCGATGTCTGGGGCTTTCGCGGCATGGCCTTCGCCAAGCGGCAGTTGCCGCTGGTGGTGGGCGCGGAAGCCTCAGCCGAAATAGCGGCGGTCGGCGCCGGCGTGAAAGACCTCAAACCCGGTCAGAAGGTCGCGATGTATGGCGCCATGACCTGCGGCACCTGCCCGGCCTGCCGCGAAGGCCGCGATAACCTATGCGAGAACGTCGGCGGCATCATGGGCTTCCACATCGATGGCTTCGCCCGCGATCTCATTAACATGCCAGCACGTCTGGTCATCCCCGTGCCGGACGGCGTCTCCTCGCGCGACGCCGCTTGCGCGCCCATTGCTTTTGGAACGACCGAGCACATGCTGTTCGACAACGCCAAGCTCAAGCCCGGCGAGACCGTCCTCGTGCACGCCGCCGGCTCCGGCATCGGCTCGGTGGCGATCAAGATGGCGAAGGCCTTGGGCTGCACCGTCATCACCACCGTCGGCGACGACGCCAAGGCCGAAAAGGCCAAAGTGCTCGGTGCCGACCACGTCATCAACTACAAGACCGACCGTTTCGAGGGCGTCACCCGCAAGCTCACCAAGAAGAAGGGCGTCGACGTAGTGTTCGAGCACGTCGGCGGCGAAGGCTTCAACGGCTCGCTGCTCTGCCTCAAGCGCGGCGGGCGGCTCGTCACTTGCGGCTCGACCGCGGGCCCCACGGTCACCATCAACCTGATGCAGCTCTTCCAGCAGCAGTACAAGATCTTCGGCTCGTTCGGCTGCCGCATCCAGAACATCCGCGACAGCCTGTCCAAGATGGCGGCCGGCATGGACCCGATCATCGACAGCGAATTCGCGCTCGCCGAATTCGAGCAGGGGCTCGAACGGCTCGAAAGCCGCAAGGTGTTCGGCAAAGTCATTATCAACTTTTAGCGCATGATGCCGAAAAGTGGGTACCGGTTTTCGGACAAGATCATGCGCAATTTAAGATAAGGGCATTTGCATGCCCCCGGGCAAACGAAAACCCTCACGCTTCCGCCGCGCCTTCAAGCGCGCCGGCAATGCCGTGGTCGGCGCCCTGGTCGTCGGTGTCTTGCGCCTGCTGCAACGCACCGATCCCGACAAGATGGCCGCTATCGGCGCTTATGTGATGCGCAAGGTTGGCCCCTGGCTCAACGAGCACAAGATCGCCAGCGCCAATCTCACCGCCGCCTTTCCCGAAAAATCGTCGGGCGAAATCGACCGCATTCTCGCCGACAGCTGGGACAATCTCGGCCGCGTCGGCATGGAGATCGCCCATCTCGGCAAGCTGTGGGATTACGATTTCGACCACCCGGAGCGCGCGTCGCGCATCGAGATCGCGCCGGATTCTGCAGCGCGCTTTGTGCAGCTGCGCGAGGACGGCAAGCCGGCGCTGATCTTCTGCTCCCATCTCGCTAATTGGGAGCTGCCGGCCGTCTGCGCCGCCAAGAACCGCCTGGACAGCGCGGCGCTGTATCGCCGGCCCAATATCGCCGCCATCGACGACTGGCTGCGCGAGACCCGCGCGGCCACCATGGGCACGCTGATCCCCACCGGATTGACCGCGCCGGTAAAGATCGCCCACGCGCTTAACCGCGGCACCCACGTCGGTATGCTGGTCGATCAGTATTACGTGCGCGGCGTCGAGGTCACCTTCTTCGGCCGCCGCACCAACGCCAACCCCCTGCTCGCCCGGCTCGCCCGGCAGATCGACTGCCCCATCCACGGGGCGCGCATCATCCGTCTGCCCAAGCACCGTTTCCGCGTCGAGCTCACCGAAGCCATCACGCCGCCGCTCGACGCCGACGGCGAGCTCGACGTTACCGCCACCACGCAGATCATCATGAGCACCATCGAAGGCTGGATCAGCGAGCACCCGGAGCAATGGCTCTGGCAGCACCGCCGCTGGCGATAATGGCGCGGAAGTCCCGAACCGGTGATTAGCCTGGGCGCTTGGTCGGGAGGCCTGCGGCTTTCCAGCCGATGATGCCGCCGGCGAGATGGCAGCGGTAGGGCAAGCCGTTGTCCTGGCAGACGAGCGACGCGGTCACCGAGCGCTTACCCGAGCGGCAGGCGAAGACGACCTCCTTGCCCTGCGGGTCCGGAATGGCGGCCGGGTCGAAGCGCGACAGCGGCACGATCACCCCGTCCGGATAGCTCTCCACTGCGATCTCGTTCGGCTCGCGCACGTCGACCAGCAGATAACGCCCCTCGCGCAGTCCTTGAGCCACCTCGTCGGGGGTCAGGTTGGTCACCTCGTCGGCACGCGGCATCTGGTCGGCCATCGAACGCGTTGCTCCCCTTGGCTCCCTTGTCCGGCGCCCGAGGTTTTAGCGGGAATCCGGGCGGTCCGCACGCCTCTTTTGGAGAAGTTTCTTCTCCGAAAGGCCATCCGCGAAAGGCGCGGAATTGTTCCGCGCCCCCGTCCCTGCCGCTCTGACCCACCGGCCGGCCGCTGCGCCTACACCGCCACCTGCGTTCCGACCTCCACCACGCGGCCGGTGGGGATCTGGAAATAGTCGGTGGCATCGTTGGCCGCCCCGCTGAGCGCGATGAACAGCCGGTCCTGCCAGGGCGGCATGTCGGAGTTGGCGGCGGGCTTGAGCGAGCGCCGCGACAGGAAGAACGACGTCGACATGATGTCGAACTGCCAGCCGAGCTTGCGCGCGACGGCAAGCGCCTTCGGCACGTTCGGCGTCTCCATGAAGCCAAAGCGCAAACTGACCCGCAAGAAACTTTCGCCCACCGGCGCGATGCGCACCCGCTCGGCGGCGTCGACCCGCGGTGTATCCGCCGTTTCGATGGTGAGTATGACGTTCTGCTCGTGCAGCACCTTATAGTGCTTGAGGCTGTGCAACAGCGCGGTCGGTGCGAAGTCTGGATCACTGGTAAGAAAGACCGCGGTGCCTGGCACCCTTGGCGGCGCATTCTTCTCCAGGTTGGCGATGAGCGACTCCAACGGCATCTCTGTCTTGCGCGTTTTCATGAGTAGGATGCGCGTGCCGCGACGCCAAGTGTACATCACCGTCATCACCACGCCGCCGAGCGCGAGCGGCAGCCAGCCGCCCTCCACCACCTTGAGCAGGTTGGCGGAGAGAAACGTGAGATCGACGAACAAGAACGGTACGATCAGCGCCGCGGTCGCGACAAGCGGCCAGCCCCACACGCGGCGGATCACGATGAACGCCATCAGCGCCGTCACTACCATTGTGCCAGTCACCGCAATGCCGTAGGCCGAGGCCAGCGCACTCGACGAGCGGAACAGCGCCACCAGCATCAGCACGCCGAACAGCAGCAGCGCGTTGACGCGCGGCATGTAGATCTGCCCGACCAGGGTTTCCGAGGTGTGGCGGATTTCAAGCCGCGGCAAGAGGCCGAGTTGAATCGCCTGCTGCGTCAGCGAATAGGCGCCCGTGATCACGGCCTGGCTCGCGATCACGGTGGCGGCGGCGGCGAGCAGCACGATCGGCATCAGCGCCCATTTCGGATAGAGCAGAAAGAACGGATTGGCGATCGCCTTCGGATCGGCTAGCACCAGCGCGCCCTGCCCGAGATAGTTGATGGTCAGCGCGGGCAGCACCACCGTCAGCCAGGCGAGACGGATCGGCCCGCGCCCGAAGTGGCCGAGATCGGCGTAAAGCGCCTCCGAGCCCGTCACCACCAGAAACACCGCGCCCAGCGTAAACAGCCCGACGATGCCGTGATGCACGAGGAAGCTCACGCCGTGCCACGGATTGAAGGCGTAGAGCACAACCGGGTTGAGCGCTACATGCCACAAGCCGGCCACCGCAATCACGATGAACCAAAGAAGCGTGATCGGGCCGAAGAACGTCGCCACCTTGGCGGTGCCGCGCGACTGCACGGCAAACAGCGCCACCAGGATCACCACCGTGATCGGCACCACGAAATCGCCGAGGGCGGGCGTCACCACCTTCAGGCCCTCGATCGCCGACAATACCGACAGCGCCGGCGTGATGATGGCGTCGCCGTAGAACAGCGCGCCGCTGACGATGCCGAGCAGGATGACGATACCAGCGCGGCCGGCGAGCGCGCGCGAGGCGAGCGCCATCAGCGCCAGCGTGCCGCCCTCCCCGTTGTTGTCGGCGCGCAGCAGGATCAGCACATACTTCGCGGTAACGACGATCAGCAGCGCCCAGATGATCAGCGACAGGATGCCGAGCACCACCGGCTCGCTCGGCGCCGCGGTTTGCCCGGCCGCCGCCCATACCAACTCGCGCACCGCGTAAAGCGGGCTGGTGCCGATGTCGCCATAGACGACGCCGATGGCGCCGAGCGCCAGCGCCCAGAAGCCCGCATGGCGTTGTTCCGTGGCGGTCTGGGGGTCCGCACCCGGGGCTTCAGCTTGGTCGACAGGCTTCATTGCCATTGTTGTCGGCGCCTCTGTCCGTGGATACCTAACGAAGGACCCGGCCTTGTCTTGAAGTCCAATGCGCTTGCCCTGGATTCATGCGAAATCGTCGCAGCACGCAGGGGCGACAAATGCCGGCTTGGCGCGCGGTATCGACGAAGTCCGGGTGAACTCGGCCGCCGTTGCAAGGCCCTTGGCTTCGACGAAAGACAATAGGACCGCGATCGGCATCGTGCCGTGCCGCCCGTCAGCGGCAGGGTCGATCTCGACGGGAAGGCCGGGATAACGCGACAGTGAACACATCCATTCGCCGCCATCATAGAGCAGGCGGCGGACGCGCCACAACGGAAGCTCGATCTCGATCAGAAGCAGGGATAAATCAGTCCAAGCCTCGGCCAGCACCAATTGGGCGAGCCGCTCCGCTTGGTTCGCCCGCCAACCGGCCGCAAACTGCGTGCCGGCGCCCGTCGCTACCCTGGAAAACAGGCCTGGCGTCAGCCGTGTGGCCACGCGAAGGGCACAAGCCACCTGATCCCGGCGTTCTCGCTCATTGCATTCGAACGACGACACATTCCGCGCCTTTGACCCGCGACCGCCTGTGCGATCGCGCCCGGAACATGGATGCAGGGCGCATAGGGAATCCAGAGCGGGCGGCGGGCGCCGATATAGGAATTCCATAAGAATTGGCGGCGTCCGCATAAAGAGCGCGATACTTGATCTCCAGATTGGCCCATGCCATCGGTTTGATGGTTCCGGCCGCCACTGTTGGAGTTTCGGCCCGGACGGGCGACCCCCATGCACCGATCCCGCAAATGTTCGCCAGAAAAGCCCGTCCCGACAGCAGGAGCCTTCGGCCGTGTTGCCGATGCGCTTCTTCTCTTGCGTGTCGGGGCGACCGATCCGCGCGCTTTCGTCTTATCAATGATTGCGGTCGCCGGCGCGGCCGCTGCCGGCCTCGTTCTCTGGCCATGGATCGGCGCAAACAATATCGGCTTGGTCTTCCTGACGGCGGTGGTTGTGATCGCGGTGCGGTTCGGGCTCTGGCCGTCGCTGGCGGCAAGCCTCATTTCCTCGCTGTGCTACAATTTCTTTTTTACCGCACCCTACTACACGTTAACCATCGACGAGCCGGCCAACATCGTCTCCGTCGTCTTCTTCACGATCGTTGCGATCGTGGTCTCCAATGTCGCCGCCTATGCGCGGGTGCAGGCCGTTGCCGCCATGGAGCGCGCGCGGACGACCGAATTGCTCTACACGTTCAGCCGCAAGCTCGCCGGCACCGGCACCCTCGACGATGTGCTGTGGGCGACCGCCTACCAGACCGCTTTGATGCTGAAGGTTCGGGTGGTGCTGCTCCTGCCCGAAGGCGACGACATCGCGGTGAAGGCCGGCTATCCGCCGGAAGATCGACTGGACGATGCGGACCTCGCCGCGGCGCGCTGGGCTTGGCGGCAAGACGGTCTTGCCGGACGCGGCGCAGAGGTGCTGCCCGAGGCCAAGCGGCTTTTCCTGCCGATGCGAACGGGGCGCGGCGTCATCGGCGTAGTCGGGATCGACTGCGACGGGAGCGAACCGCTGATCTCGCCGGCAGAACGGCGATTGCTTGACGCCCTCATCGACCAGAGCGCCCTGGCGATCGAGCGCGTGCATCTGGTCGAGGACATGGAGCGGGTCAAGCGCACCATGGAAACGGAGCGCCTGCGCTCGGCCCTGCTGACATCCATCTCCCACGATCTCAAGACACCGCTCGCGGCCGTGCTGGGGGCCGCCGGAACCTTGCGCGACCTGGCCGGCAAACTGAATGACGAGCAAAAAGCCGACCTGCTGGCGACGATCATCGAGGAATCCGAGCGATTGAATCGCTTCATCGCCAACCTGCTCGATATGACCAAACTGGAAGCCGGCGCCGTCGTTCCGAACATCACCCGCCATGACCTGCACGAGATCATCGGCAGCGTGCTGCGGCGCGCTAAGACCGTGCTGGCGCTCCACAAAGTCGCGCTCGACCTCGCCGGCGACTTGCCGATGCTGGACTTGGATGCCGTACTGTTCGAGCAGGTCCTGTTCAATCTCCTCGACAACGCCGCAAAGCATGCCGCGACCGGCACGACGATCACGGTCAGCAGCAAGCGCGGGGGCGAATTCGTACTACTCGAGGTACTGGACGAAGGGGACGGCATTTCGGCCGCCGACATCGATCACATCTTCGACAAGTTCTATCGCGCCCGAAAAGGCGACCGCGTCCGCGCCGGAACCGGCCTCGGCCTCGCCATTTCGCGTGGATTCGTGGAGGCGATGCACGGCACGATTACGGCGGCCAATCGGTCCGATCGCGCCGGCGCGGTTTTCTCGATCCGCTTGCCGCTACCGCCCGGATCGGAACGCCTTGGAGAGGCCGCATGAGTACGGGCGCCCACACCGTCCTCGTCATCGATGATGAGCCGCCCATCCGCAAATTGCTGCGCATGGGACTGGCGACGGAAGGCTACGAGGTTCTGGAGGCCCCGAATGGGAAGTGTGCGCTCGACTTGATGGCACGGCAACCCGACGTGATCATCCTCGACCTCGGGCTGCCTGACATGCAGGGCCTCGACCTGTTGCGCATGCTACGGGCCCAAAGCGAGGGCGCGGCCATCGTCGTGCTGTCAAGTCGGGAGCGACGAGCCCGGCAAGGTCGAAGCGCTCGACAGCGGCGCCGACGACTATGTGACCAAGCCGTTTGGCATGAACGAGCTTCTGGCGCGCATGCGGGCGGCGCTGCGCCACCAGTTGCAGGTCCAAGGCGAGCGCCCGGTGTTCCGGACCGGAGCGCTTTCAGTCGACCTGGTGCGGCGCGTCGTCAAGGTGCGCGAGAACGATGTGAAGCTTTCGCCGAAAGAATACGATCTCCTGCGCGTACTCGTGCAGCACGCCGGAAAGGTGCTCACCCACAAGTTCCTGATGGGCGAGCTTTGGGATCAGACAACCGACGCGCAGTATCTGCGGGTCTACGTGCGCCAGCTCAGGCAGAAGATCGAACCCGATCCGGAACGGCCAGAGTATATCCTGACCGAAACCGGGGTCGGCTACCGGCTCCGGGCCCCCGACTGATCCAAAGGCCCCGAAATAACGGCCTACACCGCCACTTGCGTCCCCACCTCCACCACGCGGCCCGTGGGGATCTGGAAGAAGTCGGTGGCGTCGCTCGCCGAGCGCGCGAGCCCGATGAACAGATGGTCCTGCCAGCCCGGCATGCCGGACTGCGGCGAGGGCTTGAGCGAGCGCCGCGACAGGAAGAACGACGTCGACATGATATCGAACTGCCAGCCGTGCTTACGCGCGATCGCCAGCGCCTTGGGCACGTTGGGCTGCTCCATGTAGCCGAAGTTCAGCGACACCCGCGAGAAATGCTCCGACAGCGGCGTGATCTTGACGCGGTCCTCCTCCGGCACACGCGGCGTGTCGGCGGTGACGATGGTGAGGATGACGTTCTGCTCGTGCAGCACCTTGTTGTGCTTGAGGTTGTGCAGGAGCGCCGTGGGCGAGAATTCCGGATCGCTGGTCAGGAACACCGCGGTGCCAGGCACGACGTGCGGCGGCTTCTTCTCGAGATTGCGGAACAACGTCTCCAGCGGCACCTCGGTGCGCCGCGTCTTGTTGATGAGCAGCGCCGTACCGCGCCGCCATGTCAGGATGACCAGCACCATGGTGGCGCCGAACAGCATCGGCAACCAGGCGCCCTCGAGCAGCTTGAAGGCATTGGCGGAGAAGAAGGTGACGTCCACGATCACGAAGGGCGTGAGCAGTGCCACCGCCCGCCAGAGCGGCCAGCGCCACAATTTCCATATGACAACGAAGGCAAGCAACCCGTCCACGACCATGGTCGTCGCGACCGCGATGCCGTAGGCCGAGGCCAGCGCGCTCGACGAGCGGAACAGGGCGACCAGCAGCAACACGCCGATCAGCAGCGCCACGGTCACGCGCGGGATGTAGATCTGCCCGGCGTGCGAGGCCGAGGTGTGCTGGATGGCAAGCCGCGGCAACAGGCCGAGTTGGATCGCCTGGGCGACCAGCGAATAAGCGCCGGTGATCACCGCCTGACTGGCGATTACCGTCGCGATCGTTGCCAGCAAGATCATCGGCAGCAGCACCGCGTCCGGCACCATGCTGTAGAATGGGTTCACGACTGCCGCCGGATCGGCCAGCACCTTGGCGCCCTGCCCGAAATAGTTGATCAGCAGCGCCGGCAGTACCAGCGTGAGCCATGCCGTCTGGATCGGCTTGCGGCCGAAATGGCCGAGGTCGGCGTAGAGCGCCTCCCCGCCGGTCACGCACAGGAACACCGCGCCCAGCGTCACCAGGCCGACGACGCCGTGCTCGAGCAGGAACTCGATGCCGTACAGCGGATTCATCGCGTAGAGCACCGTCGGGTCGTCGCTGATGTGCAGCGCACCGAGGATGGCGAGCGAGACGAACCACACGACCATCACGGGGCCGAAGAATGTGGCCACCTTGCCGGTGCCATGGCTCTGGGCGGCGAACAGCCCGATCAGGATCACCACAGCCAGCGGCACCACGTATTCGGCAAACGCGGGACTGGCGAGCTTCAGACCTTCCACCGCAGAGAGCACCGAGATGGCCGGCGTGATCATCGAATCGCCGAGGAACATGGAAGCGCCGATGATGCCGACCAGGAAGACCAGCGCCGTACGCCGGCCGAGCGCGCGGCTCGCCAGCGCCGTCAGCGAAAGCGTGCCGCCCTCCCCGTTGTTGTCGGCCCGCAGCAGGATCAGCACGTATTTCGCGGTCACTGTGACCAACAGCGCCCATAGGATGAGCGACAGGACGCCGAGCACGATGTTGCGCGTCACCGCATGGTTGTCGGCGGCCATGATGACCGCCTCGCGCAGGCCGTAGAGCGGGCTGGTGCCGATGTCGCCGTAAACCACCCCGACGCTGCCCAGCGCCAGGGCCAGGAAGCTCGAAGGAGCCTCATCGTGGGCCGGGGTGGCTTCAGGGGAAGCCGGGCTGGCCTTTGTACCGTCACTCATGGCGTCTTGTTCGGAGCTTGCAGGGGTCGTGTCCCGAATCCGATGTTCGTCATACTTTTCTGCTTGCTCCGCGCGAACTTCGGATCCGAAAGGACGCTAGCAACGTTATCATTCCAGCGCGAACTTGGATCCGAGGCTCGTTCTTGGATTCGCGGCAAAGGATGGAACGAACGTCAAATTCACCGCATTGGAAGGCGCGCCTTATATCACTGCGGCGCATCAGGCAATACCGGCCTGTCTCCGCGGCGAAACGCCCGGGACCCCCTGCGGACCGGCACATTAGGCCATTTTAGGGGGTCAAATCGGGGGGAACCGGCGGCGCCTCTTTCATCAGGGTGATGGTCACCCGGCGGTTCGGCGACAAGTAGGGGTTATCGGGAAACAACGGCTGGGTGTCGGCCTTTCCAGCCACCTCGTAGATGTGCCCGTCCGGCACCCCCTGCGATTCCAGAATCTGGCGCACGGCGTCGGCGCGCGATGCCGACAGGCCCCAGGGTCCGTGGCCCGGCAGCGGCGGTATCTTGCTCGTAGCGGTGTGGCCAACGATCTTGATGCGAAACGGCATCGCCTTGAGCCGCGGCGCCAGCGCCACGATCAGCCGGCGCGTGCGCGGTAGCGGCGCCGCCGAGCCGGCCGCGAACATCGAACGGCCGTCCTGGTCGACGATCTCGATGTTGAGCCCATCCTTGGTTTGCTCGAACATGATGTGCTTGGACGCTTCGGTGAGGTCCGGCATGTCCTGCAGCGCCTGACGCAGCGAGGCGGCGGCGAGCGAGAAGGCGCGGTCCTTCTTGAAGCGCGCGCCATAGGTGCGCTGGTGGTTGTGCTCGTTGGGCGACGGCGTTGAGGAAGCTTCCGACGGATCGATCTGCGCGGCATTCTTCAGCTTGGGCCGCGTCGGCAGGCCGAGCACCTCGATGACGCCGGAATAGCGCACCTTGTCCTGCACGCCAAAGGCGTCGCGCATGGAACCGGCGACCACCTGCAGCTTGGCTTGGTCCTGCGTGGAGAAGGCGACCAGCATCACGAAGAAGCTGACCAGCAGCCCCATCAGGTCCGCGAAGGTCACGAACCAGCCGTGACCGCCGCCGTGGGCTTCTTTGCGTCGTGCCATGGGCTGCCGCGGCGGTTCCGACCGTTACGCCGGCACCGCCTCCTCCTCTGCCGCGTCTTCCTCGTCCTCGCTGTGGCGATGCTTTTCCGGCAGATAGGCGAGCAGCATCTCGCGCACCAAGGTCGGACTCTTGGCGTCGCGGATCATCAGGATGCCGTCGATAATCAGCGTGCGGTTGACCTCCTCGTCGACCAGCTTGACGTGCAGCTTGTCGGCGATCGGCAGACAGAACAGGTTGGCGAGCGCTGCGCCGTAGAACGTCGCCAAGAGCGCGTTCGCCATGTAGGGACCGAGCTTGGACGGGTCGGTCATGTTGGCGAACATCTGCACCATGCCGATCAGCGTGCCGATCATCCCGAAGGCCGGCGCGCAGTCGCCGATGGCGCGGTAGACCTTCTGGCCCTCGTCGAGATGGGTGAGAAAATTGTCGCGGTCGCGCTCGAGATTGTCGCGGATGAAATTGCCGTCGTAGCCGTCGGCGACGAAGCGGATGCCCTTGGCGAGGAACGGATCGTCGACCTCGACCTTCTCCAGCCCCATGGGGCCTTCCTTGCGGACGATCTCGGCGAGCCCGGCGATCTCGTCGACCAGCTCGCGCTGGGTCATGCGGCGCAATGTGAAGGCGAACTTGGCGCCGAGCGGCACGCCATGGACGAAGGATGAAAAGGGAAAGCGGATGAGCGTTGCCGCGAACGATCCGCCGAAAATAACGATAAAGGCGTGCTCGCTGACGAACATCCCCAGGCTGCCGCCCATGAGGATGACGGTCCCAACCACCGACATGCCCGCCAGCAAACCCAGACCAGTCGCGAAATCCATGACTTACCCCACCCAACGCCGGCGGCCGGCGCGCACGCCACACCGTTGCAACGACCTGAACCCTAGACTGGCGCTGTTAAGGAGCGGTAAAGGCTAACCGAGCGTGAAGGGGCCACAGCGGGAGCGCCCCGTGACCCAGAGCCCGAAAGCTGCCAGAATCGTCCAAGAATCTCAGGGGGACCTGCCCGGATCGGCCCCTGCTCCCTGTTTTCGGAGGAATTTCCCCATGCGTGAGATCGGTCATTTTGTCGGCGGCAAGCACGTGAAGGGAGCCTCCGGGCGCTTCGGCGACGTCTTCGATCCCAATACCGGCGAGGTACAGGCCAAGGTAGCGCTGGCCAAGCATTCGGAGGTCGAGCACGCCATAGCGGTGGCGGAAGTCGCACAGCCCGGCTGGGCCGCGACAAACCCGCAGCGCCGCGCCCGCGTAATGATGAAATTCCTCGAGCTCGCCCATAAGGACTACGAGAACCTGGCCAAGCTCTTGTCCGCCGAGCACGGCAAGACCGTTCCCGACGCGCGCGGCGACGTGCAGCGCGGGCTCGAAGTGGTGGAATTCGCCTGCGGCATCCCGCACCTGATGAAGGGCGAATACAGCGAGGCTGCCGGCCCCGGCATCGACCTCTACTCCATGCGCCAGCCGCTCGGCGTCGTAGCCGGTATCACGCCGTTCAACTTTCCGGCCATGATCCCCCTGTGGAAATGCGCGCCGGCGCTCGCCTGCGGCAACGCCTTCATCATGAAACCGTCCGAGCGCGATCCGTCGGTGCCGATGCGTATTGCGGAGTTGTTCCTGGAGGCCGGTCTGCCGGAAGGCGTGCTCAACGTCGTCAACGGCGACAAGGAAGCCGTCGACACCATTCTTAACGACAGCCGCATCCAGGCCATCGGCTTCGTCGGCTCGTCGGCCATTGCCGAATACATCTACGCCACCGGCTGCGGCAACGGGAAGCGCGTGCAGTGCTTCGGCGGTGCCAAGAACCACATGATCATCATGCCTGACGCCGACATGGACCAAGCCGTCGACGCGCTGATCGGCGCCGGCTACGGCTCGGCCGGCGAGCGCTGCATGGCGATTTCGGTGGCGGTGCCGGTCGGCGAAAAGACGGCCGATGCGCTGATGGAAAAGCTGATTCCGCGAGTGGAGAGCCTCAAGATCGGCCCCTCCACCGACGACAAGGCCGATTACGGCCCGCTGGTGACCCGGGCCGCGCTCAACCGCGTGCGCGACTACGTCGACGTCGGCATCAAGGAAGGCGCCAAGCTCAAGGTCGACGGTCGCGGCTTCAAGATGCAGGGCTACGAGAAAGGCTTCTTCATGGGCGGCTGCCTGTTCGATGAGGTCACCCCCGACATGAAGATCTACAAGGACGAGATCTTTGGCCCGGTGCTCTCGGTGGTGCGCGCCAAGGACTACGAGGAAGCGGTACGGCTACCGACCGAGCATGAATACGGCAACGGCGTCGCCATCTTCACCCGTGACGGCGACACCGCGCGCGACTTCGTCAAGCGCGTGGAGGTCGGCATGGTGGGCGTGAACTTTGCCATTCCGGTGCCGCTATCCTACTACACGTTCGGCGGCTGGAAGCGCTCCGGCTTCGGTGACCTCAACCAGCATGGTCCGGATTCGATTCGTTTCTACACCAAGACCAAGACCGTCACCTCGCGCTGGCCGAGCGGCACCAAGGAAGGCGCGCAATTCGTCATCCCGACCATGAAATAAGGAAGCACGACTGCATGAAGGGACTTCGTATCGCTGGGGGGCTCATTATCATCGCAACGCTGACGGGTTGCGCCGTCCAAGGCCTCACTCTGGGCGACGACAGTTCCCCACCGCCGCCGGCGAAGGTCAACATGGAAGGCCGTTGGAAGCTCGCGCAGCCCGGCGCGCCGTCTTGCGGCATGAGTTTCGGCGGCGGGCCGGGCATCAATGCTGGCCCCATCGAGCCGGAAGGCGGCTGCCCCGACCAGTTCTTCACCGCACGTCACTGGGAGCTTTCCCCGGACGGCCAGCATCTCACCATCGACGACTATCAGATGAACATCCTTGCGCAGATGAAGGTCGCCAAGGGCCACTTCACCGGCAGCGACAACGCCGGCCGACTTGTGACACTGTCGCGCTACGCCTCCACTCCATCGGGGTCAAAATGACAGAATTCCAGCTCTACTGCTTCGCCCAGTCCGGCAACGCCTACCGCGCGGCGCTGATGCTCAACCTGATCGACGCCGATTGGGAGCCGATCTGGGTCGACTTCTTCGGCGCCGGCGCCACACGCAAGCCGGACTATCGCGAAACTATCAACGAGATGGGCGAAGTGCCGGTGCTGGTGCACGGCGGCCGCAAGCGGCTCAGCCAATCGGGCGTGATCCTGACCTATCTGTCCGACCTCACCGGCAAGTTCAAGCCGGCGGACGAAGACGAAAAGCTGGAAGTCTTGCGCTGGATCATCTTCGACAACCAGAAGGTCAACGGCTTCCTCGGCCCCTACCGCTTCCTGAAGATCTTCGCGCCCAAGCCGCCCGAACAGGCGGTGATGGACTTCATGAAGGGCCGCATCGATGGCGCGCTTGCAATCGTCAACAAGCGGCTGACCGGGCGTGACTTCCTGGTCGCCGAGCGGCCGACCATCGCCGACATTTCTCTGACGGCGTATCTCTATTATCCGGCCGAGGAGTTCGGCTTCGACATCGCCAAGGAGCATCCGGCGATCGGCGCCTGGCTTGAGCGCATGAAGGCCCTGCCCGGCTGGAAGCATCCATACGATCTGATGCCGGGCTATCCACTGGGGACGCACTAGCCAATGCGTTCGCCGCAAGGACGCGTGGGCATCGCTGACGCGATGCCCACCCTGCAATCCTCGCAATAGGGACTGCCGCGCCTCACCCCTTGGCGTGCTTCTCCCACTTCTCCACCGCGATCTTGGGCGGCCACGAACCCAGCCACACCTTCAGCGGCATGATCGGCGGCGGCACGTTGTAATCGACCAGGCTGGGATCGACGGCGAAATACTCGCCGGTCTTCTTGTCCTGGATCGCGGCGGCGTTGCGCGGGTTGGTGTCGGTCGGCAGGCCGGCATAAGCGAGCTTTGCCACGCGATGGAAGCGGAACAGATGGTCGCGCTCCATCAAGGTCAGGTAGGTCCAGGTATTGACCGCCTCGTCGATGCAATCGAGCTGGCTGGTGTCGCCGAAATTCGGCTTGATGTAGAGGTTCTGGTGCGTCCATTGGTGCACGGCGGTGCCGGTCTGCGCGCCAACCAGGCGATGCATCAACACGAGCGCCCGTGCGATCCGCTGACGCTCGGCGTGAGCGTTGGCGGGGCGCGGATAAAAGACCGCCTTCACCCGCCGCCACTCGCGCGGGCTCAGGGAGACATCCGACGCCACGGCGCAGCCGAAACCGTGGCACTGGGTGAAGGCGACCGGCGTCGGGCTGGGATTGGCATAGCGCTCGACGTATTCCATGCTCAAATGGCCTCCGCCACCGCTGCTCACGCACGCGGACAGCGCCAGCACCGCAGCCAACAAGACCACCGCACGACCCATATGTATGTTCCTTCCCCCGGATTAGGGCGCGAATGCTAGCTCAGGCCGCGGCGGCGCAGAAGACGGTACAGGCACCGATTGTGAATTGCTCCGCGCTATCCCGCGCCAGTGTGGCGCTGGTGCACAGGCCCAGGACTGTTGACTATTATCCTATTATGACGCTAATAATCCTTCCGTCCGGTCCGCCGAGGGCGCTTTCATGAGGCGTCGTGACAGCGGGACCGCCCTGACGGGGCCGAAAGCGGGCGAACCCGCCATCGGCGATGCGGTGCCTGCGGGCGAAGGGAAACGCATCCTTCGCGCTCGGGCGGCCCGGGGCACGCGCAAACAAGTTTACGCGGTTTGCGCAAACGCAAACCGCTATGCCGGGGGCACTAGGACCCCCCGCCAGGAGCTGGCTGACAGCGTGAGTCTTCGAGACCTTGCTGAAAGCGTGGCCCGGGTTGGAAGACACCGCGATGGAGCGCCGCGGGGCGCGCGTCCTTTCGCCAAAGGACGCCCGCGCTTCGCAGAAAGCGCGGATCCGATGGTTGCGCCACGCGGCGCTCCATCGCCCTCTCCTTATTTGGCGAGGGAAGAGGAATACGGGCGAACCCGGCGCCCGCCAATGAATACGGGCGGCGGAGCTGTGCGCGTGATCTCGAAAAGTGGGAACCGGTTTCCGGGCAAGGTCACGCGCAAGAAGAAATGGCTAATGCCGGTTGTTTGACAGCAGAAGAAGTCGGCACAAGCGCGCGCAGCAAGCGCGGCTGTCACGGCGCGCTCCCCGCGCAGGGACGACATCGGTTGCGCGGCCACATCAGTGGTCGTGGTGATGATGATGCCCATGGTCATGGTCATGACCGTGATGGTGCTCATGACTATGGCCATGCGAGGCAGCGTAAGCGCCGCCTTCCGGCTCGAACGGCGCCTCGATCATGGTCAGCCTGGCGCCGAGCGATCGCAGCAACGTCTCGAGGACAGCTTCGCGCCGCACCCGCACCCGGTTCGCCAGCACCTCGACCGGCACGTGGCGGTCGCCGAGATGATACGCCAGCCGCATCAGGCCGGCGAGATCGCCCGCGCGCGCCTCGATCAATGGCTCGGGCGCGGCCACCACTTCCAGCAGCGTGCCGTCGTCGAGTTCGATGAGATCGTCGGTGCGCAATCGCTTCGGCGCGGCGAGCGCGATATCGAACGCGCCGCCTTTCAAGCCCGCAGCGCTGAACGCACCGGCGCTGCGCTTGGCGTAATCGAGGATGAGGGTGTCACCGATCGGCCGTCCGCGGCGGTCGGCGGCGGCGATGACGCGGGCGGCACACGGCATGACGGTCAAGCGTTCCGCGAGATCAATTGAGCCGCGCCGGCCGTTCGTCGTCGGCGTCACCGCCAGCGGAAGGCGGCGGCATCGGCGCTGACGCAGCCGAGGCGCCGGCGGCGGCCGCTGCCGCCGCGGCCTCGTCCTGGCGCTGGTGCTTACGGTAGGACAAGGCACCCACCGGCAGGGCGGCGAGATAGATCAGCGTGCCGGCGGTCAGCACCTCCCACGGGTAGCTGATGAGCAGCGCCACGAACAGCACCGCCACCACGAACAGCGGCAGCACCAATTCCGGCGGCACGCGCTTGCCCATGCGCTTGCCGGAAAATACCGGCAGCCGCGACACCATCAGAAGCGCGATCACCAGCGTGTAGAAGAAGGTCACCCACACGGTGATCAGGTTGTCGGCGACGCCGAGAAAATTGAGGTAGATCGGCAGCAGCGCCGCGATGGCGCCGGCCGGCGCCGGAATGCCGGTGAAGAAATTGCCCGCCCAGGCCGGCTTGTCAGGATCGTCGATCATGACATTGAAGCGCGCGAGCCGAAGCCCCGCGCAGATCGCGAACACCAGCGCGACGATCCAGCCGGCGGATTTCAGCTCGTGCAGGCCCCAGAAATACAGGATCAACGCCGGCGCCACACCAAAATTGACGAAGTCGGCCAGGCTGTCGAGCTCGGCGCCGAAGCGCGAGGTGCCCTTGAGCAGACGGGCGACCCGCCCGTCGATGCCGTCGAGCGCGGCGGCGAACACGATCGCGGCGAGCGCCAGTTCCAGCCGGTGCTCCACCGCCATGCGGATGGCGGTCAGCCCCGCGCACAGCGCCAAGAGCGTGATCAGATTGGGCACCAGAACCCGCACCGGGATCGGCTTGAACCGCCGAGGACGGGAGGGCCGCGGGTTGGGATCGAAGGGCGGAAACACCATGGCAGCCACTATAGAACGTCTCAGGGCCCGCCGCCATGGCACCGCTGGCAGCGGTGGTCCTCGCTCCGGTCAATCAGCCGCTACGGAAGGCCCGGCTGTCGTCGCCCCCCTGGAGGTCGGCGAGCACGGTCTCGCCGGCAATGGCCGTCTGGCCGACCGCCACCAGCGGCGCCGTGTCGGGCGGCAGATAGACGTCGAGCCGGGAGCCGAAGCGGATCATGCCGAAGCGCTCGCCCGCCCCCACTGGCTGGCCCTCCTTCACGAAGGAGACGATGCGCCGCGCCACCAGGCCGGCGATCTGCACCACGACGATGCGCGCACCGGCCGTGCTGGCGATGACCAGCGAATTGCGCTCGTTGTCGGCACTCGCCTTGTCGAGGTCGGCGCTCAGGAATTTGCCGGGCTGGTAGACGATCTTCTCCACCTGTCCCACCACCGGGCTGCGGTTCACGTGACAGTTGAACACGCTCATGAAGATGGAGATGCGCGGCAGCGGCTTGTCGCCGAGGCCGAGTTCGTGCGGCGGGGCGGCGGTGGTGATCTGGCTCACCGTCCCGTCGGCCGGCGCCACAATGAGCCCGTCGCGCACCGGCGTCGTGCGCGGTGGATCACGGAAGAAATAGACGCACCACAGCGTCAGCACCGTGCCGATCCAGCCGAGCGGCGACCATAGCCAGAACAGGATCAGAGCTGACGAGCGCGAAGGCGCCGATGAACGGATAGCCCTCCGGCGTGATCGGCACGAACTGCTGGCGGATGGATTGGGCAATGGACATAAGGGTTGCTGCTAGCGCCGCGGTAGGATCGCCCTATCCCCTTGGGGGAGAGGGTGGCGCGAGGAGCGCGCCGCGAGAGGACCAGAATGGTCTGGAGAGGTGAATCGTTCCAGCATCGCAGGGAACAGTGCCGTGAATGGGCCCAGAATCAAGCCCCTATTCGGCCGCGTCGGCGGGCAGATCGGACGGCTCGGGCAGCGGGGCAAACACCACCTCCTCGACCGGCGGCGGGTTGCGGTTGGGCGCGGGCTCAATCTCGCCGGTTCGGGCGAGCCGCTCGCGCGCCTCCTCGGCCTCGCGCTGGCGGTTCCACATACTGGCATAGAGCCCGTCCTTGGCGAGCAGCGCGTAATGGGTGCCGCGCTCAACGATTTCGCCCTGGTCGAGCACGATGATCTCGTCGGCGCCGACGATCGTCGAGAGCCGGTGGGCGATCACCAGCGTGGTGCGACCGGTCGAGACCCGCTCGAGCGCGTCCTGGATCTCCTTCTCGGTGTGACTGTCGAGCGCCGAGGTCGCCTCGTCGAGCAGCAGGATTGGCGGGCTTTTGAGGATGGTGCGGGCGATCGCGACGCGCTGCTTCTCGCCGCCGGAGAGCTTCAAGCCCCGCTCGCCCACTTCCGTCTCGTAGCCCTTGGGCGCCATGCTGATGAAGGTGTCGATCTGCGCGAGCTTGGCCGCCGCCTCCACCTCCTCGTCGGTCGCTTCCCAGCGCCCATAACGGATGTTGTAGCGGATGGTGTCGTTGAACAGCACGGTGTCCTGCGGCACCATGCCGATGGCGTCGCGTAGCGACTTCTGCGTGACGTGCGCGATGTCCTGGCCGTCGATCAGGATGTGCCCGCCGGAGAGATCGTAGAAGCGGTAGATGAGCCGCGAGATGGTCGACTTGCCGGCGCCGGACGGGCCGACCACCGCTACCGTCTTGCCGGCCGGCACCTCGAAGCTGATGCCTTTCAGGATCGGCCGCTCGGGATCGTAGGCGAAGGCGACGTTCTCGAACGTGATGGTGCCGCGCGCAACGCTAAGCGGACGCGCGTCGGCGGCGTCCTCGATCTCCGGCGGCCGCGACAGAATCGCGAACATGTTCTCGATGTCGGTGATCGCCTGCTTGATCTCGCGGTACACCATGCCCATGAAGTTCAGCGGCTGGTAGAGCTGGATCATCATGGCGTTGATCAGCACGAAATCGCCGATCGTCTTGGTGCCGGCACGCACCTCGTAGGCGCACATCACCATGGCGCTGCCGAGGCCTACGGTGAAGATGATCGCCTGCCCTGCGTTCAGCGCGCTCAGCGACGTATAGGACTTGACGCTCGCATCCTCATAGCGCGCCATGGCGCGGTCGTAGCGGCTGGCCTCGCGCTTTTCGGCGCCGAAGTATTTCACCGTCTCGTAGTTGAGTAGCGAGTCGATCGCCTTGACGTTGGCGTCGGTGTCGCTGTCGTTCATCTTGCGGCGGATGCCGATGCGCCATTCGGTGGCGTTGTAGGTCCACGTCATGTAGAGCGCGACGGTGCCGACGACGACGACCACATAGCGCCAGTCGAAATGCACCGTGAGCACGATGGCGACCAGCGCGACCTCGATGATGGTCGGCGCCAATTGCAGGATGACCATGCGCACGATGGTCTCGATGGCGTTGCGCCCACGCTCCAGGACGCGCGTCAGCCCGCCGGTCTTGCGCTCGAGGTGGAAGCGCAGCGACAGCTCGTGCATGTGGATGAAGGTGCGGTAGGCGAGCCGGCGCACCGCATGCATCGCCACCTTGGCGAAGAGCGCGTCGCGGCCCTGCTGCAAGGCCGCCATCAGCATGCGCATGCCGCCATAAGCGATGGTCATGGCGATGGGCGCGGCCACCACCCACGTGAGCCAGCCGGAGACGTCCGCCGGCGCCGTGCTTTTGCCGGCGAGCGCGTCGGTCGCATACTTGAAAGTAAAGGGCACCGCGATGGTGGCGAACTTGGCCACCACCAGCAGCACCATCGCCCCCAGCACGCGCAGCTTAAGGTCGCGCCGCTCCGACGGCCAGATATAGGGCCACAGGCGCAGAATCGTGCCGAACAGCGTGCCCCCGGTGGCGGAAATCGGCTCGTCGGTAGGTGGCTGGTGGCGGTGGTGCGGCGACATGAAAGGTCCGGAAAAGCGGCGTTGCGCGCGTCCGCGCCGCCGTCAGCGTTATCGTATGAAGCGTCATATAGGCAGATTCCGGCCGATAATCACCCCGGGGTAGGATGACAGCCGCCCGGCAAGGTTATTGCTCCGCCCGACTTGACCCTTGCGCCGGCTCGGCGCAAATCCGTCCTCATGAACAAGATGGAAAAAATGAGCAAAATCCGCACCGTCTGCGTCTATTGCGGCTCCGCCCCCGGCACCGACCCCGCCTTCGTGGAGGGCGCCCGGGCGCTCGGGCAGGCCATGGCCGCGCACGGCGTCGGCCTGATCTACGGCGGCGGCGGCGAAGGCATGATGGGCGAGGTCGCGAGCGCCGTTCTGGGCGGCGGCGGCACGGTGACAGGCATCATCCCCGAGTTCCTGGTGGCGCGCGAGCACGCCCACAAGAACGTGCCGAACATGATCGTCACCCGCGACATGCACGAGCGCAAGCGCAAGATGTTCGAGATGGCTGACGCCTTCGTGGCCATGCCCGGCGGCATCGGCACCCTGGAGGAACTGGTCGAGCAACTCACCTGGGTCCAGCTCGGCCGCCACAGGAAGCCGGTACTGGTCGCCAACATCGCGGGCTTCTGGGACCCGCTCGGCGCCCTCATCGACCACATGCGCAAGCTGGAGTTCATCCGCGGCCAGTACAGCTTCGACCTGCTGATCGCCGACAAGGTCGCCGACATCCTGCCAATGCTGGAAAAAGCGGCGGAAGCCGTGCCGGAAGAAGCCAAGGAAATGACCACGGCGGACCCGGAGAGGCTGTAGCGCCTCCCCCACCCCGCTCATTCCCGCGGAAGCGGGAATCCAGGGTTGCAAGCAAGACCCCGGAGTTCTTCCTGGGTCCCCGCTTTCGCGGGGACGAGCGGTGAATGATTATCCCGTCTTCACAAACGTCACAGCCTCGATGCGATTGCCGTCGGGATCACGGATGAAGGCGGCGTAGTAGCCCTCCCCGTGCTGTGGCCTCAAGCCCGGTGCGCCGTCGTCCGCGCCGCCGGCCGCGAGCGCAGCGGCATGAAACGCATCGACCAGATCGGTACTGCGCGCGCGGAAGCAGACATGCGCGCCAGAGTTTGCCGGCAGTGGCGCGAGATCGCTGCGCAGGTTGATCCAGAATTCAGGATACTGCTTGCCAAAGCCCACAGTCGCCGGCCGATCTTCCAGCTTGGCGAAGCCGAGATTCGCCAGCACCGCTCCATAGAAACGCGCCGCGGCTTGGAGATCGCGCACGGCAACGGACACGTGGTCGATCATGGCACTTCTCTTTCACCTTTCTCCGCTTGCGGGGAGAAGGAAGAAAGCCTCAGGCTGGCGCGCCGGACTTCACCAGCTTATAGACGATGGAATCCATCAGCGCCTGGAACGAGGCATCGATGATATTGGACGACACGCCGACGGTGGTCCAATGCTCGCCCGTTTCATCCTCGCTCTCGATCAGCACCCGTGTCACCGCTTCGGTGCCGCCATTGAGGATACGCACGCGGTAATCGGTGAGCTTGAGCCCGTCGATGAACTTCTGGTACTTGCCGAGGTCCTTGCGCAGCGCGTGATCGAGGGCGTTGACCGGGCCGTTGCCTTCGGCGACCGAGATGGTGTTCTCGTTGCCGACCTTGACCTTCACCACCGCCATGGTGACCGTGACGCGCTCGCCCTTGGCGTTGTAGCGCTGCTCCACGTTGACGTCGAACTGGGTGACGTCGAAATACGCCGGCACGGTGCCAAGCGTGCGCCGCGCCAGCAACTCGAACGAAGCATCGGCCGCCTCGTAGGCGTAGCCGATGGTCTCGCGTTCCTTGACGATATCGAGAAGACGGCCGATGCGGGCATCGTTCTTGTCCACCTTCAACCCGATGCGCTCGAGTTCGCTCAGCACGTTCGACTTGCCGGCCTGTTCCGACACCAGAACACGGCGGTGATTGCCGACCGCCTCGGGCGCGGTGTGCTCGTAAGTGGCCGGGTCCTTGGCGATGGCGGAGGCATGGATGCCGGCCTTGGTGGCGAAGGCGCTCTCGCCGACGTAAGGCGCGTGACGATTGGGCGCGCGGTTAAGCCGCTCGTCGAGGGCGTGCGAGACATGCGCGAGCTTCTGGAGCTGCGCATCGGAAACGCCGATGTCGAAGCGGTCGGCGAATTCCTTCTTCAGCTTCAGCGTCGGGATGATGGAGACCAGGTTGGCGTTGCCGCAGCGCTCGCCGAGGCCGTTGAGCGTGCCCTGGATCTGGCGGGCGCCGGCACGCACGGCGGCGAAGGAATTGGCGACCGCCTGCTCGGTGTCGTTGTGGGCGTGGATGGCGACGTGGTCGCCGGGGATCGCCTGGCACACCTTAACCACGATCTCTTCCACCTCGTGCGGCAGCGTGCCGCCATTGGTGTCGCACAGCACCACCCAGCGCGCACCCTCTTCGTAGGCCGCCTTGGCGCAGGCAAGCGCGTAGTCCGGATTGGCCTTGTAGCCGTCGAAGAAATGCTCGCAGTCGAGCAGCACCTCGCGGCCCTTGGCCTTGGCCGCGCGCACGCTGTCGCGGATGGAGGCGAGGTTTTCCTCCCCCGTCGTCTCCAGCGCGACCTTGACGTGATAGTCCCACGACTTGGCGACGAAGCAGATGGCGTCGGCCTTAGCCTCGAGCAGTGCGGCGAGCCCAGGATCGTTGGAGGCCGAGCGGCCCGGCCGGCGCGTCATACCGAAGGCGGTGAACGTCGTCGTCTTCAGCCCGTGATCAGAAGCGAAAAACTCGGTGTCGGTCGGGTTTGCGCCGGGATAGCCGCCCTCGACGTAGTCGATGCCGATGTCGTCGAGCATGCGCGCGATCGCCACTTTGTCGGCGAGCGTGAAGTCGACGCCGTTGGTCTGCGCGCCGTCGCGCAACGTGGTGTCGAACAGATAGAGCCGTTCCTTGCTCATGGCGTCCTCAGATCAACCCGTACCACCAGAGCGCCAGCGCGACCGCGGCGGCGAGAACCACGAACTTCAGCGCGATGTAATAGAGCCAGTGGCGCGGAAACGGGGTATCGGGTTTGGTCATTGCGTTGCCCCCGAAGCGAGTTGCTTCTGCATGGTGGTGTTGGCGAGCCATTCGCCGCCGACCGAAACGCTGTTGCGCTGCCGGGCGACGTAGCCGCGCTTCTGGAAGAAAGGCAGCGCGGTGTCGCTGGCGTCGACCGTCAATTTGACGGCGCCGCGACTACCGGCGAGCTTTTCGAGCGCGTTGACCAGCATGGCGCCGGCGCCCTGCCCGGCCGCCGCCGGATGCACGTAGAGCAGGTCGATCTTGTCCTCGCCGGCAAGCGAAGCAAAGCCTATGGCTGAGCCGTCCAGCGTCGCGATCAAGGTGAGCTGCTGGCCGAGCCGTTTGGCGAAGGCGACGTCGTCGTCGACACTCGCCGCCCAGGCGCTCTGCTGCGCCTCGGTGTAATCGTCGCCGGTGAGGTCCGCGACCGAGGCGCGGAAGATTTCCGCCAGCACCGGCACGTCGGTGGGCAGCAACGGCCGCAGCGCCAGTTTGGGATGCGCGGTGGCCATCAGCGTGCAATCTCCCAGGTCGTGCCGTCCTTGGAGTCTTTCACCACCACGCCCATGGCGGCGAGCTCGTCGCGGATGCGGTCGGACTCGGCGAAGTCCTTGGCCTTGCGCGCGGCGGCACGCGCATCGATCAACGACTTCACCTTTGCCTCGTCCACGACCGCACGACGCGGATAGGTCTGCATGAATTTGCGGCGCGTCTGCCCGAGCAGCCCCACCAACATACCAGAGGCCCGCAGCGTGCGCTTCAACTCGATCTGCGCCAGCCCCGACGCCGGACCACGAATTTCACCGGCGATACGGTGAAGCTGCGTCATCGCGAGCGGGGTATTGAGATCGTCGCACAGCGCGCCAGCGAACTCCGCATCGGGCGTGCCGCTCGAATTGGTCTCGTCGCCGATGAGGTCGTACCAGCCGTCCAGGATCTTGCTGCTTTCTTCGAGCCCCTTCAGGGTCCAGTCGATGGGCTGGCGGTATTGGGTGCGCAACATGTTGAGCCGCAGCACCTCCCCCGGCCAGTCGGCGAGCAGATCGCGAATGGTAATGAAGTTGCCGAGGCTCTTCGACATCTTCTCGCCTTCCACCTGCAGGAAACCGTTGTGCATCCAATAATTCGCCATCACCTGCGTGTGGAAGGCGCAGCGCGATTGCGCGATCTCGTTCTCGTGGTGCGGAAATACCAGATCGATGCCGCCGCCGTGGATGTCGAAGGTCTCGCCCAGGTGCTTCCAGGCCATGGCCGAGCATTCGACGTGCCAGCCGGGCCGGCCGGGCGTGTCGATGCCACACGGCGAATCCCAGGCTGGCTCACCTTCCTTCGAGGGCTTCCACAGCACGAAGTCGGTCGGCTCGCGCTTATAAGGCGCCACCTCGACGCGCGCGCCGGCGATCATCTCGTCGAGCGGGCGCTTCGACAGCTTGCCGTAATCCGACATTGCCGAGACGTTGAACAGCACGTGATCCTCGGCGACATAGGCGCAGCCGTTCTTGACCAGCCGCTCGATCAGCTCCTTCATGGCCGCGATGTGCTGGGTGGCGCGCGGCTCCACCGTCGGGGCCAGGCAGCCCAGAGCTTCCACGTCGGCGTTGAATTCCTTGTAGGTTTCGTCCGTCACCGTCTGGATCGACACGCCACGCTCGACCGCGCGCGCGTTGATCTTGTCGTCAACGTCGGTGATGTTGCGCACGTAAGCGACGTGGTCGGCGCCATAGACATGGCGCAACAGCCGGAACAGCACGTCGAAGACGATGACCGGCCGCGCGTTGCCGATATGGGCGAAGTCGTAGACCGTCGGCCCGCACACATACATGCGCACGTTGTTCCGATCGATCGGCACAAACGCCCGCTTCTCGCGCGTCAGCGTATCGTAGAGCTTGAGCTCCATAGCGAAGACAACCCTCGGCCCCGGTGGCCGGGCGTCTTATCGAGTTCTCAAGGGAGAAAAGACGGCCGCAGCCAGCGTTGGGCGCTAGCTAATAATCTCGCGGCAAATGCCGCAGATGTGGTTAAGGCCGTTCATTGGGCCGGAGAATGCTCAGTTTTCGTCCGTTCCGTCAAGCCCACAGCGCTTAACGCCAGCGCATCGCGGCAATGCACCCCTTCGCTCGGTGACACGGTTAATCGGGACTTAAGATTTTACGCCTATTTTGCGGGTGTTTCCGGGGCGGGCGCACCGCAAAGCGCCCTCGAGCCAAACGGGCGTTCGCCATGCTTCCTTTGAAGGTCAGTCTCGCAGCCATCGCTTTCGTCGCCATGGCCGCCACCGGCCAGGCCGCCGACCGGCACATGTTCATCATCGGCAACAATACCAGCGGCTACCGTATCGACAGCTGCCTGGCGAAGGGCGAGAAGTGTGGGGCCGCCGCCGCCAATGCCTATTGCCACACGCAGAAATACGCCCACGCCGCCTATTACCGCAAGGTCGCGCGCAGCGAGATCACCGGCGCCATCCCTGGTGCCGACACCGGATGCGGCGGCGGCAGCTGCAAACACTACGTCGCCATCATCTGCACACGCTGAGACGCACGCCTGTCCTCACTCTGTCATCCTGACGTACTCGACCGAAGGTCGAGCCTCGAAGGGCGACGGTGAAAGACTTCGAAAAAAGCGCTTTTACTTCCCCGCCTTCGCCAGCGCGATGGCTTCCTTCAGCACGTCGAGATCGCCAATGTGGTTGGCGAGGATCAGCACCAGCTTGGTGTCCAGATCGGCGGCGGCCTCGTCGCTCAAGCCCCGCCGCGCCTGCACCAGCGTGACATAGGCGTCGTCCGGCTCGGCGAGCTGCGATTGCGTCTTAAGCTTCGCCATCAGATCTTCCCCAACGCTCGATCGCGCGCGGCCGCGATCTTGCCGGCATCGGCGTGCCGCCAGCGCGCGCATAGATGCTGGTCCGGCCGCAGCAGATAAGCCGACCCAGGCGTCGCGTCGAACCGCTGGGCGAAGCTGCCGTCGCCGTCGACGAGGTCGGCGCCGACGGTCTCCAGCCGGACGCCGTCCGGCACCTTCGGCGGTGCGCCGTTCTTGACATAAAGCAGCGTGAACTCGCCTGGGACGTTCTCGAGCAGATGCCCCTCGCCTTTCGCCGTGCGCACGGGCGCATCGGGTACCGGCGCGCCCAACTTGGCACTGCCCTTGAAGGCATCCTCGTCCGGCGTCGACAATGCCGTGTCGTAGACCGTCGCCACCGACAGCCGTCCGGAATTGATCATGCGGCGCGCGAACTCGGTCCGGTCGGCGAGGTCGAGTACCGCGTTGCGCAGGCGCCGCTCGGCGGATGAATGCGGCGCGATGAAATCGGTCGAGCGCGTCGAATGGGCGATGTTCTCGTCCGCGGCTTGCGTGCGCTCGCGCTCATAAGAATCGATGAGTGACGACCCCGCCTCACCTTTCAGCACGGCGGCGAGCTTCCAGGCCAGATTCTCGGCATCCTGGATGCCGGAATTGGCGCCACGTGCGCCGAACGGCGACACCTGGTGCGCGGCATCGCCGACGAACACCACACGGCCGTGCACGAAGCGGTCGAGCCGCCGGCAGTTGAATCGGTAGATCGACACCCATTCAAGCTCGAACGGCCGGTCGCCGAGGATGCGCTCGATGCGCGCGCGCACGCGCGCCGGATCCTGTTCGGCTTCGACGTCTGCATCGGGGCCGAGCTGCAGGTCGATGCGCCAGACGTGGTCCGGTTGCTTGTGCATCAGCGCCGACTGGCCGGAATGGAACGAGGGATCGAACCAGAAGCGGCGTTCGGTCGGGAAGTCCGCCGCCATCTTGATGTCGGCAATTAGGAACTTGTCCTCGAAGGTGACGCCTGAGAATTGCAGTCCGAGCAGGTCGCGCGTCGACGAACGCGCGCCGTCGGCGGCGATCAGCCAGTCGGCGTCGAGCGTATAGGACCCGTCCGGCGTGTCGATGGTCAGCCGCACATGGTCATTGCGCGGCTCGAGGCCGGTCAGCTTGTTTCTCCAGCGCAGGCCGAGATTGTCGAGATCGTCGGTGCGGTCGCACAGCGCCTTTTCGAGATAGTACTGCTGCAGATTGATGAAGGCCGGCATCTTGTGGCCTTCCTCCGGCAGCAGGTCGAAGGAGAAGACGAGATCGTCGCCGTGGAAGACCTTGCCGAGCTTCCAGGTGACGCCCTGCTCGACCAGCTTCTCGCCAACGCCGAGGCGGTCGCAAATTTCCAACGTGCGCTTCGACCAGCAGATGCCGCGCGAGCCTTCGCCGATGCGATCCGCGTCGTCGATCAGCACCACCGGCACATCACGCTGCGCGAGATCGATGGCCGCGGCAAGGCCAACCGGCCCGGCGCCGACCACCACCACCGGCCGGCGCACCACGTCCGGTGCATCCTGATCCGGCGAGCGCCTGTAGCCGTAGCTGTAGACTGACTTCCGTTCGTTCTGTGCCATCCTGGCCTCCCCGGCCGCCGCGCTTCTTTCAGGCGCGATCAGGCCCTAATATTCATCCCTGCAACGCGGTCCACATTTCGCGGTCGCGCTCGGCGGTCCAGATCACCGGCCAGTCGATGCCGCGCGCCTCGTCATAGGCGCGTGAGACGTTGAACGGCTGGCAGTGCTCGTAGATCGCGTAATCGGAGAACTTCGGATCCATCACCTTGCGGGCGGCGTCGAAGGCCTGCTTCAGCGTGAGCCCCTTGGCGACGCTGTCCTGGGCTGAGCCGTAGAGCGTCGACAGGAAGTCTCTGGTGAGCGCAATGCCGTCCTTGACCATCTCCGGCGTCTTCAGCGCGGCGCCACGGCCGGGCACCAGCGCCTTGGCGTTCAGCCCGGCAAGATTGTCGAGCGTCGTCGGCCAATCGGTGAAATGGGCGTCGCCGCAATAGCAGGCGGAATGGTATTCGACCAGATCGCCGGAAAACACGACGTTTGAATCCGGCACCCAGGCGATGACGTCGCCGGCGGTATGGCCGCGCCCGATGTGCATGATGCGTACTTCTCGCTTGCCCAGCCACACGGAAACTTCGTCAGGAAACGTCAGGTTCGGCCAGGTCAGGCCAGGAATGGTCTCGACCGCGCGAAACAGGCGCGGAAAGCGGCCGATCTCGGAATCTTTATCCTGCTGGCCACGCTCGGCGATCAGCTTGCGAGTCTCGTCGGAGGCAAGGATCTCGGCGCCCTTGTAGGCGGACGCGCCGAGCACGCGCACGGCGTGATAGTGCGTCAGCAGCACATACTTGATCGGCTTGTCGGTGACCGTCTTGACGCGCGCGATCACATCCTCGGCCATCGCCGGCGTGGCCTGCGCGTCGATCACCATCACGCCGTCGTCGCCGACGATGATGCCGGAATTGGGATCGCCCTCGGCGGTGTAGGCGTAAAGCCCGGCGCCGAGTTCGTCGAAAGAGACCTTCTTTTCGCCGAGGTCCTCGGTCGACGCAAAACCTTTAGCCATTCTCAATCCTCCGCAAACTCGTTCTTGTCGGGCGCGATTATTAACTGCGCGTGTAGCGTACCACGTCCTGCTCGATGGCGCCGAATATCGACTGGCCTTTGTCGTCGAGCATTTCGATCTTCACCGTATCGCCGAACTTCAGGAACGGCGTCACCGGTTTGCCGGTACGGATGGTCTCTATCGTGCGCTGCTCGGCAAGGCACGAATAGCCCAAGCCCCCCTCGCCGATCGGCTTGCCCGGCCCGCCGTCGGCATCGCGGTTCGATATCGTGCCGGAGCCGAGAATGGTGCCGGCGCAGAGTTCGCGCGTCTTGGCCGCGTGCATTACCAACGTCGGGAAGTCGAAGGTCATGTCGTCGCCGCAGAGCGGCTTGCCGAACGGCTTGCCGTTGATGAAGCTCAAGAGCGGCAGGTTCACCTTGGCGCCGTCGAAAGCGTGGCCCAGCTCGTCCGGCGTCACCGCCACCGGCGTGAAGGCGCAGGCCGGCTTCGACTGCACGAAGCCGAAGCCCTTGGCGAGCTCGGGCGCGGTGACGTTGCGCAAAGTGACGTCGTTGACCAGCATGATCAGCTTGATGGCCTTGGCCGCCTCCTCGCGCGTGGCGCCCATCGGCACGTCGCCGAGCACCACCACCACTTCCGCTTCGAGATCGATGCCCCAGGCCTCGTCCAGCGTCGCGATCGGATCGCGCGGGCCGACGAAGCTATCGGAGCCACCCTGGTACATCAGCGGATCGGTCCAGAACGAGGCCGGCATCTCGGCGCCGCGCGCCTGGCGCACCAATGCCACGTGATTGACGTAGGCCGAGCCGTCCAGCCACTGATAAGCACGCGGCAAAGGTGACGCGCATTTCGCCGGATCGAAAGGCATGTGCGCGACGTGGCCGGACTCGAGCCCGTCGGCAAGCTCGACCAGACGCCGCTCGGCGGAATCCCAATCGTCGAGCGCCGCCTGCAGGGTCGGTGCCACGGCGTGGGCGTCGGCACACCGCGTGAGATCACGCGAGACAACCAGGAGACGGCCGTCGCGGCCGTCCTTGAGAGAAGCGAGTTTCATTGCACCCTTATCGCGCTATTTCGGCTCGCGCCGGTTGGGATCGAAGTGCTTCTTCAGCCCCGCCCAGCAGTCGATGTAGTCCTCTTGCAAGGCCGGAGTCTCGGCGGCGTATTTCGTAACGCGCTGCCGGAAGCGGGTCTCGAACATGAAGGCCAGGGTGTTGGAAAGCTTTGTCGGCTTCAAGTCAACATTACTGGCATGCTCGAAAGCGTCGACGTCGGGCCCGTGCGGCAGCATCTGGTTGTGCAGGCTGAAGCCGCCGGGCACGAAGCCCTCGGGTTTGGCATCGTAGACGCCGAACACCAGGCCCATGAACTCCGACATGATGTTGCGGTGGTACCAGGGCGGGCGGAAGGTGTTTTCCGCCACCATCCAGCGCTCGGGGAAGATCACGAAGTCGATATTGGCGGTGCCGGGCGTCTCCGACGGCGAGGTCAGCACCGTGAAGATCGACGGATCGGGATGGTCGAACATAATGGCGCCCACCGGCGAGAAGCGGCGCAGGTCGTATTTGTACGGGTAGTAGTTGCCGTGCCAGGCGACCACGTCGAGCGGCGAATAGTCGGTCTGCGTGGTGAAAAGCTCGCCGCCCCATTTCACATAGAGGGTATGCGGCCCGTCGACGTCCTCGTAGGCCGCCACCGGCGCCAGGAAGTCGCGCGGATTGGCCAGGCAATTGGCGCCGATCGGCCCGCGGTCCGGCAGGATGAAGCCGCCGCCGTAGTTCTCGCAGACATAGGCCCGCGCCGGCCCGTCGACCAGCTCGACACGGAAGATCACGCCACGCGGGATGACGCAGATTTCGCCGGGCTCGATTTCGATCACGCCGAACTCGGTGCGGAAGCGCAACTTGCCTTGCTGGGCGACAATCAGGAATTCGCCGTCGCCGTTGAAGATATGCTCGCGCTCCATCGACTGGGTGATGAACACCAGATGCGCCGCCATGCCGGCGTGGGTGTCGGCGTCGCCGGCCGTGGTGATGGTGCGCAGGCCGGAGACGAAAGTGAGCTTCTCGTCCGGGATCGGCACCGGCGACCAGCGCATCGCGCCGATCGGCAGCTCGCTGTCCTCGCGCGTCGGCGCCGTGCGCCAATATCCCTTGCCGATCTTGCCGAATTTGCCGGCGTGCCGCACCGTCGGCCGAACACGATACAGCCAGGAGCGCTGGTTGGAGGCCTGCGGCGCGGTAAAGGGCGAACCGGACAGTTGCTCGGCATAAAGCCCGTAATTGCACTTCTGCGGCGAGTTGCGCCCAACCGGCAAGGCGCCCTCCAGCGCCTCGGTTTCAAAGCTGTTGCCGAAACCCGACATGTAGGCCGTTGCCATGGCGTCCACTCCAACTTGGAATTATTTTGCCGCAGTTTTTAGTTGCTATTGTAACCACCGTCAATTCGATCTGCACTCATAGCGGGTTAGTTGCAAATCCGGACAGTCATTTAGCGGTAAAACAATCAACTATGACAATGACTTAGAATTCTTCTAAAGTAGTTGCGCGTGGTCGCAAGTTCAGCCAATGTTTCGGTCACGCGCGAACGCGGCCTGTGGGGCCTGGATCGCCGCCGGGCGCTGTGGGGAACGCGAGCAACGACAACTAATGACCGATGAAAGCGCTCCAGAAGCGCCCGATCACCCGGATGCGGCGCAGGTGCCGCTGAAGCTGGACCAGTTCCTGCCCTATCGGCTCAACGTCTGCGCCAACCTAGTGTCGCAGGCACTCTCGCGCGTCTATACCGAGCGCTACAAGATCGGCATACCGGAATGGCGCGTGCTGGTCACCCTCGGCGAATTCGGCAACATGACCGCCAAGGCCATCGGCCTGCATAGCCACATGCACAAGACGAAAGTGTCGCGCGCGGTCTCCCTGCTCGAGCGCCGCAAGTTGGTGACGCGGCGCGCCAACCGCGCCGATCTGCGCGAGGCCTTCCTGTCGCTGACGCCGGCCGGGCGCAACGTCTACAACGATCTCGCCCCCATAGCGCTCACCTTCGCCCAGCAACTGCTGGACACGGTCGACCCGGCCGACCGGGCCGCGCTCGACCGCGCGCTCAAGAGCCTTGCCGCGCGCTCGGCCGAACTGGCCGCGGCCTACGCCAACGGCGGTCGCGACCTGGAAGCGGCCTACGCCAACGGCGGCAATAGCGGCGGGACTAGATATAAATAAAATATTAGACATTTGATTCTTACGCGCATCTAAATAGTTATCAAATCTCGAATTCAATTCGCGCGACCCGATCAGGCGGGTTTCGAAAAGACGATCAGCTTGGTCATCGCGGGGATCAGGTTGTCGACGTCATCTACCTTTAAGCCGACCCTTTTTCCCGCTCCCGTCAGCCACCCGACCGAGAGCGAGCGGGCGTCGGGCGTAAACGCCATGTGCTGCAATTGCCAAAGTGCCGCAAGGGCTGGTCCGCGCCGGTCCTCGTCGACGATGAAATCGTGCACCATCAATTTTCCGCCGGGGGACAACGCCTCGAAGGCCTTCCGCAAAAGGCCTTCCACGGCGTCGCCCGGCACGCCGCTCATCAGATAAGACATTAGGATGGCGTCCTGGTTGCCAGGCCACTGGACCTCGACGGCGTTGCCCGGAATGTAGCGCACGCGGTCGACCAGACCGGCCTCGGAGATGAAACGCCAGCCGATCTCAGCCACGTTCGGGAAATCGATGATGGTTGCGTACAGGTTCTCGTATTCCTTGCACAGGCTGATCGTCATCGCGCCCGTTCCGCCGCCGACGTCCAGAAGGGTGGACGCATTGCTCAGGTCCACCTTCCGCGCAAGCGTCCGCCCCGGCCCGAGCGACCCGGCATGTTGGCTTTCGGAATAGACCGACGCCTGTTCTTCGTCCGCCATCCAGTGCCGATACGACGCGATCGCATCGTCCGACAAATTTCCTTTCATCACAGCGTTGAGCTGGAGCAGGAACGGATACATTTGCTGGTCGATTTGATAGCGAAGGTAGTCGCCAAAATCGTATTTCGACTGCTTGGACAGAAAGCTCTGGGCCGCGGGAGAATTCTGAATCTTCTTCTCATCGCCGATGGTGAGCAGACCAACACTGGCAAGCGCCGTCGTCAGCATGACAATGCGATTGAGCGGGATGTCGGCGGCCTTGGCCAGTTCTTCAGCTGACTTGGGACCGTCTGCCAGCAACGAAAAGATGTCGACATGGAGCCCCGCGAACAGGGCTTTGGACGCCATGAAGCCGAATGCTATCGACGAGAGTTCTTCCGCGCTTTCGATTGGCTTATCACCGGTCGGCGCTGTGTATTGGGCCAGCATGCTGTCCTCTTTCCTTTCCGTCTTTTGTGATTTGGCGCAGAGCATACACAGCTGTTGCTGCTATGCAACATGGGCGCGGACCGCGCCAGGGGCAGAGCCCGAAAACTAATTACGGCCGTAAAAGCAGAAAAGGGAAGAAAGCCGCGATATAAAGATGGATGTCAATGAAGAATAAAAAAGGATAAGGAAATTGAAAGAAAAAAAGAACAAACACATTGCTATGAAGACCGACTGGATATACAACCCATCCTTAATCGGGCGCATCCTAGCCAACGCGCTCGAAGCTGTATCGCGCGCTGAAATGGGCCCCCGCCGCCGTCGCGGCGCTGATGCTGATCGCCCGCCTGGTGATTCAACCGCGGCACCAGCAAAGTGCGCTATGACACGAAAGCCGTGACTAGAGGCGAGCTGACCGTCATAGTCACGGCGACGGGTACGGTGCAGCCGACCAACAAAGTCGACGTCTCGAGCGAACTCTCGGGCACCGTCCGCAAGGTGCTGGTAGACTACAACTCGAACGTAAAGGCGGGCCAGATACTGGCCGAGCTCGACACCGACAAGCTGAAGGCCACGGTCGACAGCTAGCGCGCCAAGCTCGCCGCCGCCAAGGCGAAGGCCGACGAGGCCCAGGTCCACGGTGACCAGCAAAGCCAGAACCTCGACCGCATGAAGAAGCTGGCCGGCACCCACGCGATCTCGCGGCAGGACCTCGATCAGGCGCAGGCCGCCTATGATCGAGCGGTCGCGTTGCTCGCAAGCACGCGCGCGGACGTCAGCGTCGCGCACGCGGACCTGCAGCTCAACGAAACCAATCTCAGCAAGGCCTATATCCGTTCGCCGATCGACGGCGTCATCCTGACGCGCAACGTCGATCCGGGACAGACGGTCGCCTCCTCGCTGCAGGCGCCGGTGCTGTTCTCGATCGCCGAAGACCTCAAGAAGATGGAGCTGCAGGTCGACGTCGACGAGGCCGATGTCGGCAAGGTCCGCGACGGCCAGAGAGCCACTTTCAGCGTCGACGCCTATCCCGACCGCACGTTTCCGGCCACCATTCGCGACATCCGCTTCGCCTCCGAGACCATCCAGGGCGTCGTGACCTACAAGGCCTGCTCGACATCGACAACTCCGAGCTGCTGCTGCGGCCGGGCATGACGGCGACGGCCGAGATCAACGTCACCCAGGTCAAGGACGCCCTGCTCATCCCGAACGCCGCGCTGCGCTATCACGCCGCCGGCCAACGCGCCCGCCCGCCAACGACAGTTTCCTCACCCCCCTCCTGCCGCGCCCCCCTTCCGCACCCCGAAGCAACCGTGGAAGAGGCCACCGGGCCCAATCGCCGGTCTGGGTGCTGCCCGACGGCGCGCCCCGGAGGTGAAGATCGAGATCGGTTCGAGCGACGGCACGCGCACCGAGATTCAGCGCGGCGACCTGTAAGGTCGGGGACACGGTGATCGTCGACCCGACGACCAGCACGCACTGACGAGGCCCGCCCCGTCACCGGCACGGATTCCAAGCCTCCGCTCATCGAGCTCAAGGGCGTCACCAAGGTCTACGGCACGGGCGCCGCGACCGTGCACGCGCTCGCCGGCATCGACCTGAACATCGAGGACGGCGAGTTCGTCGCGATCATGGGGCCGTCCGGTTCGGGCAAATCGACCGCCATGAACATCATCGGCTGCCTCGATACGCCGACCGCCGGCGATTATCTGTTCCACGGCGTCGACGATCGGCTAGCTCGCCGCGCAACCAGCGCGCGCTTGATCCGCCGCCATCTCCTCGGCTTCGTGTTCCAGGGCTTCAACCTGCTGGCCCGCACCACCGCGCTTGGAGAATGTCGAATTGCCGCTGATCTACCGCGGCTTGCCGGCCGGCGCAGCGGCGGACGCTGGCGGCCAGGGCGCTCGCAGCGCGTCGGGCTCGCGGGCCGCGAGCGCCACACCCCGAGCGAGCTCTCCGGCGGCCAGCAGCAGCGCGTCGCCATCGCCCGGGCCATCGTCACCGATCCCACGGTGCTGCTGGCCGACGAGCCCACCGGCAATCTCGACACCAAGACGAGCCACGAGATCATGGACTTGCTGACCGAGCCTCAACCGCGACCAGGGCATCACCGTCATCATGGTGACCCACGAGCCCGACATGGCCGCCTACGCCGCAGCGCATCGATCCATTTCCTCGACGGCCGCATCGACCGCGACCGCCCCCAACCAGGACGCCGCCTGATGCTGTACGAGACCGTCAGGCTCGCATTACAGGCCATCCGGCGCAACGCGCTGCGCTCGTTCCTGACCGTGCTCGGCATCGTCATCGGCGTCGGCGCGGTGATCGCCATGGTGACCATCGGCAACGGCACCACGGCCAAGGTGACGGCCGACCTCGCCAAGCTTGGCTCCAACCTTCTGTTCGTCCGCCCCGGCCAGTTCGGCCCCGGGCGCGCCAGCGCAGGACGCCAAGGCCCTTCAACGCCCGCGATATCGAGGCGATCCGCACGCCAGCTCCACGGACGTCAAGGCGGTGGCGCCGGTGGCGCAGAAGTCGGTCACCGCCGTCTACGGCACCGAAAGCCGCAACACCGCCGTCACCGGCACCGACAACGCCTTTTTCATCGACCCAGGACTGGACAGCTGACGGAGGGCCGCGAGTTCTTCGACTGCGAGATCCGCGGCGGGCAGCGCGGTCTGCATCATCGGCGAGACCGTGCGCGACAAGCTGTTCGGCCGCGCCGATCCGCTGGGCCAGCCATGTCCGCGTCGGCAACGGTATCCTGCGAGGTGATCGGCCTGCTTGCAGGCCAAGGGCCAGTCGAGCTTCGGCACCGACCAGGACGACATCATCTTGATGCCGCTGCGCACCTTTCAGCGGCGCATCGCGCGGCAATACCGACATCGGCCGCATCATGGTCTCGGCGCAAGGACGGCGTCCGAGACCGCGCAAGGTGCAGACCGATCATCGAGCGGCTGCTGCGCGAGCGCCGCAAGTATCGCGCCGGCCAGGACGACGATTTCTCCGTCCGCGACATGAAGCGAGATCGTGCGAGACGCATGACCGGCACGACCGCAGATCCTGACCGGCCTGCTCGGCGCGGTCGCCGCGCGTCAGCCTGCTGGTCGGCGGCATCGGCATCATGAACATCATGCTGGTCTCGGTCACCGAGCGCACCCGCGAGATCGGCATCCGCCTCGCCATCGGCGCGCTTGGAGCGCGCAGGTGCTGATCGCAGTTCCTGGTCGAGGCGGTGGTGCTGTCGTTGTTCGGCGGTCTGGTCGGCATCGTGCTGGGGCTGGGCCTCGCCCTGCTCGCCGCGCGTCGATGAGCATTCCCTTCGTCGTCGACCCGGGCATCGTGCTGCTGGCCTTCGCGTTCTCGGCGCTGGTCGGCATCGTGTTCGGCTATTTCCCCGCCCGCCGCGCCGCCCGCCTCAATCCCATCGAAGCGCTGCGGCACGAGTAGCCGTTCGCGTGCGAATTCATGAGAAGCTAGCTCGCCAAGCCCGGCGGTTGCCGATAGATTGCCGGCGAACCGATCTTCGTCCGCCGGGAGGGCCCGTGAAGCTCTTTACCTATTTCCGCTCATCCGCTGCATATCGCGTGCGCATCGCGCTCAATCTCAAGGGCCTGCCCTACGAGATGGAGTCCGCCCACCTCACCCGCGACGGCGGGCGCCAGTACACGCCCGAATTCCGCGCCCTGAACCCGCAGATGCGGGTGCCGGTGCTGCAGCTCTCCAGCGGCGACGTGCTCACGCAATCGCTGGCGATCATCGAGTACCTGGACGAAATCCAGCCGGAGCCCGCGCTGCTGCCGGCCGACGCCCTGGCGCGCGCACACGTGCGCGCCGTCGCGCAGATCGTCGCCTGCGACATCCACCCGCTCAACAACCTCGTGGTGCTGCAGTATCTGAAGGGACCGATGAAGCACGAGCAGGCCGCGGTCGACGCCTGGTACCACCATTGGGTAGCCAAGGGCTTCGATGCGGTCGAAGCGATGATCACCCCAGGTCCCTATGCCTGCGGGGCGCACGTGACGCTCGCCGACATCTGCCTGGTGCCGCAGGTCTATAACGCGCGCCGCTTCAAGGTCTCGCTCGATCCCTACCCCAAGATCGCCGCGGTCGAGGCGGCCTGCCTGAAGCTTCCCGCATTCGACAAGGCGCAGCCGGAGAACCAGCCCGACGCCGAATAAACGTATTCCAAAAAAGCTGGCCGCGACGGGAGGCGCGGCGGAATTACGCGAAGTCGTTCTTTTTCTTAGAGTTTATCGGTATCGAGCGTGACGGTGATCGCGCCGATCTTCTTGCCGCTTGGGATCCTGATCGTGACGCTGACGTCGCCGACATGCGGTTTGCCGCGTCGGGACCGACGTCGTCGACGAAGATGGCGTCAGGACCGGCGCCATAGCTCTTCCAGTATTTGGCCTCGTCGCCTGCATGAAGTCGCCGGTCATGTTCGTCTGCGCGACGTTCAGACCTTCTTGTCGAAAATGAACATTTCGAGGATCGCGCCCTTGGAAGCGTCCCGCTTGGCGCGAAGGAAATCGATGCCGCGTTGTGCATGCGGGAGTGATCAGCTTCTTGTCCGAGCGCTTGATCCAGTCGATGTCCATCTGGTCGAGCTGGGCCGTCTTGATTTTCGAGGTTCTCGTCCTTTGCGCGCGGGCGCACGAGACTTTGGACAGCCACGGCTTGACCTTGGCGACGACGTAGTCGTGGGCCGCCTTCTGATGCACATCCATGGCGTGGCCGGCCGTCAAGCCGAACGACAACGCGCACCCATGGCGAACACGGCAAGCGCAATACGTTTGAGTGTCAGAGTCATGTTCCAGTTTCCTCCCTGGATCGAATGTTTTGCTTTGTGCAGTTTGACCCCAGCGATGAGGGTAGACCCCCAACGTTGTGGGATGCAAAATATTGTATACCAGGAGTCGAGAGCCCCCTAACTGTTTAAGTTGTTATGATATCAAAGGGTTATGGCGCACTGCCGCGACATTCGCACTGTTCGGGAACTTTGCAGAGCGCGCACGGCAAGCAACCGGCGCGCCGGCCTCCGCGACCGCAGCGCGCCACATAACGCGTCGCGCCGCGCCCCGCGGTGCCGCGTGGCGGGGCAGGTGACGCGGATCGGGCGCTAAACACACCACCCCACGATCTCATCTCATCACGTAACCGCGCAGCAGTCCGTGCCCCAGAAAACCAATGTTGCCGCCGCGGTGCTGTGGATGGTTGGCACCCTGCTGTCGTTTTCGACGTTGGCCGTGTCGATCCGGGGATTGTCCCACGTCGGCTTCACCATTTTCGAGATCTTGTCGTGCGCGCGGCCGGCATCCTGACCATCTGCGCCATCCTGCTGATCTTGCGCCCGAGCTTGCGCGCGCACACCCGGCCGCAGCGCATGGGGCTCAACCTCCTGCGCAACACCGTCCATTTCGTGTCGCAGTATGCCTGGGCGACCAGCCTGACCCTGCTGCCGCTCGCCATGGTGTTCGCGCTGGAATTCACGATGCCGGCCTGGACCGCGTTATTCGCGGTCTGGCTCCTGCGCGAGCGCATGACGGTGAGCCGCGCCGGGGTGGTCGTCCTTGGCCTTATCGGGGTGCTGGTGATTCTGCGGCCGGGGATCGCCAGCTTCCACCCGGCGGCCTTGCTCGTGCTCGGCGCGGCGATCGGCTACGCCATCACCATGATCTCGACCAAGGAACTCACCAAGACCTCAAGCACCTTCAGCATCGTGTTCTGGATGGGGGTGATCCAGTTCCCGCTGGCGCTGTCAGGCAGCCATCTCGCGGCGTTCACACACCTGACCGCCTGGGACGTCGTTCCGGTGCTCGGCGTCGCCATCGCTGGCACCTCGGCGCACTATTGTCTCAGCAACGCCTTCCGCGCCGGCGACGCCACCCTGGTGGTGCCGCTCGATTTCATGCGCATCCCGCTCATCGCGGTGGTGGGCTGGGCGCTCTACGGCGAATTGCTCGACATGTTCGTGCTCGTCGGCGCGCTCATCATCGTCACTGGCGTGTTGTGGAACCTGCGGGCAGAAACCGCGCAGGCGCGGCAAGCGGTGGGCACATGAGCGGGCGGAGCGACCAGGATTCGGCACGCGCAAGGCGCCGCCACGGGGATTTCGCGGTCACGCCCCGCCGTCATCCTCGCGCTGCCATAATTCGCGCGTTAAGGTGCGCGCCATGAGGGGTTCGTCGCTATTGAAGATCGGCGCCGCCGCAGCGATTTTGCTGTCGTCGGCAGCGGTTGCGTTCGCGCAACAACAACGGATAGACCCGGGCCAGACGCAGGCCAACAGCCCGACCTGCAAGCGCCTTGTGGGGCAGCTCAGCGCCCTCGACCGCGGTAATGCCGACCCGGGCCGCGCCGCCCAGATCCGGCAGGCCGAAGACGCGGTCAACAAGCAGCAGTACGCAGTCGACCAGTTGGTGTCGCGCGCGCGCCGCGTGGGCTGCGAAAACTCCGGCTTCTTCTCTATCTTCTCCAATCCGCCGCGCGAATGCGGCGATCTCAATCGGAGCATCGACCAGCAGCGCAACGTCCTCGACCGCCTGCAGAACCAGCTCGAGCAGCTCAACGGCGGCAACACCCAGCGCGCGGCGCAGCGCCAATCGATACTGGTCGCGCTCGCCAATAATGGGTGCGGATCGCAATACAGCAACGCCGCCAGGGCTGGCGAGCAAGGCGGCCTCTTCGACCGCCTTTTCGGCGGCGGCACAATCATCTCGCCGGGCGCCAACGGCCCTATGGGCAACACCTACCGCACCATCTGCGTGCGGCTCGGCGATGGCTACTATTTCCCGATTTCGTTCGAGACCACGCCTGATCACTTCCAAGAAGACGCGGCAACGTGCCAGCGCGAGTGCCCGGCCGCTGAAGTGCGGCTCTACACCTACCACAATCCTGGCCAGGACATGTCGCAAGCGGTTTCGCTCGGCGGCCAGTTCTACTCCGAGCTGCCATCCGCCTTTTCGTACCGCAAGAAGCTCTCCGGCTACAGTTGCCGGCGGCCCGGCCAGAGCTGGTATGAGGCGCTGGTCGGCAACGGTCCGGACCAAACTGCGCGGCCCGGGGACATCATCGTCACCGGCAAGAAAACGCAGCCGCAGGCTAAAACACAAGCCAAGACCCCGACGCCCGACCCCGCCAAGTTGCGCGGGTCCGAAGCGGCCCTCGCCCAAACACCGGGCAAGACCGACGACGCCGCCCACCGCAAGGTGCGCCAAGTTGGGCCGCGCTTCCTGCCGTCGCAGAAGGCCCAGCAGAACAATCAGTAATCGAACGCTTCGGAAGCGACCGGCTTGCCGGCGAGCAGCGTGTCGTCGGGCTCCGGCAGCGGCGTGCCGGGATCGCGGAAGCGATTGGTGATCGGATAGCGCCGGTCGCGGCCGAAATTGCGCAGCGTCACCTTCACGCCCGGCGCGGCCTGGCGCCGCTTGTATTCCGCGATATTGAGCAGGCGCTCGATCTTCTTCACGGTGTCGCTGTCGAAGCCGGCGGCGATGATGTCGGCGATCGGCTGCTCGCGCTCGACCAGCCGCTCCAGGATGCCGTCGAGCACGTCATAGGGCGGCAGCGAATCCTCGTCCTTCTGGTTCTCGCGCAATTCCGCGGTCGGCGGCCGCACCAGGATGTTCTCCGGGATCACCAGCCCGTCGGGGCCCATGGCGCCGGGCGGCTTCCACGAATTGCGCAGACGCGCCAGGCGGAACACTTCGGTCTTGTAGAGGTCCTTGATCGGGTTGAAGCCGCCGTTCATGTCGCCGTAGAGCGTGGCGTAGCCGACCGACATTTCCGACTTGTTGCCGGTGGTCACCAGCATGACGTTGAACTTGTTGGAGATCGCCATCAGGATCGTGCCGCGCGCGCGCGCCTGCAGGTTCTCTTCGGCAACGTCACGCGGCAGGCCTTCGAACAACGGCTTGAGCGCTTCCTCGAAACCTTCCACCGCCGGTGCGATCGGCAGGATGTCGTAGCGCACGCCGAGCGCCTTGGCGCAGGCCGCCGCGTCGTCGAGCGACTCCTGTGCCGTGAAACGGTAGGGCATCATGATGCAGCGAACGCGCTCCGCCCCGATGGCATCGACCGCGATCGCCGCGCAGAGCGCGGAATCGATGCCGCCCGAAAGGCCCAGCGCCACGCCGGGAAAGCCGTTCTTGTTGACGTAGTCGCGCAAGCCCAGCACGCAGGCCGCGTAGTCGGCCGAGTCGCCTTCGAGCAGGTTCTGCTTGGGCCCGTCGTCGCAACGCCACGTCGCCCCGTCGCGCCGCCAGCGGGTCGTCACCACCTCTTCCCGGTAGTGGCTCAACTGGAAGGCCAGCGAGCAGTCGGCATTGAGCGCGAAGCGAGGCGCCGTCGAACACCAGTTCGTCCTGGCCGCCGACCTGGTTGGCGTAGATCAGCGGCAGCCCGGTTTCCTTGACGCGCGGCACGATAACGTTGAGGCGCTCGTCGGCGACGTTGTGGCGGTAGGGCGAACCGTTGAGCACCAGCAGGATCTCGCCGCCGGTCTCGGCGATGCATTCGGCCGGCTCCGGGCCCCAGATGTCCTCGCAGACCGGCAGACCGAGCCGCACGCCGCGGAAGCTGACCGGCCCGGGCATCGGGCCCGGGCGCGAACACGCGCTTCTCGTCGAACACGCCGTAATTGGGCAGGTCCACCTTGTAGCGCACGCCGGCGATGCGGCCGCCGTCGAGCAGCACGGCGGCGTTATAGAGCTTGCCCTCGTCGACCCAGGGCGTGCCCAGCACCAGCGCCGGGCCGCCGTCGGCGGTCTCGCGCGCGAGCTCCTCCACCGCCGTGCGGCAGGCCGCCTGGAAGGCGGGCTTGAGCACCAGGTCCTCGGGCGGATAGCCGGCGATATAGAGCTCGGGGAAGACGACGAGGTCGGCGCCCTGCCCGGCCGCTTCGGCGCGCGCCTTGCGGACGCGCTCGGCGTTGCCGGCGATATCGCCGACGGTGCAGTTGAGCTGGGCGACCGCGATCGCGAGTTCGTTGGCCGGACGTGCGTTCATGGTCACACGTCTAATCCCTCGACCTCGCCTGCCGCAATCACGCGCGCTAGCGCGCCTGCCATGCGCCCGCGCCGGGCGCTAAAGCCCGGCCGCCGCCGGCATCGGCGCCGCCCGGCGCTCCTTCCTCAGGAGGTCGGACAGCAGGAAGGCCATATCGATCGCCTGCTCGGCATTGAGCCGAGGATCGCAGACCGTGTGATAGCGGTTGTTGAGGTCGTCATCGGTGATGGCGCGGGCGCCGCCGGTGCACTCGGTGACGTCACGCCCGGTCATCTCCAGGTGCACGCCGCCGGCGTAGGTGCCTTCGGCCTGATGGACGTCGAAGAAGCTGCGCACTTCCTTCAGGATCAGGTCGAACGGCCGGGTCTTGTAACCGGTCGCCGAGGTAATGGTGTTGCCGTGCATGGGATCGCACGACCAGACCACCTTTGCCTTCGCGTTTGACCGCGCGGATCAGCGCCGGCAGATGGTCGCCGACCTTCTCGGCGCCGAAGCGGCCGATCAGCGTCAGCCGGCCCGGCTCGTTGTCCGGGTTGAGGATGTCGATCAGCCGCAGCAGGTCGTCGGTCTTGAGCGACGGCCCGCACTTGAGGCCGAGCGGATTCTTCACGCCGCGCGCGTATTCGATGTGGGCGTGGTCGAACTGGCGCGTGCGGTCGCCGATCCAGATCATGTGGCCGGAGGTCGCGTACCAGTCGCCGGTCGTGGAATCGACGCGGGTCAGCGCCTGCTCGTAGCCGAGCAGCAGCGCCTCGTGGCTGGTGTAGAAATCGGTGGTGCCGAGCGCGGAATCGACCGCGAAGTCGAGCCCGCAGGCGCGCATGAAGTCGAGCGCGCCGCGAACGCGGTCGGCGAGATCGGCGTATGCCTTCGACTGCGGCGAGCCCGAGACCGACTTGAGCATCCACTGGTGCACGTTTCGACGCTGGCATAGCCGCCCTTGGCGAAGGCGCGCAGCAGGTTGAGCGTCGCCGCCGACTGGCGATAGGCGCCGATCTGGCGGCGCGGATCGGGAATGCGCGCTTCCGGCGTGAAGGCGATGTCGTTGATGATGTCGCCGCGATAGCTCGGCAACTCGACGCCGTCGCGCTTCTCGGTCGGCGACGAGCGCGGCTTGGCGAACTGGCCGGCGATGCGGCCGACCTTCACCACCGGCAAGGCGCCGGCATAGGTCAGCACGACCGCCATCTGCAGGACCACGCGGAAGAAGTCGCGGATGGTGTCGGCGCCGAATGCTCGGCGAAGCTTTCGGCGCAGTCGCCGCCCTGGAGCAGGAACGCCTGGCCGTTTGCGACTTGGCCGAGGGCTTTTTTCAGGTTGCGCGCCTCACCCGCAAAAACCAGCGGCGGGAAGGTGGCAAGCTGCTTCTCGGTGTCGGCCAGCACTTGCCGGTCCGGATAGTCCGGAACCTGCATGATGGGCTTGCCGCGCCAGCTATCGGGCGTCCAACGTTCAGACATCGTACAACACTCCAGCGAATGGCGGGGGTTATACACGAGGACCCGCGGCCTAAGCCAGAATTTCCGAATATGCGGTTATTTTGGGCTATTCGGCCGCCGCGCGGGCGTAACTGACGGCCTTTTCGCGCAGAGTGACCAGTTCCTCGGCCGCGGTCGGGTGGACGGCCATGGTGGCGTCGAAATCGGCCTTGGTGGCCCCCATCTTCACCGCGATCCCGACGACCTGGATGAGTTCCCCGGCGTCGGGGCCGACCAGGTGGCAGCCGACCACCCGGTCGGTCAGTGCCGTCGACCAGCAGCTTCATGAAGGTGCGGGTGTCGCGGCCCGAAAGCGTCGCCTTCATCGGCCGGAAGGTGGTCTTGTAGACGTCGAGCTTCTCGCAACTGCTCGCGCGCCTCGGCCTCGGTGAGGCCGATGACGCCGATCTCCGGCTCGGAGAATACCGCGGTCGGCACGTCGGCGTGATCGACGCGGGTCGGCTTGCCGCCGTAGAGCGTATCGGCGAAGGCGTGGCCCTCGCGGATCGCCACCGGCGTCAGGTTGATGCGGTGGGTGACGTCGCCGACCGCGTAGATGTTCTCGACCGAGGTGCGCGAATATTCGTCGACGTGGATGCCGCCGTGCTCGGCGATGTGGCAGCCGACGTTTTCGAGCCCCAGCCCCATGATGTTGGGGCGGCGGCCGATGGCGAACATCACCTTGTCCGTGGTGACCGTGCTGCCGTCCGAAAGATGCGTGACGAACTCGTCGCCCGCCTTGTCGACCGCCGCTGACCGTGTGCCCGCAGGTCACCGTGATGCCGCGCGTCTGCATCTCGTTGCGCAGGTGCTCGCGCACGTCGTCGTCGAAGCCGCGCAGGATGTTGTGGCCGCGATAGACCAGCGTCACCTCGCTGCCGAGACCGGCGAAGATGCAGGCGAACTCCACCGCGATATAGCCGCCGCCCTGGATCAGGATGCGCTTGGGCAGTTCGGGCAGATGGAAGGTCTCGTTGGACGAGATGACGTGCTCGAGGCCGGGAATGTCCGGCCCGCATATGCGGCCAGCCGCCGGTCGCGATCAGGATGGTCTCGGCGGTCACCGTCTCGCCGGTCTCGGTGAGGCGCACCGTGTGCGCGTCCTCGAACACGGCGCGGCTCTTGGCAAGCTCACGCCCCATTTGTCGAGCGTGTTGGTGTAGGCGGCTTCGAGCCGCGCCACCTCGCGCGCCACGTTGGCGGTGAGCGACGGCCAGTGGAACGTCGGCTGCGGCACGGTCCAGCCGAAGCCGGCGGCGTCCTCGAACTCCTCGGAAAAGCGCGAGGCATAGACCATCAGCTTCTTGGGCACGCAGCCGCGGATGACGCAGGTGCCGCCGACCCGGTATTCCTCGGCGATCATCACGCGCGCGCCATAGCCGGCCGCAACCCGCGCCGCGCGCACGCCGCCCGAGCCGGCTCCGATTACGAAGAGATCGACGTCACGGTCTGCCATCGCCTGCTCATCGCTCCATCACATCCGGGATCGTCCCGCGCCATGCGCTGCCGCAACGCGCCTCGCCGCAACTTACATGGGATGGCCGCGCTTCTTCATGTCCTCGCGCATCTTCTCGATCACCTCGTCGGACAGCTTGTTCGCCCAGTCATGCGCGAACTTTCCGCTGTTCTGGACGATCTGCGGCAACTGGTTCTGATACTTCTTGCCGATCGGCGAGGTGTAGAATGCCATGATCTGTTTCAGCTCGGCTTCCGTGAAACGCTGCGCATAGAGCTCGGCCACATGGTTGGTGAGCTCGGAGACGCGCGGCGCATATTCCTTGCGCAGTTCGGCCGCGACCGCGTTGAGGTCGCCGGCAAGGTCCGGGTTCTGCTGCAGGAACAGAAGCTTGGCCTGCTCGACCACGCCGGGAACGAGCGGATGGAACGCTTCGGCGGCGCCGGTGATCTTGACCAGTTGCTGGGCGGTCGCCATGGCCGCCGCCGACGGCTTCGGCTGCGCGTTGGCGGTCGCGCCCAGCGCCACCAAGGCGACGGCCACGGCCGCGGCGCGCGCCGAGCGGTGCAGGCCATGCGTGAATTTCGTCATCAACGTCAACTCCGTTTGGCTCGAGATTAAGCTGGGCGAGACGACTTGACGCCCGGATCAGGACCGCTCGATCAGTTCGACACCGTCCGGTCCGGCAATAATGACCATCTGCGCATAGCCGATGAAGAGACCGTGCTCCATGACGCCGGGAACGTCCGCGAGCGCATGGGCCAAGGCCTCGGGATCGTCGATCCGCCCCAACGCCGCGTCGACGATCCAGTGGCCGCCATCCGTGACGAAAGCATGGCCGTCGGCCTTGCGGCGCAGGGTCAGCGGCCCGCCGGCCTGCACCGCGGCGATGGCCTTTTCCAGCGCGTTCAGGGTGGCGCCCAGGCCGAATCGCGCCACCTCGATCGGCAGCGGAAAACGCCCGAGCGCGGGAACGAACTTGCTCTTGTCGGCGATCACGATCATTTGCGCGGAGGCGCCGGCGACGATCTTCTCGCCCAGCAGCGCCCCGCCCCCGCCCTTGATCAGGCTCAGGTCGGGACCGATCTCGTCGGCGCCGTCGACCGTCAGGTCGAGCGCCGGCGTGTCGTCCAGGGTGGTGAGCGCAATGCCGCAGGCTTCGGCCTGGGCCTGGGTCTCGCGCGAGGTCGGCACGGCGACCACGTCCAATCCGGCCCGCACCCGCTCGCCCAACAGGTCAACGAAATGGCGCGCGGTCGAGCCGGTGCCGAGGCCAAGCCGCATGCCCGGCCGCACGAACTCGACGGCGCGCGCGGCGGCTGCGCGTTTCTGGGCATCGACATCCATGGCGGTCGACCTGGCTTTGGCGAGGGGTTCGGGGGTGGTCTGAAGTCCCGCCTATCTAACCTCGATCGCCCCGCCTGGATAGTCGGGGACCGAGGGTTTTCCGCGGACCGCAACGAGCCCTTTGGAGCCCCAAATCCTCTCGCTTGCATCGGCGCAGCGCGGCGGCTACAGCCTCCGGGCCCAACATCCGGACCCCATGACCAATCCGCTCATCGTCTTCGATCTCGACGGCACCCTCATCGACACCGCGCCCGACCTGGTCGACACCCTCAACGTGGTGTTCGCCCGCGAGGGCATGGCGCCCGTGCCCTATGAGACCGCGCGCAGTTACATCGGCACCGGCGCGCGCACCATGATCATGCGCGGTGCCGAGGCCGAGGGGCGCGACCTGCCGCCGGCCAAGGTCGACCAGATGTTCGCCGATTTCATCAAGCATTACGGCGAGCACATCGCCGACCGCTCGAAGCCCTTCCCCGGCCTGATCGACGCGCTCGACGAACTCGCCGCCGGCCGGCCATCGCTTCGCCGTCTGCACCAACAAGCTCGAGCGGCTGTCGCTGCTGCTGCTCGACGCGCTCGCGCTCAGCCACCGCTTCGAGACGATCTGCGGCGCCGACACCTTCGGCGTGCACAAGCCGGACCCGGAGGTGCTGCGGCGGACGATCCACGCCGCCGGCGGCGACCCGCGCCACGCCATCATGATCGGGGATTCGATCACTGACATCCGCACCGCCCGCGCCGCCGGCGTGCCGGTCATCGCAGTCGACTTCGGCTACACCGAGCAGCCGGTCACGGAGCTCGGCCCCGACCGTATCATCAGCCATTTCGCGCAATTGCCGGCGGCGATCGCCGCCGTCGCGCCGGCGGCCTGACGCCCGCAGCCGCGGCTCCGGCCGCAATTATGGTTAACAACGTTAACGTTAAACCCGCCGTCCATATTGCACCGATATGACGGCGTCCCTATCCTTCGGCGTCTATCGGACACGGCATGCCGTCCACGCTGGACGGCCGGGACTCCCGGATCTCAAGGACGGACCGCAACGACAATGTATCGGGTCATCGCCATCGTGATGAGCGCGCTTGCGCTTGCGGGATGCTCATCGAGTGCGGATTGGCTTAGCATCGATGCGTTCAAACCGAAGCCCCCGGTCGAACCGGTGCGTTTCGAGTCCACGCCGCCGGGTGCCACGGTCACGCTGCCGAACGGACAGACCTGCCTGACGCCCTGCGCCTCGCCCTTGAAGTCGAACGGCACCTATACCGTTCAGTTCGCGCTCAGCGGCTATCAGCCCGCAACCGAGACCATCGCGCCCATGACCATGGGCGACGGCACCGCCAAGCTGCAGCCGAACCCGGTAACGGTCGCGCTGACGCCGATCGCGCCGCCGAAGAAGGTGCGCCACCGCCGCCGCGCCGTCCGCAAGCGGGCGGTGAAACCCGCGCCCAAGCCGAAGCCCGTGCCGGTCGCGCCGGCGCCGACGCAGGCGCCGTCGCCGTGGCCGCCGGCGCAGCCGCCGCAGCAATAACAGCAGCAGCAAGCAGCAGCGATTGCGGCGCTGCAACAGGCGCCGCCGCCCCCTTTTGCCGCGGCGGAACCCGCGCGGCTTTACGGTATCGCGAATATCCGCCACACTTCCTATATCAAGCCGACGATATGACGATGCGCGGGCCTGTTGGAACCCGCCACGCAGGGATGAACGATGGCTTTCACCACTGACGCCCCCGTCCGCGACGATCTCGATCGCGACGCCGCCCGGCCGCGCCCGCTGGTCGACCCCTTCGCGCGCGCCATCACCTATCTGCGGGTGTCGGTCACCGACCGCTGCGACTTCCGCTGCGTCTACTGCATGTCGGAGCACATGACCTTCCTGCCCAAGGCCGACGTCCTGAGCCTGGAGGAACTCGACCGGCTGTGCAGCGCCTTCGTCGCCAAGGGCGTGCGCAAGCTGCGGCTGACCGGCGGCGAGCCGCTGGTGCGGCGCGGCATCATGAACCTGGTGTCGTCGCTGTCGCGCCATCTCGACAGCGGCGCGCTCGAGGAGCTGACCCTCACCACCAACGGCTAGCCAGCTCGCGCGCTACGCCGCCGAGCTGAAGGACTACGGCGTCGAGCGCATCAACGTCTCGCTCGACACGCTCGATGCCGGACAAGTTCCGCGCCATCACGCGCTGGGGCGAGCTCGACAAGGTGATGGCCGGCATCGACGCCGCGCAGGCCGCGGGGCTCAAGGTCAAGATCAACGCCGTCGCGCTCAAGGGCGTCAACGACGACGAGCTCGCCGACATGGTGGCCTGGGCGCACGGCCGCGGCATGGACATGACCTTGATCGAGGTGATGCCGCTCGGCGACATCGACGAGGAGCGCACTCGACCAGTACCTGCCGCTGTCGATGGTGCGCGCCGGCTTGCCGAGCGCTTCACGCTCGACGACATCGACTACCAGACCGGCGGCCCGGCGCGTTACGTGCGGGTCAAGGAGACCGGCGGCCGGCTCGGCTTCATCACGCCGCTGACCCATAATTTCTGCGAATCCTGCAACCGCGTGCGCCTCACCTGCACCGGCACGCTGTTACATGTGCCTGGGCCAGGAGGACGCCGCCGACCTGCGCGCGCCGCTGCGGGCCTCGAAGGACGACGACCTGCTGTATGCGGCCATCGACGAGGCGATCACGCGCAAGCCCAAGGGCCACGACTTCGTCATCGACCGCCGCCACCAGCGCCCCGCCGTGTCGCGCCACATGAGCATGACCGGCGGCTAAGCTGCTCGATATTCCGTCGCGGTCACGCGTGGAGCGAATATTCGCTCGTGGTTCTTTGATTCCGACATTTGCTCACGCGCTTGCGGCAGCGGGATGCACATCCCGGAATCGGACCACGAGATTGCGCAGCTCCTCCAGCCGCAACAGCGACGGCTTGAAACGCACGCCGACATTGTCGCCGCCGTCGCGCACGATCTCGCCGGTGACCGCATCGGTGTCGGGAAAGGTCAGGCTCACCGTGTCGCCGACGGCGAGCGAGCCGGTCTGCGCGATGCGCGCGCCGCCTTCGCTGAGATCCTGCACCGTCACATCCCGGGCCTCCGCGCCGCGCTGCAGGCGCGCGGTGAAGCTCACCTGGTAGCGCGGAAACTCGCGCAGGTCCGCCTTCACCGCTCCGCGCACGAGTTCGGGAATTTCCTGGCGAAGCGCCTGGGAGGCGAACTGCATGTCGCCCGCGACCGCGGAGACCTGCTCCGCCGCCGCTTGCGAATCCTGCACCATGGTCAGGATGCTGCCGAGACGGTCGGCAAGGTCGCACACCAGCCCGCCGGTCTCGCGCGCGCCGGACGTGAAGTTCGCGGTGGCGGCGCGCTGCTGCTCGACCGCCGCCGACATCGACTGGCTGACGCCGGAGAGCTCGCCGATCGACTCGGCGACGCTCGCGAGCGCGCCCACCGCCTCGCGGGCGATGGCTTGGATCTCGGCGACCTTGCCGCCGATCTGCCCGGTCGAACGGCCGGTCTGCATCGCCAGGTTCTTGACCTCGGACGCGACCACCGAAAAGCCGCGCCCGGCTTCGCCGGCGCGCGCGGCTTCGATGGTGGCGTTGAGCGCGAGTAGATTGGTCTGCGACGCGATATCGCTGATGACGGTGACGATGTCGCCGATCTGATCGGCGGCCTTGGCGAGCGCGTCGATGGTGACGCGCGAGGCATTGGCCCGCGCCACCGCCTCGTGGCCAATGCTATTGCCGCGCGCGACCTGCCCGGAGATTTCGGCGATGGCCTGCACCACCTGCTCGGACAACTGATCGGCCGCCGCATTGACCGCGCGCGAGCTTTCGGCCGCGCGCGCCGTGTCGTCGAACGCGGCGCGCACGACCTCGAGCCCCGATACCATCTGGTTGGCCTTGAACTTCAGCGAGACCGCGCCGTCGACGACCGGCTTGATGCCGGCTTCGGTGGCGGTCTCGACGCTCTGCGCCAGCCCTGAGAGATTGCCGCGCCGCAGCGCCTGCCAGTTCCGATCGAGATCGTTGTGGATCAGGTCGCGTCGCTGGCGTTCCCCGACCGCCTCGGCCAGCCGGTTGGCCGCCGCCAACAGTCTGGCCAGTTCGTCGCGTTGCGGCGGCAGCGGCGGAACCGACGAAAGTTCCGCGTGCGTGATGGCGTCGAGCGTATCGATGACTTCGGTCAGGGGACGGCGGATCGCGCGCGATACCGCGAGAGCGATACCGCAACGCTGGCCGCCGCCGCCAGAGCGACGCCCGCGAGGACGGCGCCGCCGCGCCGCCTTGCAGGACGCCGGCGGAAAGCCAGTGCGGCACGATCAGACAGCGATCGGCGGCAGCGCGACTGCAGCTAAACGCCCGCCGATGCTAAATTGCCGCATGCCCTATTCCTCGGGTGCCTGCGCCGCGACCGCCTAAAATTGAGGCGTTCGGCGCGCCCAGGTGGCTATGCCCACCGTATTTCTACCTCAAGGGGCGTTAACCAAGGGTTTTGGAACCGTTGCGCCAAGCATTCTGCCCCAGTGAGTGGCCGATCACGGCCGTATCCCACCCAAACGGCGCGAAACGGGGCTGGGCCGGGCCGGGAATGTGGCATGAGCCGCTTTAACCAGCGCAATTCGCCCTGAGGGCTGCACAGAAGTTTTCATTGACGGCCGATGCCGCCATCGGCTTAAGGTAAGCACGTTCGGCCCGCACCGTTGGGCCGATGGGGGTTTAAGAACAATAAGATCAAGGGCGCCGGACGGCGGCCGAAGGCCCTGTGGGAGGATGTAGCGGACGGACGCCAATGTTATGGCGTCTGCGCTGCGACCGTTGGCCAAAAGCCGACATTGCTCTCACAGCCGAGATCAGCAAACGGGCGCTGCAAGCCCAGTCCCCGGAAGATTGTTTGGCGTTTGCTCCTGCATCGCCTGATGCGGAGTGACAGGCTGCACGGTCGCTCGCGATCGAATCGCAGTTGCTGGAACGAGTGCAAGAGTTGGAGGAGAATTAATGCGCAAATCGGAAAACACCACGGAGGGGAAGATGCGCGACACCAAAAAACTGGATCGTCGATCCTTTATCAAGACCAGCGGCCTCGTCGCTGGCGCGGCGGCGGCCACGACCTTGTCGGCGCCGGCGATCGCGCAGAAGCGGACCGAGATGGTCATCGTTTCGACCTGGCCGCGCGACTTCCCGGGCCTCGGCCTCAGCGCGCAGCGTCTGGCCAAGCGCATCCCGGAACTGACCGACGGTCGCATCCACGTGAACTATTACGCCGCCGGCGAACGCGTTAAGGCCTTCGGCTCGTTCGACGCCGTCGCTTCCGGCAACGCGCAGGCCTACATCGGGGCCGAGTACTACTGGAAGGGCAAGCACCCGGCCTTTGCCTTCTTCACCACCGTTCCGATGGGCCTGCTCTATACGGAGATGGACGCCTGGATCAAGTACGGCGGCGGCCAGGAACTGTGGGACGAGGTATCCGGCAAGTTCGGCCTCAAGGCCTTTGCCGCCGGCAATACCGGCGTGCAGATGGGCGGCTGGTTCAACAAGGAAATGAACACCGCGGCCGACTTCAAGGGCCTCAAGATGCGTATCCCGGGCCTCGGCGGCGACGTGCTCGCCAAGCTCGGCGCCTCGCCGGTGTCGCTGCCGGGCGGCCAGATCTACGAGAACCTGGTGTCCGGCGCCATCGACGCCACCGAGTGGGTCGGCCCGTACAACGACTACTTCATGAAGTTTTACGAGGCGGCCAAGTACTACTACTACCCGGGCTTCCATGAGCCCGGCTCGCAGGTTCGCTTGGCATGAACAAGTCGTGGTGGAGCAAGCTGTCGAAGCTCGACCAGGCCATCATCGAAGCCGCCTGCAACGAGGAAAATGCCCGCCAGATGGCCGAAACCACCTGGAACAACGGCATCTATCTCCAGAAGCTGGTCACCGATCACGGCGTCAAGCTGAAGAAGTTCAGCGACGAGATCTACGACAGCTTCGGCAAGGCGACGAAGGCCGTGATGGAGGAGACCCGCGCGCACGACAAGCTGACGGCGAAGGTCTACGACGCTTATCGCCGCCGCGCGTAAGAACGTCGGCACCTGGACGGGCTACTCGGACGCCCCGTACGCCGACGAGCGCAACCGCGTGATCGGCATCTAAGCGTCCGGATCGACTGTCAAGAAAAAGCGGGACAGGGCTTTGCCCCGTCCCTTCTTTGGGGGAGCTTGCGCTGAATGGCTGATGCTAGCCACGCCGATGGCGTGCGGCAATCTCGCACCGTCGGACAACGAGACGCTGACCATCATTCTTTGCCGTTGCTTCTCGTGGTGCATGATCGCCACGGTCACGGCATTCCTGTTGAACAATTACCTGAGCTACTGGCACAACTGGCCGGGTCCGAGTTCCGTCTTCGGGCACGTCACGGCGCTCGGCGCCGTTCAGGCGGCGCTCTACGGCGTGGCATGGGTCATCGCGGTCGCGCATGTCTTGCGCACGCCCGGCCGCCCGCTGCGCGCCGAAAGCGAGACAATCTACGGCATCGTCCGCTTCATCCTGCGCGCCGCGTTCTGGGCGGTGCTGCTGATCGGGCTCGCCGACATGGTCGTATCCTTCCTGCGGGTCGAAGGTTTCCTGCCCGGCCTCGTCGGCGAGAAGATGGCGTTCGATCTGAGCCGGTCGAGCTTCCGCGGCACCTACGTCCACTTCCCGATGATCATCATCGGCATCGGCATCGCGATTTCGCGGCCGCGCACCCTCGGCTTCACTTGGCTGGCGCTGCTGGTGGTGGTCGCCGAGCTGCTGATCGTGTTCAGCCGCTTCGTCTTTTCCTACGAACAGGCGTTCATGGCCGACCTGGTCCGCTTCTGGTACGCCGCGCTGTTCCTGTTCGCCAGCGCCTATACGCTGATGGAAGAGGGCCACGTCCGCGTCGACGTCTTCTATTCGGGCTTTAGCGAGCGCACCAAGGGGATCGTCAACGCTGTCGGCTGTGTCGTGCTCGGCATGAGCCTGTGCTGGGTCATCATCCATTACGGGATGAACAACCGCGCGTCGATCATCAACGGCCCGCTGCTCAGCTTCGAGGTGACCCAGACCGGCTTCGGTCTCTACGTCAAATACTGGATGGCCGGGTTCCTCGCCATCTATGCGGTGACCATGCTGCTGCAGTTCAGCGGCTATTTCCTGGAATCGATCGCCGACTTCCGCGGTGATCCGGGCAAGCGAGTGCTGGAAACCGGCGTCGCCCACGAGACCTTCGAGACCTGAGCCGGACCCATGGAAGTCTTCTTTATCGCCCTTCTGATCCTGCTCATGATGGTGGCGCTCGGCTGGGGCTTCCCGGTCGCCTTCGCCCTGCCCGGCTCGGCCATCATCGCCGTCGCCATCGCATCATTGGCCGGATGGCTGACCCACGGCAACGTCGACGCGTTCTTCGTACAGGACGGCCCCTCGCAGTGGCTGACCGCCGCCGTATCCAACTTCCGCAGCGTCTATTGGGACCCCGACCGCGACACGCTGATCGCCATTCCGTTGTTCGTGTTCATGGGGATCATGCTGCAGAAGTCCCGCATCGCCGAGGATCTGTTGGTCACCATGGCCCAGCTCTTCGGACCGGTCCGCGGAGGTCTCGGCATCTCGGTGGTGTTCGTCGGCGCCCTGCTCGCCGCCACCACCGGCATTGTCGGCGCCACGGTGGTGGCCATGGGCCTGATCTCGCTGCCGGCGATGATGCGTAGCAACTATTCGCATCCGCTCGCCACCGGCACCATCGCCGCCTCCGGCACGCTCGGCCAGATCATTCCGCCCTCGATCGTGCTGATCATTCTCGCCGACCAGCTCGGCGCCGCCACCGATCAGGCCGGCACCGCCCGCAAACTGCTCTACAAGGTCACGACCGGCGAACTGACCATGCCGTCGAGCTTCGACGTCACCTCGACCAGCGCCGGCGAAATGTTCCTCGGCGCGCTGGTGCCAGGCTTGCTGCTGGTCGCGGTCTATATCACTTACATCCTGATCGTCGCGGCATTGCGGCCGAAGAGCGCCCCGGCGGTGCCCTACGACGGCAAGTACGACCTGCGCTTTGCCGGCCGCGTCGCCATGGCGCTGGTGCCGCCACTGGCGCTCATCTTCATCGTGCTCGGCTCCATCATCATGGGCATCGCCACGGTGAACCAGGCCGGTGCCGTCGGCTCCGGCGGCGCGCTGATCATGGCGGGCTACCAGCTCTACCAAGGCAAGCGCGGCGCCTACTGGCCTGCGATCATCGCGCTGGTCTCGGTGGCCATCGTCATCTTCGGCGCGCACTATCACCCGATCAACGTCAAGAAGCTGTCGACCAGCGCCGACGTCACCTGGCTGGTCGTTTCAGCGGTCTGCGTCACCGCCTTGATCGGAGCGCTGGTCTGGAGCGGCCTGCGCGCGCTCAGAATCGACAACACGCTGCAAAGCGTGATGGTGGAGACCGCCAAGACCTCCGCGCTCGTGTTCATCATTCTGATGGGCGCCGCCATGCTGACCGCCGTGTTCCGCGGCTTCGGCGGCGAGGAACTGGTCAAGACCTTCCTGACCGGCCTGCCCGGCGGCTTCTGGGGCCAATTCTGGACGGTCATGGCGGTGATCTTCATCCTCGGCTTCTTCATCGACTTCATCGAAATCTCGGTGGTCGTGGTGCCGATCGTGGCGCCGATCCTGCTCTCCGATCCGGGCGCCAACATCACGGCCGTGTGGCTGGGCGTGATGATCGGCATCAACATGCAGACCTCGTTCCTGACGCCGCCGTTCGGCTTCGCGCTGTTCTACCTGCGCGGCGTGGCGCCGCCGATCGTCAGAACGGTCTCGATGTACAAGGGCGTCATCCCCTTCATCTGCATGCAGCTCCTGGTGCTGGTGGTGGTCGCCTTCACGCCGCGGCTGGTCAACTACCTGCCGCAGCGGGTGACGCTTGCCGCGGAGACCGCGCCGCCACCGATCAACCCGGGCCTGCAATACTGCGTCGAGAAATACGTGACCGGCCAGATCAACGAGAACGGCGCGGCCATCAAGGCCGCCATCGCCAAGGCCAAGGGGCTCGACCTCGCCAGCCTGCCCAAGGAGATGCGCAACGACGTTTCCGGCAGCTTCGCCAAGGCGACCGCCGCCTTCACCCTGATCGCCGCCGTCAACAACTCGACGGCCACCATCGACAAGCGTACCGAGACCTACGCGCCGCTGCACCACCACGTGCGCGACATCCAGGAGGACATCCGGCGCAACCAGGCCGAGATGAAGAAGCTGAAGGACGAGCTCGAATTCATCCCGGAGAACGCGCCGGACACCGCCAGCCGCAAGAAGGCGGCCGCCGCCGAAGATGCCAGACTGACGGCCATCGACAAGCAGCTGAAGGCCTCGATCCCGGCCGATTGGGAGCCGCGGCACAAGGCGTTCCGCAAGCTGCTGACGGAGAACCGGATCGCGCGGCTGAAGTATCGGCGTGACGTCGACAACGCCTACGAACCGATCCGCAACGCGATCCGCGCCATCGAGGGCGGTTCGGCGCTCGCGGCGCTGAAGCCGGAGCTGCAGGATCTGCGCGGCGTCATCAACAGCCAGGAGCCGAAGAAGGCCGCGGATACGATCGAGGCCGCGATGAAGAAGCTCAGCGGAATCGCCGGCGCGAGCAAGGTCCGCACCGAGCTCTATCACGCCCGCCGCGCCCTCATCGCCAAGACCCCGGACAAGGACGCAGCCCTGAAGGCGCTCGACAAGACGCTCGCCACCTACGACACGGAAGTGGCCTGGCGTCAGAAGGCGGCGCAGGACGTGCTGCCGGGGCTGAAGACCTACGAAGCGGCGATCCGCGACACCATCGGCCTGCGCAAGCAGCCGAAGCTACCGCAGGCCATCGTGCCCGATATCGCTTCGTGCACGGCCCAGCCGCGCGACATCTCGCTGTACTTCTAGACTTGCAGAGACGTTCACCGTTTCCATGAAACGGTGAACGTCTCAGTGCTCTTGCGCTTTGCGCTCGAGCCAGGGCCGTCTCGTGCCCCCTCCCCGGAGAATTGTCTAAAAGAGGCGCCGGCAACCGTCTCCCGGTCGAGGCTTCTTTCTCAATTCAACCTCCACGGTCGCGCATGAAGACGCTCTGCGTTGAAGGGTGGCGGCATATTCACCACTCCTACGCGATGGTGAATCAATGGCAGCTATTGGCGCTCCTGAAGCGCCCCGATGTCGCCTTGAGGGTCAAGGACCTGCCATTCTACGATGAGCTATGGCAACCGTGTGCCGGCCTGTTCGACGCCGAGGATGAGAACCGGCTGAACGCGATTCCGGCGCGCGGCGAAAACGAGGCGGTCGACGCCACCTATCGCATTGCCTACCCGTATGATTTTTCGTCCGCGGGCGAAGGACGAACCGTCGTCTTCGCCACGTCCGAGTACCAGCGCCTTGGCGAGAGAAGTTTCCTCGCCCCGTTCGACGTCGATGCGTTGGCGCGATCGGACAGCTTCCGCCTGATAACCCCGTCGCTTTGGTCCCGCCAAGGATTTCTCTCGCTTGGACTGCGCGAGGATCAGGTGCGCGTGGTTCCGCACGGTGTCGCCAGTCACATCTTCCGTCCTTCGACATCCGCCCGCAAAGCGTTGCGGGAACGGATGAATTTGACAGGCTTCGTTTTCGGCAACGCGTCGGCAATGACCGACAACAAGGGCATCGATCTCCTGCTGCGTGCCTTCGCGGCCGTCACCGAGAAGCACCCGGAAGCGCGCCTGCTGATGAAGGGGGCCGACCGCCTGTACACATCGAAAGAATACCTGTCGAAGACGCTTTCCAATCTGCCGGCGACGGCCAGGCATCGCGTGGCGGAACGGCTCCTCTACGATGGCGCGACGCTCCCGACAGCCCGCATGGCTGATTTCTACCGGACCGTCGATGCCTATGTCTCGCCCTACCGAGCGGAGGGGTTCAACCTGCCGGTCCTCGAGGCGGTCGCCTCCGGAACGCCCGTGATCAGCACCAAGGGCGGACCGACGGACGAGTTTCTCGAGGAAGAATTCGCGCTGTTCATTGACAGCACGCGAGCGCCGTTCAGTCGTGGCGGCATATGGCTCCAGCCCGACCTCGAGCATTTGATAAGCTTGATGCTAAGCGTCATCGATGCGCAGGCGTGGCGAACCGAAGCCGCGACGACCGGCGCGGCCTATGCCGCCAAGAACCACGATTGGGACGTGGTCGCCGGCCGGCTCATCGACGCCATATTCGATTGACGGCGACGGCCCCCGTCTCGGGAGCGCCGCTTGCTCAAAACGCTCAAGCCTCGATCACGATCTTCGGCGGCGCGCGGCCGGCGGACGGGCCGCTGGTCAACTGATCGCGCACCTTGGTGGCGATGTCGCGGTAGATGCGCGCGTGCTCGCCTTCCGGCTCGGTGGCGACCACCGGCAGGCCGGAATCCGATTTCTCGCGGATGGTCATGTGCAGCGGGATCTCGCCGAGGAACGGCACGCCCAGCCGCGCGGCCTCATCGCGCGCGCCGCCGTGGCCGAAGATGTCCGAGCGCTCGCCGCACTTCGGGCACAGGAAATAGCTCATGTTCTCGACGATGCCGAGCACCGGCACGTTGACGCGCTTGAACATGGCGATGCCGCGCGCGGGCATCGATCAGCGCCAGGTCCTGCGGCGTCGAGACGATCACCGCGCCCTTGAGCGGCACCTGCTGCGCCATGGTGAGCTGGGCGTCGCCGGTGCCGGGCGGCATGTCGACCACCATGACGTCGAGCTTGCCCCACTCCACCTCGCGCAGCATCTGGGTGATCGCCGACATCACCATCGGCCCGCGCCAGATCATCGGCGTCTCTTCGTCGATCAGGAAGCCGATCGACATGACGGTGAGGCCATAGCGGGTGATGGGCTTGAGCCGGTTGCCGTTGACGGTCTGCGGCTTCTCCTTGATGGCGAGCAGCTTGGGCAGCGAGGGGCCGTAGATGTCGGCGTCCAGGATGCCGACCTTGAGGCCGAGATCGCGCAGGCCCAGCGCCAGATTGACCGCGGTGGTCGATTTGCCGACCCCGCCCTTGCCCGACGCCACGGCGATCACCGCGTCGATACCGGGAACCCCGGCCGGCACGTTATCGGCCGGATGGGCCGCGCGCCTGGGCTGCCCGCCCTGCCCCGGCTGCTGCGGCGGGCGCTGCCCGCCGCCGGCGCCGGCGGCGCGCTCGGCGGTCAGCGCGACCATGGCCGATTTCACGCCGGGGACGGCCTTGACCGCGGCGTCCGCGGCCTCGCGCACCGGCTCCCACTGCTTGACGGCAGCGGAGTCGACGGCGATCGAGAAAAACACCTTGCCGTCGTCGGTGACGACCACGTCCGAGAGCACGCCCGCGTCCGGCAGCCCGCCGCCACCGGGGGCCTGCACCTTCGCCAGCGCCGCCAGAACCTGTTCCTTCGTCACCGCCATGATCGTCCATCCTTGAATTTCGGGCCGCCACCATAGGCACCATGGCGGCAGCGTCAATGCGGGCGCGGGCCCGATGGGCCCAAAAAAAGGGGTGGTTGACGCGCCCGCCGTCCCGGGCGACCTATGGCACATAAGGGCCGACGGAAGGTCCGCCAAGATCATCGAGTCGATCGCTGGCACCAACCGAGTTTCACAGGGAGAATAACGATGGCGAAGGTGGCGTTTCTGGGCCTGGGTGTCATGGGCTACCCCATGGCCGGGCATCTCAAGAACAAGGGCGGGCACGACGTCACCGTCTATAACCGCACCGCCGCCAAGGCCGAGAAATGGGTCAAGGAATACGGCGGCAAGTCCGCCCCCACCCCGAAGGCCGCCGCCGAGGGCCAGGATTTCGTCCTGGCGTGCGTCGGCAACGACAACGACCTGCGCGAGGTGACCCTCGGTCATGAAGGCGCCTTCCAGGCCATGGGCAAGGGCGCCATCTTCGTCGACCACACCACCGCGTCGGCCGAGATCGCGCGCGAGCTGCACGCCGCGGGCAAGAAGGCGGGCTTCGACTTCATCGACGCGCCGGTCTCGGGCGGCCAGGCCGGCGCCGAGAACGGCGTGCTGACGGTGATGTGCGGCGGCGAAGCGGCGCCCTTCGCCAAGGCCGAGCCGGTGATCGCCGCGTACGCCCGCGCCTGCAACCTGATCGGCGCCCCCGGCGCCGGCCAGCTCTGCAAGATGGTCAACCAGATCTGCATCGCCGGCCTGGTGCAGGGCCTGTCGGAAGGCATCCACTTCGCCAAGCGCGCCGGTCTCGACGTCGAGAAGGTGATCGCCACCATCTCCAAGGGCGCGGCGCAGTCCTGGCAGATGGAGAACCGCTACAAGACCATGGTCGCGGACAAGTTCGACTACGGCTTCGCGGTCGAATGGATGCGCAAGGACCTCGGCATCTGTCTCGGCGAGGCGCGCAACAACAAGGCGCACCTGCCGGTCACGGCGCTGGTCGACCAGTTCTATTCGGAGGTGCAGGCGATCGGCGGCAACCGCTGGGATACCTCGAGCCTGATCGCGCTGCTGGAGCGGAAGTAAGGCTTCAGCGCGCCAGCACACACCGTGATGCCCGGCACTCGGGTCCGGCTTCGCCGGCCCGAGCATGAACCTTGTGCCGGGCATCTACGTCTTCGGACAATGGTAGCGGAAAAGACGTGGATGGCCGGGTCAAGCCCGGCCATGACGACGGAAGGGGCTCACCAAGCCACCCTCCCCCTTACATTTTATTGCTTTGCGCATGATCTGATCCGAAAACCGGTTCCCATCCCCGATCAGATCGGGGACAGGCTTTTTCGGGATCATGCGCGCGCGCTCGGCCTCGCCGACACCGCCTCGCGCCAACGCTGCAGGTTATCCAAGCCCTCCGGCATCGCCACCCGCGCCGGCTTCATGAAATCGACGGCGCAGAGCGCGGTGATATCGGCGACCGTGTAATGCGCGCCGGCGATGAATTCATTGGTCTTGAGCTGGTCGTCGAGGATCTTGAGGAAGGCGGCGATGCGCGGCCGGTTGGCTTCCGCCCATTCCGGCACCTGCGGCACCTCGAGCTCCTTCATGGCCGGATGGGTGTGGCGGAAGACGTGCGCAACCCCGAAAAACAGGTTGAGCTCGCAGCGCCGATTCCACATCTCCACCAGGGCAATTTCCTTGGCCCCGGTGCCGAACAGCGGCGGCTCCGGCTGCAGCGCCTCGAAATAGCGGCAGATGGCGATCGACTCCGTAATCACGGTACCGTCGTCCAGCACCAGCGCCGGCATGCGCTGCAACGGGTTGACCGCGGCGTATTCCGCCGTCAGGTGCTCCTTGGCGTTGATGTCGACCTGCTCGGTCGGCACCGAGATGCCCTTTTCGGCCAGGAAAATGCGGGCCCGGCGCGGATTGGGCGCCATCTTGCTGTCGTAGAGCTTCATGCCGTGTCCCTTAGTCCATCCCTTGGGTGCGGTTGCGTCCCCTCGCCGGCCAGCCGAGCATGGCCGCCGAAGCCTGTCAAAGCCCGCTCGCGATGGAGCCCGTTCACCATCCGTTAACCGGCGCCTTTAGTGACCTCTTAAGCTTGCTCTTAAGGAATTTGAGGGAAGTTGGAGCGCAATTTTCAGCATAACAAGCGTCCCCATTCCATGCCCGTGCCAGGCGAACAACCCGATCTCGCAGCTCTCCCCCCGGAGAAGTCGCCGGTCAAGCGGCGGCTCGCCGCGCAATACGTGCGCGACGCGCGCGATCGGCTGACCTCGTCGAGCGGCACCCGGCCCGCCTTCGACTACGAGTTGCTGCGCCAATATGCGCAGAACCGCCTGTCCGCCTCGCTGGTCATCCTGCTGCTGGTGGCGACCGTCGGCTTCCTGTCGAGCCTGTGGAGCGGCGCGGTGACGGCCGGCGCCTGGACCGCCTCGGTGTTGGTCATCCACGCCGTCATCGTCACCAAGTGCAAGCAGTTCCTCGAGCTGCCAGCCGCGGAAGCGTCCTACCGCAAATGGCGCAGGCGCTTCATCCTGCTCGACCTGTTCTACGGTCTCGCCTGGATGTTCATCCTGATCCATCCGGTCGGGGGCGACGAAAATTCGAACACCTTCATGCTTTTCGTCATGCTGCTGGTGGTGGCGGTCTCCAGCATGCTGGCTTCGAGCCTGCCGATCGCGACCTTCGCCGCCACCTTCCCGGTCACCGCGGCGATCGCGCTCGACTTCGCGCTGCAGGGGTCCTTGCGCAACTACATCCTCGCCGCCATGGCGCTCACCGCGCAAGGCTACTTCGCCGCGCTCGCCTACCGGCTTTATTCCACCACGCTGGCGACGCTGGAGGCGCGCGCTGAAAAGGACGCCCTGATCGGCGAACTGGAGCAGGCCAAGGCCATCTCCGATGAGGCGCGCCGGCGCGCGGAAGCCGCCAACATCTCCAAGTCGCGCTTCCTCGCGCAGATGAGCCACGAGCTGCGCACGCCGCTCAATGCCATCCTCGGGTTTTCCGAAGTGATGAAGTCGGAAGTGTTCGGCGAGCACTCGGTACCGGCCTACAAGGAATATTCCGGCGACATCCACAATTCGGGCGTTCACCTCTTGGGGCTGATCAACGAGATCCTCGATCTGTCGCGCATCGAAGCCGGCCGCTACGAGCTCAACGAGGAATCGATCTCGCTTGCCGGTGTCACGGAAGACTGCCACCACCTGCTCAAGCTGCGTGCCACCAACCGCGGCATCACCATCCACGAGATGTTCGAGCCCGAGTTGCCGAGACTGTGGGCGGATGAGCGCGCCGTGCGGCAGATCTGCCTCAACCTCCTGTCGAACGCGATCAAGTTCACCCCGCAAGGCGGCGAGATCTGGCTGAAGGTGGGCTGGACCGCGTCTGGCGGCCAATACCTCAGCGTGCAGGACACCGGTCCCGGCATTCCGGAAGACGAGATCCCTGTGGTGCTCGCGTCGTTCGGCCAGGGCTCCAACTCCATCAAGTCGGCCGAACAGGGTGCGGGCCTCGGCCTGCCGATCGCCAAGAGCCTGATCGATCTGCACGGCGGCACCTTCAACCTGAAGTCCAAGCTGCGCATCGGCACCGAGGTGATCGTCACCTTCCCGCCCGAGCGCGTGGTGGCGGCCATGGCGCCGGTTACCACCGTGCAGGCGCCGCCGATCGCGCCCGGCGAACCCATCCTGTCGCCCGAGGAACGGGAACGGCTGGCCCGCCGGCCGCTGTTCCGCGCCGGCACCTGAGACGCGAGGCGGTTGCGACCAAACGCCCTGATTGCCTTCCCGCGCCTTGGCCTTATGGTCGGGCCTCGCATTTCGCCTTTTTCAGAGTCCGCCCCCATGATCGAGACCCCGTGCGTCAAGGTCTGCACTCTCGATACCCGCACCGGGCTTTGCCTCGGCTGTGGCCGCACCGTCGACGAGATCGCGGGCTGGCGCGCCATGAGTGTCGACGAGCGCCGGCGGATCATGGCCGAGCTGCCGGCGCGGCTTGCGGCCGGCGGCGGGGCCGCCCGCGCGGCTGCGACAGGGTGACGCCCCCGTGAGCCGCCGTCTGACCTGGTCTCTGGTCATCGGCATGGCGCTCTCGCTCGCCGTGCTGATCGCCACCACCGACACCGACCCGATCGCCAACCTCCTGCGCCACGACATGGGCTCGCTGGCGATAAAGCTGGCCCTGCTGGTGTTCGTCGGCGGGCTGGTGCTGACGTTGTTCCGCGAACGGTTTGCGAAGGCGCTGGAGGCCATGCTGTTCTGGGCGGTGATCGGCCTCTTGCTGGTGATCGGCTACAGCTACCGCTTCGAGCTGCGCGACGTGTCCGACCGCGTGATCGCCGAGCTGATGCCCGGTCACGTGGCGGGCCGCGGCCGCAACGTGGAGGTGGTGCGTACGCAAAGCGGCGACTTCGCCCTTACCGTCCATATCAACGGCGCGCACGTGCCGATGGTGCTCGACACCGGCGCGAGTTCGGTCGTGCTGACGCAGGGCGCGGCCAAGGCGGCGCATCTGCCGATCGAGATGCTCGACTATTCGGTGAACGTCGACACCGCCAACGGCCGCACGCGCGCGGCGCCGGTCACGCTCGACAAGGTCGCGATCGGCGGATTGGTCGAGCGCGCCGTGCCGGCGCTGGTGGTGCGCGACGGCGGGCTCAAGAACAACCTGCTCGGCATGAGCTTCCTCAACCGGCTGCAGAGCTGGGAAGTGAGCGGCGACCGGCTCCTGATGCGCGGGACGCCGTAGGCGGCGGTCGCCCCAGGGGGCCGGCCGGCAACAGCGCATCCTTCTGACGGCGCGCAATTCGGGCGAAGAGATGGCGGTGACTTCTTTATGTTGCCGCAACATTTTCGAAAAGCCGTCCGCTTTGCTCACTACAAACCGAGTCGATCGGGGGACGATCTCCTTATCCGGAAACGCACTAAGCTCGCGGCCTTGCCGCGGGACGGGGGAGCTTTGTGCCGATGCGGCGGCTGCTCATTCCTGCCTGCCTGTCTCTGGTTGCCATCGGACCGAGCACCACGGTCGGCCCGGTGACACCGGCGCCGATCGAACCCATCGCGACCAGCACGCACGCCAAGAACAAGAGCAAGCCGCGGCGCAGGACCCCACCGCCGCCCGCCAGCTTTGCCGAACGGCTGGCGCCGTTTGCCGCCGCGCTCAAGGCGCCGCCCGCCAGCTTCGCCGAGCGGCTGGCGCCGTTCGCAGCGGCCCTCGCGGCGCCGCCCGCGGACTTGCTGGAGCGCGCGCAACGCGTCGCCGCGGCGGCAGCAGACGCACCGCGGATCAACGCCTACGCCGCAGTCGCGTCAGCGGACGCGCCGGCCAACCCGCTCGCGGCGCCTTCGACGAGCTCGGCAATCGTGGTGCCGGGCAGACGGCGGTTGCCATCCCGATGAGCCCGCCGCCGGGCACGCCGCCATCGGTCCGCAAGCGCGTCGTCTATCGATCCAAGGGCGAAATCTGCGACACGCTCGCCAAAGCGGCGCATGCCAACAACCTGCCCCTGCCCTTCTTCATCCGCCTGCTGTTCCAGGAGAGCCGGTTCGACGCCGCATCGCTGAGCCACGCCGGCGCGCAAGGCATCGCCCAGTTCATGCCGGAGACGGCGCACGACGTCGGTCTCGCCAACCCGTTCGATCCGCTGCAGGCAATTCCCGCTGCCGCGCAGTTGTTGCGCGACTTCATCGACCGGTTCGGCAATCTGGGGCTCGCCGCCGCCGCCTACAACGCGGGACCGGCGCGTATCGACCGCTGGCTGAAGCAGAGAACCCGACTGCCGGCGGAAACCCGCGGTTACGTGAAAACCGTCACCGGCAAGCCGGCGAACGTCTGGAAATCCGGCAAGGCGATGCACAGCGACACGGACCTGCCGGAAAAAGCACCGTGCAAACCGGTCTCGGCGCCGACTGCCGTCGCCATGACCACATCCGTGCCGTTGCCGCCGGAGCCGATCCGCGCGGCTGCGGGGTGCGCCGCCCATACCGCCGGCAAGACGCAGACGATGCTGCAACTCGCCGCCCGCCGCCGACGCCCGAAAGACGCGCGTGATTAGCGGTCCATCTGGGCGCGGCCTGCGGCAAACCGTCCGCTTCGCGGCAAAACTGTGTTCTGGTCGCGGAAGTCCTTCGACATTCGCCTGTTGATGCAGGTCATGGCACCCTGGCGCGGCCGAGCTGAAACTCATTTAGCGCCGGCGTTGTTCCTTCGCATTGGCCGGGCGTGCCCGCGGCCAAGCGGAAACCGGAGTGGAACTGGAATGAAATTTGGCATTCGACATCTGGTGATGGCAGGCGTGCTCGCCCTCGCGGCAACCGCGGGTCAGGGCATGCCGCGGCGCACGCGCAGGGCGTGTTCGACTTCTTCTTCCGGCCGCCGCCCGCGTGGACGCCGCGCGATGACGGATGGAACTACGGCCCACCGCCCGGCCGGCCCGGTTACGGCGGCACCGGGTATCGTGAACCGCGCGACCGTTACGAGCCGCAGGTCAGGGTCACGAGCCCGAAATACCGCAGCTACACGCCGGACATGCCGAAGCGGGTCGCGCTCGACAAGGTCTGCCAGTTCAAGCTCGCATCCAACGACGGCGCAGAGACGGCGGCGCCCGATCCATCGTTCGCCGCCGCCTGCGCGGCCACGCCGACATTGACGTTGCGGGTGCTGCCGCAGGTGGGCGCGGCCCTCAACGACTATTATTCGAACCACCCGAAATTTCTCTGGGTTCACGACGGCGCGGTCGACGACAAGGCGCGCGCCGCCATGGCCGCGCTGGCGCTGAGCGGCCGCTACGGCCTCGATCCCGCCGACTACCGCGTGGCGCTGCCGGCCGGACGGGCAGGACGCTGCGGACAACAAGGACGGCAATAACGGCGCGGCCAATGATGGCGGCAGGCCAATGCCGCGCACCTGCAAGCGATGATGCGCTTCGAGCTGACATTGTCCGCCAAGATGCTGACCTACGTGCTCGACGCCACGCGCGGGCGCGTCGATCCCGACCGCATGTCGGACTATTACGATCTGCCGCGCAAGAAGGTCGATCTCGTCGCGGCGCTCGGCGCCGATCGCCGAGACGCAGGACATCGTCAAATATCTCGACAGCCGCAATCCCGACAATCCGCAATTCCGCGCGCTGGTCGCCGCCCTGGCGAAAGCGCGCGCGGCGGCGCCCAAGGAGACCGTCACGATCCCGCCCCGCACCTTCATCCGGCCGGGCGCGAGCGATCCGGCGCTGCCGCAAGTGATCGCCGCCATCAAGCAGAGCGGCTCGGCGGCGCTCAAGCAGCAGCATGCCGCGACGCTTTCCGCCTATGACGGCGGCGACGTCTACGGCCCAGAGCTGGTCGCGCTGGTGCGCGACTTCCAGCGCGAGAAGGGACTGGGCGCCGACGGCGTCATCGGCCCCAACACCGTCAGCGGCGATGCGGCAGGCCACCCCCGCCGACCGCATCGGGAAGCTGAAACTCGCCATGGAGCGCATGCGCTGGCTGCCGCGCCATCTCGGCAAGCGCTACGTGCTGCTCAACGAGCCGGCCTACGCGGTGACCTTCGTCAGGGGCGACCAGGAGCCGGTGACCATGCGCGCCATCGTCGGCAAGCCCAACCACCAGACCTATTTCTTCACCGACACCATCAAGTCGGTCGAATTCAATCCCTATTGGAACGTGCCGCGCTCGATCGTCGTCAACGAGATGCTGCCGCATCTTTACAACGATCCCTATTATCTCGACCAGCTCGGTTACCAGGTGACCAATACGCGAGGTCAGCAGATCTCGTCGGCGGATGTCGACTGGGGCGCCTATGCCCGAAAGCAGGTCTCGGTCGACGTGCGCCAGCCGCCGGGGCCGCGCAACGCGCTCGGCCGCTCGAAGATCGAGTTTCCCAACAAGCACGCGATCTACATGCACGACACGCCGGAGAAGCAGCTGTTCAAGCACCAGCGGCTCGCCTTCAGTCACGGCTGCGTGCGGCTCGAGCATCCGCGGGTGATGGCGGCGGCGCTGCTCGGCAAGCCGGTCTCCTACGTCGACCAGCAGATCGCCACCGGCAACAATTTCAGCGAGCAGGTCGGCGGCAACATTCCCGTTTATCTCACCTATTTCACCGCCTGGCCGGACGGCGACGGCCGGGTGCACTATTACGACGACGTCTACGGCCGCGACCAGCATTTGGCACGAGCGCTGGAAAAGACCGAAACCGTGCGCAAGGCGGGCTTGGCACAAGCGCGCCCTGTGCTTTCCGGCCCCGCCGCGGTGGCGGAAAGGACAAGCAACTGAGCGCCCAGCCATGAGCCGGATGCGTTTATCGGGCGCAACCGCGCCGCGCTTTACAGCAGACTGATCAAGAACCGCGCCGACGCCAGGGCCAGGAAGATGCCGAAGGCGATCTCGAGCTGGCGGCGCGGCAGCCAGTGCGCCAGCCGCACGCCGTAGCTCGCGGTATAGCTCGACACCGGCGCCATCAAGCGCGAGGCCGATGAGCGACACGAAGCCGATCGACAGCGGCGGCAGCGCGCCCCTGTATTGCCAGCCCGCCAGCACGTAGCCGACGGCACCGGCGACGGTGATCGGCACGCCGATGCCGGCCGAGGTGGCGACCGCGCGCTGCATGGACTGGCCGTAGAGCGTCATCGTCGCGTTGCAGAAGGCGCCGCCGCTGACCCCGACCAGCGACGCGAACAGGCCGGTGATGAAGCCGAACAAGCGAAAGCAGGCCGCGGCCCGGCAGCTCGGTCCCCAGGCTCCAGCGGTCGCTGCCGAACAGCATGCGCACGGCGATGAACCCGGCGAAGATGACGAACGCACCCTTGAACACATACGACGGCGCATAGGCCGCGGTGACGGAGCCGATCGCCACACCGGCGACCGACGGCAGCGCCCATGTCCGCACGACCCGGTGTATCACCGCGCCCTTCTTCTTGTGGCCGAGATAGGAGCGCACCGTGGTCGGCACGATGATCGACAGCGAAGTGCCGATGCACAGCTGCATGCGCAGGTCTTCCGGCACGCCGAGCACGCGGAACACCTCGTAGAGCACCGGCACGATGATGGCGCCGCCGCCAATGCCGAACAGGCCGGCGAGGATGCCGACCAGGGCGCCGGCGCCCGCGATCAACGCGGCGAGCAGCACGATCTCGCCGACCGAATGTCCCAGCACGAAGGTTGTCCCCGACTTATTGATGGCGCATGATTGACCCGAAAACCGGTTCCCACTGTTCGGGATCATGCGCAATATCAGGCGGCGATGTGCGCCAGATCGGGGCTCAAGTCCACCACCAGCGCCAGCGCCTCGGCCATGACCGCGGCGCCGGCGCCGGGCTTGACCGCTTCGGTCGCCAGATGCCGGCGGAAGGCGCGCGCGCCGGGCACGGCGCGGAACAGGCCGAGCACGTGGCGGGTGATATTGGAGAGCTTTGCGCCCGTATCACCGCTTTTGGCCAGTTCGCGCTCGATATAGGGGATGAGCGCCAGGCCCGCTTCCTTCGGCGATGTGAAAGGTGCCGGCTCGCCGAACAGCAGGGGGTCGGCGGACAACAGCCGCCACGGCTCCTGGTAGGCGGCACGGCCCATCATGACGCCGTCGACATGAGCCAGTTGCTCCTGCGCCTGCGCCAGGCTCTTGATGCCGCCATTGATGATGATCTCGAGGTCCGGGTGCGCGCGCTTCAGCCGGTGCACCAGCGCGTAGTCGAGCGGCGGCACGTCGCGGTTTTCCTTGGGCGAAAGCCCCTTCAGCCAGGCCTTGCGTGCGTGCACGATGAGGGCGTCGGTGCCGGCCGCCTTCACGGCCTGCGTGAACGCAAACAGCGTCTCCTCCGGATCCTGGTCGTCGATACCGATGCGGCACTTCACCGTCACCGGCACCTTGACCGCCGCCTTCATGGCGGCGACGCCGTCGGCCACCAGCGCCGGCTCCGCCATCAGGCAGGCGCCGAAGCGGCCTTCCTGCACCCGGTCCGAGGGGCAGCCGACGTTGAGGTTGATCTCGTCATAGCCGAAGTCCTCGCCGATGCGTGCCGACTGGGCGAGCGCCGCCGGATCGCAGCCGCCGAGCTGCAGCGCCACCGGATGCTCGGCCGGATCGAAGCCCAAGAGCCGCTGACGATCGCCATGGAGGATCGCGCCCGTGGTAACCATCTCGGTATAGAGCAGCGTGCGGCGCGTCAGCAGGCGATGGAAGAACCGGCAGTGGCGGTCCGTCCAGTCCATCATCGGGGCAATACTGAAGCGTCTTTGCAGCACTTTTGGCGGTCGTTCCTGGCGCGGCGGCGGCTTTACAGCGGGCGAAAACCGCCCGTTGGGCGCCTATTTCGGCTTATTACCGCCCATTTCAAGATCGCGCAAACTGCCCCATCTTCCCGCGCAACCCCGCCCCGGGGCAGGCAAGACGCATCCGGGCCGACGGGGCGGATTGAGTACGACGGCGGTACGACATGCCCACCAGATTCTGCTCTATGCTGACCCCGCCACGCTCCTCTCGTCCCATCATCAATTCAGCCAGTCTACGTCGCACGATCACTAGATCGACACCGCGAAGTAGCTCGCCGGCTTGAACGCCTTCAGCTCCGACCAGACCGCGCCCGGAACCTGGGCTTCTTGGCCGGCCAGGTTGGGCGCGCCGTTGCCGAGCGGCACCGGCTTGCCGGTCTTCGGATCGATCACCGCCGTCACGCCACCGACCGTCTTGGTGGCCGGATCGTAGGCCAGCACCACCTGGTCGCCGGTCGAGCGGATCGTTGGCGATGATGCCCTTGCCGTCGTCGGTTAGCTTGATCGCCAGGAGCCACGGTGTCGCCGGTGGCTGTCCGGCCGAAGGGGCCCCGCCCAGCATCACCGGCCCGTGCTGCAGCAGGCCGGCGATGTCGGTGGCGCCATTCTTGAAGGCGAAGCCATTGTTGCCGGCGGGCGTGCGCGAATGGCCATTGCCATCGGAAAAGCGCACGTTCTTGAGCACGTTGTCATCGGCCGGCCAGCCGGCCGCGGCGCCCCGCCACAGCGCGTTGATCTTAGGCGCCTGTCGGTTGTTCGCCTCGGCCCGCGCGACCATGGTCAACACCGCCGCCTCGCCACCCTGCGATGCGAAGCCCGGCAGCGTGCCTTTGCTGTACTGGCTCTTGTCGAACTGGGAGATCGGCAAGAACAGCGATGCGGCCCGCCACCGGGCGCGATGTTCTGGTTGGCGGCCGAATTGTTCGTCGCGGCAACGTTGTTGTTCGTGGTGGTACTCGCGGTGTTGGTGCCGCCAACGACACCAATGCTCGGCGTGCCGCCATTGCCGTTAGTTTGATAGCTGATGTTGACCACAATCGGCGTGCCGTTGCCGGACGATGCTTCGTATTGGCTAGCAGCGTAGCCGCTGTCGGTAGTCGTTGTGCCGGCCGTGCTCGGCACGGCCAATATCGACAATTGCGCGCCAATATAGTTCAGCAGGTAGTTCTTCGAGGCGGCGACCGTGCCTTGCAAGATGTCGTAATCGCCGACGTTCTCGCCCGCGACTCGGGTTAAGGCGCCAGTCAGGATGTCGGTTCCGAACAGCGTGCCACTGGTGAGCTGATAGGTGAGCAACGGATCGGCAGCGCCGGCGGTTTTGCTTTGAGCGTCTGCTGTGACGGTCAACGGCGCCGGCGTGATCGACGCGGTCAGGCCGCTCTGCTGTGTCAGCGTGTAGTTCCTCGTGCCCGTGCCCGACAGCGTCAGCCCAGCGACCGTCACCCCGATGCCGGTGCCGACGTTCTTGTCCGCGAACGTGCCCGATGCCGTCCCGCTCAAGCTCAGCGCGTCATAGGTCGGGCCCGAGATCGAAGCCGTCCCGCTCAACGCCGCGACCGTGGTGCCGTCGTACTGCTTGTCGCTCGCCGACAGGCCCGCCACCGTCAACGGCGCCGGCGTGATCGACGCCGTCAGGCCGCTCTGCTGCGTCAGCGTGTAGTTCGACGCGCCCGTGCCCGACAGCGTCAGCCCAGCGACCGTCACCCCGATGCCGGCGCCGACGTTCTTGTCCGCGAACGTGCCCGATGCCGTCCCGCTCAGGCTCAGCGCGTCATAGGTCGGGCCCGAGATCGAAGCCGTCCCGCTCAGCGTCGCGACCGTGGTGCCGTCGTACTGCTTGTCGCTCGCCGACAGGCCCGCCACCGTCAACGGCGCCGGCGTGATCGACGCCGTCAGGCCGCTCTGCTGCGTCAGCGTGTAGTTCGACGCGCCCGTGCCCGACAGCGTCAGCCCAGCGACCGTCACCCCGATGCCGGCGCCGACGTTCTTGTCCGCGAACGTGCCGGACGCCGTACCCACCAGCGCCAGACCCGGATCATAGGTCGTGCCGGAGATCGCGGCCGTGCCGGTCAGCATCGCCGCCGTCGTGCCATTGTACTGTTTGTCGCTTGCCGACAGCCCCGACACCGTCAGCGGTGCCGGCGTGATCGACGCGGTCAGGCCGCTCTGCTGTGTCAGCGTATAGTTGCTGGTGCCGGTGCCCGACAGCGTCAGCCCAGCGACCGTCACCCCGATGCCGGCGCCGACGTTCTTGTCGGCGAACGTGCCGGACGCCGTACCCACCAGCGCCAGACCCGGATCATAGGTCGTGCCGGAGATCGCGGCCGTCCCGCTCAACGCCGCGACCGTGGTGCCGTCATACTGCTTGTCGCTTGCCGACAGCCCCGACACCGTCAACGGCGCCGGCGTGATATCAGCGGTAGTGGTCGGCGCGCCGGAGGCGATTGTATAGTTGCCGGCAGCGGTGCCGGCGAGCGAGCCGGCCGTGCTCAGGGTCACCGTCTTGCCGGTGCCGACGTTCTTATCCGAGAACGAACCGGTCGCGCCAGTCAGATTGAGCGTCACATTATCGGTGCCGATGATACCAGACAGGCTCAGGCCACTGGTGTCGATCGAAGCGACGGTGGTGCCGTCATAGACCTTGTTCGCCGCGCTGAAGTTGCCGCTCACCGTCAGCGACGCCTTGCTGATCGTGCCGGTCAGGCCGGTCGGCTGCGACAGCACGTAGTTCGAAGCCCCCGTCCCAGACAGTGTGTAGCCCGTCACCGTCGCCGCCTTGCCGGAGCCGGCTTCGCCGTCAGCATAGCTCGCCGTTACCGAAGCCACATCCAGCGTCAGGCCAGCATCATAAACATTGCCCGACAGCCTGGCCGTCCCGGTCAGCGGTGCCGACGTATCAGACGACCCGTCATAGCCGCGCGTCGCGGCCGACACGCCGCTCACCGTCAACGGCGCCGGCGTGATCGAGGCCGTCAGCCCCGCCTGCTGCGTCAGCGTGTAGTTCGACGCGCCCGTCCCCGACAGCGTCAGCCCCGCCACCGTCACCCCGATGCCGGCGCCGACGTTCTTGTCCGCGAACGTGCCCGATGCCGTCCCGCTCAAGCTCAGCGCGTCATAGGTCGGGCCCGAGATCGAAGCCGTCCCGCTCAACGCCGCGACCGTGGTGCCGTCGTACTGCTTGTCGCTCGCCGACAGGCCCGCCACCGTCAACGGCGCCGGCGTGATCGACGCCGTCAGGCCGCTCTGCTGCGTCAGCGTGTAGTTCGACGCGCCCGTGCCCGACAGCGTCAGCCCAGCGACCGTCACCCCGATGCCGGCGCCGACGTTCTTGTCCGCGAACGTGCCCGATGCCGTCCCGCTCAGGCTCAGCGCGTCATAGGTCGGGCCCGAGATCGAAGCCGTCCCGCTCAGCGTCGCGACCGTGGTGCCGTCGTACTGCTTGTCGCTCGCCGACAGGCCCGCCACCGTCAACGGCGCCGGCGTGATCGACGCCGTCAGGCCGCTCTGCTGCGTCAGCGTGTAGTTCGACGCGCCCGTGCCCGACAGCGTCAGCCCAGCGACCGTCACCCCGATGCCGGCGCCGACGTTCTTGTCCGCGAACGTGCCGGACGCCGTACCCACCAGCGCCAGACCCGGATCATAGGTCGTGCCGGAGATCGCGGCCGTGCCGGTCAGCATCGCCGCCGTCGTGCCATTGTACTGTTTGTCGCTTGCCGACAGCCCCGACACCGTCAGCGGTGCCGGCGTGATCGACGCGGTCAGGCCGCTCTGCTGTGTCAGCGTATAGTTGCTGGTGCCGGTGCCCGACAGCGTCAGCCCAGCGACCGTCACCCCGATGCCGGCGCCGACGTTCTTGTCGGCGAACGTGCCGGACGCCGTACCCACCAGCGCCAGACCCGGATCATAGGTCGTGCCGGAGATCGCGGCCGTCCCGCTCAACGCCGCGACCGTGGTGCCGTCATACTGCTTGTCGCTTGCCGACAGCCCCGACACCGTCAACGGCGCCGGCGTCACCTGCCCAGCATTGCCGCTCCCGGCAATCTGGTAGTTGCCGGCCAGGCCGGTCCCATTGGTCAGGATCAGCGAGCCGAGGCTCAATGCCTGCGCACCCGCCGCGACATTGGCGCTCGCCACCGACCCGCTGCCGTTCAGCGTCAGCGTCTCACCATTGATGCCGGTGCTAATGACGCCGCTCGTCCCGAAATTGGCAGCCGAGAACGCCGTCCCGCCGTCATAGGTCTTCGTGCCGGCAAGGGTGATCGTCGCCGGCGTGACGGTCACCGACCCCGCGGCGCCCGTCAGGGTATAGTTGTTACTGCTCAACGTGAGGCTGCCGAAGCCCGTCATGCTATAGGGCGTTACGCTCGCATTGGCGCTCGACAGCACGCCCGTCGCCGTGCCGCTCACCGTTACCGTGTCGCCGGTGACCGCGTTTGCCACGCTCAGGATCGAGCCCGCGACATTCGTCGTGCCGTCATAAGAGCGCGTGCCGGAAAGGCTCACTGCCAGCGGATTCACCGTCAGCTTACCGCTGCTGACCAGATTAGACCCGTCATATGAATAGAACGTATAGCCACCGCCAACGCCGCTCGTACCCAGCGTCCCACTGTCGACGACTTTGATCGTATAAGCACCGCCGGCAACGCTAGCGTCCCCCGCCGCGCCCATCGATGACAGCGTCGGCGCGCCGGTGATCCCGACGCTCGCCGCGGTATCCGCAAGGAACGCGTTTGCGACGCCCTGGAAGCCGGTGATGGTGTAATTGGAGGAAACATCCGCGACATCACCGTAGGTCTTGCTCGCATCAGTCGAGGTCACCGTCAGCACGGGCTGCTCCGCGAAGACGTAACGGTTGCCGGTGGGAACGCTGTTATACGGCAGGCCGTCCGAGGCAAAATTGAAAATGGCATGATTGCCGCTATCGAGATTGCCGAAAGCGTCATTGCCGACAGAAGCCGAATAAACGATCCAACGCCCCGTCGGCGCGGAGATCGCGTTCGCCCCCGCGTTGTTGACGAAGTTACTGGCGAGATCGAGCACGACAGCGTTGCCGGTGGCGGACGACGCAATCTGGGCGCCGCTCGCAAGCGTCAGCGACCCGTTGGTTTTGATAGTGACGCCGCCGTTGGCGATCACCGTGCCACCGACGGCCAGGTCGGATGTGCCATTATCGAATTTGAAGCTGCCGCCGCCAAGGCTGATATCGCCGAGGTTCACGACATCACCGGACAGATTGACGTTGGACGCGCCCGAGGTCGTGCTGATGCTCAGGCGGTTGGCGCTGACATTGCCGGAGCTACCCGACACGTCGCCCGCCGCCGATAGCCGCATCGTGCCGGCCAGGTTGACATTGGTGTCGATGTTAAAGCCCGACGGAGCGGTGGAGGCGATCGCCAGGTTGCTGTAGCCGCTCGGCACGCCGGAGACGCCACCGATCGCGGTCGCCAGATTGGAGTTGACCGTCGACAGCGCCGAGGACGCGGTGGTGACCGTCAAGGCGTCGCCATAAATATTGAGGTTGGAAATCGCACCCGACGCATTCTCCGCCAGCGCCACGCCGCCGGTCGCGCCGGTGGTGTAGGTGATCAGCATCTGGCTGCCGTCGAGCAGGTTGTGCGCGACCGAGAACTGGTATTGGCCGCCGCTGCCGGTGGTGGCCGTGCCAAGGCTCACGCCATTGATGAGCGCATTGACGGTCACGCCACTGCCGACCAGCGTCGTGCCGAGATCGCTATAAACGTAGCCGGAGACGATCAGAGTCCCCGCCGAGGCATAAATGAACTGATTACCCGTCGCCGTGATCGATGACGGCGGATTGGCGGCGTAGGTCGACGAATAGATCGTGCCTGCGGTCAACCCACCGACATTATCGTTGTCGGCGTCCTGGCTGTAGATCAGGAAGCGACCGCCGCCCGTCAACGTCAGCGCGCCGTTACCGATGCTGTTGGTGAAAGTCGTGCCGTCGGCGAGCACGATGGCATTACCGCTTGCCGCGCTCGTCAGGCCGCCGGAGGCGAGCGTCAGGCTGCCGTTCGGCGCATTGACGAGCAGCGTTCCGGCCGCGGAAACCGTGCCGTCGACGCTGAACGCGCTGGCGCTCGTATCAATCTGGACATTGCCCGCGGTCGTCGTCAGCGAACCGGTGCCGGCGCTGAACGGCAGCGCGTTCGACGAAAGACTGCCCAGCGTCGTGGCGAGATTGCCGGTGACGATGGAAAGTTTGGCGTCCGCCGTTCGCACGTTCAGCGTATTGCCATAGATGTCGAGGCCGGCGACTTTCGCCGACACGGCGTCGGTGAAGGCCGAGCCCGCGGTGCTGCCGCCCTTCAGATACGTGAGCACGCCGGACGAACCGGTGACCGTGCCGGCCGGCAGCGCGGCATAATAGTAGCCGTTGACGCCGGTGAATGCGCTCGCGACCTGTCTGCCGTTGATGGCGACCGCCACATTTACAGCGCCCGAGGCGCCCGAAGCCGCGGGCGTCGTCCCCGCATCGCTATAGGCGATGCCCGAGACCGCCTCGACGCCGTTCGGGTAGAAGGACTTCAGATAGGGGTAGAGGCCTGTTCCCGTGCCCCACGCAGAGTTGTCAAAGCCCGTCGGCAAACTGCCCTGCAGTTGCGCAGTCGTCTGGCCGTTGGCGGTTTGGGTGGAAGCTTGGCCGATGCCCGGCAACGACGGCCCGCTGGTCTCAGTATCCCAATAGCCGTTGGTGATCGTGATGTTGGCCGCGCCACTGCTGTAGGTCTGCGCATCGTTTTTCCCCACTAGCCCGCCGACCAAGGAGGCACCGCTGACCGCGCCGGTAGCATAGGCATTGCTGATCGTGGCATTGGCCGCGCCGCTGGAGGAGGCAATCGTGGAGTTCTTCCCCACCAGCCCGCCGGCAGTGGTCGTGCTGCTGACCGCACCGGTGGCATAGGCGTTGCTGATCGTGGCGTAGCCCGCGACGCTGGAGGAGGTAGACGCGACGTTCCACCCGACCAGCCCACCGACATTGTTGGCGCCGCTGACCGCGCCGGTGGCATATGCGTTGCTGATCGCGGCGTAGCCCGCAACGCTGCCGCCGGAGGGGGTATACGCGTAGTTCCACCCGACCAACCCACCGACGTCGTCATTGGCACCGCTGACCGCGCCGGTGGCATAGACGTTGCTGATCGTGGCGTTGGCCGTGGCGCCGCCGGTATACGATCCGAAATTGTACCCCACCAGCCCGCCGATGGCGAAGCTGCCGTTCACCGTACCGGTTGAATACGCATCAGAAACCGTTCCGGTGTTCAACCCCGCCAGCCCGCCGACATAAGCGCTGCCGGTCACCGAGCCACCGACGAGACCAACATTATTGATTGTCCCGCTCGAATAGCCGAACAGGCCGGCGTAACTGTTTGCGCCTATATTCACCGTCAGGTTGGAGATTGTATGCCCAAGCCCGCTGAAGGTGCCGGTGAAACCTCCTCCGCTGCCCGAAAAGCCCGTGCCGTCCCAGATATTGCCCGCGCTATTCGTACCGAGCGGGACGAAGCCTGTGACGGACGACGCATCGAGCGACGTCGCCAGCGCGTTATTCCCCGAGAGCGCTGCGCCGCTGGCGTTGACGTTTTGCAGATCGGTCATTGAATAGAGCAGCGTGTAAGGCGTGCCGTTGATCGCGAGCGTGCCGCCAGCGCTGGAGCTGATCGCGTTGCCGTTCGCAGCCGTATAGGTCAGGCCGCCGGTGAAGCCGGCCGCCGTGAGGCCGAAGCTAAGGTTGGTTGCGCTGGAGCTGTCATAGGCGAGCACAACCGCGGCATTGCCTTCGGCCTTGATCGGCGCGTCGATGGCGAGCGCGCCGGCCGCATCAAGCGTCAGCCCATTGCCGCTGGCGATGGTGATCGGGGCGCTGACGGTGATCCCGGCGCCGCTCGCCGTCGTCCTGACGTAAAGCCCCGGGCTGGTCGGCGTCGTATCGATGGTGAATCCGCTGCCGGTCGCAACGAAGACGTAATTGCCGAGGCCGCTGACGACGGTCGCGGCCGTGGTGTTCGCGCCGATCGCGGCGGAGATCAGCGAGGAATCCTGGCTTTGCAGCGGCGTCGCGCTCGCCGCCGAATAGGTGGTGGCGGCGGTTGGCGCGATGAGGGTCGAACCCCAGATATCGAAGCCCGAAACCGAGCCAGAGACCACCTTCAGATGCGCGCCGGCACTGGCGCCGCTGGTGTAGGCGAGCAGTGCCGAACCGCTCGCGAGCGTCCCGGGCGCGACTAGAATGTTGTAGTAGCCGTTGGCCCCGGCCGAGGCCGAGGCGACGCTCGCTCCGTTGACGAGGGTCGAAACCGTGCTGCCCGCGGCCGGCGTATTGCCGCTGCCGATATAGGCGGCACCCGAAATGACCTGCGGCGTGCCGCCCGAGGCCGGATATTGCCACAGGAAATACGGATAAGATTGTGCTTCGACAATGCCCCAGCTATTGGTGAAATCAAAACCGGTATAGCTCGCCTGCTTCAGGGCATCCGCTGTCTTCAGTCCCCCGATGACGCCGGTTGTCTGCACGTCGCCGTAAAGGCTTGAAAGTGTGTTGGGATGCTTGGGGTCTTGGAAACCGATGATGCCCTGGTAGGTACCAGAGCCCGTCGAATAGGATTGGTCGACAGTCGACCCGCTGGCGGATGCAAGCAGCTCTCCGCCCAAGCTCCCCCAGGTGATCGAACCGGTCGCGTAGACCCTGCTCACATTGCCGTCAACAACTTGGGCGATAAGACCGCCGGCCACGGTGCCATGGACCGCGCCGGTCGCATAACTCTCGCTGACTGTTCCGTTCCTGAGCGCGCCCAAGAGTCCGCCGACGAGTGTGCCGGAGTTTACGGTCGCGGTCGAATAGGACCGCATGATGGAGCCGGAAGCCGTCTGGATCTGGCCGACCAATCCGCCCGCCGTAGCGCTTGCGCTCACGCCGCCGCTCACGCTGCCGCTGCTGAAGGCATAGGAGACAAGGCCCTCGTCGTCACCGACGAGGGCGCCGACGGCGTCCCCACCGGCCACATTCGCATTGACCAAACCAACGTTTTCAACCGTCCCGCTCGAATAGCCGAACAGGCCGGCGTAATCGTTCGTGCCGGTACTGACGGTGAGGTTGGAGATTGTGTGGCCAAAGCCGTTGAAGTTGCCGTTGAAGCCGATGCTCGTGCCGCTCGCATAGGCCGAAAAGCCAGTTCCGTCCCAAATTTTGCCGGCGCCATCGGTGCCGAGCGGCACGAAACCGGCGTTGCTGTTCCAGGTTGCGGTTCCTGAAGCGTCGATGTCACGGCCGAGCGCGTAATTGGCCGACAGGTTGTTGTTGATATTCTGGAGGTCGAAGACCGTGTTGACCAGCATCGTGCTCGCCAACGTGCCGCCGCCCGCGACGTTGCCGGAATAGTCGGTCGGCGTCTTGTAGCTGGTGGTATTGACGCTGGTCGCGTCATTGCCGGCCGGGTTGTAATAGATCGTCACCGTGCCCGAGGTCGAGATCGCGTTGCCCGCGCCGAAAGCGACGGTGCCCGTGCCGGTGCCGCTGTTGTCGGCGCGCAGGGTGACGGCCGCGCCGCCCGTGTTCGTGATGTTGGCGTTGACGTCGATGTCGCGGTAGGCGTCGAGCGTCAGGCTGTTGCCGCTCGACCAGGTCACATCATTGGCGACCGTGATGTCGCCGGCCTGCGAGCCCGCCGAACCGGCGCCGCCGGTGGTGACGATGACGTTGCCGGAGGCGAGTGCGGCCTGAAGCGTCGCGACGCTGAGGATGGAATTATCGGCGCCCGCCGTGTAGGTGCCGTTGCCGTTCGTGAAGCCGGTGTCCGTTCCGTTGGAGATCGTGACGTTCTCGGGATCGAGCAGCAGCGTACCGGCGCCTGTGGTGCCGGCGAGATCGACGCTGCCCGTGAAATCGAGCAGCTTATGCCCCGAGACCTCGGCGAAACCGCCCGCGCCGTTGGCGCCGGCGACGCTGAGCCCACCGGCGAAGGTGGTCTTGTCGTTCGACCAGACCACGATGTTGCCGCCCTGCCCGTTCGTGCCGTTGGCGGTCAGCGTGGCGCCGGCGGCGATGGTCGTCATCAGCGCGTTCGTCACCGGGGTAATCGAGAAGTCGGCCGACGGGTCGGCGCCGCCGTGCACGTCGCCGCCGATCAGGAGCGTGCCGCCGGTGGCGCCGCTGGCGTCGAGCCTGGCTTCATGACCGAGGGTCACTTGTTTGGCGGTCAGGATCACGACGCCGCCCTTGCCGTGCTTCGATGCCGTCGAAATCCTGCCGGACACATCGACCGATGCACCCGTCACAGTGACGTTGCCGCCATTGGCGTGGTGCCGCCCGCGCGCCCGGATACGGCCGGCAACACGCACGCGCCCGCCGGCGCCGCCGCCGAGCACGATGCGGCCGTTATGCACGCCGACCGAATTGGCCTGGATCGAACCCGGCACGTTAACCGCATCGCGCAACAGGCCGGCCGCGGTCGCCGCCTTCAGCTCCACCACGCCACCATCGGCGATGATCTTGCCGCTGTTGGTGATCAGCGACTTGCCGTCGGCGCCTTTGATCTTGCCGAGGTCCTTGGTCGGTATCGCGACCGACAAAAAGCCGTCGCCCGACAGATCGAGCGTCATCAACTCGCCGCTGCCGAGCGCGACCTTGCCGAGCCGCGCGGTGATGATGCCGTCATTGGCCACTTGGCCGCCGAGCAACGCGGCAAAGCCACCATCGGATACATTGATGCGGCCGGCATTGGTCACCGCCGCCGAATTGCCGTTGCCAGTGAACTTGTAGTTCCCCGACATGAAGTCGCTGTTTTTGATGTCGAGCGTCGAGGCCGCGAACGAGCCGACATTGACGACGCCCGACTTGGTGATGGCGATGCCGTTTGGATTGACCAGCAGCACCGTGCCGGGCGCGTTGATGGTGCCTGCTATCGACGACGGCGTGTTGCCGGTGACGCGGTTCAGCGTCGCGGAAGCCGCGCTCGGCTGGTTAAAATTGACGGTGTTGCCCTGCCCGACCGAAAACGAGTGCCAATCGATGACGGCGCGGTTGGATGACTGGTTGATGTCGAGGGTGCCGTTGTGCGGCGTGCCGATGGTGGCGCTACCAGCCGCCACCGAACCGCCTTGAGGAAGCTGTCCCGCCTGCGCCAGCACCGGCGCGACGGCAAAGGTCACCGCCACGGAAACCGCTGTTATGCGATTAAATAAGGATTTGGTGTCACGCTGCCGCGGCCGCCTTGCCTTCCAACGCGCTGCGCACCTAAAAGTAACTTGTCTTACCGTCATCAAAGCATTCCACACGGGCGGCGCGTAATAATGATTAACGCTTCGTTACCGACCCCCTTGGCTTTTGAGAAACGGTTGCGCGCGTGAGAAATAGAAAATGCGTATGATGGCAATTCAGGGCGATGATGACGAAATGGAAAAGAGGGTCAACGTGTTGATTTGTAAAAGTAAATGACTCAGAGCCTCAGAAAGGTCGACCTTAACCTTCTCGTTGTTTTCGAAGCCCTCTACGCCACTGAAAACGCAAGCCGCGCGGCCGAACGCCTCGGCATGACCCAGCCGGCGGTCTCCAACGCACTCGCCAGATTGCGCGGCATGTTCGACGATCAGTTGTTCGTTCGCGTGCCGCGCGGCGTTCAACCGACCGCCCGCGCGCGCGAGTTGATCGTGCCCGTGCGCGAAGCGCTCGGGCTGATCGGTCGGCATCTGGAACACGGTTCCGAAATCGACCTCTACACCTACAAACGGCTATTCAGGATCGTCATCATCGACCCGCTTGAAGCGATCGTCATGCCGCAGGTCATTTCTACGCTGATCGCACAAGCGCCGGGAGTCGACATCGAAAGCGTCCAGGCAACTCCTAACTTTTTCGAGGGGGTCAAAAACGGCTCAATCGATTTCGCCTGCTTCGCATTTCCAGCAGACACCACGGACATGGTCGTCGAAACGATCTGCCCGGCCGATCTCGTCGTCGTCAGCCGCCGCGATCATCCCGGCATCAAGAAGCCGCTCGATTTCGAGACGCTCCAGGCTTTGCCACAGGTTGCGCTCGACCGGCAATTGCGCGGCATGAACAACGTCGACAAGAATCTCGTCGCACAAGGTATTTCGCGCCGCGTCAGATATATGCCGGCAAAGATCTGGTCGATGCCGCCATTGATCGAGCGCACCGATCTGGTCGGCTTATTGCCGCGCCGCTTTGTACAGGAGATATCCGACAATTATAAATTGGACGTTCATGAACTGCCGTTCGAAATGCCCGAGCAGTACATGTACATGGTGTGGCACGCCAGCAACGACCTCAATCCTGGCCACATTTGGCTGCGAGAGTTGGTGATGCAGGCCATGCGCAGCAATGGCCCCGCTGACAAAGCGCCCGATGCGTTCGTGGAAATCGCCAAACCGCAGACCGGGTGAACACCGGCGCGCTCGGTTGAGCAGACCGGTCGAAGAGCCGGAACTATTTAAGCGGCAGATGGAGTCGGCGACGCCAGCTCTTTATCTAAAGCGCCCGATTGCGGCGTCATTTTGCAAAAGCAGCCGCGACATCGTACGATATAATTTATCTGAATATAACCTATTAGAGAATTCAATTAGCACTAACGCCGCTAACCCCCTACCAGACCCAGAATACTCGGACGGCATTCAGACGCCGTCCCCAACATCTTATGAAGAGCGAGGAATGCATGCGGGCATATTTTATCGCGGCCACCGCCGTTCTGCTATCGGTCCAGGCCGTGAACGCGGAAACCGCGTCGGCGCAGGGACCGCAGCAGACCACGGCGACCTACGAAGACTGGACGGTGCGGTGCGTAACGCTCAAAGGTATCAAGTCCTGCGAGATGGCGCAGACGATGCAGATCAAGGGCCAGACGCGACCGATCACTCAGATCGCCATCGGTAGGCAACCGAAGAACGGTTCGTTGAAGATCGTCTTTGAAATGCCGGTCAATGTGTCGCTGCCGGACGGCGTGCATCTGGTGACGGACGACAAGAAGTTCGACATGACCGCCAGCTTCAGTCGCTGTGTCCCGGTCGGCTGTTTCGCGGAGACCAACATCAGCGAAGCGCAAATCAAGACGTTGCGGTCGCTGAAGAAGACCGGCAAGCTCGCGTTCAAGAACGCCGCCAAGCAGCAGATTGCGATTCCGGTATCGTTCAAGGGCTTCGGCAGCGCTTACGACGCCCTGCCGAAACCGTAGAAACGGTCACGCGGCACGGGCGGCCGGCGCCGATTGCACCAAGCGCCGCCCGGCGATGATGAAGTGGACGGCGCCCCAGACACCGAACACCTGCATCATCGCGAGGCTATAGCCGAGCGCGTTTCCGCTTGCGGCAAACAGCCATTCGCTCATGGCGCCAACCAAGAGCGGTCCGAGACTCAGGCCGATCAGGTTGACGAGCATGAGGAAAACCGCCGACGCGGTCGGGCGAAGGCTTGCGGTCACCCGGTTGTGCAGCACGGCGAGCGTCGGGCCAATATAGATCGTGCCGACGAGCCCGGGAATGATGTAGGCGGCCAGCGCGACCCGGGTGCTGCCGGCGAGGAAGAAGGTCAGCAGCAGCGGCTTGATCGCAATATAGACGAGTCCGACGAAAGCCATTGACCAGCGCGCGTCGCGCCGATGCAATACATCGAAGAGCTTGCCGCCGGCGGCCGCCACGGCACCGCCCCCGAGACCGATGACGAGCGCGAGATAGGCTCCCGCCTGTGCGATGTTCAAATGATGCACGCGCACGAGAAAGGACGGCAGCCACGCGAGTGTCCCATAGCCGACGGTGGCGGTGAGAACCGACCCGGCGGCGATGTTCCTCAGGGCCGCATCGCCCCATAGCAGCCGGAGCGTCATCCAGATCAACCCGAGCGAGGGTGCCTTGCGCAGGTCGCGTTCGCGATCCAGCATGCGCGCCGGCTCCGAGGCGGTAAACCGCACCAACAGCGCAAGAACCACGGTGATAATACCGGAGGTGATGAATGCGACCCGCCAGCCGAAGCGGTGGCCGATCACACCGCCGACCAGGAAAGCGACGAAGATGCCGACATTGACCCCGGCCGACCAGACCGACATGGCGAACCCGCGCTCGTCTCGCGCGTAAAGGTCGGAGATCATGGCGTGCGAGGCCGGCATCGCACCAGCCTCCCCGAGTCCCAGCCCGATACGTCCGACGAGAAGTTGCGCAAACGACTGCGCAAGGCCCGAGACCAGCGTCATGGCACCCCAGACGGCGGCGGACAACGCCACCAGGTTGCGACGGCTGTGGCGCACCGCCCAGATCGCGGCCGGAATGCTTAGGCCCGCATAAAGTACCGCAAAGGCAAGGCCCGAGAGCAGCCCGAGCTGAACGTCAGACAGCGCGAATTCGGCACGGATAGGCTCCAGCAAAATGGCGGTAAGCTGGCGGTCGAGCTGATTGGAAGCCGACAACAGGGCAAGAAGCGCCAATACATAGCCGCGACCCGCCACACCCAACATCCTTAATTCAATAACTCACCACGCCGCCGACGAAGATGCGCCAACCGTCTTGGGTCGGGTCGTCGCTGTGCTGCTTGCTGCCTTCGACGAAGCCGTAGAAGTCCGGCGGGAACAGCTTGGTGCCGGCGACATGGAGGCGCAGGCCGGCGCCGAGATTGGAGGCGTGAAGGCTGGCCAGCTCCAATGTCGTGGGATCTTCGAGAATGCGTTCGCCGGTCGCCGCGAACAGATAGGGCGTCAGCACCGCAGAGGTTTTCGGTACCGCGAAGTTATGTCCCAGTTCGGCCCGCGTCGCCCAGGCAGTGTCGCCGGCGAGCGAGCCGGCGTCATAACCCGACAACATGTTTGCGCCGACGATGCCGAATTGCTCCGACGTGAGCAGGGGCTTGTTGAATGAGGTCTGGCCATAGCCCGCGAGCGTAACGAACAGCCCCTTCGGCAGGCTCTGCGTTACCGAGAGGTGGCCAGCGAGCTTGGTAAACACCGCGTCCGCCCCCTGCCGCGACAGTGGCAACAGCGACGTCGCGTCGGCCGCCATGCGCGCGCCGAAGGCATCGAGCCCCTGCGACAGCGTCGCGCCATAGCTGAACACGGTACCGCTTTCCGGGCGCCGCCAGAAGCCATCCACGCTGCCGCGCAAAACACGCGTACGGTCGAGGCTCAGCGGCACCGCCGGATTGAAGGCGAGCAAATCGACCTCTTCGTCAGTCATGTCGAGCTTGCCGCTCAGCGTCAGCCCGAAGTCGCGGCGTTTGATGAGCTCGTAACTGAGTTCCAGATAGCCCTCGGTCAGCGTGCCCTGGCTGGCGACATTAGCCGCGACCCGTGGCTCGGTGATGCCGTTCGTGAAACTGCCGTTGAACGACAGGCCATCGACGCCAAGGGGCACCTGCAACGCGGCGGTGAGATAGCGCCGCGTCGGGTCGGCCGTCGTGAAGTTCGCATCGGGCAATCCGGCGGCAGACACTGTCAGCTGCTCGCCCAGCCCCAGCACGCTGTTAAGCGAGGCCGTCGCCACCATCTGCCCGGTACCGAACACCGCCGGCATGGCATCGTCGCCGTAGAGGCTCACAGAAACCGGCCGATAGCGGCCGGTTAGAACGAGAACCGAGCCGCCCACCTTCTTGCCGGCGGTGAACACCGCATTGAGGATCAGCCCCGGCGCTTCGCCGGCGATCAGCAGCTTGCGCTCCAACTCGGCCTGCGTGAGGTGGCGCTTGTCGACGAGTGCGCCGACCACGGCGAGCACCCGGGGCCGCACCAGGGCGTCGATCGTGCTGGCGTCGATGCGCTCGATGAAACCGTCGACCACGCGCAGCTTCACCCGCGCCGCCTTGCCGAGTTCCTGCGGGCTGATGACCACCCGCACCAGGGGATAGCCGGCGCGGACATAGAGCGCCTGCAGCTTGGCGGCGAACTCGAAGACCTGCGCCACCGAAATCCGCTTGCCGATCAGCGGCGTCTCAAGCGCCTGCCGCTGCACGACGAGATTCTTGAACTCACCTTTGACGGCCAAGCCGGTCAGCACGAAATGGAGCTTTTTGGCCTGAGCCGGCACTTTGGCGCCCGCCAGTATGCGCGGCAGGACGATTCGAGTCGGTGCCACGGGCCCGGGAGCAATGACTGGCGGTTTTGCTTGACTTGGAGACGGCGTTTCCGCGTGGACGGCGCCACTACAGCAAGCCGCCAGCAGCGACAATGCCAACCACCCGCGCCGAACTTTCGTGATTTCCACTTCCCAACCCCTGCCTTGCATCCAACCTAGCATATCGGTTTGACCATTCCACCCTTGTGACAGAGAAATCACCGCATGAAGCTCTCATCATTTACGCGACGAATAATGCAAAATAATTTTGTGAATAATCCGATGTCAATTTTTCAAATGACCATCTCAATTACGTCTCCGGGACGCTCGACCGACCCACGGCGCCGAACCTTCCCCTGCACGCAGGCAGAACGCTTTGAGCCAATCTCTCAAGCTTCGCCGAAGGCTCCGTTCCGCCTCTTGTGGGCTCCGCCCACGCAGATTCAATTGTGTCCGCGTTCGGATTCATCCCGAGCCCTACTCCCGCCCGAAAGCAGATCGTCGGACCGTTAAGCGGACATGCGCTTACAACGTCACGGCGAAATAACTCAAGGGCTTGAATGCCTTCAATGCTTTCCAGGCGGCCACCGGCGGCCGACCCTCACCCTTGCTAAGATCGGATGGGTTGTCGCCAAGCGCAGCCGCCTTACCCGAAGCTGGATCGACGATACCGGTCACAGCGCCCACGGTCTTGGCAGCCGGGTCGTACGCCACAACAGTCGGCGCTTTGCGAGGAAGCCGGCGTGGCGGAGCCGGAACAGACTGCCCATACGATCGGCCTGATCATGGACGGCGCCATCGTGATGGCGCTCATCACGCGCGACCCATCGGCCGCCGACGTTGCCGCCCGCGCCTGCGCCGCCGTCATTCCGCGCTAAACAGCACGCTCTGATCCAATTGAACCCACTGATTGCTGACCTGACGCGCCATCTTTCGCGGCGCGCGGACTTCATTTCAATCGGCTCTTCGTCAGCAGGGCAGTGACACTCGTTGCCCGGCAGAATGCGCGCCGATTAATCAATCGCAGTCAAACATTGTGCGATCAGCACAAGCTTTGGGCAGCACATCTGCAAGCAATTGTGCGTCTGCGAACAAGTCCGTTGCGAGCGGCTCTCTTAGGCTGCGGGTGTCTGACCAGACTTGGTGAGCACACCTCGTCAACAGCCGCAAAGGAGCTTGTTCCATGTCTCTCAAGAGTTTCACTGACGTGCGAGGCCGCAAGGCTTCCCGTCCGGCCAGGCGCTGGCTGCCCGCCGCCCTCGGCCTGTTGGGCGCCGTCGCGATGTTGCTGCCGGTCGCCCAACCGGCACATGCCGAAGCCATGGCAGCACCCGCCGCCTGCAAGGCGCTCCAAGCGAAATACCCGGAGCTCAAGGGCAAGACCCTCGTCAACGCCATCAACCCGCACACGCCGGGCTATGAAGCGCTCGATCCCAAGGACCCGAGCAAATACATCGGTTTCGATATCGACCTTGGCGAAACCATCGGCAACTGCCTCGGCTTCAAAGTGACCTATAAGGCGGTCACTTTCGCTGCGCTGTTGACCACGCTGCAGGCCGGCCAGGCCGATATCGTCATCTCGGATATCTACGCCACCAAGCAGCGCGCCAAGGCCGCCGACTTCATCACCTACTCCAAGGTGTTCGATGGCGTGCTGGTGGCCAAGGGCAACCCGAAGAAGATCACCGGCATCAACATGTCGATGTGCGGCACGATCGCGGCGGAAAACACCGGCTTCGTCGAAGTGCCATTGGTCCAGGCGCTGATCCCCAAGTGCAAGGCCGCCGGCAAGAAGCCGCCGAAGCTGCAGCTCTATGACAACAACGCCAACTGCATCCAGGCCATCCTGGCCGGCCGCGCCGACACCTACGTCAACGACGTAAACACGGTCGATCAGGCGGTGAAGGCCTATCCGGACAAACTTGAGAAGGCGACGGCGGTCACCCTGCCCTATTCGGTCGGCATCGCCGTGCCGCGCAACAAGCACAAATTCCGCTCGGCCATCATGGAAGCGCTGGTCGCGATCCAGAAGGCCGGCATCGAGACCACGCTTCTCAAGAAGTGGTCACTCGATGCGGGCACGCTTGAAGCGCCCCGCCTGGTGCTGGCCGACTGATGCAACTCTTCCTCCACTATCTCTCCATGCCGTACCTGCTCCAGGGGATCACCGTCACCCTGCTGGTGACCTTCCTGGGGCTGGCCGGCGGGGTACTGGTGGGGCTGGTCCTCGCGAGCATGCAATTGAGCCGGTTCTGGCCACTTGCCATGTTCGCGCGGACCTACACGGTCATCTTCCGCGGCACGCCGCTGATCCTTCAGCTCGTGTTCGCTTACGACGCCCTGCCGCATGTCGGAATTAAACTGAGCGCGATTGCGGCAGCCGGTCTCGCCCTCGCGCTGAACGAAGCGCCATTCATTGCGGAGATCCTGCGGGCGGGCGTGCTCGGGGTCGAGCCCGGGCAAACCATCGCCGGCCAAGCGCTCGGCATGACGCCGGGTGTCCTGATGCGGCGGGTGATTGCGCCGCAGGCCATCCGCATGATGGTGCCGGCCTTAGGCAATGAATCGATCAGCGCGCTGAAGAACTCGTCGCTGGCGTCCGTCATCGCGGTGCAGGAATTGACCCTGCGCAGCGAGCAGCTTGCTTCCTCCACTTTCGACTTCTTCTCGATTTTCTTCGCCTCCGGCCTCATGTATCTGGTGCTGACGGGGGCGGCGGCCGGCATTCAACTGGTCATCGAGGACTGGCTCGATCTCGACCGGCCGAGCCCACCCGAGCGCCTCGCCCGCCTGTTGCCGTGGTATCGCAGCAGCCTAGTCACCGAGCCGACGGCAGCGCAGCCAGCCATTGCGCCCGACGAAACGCCGAGCGCCCCCGAGCCGTCCACGGGCTCCAAGTCGAAGCCGGAAGAGCGAGCCAAGCGCGCGGCTATTCTCGCCAGCAACAACCTGGCGGTCGACGTCAGCGGCCTATGCAAGAGCTACGGCGATCAGACGGTGCTGAACGGGCTCGACCTGACAGTGCGCATCGGAGAGGTGATTGCCGTGCTCGGACCCAGCGGCTCCGGCAAGAGTACGCTGCTACGCTGTATCAACCACCTGGAGAGTTGGGATGACGGCACCGTGCGCGTCGGTGGCCGCCGCCTCGGCTTCGGTGACGACGGCCGCCGGCTATCGCCGCGGGCGCTTGCCAACCAGCGCGCCAGCATCGGCGTCGGCATGGTGTTCCAGCAGTTCAATCTGTTTAGCCATCTGACCGCCAAGGAAAACGTCGCCGGCCCGTTGCGCTGGGTGCACGGTCTAACGCGGCTCGACGCCGACCGCCGCGCCGCCGAGCTGCTGGATCGCGTGGGCCTCAGCCATCGCGCCAACGCACTGCCGCGACACCTCTCTGGCGGCCAGCAACAGCGCGTGGCGATCGCCCGCGCCCTAGCGCCGAACCCGAGCGTGCTGCTGCTCGACGAGCCGACCTCGGCGCTCGATCCCGAACTGGTCAACGAGGTGCTCGAGGTCATCCGCAAGCTCGCGGTCGAGGATGGTTTGACCATGATCATTTCGACCCATCAGTTGCGCTTCGCCGATGAGGTCGCAGACCGCATCGTCTTCATCAGCGGCGGCGTGGTGGTCGAGCAAGGTCCCTCGCACGAACTGCTCACCCGTCCGAAGAACCCGCTGACCGCCCGCTTCCTCCGCGTCATGGGCGCCGACAGCGGCTCGGAGCTGCCGCCGTGACACGCACCGCTCCCGCACGCTCGTCCTTTCTTCTCCAGAACAACAAACTGCCGTCCAAGAGGTTACCGCTATGAGACACCATACCCTTCCCGTCTCGCCCAAGACCGTTCACTGGGGCTATTTCAGCAAAGTGGTGACCCCGGCGCTGACCCTGAAGTCCGGCGACACCGCCACCATCGAAACGCTGACCCATCATGCCAACGATGACCACGAGCGCATGATCGCAGATGATCCCGGCGCCGAAAGCGTGTTCCTGTGGACCCGCGAACAGAAGAACGTGGCGCGGCGCGGCGCCGGCCCGACCGAAGGGCCGTTCATCCGCGGCTCCGGCGAAGGTTTGGGCGTGCACCTGATGACCGGCCCGGTGGCGATCGAAGACGCCGAGCCCGGCGATATCCTCGAAGTGCGCGTGCTGGACGTGCGGCCGCGCCCCTGTTGTCACCACGCTCATGCCGGCAAGTGCTTCGGCTCGAACGCCGCCGCCAACTGGGGCTTTCATTATCACGACCTGATCGAGGAGCCGAAGCCGCGCGAAGTCGTCACCATCTTCGAACTCGACACCACCGGCGAACCCTATGCAAAGGCCGTTTATAATTACGTCTGGACGCCGCAGACCGACCCTGACGGCATCGTGCATCCAACCATCGATTATCCCGGCGTGCGCGTCGATCATACGCGGGTGAAGCGGCGCGAAAACATCTTGCCCAATGTGAAGGTCCCGGCACGGCTGCACTTCGGCACCATGGGCCTCGCGCCATCGGAAGCCGATTACGTCAGCTCGATTCCGCCGAGCTACACCGGCGGCAACATCGACGACTGGCGCATCGGCAAGGGCGCGCGAATGTATTACCCGGTCGCCGTGCCCGGCGCCTACTTCTCGGTCGGCGATCCCCACGCTGCCCAGGGCGACAGCGAACTCGGCGGCACCGCCATCGAGACCTCGCTCACCGGCGACTTCGAGTTCGTTCTGCACAAGAAGCGTGATCTGGAAGGCACCATTCTGGAAGGCCTCGCCCATCCGATGTTGGAAACCGAGCAGCAATGGTCGGTCTACGGCTTCACCTATCCGAACTACCTAGCCGAATTGGGCAAGGACGCGCAGACGGAAGTCGCCCAGCACTCGAGCCTCGACAAGGCGATGCGCGACGCGTTCCGCAAGCTGCGGCGCTTTCTGATGCAGGTGCATCACATGAGCGAAGACGAGGCTATCGCGCTGCTGTCGGTGGCCGCCGACTTCGGCGTGACTCAGGTGGTGGACGCCAACTGGGGCGTGCACGGCTCGATCCGTAAAAGCGTATTCACCGGCGGCTGAAGACCCTACGCGTCACCCCGTACTTTGTGATTTCTCATGGATTCTCAACGAAATCGCCCGCCAAGGCCGCCACGCTTCGTGGCACGGCCTTTGCTTGATTCCGAGCAACAACCGGATCAATCCATGAGTGTCGCCGCGTTCACCAGTGAGTCCTATTCCGCGCCCGACCGGCTTGCCGCCTGGCAGGACAGCCTGGGCGCCGTGGGGCTGCGGTCCTCCTCGGTCAAGGCCGCGCATTCCCTTCACGCCACTGCCTTCCGGCGCGAAACGCCGGATGGCGTGATCGTCGCAAGGCTCGGCTCCGGCCCGCAGACCCTGTCGCCGGCCCCGCCAACCGCCGATCTTCCGCTCATCCTGATGTCGCTCGAAGAAGGAGCAACGCTGAGAGTGGACGGCGCACGCCGCGCCCTGTGCGCCGGGGATATCGCCGTGCTGCCACGGCAGCAAGCGTGGGAGATTGGCTTCAAGCGTGACATGCACGTGGTCGCGTTGTCGGTCGCCAACACCGCTTTCCACGGCCGCAAGATCGGCTCCATGACGTTCGACCGCCCGCACATCCTGCGCGCGGACGGGCTCGCCGCCGTGCTGGCGCGCAGCCTGGAGGCGGCCGCCGAAACCCTGGAAACGCTAAGTGCCGCCGAATGGGGCACGCTCAGCCAGGCGCTCGCCGAACTGCTGCTGACGCTGCTGCATCAGCCGAGCGATAGCATCGCGGACACCGCCAGCACGAGCACGCGCGAGGCGCTGCTCCACCGCATTTACCAGACCATCGAGCGCGGGCTCGACGATCCCGATCTAACGCCGGCGCGGGTGGCGCAAACCGAAGGCATTTCGGAACGCTATCTGCAGAAGCTGTTCGAAGGCACCGGCGACAACTTCACGCACTATCTACGGCAGCGCCGACTTTACCGAACGCGGGACGAACTGGCCAATCCGGCACATGCCAGCCAGTCAGTCTCCGAGATCGCGTTCCGTTGCGGCTTCAACGACGCCGCCCATTTCAGCCGCGCCTTCCGCGAGCGCTTCGGCCTGTCGCCGCGCGAATTCCGCCGGCAGGAAGCGGAACGCCTGACGGGAACGGCTGGACCGCACAGCCAGCGCGGCTGGCCGCAGAAGGCGCTAACCCAGTTGCGTGCCCGCCGCAGCGGATCGAAGAACGTGCTGGCCAATTCGGCATCCGGCGGGGCGCATGGCGACGCCGCGGATGTGACCGCGCCGCGACACCATCACCTGCCGGTCACCGCCGCGCACGTGCACTGGGGCTATTTCAGCCATTCGCTCCGGCCGATCATCGAAATCAAGTCCGGCGACACCGTCACCATCGAGACCTTGACACAGCATGCGTCCGACGACCCCGAGCGCATGATCGTCGGTGATCCCGGCGCGGAAAGCGTGTTCCGCTGGACGCGCAACGAAAAGAGCGTCGACCGCCGCGGCGCCGGCCCGATGGATGCTTCGATCTACGGCCGCGGCGCCGGCGAAGGATTCGGCGTCCACATCTGCACCGGTCCGATCGCCATTAAAGATGCCCAGCCCGGTGACGTCCTGGAGGTGCGCATCCTCGACATCGTGCCGCGCCCCAGCCGCAATCCACTATTTGAAGGCCGCGCCTTCGGCAGCAGCGCCGCGGCTTGGTGGGGCTACCACTATCCCGAACTCCTCACCGAGCCAAAGCCGCGTGAGACCATCACCATCTACGAACTCATCACCGACACCGATGAACCACACCTGCGCGCGCTTTATTCGTACCGGTGGACACCACAGACCGACCCTTTCGGCGTCACGCACAATACATACGACTATCCCGGCGTTCCGGTGAACCCAGAGACGATCGAGCGGCGGCACGACGCGCTCGACGGCGTCCGCATTCCGTTGCGGCCGCATTTCGGCGTGATCGGCGTCGCGCCGCGCGAATCCGATCTCGTCGATTCCGTACCGCCCTCGTATTTCGGCGGCAACCTCGACAACTGGCGCCTCGGCAAGGGCGCGACCGTCTATCTTCCCGTGTCCGTGCCCGGCGCGCTATTGTCGGTCGGCGACTCGCACGCTGCCCAAGGCGATGGGGAACTCAGCGGCACCGCGATCGAATGCTCGATGACCGGCACCTTCGAGGTCGTGTTGCACAAGAAAGCCGAACTGCCGGGCCGCCCCTTCGGCGACGTCACGTACCCGCTGATCGAGACCGAAAATGAGTGGATCCTCACCGGCTTCAGCCACCCCAACTATCTCGCCGAGTTCGGCACCACCGGACAAAGCGAGGTCTACGCCAAGTCGTCGCTCGACCTCGCCATGAAGGACGCCTTCCGCAAGGTGCGCCGTTTCCTCATGACGACCCAGGGGCTGAGCGAAGACGAGGCCATCGCGCTGATGTCGGCGGCGGTCGATTTTGGCGTCACGCAGGTGGTCGACGGCAATTGGGGCGTTCACGCCATTATCAGCAAGCGGCTGTTCGCCGGCCGCGCCCACCGTTGAGACACACAAACGAGCCCGGACATGCAATTCCATATGATCGCCGGCGGGCCAAACCCCGTCGCGCCCTTCAGCCACGCAGTCGAGACCGACGGCTTCGTGTTCGTCACCGGGCAGATGCCGGACAGCCCCGACGCGCCCGGCGCACTGCCGGACGGCATCGTCGCGCAGACCCACAACGTGATGGGCAATCTCCGCACTGTGCTGGCCGGGCTAGGCCTCGATTTCGAACATGTGGTGATGGCGCGGGTCTATCTGACGCGCTTCAAGGAAGACTACGCGGCCATGAACGAGACCTACCGCAGCTATTTCGCCGAAGGCCGCCTGCCCGCGCGCACCTGCGTCGGGGTGACCGGGCTCGCTTACGACGCGCTGATCGAAATCGACCTGATTGTGCGCCGGCCAGCTTAGATCGGGCCGTTCGATTTCAAGAGGCCGGCATTGGGCCAGACACGGCCGCACTCCCGCCGCGCAAGATCCACTCCACTGTCCGGCTACGGCTGTTGCACAACCATGGTGGACAATACGACGAACGGCACGACATGGCTCGTATCGACCAATATCAAGCCATTGAAATAATGGAGCTTCGCCGCTCAGCCCGTCCCATCCATCATCGGGGCAATGCTGAAGCGTCTTTGCAGCACTTTTGCGGACGCTCCTTGAGTGGCAGCCGCCTCGCCGCGGGCGAAACCCATCCAATGGGTGCCTATTTCAGCTTATTACCGCCCATTTTAAGATTGCGCAAACCGCCCGTCGCCGAGCAACACCCGCTCCAACGCGCAACGAGAGTCATTTCGCTCCCGCGAGGGCCATCAATTCCCATGATCCTCACCGAGAAGCTGGTCGGACATCTGATCGCACACACTATAGGTGTCTGAACTCAACATCAGAGAGCAGACCAAACACTTCCGGATTGACACAATTCGGCGGCGGGCGTCCGGTGAGCAGCGCCTCGATGTTATCAACGACGAAATTCGCCATCATGTCACGCACTTCCAACACCGCGCTGCCGAGATGCGGGGTCAGCACCACGTTCTTCATCACGACCAGAGCCGCCGGCAGCTTCGGCTCGTGCTCAAACACGTCGAGTCCGGCCCCAGCGATCTGCTTCTTCTTGAGCGCACGCATCAGCGCCTTCTCGTCAATCACCGGGCCGCGCGCCGTATTGATGATGAAAGCGCTCGGCTTCATCTTGGAGAATGCCGCGTCTGAAATCATGTGCCGCGTCTCCGGTAACAATGGCGGGTGAAGCGACACAAAATCGGCCTCTATCAACAAGCGATCGAGCGCGACGTATTCCATGCCGAGCTCTTGCTCGGCCTCCGGCTTGCGGCGCGGTGCCCAATAGAGAATCCTCATGCCGAAGCCACGCGCACGCCGCGCCGTCGCTTGACCGATGCGGCCGGCGCCGATCAATCCGATAGTCTTACCGTAGACATAAGCGCCAGCCAGATGATTCGACTGCGAACCGGGAAATTTGCCGGCGCGCACCATCTTCTCACCCTCGACTAGGCGGCGCGCCACCGCCAGCAACAGCGCAAAATGCATGTCGGCCGTTGCCTCCGCTACGATCGGCGGCACCACAGTGACCGGGATGCCACGTTTGGTGGCTGCCTCAACGTCGATATTGTCGGGTGTGATCGCCATTGAACAGACCGCGCGCAAATTCGGATTAGCGGCTAGAATTGCGCGGTCGACCTTGTCGTGAAGTAGCGACACCAGGATGTCGCAGTTTCGCACGCCAGCGATTATCTCTGTCTTACCGATGATCTTGCTCGAATCGGGATTCATCTTGACGGTAGCGATGGCACGCAGCCGGCTGATAGCACTGTCCGCGATCGGCTGCGCGATAAAGACGCGCGGCCGCGCCGTCATCGCAACCATCGCACGACACCGGCGACGCCGTCGACCGCACATTGCGAGCCGTCAGGGATATGCTGCGTGGCGTCGAGTACGCCCAGCACCATGGGAATGCCGCGCTCACGCGCGAGCGAGGCCAGATGCGAGGTCGAGCCACCGAGCTCGGCGACCACACCGGCCACCTTCGGCAGGATGTGACTGAGCGCAGGACCGGCGACCCGGGTGATCAGGATGTCGCCGGGCGCGACGCGCGACAATTCGCATTCGCAGTTCACGACAACGGCCCGGCCGGAACCCCAGCCAATGCCGGCGGGATGGCCACTGAGGCCCGGATGACGCAACCAGATCTCGTCAGGCACGACGGGCGCCTCGACATGCAGCGGGCGCGACTGCAAGAGCTTGAAGCCGCGCTCATCCATCGCCCACTCGATCTCAACCGGCTGGCCTGCAAGTTGCTCGCACTTGCGCAGCAGACGGCCGAGGGTCACAGCCTGACCGGCGCTGAGGCATGGCTCGCTCACCATATCTTTCGGCACGCTTTGCGGCGCGGAAACGCCGTGTGCGCAGGTATCCTGATGGTTCTTGCGGCCGGCCTGCACCGTGCGCAGGAAGCCGTTCTTGGCGAGCACGATGCGGTCGGGCACCACTTCGCCCTGCGCAATCGCCGAGCCCAGGCCCCACGTCGCCGATATCAGCATCTGGCCCTCGGGGGTTTCGCTCAAACCGCCGCCGGAGGCGCGCGCGTTGATCAACGGCTGGATCAGCACGCCCATCGCCGTGTCGGCCGGCGACAGATCGGCATTCTCCATGTAGCGGCGCGCGTGCGAGGTCCACAGCGCAGCCCAGCAGGCGCGCACTGAGGTCAGAAATTCGGTTTCAACGGAGAGGCCGAGGAAGCTTTCAAACTGGCCAGCGAAGTTGGCGCCCTTGCGGTCTTCGAGCAGCGCGGAGGAGCGCACGGCGCCAAGTGGTGCTTGCTCACGCTGGGCGCGCCAGGCGGCGAGCAAGGGCTCGACAATTTCCGGCGCGATCGGCTGCTGATAGATCGCGAGCCTGATCTGGATCGACAGCCGGCGCGTGGTCGGCACATCGCCTTCATTGTATTCGGCGAGCATGTGCTCGATACCGAGGTGCCTGAGCTGATGGCGATAGGCTTCCGCCGTGAGCGCGAAGCCACCCGGCGTCGGCAGCCCGGCGCGGGTGAGCTGAGACAGGTTCGCCGCCTTCGGGCCGACGTTTTCAGGATCGGCCGCGGCAGGGTCGGTGAGCGGGAGGATGAACTCGGTCATACTCGTTTCGACTTTCTGCTAAGCCGCTCGCCCGGCGCGTTCTCTCTCCCGTTGGGGAGAGGTTTGGGGTAAGTGGCAATTGAGTAACGCTCAGAATTGCCGAAACGTCCCCTCACCCGACCGCAATTCGCGCGGTCGACCTCTCCCCGCATGCGGAGAGAGGTGAAGGTCACTTCACGTGGTCGCCGTAGCCCGGCATCGGATCGACTGCGGTGATCTGCTTGACCGGGAAGTTCGACACGATTTCGATGCCGTCGTTCTTGACGATCAGCATTTCCTCGATGCGCACGCCGTAGCGGAAGCGCTTGCCGTGTTGCGTCTCGAGCGCGAAGGTCATGCCTTCCTGGATCTCGATCGGATGATCGAGTGACCAGATTCGCGAGATGACCGGCGGGTCGTACTGCGCGAGTCCGAGACCGTGGCCCCACAGGTTGGCGGCGGCCTGGTCTTCGTCCTCGTAGCCCCAAGTTTCCATCGCCGACGGCCACTGCAACGCAATGTCGCGCGTGGTGGCGCCGACCTTCACCGCACCGATGGAGTCGTAGAGCCACTTGAGCGCAGTGTCGTAAGTGTCCTTCTGCTCCTGTGTCGGCTCCTTGCCGACGCAATAGGTGCGATAATAGCAGGACTTGTAGCCGTTCCAGGTGAGCGCGGCCAAATCCATGAACACGATGTCGCCCGGCTGGATGATGCGGTCGGAGAAGTTGCGCCAGTTGGGCCAGGTGTTGGGACCGGACGACACGATGACGTCTTCCACGTCTTCGATACCGGGGATGTTGTAGAGATATTCCATCAGGTGCGCGGTCACTTGGTTCTCGGTCACGCCGGGGCGCAGGAACTTCATGCACTCCCAATGGGTGGCGTCACCGATCGCGCCGACGATGCGGAAGGCTTCCTGCTCGTCCGGGCTCTTGACCGCGCGCGCCTCCATCATGGGCGTCATGCCGTCCACCCAGTTGATGTTGTTCTCCTTGAACACCTGGATCATGTTGATGTCGATGAAGTCGACGCCGAGCTTCTGGCCGGCGACGCCGTGCTCCTTCATCGCCTGCTGAATCGCCTTGACGAACTTGTTGACCTGCTGAGTCGAGGCCGGGCCGGCAGCGCCCTTGATCCACGCGAATGAGTGGCGGACGTTCTCCTTCGGGATCCATGGGCTGTGGCGCTCGATCTGGAAGCCGATGTCGCCCTGCTCGAACAAGATCGGGCGGCCGTCGCCGCACAGCATGGCGTAGCGCAGGCCGGGCTTCAGCCGGTTCCAGCCGGGGGTCAACGTGCCGGTAATGTAACGGCAATTCTCGTCGTACATGCAGAGCATGGCGCCAAGACCGTGCTTCTTCATCATCTGACGTGCGCGCTCGATGCGATATTCGCGCAGCCGGTCCCAGTTGACCTTCTGCTGCCAATCCATACCGGCGATGCCGAAATTCGCACCCATGGCGTTCCTCCGACCGGCGCTTTTCGCGCCTGCTAACGTTGCTGATTGGCGCAAAGCTTAAGCGGTTGGCAGGTCAAGAAGAAATAATATATTCTGGGTCCTGACATTAGGTTTTCTAATAGTGCGATGTGACGGACACCCATGGCCAACATCCCGTTGCGGCAAATCCGCGCCGTCATCGCGGTCTGCGAGGAAGGCTCCTTCACCCGCGCTGCAGCGCGGGAGAACGCCACGCAATCCGGCATCTCTCAGCACGTGGCGGCGGCCGAGCGGACGCTCGGCGTGCAGCTGTTCGAGCGCACCAATGCAGGCGTGAAGCCGACGCCGGCCGGTCTGCGCTACTACAGAAGCTGCGTTGAAGCCGTCGGCGCGCTGGAGAACGCTGCCGAGCAGGCCCGCTCGCTCGCCGGTCAGGTCACCGGCGAGCTGCGCATTGGACTGATGCCAACCTTCACGCGCGCGGTGCTGGCGCCGGTGCTCGACGATTTCGTCCCCCGCCATCCGGATGTGCGGCTGCACATCGTCGAGGGCTACAGCAACCTGCTCACCGAAATGGTGCTCGACGACGAACTCGACTTCGCGGTGGTACCGGCCTTCGAAGGCACCATCGGCCTGAAGGCGCGCCTGCTGGTGCGCGACCGCGAGATGCTCATCTCCGGCCCGCGCCGCGGCTTGACGCCGCTGTCGCCGGTGCGATTGTCGGAATGTCGGCCACTCAAGCTGGTGATCCCGGGGCCGGACAATACCCGCCGGCGCAATCTCGAAACCTATTTCCAGAGCCATGGCGTCGAGGTCGAGGCCATGCTGGAGATGGACGCCATGATCGCCACGCTCGAATTCGTCGCCCGCTCCGACTGGGCAACCATCCTGCCGAGCGTCATCTCGGTGAACGACATCGGGCGCGGCGAGCTGATCGTCAATCCGATCGCTGACCCTGAGCTGCACGCCGAGTTCGTGGTGATCCAGCCGACGCGGCGCACGCTCTCGACTCAGGCGCGACTGTTCCTCGACCGTTTCGAGCGGGAAGTCGCGCATATCCATGCCGTATGGGATGATGCGATCGCCGGAACGGCCCGTCCCTTGAAGGCAGCCGGCTGAACCATTGGATTCCGCAACGCATGCCGCCCAATTCGGTTGTGCGTACCGAAAACCCTATCGAGAGCACGCCGGGCGCGATTGGCGAGGCGCTGCGCCGGCTCGGCCCATCGAACGTGCCGTGATCGCGGCAGGTCGCATGTCTCCTGCGATTTGCCTCGGATTGCGTGAGCTGGGCGCCAACGTGGTGTGCATCGATGCCCGCCAGGCGCATCAGAGCTTGAAGGTAATGAAGGCGAACAAACCGATCCCCATGACGCGGCCGGCCTCGCTTATCTAGCGAGAACCCGCTTCTACAAGGATGTGCACGTCAAGTCGCCGGAAGCGCACGGCGTGCGCAGCGTGATTAGTGCATACGGCGATCTGGTTGAAGCTCATGTCCAGCTCGACAACACGATCCGCGGCCTGTGCGCCACCTTCGGTTGCCGGCCTGGCCCCGGACGGGGCAAAGCGTTCCCCGCCCGCATCATGGATGCGGCTCACATCCCCGGCCTGGACTAGGCCATTGCCTCATTGCTGGCGGTGCGCAAGAAAATAGTCGAACAGATCAAAAACCTGGATGCCAAGCTCCGCATGTTCGCCAACCAATCACAGGCATGTGAAATCCTGATCAGCATACCTGGCGTCGGTGTCCAGACATCGGCTGCCTTTGCCCCAGCCATCGACGAGGACAGTCGGTTCCGGCAGTCCCAAAATGCAGGCGCCTACTTCGGTCTCGTGGCGCGACGCCAGCAATCGGGCAAGCTTGATTGGACCGGCCGCATCACCAAGCAGGGCGACAGCACGGTGCGAAAGCTCATCTAGGAAGCCCCCAACTCGATCCTCACCCGGCGCCAGCGAGCTTCACTATCGAGACCTGGCCCATGAAAATTGCAAAACGTCGTGGTCTCAAGGAGGCCGCGTGGCGCTTGCCCGACGGCACGCCGTTATCATGCACGCCATGCTGCGTAATGGTACTTTGTTCGAATCTTAAGATGAGGCAGAAACGATTTGCCAGCGGTGAAACGCAAACGCTGATCCGAGGGGGTGTCCCGCGAGGGAACGCAGGGACGGACGATCTGCGAAGATGGCCAGATGGGCGCAACAGCCCGCCTCGAGTCAATGCAACGTGCGGCCTTGTGAGACCAGATACAGCACGGCCACCCCATGGTTTGCTCAGTGCGGACAGATTTTTGAAACCCTCAAGGGAACACACCGCCAAGCTACTAAAACTTACAGAACCTCATCGTTGGCCGTGTCATGGTTTCGGAGATTGCTGGCACCTCAGCCGCATCGTTCTTGCCACTCTTCACGCAGGCTTTGACATAGGTCGGCAGCATAAGCCGGGTGGCCGCGAGACAGCGTTGCTAGATCGGCACCAACTGGCGATCCCCGAACAGCCTCTCGAAGTCCTCCGTACTACTCACTACTTGGCTCCGCGCATGGCCTGCGCCGCACACCTATTCGGGCCGGAGCGAACAGAAGTGGCTTCCCGCTGGGGTAGGTGACCGATACCGACGAAAAGCTTATACAGCCAGCATGGCCATCGACCCACCCGGCGCCGCCGACCCTAAAGCCCTCGACCTTGCCCGCCGCGCCGGCTGGCCGGCGGACCTGCGCGTGCTGATCGCGCGCTATCCACGTGAGCGCTGGCAGGGGCATGCCAATCTCGGCCAGATGGCGCGCTTCTGGCTGTCGCGCCACGCCATGTTCCGCGAGCTCGCCGGCATGATCGGCGAGATCGACGGCCGCTTCCGCGCCGGCGCGCTGACGGCGGCCGAGTTTCCCCGCCTCTTGGTGCCGCGGCTGCAATTCCTGCTGCAGCAGCTCGACGTGCACCACCGGATCGAGGACTTCCACTATTTCCCCATCTTCCGCGCCGCCGACGCGCGACTGGCGCGCGGCTTCGACGTGCTGGAAGCCGACCACCACCATATCCACGCCGACATGGCAGCCACGGCGGAAGCGGCCAACGCGCTATTGCGGGAGCTGCAGGGCGATGCCGATACGCGGCAACGCCGCGGTGACGATTACGCCCAGGCTAGCGGCACGCTGATCAAGGGGCTGATCCGCCATCTCGACGACGAGGAGGACCTCATCGTGCCGCTGATCCTCGACCGCGGCGAGGACGCGCTCGGCGTGGCGCATCCCGGCTGAGGCGGGCGACGGCGCGCCGCAATGGCGCTTGAAGTATGGATCTCGCGCTCGTGCCGCTGCGCCGCCTTCTTCGAGGCGAAGGTGCCGAGGTTGCGCCGCTTGCCGGCCTTGGCATCCTTCTTGCGCGAATAGATGCAGTATCGGCCGCCGGCCAGCTTGCGGATCATGGCTGCATCACGGCCCCGCCCGCCTCACTGGCCGAACAGGAAGGCGAACGGGTTGTCGTTGTCGTCCTGCTGCGGCTGCTGCCGCGTGCGCGCCAGCGCCGGCATGCTGCCGGTGATGTGGCCGCTAAGCACCACCTTGGTGCTAGGCATCATCTCCTGCTTGACTAGGCCCCACAGCACGGCGGCGTGCCGCGGCGACAGCCACACGTAGCTTTCCCTCTACCGTATGCAGACATTTCAAGGCCGGCATAGCCCTGCCGGCCAGTTTGTTGACGGCCTTGCGGCCATTTTCGAGGCGCACCGTCTCGCGGCGGAGCCCGGCGGAATCTGCGCGCCGGCGCACTGGGCGTTCTGGTTCCACTTTTAGACGGCTGACAAAAGTTGCCCGGCATTGCATGATGATGGCTTGGCAGGAGATTTTCAATGCAAGGCAAGATCGCGCTTGAGGAGCATTTCGCCATTGCGGCGACGCTGAAAGATTCGCAGGTGTTTGGTTCGAATGTTTGGGAATTGCTAGGGCCCCGGCTTCTCGATGTGCAGGACACCCGCCTGAAGGAAATGGACAAGCATGGCGTGGAGTTGATGATCCTGTCGCTCAACGCACCGGCAGTGCAGGCGATCCATGATGTGAAACGCGCCGTCGAGGTTGCGCGCGAAGCCAATGACAAACTGGCAGACGAAGTCGCCAAGCGGCCAGACCGTTTCCAGGGTTTCGCCGCGCTGCCCATGCAGGACCCCGACACGGCTTCCGCTGAACTCACGCGCTGCGTGAAAGAGCTCGGCATGGTGGGCGCGCTGGTCAACGGCTTCTCGCAGCGGGGCACGCCGGAAAACCTGCTCTATTACGACTTGCCGCAATACCGGGACTTTTGGAAGACGCTAGAGGCGCTTCAGGTGCCCTTCTATTTGCACCCGCGAAACCCGATCGCGGGCTGGACCAAGTTCTACGAAGGCCATCAGTGGCTGTGGGGGCCAAATTGGGCCTTCGCCGCGGAGACCGCCGTGCACGCGCTGCGGCTGATCGGCTCGGGCCTTTTCGACGAATGCCCTGGCCTTCGGATCGTGCTCGGCCATCTCGGTGAGGGTATCCCCGTGCAGCTCTGGCGCATCGACCATCGCAATGGCTGGATGAAGGAGCCGCACCACTACGCCGCCAAACACAGCGTGGCCCACTACTTCCGAAAGCACTTTTACGTTACCACCTCCGGCAACTTCCACACGCCTTCGATGAACAACTGCATCACCGAGCTTGGCCCCGAACGCGTGATGTTCTCGGTCGATTGGCCGTTCGAGGCGGTGGACGAAGCCGCGGAATGGTTCGACAATGCGGAGATTGGCGAGGCCGATCGCTTGAAGATCGGGCGAGCCAATGCGATCGATCTGTTCAAGCTGAAGTTGAAATAACGTTCTGATTTTCAACTGCTATAGTGTGCAGCGCAAAACGATTTCATGGCGCCCACTCTCCAGAGCGCAATTCAGTCAGACGAAACCCGAGAATGGAACGACAATGAGAACGATCACCGTCGAAGAACATTTCGTTACGCCCGTCTTTCTCGCTGGTCCGGGCAAGACTTTCTTTGATCGCTTTCGGAATTCGGGACCACGCGGCGCCCAGATAGCGGAGCAGTTGTGCGATCTGGACTTGAAGCGAATTGCCGAGATGGATGAAGCCGGCATCGACATGCAGGTGCTGTCCCTCAATTCACCGGGCGTCGAGCAGGCGGAGCCTGACGATGCCATTGCCTGCGCACGCGACGCCAACGACTTCTTGGCCGACGCAATCAAGCGCCATCCGACTCGCTTCGCCGGCTTCGCCGCCCTGCCGACTCAGGCGCCGGAACAGGCAGCTGAGGAATTCGATCGCTGCGTTCGCCAGCTCGGCTTCAAAGGCGCAAACATCAACGGCCACACCCGCGGCCGCTATCTCGACGACGCGGCATTTGCGCCGATCCTCGAGCGCGCCGAGACGCTCGGCGTGCCCATCTACCTGCACCCCACCATTCCGCCCAAGCCGGTGACTGACACTCTCTATGGCGGCTTCTCACCCGCGGTGAGCGGCATCCTGGCCGGAAACGGCTGGGGCTGGCATATCGAAACTGCTGTGCACCTTCTGCGCATGGTCCTCGGCGGCGTGTTCGACCGACATCCAAAGCTCCAGGTCGTCATCGGCCACATGGGTGAGACCATTCCCTTCATGCTACAGCGGATGAACCGCACGCTGCCACCACAGGTCACAAAGCTGGAACGATCGGTCGGCGATTACCTGCGGCAGAATGTGTATTACACGTTCGGGGGGTTCAATTTCATGCCGACGTTCCTCGACCTGCTGCTCGAAATCGGCGTCGATCGAATTATGTTTTCGGTTGACTACCCTTACGGCTCGATGACTGAGGCCAACACCTTCTTGCAACATCTGCCGGTGACCGATACCGACCGCGAGCGCATCGCGCACGGCAACGCGGAACGGCTATTGGGGGTTTGATATAATCCAAAATTGGTGCTTTGCGATTGAGTAAAGCGAAGCGACAAAGTCATCGTTCGCAATGCAAATAAAGAAGTCTAGGCCGCTGTTCACCGCTTTGCTGAGCCGACGCTCAGAGACGCCCTAGATCCGCGACAGGTCAGGTGAGATCCGGCCTACGCGGGCGCGTCTCCTCGTCGGCCGCTTACCAACAGCAATCCGACCTGGACCCGGCATGACCGGCGCTTCGCGGACGGGCCAAAATGCGAAGTGTCCCACGAGCGTCCAAACGTCCGGTTTGGCGCACCTAGCCAAGCGGTCGACCGGCGTGCCCACGGGTGGTTCGAATTCGGATTGACCTCCACCTCCGCAACCGCGCGCAGCCGCGCCAATGCGCTTTCGGCGATCGGCTGGGTGACGAAGATGCGCGGCTTGCTCATGCCTTGATGGCGGCGTTGACCTTGGGCAGCACCTTCTCGGCCAGCAGGACCATGGAGCGGCGGCCGAGCTCGCGGTCGGTCCAGTCCTTGCCGGCGTAGAGCAGCGTGCCGAAGTCGCCCACCGTTTCCCGGTATTTCAGGAGTTCGTCGGCGACCTTGTCGGGAGTGCCGTAGGTGATGAGCGCATCGCATACGGTGTCGAGCGTCACCTCGTCGTCGGGCTGGTCGCGGTGCGTCTTGAACAGCTCGATGCGCCCGCCTCGCTTCAGCTTGGTGAAGAGCTGGCTGTAGTAATAGCGGTAGGGTCCGTTCGGATCGGTGGCGTAGGCCTTCGCCGTCTTCTCGTCGTCGGCGACGAAAATCGAGCGGGCGACGCGCCAGTTGGCCGGATCGACCTTGCGGCCGACACGCTCACAGCCCTCGACGTATTTCGGCCAATGACTCTTCACCCATGCCGGCATCAGGAAGTTGGCCGAGATCGGATCCCAGCCGCGCGCGGCGGCTTCGGTCACGCCCTTGGAGAACGGCGCCACCGCGGTCACCACGATCGGCGGGTGCGGGCGCTGCAACGGCTTGGCGATATAGCCCTGGCCGAGCTCGGGAATGAACTGGCGCTCGACGTTGATGTTCCAGTATTTGCCCTTGAGGTTATAGGGTGGCTCGCCGGATGCGTGTTCGGCATATTGATGATGCCGGTGCTGAGCTTCATGGTCTTGGTCTTGTCCACCAGGCTGGCGAGGAAGATCGCGCAGGAGGTGATGTTCTCGGCGCGGTCGGTGACGTGCTCGCCGCACAGGCCCTCGACGAAACCCAATTCGTCGGCGAGCATAAAAGCCCCGCGATCCTCGCGCGTGACGTCCGCCTTCGTCGAAGAATTGATGGCGATCATGCCGTCGAGAAATTTTTTCATACCGTCGGAAAGCAACTCGTAGGCGAGATAACCGTTGGCGAACAGCATATCACCGCCCTAGGGTGGCACCTCGCGCGCGATCAGCATCGCCGCCATGGGCGGCTGGTCGAGATAGGCGATGTCGCTATGCCAGATGCCGCCGAAATTGCGGCGCTCGTGCTCAACTTTCACCACTGGAACAATCTCCGGGAAACCTTCGATACC
>CAWGGL010000046.1:0-199317 GCA_963822085.1 uncultured Pseudomonadota bacterium
TCGCGGCGGTGTAGCGCGCGTGACTCGTGGCTCGGGTGGCGCGCAAGCGGCACCCGGGCGGCGCGCTTTTATCCGCTTGCGCGTCGGTCGTCGATGCCGTCGGCAACGTCCTCGCAAGCTTCAGCCAGTTCGAGGAATTCCTGCTTCTTGGCGGGATCCGTGGTCGCCTGAGCGAGCTTTCTGTAGCGCGCGGCTTCCTCGCGATAGTAATCGGAATTGTGATTGCGCATGCGGCGATCCTCGGCTGTTCCGCATGGCCTTAATGTAGCAAACGGGCCGGTTGGAGAGAAGCGCAGTCTGAGAATGACGGACAGGCTGCCCCGGGTTTCGCTGCGCTTCACCCGGGCTACAGGCTGACGGATCAGACTCGCGCCCTACAAGCTCCTACTCACCGCCATCGGTTGGGCCGCGTTCGCACTCGGCGCGTTGGCGCGGCCGCTGGCGCCATAGGTCGAGGGCGCGCGCTTTTTGGCGAGCTCGCCGGAAACCCCGCGGATGATGCCTTCCGACACCGCATGCGCCGTCGCCAGCACCGTGAGGTTGGTCTGCAGCAGCGCCTGGAAGCGCTCGTGCTGGCGGCGCAGATTTTTGAGCGCATCCGGCTGCGCGCGCACGACGGTGGCCTGGGCGGCCTTCAGCCGTCCGCTTTCCGCCGCGTAGCCGCGGGCGAGTTCGGTCTTGGTCTCCTCCAGCGCCAGCGCATCCCGCAGGCGGCCGGCGCGCATGTGCTCGGTCTCGTCTTCAACGGTGGCGATGAGCCGGTCCATGATCGCGCTCAGATTTTCGATCGCCTGCGCGGCGTCGCCGGCGCTGGCGATGGGGTTCGGCGCCGGTTGCGCGTTCGCTTGTTGCGCGTTCACTTGCCGACCTCCTGCTGCCTGAGCAGCGTCTGATAGACCTCTTTGGCGACGCCGATGCCGCCGGACTGCGCGAACGACTTGGCGATTTCCTGGGTCAGGAACGAGCGCCAGACGCCGCCCGCGCCCTTGCCGCCGAACGGGCCGTCGCCATCGATGCCGGTGTACATCTGTTGGATCATGGAATTGAGGAACACGGACTCGAAGTCCTGCGCCGCCGCGTGCGCCTTGGCCTGGTTCGTGGTCGCCTTGGGCTGGCCGATCTTGCCGGCCATCATCAGGTCGATGGGCTTGAGGCCGGGGCTGGGCAGGGCGAAGCCGCTCATCACATCACCACGATGTCGGCCTGGATGGCGCCGGCCGCCTTGATCGCCTGCAGGATGCCGATCAGGTCGCGCGGGCCGATGCCGAGCGCGTTGAGACCGTTGACCAGTTGCTGCAGCGACACGCTGTTCTTGACCACGGCCAGCCCCTTGCCGTCTTCCTGCACGCCGATTTTGGTGCGCGGCACGGTGACGGTCCGGCCGCCCCGGGAGAACGGCGTCGGCTGGCTGACCTGCGGCGTTTCGGTGATCGAGACCGTGAGGTTGCCCTGCGCCACCGCCACCGTGGACACGCGCACGTCGCTGCCCATGACGATGATGCCGGAGCGCTCGTCGATCACGATCTTGGCTTGCTGGTCGGGCTCGACCCGGAGCTGCTCGATGTCGGTCAAGAGCGACACCACGTTGCCGTGATAGCTCTTGGGAACCCGGACGCCGATGGTGCCGGGGTCGAGCGGCTCGGCCGTCGGCGCGCCGATGAAGTCGTTGATCGCCACCGCCATGCGCTTGGCGGTGGTGAAGTCCGGGTTGCGCAGCGCCAGGCGCAACTGGCTCAGGCGATTGAGCTGGAAGTCGATCTCGCGCTCGACCAGCGCGCCGTTGGCGATGCGGCCGACGGTCGGGACCCCGCGGGTGATCTTGGCGGCGGCGCCTTGCGCCTGGAAGCCGCCGATGGCGACCGAGCCCTGGCCGACGGCATAGACGTTGCCGTCGGCGCCGAGCAGCGGGGTGACCAGCAGCGTGCCGCCCTCCAGGCTCTTGGAGTCGCCCAGCGCCGAGACCGTGACGTCGATGCGGGTGCCTTGCGTCGCGAAGGCCGGCAGGTTGGCGGTCACCATCACCGCGGCGATGTTGCCGGTGCGTAGCGTCTGGCCGCGCACGTTGACGCCGAGCCGCTCCAGCATGGCGGTGAGCGACTGCTTGGTGAAGGGGATGTTGTTGAGGGTGTCGCCGGTGCCGTTGAGGCCGACCACCAGGCCATAGCCGATCAACTGGTTCTCGCGCACGCCCTCGACGTTGGCGAGATCCTTGATGCGCGACGTCGCCCCGGCGGTCAGCGGGACCGCCAAGGTGGCGAAAGCCACAAATGCCGCCAACAGGACGGCCTGCCACGTCTTCGTCATCACTCTCCCCAATGTGACGTCTGACTGCCGTTGCTGATGCGAGCGCCGTGCCAACCGGGGCGGTGGGCGTAAATCTTTGAAGATACGATGTTTTTTAGTTGCGGGCCCGGGGCGCGGGGGGCGCCGCGACCCGGCAGGAATGATCGGGGGCGGCAATTTTTGCCGGCGTCTTTACGGGGCATTAACCATGGCGGCCCAGGCTGGCTGGTATCGGGCGACCGAGTGGGTCGCGGGCTTGGGGATCACGTCATGCGCATCAACGGGACGAACGGCAGTGCGCTCGCCAAGGCGCCAGCCGGTGCCCGGCGCACGAGTGGCGGCGGGTTTTCCGTCGGCGAGCAGGCGGGCGCGCGCCAGCCGGCGGCCGCGGGTTCCCTGCGGGCGATTTCGACCGTCGACGCGCTGCTGGCGCTGCAGGGCGTGGAGGACTTCACCGCGCGCAAGAAGCGGGCGGTCGCCAAGGGCCGCAACGCGCTCGATGCTCTCGATTCGCTCAAAGTGGGGCTGCTCGACGGCAGCCTCGACAGGTCCACGCTTGCGCGGCTGAAAGTGGCGGCGGAAGGGCTGACCGAAGAAACCGGCGACGCCCACCTCGATCAGCTCATGCGCGCGATCGACCTGCGGCTGGCGGTGGAACTCGCCAAGGCCGGCGCGAGCTAACCATTAACGCAACCGCAATTGGCCCCGCCGGTCCCGTCCGGTGGGCACAAGTCATTGGACTGTCATCAGAATCCGGCAAACGCACAGCCCGTATTCGGATGTTGTCCGGATCGCGGTGCGCGTATATAAGCCAGCCGCACCGGGAGGGTGGACTTCAGCTTCAAGAATATAAAAAGACACGAGGGAGTCAGTGGGATGTTGGCGAAGACCAAGAGCTATCGGCCGTCCGACAAGGAACCGTTCATGAACGAGCGCCAGCGCGAGTATTTCCGCGCGAAACTGCTGGCCTGGCGTGAGGACATCCTGAAGGAAGCCAAGGAGACGCTGCAGCACCTGCAGGAAGAGAACCAGAATCACCCCGATCTCGCCGACCGGGCGTCATCGGAGACCGACCGCGCCATCGAACTGCGCGCGCGCGACCGCCAGCGCAAGCTGATCGCCAAGATCGACGAGGCGCTGGCCCGCATCGACGAGGGCACCTACGGCTATTGCGAGGAGACCGGCGAGCCGATCTCGCTGCGCCGGCTGGAAGCGAGGCCGATCGCGACGCTGTCGGTGGAGGCGCAGGAACGCCACGAGCGGCGCGAGCGGGTCTACCGCGACGACTGACGCTCTACGCGCCGGCGCCGCGAACACAGAGCTGAATGCAATGCCCGGCCGATGCGCCGGGCATTGTCGTTTTCGGTGAATGCTCGCAATTGCCGTTGGTGCGCAATGAGGCAAAGAAACACCACGGCCCCCGGCAGGGGAGATGCCGAGGGCCGGGCGTTGCCGCCATTTCCGTTCGCGAACCGAAAACGGCGTGGGAGCTCAAGATGTTAGGTGACCGCTAGGGCGTCACACCTGTCATCGTCAGCGTCATGATCCTCATTCAGCTTCGCCATTCAGCGCGAGGCCGGCCCCCGGTCGGGCGGCTCGGCTTCGCCTTCAGGCAGACCGGGCGTCCTGCGCCGGCCTCCGATTATCGTTTCCATTCCGCGGCCGGCCGGTGGCCCGGTCGGCCCTTGGCTCTCCCCGCGGGACGGGGAGGGCAGTCCCGCATTGAGCGTCGTCCTGTCGAAGCCGCCGCCGGTCCGGCTGCGCCTTCGCCGTCGTCTCGTCCCTTCGCCTCCGGACGCGGCGCCGCTTGCTTGAGCCGGTGCCGCGCCTGATCTTTGGTCGTTCGCGGCGCAGTCTTCCGCGAACGGTCTCGTTGTCTCTTACGCCTCGCGCCGCCGCCCCTAGAACGGCAGGATCACGTCGAGCACCTGCGAGCCGTAGCGCTGCTGCTGCACGTCGGTGATCTGGCCGCGGCCGCCATAGGCGATGCGCGCTTCCGCGATCTTGCTGGACTCGATGGTGTTGTCGCTCTCGATGTCCTCCGGGCGCACGATGCCGCCGACGATCAGCTCGCGCATCTCGAAGTTGACGCGAATGTCCTGCTTGCCTTCGATCACCAGGTTGCCGTTCGGCAGCACCTGCGTCACCACCGCGGCGACGTTGGTGGTCAGGGCCTCCGAGCGGTTGACCGAACCCTTGCCGTCGAGCGCGGTACTCGAGTCGGTGGTGGCGACGTGCCCTGGAATCGCCGAGCCGAACAGCGGCAGCTTGGTCAAGCCGAACAGGTTATCGACATTGGTATCGTCGGTATTGGTGCGGCTGCGCTTGGTCTCGTTGTCGAAGTTGGCCTTGTCGGTGATGTTCACCTTCACCGTCAGGATGTCGCCGACCTGGTGCGCGCGCTGGTCCTTGAAGAAGGCGCGCGAGCCGTTGCGCCACAGCGAATTGGGATTATAGGAGGCTGGCTGCGCCGCCGGCATCGGCATCTGCACCGGCTTGTAGCCCGGCCGCGTGGTCGGGTTCTTGATCGCCGACAGCTTCGGCGGCTCGCCGATATTCTTGAGCCGGTCGAGCGCGGCACAGCCGCTGAGCAGCGATGCCGCCGTCGTCGCCAGCAGCACAGCACGCATCACAGGAAGACATTTCATCGGCTTCGCTTTCACGGGTTGCGTACGAACGCGAATTCGCACTGGATGGATTTGGCGTTCGGCCGCTGGGGCCGCGCGCCCGCGCTTTGGTCAAGGTGAAGGGTCATGTCGGCCGTGCCGGCCGGCACCCGGGCGGTTCAGGTCGAGTCATCGTGCTGCCTCGGAACGTTCATCGTGTGCGTCTGATCTCTTCCCAAGTCGCTTCAAGTGGCTCGCTTCAAGTCGCTTCAAGTCGCTTCAAGTTGGTTCTTGCGCTTTGCGGCACACCGCCTAGCGCGCGCCGCCGAGGGCGCCGGTCGTCGCCGGGCCGCTACCGCTGGCGGCGATCTGCGTCGCGCCGGTGCCGATCATCACCTGGCCGGCGCCGGTCACGACGCCGTGCAGGACGCGTTTGGTGTCCTCGTTGAGCACGCCGATCACGTCGCCTTCGGCGCCGCCTTCGGTCGCCCGGCCGCGCACGGTCAGCATGATGCCGGGCATGCGATAGATCAGCATCACCATCTCGTTGCGGCGCACCAGCTCGGGCTTCGTCAGGTCGGCGTTGCGCAGCGGTTGGCCCGGCTGCAGCGTGTGGCGGGCGGCGAGCCCGACGGCGCGGTCGCGGTCGAGGATGGCGTCGGACGGGATGTCGCGGCGCGGGCGCCGCGCCATCATCACGTCGCCCTGCTTGAGCACGTCGCCGCGCGAGATTGTGCGCCCCACCGTCGCCACTTCTTCCATGGCGGTGACGTGGCCGGTCAACCGCAGCGGCCGCCGGCTGGGGATCGCCACCACGGCGTCGAAGCGGGTGCCGCGCGGATCGTAGGTGATGCGTGCGATGCGCGGCTCGCCCTTGACCGTCGGCTCGACGTGAAAGGCCTGCACGTTGTTGTCGAAGCGCAGCGCCAGGTTCTTCGGCTGGCCGAGCGCGTATCGCGTCGACAGCGCGGCGGCGACGCAGTCCTCGATGGCTTGTGCCGGGATGGTGCGGCTCGCGCGCGTCACCATCACCTGGTGTACGTCGCCGGGATCGAGCCCCACCAGCGCGTGGGCGCGCACCGCTGTCAACACGGCGTCGGCCGAGATCACACCGGTCGCGCCAAGATCGGGCGAACGGAAGATCGGCACATCGGCGACGATGCCGGCGTGCTCGATCAGATCGCCGATGCGCACGATGTCGCCGGTGACCGTGGCGGAGGCTTTCAGGCGCGGCCGGGCCTGTTCGGCGGCGGCGGGCGCGGCTGCCGACAGGGCCAGGACGGCGATGGCGGCGGATGCGATGATGAGTCGGCGCATCATGGTCATGCCTCAGCGCATCAGGTTGGAAGTCGCCGACAGCATCTGGTCGGCGGCGGTGATCACCTTCGCGTTCATCTCGTAAGCGCGCTGCGCCGAGATCAGATCGGAGATCTCGCTCACCGCCTGCACGTTGGCCTGCTCGAGATAGCCCTGCTGCAGATTGCCAAAGCCGTCGGAGGCGGGCGTGCCGTCCTGCGCTGTGCCGGAAGCGGGCGTTTCCAGGTAGAGGTTGTCGCCCATGCTTTCCAGACCGGCCTTGTTGATGAAGTTGGACAGCGCGATCTGCCCGACCTGGTTCTGCGTGGTGGAGCCGGGCAGCGTCACCGATACCTGGCCTTGCGAATTGATCGACATCGAGGTCGCGGTCTGCGGAATGGTGATGCCGGGCTGCACCACGTTGCCTTGCGCGGTTACCAGCCGGCCTTGCGCGTCAAGCTCAAACGAGCCGTCGCGCGTGTAGGCGGTGCGCCCGTCCGGCAGCTGGATCTTGAAGAAGCCTTCTCCGCGGATGGCGAGATCGTAGTTCTTGCCGGTCTGCACCAGATCGCCCTGCGTCATCAGGCGCGGCGTGCCGACCGTCTTCACGCCGGAACCGAGCTCGATGCCGGCGGGCAAGATCGTGCCCTGGGCCGAGGTCTGGGTGCCGACACGGTTGACGTGCTCGTAGAGCAGGTCCTGGAATTCCGCACGTTGGCGTTTGTAGCCGGTGGTGCGCATGTTGGCGATGTTGTTGGAAATGACCTGGACGTTGAGTTCCTGGGCCATCATCCCGGTCGCGGCAGTGTTGAGTGCGCGCATGATCTATCTCCCGCTGCTCCCGGTTCAGTTCGGCACGGCGGCGAGCTTGTCGATCGCCGTGCTTTGTAGGTCGCTCTGCTGCGAGAGCATCGATGCCGTCTGCTGGTAGCTGCGCGTCACCTCGATCATGTGCGTCATTTCGAGAACTGCGCTGATGTTGGATTTCTCGACCGCGCCCTGCAGCAGACTCGACTGCTTGTCCGGATCGGGAAACACCTTGTCGGGGGCGGCGTAGTAGCTGGTGCCGTCTTTTTGCAGTTGCGCGGTGTTGGGGAAGCTGACCACGCGAAGCCTGCCGCGCGTGACTTCCTCATTGCTGCCCGCCGTGCGCACGCTGATGGTGCCATCTTTGCTGATGGTGATGCCGCGATCGGCGCGCTTGAAGAGTATCGGGCCATTGTCGCCGAGCAACGGGTCGCCGGCGCTGGTCACCAGCTGGCCCTTGGCGTCGATCTTGAGCGAGCCGTTGCGGGTGTAGCGCTCGCCGTTCGCGGTCTCGACCGCCAGGAAGCCCTGACCCTCGATCGCCACATCGAGCGGGTTGCCGGTGCGATTCAGCGCGCCCTGGCTCCAGTCGACCCAGGTGGCGCGGTCGCGCACGAAGTTTATCTGGCTGTCCTTCGCCGACAGATTGGCGGCGCGCGCGTCGGGTGAGACGTAGGCCTCGAACAGCGCGCCGTCCGCTTTGAAGGCGGTGGTGTTGAGGTTGGCGATGTTGTTCGCGATCACGTCGAGCTGCCGCCCGAGCGCGACTTGGCGCGATAGTCCGACCAGAAGGGTATTCTGCATCGGTAACTCCCCATTTGCTCCCGGCAAGTCCCGAACCCTCCCAGGCCCGTCTTGCCGCATCCACGCCGCCAGCTCTCCCAAGCCGGTGGCTGCCAGACACATTGCAGCCGCCGTGCCAAAGAAGAAAATATTGCAAATACAGACTAGTTAGATGAATTGCCGGGCCGCGAGGGCCGGGCAAAAAGCGCCTGCGCGGCGGCTCTTGCCCGGCAAAACTTGCCGCCCCAGGGCCCTTGGCAAGGATCTGTTAACCATACCGGCCTACCTTCGCAGAACGGGGCGCGGGGCTCGCGCAATCGGCGGAAATTTCAGGCGAAACTGCCGTTTGCCGGCCGAGCCGATGCAAACGTAGCGCGGGACATAAAGTGATGGCGGCCAAGGCAAAGAAGAAGGCTGACGCGGAGCCCGACGAGCCGGACGACGACGCCGGCCAACCCAAGGGCAAGGGCAAGAAGAAGCTTCCGGTCAAGCTCATCGGCATGATTGCGGCCGGCGTCCTGGTGGTCGGCGGCGGCGGCTTTGCCGGCTACAAGTTTTTCAGCAAGCCCACGCACAAGGCCCCGGTGAAAGAAGAAGCCAAGGCCGCGGTCTTCGTCGATCTGCCCGACGTGCTGGTCAACCTGTCGAACAGCGGCAGCGACCGCACGCAATATCTCAAGGTGAAGATCACCCTCGAGCTGCCGAACCAGGGCCTGGTCGACAAGATCAAGCCGCTGATGCCGCGGGTGATGGACGCCTTCCAGACCTATTTGCGCGAATTGCGGCCGACCGACCTCGACGGTTCGGCCGGTCTCTACCGGCTCAAGGAGGCCCTGACCCGGCGGGTCAATGCCGCGGTCGCGCCGAGCCGCATCACCGCCGTTCTATTCAAAGAGATTGTCGTCCAGTGACGGCTTAAACCCATGCCGCCTAACGATCCAATCGACAAGGACGCGCTCGCCGCCGAATGGGGCCAGGCGCTTGAAGCCGAGCAGGGCGTCGAGGGACAGCCCTCCGGTCTCAACCCCGAGGAGACCGCCGCGCAATGGGCGGCGATGGTCGACGAAAATGGCGGCGCGCAGGCCGGCAAGGGTGGCGCTGAGCGCATCCTCAACCAGGATGAAATCGACAGTCTGCTCGGTTTCTCGCTCGCCGACGTAACGCTCAACGACAATTCGGGCATTCGCGCCATCATCAACTCGGCGATGGTGTCTTACGAGCGTCTGCCCATGCTCGAAATCGTTTTCGACCGCCTGGTGCGGCTGATGACGACGTCGTTGCGTAATTTCACCTCGGACAACGTGGAAGTCTCGCTCGACCGCATCACCTCGGTGCGCTTCGGCGATTATCTGAATTCGATTCCGCTACCGGCCATCCTGGCGGTGTTCAAGGCCGAGGAGTGGGACAATTTCGGGCTCGCCACCGTCAATTCGAACTTGATCTATTCGATCATCGACGTCCTGCTCGGCGGCCGGCGCGGCCAGTCGGCGGTCCGCGTCGAAGGCCGGCCCTACACCACGATCGAGACCAATCTGGTCAAGCGCATGATCGAGGTGATCCTGGCCGACGCCGAGCTTGCCTTCAAGCCGCTGTCGCCGGTCAAGTTCAACATCGACCGGCTCGAGACCAATCCACGCTTCGCCGCCATCACACGGCCGGCCAACGCGGCCATCCTGGTGCGCCTGCGCATCGACATGGAAGACCGCGGCGGCAACATCGAACTGCTGCTGCCTTACGCCACCATCGAGCCGATCCGCGCCGTCCTGCTGCAGATGTTCATGGGCGAGAAGTTCGGCCGCGACCCGATCTGGGAAGGCCATCTCGCCACCGAAATCGCGCAGGCGCAGATCGGAGTCGAAGCCGTGCTCTACGAGGCTCGGTTGCCGCTGCGGCAGATGATGGACCTCGACGTCGGCGACACACTCACGCTCGAAATGAAGCCGGACGCGCTGGTGACGGTGCGCGCCGGTGACATCACTCTCACCGAGGGGCGCATGGGCCGGGTGGGAGACCGCGTCGCCGTCCGCGTGGCCAAGCCCTTGCGCAAGCCGCGCACCACCTTTGCCATGTTTGAAAACGCGGAAAACGCGACTAGCCGGAGGGAAGCGACGTGAATCTTGGCTACGCCGTCGAGAGCATGGTCTCGATCCTCCTCTTGTTCACGATTCTCTATTGCGTGCGCCTCAACAATCAACTTCGTCTGCTCAAGGCTGACGAGCAGTCCCTGCGCGCGACGATTTCCGAATTGGTCACGGCGACCGAAATCGCGGAACGCGCCATCGCCGGCCTCAAGACGACCATGCGCGATGGCGAACAGACGCTCGGCCCGCGGCTGCAGCGGATGGAAGACCTGTCGATCGACCTTGAGCGCCAGATCGCGGCGGGTGAGGGGCTGCTCGGCAAGATCTCGCGCATCGCCGGCGTCGCCGCGCCCGACGATATGCCGATGCCGCCGCCGCCCGTTAACGACGCCAAAGCCGTGTCAGCCGCCGCCCATGTGCTGGCCGAGCGGGCGCGCAATCGGCATGGCGGCATGGCGGCATGATCCGTTTCGCGCGCACGGTCCGTCTGCTGCCGATCGTTATTGTCGCCGCGGTCAGCCTGTTCGCGCTGAAAGTGTCGGGTTTGTTGTTCGACGGCGGCTACACGTTGGGTGAGCGGCTGGCCGAGCGCGGTAAGCCGCAGATGACGATCACCACTGCCGACAGCGTGCCGGCCTATCCGAAGATCGTCATGGCCGACGGCAAGACCCGTCCGGCCTCGCCATCCAGCGCGGCGCCGAATAATCCGCGGCTGTCCTGGGCCGAGCAGATGTTCAATTACGGCAACGCCAATCCGGATATCACCGGCTCGGTGCCCGAACCGGAAAGCAAGCCGAAGCTCAAGGTCAGCGACAAGCCGCCGGCGCCGACCAAGCTGGAGCCGGGCGCGAACCCGATGAGGATGGGCGGCGACCGCATCGCGTCGGCCGGTGAGCGGGCCATCCTTGAGCGCCTGCAACAGCGCCGCAAGCAGCTCGACAAGCGCACCCGCGACATCGAAATGCGCGAGAACCTGCTCAAGGCTGCGGAAAAACGGGTCGAGACCCGGGTGAATGAGCTCAAGGATCTGGAAAAGAAGGTCAATGCCGCGACCGGCAACCGCCGCAAAACCCAGAAACAGACCTTTAAGAGCTTGATCGCCATGTATGAAACCATGCGGCCTAAGGACGCCGCGCGCATCTTCGACCGGCTCGAGATCAATATCCTGGTCGAGGTCGCCATCGGGATGAAGGCGCGCAGCATGTCCGCGATCATGGCGCAAATGACGCCGGAGGCGGCCGAGCGCCTCACCGTGGAGCTCGCCAATCGGGCCTCCGCCGATAACGGCCCCAAAATGGAAAGTCCCGACAAATTGCCCAAGATCGGCAGCAACACGGCCGGACGCTGACCGCCACACGGTTAAGACGGCATTAAACGCAACTGCCTAGGCTGCCGCGACCGGGAATTTGCCGGCGGGAAGAGCTAATGACGGGTCCGTCTCAGCGCCCCATCGCGATGCATGCTCATGCCCGCGCGCGGCCGTGCGCGCGCGGCCGGCGTGCGCGTGCCGTGCTGCCGGCGCTGCTGCTGATCGCGGCGGCGGTGCTGGCGTTTGCCCCGGCCCGCGCCCAGGAGATGCTCGACGGCAGGGTCTCGGCCACGACCGGCCACGGCTTCACGCGGCTGGTCTTCAAGTTCGACCAGCCGGTGCCGGCCAAGGTCAGCCTGACCTGGCCGATCATGATCGTCCACTTCGACAAGCCGGTGGACGTTTCGGTCGACCGGCTCAACGTCGGCGCGCCCGCCACGATCAGCGCGGCGCGCCGCGATCCCGACGGCACCGCGGTTCGCATCGCGCTGGCGCGCAAGGTGAAATTCCACGTCATCCCCGCCGGCCAGCGGCTGTTCATCGACCTTCTGCCGGAAGACTGGAGTGGCCTGCTGCCCGGCCTGCCGCAGGACGTGATCGACGAACTGGCGCGCCGCGCCGGCGAGGCCGATAAGCTGATCGACCAGGCGCGGTTGGCCGACCAAAAGGCCCTGGCGGACCCAATCCGCGTCAAGGTCGCGACCCAGCCGACCTTCAGCCGCTACGTCTTCGACCTGCCGACCACGACCCATGTCGACCCCGAGCGCGGGGAGGGGACCTATACGCTGCATTTCGACCAGCCGATCAAATGGGATCTGGCCGACGCATTGTCGGCGCTGCCATCCACGGTTCAAACGATCGACACCGTGCGCATGAACCGTTCGGCCGCGGTGCATTTCAAGCTCCACGACGACCCGCAGGTGCGCACCTTTCGCAATGGCCACAGCTTCGTGGTCGATATCGGCCACGCCGATGCCACGCCGAAGCAGGCGCTTGCTGCGGGCGCCGCGCAGATGGCGGCGACCGAGCCGGGCGCGCCGGCGATCGCGCCGCCGCAGACCGTGCCGGCGCCAGCGGTGAAGCCGGTCACGCCGCACGCTTCGGCGCCGGGCGACGGCGACGCGCCGCCGATGGTCGACATGGTCGCGCCGGGTGCGCCGCCGGGCAGCAAGCCGGCACCGCCGCCGTCGCCGCAGATCATGGTGCCGAAGCCGGATCACGCAGCGGCCAAACCGCCGCCGGCCAAGAAAGCCGCCGCGGCGCCGCACGCCATGGCCGCGCCGTCGGCGCCGAAACCGGAAAGGCAGAAGCCGGACATGGTGAAGCCGGACCTGGCACAAACCGGAAATGGCCAAATCCGCGATGGCCAAGTCCGCGATGGCCAAGCCTGAAATGGCCAAACCCGAAATGGCCAAGCCGGACGCGGCAAAGCCCGAGATGGCGCCGCATACCGTACCGTCAAAGCGCGCGGCGCGCGACACCACGCTCAAGCCGCTCGAGCCCATCGCGCCTGCGCCCAAGGCTGCGATGAACAAGCCCGCGATGAGCAAGCCTGCGATGGAAAAGCCAGCGCCGGTCAAGCCGGCCGCCAAGGCCGCGTCCGTGCCGGCGCCCAATCCGAAGGCGGCGGTGGTGGCCGGCCTGCACGGCGACGGGCAGTCCCTGAAAATCGAATTTCCCTTCGCGGTGCCGACGCCGGCCGCCGTGTTCCGCCGCGCCGACATGCTGTGGCTGGTATTCGACAATCCGGCCGAGATCGACCTCGGCAAGCTGGCCGCCGAATCCGACGGCGCCATCCGCGGCGCCACGGTCAAGCGCAGCGAGGACGGCGCCGCGGTCGTGCGCATCCGCCTCAGCCGACCGCGGCTGATCAGCGTCGACAGCGACGGGCCTGCCTGGACGGTGACCGTCGCCGACACCATCATGACCCCCAGCAAGCCGCTCTCCGTTGTCCGCGTCATGGTCTCCCGCGACCGCGCCAACCTTGTCATTCCGTTCGAGCATCCCGGCAAGCTGCACCGCCTGTCGGATCCGGAAGTGGGCGATCATCTGCTGGTGATGACCGGGCTCGGCCCGGTGCGCGGCTTCCTGCGCTCGCAGGACTTCGTCGAGCTCGACACCCTGGCCTCGCGGCAAGGCGTGGTGGTGCGCCCGATCGCCGATGATGTGACCGGCAAGGTCGGCGGCGACAGCGTCACGTTCACCCGTCCGGGCGGGCTGGCGCTGTCGGCGGCGATGAATGCGCAGCAGCAATCGGCGGCGAGCTTCCGCGCCACCACCTTCGACAATCAGCTGTGGAGTCTCGATCGCGACGGCAGCTATTACCAGCGGCAGTCGGAGTTGGTCCGGCTCGCGGCCGCGGCGCCGCCGGGAAGGCGCAAGGTGGCGCGGCTCAATCTCGCGCGCTTTTATCTCGCCCGTCATATGTCGGCCGAGGCCATGGGCGTGCTCAAGGTCGCCTTCGCCGGTCAGAGCGACGACGTGACCGGCAGCGTGATGAGATCGGTCGCCAACATCATGCTCGGCCGGCCCAATGACGCGATCAAGGATTTGTCGCAGCCGCAGGTCGGCAACCAGCTCGACGCGCAGGTCTGGCGCGCGATTGCCCATGCGCGTCAGGGCAAATGGGTCGAGGCGCACAAGCTGTTCCGCGACGTGGAGACCGCAGTGGCCGCGTTGCCGCTCGAACTGCAGCGCATTGCGTTACTGGAGGCGCTGCACGCCGCGGTCGAGGTACGCGATTTCAGCCAGGCCGCGCGGTTGGTCAATCTCCTCGACGGCATAGGCGTGTCGCCCAAGAAGAAGCCTCAATTCGACGTGCTGGTCGGCCGTCTCGACCAGGGGCTCGGCCGCACCAACGACGCGCTGTCGAAATACCAGGCCGCCGCCGAAGCTTCTGCGGGGCCGGCGACCGCGCAGGGCAAGCTGCGCGAGATCGAGCTGCTCCACAAGCTCGGCCAGATGTCGGAGCAGGAAACGGTCGCGGCGCTGGAAACGCTCACCACCATCTGGCGCGGCGACGCGACCGAGGCGGAGGGCTTGAGGCTGCTCGCCCATCTCTACACCAAGGAGGCCCGCTATCGTGAAGCCTTCCACGTCATGCGGGTGGCGCTGCTGGCGCATCCCAATTCCGACCTCACGCGCAAGATCCAGGACGAGGCGGCGTCCACATTCGAGAGCCTGTTCCTGTCGCACAAGGGCGACACGCTGCCGCCGATCGAAGCGCTCGGGCTGTTCTACGATTACCGCGAGCTGACGCCGATCGGCCGCCGCGGCGACGAGATGATCCGCCGGCTCGCCGACCGGCTGGTGGCGGTCGATCTGCTCGACCAGGCGGCAAAGCTGTTGCAGCACCAGGTCGATCACCGCCTGCAGGGTGCCGCGCGCGCGCAGGTGGCGACCAAGCTCGCGGTCATCTACCTCATGGATCACAAGCCGGACCGCGCGCTCGCCACCCTGCAGTCGACGCGCACCGCCCAACTCAACAACGAACTGCGTGACCAGCGCCTGCTGCTGCAGGCGCGGGCGCTGTCCGATCTCGGCCGTTACAATCTGGCGCTGCAGGTGATCCATGACATCAAGAGCCATCAGGCGATGCGGCTGCGCGCCGACGTGCTGTGGTCCGCGCACCACTGGCGCAAGGCCGCCGAACAGATCGAGCTGATGTATGGCAAGCGCTGGCGCGATTTCCGGCCGCTCGATGCGAGCGAACGTTTCGATATCCTGCGCGGGGCGATCGGTTATGCGCTCGCCGAGGAGCCGCTCAGCTTGCAGCGCTACCGCGAGAAATACGCGGCCAAGATGAAGGACAGCCCCGACGGCCACGCCTTCGACGTGGTGAGCGCGCCGATCGGCACCGCCAATGCCGAATTCCGCGCGGTCGCCACCCACGTCGCCGGTCTCGACACGCTCGACGCCTTCCTGAACGACATGCGCAAGCGCTATCCGGATTCGAGCGCAACCGCGACGCCTGGCGAGACCGGCAAGAAGGCGGCGCCGAAACTGTCGCGGCCCGACACGGTGCCGCCCAAGGATGCAAATCCCGGCCCCGGCGCGTCCAACAAGACGCCCGCGGCGGCGCCGAAGCCGAAAGCGCCCGGACGCTCCGCTGCCCAAGTGCCGGCCAAGCCGGCTGGCGCCAAATTGCCGGCGCCGCCGAAGGCGCCGGATCAGCCGACCGGGTCGATTCCGCGGCGGTGACCGCAGGACGCGCGCAGCCACAATGCGTGACCGGACGATATCGATCACACCCTGAAAGGCGTCAGCGCCGATAGGATTCGCCTGCCTTTGCGCCGACCGTGCCGGGGTGTCTCGGCATAACGCCAAATGTGAGCGTAGGCCTTCGCGCAGTTGGAGCGGCAACGAGGCCCGCTAGCCGCCGCCGTAGCTCTGGATCAGCGAGCCCGCGACGAGGCTCCAGCCGTCCACCAGCACGAAGAAGATCAGCTTGAACGGCAGCGACACCACGACCGGCGGCAGCATCATCATGCCCATCGACATCAGCACCGAGGCCACCACCAGGTCGATGATCAGGAAGGGCAGGAACAACAGGAAGCCGATCTCGAAGGCGCGCTTGAGCTCGGAGATCATGAAGGCCGGTATCAGCACGCGCAGCGACAGGTCCTTCGGGTCCTTCGGCGCCGGCTGCTTCGACATGTCGATGAACAGCTTGAGGTCCTTGGCGCCGACGTTCTTTTCCATGAACGCGCGTAGCGGCACCGAGCCGCGCTCGAACGCCTGCTCAGCGGTGATCTGATTGGCGATCAGCGGCTTGACGCCGGTGTCGTAGGCGTTCTGCAGCGCCGGGCCCATCACGAAGGCGGTGAGAAACAGCGCCAGCGACACGATCACCGCATTGGGCGGCGCGGTGGCGGTGCCGAGCGCGGTGCGCAACAGCGACAGCACCACCACGATGCGGGTGAACGACGTCATCATCACGAGGATGGACGGCGCCAGCGACAAGACCGTGAGCAGCGCGATCATCTGGATCACGCGCTCGGTCAAGCCGCCGCCTTTGGCGAAATTGACGCTGATCTCCTGCGCGACGGCCGGTGTGCTTGCCGCCGCGATCGTCAGCCCGACTACTCCGATCGCCACCGTCGACAGACGGACGCGGCGACCGAAGCGTGCTGTCACGATTTGCCTGATGGACGGCCGAGCAAGCTGGCCATCTCCTCTTCGAGATTGTCGTAGAGATTCTTGTCGGAGGCCGAGGCCGGCTCGGGTTTGGATGCGGGCTTCACGTCGGGCTTCTGTTCGGGCTTGTCCTCGAGCTTCGGTTCGCTCTTGGGTTCAATTCTGGGTTCAATTTTGGGCTCGGGTTTGGGCGCGATCTTGGGTTCGGACCTGGGTTCCGACCTGGCGAAGGACCTGGCCTCCACGCGCGGTTCGATTTTCGGTTCGGGCGCCTTGACCTCGGGCGGCGGTGTTGGCGCGTGCGCTTGCGTGGCGAGCGCATCGGTTACCGGCGGGCGGCCTTCCGGCAGCGGCGCGCGGCGCAACGCCGCTTCGAGCTGATGCGCCATTTCCGACAGATTGTGGTCCGCCGCGGCGGCCGGTTCGGCCGGTTCCGCTGCATGCGACGCGCGGCTCCGTCCGCTCAACTGGCGGCATGCCGGCCTCGGGTGGCGTCAGCTTGGTGGATAGTTCAGCCGCCAGGCCGCTCAGGCTATCCGCCGGGCGCGGGCGGGCGCCGGGTTCGGGCGGCAGCCAGGGTTCTTCGCTCGCGGGGGCGCGATAGGGAGGCGGCTCCTCGCTCGCTGGCGTGCGGTAGGACCGCGGCGGCGCGACCGGCGGCGGTTCGCTCGCGGGCTGCAACGGCCAAGCTGTTTCCGCGGCGGCGACAGGGCGCACCGGCGGCTCCGACGGCATCCCCGGACGCGCCGGTTCGCGCATGGTGTCGCGCGCCGACGAGGCCGCGCGCACGATATTGGGCTCGATCACCACGTCGGTCGGCCCGCCGATCATCAGCAGATGTTCGATGTTGTCGCGGCGGATCAGCACCAGGCGACGGCGGCCGTCGACGCTGGCAGCGTCGATCACCGCCAGCCGCGGCTGGCGCCCGCGCGCACCGGCGCCGCCTAGCCGATTGGCGCCGAACCGGCGCACAAGCCAGGCGGTCAGGCCGATCAGCGCCAGCACCACCAGAAAGGCGATGAAGAAGCGGGCGGCCAGCGGCAGCTCCGAGCCGAACAGGTCGAACATCGATCAGGCTCCTAACGTCGTACTGCGGCCCATGGTGTCGGCGATCGCCCGAATGGTTAACGCTCTGGGCACTATTTGCCGCCTCGAATACTAACAGACTGTTAACAAATAAAGGCCTTTTTGGCACGCCGCCGCGTGATTGCGCGCTTGCGATGGTAAACGGCCCGTCAACGCTTTTGCGCCCGTTCCGGGCCGATTTTACCCGCCATTAACCATACGCCCGGCAAAGTCTGCCTAGCGCGGCATACCCGCCGCCGGGGGCCTCAACGGGGGAAAGCGATGGGGCTCGGATAAGCGAACTTCCGATTCTGTCCATGCTGCGCACCCGCATGGAATGGGCGCAGGCGCGCCAGAAGGTGCTGTCCGAGAACGTCGCCAATGCCGACACGCCCGGTTTCCGGGCGCGCGACCTGGTGCCGCCGAAATTCGACGCAGCCGGACCAGCTCGCGCGGCCGGCGGTCTCGAACGTCTCGCTCGCGCGCACCGAGCCGCGCCATCTCGCCGGCTTCGACCGGCGTCCGAGTTCGCGCTCGACCGGCCACGGCAAATTCGACGTGCGGCCGACCGGCAACGCGGTCAACCTCGAGAACGAGATGATGAAGGTCGCCGGCAACCAGATGGATTACCAGGTCGCGACCGCGCTCTACACGCGCAGCCTCAATCTTATCAAGACCGCGCTCGGCAAGCGCTGATCGCCGCACCAGGGAGGGACGTGGTGGATTTCTTCAAGACGCTGGCGGTCGCCGCTTCGGGCCTGCGCGCCCAGGCCGGCCGCATGCGCATCATCTCGGAAAACATCGCCAACGCCGATTCGACCGCCACCACGCCGGGCGGCGATCCTTACCGGCGCAAGATCCCGACCTTCGAGACCGAGTTCGACCGCGCGCTCGGCGTTGAAACTGGTCGAGCTCGGCAAGGTGCAGAACCGATCAGGTCCGCCTTCCGCGTCAAGTACGAGCCGGGCCATCCGGCCGCCGACAAGAACGGCAACGTCAAATACCCCAACGTCAATCCGCTGGTGGAAATGACCGACATGCGCGAGGCGCAGCGGTCCTACAGGCCAACATCAACGTGGTCACCGCCACACGGCGCATGATCCAGCGCACCATCGACATCCTCAAAGCTTAAGCGCCCGGATCGCCCCGCGGCGCTCACGCGCAAGCGACAGAAGGAATGAACCGCCATGGCCTCACCGCTCGCCGCCGCCAGCACCTATGCCAACATCGCGCGCCTTGCCACCGATTCCGGGCGCACGGCGCGGCGCCGGCCTTGCCGCCGGCGGCGGCGGCCAAGGCAGCACCAGCTTCACCTCTGTGCTCAAGGAGGCGATCGACGCACGTCAACGAGCTCGGCCACAAATCCGAGGCGCAGACCCGCGCCGCGGCCAACGGCAAGTCCAACATGGTCGACGTGGTCACCGCGGTGTCGGAGACCGAGGTCGCGATCGACGCCGTGGTGGCGGTGCGCGACAAGGTGATCAACGCCTACGAGGAAATCATGCGGATGCCGATCTGAGCGTGACGGGGCGTGCCCCGCGACGGCGGGGCATGGAGCGCCCCTTGCGCCCGGTGGGCTTCGATATCGCATCGATCGGGCCTGTGATGACTGGATCGTCCGCTGTCGCGGACAATGGCGGCAAAAAGAAATGGGAGTGACATGACCGGACCGGAAGTTCTCGATATCGCCCGCGAAGCCATCTTCACGCTGGTCGAGGTGGCGGCGCCCGGTCATGCTGGTGGGGCTCGCGGTCGGCGTCGCCATCTCGCTGTTGCAGGCGCTGACGCAGATCCAGGAAATGACCATCGCCTTCGTGCCGAAGATCCTGGCGATCTTCATCGCGCTTCTGGTCGCGCTGCCATTCATGGCGGAAAAGCTGCACGCCGAGATGCTGCGCATCGCCGCCCGCATCGTCAGCGGGTAGGGCGCAATCGCGGAAGGTGCGGGCCGGCTGTCGGGCAAGATCACCCGTCAATTATTAGAAGCCTCTGGTGGAGCGAATTTGACGTTTGATACCCATCTGCGGGAAGCCGCTCATCAAAAGTCAAATTCAAAGCACCGCTAGGTTCAAATAGTCGCTGGTGGTTTTTTGATTCCGGCATTTGCTCGGGAGCTTGCAGTAGCGGGATGCAAATGTCGGAATCGGATCACTAGAATGCAAATCGACGTTTCATTCCTGCCCGCGTTTGCCGCCGCCTTCCTGCTCACTTTCGCGCGCATCGGCACCATGGTCATGTTGTTGCCGGGCGTCGGCGAATTGACCGTGCCGTCGCGCGTGCGGCTGGCGCTGGCGCTGGTGCTCACCGCCGTCCTGCTGCCGGCGCATGAAAAGGCCTATGCCGTCGATCTCAAGACGTCGCTGGTGCCGGTGATCACCTTGCTGATCCAGGAAATCATCGTCGGCATTATCCTCGGGATGACCGCACGGCTGGCGATTTCCGGTCTGCAGGTGGCCGGCACCGTGGTCGCCCAGCAGCTCGGCCTCGGCTTCGTCACCGCCATCGATCCGACCCAGAACCAGCAGGGCGCCCTGGTTGGCAACTTCCTCACCTTGCTCGGCGTCACGCTGGTCTTCTCCACCGATCTGCACTACCTCGTGATCGCCGCTCTTAACGACAGCTACAATATCTTCAAGCCGGGCGAGTTGCCGCTGGCCGGCGACGTGGCCCAGCACATCACCGGCGTCGTCGCCGTCGCCTTCCGTATCGGCATCCAGCTCGCCGCGCCGTTCCTGGTGTTCGGGCTCATGTTCAATCTCGGACTTGGTGTCCTGTCGCGGCTGATGCCGCAGATGCAGGTGTTCTTCATCGGCCTGCCGCTCTCGATCCTGCTCGGTCTGTTGATGCTGCTGCTGGTGGTCGGCGCCATGATGGGCACCTTCGTCGGGTATCTCGAAGGCGTGCTCGCCGGCATCGCGCTGACTTGACGGAAGGCACGCCATGGCCGACGAAAACGATAACGCCGAAAAAACAGAAGACCCGACACAAAAGAAGCTGGACGAGGCGCTCGAGAAAGGCGACGTCGCCAAGAGTCAGGAGGTCGGGACCTGGTTCGTCATGGCCGGCGCCACGCTGGTGCTGATGGTCTTTTCCACCAGCATGGGCGCCAGCCTCACCACGACCATGCGCGGGCTGATCCTCAATTCCTACCAGATCCGGGTCGATCCGACCGCGTTGCCGCATCTCTACCAGACCATCGGGCTGAAGTTGTTGGCGGCGCTGGCCGTGCCGGTGCTGCTGCTGATGCTGGCGGCGGTGGCCGGCAACGTGATCCAGCACCGGCTGGTGTGGTCGACCCAAGCGCTTGTGCCCAAGCTTTCCAAGATTTCGCCGATGGCGGGGCTCAAGCGCCTGTTCTCCATGCAGGCGGTGGCCAATCTCATCAAGGGCATCGTCAAGATTCTGGTGCTGGGCACCGTGATCACCGTGCTGATGTGGCCCGAGCGCTATCGCATCATGGCGCTGGAGCGCGTCGATCCGTCCGCGATTCTGCCGCTCGCCCGCACGCTGGCGCTGAAGATCATGGGCGCGGTGGTTGCCGTCATGGCGATCGTGGCCGTCGCCGATTTCCTTTTCCAATACCGGACCTGGTACCAGAAGCAGAAGATGTCGCTCCGCGACATCAAGGAAGAGTACAAGCAGTCGGAAGGCGATCCGGCCATCAAGGGCAAGCTGAAGCAGATGCGGCAGTCGCGCTCGCGCAAGCGCATGATGGCGCAGGTGCCGAAGGCCGCGGTGGTGATCACCAACCCGACCCATTACGCCATCGCCCTGCAATACGAACGCGGGATGGAGGCGCCGGTCTGTGTCGCCAAGGGCGTCGACGCCGTCGCCCGCAAGATCCGCGAGATCGCGGAGGACCACCGCATTCCGCTGGTCGAGAACCCGCCGCTGGCGCGCGCGCTGCACGCCACCGTCGAAATCGACCAGGCGATTCCGCCCGAACACTACAAGGCGGTGGCCGAGGTGATCGGCTATGTTATGCGCCTGCGCCGGGCCGTTGTCCGCTAATATGAGAGGGCCGGGGACGGCCTCCGGCAGGCCCTTGCGCGCATAGGGGCCTTAAGGCAGTTGGAGGATCGGGCGCTGGCACGCGCCGCGGCGAAACCAGGGTTCGACACCGTTATGGCAGGTCAGGATCGTACCACGCGGACGCCGGCGCAGGACGGCGGCGAAGGGGAGGGGCGGCAGGCTTTCGACCAGAGCCAGAGCGCCCCGCGCGGCGGCTCGATCGGATTGGTGCTGCTGGTCGCCGTGCTCCTGGTCGGCGCCGCCGCCGGGCTGATGTATGTCGGCCGCGGCCAGGCCGAAAACTACATCCTGGCGCTGCTTGCGGTGCTCGGCACCATCGGCGTGTTCGCGCTGTTCGCGCTCGCCGCCGGCATCATGCGTTTCGGTGGCCGCGAGCAGGGCAACCCCTTGCTCAAGACGGTGGTCGATAACGCCTTCGACGGCGTCGTGGTCACCGACCAGAACGGGCGCGTGTTCTACGCCAACGCCGCCTATCTCAATCTGATCGGGGCTGACGGGGCGGCCGACGTGCGGCCGATCGAGCGGGTGTTCATCGGCGACCCGGACGTTTCCGAAGCCATCTACCGCCTGCTCAAGGCGGCGCGCGAGGGCCGCCGGCTGCAGGAAGAGGTGCGCGTCGCCGGGCAGGCTGACGAGGGCGGGCGCTGGCTGCGCATGCGCGTGCGTCCGCTCGGGGCGAGCAAGCGCGACGCCCGGCTGACGGTGTGGTCGATCGCCGACGTGACCCGCGAGCGCGAGCGCCAGGAGAACGTGTTCCAGGAGCTGCAGCACGCCATCGACTATCTCGACCACGCGCCGGCCGGTTTCTTCTCGGTCGATGCCGCCGGCGACATCGTCTATCTCAACGCCACGCTGGCGAGCTGGCTCGACCACGATCTCGCCCAGGTCGGCGCCGGCTCGCTCAAGCTCAACGACATCGTCGCCGGCGAGGGCGCCGCCCTGCTCACGACGCTCAGCGCCGCGCCCGGCGAGGTGAAGACCGAGGTGCTCGATCTCGATCTCAAGACCCGCACCGGCAAGCCGGTGCCGGTGCGCCTGTTCCACAAGGTCGCCTTCGGCGCCGACGGCGTGTCCGGCGCCTCGCGCACCCTGGTGCTCAACCGCGCGCGCGATGCCGGCGACGACGCCCAGCGCGCGGCGGAAGTGCGCTTCATGCGCTTCTTCCAGAACACGCCGATGGCGATCGCCACCGTCGACAAGGCCGGCGGCATTGCGCGCAGCAATGCGCGCTTCGCCAACGCCTTCGAGGACGTGCTCAAGCGCGACGAACGCTCGATCCTGTCGGTGGTGGTCGAGCGCGACCGCGCGCCGCTGGAGGCGGCCATCGCCAAGGCGGCGGCTGGCGAGGGCGATATCGCGCCGGTCGAAGCCAAGCTTGCCGGCAAGAACGAACGCTGGGCGAGCTTCTTCGTCTCCGCGGTCGATGCCGCCGACCGCGACGGCGAGGCGGCCATCGTCTATGCGCTGGAGACCACGGCCCAGCGCACGCTGGAAGACCGCATCAACCAGCAGCAGAAGATGGAGTCGGTCGGCCAGCTCGCCGGCGGCATCGCCCACGACTTCAACAACGTGCTGTCCGCCATCATGATGGCGACCGACTTCCTGCTCAATTCGCACCGGCCGACCGATCCGTCCTTCAAGGACATCATGCAGATCAAGCAGAACGCCAACCGCGCCGCCGCTCTGGTGCGGCAGCTGCTGGCGTTCTCGCGCAAGCAGACGCTGCGGCCGCAGGTGCTCGATCTCAACGAGACGCTGAGCGACCTCACCATGCTGCTGCGCCGGCTGATCGGCGAGCGCGTGACGCTGACGCCGGCGTTCGGGCGCGATCTGTGGCCGGTGAAGGCGGACCTGTCACAATTCGAGCAGGTGATCGTCAATCTGGCGGTGAACGCGCGCGACGCCATGCCGGAAGGCGGCAAGCTCACCGTGCGCACCGCCAACGTGCCGGCGGACGAAAGCGCCGCCTTCGGCTACAAGGGCATGCCGCGCGGCGATTACGTGCTGGTCGAGGTCAGTGACACCGGCAGCGGCATACCGCCCGAGATCATCGACAAGATCTTCGAGCCGTTCTTCTCGACCAAGGAAGTGGGCAAGGGCACAGGCCTCGGCCTGTCGACGGTCTACGGCATCGTCAAGCAGACCGGCGGCTTCATCTATGCCGACAGCGAGCCGGGCCGCACCGTCGTTCCGCATCTTCCTGCCGCGCCACGTGCCCGGCGCGGAGGAGGTGGCGGCGGAGGCGGCGGAGCGTGCCGCGCCAGCGGCGGCGGCCGCCGGATCCGCCGTCGAGTCCGCGGCCGAGAGCGCGGCGCGCGCGGCCAGCGCCGATCTGACCGGGCAGGGCACCATCCTGCTGGTCGAGGACGAAGAGGGTCTGCGCGCGCTCAACGCGCGCGGGCTTTCCTCGCGCGGCTATACCGTGCTTGAGGCCGGCAACGGGGTCGAGGCCATCGAGGTGCTGGACGAGCGCGGCCGTGTCGACCTGGTGGTCTCCGACGTGGTGATGCCGGAGATGGACGGGCCGACCCTGCTCAAGGAGCTGCGCCGGCGCGACCCGACCGTGAAGATCATATTCGTATCCGGCTATGCGGAGGAGGCCTTCAGCAAGAACCTGCCGAGCGACGAGCAATACGCCTTCCTGCCGAAGCCGTTCACGCTGAAGCAACTGGTGGCGACGGTAAAAGAGACCATGGCGGGCTGAAATGCCGCAGGTGCGGGATCCGCGTTCACCGATCGTTAATTGCTCTGGTATGCCACGGGCGGCCTGGTACCGCGGGAATCTGCGTTTCCTCGTTGACCAAAAGCCAAAATCAGTTTATTTGCCCGCCCCTGCAACCTGGTTTTCGGCGCTACTTGCTGCCACGCTCCCGGCTTTGGGCTGCGACTCAAGTGATCTCCCAAAACTCGGACAGTTGCACGTCGGCGTGAATGCGCGGGCGATCAACGGAAAGGCGTGAAAGGAACTCTGATGGCTACCGGAACGGTGAAGTTCTTCAATACCCAAAAAGGCTACGGCTTTATCCAGCCGGACGACGGCTCCAAGGATGTGTTCGTGCACATCACCGCCGTCGAGAAGGCCGGCATGCGCTCGCTGGTCGAGGGTCAGAAGATCAGCTTCGAGATCGTCACCGAGCGCGGCAAGCAGGCCGCCGGCAACCTGCAGCCGGCCTGAACGCTTCGCGAAGGACTTCGCTTTGAGCCCAAAGCCCGGCGGCGACGCCGGGCTTTTTTGTTTGTGTGCGTATAATTTTGGCGTGTGTGTGCGAGCGGCGCGCGAGACAAGAGCGCGCCCGGCGTGTTGCAGTGGCGGCTGACGTTTTTCAGGGAGGACGGAGACTCATGGACATCTTCGCTTGCGGATCGCGGCCGTCGCGCAAAGTGGGACCGCCGAGCTTCACCGGCACGGTGTGGCAGGACCCCATCATCCAGGCGCCGGAACCGGCGATCCTGCGCGCGGCCTGGGTGCGCTTCGAGCCGGGTGCGCGGACGGCGTGGCATACCCATCCGCTGGGCCAGACCTTGCACGTCGTCTCCGGAGTCGGGCTGGTGCAGAGCTGGGGCGGACCGATCCGCGAAATTCGGCCGGGAGATACCGTCTGGTTTGCGCCGGATGAAAAGCATTGGCACGGCGCGGCGCCCGATCACGCCATGGAGCACCTTGCCATGCAGGAGGCCAAGGACGGCGAGCACGTCGTCTGGCTGGAGCCCGTGACGGACGAGCAATACGGCGGCGCTAAGGCCGGCTGAACCGATCCACCGCGGCAAAGAGCCGCCGCCGTCCGGCGGAATCGCCGGAATAGCGCCACGCCGCCGGTGTTGTTTCTTGCCAGTGGCGGGGCGATGGGCTTCCGCCAAGACGGGAGAGAACACCCATGACGGCTTTTCGGGTCGGCGTGCCGCTTGCGGCATGCCTGGCGCTGTTCGGCGTTGCGCCGGTCGCGGCGCAGCCAGCCAATATGACGTTCTTTGTGACCAGCCACGGGCCGGGCAAGGGCGCCGACCTCGGCGGCCTTGCCGGTGCCGACGAGCATTGCCAGGAGCTGGCGGCCGCGGTCGGGGCGGGGGGCAAGACCTGGCGCGCCTACCTGTCGACGCAAGGCAATGACGCGGTCAACGCCCGCGACCGCATCGGCAAGGGGCCGTGGATGAACGCCAAGGGCGTGGTTGTCGCCAAGGACGTGGCGACCTTGCACGGCACCAATAACCTCACCAAGCAGACCGCGCTGTCGGAAAAGGGCGAGGTCATCAACGGCCGCGGCGACAAGCCCAACCGTCACGACATCCTCACCGGCTCGCAAGCTGACGGCACCACATTCACCGACGGCAAGGACCACACCTGCCAGAACTGGACCAGCAGCACCAAGGGCTCGGCCATGCTCGGCCACGCCGACCGCATGGGCCTGCGCGACGATCCGCCGTCGCATTCGTGGAATTCGTCGCACCACTCGCGCGGCAAGGACGGCGGTTGCAGCCAGGCCGACCTGCGTTCGACCGGCGGCGACGGGCTGCTGTATTGCTTTGCGGCAAACTGACGCGGCGAAAACTTAGGCAATTGCCGCGGGCGAGGGCGGTTCCGCTCTCGCCCGCGCTCGTCTTCGTCATATCGTGCGCGGCAAATTGGTTGTGAATCGTCACCGCCGCTGGAGCAAAATCCTTAACCCTTTGGCCTGTAAAACCGCCGGCGAATGTCGCTGGCAGTCGCGGTGATATGCGCGTGCCGGCCAGCGCTTGGGGCCAGGGGCGCGGATGACGGGATTGCAGAACCTCCTGCTGCTTTGCGGCGATGCGGTGCTTTACTTTGTTGCGCTCGCCGCGCTGCTGCGCGCGCGCAGCCGCATCGGCCTCGGCGCCTTTTTCTGCGCGCTCGGGGTGATGCACTTCCTCGAGACCTATCTCGCCGCCATCTTCTACGTTTCGCTGCCGTTCGGCATCGTCGCCTCGCCGGGCTCCACCGTGCTGTTCACCGGCAAGCTGATGATGTTGCTGCTGCTCTACATCCGCGAGGACGCCGTGGTCGTGCGCCAGCCGATCTACGGCCTGCTGTTCGGCAACGTGCTGTTGTTCGCGCTCGCCTTCGTCATGCGCCATCACGTGCTGGTATCGTTCGGTCCCGACCGCGCCGCCAGTTTCGCCTTCCTCAACCAGATGGGCGCGCTGATGGTGTGGGGCACGGCGATCCTGTTCTTCGACTGCATCCTCATGATCCTGCTCTATGAGCGCTCGCGCGCCTGGTTCGGCGACACATGTATTTCCGCGCCTGTTGGTCTGCAGCGCGCTGATCCTGACCTTCGATCAGAGTGGCGTTCTGGGCCGGCCTGCACATGCTCACCGGCGCCGGCCTGCCGGTGCTGGTCGGCGGCTGGATCGCCAAGATGGGCGCGGTCGCGCTCTACAGCGCGATGGCCGCCGTCTATCTCGTCTATTTCGAGCGGCCGCTACGGCGCCGCAACGAGCCGCGCATCTGGGACGTGTTCGACACGCTGACCTATCGCGAGCGCTATGAGGACCTGCTGGCGCGCACCGGCAGCGACGCGCTGACCGGCGCGCTCGACCGCCATTCGCTGGAATCCTACGGCCGCCGCGCGGTCGAGCACGCCGCCGCCGCCGGCCGTCCGCTGGCGCTGCTGTTGATCGACATCGACCATTTCAAGGCGTTCAACGACCGCTTCGGCCACGCCGCCGGCGACCGCAAGCTCAAGCAAATCGTCGCCGGCATCATGACGGCGGCGCGGGTGAGCGACTTCACCTATCGCTTCGGCGGCGAGGAGTTCGTCGTCATCGCCGACGGCATCGGCGAGACCGACGCGCTGATGCTGGCCGAACGCATCCGCCGCACCATCGCCGGGCTGGCGGTGCGCGATGCGGTGACCGCCTCGATCGGCGTTGCGACCTGTCCGGCCGACGCCGGGGATTATGACGAGCTGTTCGACATCGCCGACAAGCGGCTCTACGAGGCCAAATCCGCCGGCCGCGACCGCGTGGTCGGCTCACAGCCGCCGCCGGAAGACTTGCCGGACGGTCTGGCGCAGGCGGGTTAATTCCAATCGGCTTTTGCGTTTTGTCGTGGCCGGCTCTTGTGCCGGCCGTCGACGTCTTGCTTGAATGCGCTACCTGCATCGAGGGCGGCATGACGGCGGAGAGTTCCCATGCGCTATCAGCTTTATTATTGGCCGGATATCCAGGGCCGCGGCGAGTTCGTGCGGCTGGCGCTGGAAGATGCCGGCGCATCTTATGACGACGTCGCGCGCAAAGGACGCGGTATGGCGCAAATGATGGCGGTGATGGAAGGGCGGGGCGAGAAGCGCCCGCCCTTCGCGCCGCCATTTCTCAAAGCCGGTAAGCTCGTGATCGCGCAGGTCGCGGAAATTCTGTTTTATCTCGGGCCGCGCCTGAAGCTCGCGCCCGCCGACGAAGCCGGCCGGCTGTGGCTGCACCAGTTGCAGCTCACCGTCACCGATTTCGTCAAGGAGATTCACGACACCCATCACCCGCTCGGCGGCGAGTTCTACTACGAGGACGTCAAGCCGGAGGCCAAGCGCTTCAGCGAGAATTTCCTCGACAACCGGGCGCCGAAATATCTCGGCTATTGCGAGACGGTGCTGAAGAAGAGCGGCGGGCCCTGGCTGCTGGGGCGCAAGTTCACCTATGCCGATCTCTCGGTGTTCCAGTTGATCGAGGGCCTGCGCTACGCCTTTCCGAAGGCGATGAAGCGCCTCGAGCGCGACGTGCCCGGTCTCGTCGACGTTCGCGACCGCGTCGAGAAGCGGCCCAACATCAAAGCCTATCTCGCCTCGGAGCGGCGTATTCCATTCAACGAGAGCGGGATTTTCCGGCGCTATCCGGAGCTGGATGAGTAGGGGGCGTGCGCAAACCTCTCCGTCGTCATTGCCGGGCTTGACCCAGCAATCCATGAGGCCGCAACGCGGCTTTCAGCCGTAAGGTCTTGGCTTGCTGAAAGTCAGCATGGATGCCCGGGTCAAGCCCGGGCATGACACCGAGTGTGTGGCGCGCGCTTCAAGCACTTGTACGTAACAAGCAATATCACCCATGCGACGGCAGCGGCTTGCCGTCGATCTCCACCGGCTTCGCCGAGATCAGGACGAAGGCGATGACGCAGGGGACACTGCCGTTGTTGATCCAGTTGTGCACGGTGCCGCGCTGCACCAGTACGTCGCCGGCCCTCAGCCGCACGGTCTCGTCGTCGAGCACCATGTCGATTTCGCCCGCCATCACCACCGCATAGTCGAGGGAATCGGTGCGGTGATTGCGCGGGGTCACGCCGGGGCCGAAGCTGATAACGCGGAACACCGCGCCGCCGTCAATCGTCGTGCCGATCTTCTTGCCCGAGGGGTCTTCGTTGCCATCGTTGTTCGCCGGCAAGGTGTCGTTCGACCAGATGACGCTCGAATGCGCGCCGGGGCGCAGCGAGAGCACGTTCTTGACCGGTTCGTCGATCAGCACCTTGGCTTTGCCGTTCGCGTGGTGGCCGGTGACGATGCGGCGGATGTTGAGGCTCATCGGTTCGTTCTCCCTGTCGGTCTTTAGTCGTTTGCGCTCTTCTAACGCTAGGTCGGTTCGGTGACCACCTTCCTGCCGCTCTCGTACCAGAGCAGGAACAGGCCGGAGCCGACCACCACCGCGGAGCCGGCGAGCAGCGTGAGCGAGGGGATGTCGCCCCAGAACGTGAAGCCCAGCAGCATCGCCCACACCAGCGAGAAATAATAGAACGGCCCGACCGCGGACGGCGGCGCCATCGACAGCGAACGCGTCCACCAGTATTGCCCAACGCCGTTGACGACGCCGTTCAGCGTGAGCGCCAGCCAGTCGACGGTCGTGTTCGGCCAGATGAACCCGAACACCGGCAGCGCCAGGCCGAAGAACAGAGTGAGGAAGACCATCTGATACATGGTCAGTGTTTCCGGCGACTCGGTGGCGCTCAAGCCACGCACCGCCGTGGTGACGCCGCCGTAGAGCACCGCGTTGGCGAGGGCGAACAGGGCGCCGATGCGGAAGGTTTCGGCGCCGGGGGAGGCGACCAGCAGCACGCCGAAGAAGCCCGCAAGGAGCGCGAAGGCGCGCGCCACGCCGACCTTCTCCCTCAGCCAGATGGCTGCGAACAAGGTGGCGAACAGCGGCGTGGAGAAGTTGATCGCCATCGCGCTCGCGATCGGCATCAGGCTGAGCGCGATCATGATGCAGGTCTGCGCGATCGTCTGGGTGAAGTTGCGCCCGGCGTGCGCCCCGAGCCGATGGGTACGGAAGACGCCGAGCCCGTGCCGCGGCAGGATCAGCACCGCGCAGGTGAGAAGCGAGATGAAGCCGCGGAAGAACAGCACCTCGGCGACCGGATAGCTCGCCACCTGCCATTTCGAGACCGCCTGCGAGGCCGCGAAGGCGACGGTGGCCCCCAGCATCAGCACGATGCCGAGCGGGACGCGGTCGCTGCGCGCGGACAAGGTGCGCTGGTCTGTGCTCACAAGGCCTCGGGGTTTAAGGCGGCAGGGGCCACTGCCTAACACGGGGGCCGGGGCGGGTCAGGGCCTTAAAGCGAATAGCGGCGATGCGATGGGTGCCGGGTCAATTCGGCATCGCGAAAGCGGAAGGGCGTTGCCCCAAATTCCGTTCGTTCCCGCGCAAGCGGGAATCCAGGGCAACAACCGCCGGCCGCGAGGATGTGTTCCTGGGTCCCCGCTTGCGCGGGGACGAACGGGTGAAGCCGTGCGAATGGACGACGCGTTAGCGGGCCTTGCCGTTCTTCTTCTTGCTTTTGGCCCCTTTGCCGTTGCCCACCTTCCGGGTCTTGCGCGGGCCCCTGGTGGCGCAGGTCATGCACTTGCAGCCCTTCTTCGCCAGCAGCAGGTCGAAATAGTCCTCGCCGTAGTCGATGGTGATTTCCTCGCCCGGCTCGATCCAGCGCGAGGCGGCGAACTCCAGCTTGCCGGTGCGGCGCATGACGGCTTCCGCGTTCGGCTTGCAGGCGTGGTTGATGTAGCGGCCGAGATTGCGGCGCGAGGACCCGTCGATGGTCCACCGCTTGTTGATCTCGAACAGATAGCGGTTGTTGCCCTTCTGCTCGATCTCCCAGGCCTGTTCCGCCGTGATGCGGCGGCCGCGGTATTCCACGATGGTGCGGCCCTTGGCGATGGATTCGGTGGCGAACAGGCCAAGACCGGTCTTGGCGCGGCCGACGCGGAACGGCCTCGATGAGGTACGGGACATGTTTTTCTTAAGGGACTTTTCTTATGGGGGCTTGGGCTCAGCGGGTGCGCCGGCTCTTCTTCTTGGTTGTCTTTCTGGCCTTAGTCTTGGTTCGGGCCTTGCGCGCGGCGGCCGCCTTGCGGGCGAGCCGGGCGGCGCGGCGCTTGCGCGCCTCGCGCAGTTCCTTGGCGCGGCGGGCGCGCCGCCGCCGGCAGCGCGAGCACTGGCAGTTCGAGCGGCCGATCACGTTCTTCAGGTAATCGGTGCCGTAGTCGTAGACGATTTCCTCGCCCGGCTTGATGTCGCGGATCGACTTGATGAAGACGCGCCCGCGCCAGGTGATCGATTCGGCGTTCGGGTTGCAGGAATGGTTGGCGTAGCGCGCCACGTTGTAGCGCGGGGTGCCGTCGATGGTGCGGTTCTTGGAGACTTCGTAGAGATAGCGGTTGCCGCGCCGCTCGGCCCGGTCGGACTCCTCCTCGGTGAGGATCGGGCCCTTGTATTCGGCGATGCGGGTGCGCTTCTTGATCGGTCTTGTGGCGAACAGGCCGAAGCCGGTGCGCGAGCGGCCGATGCGGAAAGGTCTAGGAGCCATTCGGGTAAGACAGATTCGCTTCAAGACAAAGACACGAAGCGCCAATGCCAGATGTTCGGTGATTGGTCAATGCGAAGGCGTGCTTATAAAGCGATCAGGTGTGGGCAACATCCTCTCCGTTCGTGCCCGTCCCCGCTTTCGCGGGGATCAGCGGAGGGGCTATGCTGCGTCCGTCTGCCTAGGGATCAGGAATAGTTGAATGGATAACATCACCATCGCCATGGACAGCGTGCCGAAGCCGGCGCCCGCGCTCATCGCGGCGTTCCGCGAGGCGCCGACCTCCATCATCAGCGACAACCTGGCCCGCCTGCCGGGCGCGGTGGGCTTGCGGCCCTTTCACAAGGGCGGCGCGCTGGTGGGGGTCGCCTTCACCGTCAAGACGCGGCCCGGCGACAATCTCGCCATCCACAAGGCGCTCGAACTGGTGGGGCCGGGCGACGTGATCGTGGTCGACGGCGGCGGCGACGAGAGCCGGGCGCTGGTCGGCGAGATCATGAAGACCATCGCCCAGTGGCGCGGCGCCGAAGGCTACGTGATCGACGGCGCCATCCGCGACGCCGGCGCCATTGCCGCCGACACCTATCCGTTCTTCGCCCGCGCGGCCATCCACCGCGGGCCCTACAAGAGCGGGCCGGGCGAGATCAACGTGCCGGTGTCCATCGGCGGGTCGGTCATTTCGCCGGGCGATATCGTCGTCGGCGACGAGGACGGCATCGTGTCGTTTCCGCAAAGCATCGCCGAGAGCCTGCTCGAAAAGGTGAAGGCGCAGATCAAGCGCGAAGCCGACACCATGACCGCGATCCGCGAGGGCCGCTACCAGGGCAGCTACGGCAAATCCTGATCGGCGCCGCGGCGCGCAACGAAACGGCAAGGGGAGGCCCCATGAGCCAGAAGGATGAATTCCACAATCTGGACAATCCTGACGACGGCCTGTTCCGCGAGCTGGCGCCGGGGCTGACGACGCGCATCTTCGCCGGCGAGCACGCCATGCTGTCGGTGGTGACGATCGCGCCCGACGCGGAAGGCAAGATGCATCATCACCCGGAAGAGCAATGGAGCGTGCTGCTGGAAGGCTCCGCCATCCGCTTCCAGGGCGGCGAGGAAATCCCGGTGAAGCAGGGCGACTTCTGGCGCACGCCCGGCAACGTGCCGCACACCATGCGCGCGGGCGCGCAAGGCTGCCGCGTGCTCGACATCTTCGCGCCGCCGCGGCCGGAATATAAGAAGCCGGGGAGCGGGTTTGGGGGCGGATGAAGAACAATGACGCGGTGTGCGGCATGTCTGTCATTATCTCCGGTTGGCGCAGTATGAACCGTACTGGCTCGGCGGGTAGCCGCGCGCGATGGCGCACCTCACGCATTGCTTATACGGCAGCTCGTTACAGTATTTGACCTGGCGCACCGTCTTCTTCTTTGACTTGGCCTGTGCGGGTGCGATCGCCATCGCGATGGCCATGAGCGCGGTGAGGGCGAGAAGGACCGGAAACGGTCTGTTCATGTCAAATTCCCCCTTCTTGCAAATTCCGAAGTGTAATGGATGCGCCGGCCCGGCGCATGGACTTTAATGGGCGAGGAACGCGAGCGAAGCTGCATCGCTCCGTGCCTTGCACCGATTCACATTTCAAACAGCCGGCGTTCTTTTGCGCGTGACCTTTTCCGAAAACCGGTTCCCATCCCCGATCAAGTCGGGGACAGGCTTTTTCGGGGTCACGCGCACAGCTCCGCCGCCCGTATTCTTTGCCGGGCGCCGGGTTCGCCCGTATTCCCCTTCCTTCTTTCCCCTCTCGAAACGTGAGAGGGGATGGCGCACCGAGCGGCGCGGCCATTCCTTATGGGCACGCCTTCTTTTCGAAGGCGTGGCGCCTCTCGGCGCGCCACAAGCGGCGATTTCTGTCCCTGGCGCCGTGCTTCCGGGCTGCGACGGGACCCGAGCCGGATCCCCGATCCGGGCAGCTTCCGCCGCCCTTCGTCGCCGCCGCGTCCAGCCATTGAAGGCAGCCGGTCATAATGCCGGCGGACGGCTGGCCAGGGCCTCCCGGGGACGGGGTTACGAATCCCGCCCGCGGGCGCCGCATCGCCGATGTCGGGTCACCCCGATATCGGCCCCGTTAAGGCGGCTCCATCATCGTGACGTCTCGCGACGACGCCCCTCAGTCGAGCCGGACGAGGCGCATGATAAGGGCGCGGAAGCGCGCGGGGATAAGTTTTTGTTGGGTGTGTTTTCAAGGGGTTGGAGTGGTGAGGCCCGAAAAACTTATTGACGGCAATCGGGTCCGGCCGATGACCAACGCGGATGTCAACTTGACCCGGCCATGCGTCCCATAACAAGCTTGATAACGACGATTAGCCTCCGTTGACAATTATACGTATACTAGTATATTTGTATGTCGGAAACGCTCAAATCCGTCATCTGGATCGGTTCGAGCCGCCGGGACTTGCGCGGTCTGCCCGAACGCGTGCGGCGCGACATCGGCCAGGCGCTTTACACGGCCCAGCGCGGCGAGACCGACCCGGCGGCCAAGCCGCTGAAGGGCTTCGGCGGGGCGCGGGTGATGGAGATCGTCGAGCGCGATCCGAGCGGCGCCTACCGCGCCGTCTACACGGCGCAGTTCGCGGACGTCGTCTATGTGCTGCACGTGTTCCAGAAGAAATCGAAACGCGGCATCGCGACGCCGAAACAGGACATCGATCTGATCCGCCGGCGGCTGGCCGAGGCGGAACGGCATCATCGAGAGAGGCAGGACTGATGGCCAAGAAACGGATCAGCGTGACGCGCGGCAGCGGCAACGTGTTCGCCGACCTCGGCCTGCCCAATCCCGAGCAGGAACTGCTGAAGGCGCAACTGACGCTGCAAATCTACAAGATCATCAAGGCGCGCGGGCTGACCCAGGCGCAGGCAGGCCTCCTGCTCGGCATCAAGCAGCCGCACGTCTCGGCGCTGATGCGCAACCGCGCCGGCAATTTCTCGGTCGGCCGGCTGTTCGAATTCCTGACCGCGCTCGGCCAGGACGTGCGCATCACGGTGAAGCCGACGCGCAAGCGGGTGGGGGAGATGGCGGTGGTCGTTGCGTGAGGCGCGCGTTGGCGAAGCGGTAACGCGCCGGGTTGCCGGGAATGGCGGATTACGCTTCGCTAATCCGCCCTACGGGTCGGGAATGATCAGGGGTTGACCCACGTTAGATGCATGTTCTCAACTGCTTTAGGGCAGGGGGAAGGTAATGCTCGCGCGGGTTACGGCTGTGGAATATATGAGGCCAATGTCTCAGGGGAGGACTTCTCCCGCGCTGATTGTTTGCGAGAAGCATGATGGGACGCTGGTAGAGGTAGTTGCGAAGTTCTCTGCTGAGTGCGATCAGGGCGTCACCAATTTGGTTCGGGAGGCTGTCGCGGTATGCCTCGCTCGGGACTTAGGTCTACCGATTCCGGAGGCGTTTCTGGTCGAAGTTCCAAAGGCATGGGTTGACACAATTCCTAATGCTGGGCAGCAATCTAAAATCGAAGCGAGCGTGCCGGTCGCTTTCGGTTCTCGGATGATTACAGGGCAATACTCCGCTTGGTCGGAAAACACTCCGATTTCTGAGGCCATGGTGGACACTGCAGCGTCAATATTGGCATTTGATGGTATTATCCAAAATCCGGACCGACGGGTGGCCAACCCGAACTGCATAGTTCGCGGCGAAAACATCCGCATCTTCGACCACGAACTTTGTTTCAGTCAGGAGGTTGTAATCGGATGGCAGCCGCCATGGGTCTTAGGCGGCCTTAAGGCTTTCGAAACCGCCGGGTTTCATATTTTTCGTGCTGGCCTCCGTCACGCAATGATAGGCTATGACGCTATAGAACAGGCTTGGCTGAGCGTGTCCCCTCAAAAGATTGCCGGTTACATGTTGACTGTCCCGTCTGAATGGTCTGAGGGAAGTCCCTCAGCAGAGGCGGCAATTCGATTGATTGTAGAGGCTAGGGAAAACATTCAAGGGTGCATCGCGGAAATGAAGCGGGTGCTCACATGAGAGAAAAGACAGCTTACACTTATTCTGTGCTTCGATATGTGCACGACGTCGTTACTGGCGAGTTTGTGAATGTGGGCGTTGTCATGTACGTCCCTTCAACTGCGCAAGTTATTGCCAGAACTCGCACAACAATCGGTCGACTGAGAGGGGTCTTCCCAGACTTGGATCGTACGGCATTCGTTTCCGCGATGTCGAATCTCAGGCGGTCATTCAGGAAAATTGGTCGACGTCGTCCAAGCAACGATCTTTTCAAGTCTGCATCAGATGCAGGGGCAATCGCACGCGAAGTGTTTCCGCCGGATGATAGTTCTTTGCAGTGGTCGCCAGTGGGGTCTGGTCTGACGGAAAATCCTTCGAAGACATTTGAGAGGATATATGAGCGCTTTGTGTCTCGTTACGATACGAGCGCTAAGCACAGAAGGACGGATGATGACGTTTGGCGGCCAGTTTTGGAAAGATTGGAAGAGCGTCACCTGGCCTCTCACATGCAAGAGAAAATAATAGCTGGTAGCGTTGATGATATTGTTTTCAAGCATGCCTGGAAAAACGGGCAGTGGAATGTCTACGAGCCAATCTCATTTGATTTAGCAAGTGCTGACAGTATCAAAGGAAAGGCTAGGGAATGGCTCGGTCATCTATCTGCTGTGGTCGCAGATGAGGGTGTTGAGTTATTTAAGCCGCATTTTTTGGTAGGAGCACCGAGCGATCCGGATTTACAGAAGGCGTTCGGGTCTGCAGTTGAAATATTGCGCCGTGCCCCTAATCAGCCTCAGATTTTCAATGAAGGCGAGGTTGACGCGCTTGTTGCTCAAATTGAGGACGAGGTTCGCTCCCATATTGCCGAGAAATGAAGCCTCTAGGGTTCTGGATCGCTGCGAACGCCGCGCCAACTCGGCGGGGCTTTTCCGCGGCGCCAAAAGTTATTAATTGTGTCCAATCGTTACCCTCGTATCAGAGCCCCCCATGAACGCCCCCACCAAATCCCCGCTGCCGCCCTACACCCACACGCCCCTGTTCCCGCTCGGGCCCGATGAGACTAAATACCGCAAGCTCGATGTCGGCGGGGTCACGCACCGAGAAGGTCATGGGCCGGGACGTGCTGGTGATCGAGCGCGAGAGCCTGCGGGCGCTGGCCGAGGCCGCCTTCACCGACATCAACCACCTGCTGCGGCCGGCGCATCTGAAGCAGCTGCGCGCCATCCTCGACGACCCGGAGGCGACCGCGAACGACAAGTTCGTCGCCTATGACCTCCTGAAGAACGCCAACATCGCCGCCGGCGGCGTGCTGCCCATGTGCCAGGACACCGGCACCGCCATCATCATGGGCAAGAAGGGCCGCCACGTCTTCACCGACGGTTCGGACGAGGGCGCGCTGGCCGAGGGCGCGCGCGACGCGTACCTGAAGAAGAACCTGCGCTATTCGCAGCTCGCGCCGCTCTCCATGTTCGAGGAGACCAACACCAAGTCGAACATGCCGGCGCAGGTGGAGATCTACGCCGAAGGGCGACGACGCCTACAAGTTCCTGTTCATCGCCAAGGGCGGCGGCTCGGCCAACAAGACCTTCCTGTTCCAGGCGACGCCCTCGATCCTGTCGCACGACCGCATGCTGGCGTTCTTGAAGGAGAAGATCCTCACGCTCGGCACCGCGGCGTGCCCGCCCTATCATCTGGCGATCGTCATCGGCGGCACCTCGGCCGAGCTGAACCTGAAGACGGTGAAGCTCGCCTCCACCAAATATCTCGACACCCTGCCGACCAAGGGCAGCGAGGGCGGGCACGCGTTCCGCGATCTCGAGATGGAAAAGGAAGTGCACAAGCTGACGCAACAGATGGGCGTCGGCGCGCAGTTCGGCGGCAAGTATTTCTGCCACGACGTGCGCGTGATCCGGCTGCCGCGCCACGGCGCGAGCTTGCCGATCGGGCTCGGCGTGTCGTGCTCGGCCGACCGCCAGGCGCATGGGCAAGATCACCAAGGACGGCGTGTTCCTGGAGGAGCTCGAGCATCATCCGGCGCAGTACCTGCCGGAGGTCGACCAGGAAAAGCTCGGCGGCGAGGTGGTGAAGGTCGACCTCAACAGGCCGATGAAGGACATCCTGGCGCAGCTTTCCAAGTATCCGCCCAAGACGCGGCTGTCGCTGACCGGCACCATCATCGTCGCGCGCGACCTGGCGCACGCCAAATTGCGCGAGCGGCTGGAAAGCGGGCAGGGGCTGCCGCAGTACTTCAAGGACCATCCGGTCTATTACGCCGGCCCCGCCAAGACGCCGGAGGGCCACGCCTCGGGCTCGTTCGGGCCGACCACGGCGGGGCGCATGGATTCATACGTCGAGCAGTTCCAGGCGGCCGGCGGCTCGATGGTCATGCTGGCCAAGGGCAACCGCTCGGCGCAGGTGCGCGAGGCCTGCAAGAAGCACGGCGGCTTTTATCTCGCGTCGATCGGCGGCAGCGCGGCGAACCTCGCCGAGCACTGCATCAAGAAGGTCGAGGTGCAGGAGTTCCCCGAGCTCGGCATGGAGGCGATCTGGCGCATCGAAGTGCGAGGATTTTCCCGCCTTCATCGTCATCGACGACAAGGGCAACGACTTCTTCAAGGAGTTGAATTTGGGGTGAGCGCCGCCGCCGTACGGCCGGTGCATCCGATATAACAATTACTACATCTTGCTTCGTCTGCCTTTGTATGATGGATTAAGTGTCCGACGCGAGTTGCGTCGGCCACGAAGCGCCGTGTGCCGGTCGGTCACGCGGCGCTTTTGGTATCGAACGTCATTTTGAAACTTATTGAAAATCGCATGCGTATATACCTCTCACAATGACAAACGCGGTTGCCTTAGGGGAAATGCCTTATGGCGAATCGGCAGGTACCATGGCACGTTTCGAACGCTGCAGCGTTTAACGCCAATAATAACAAGATGCGGACGGGGGTTGCCTGGATGACAAGGAAGCGCGTCATGACAGCCACCATCGATTTCGACGCGCCGGACCTCGCAGGCGCTATCGAGCGTCTCAGCCAACACGACCTCGACCGGCTGCCGTTCGGCGTCATCCTCATCGAGCGCGACGGTACCGTGCTGTTCTACAGCGAGACCGAGATGCGCCAGTCCGGCTATCCCGGCCGGCCGTTGGGGCAGAACCTGTTCGAGGTGGCGCACACCTTTGGCAACGACGCGTTCCGCGGCCGCATCAGGCAGGCGGAGGAGGCGGGTCCGGTCGATCTTGAGTTTGCCTGGCCGGGCGATTTCAACGACCGGTCGCGCGAGCTGCGCATCCGCGTCCAGTCGGCGCGCCGCGGCGGCTTCTGGCTGTTCATCGAGCGCGACATGGCGTCCGCCAAACGCGCCGCGCAAGCCTGACGCCGGCGATCGTTCGCATACATCCGAATTGCACCGCCGTTACGCGCGTGTGCCGGCACGCGGCGCATGGCCCGGTTCATTATCCTTATCCTTTAGTCGAGCATGCCCGGTCGTAACATCATGCGTCGCCATGCGACCTGCGTGCGGCGCAGGGGCGCTTCTTGCTGCAACGCAAACACGCCATTCGCGTCGTTGCCACGCGGCGCAAGGCGCCGCCGCCGCGCGTGCATGTTGCAGTGCATGTTGGGACAAAGGTGCATGCCGTTGCAGCGCGCGCGCGGTGCCACCGTCGTCGCCCTCAACGAAAGTGGGATTGACGATCCTGTGGTCTCTTCGGCTATGGGTTAGATGCGACGGAATCTCCGCGGGTACCGCGGTCGAGGCTGAAACCGGTGACGGTTTCGGTAAAGACCGTGAAGCAATGGCGGAGAATTAAAAAGGGGGGCGACGGCAAGCGATTGCCGCGGATGACGGCTGGTGCGCGGCACCGGCACCGAACGCTACACAACTCAACGCAAGACAAGATGCCACCCTCGATTCCATTCGACGTCGGGAAACCGACTCGAGGGGCGACTCGAATGAACTTCATCGGGAGGAATTAACATGGCTTTTTCCAAAGACGATCAATCCGTATCCCGCCGCACGCTGCTGCAGGTCGGCGCCGGCCTTGCCGGCGGCTCAGTGCTGGGCGGTTTCACGATGGCGATCCCGGTTTACGCCGAGGACAAGCCGCCGATCGGCACGTGGCCGGCCGGCTCGAAAGGTGACTCCGTCACCATCGGCGCCTCCGTGCCGCGCACCGGCGCCTATGCGGCGCAGGGCGAAGACGAACTCAAGGGCATGCAGCTCGCCGTCGAGCACATCAACGAAGGCAACGAGCTGATCAAGAAGATCGCCCCCAAGGTCTCCAAGGGCGTGCTCGGCAAGACAGTGAAGATGGTGGTCGCCGACTCGGGCGCCAAGCCGAACCGCGCAGTGCAGGCGCAGCAGCGCTTCATCAACGACGACAAGGTCGTGCTGATGACCGGCTCGACTTCGTCGGCGGTCGCGGTGGCCCTCAACAAGTTCGCCGAGCGCGAGAAGATCCTCTACGCGGTGGCGATCTCCGGCTCCAACGACACCACCGGCAAGGACTGCTCGCGCTACTCGTTCCGCCAGTGCTTCTACGGTCAGACGGCGGCCGCGGCGATCGGCCCGGTGCTGATCAAGAACCTGGGCAAGAACAAGAAGGCGGCGTTCATGACGCCGGACTACACCTACGGTCACACCGTGACCAAGTCGGTGAACGACTATCTGAGCGCCCACGGCGGCTGGAAGATGGTGACCAACCAGGTCTCGCCGCTCGGCACCTCGGACTTCAGCCAGTACCTGACCAACATCGCCAACTCCGGCGCTGACGTCATCGTCAACGTCAACTGGGGTCGCGACGCGGTGCTGTCGATCCAGCAGGCCAAGCAGTTCGGCCTCACCCCGAAGATGACCATGGTGGTGCCCTACCAGATCCCGTTCCTGGCCAAGGAAGTGGGTGCGGCGCTCACCGAGGGCGTCTACGCGGCGACCGACTTCTGGTGGACGCTGGAAGACAAGTATCCGCTGGCGAAGATGTTCGTCGAGGCCTTCAACAAGAAGTACGGCTACCGGCCGGAGTGGGGCGCCGAAAACGCCTACATGCAGTTCGCCATCTGGGCCCGCATGGTCTCGGAGGCCGGCACCTTCTATCCGCCGGATGTCATCAAGCAGTACGAGAAGGGCGAGACCTTCGACTCCATGGTGGGTCCGGTCCATTTCCGCCCCGAGGACCATCAGCTCGTCCGTCCGGTCGTCATCGTCCGCGGCAAGAAGCCGTCCGACATGAAGAACAAGGAGGACTACTGGGAGGTCGTCGAGGTCGTGCCGGGTGCCCCGTTGATGCAGAAGCCCGACGCGTTCGGCTGCAAGCTCGGCTCCTACACCTGACGGTCGAGACCAGAGTTGCCTTCTCCGCATCACCGGTGCGGAGAAGGTGCCCCAATTCCTCATGGCCCGGCGAAGGGTCGCTTCGTCTTCGCGGCCCGGCCACTTTCCGATTGCAAGTTGATGTGGATGCCCGGCATATGGCCGGGTGTGCATGTGACGAATGCGGGTTAAATTCATCGTGGCAGCTCGCGGGCGACAGCGTGATCAATTGGGCTAACTTTATCTCTCAGCTGTTCAACGGACTGGTGCTCGGCGCCTTGTTGGCGCTGATCAGTTCCGGATTGACCATCATCTACGGCACGCTCGGTGTCCTCAATCTCGCGCACGGCGCGCTGTTCATGCTCGGCGGCTACGCCGGCTGGGTCGCCTTCAGCTATACCCATTCCTTCATCGTCGCCGTCATCGCCGGCTCGCTGTTCGTCATGCTGGTGGGCATCGTGGTCGAGCGGGTGATCATCCGCTCGTTCTACAGCCGGCCGCACGAGGACCAGTTGCTGGTGACCTTCGGCCTCAGCATCGTCTTCGTCGAAGCGGTCCGTTTCTTCTTCGGCAGCCTGTCGAAGATCACGCCGCCGCCGCCGGGGCTCGGCGGCATCATCAATCTCGGCTTCATGTTCTATCCGACCTATCGGCTGGCGCTGCTCGGCATCGTTACGGTCGCGTTGCTCGTGCTCTACATCGTGCTCTACCGCACCGGCTCGGCATGATCGTGCGCGCAGGCATCGAGGATTCCGTCATGGTCGATGCGCTCGGCATCGACGTCTACAAGGTGTTCATGCTGGTGTTCGGCATCGGCGCCATGGCCGCCGGTTTCGCCGGCATCATCAACGCGCCGGTGGTTTCGATCTCGCCCGACGTCGGCGAGGCGATCCTGGTGCAGACCTTCGTCGTCGTCGTCATCGGCGGCGTCGGCTCGTTTCCGGGCGCGGTGCTCGGCGGCCTGATCGCCGGCGAGATCATCAGCATCACCTCGATGTTCAACCCCGGTTATTCCTACGTCATGCTTTTTGTGGCGATGACGCTGGTGCTCGTGCTCCGTCCCTACGGCCTGCTCGGCGCAGCCGGCCGCGAATGAACGCGGTCCTCTGATGTTCAAGCAACGCTCCTTCATCATCGAGGTACTTCTCGCCGCCGGGCTGGCCGCCGCGCCGTTCGTGCTGCCGCATCTCGGTTTTTCGCCCGACGACGATCAATCGTATCCTGATCTGGGGCCTGTTCGGTCTGGGCTTCGACATTCTCTTCGGTTTCACGGGGCTCTTGTCGTTCGGCCAATCGGCCTTTTACGGCACCGGCGGCATGTTCGCGGCCTATCTGCTGACCGAGGCCGGCTTTCCGCACGTCATGACGGCGCTGTTCATCGGCATGATCGTATCGGCGGCCGTCGGCTACGTGATCGGGCTGATCGCGCTCCGGCGCACCGGCATCTATTTCGCCATGATCACGGTGGCGATCGCGGAAGTGTTCTATTTCGTCGAGTTCAATCCGCTATCGCACTTTACGGGCGGCGAGAACGGGTTGCCCGGTGTCCCGACCCCGGTGCTCTATCTCGGTTTCACGACCATCGAGTTCAACACCGACGGATCGATGTATGTCTTTCTGGCGTTCTGGTATTTCGTCGGCATGGTGCTTGCGCTGCGCATCGTGCGCTCGCCGGTCGGGCATATCTTGAGCGCGATCCGCGAAAATCCCCTGCGGGCGCAAGCGGTCGGCCACAACATCCACGGCTACAAGCTCACGGCCTTCGTGGTCGCCGCGGCCTATGCCGGCTTTGCCGGCAGTCTGCTCGGCGTGATGCAGGGCTTCATGCCGCCGGACGCCTTCATGTTCGACACCTCGGGCCAGCTCGTGATGCAGACCGCGATCGGCGGCGCCGGCACGCTGTTCGGGCCGCTGGTCGGCGCCACCATCTGGCTCTTTCTGACCGATTTCTTCCAGACGACGCTGCATCTCGGCGCGACCTGGAAGCTGGTGCTGGGCCTCGTGTTCGTGCTGTTGGTGGTGTTCTTGCGCCACGGCATCGTCGGCGGGCTGGTCGATCTCGCAGACTGGATACGGCGCGGTGGCCACGTCGAGGAGCCGGCCGAACCCGACATTGGCGACGAGGATAGGGAAATTGGATCGTCCGCCGCGCCGGCGGCGCTCGGTTCCGCCGTGGCGGCGAGGTCCGACGTCATCCTGCAGGCGACGGGCCTCAGCAAGCGCTATGGCGGCGTGGTCGCCAACGACGATATCGACTTCGCGGTCTCGCGCGGCGAATTGCGCGGCGTCATCGGTCCGAACGGCGCCGGCAAGTCGACCTTCTTCAAGATGTTGACCTGCGAAATCCATCCGACAGCGGGCCAGATCATGTTCGAAGGCCAGGATATCACCGGCTTCGACGTGACGCGGGTGTGCCAGCTCGGCCTGACCAAGAGCTATCAGGTCAATCAACTGTTCAACCGACTGACCGTGCGCGAGAACATCACCATCGCGGCGCTGGCGCAGAAACGCGGCTCCTTCAAGCTCGACCTGTTGCGCAGCATCTCGAAGGTCGAGGGCCTCGAACGGCGCGTGGACGAGACGTTGGCGCTGGTCCATCTCACCAGCCGCGCCGACCGCAAGGTGTCCGAACTCGCTTACGGCGAGAAGCGGCGGCTTGAGATCGGACTCGCGCTGGCGACGTCGCCGTCGCTCCTGCTGCTCGACGAGCCGCTCGCCGGCATGAGCCCGCGCGAGCGCGTCGAGACGGTCAAGCTCTTGAAGGCGATCGGGCGCGGCCGCACCATGATCGTCATCGATCACGACATGGATGCGCTCTTCGAATTGGCGGAAAAGATCACCGTGCTGCGTGAGGGCTCGGTGCTGGTGGAGGGGACGCCGGACGAGATCAAGGGCAACGCGGCGGTCCAGGAAGCCTATCTCGGCGGAGTGCACGAAGCATGAGCCTGCTCGAGGTCCAGGGGCTGAACAGCTATTACGGCGACTCGCACATCCTGTTCGACGTCGCCTTGCGCGTGGAAGCGCACGAGGTGGTGGCGCTGCTTGGGCGCAACGGGGCCGGCAAGAGCACGACCCTGAAGAGCCTGATGGGCGTGGTGCGGCCGCGCTCGGGCGCGATCAGCTTCGACGGCGCCAACGTCGCCGGCAAGCCGGCGCATGCCATCGCCCAGGCCGGCATGCAGCTGGTGCCGGAGGAGCGGCGTATCTTCGGCAGCCTCGACGTCGAGGAGAACATCGTGCTGGCGAGCCTGACGGCGTCGAACGCCTGGCCGCTGGAGCGCATCTACGAAATCTTCCCGCGGCTGGCCGAACGGCGCAAGAGCCGCGGCACCGATCTCTCCGGCGGCGAGCAGCAAATGCTGGCAATTGCCAGGGCTCTTGTGCGCGACCCCAAGATCATCCTGCTCGACGAGCCGTTCGAGGGGCTGGCGCCGGTCATCGTGCGAGACCTGATGCAGGCCTGCCGAAGGCTGGTGAAGGAAGGCCAGACCATCGTGCTGGTGGAGCAGAATCTGGCCGCCACGCTCGCGCTCGCCAACCGCGCCTACATCATCAACAACGGCCACATCGTGCACGAAGGCCCGGCGGCCGAGATCAAGGCCGACCCGGAAGTGCTGCAGCGCCATCTCGGGGTGTGAGGCGGCGTACGCGTTCCTGTTGCCGCCGGGCGCGGCGGCAACACGCTTCACGCGGTATTGGCGGCTCTGCGGACTAGATCGGATTGGCGGGTTCAGGCGCCCACCAGCCGTCGCGGACGTGCTGACCGTCGTGTTTCGACTGCACGGCGTCCACCAGTTGGCGCAAGTGCCCCAACACGAAGACGCGGATCGCCGACGACAGGTTGGCGTGGCTGCGCTCGGCATCCACCTTGCGCAGCAAGGCGGAGGTGCTGATCCGTTCGCTTTCGGCGATGTCGCGGAACGCATCCCAGAACGGCTGCTCGAGGCTGACGCTGGTCTTGTGGCCGCGGATGACGACAGAGCGCTTGATGATGGGCGACTTCATAGGGCTTCCCCCGTGGACAAATTCGGCTGTCGCCATGGGATGGCACGAGCCGATGGCTCCCTAACGCGCAAGCGGAGGTTCGGTTCCGGGAACCCAACGATTTAAAGACGGTGCGTGTTTGCGGGCGCCCGGCGTGGCGCCCGCCATTAACAAAGATGGCGTTTTCTTGATTGCACCGTTTGCGGGCAGCCGACGCGGCGCGCGCCGGCAATCTTCGAGCGAGATTTATGGCCGGCTGTTCGCCGGCGCCGCTTCCACGATGGTGGTGTGGCAGGTCAGGCACTGGAAGGTGTCGTAGTGCTTCAGGTCGTCGCGCGATTTGCCGGCCTGCATGGCGATGCCGCAGAGCGGGCAGTGGCGGAGGACCGGGGCGGGGGCGGCGCGGCGCGATGGCATACGCATTTCATGGGCGTGCGGTGTCATGTGACCTTGATCCAGATCAAATCGAGCAAGGACAGGGGGCGCTGCGGCCTTCTTTGCCGAATGTGATCTATCTCAATGCCGACGCCGCGCAGCCGCTGAATCCTGCGCCTATGTGGCGGGAAATCTCGACAGCACCCTTTGACCGCGATCTCGAACTGGCCGTTCTCGATGGCGAGGGGCCGCACGCCCTGGTATTTCCTTGCCGGCGCATCGTCGCGGGCTGGATGAAGGCGGGCACGCGCGAGCGGATCGACGTGCACCCGACCCACTGGCGCGACTGGCACGGGCGCGACATTTTCGATGGCGCCGGCACGGAGGAGCGAAGCGAAAAGCGGGACGGGGGCTGAACGGGCTAGCGCGCTCGGCGCTTGCGTTCCTTGGGTCCCGGCTCGGCGAGCTTGGCTTCTTCCTCGGCCAGCAGGCGATGCAGGATCTGGCGCCGCAACTCATCGGTTTCCTTGGCGAGCAGCCGGCGGAAATGCTCGATATTGAGGCGAGCGACCGTGCGGTCCATGGCGCTTTTGCGCTCCGTTATATTCTTGGAAGGGCATATTAGCGCAGCGCGCCGCCGACGGAACCCCCCTATTCGGGGATGGTGCGCGGCGGACGCCACAGGCGCGAACGCTGATGGGGTGGCGCTAGCCGTCCGCGGCCGGCGGGGGCGCTTCGGTGGTGAGCACCTCGCCGCAGGCGGTGCATTCGAAGCTGTGCAGCGCGGGATGGCCGGCGACGGCGGGCATGACGCGGGCCAACCGCATCGGTTCTTCGCAGGCCGGGCAGGACGGTGTGACGGTTTCTGACATGGGCCAGTTTAAGCGGCCCCATCGCGCGACCGGCAATTCAGGAGTTTCCCGGAGTGGACGGTGGCACGGCCCTGGCGGGTATGGCGCGTGGGGCGCGCGCGCGAGAATGGCGTTAACCGCCGGTTAAGGCCCGCGGCGCGGAACCGGGGCTTTCGTTGCGCATGATTTCGTTGCGCATGACCTTGTCCGAAAACCGGTGCCCATCCCCGATCAAGCCGGGGCAGGCTTTTTCGGGATCGTGCGGCTAGGCCTCCACGGAGAATTTCAGGCGCGCCGGCGCGTCGCAGCGGATCGGCGCGAATTCCTTGGAGTCCTTCACGCGGGCGCGCGCGCTCCTGATCGGCAATTGCTGCGGGGTCATCCAGTCGACCGTGCCGCACAGCGCGCAGCGGAAGATGGCGAGCGAGGACGTGCCCCGCGCCGGGGGCAGGGTGGCGATCATTTTCGCCGGGCCGCCGCAGGCGACGCAATCGCGCAGCGGTGGATTGGTGTCTGGTGCCGCCATCGGTTCCTCTACGCCGCGGCTCCCGCCACGCCGCCGTAACTACATGGCAGAGGAGGGGTAAAGATTCGTTCATGGCCCGGCATGAAATTTCGCCGCCGCCGGCCGGGGCGCGGCCGTCATCGGCCGAGGCTCGCAATCCGCACGCCGCGCGGGGCGGCCGGTGGCGCGGTACCGTTGGCCGATCCTGGCCGCTCTCGGAGCCGCCGGCGACGCGGAAGGACGTGGGTGAGGGGGCCCGTTCGGGCCCTATCGGCAGCCGCCGACGTCGCTGTAGTCGCACTGTTGGTCGGACTGGCAGCACCAGGTGATGTAGGAGGCCATGCGGCACTGCTTCTCACCGGCCCTGCATATGGCGGCCTTGCGGAAGGGCGACCTGAGCTGTGGCCCGCCGGTGGTGGCCGATCGTTCGTCTTGGTGGGGCGACCGGTAGGCCACGTTTTTGCCGGTGGCCGCGACGCCGACGGCGGCCAGCATGAAAAGACACAACGCAACGAGCGCGAAACGCAACATGGCCCGCTCTTTCGGTTACGGGTCGCAAAACCGAACAGGGACGTCAGCAGCATTTGGAGCACAGCAAAGCGTCAAATTTAAGGTAAAAGTCGTGTTAATTCAAATAGTTGGTGGTAAGATTGGGTAGTCATTCTCATCCATAGGTTGAAGTTCAGCAAGACGCTATCGAGGCTGGGTTGAGGCGGGCGACGCGGACGAGGGCGCGGGCCGCCGCCAAAATCCAAGGTTGCATTAGCAATATCCTCACTTTTTCTCTGTAGATTGGGCGAAGCTCAGAAGAGTCATGAAGAGGACCGCGATGGAAATCCGGGTCCAATTCCCACGCGTGCGCGCCAGGCCTGCCGGAACGGCAGGGCCGGTGCGGCCGGCCGCGGACCGCCAGGTCGATCCCGGCGAGCCGGCGGGCGACCATCGTGAAAACGACGGCCGCGAGCATCACCCGTCCTCGGACGCGGATATCGGCGGGCACGTCGACAAGACGGCTTAGGGCCCGGCGCATCAGCGGCGTTCTACTCCGGTGCTGCGTCTTCGCTGGCCAATTCTTCAATGAGCTTTTGGTGAACGAAACGAACGTTCACATAGTTGGTGACGCCGTCGCCCACCGCTGATTTCTTGCGGCCAAACTTTGCGTCTTTCACCTTGGGGATGACGACGAATTTTTGGCTCTCGGCGGCCGACTCGGCATTGCCGATGCCGACCCAATCGCCGGCGACGATGCGCTGCCGCAGATACGCGTGACCTGCGCCCTTATCAATTTGATCTTCCGCGAGACGAAGGATGCCCCACAGCAAGCCGTGCGGCTCCGAAATATCGGAGGTCTGCCGCGTCACGGGAGGGGTGAACCCCCAGAGCTCGGCGATCGAATAGCCGCAGTGCCACAGATCCGGCAGCAGGCGTTCGGAAATGGTCATGCCTGGCAAACTAGCCGAGATATCGCACGAGGCCACGCGCGATTTCGAGCGGCGCCGCTCGGGAGCGAAACAGGCCGGCACCCGGTGAGGAAATAGGCCGCTGATTGAGGCGGCCTATTGGATCACGCGGCCCCTTTTTCGGGGTGAAACTCATGGTCCGGCGCGGTTGCGGGCGATTTCACCGCATTCTCCCGCCGCTGGAGCCATTCTTTGGTCTCCTGGCGTCGCTTGGCTTCTTCCCAATGGCCCCTGTAGTTGGGCTCATAGGGCAGGATGACATTTGAGGTCTGAGGCATGTTTGCGCTCTCCCTATGTGCTGGGAGAATGCTTCTTGCCTGTCTAACGTTCCGTAACGCGGGCACGCCGGCCGTCAAATTGGGTCAACAAGCCGTGAACGCGGCCAATCTCCGGCTTCTTATGCCGCCGTCCCAAGTCCGGCGGCACCGTGGTCTAGCGGCGCGTCGATTGGCTCCCCAAGCGACCCTGCATGGCCGGTCAGCCCGCGCGATAGGGCCGGGGTCATGTTGCCGTGGGCCTCATGGACGCGGCAGAAATCGTAGTGGGCCACATAAAGCGAGACGGCGGAATAGTAAGGGTAGCGAAGCGTGGTTTGAGCAGGGTATTGAGGAGGTCCAAAACAAAAGAGGCCGCCAACTGAGGCGGCCCGCCGTTAGATCGGAGTCTCTATGATGGACGACACAGTTTTAGTCGAAACAATCCGCGAGGCGCAGGCCATTCTCGCCCGTCACATGGGTGGGGAGCACGCCTCAGCCGATGACACCGTCAATCAATTGATGCGGTTGTTCGACAGCCAAGAGGTGGTCAAGGCGCTGGCGGATCGAGGATTCTCGAGCGAAGCGTTCCGGTAATCCAGATCAGGCCAGCCCACATTTCAAACCAGGTCGCGCGGGGCGAAATATTAGGACTAAATTCGAAAAATAGAACATATTGCGAACTGAGAACAAATAGGGTACAGTGCTTCCATAGTCGATTCCGGTGGGGCGGCCGAAGGGGCCGCGTTGTCGGAGAGGGGAATCCCGGCCATAAGGAGCGCGAACGATAAGTCAGCCAGCCCTGCGTGTCGTCGAAGGATCGTCCATGGATAAGTCGAAAGCCCTGTCCGCCGCGCTCTCCCAGATCGAGCGCCAGTTCGGCAAGGGCTCGATCATGCGGCTCGGCAAGAACGACAAGTCCATGGATGTCGAATCGATATCCACGGGCTCGCTCGGGCTCGACATCGCGCTCGGCATCGGCGGCCTGCCGCGCGGCCGGGTGGTGGAAATCTACGGGCCGGAATCCTCCGGCAAGACCACGCTGGCGCTGCACACCATCTCCGAGGCCCAGAAGAAGGGCGGCATCTGCGCCTTCGTCGACGCCGAGCACGCGCTCGATCCGGTCTATGCCCGCAAGCTGGGCGTCAACACCGACGACCTCCTGATCTCGCAGCCGGACACCGGCGAACAGGCGCTGGAGATCGCCGACACGCTGGTGCGCTCCGGCGCGGTCGACGTGCTGGTGGTGGATTCGGTCGCCGCCCTGGTGCCGCGCTCCGAGCTCGAAGGCGAGATGGGCGACGTGCAGCCGGGCAGCCAGGCGCGGCTGATGAGCCAGGCGCTGCGCAAGCTGACCTCGTCGATCTCGCGCTCGCGCACCATGGTGATCTTCATCAACCAGATCCGCATGAAGATCGGCGTGATGTACGGCTCGCCGGAAGTCACCTCGGGCGGCAACGCGCTCAAGTTCTACGCCTCCGTGCGCCTCGACATCCGCCGCATCGGCGCCATCAAGGACCGCGACGAGGTGATCGGCAACCAGACCCGCGTCAAGGTGGTCAAGAACAAGCTGGCGCCGCCGTTCAAGCAGGTCGAGTTCGACATCATGTACGGCGAGGGCATCTCCAAGCTCGGCGAATTGATCGACCTCGGCGTCAAGGCCGGGGTGGTGGAGAAGTCGGGCGCCTGGTTCTCCTGCGACAGCCAGCGCATCGGCCAGGGCCGCGAGAACGCCAAGACGTTCCTCAAGCAGAACCCCGACCTCGCCGCCAAGATCGAGGCGCTTGGTGCGCCAGAACGCCGGCCTGATCGAAGAGGCGATCATGACCGGCGAGACCGTCTCGGACGACGACGACGACGAGGCCGCCGAAGCTTGAAAGGATGCGGGTACGCCGGCCGCTAGCGATTCTGCGCTAGCGCCCGGTGCCGGTCTAAGCGACGCGAGGCCCTCCGTGACGGGAGATGCTTCGGTCGCCGCAAAACCGGCGCAGGAGGCAATCGACACGCTTTCTGTATCGCCCGAGCCTGCCAATAAGCCTGCCGATGAGTCTGCCGACAAGCCGGCCCATGAGCCTGCCGATTTCGAGACCGAGACCCGTCTCGAAGCCGACGTTGCGTCCACGGGTGACCTGTCCGGCACGGTCATTGCGCTGACGAGCCTGCAGACGAAGGCGGAAGCGGCTGACACGACAGCCGCCCCGCGCCCGGCCGACGGTCTCGTGACCGTTCGCCCCAAGCCTGAGAAGCGCAAGAACTACAAAGAGCGCGCCAAAGAGCGCACCAAGGAAAGAGCCAAGGAGAAGGACGTCAGGAAAGGCGCCGAGGATGGGACCACGCCGGATACGACGGCAAAGGCGAAATCCAAGGTGCAAGACAAAGTGAAAGCCAAGGCCGAGGCCAAGGCGGCAGCCAAAGCCAAGACCAAGGACATGACCAAGACAGAGACCAAGACAGAGACCAAAAAGGCCAGGAAGACCAAATCGGCGGTCCGCACGGCCGCTTGAGACGGCCGCTTGAGTTTGAGTGCTGCGTCACGCAATTCGCCCCCGTCGGCACCCGGCTGCGTAAAGCGGCCGCCACCGAGGACGGGGGCGAAGTGCGTTTGGGGGCCAACGAGGTGTTGTCCGGCGCGGGCTGTGAGGCAGTCTCGCTTTCCCTCTCCCCTGGGGGGAGAGGGCGGCGAGCGCGGAGCGATAGCGAGCGCGAGACGGGTGAGGGGGCGAGGGCTTATCGAGGCGCGCTTTCCCCCTCACCCGCCTTCGCTCGGCTTCGCCTGCGCCATAGGCCGGCGCCCGCGCCGGCCGTCATTTTGGGGATAAAGAACGCGAATGCCCTTTGGGCATTCGCTATGCACCCTCTCCCCTTGGGGGGAGAGGGGAAGGGAGCGCGTGGCGCGCGTCTCGGCCCCCTTCCTGGACTCCTCGACCCCCCGCCGCTAAATAGCAGCCGGATAAAACTTCAAGCCGGATGGGCATTTAACGGTCCCGGCGGCCCGCCGCCGGGGTGGGCCTGAATGGGCCCAGAGGGCGGCCAACAGGACGACGAGCGGCGTATTTCATGAGTGGCGTCAACGACATCCGCAAGAGCTTCCTGGACTTCTTCGCGCGCAACGACCACGCGGTCGTGGCGTCGTCGCCGCTGGTGCCGCGCAACGACCCGACGCTGATGTTCACCAATGCCGGCATGGTGCAGTTCAAGAACGTGTTCACCGGCCTGGAAACGCGGCCCTACAACCGCGCGGTGACGGCGCAGAAATGCGTGCGCGCCGGCGGCAAGCACAACGACCTCGACAATGTCGGCTACACCGCGCGCCACCACACCTTCTTCGAGATGCTCGGCAACTTCTCGTTCGGCGACTACTTCAAGGAGCACGCCATCGAGCTCGCCTGGAACCTGATCACCAAGGAGTTCGGCCTGCCGAAGGAGCGCCTGCTCGCCACCGTCTATGTCGACGACGACGACGCCTTCAATCTGTGGAAGAAGGTCGCCGGCCTCCCCGACAGCAGGATCCTGCGCATCGCCGGCGCCGACAATTTCTGGTCCATGGGCGAGACCGGCCCCTGCGGCCCCTGCGCGGAAATCTTCTACGACCACGGCGACCACATCCCCGGCGGCCCGCCCGGCTCGCCGGAGCAGGACGGCGACCGCTTCATCGAGATCTGGAACCTGGTCTTCATGCAGTACGAGCAGCGTCGAGGGCGGCGCGCGCGTCGACCTGCCGCGGCCGTCGATCGACACCGGCATGGGGCTGGAGCGCATCGCCGCCGTCCTGCAGGGCACCCACGACAATTACGCCATCGATCTGTTCGCGACGCTCATCCGCGCCATCGCGGAGCAGACCGGCGTCGACTCCGAAGGCCCGCAGGCGGCCTCGCACCGGGTGATCGCCGACCATCTGCGCGCCTCGTCGCTTCCTGATCGCCGACGGCGTGCTGCCCTCGAACGAAGGCCGCGGCTATGTGCTCCGCCGCATCATGCGCCGCGCCATGCGCCACGCCGAACTGCTCGGCGCCAGGGAACCGCTGATGTTCAAGCTGGTGCCGGCGCTCACCCGCGAGATGGGCCAGGCCTATCCCGAGCTGATCCGCGCCGAGGCGCTGATCACCGAGACGCTGAAGCTGGAGGAGACCCGCTTCCGCAACATGCTGACGCGCGGGCTTGCCCTGCTCGACGAGAAGAGCGGCGGCCTGAAGCAGGGCGACATGTTCGACGGCGAGACCGCCTTCACGCTCTACGACACCTTTGGCTTTCCGCTCGACCTGACGCAGGACGCGCTGCGCGCGCGCGGCATCGGCGTCGATATCGCCGCCTTCACCGACGCCATGGAGCGCCAGCGCGAGAAGGCGCGCGCGTCGTGGGCGGGCTCGGGCGAGGCGGCGCAGGAGGCGGTGTGGTTTCCGCTGCGCGAGAAGCTCGGGCGCCACCGAATTCCTCGGCTACGAGACCGAGAGCGCCGAGGGCGTGGTCACCGCTCTGGTGCGCGACGGCAAGCCGGTCGATGAACTGAAGGCCGGCGAGAGCGGCGCCATCATGGTCAACCAGACGCCGTTCTACGGCGAGAGCGGCGGCCAGGTCGGCGACCGCGGCGAGATGCGGCGCGAAGGCGTCACGGCGATCGTCACCGACACCCAGAAGAAGGCGGGCGACCTGTTCGTCCACTTCGTCACGGTCACGGAAGGCGCGCTCAAGGTCGGCGATCCGCTGCTGCTGGATGTGGACCACGCGCGGCGTTCCGCCATCCGCCAGAACCATTCCGCCACGCATCTCCTGCACGAGGCGCTGCGCCAGGTGCTGGGCGATCACGTGGCGCAGAAGGGCTCGCTGGTCGCGCCCGACCGCCTGCGCTTCGACTTCTCGCATCCCAAGCCGATCAGCGCCGAGGAGCTGACGCGCGTCGAAGACATCGCCAACGACATCGTGCTGCAGAACGCGCCCGTCACCACGCGGCTGATGGCGCAGGACGACGCCATTGCGTCGGGCGCGCGCGCGCTGTTCGGCGAGAAATACGGCGACGAGGTGCGCGTGGTGGCGATGGGCGAGCCGCGATGCCGGCAACACGCTCGGCTGGTCGGTCGAGCTGTGCGGCGGCACCCATGTCAAGCGCACCGGCGACATCGGCCTGATCTCGGTCGTCGGCGACAGTGGCGTCGCCGCCGGCGTGCGCCGCATCGAGGCGCTGACCGGCCGCGCGGCGCGTCAGGCCGCCAACCACCAGATCCAGCTCATCAAGACCGCGGCGGCGGAACTGAAAGCGACGCCGGAGGACATGCCGGCGCGCATCGCTGCATTGCTGGACGAGCGCAAGAAGCTCGAGCGCGATCTCGCCGACGCCCGCAAGAAGCTCGCCATGGGCGGCGGCGGCGGCAAGGCGGCCGCGGCCGACGACAGCGTGCGCCAGGTCAATGGCGTGAAACTGATGGCGCGCGCGGTCACCGGCATCGGCGTCAAGGAACTGAAAGGTCTCGCCGACGAAGGCAAGAAGCAGCTCGGGTCCGGCGTCGTTGCCTTGGTTGCCACCAGCGAAGACGGCAAGGCCAGCATCGTCGTCGGCGTCACCGACGATCTCACCGGCTCGGTTCACGCCGTCGATCTGGTGCGCAAGGCCTCGGAGGTGCTGGGCGGCAAGGGCGGCGGCGGCAGGCCCGACATGGCGCAGGCCGGCGGCCCCGACGGCGCCAAGGCCGAGGATGCGCTCAAGGCGGTCGAAGCGGCGCTCGGCGGCTAGGCTTGCTTACCTCCCCTGAGAGAGGGTCGGCGCGCGAAATCGAGCCGGGTGGGGTCGCGTCAATTGACCCTATCCTTCTCCCTGCAGGGGGAGGGTCCGGCCCGCGGATCGCTTGTCACCGCGCCGGTGCCATCGCTAGCATCTGAAGGTTGCCGACCACGGCGATGACGAGCGCGGCGCCAACCGTGCTGCACGCGGAAGGCCTCAAGGGCCTCATCATCTTCCTGGTCGTTGCCGGCGTGATCGTGCCGCTGTTCCACCGCGCGCGCATCGGCACCGTGCTCGGCTTCCTGATCGCCGGCGTCATACTGGGGCCGCCAGGGCTCGGCCGTCTTGCCGGCACCCATCCGTGGCTGCGCTACGTTACCTTCGACAATCCGGAGCAGGGCGCGGCGCTCGCCGAGTTTGGCATTGTCGTGCTGCTGTTTCTGCTGGGGCTCGAGCTGTCGCTGCAGCGCTTGTGGCAGTTGCGCCGCTACGTGCTCGGCGTCGGCCTCCTGCAGGTGCTGCTGTCCACCCTTGCCATCGGCGGGAGCATCCGCTTGTTCGGCGGCGTGCCGCCGGCCGCCATCGTGCTCGGCCTGTGTCTGGCGCTGTCGTCGACCGCGATCGTCATGCAGCTGCTGATCGAGCAGCACCGCGCCGCCAACCAGGCCGGCCGCATCGCGCTGTCGGTGCTGTTGTTCCAGGATCTGATGGTGGTGCCGATCCTGTTCGTGGTCGACATCATGGGCGGCAGCAAGGAGATCGAGGGCGCCGGCATCCTGCCGCTGATCCGCCCCTTCGTCGAGGCGCTCGCCGCGGTGATCGTCATCCTGTTCGTCGGCCGCTATGTGGTGCGGCCGCTGTTGCGCTCGGCGCTGCGCACCGGCAGCCGCGACCTGATCATGGCGATCACGCTGCTGATCCTGGTGGTGTTCTCGCTGGCGACGGGCCTGGCCGGCCTGTCGGTGGCGCTCGGCGCCTTTCTTGCCGGCCTGCTGCTCTCCGACAGCGAGGTGCGCCACAGCATCGAAGTCGATCTCGAGCCGTTCAAGGGGCTGCTGCTCGGCATCTTCTTCATCACCGTCGGGACCAATGTCGACCTGGTGGATATGGCGGCCGATGCCGGCTGGATCGTGCTCGCCGTCGTCGCGTTGATGGCCGCGAAGGCGGCGATCCTCTACGCGGTGGCGCGGGCGTTCCGCGTGCCGCGGCCGGACGCCGCCGAGGTCGCGCTGTTGCTGGCGCAGGCCGGCGAATTTGCCTTCGTGGTGATCGCCGTCGCCGGCCCGCTGCTGCCGGCGCGGCTCGCCGCCGGCGCCGTCGCCGTGGTGGGGCTGAGCATGCTGGCGACGCCGGTGCTGGCCGCCGCCGCGCGCCGGCTTTCGGCACGGTTCGCGCTCGCCGAACACGGCGAGCACGCGCCGGGGGCGGATCTGGCCGAACTCAACAACCACGTCATCATCGGCGGCTTCGGGCGGGTGGGGCGGCTGGTCGCCCAGGCGCTGGCGGCCGAGAACGTGCCCTATGTCGCGCTCGACGCTAACGGCGAGCTCGTGGCGCGCATGCGCCTCGACCATCAGCCGGTGTTCTTCGGTGACGCCGGGCGGCCGGAACTGCTCGAGCGCGTGGGCGCCGCGCGTGCGCGCGCCTTCGTGGTGACGCTCAACAACCCGCTCGCGGCCGAGCGCATGGTGGCCGCGGCGCTCAAACTCCAGGCCAAGCCGATGATCTTCGCCCGCGCCGCGGACCCCGCCCATGCCGTCCGCCTGCTCGATTGCGGCGCGGTCAGCGTCGTCCCGGAAACGGTGGAAGCCGGTCTGCAATTGGCCGCCCGTCTGCTGGAAAAGCTGGATCTGCCCGACGAAGCGGTGATCGAGCGGGTGGCGGCGATGCGCGCGGCCGAATTGGGGCGGCTCACCAAGAGCGCCGCCGCCCCGGAAAGCTTGATCGAGCGCAAGGGCGAGGGCGGTAATCTGTCCTAAAACGATTCCCGTTAGGATACCGCGCGATGGCCCAGGACACGCTCAAGGAAGTGCGGCGACGCGTCTATCAGGTGCTCGAACAGGGCCCGGTGGGCGACCGCGTCAGCGTGATCGTCGACCGCGCGCTGGTCGCGCTCATCCTCATCAATCTGGTCGCCGTCGTGCTCGAATCGGTGCCGTCGATCGAAGACGCGTTACGGACCGATATTCGCGGTCATCGAGTATTTCTCGCTCGTCGTGTTCAGCGCCGAATATTTCCTGCGCATCTGGTGCGCGGTCGAGCATGGACCGCACTGGGATCTCACGCCGACACGGGCGCGGCTCAAATATGTGCTGAGCCCCGCCGGCCTCGTCGATCTGATCGCGGTGCTGCCGTTCTGGCTGGCGCCGCTGCTGCCGGCCGACTTGCGCGTGGTGCAGGTGTTCCGCATCGTGCGCTTCTTCAAGATCACGCGCTATTCGCCGGCCATGCGCTCGCTGCTCGACGTGCTCTATCGCGAGCGGCGCGGGCTGTTCGGCTGCCTGGTGATCGCGCTCGGCACCGCGCTGGTTTCCGCCGCGGCAATGCATCTCGCCGAAGGCAAGGTGCAGCCCGACAAGCTCGGCACCATTCCCGACGCGCTGTGGTGGGCGATCGTGACGCTCGGCACCATCGGCTACGGCGACGTCGTGCCGGTGACCGCGCTCGGCAAGCTGATCGCCAGCGCCACCATCTTCGCCAGCGTCATCATGATCGCGCTGCCGGTCGGCATCATCGCCACGGCGTTTGCCGAGCAGATCCACCGCCGCCAGTTCGTCGTCACCTGGGGCATGATCGCGCGCGTGCCGCTGTTCGCCGAGCTCGATGCCGCCGAGATCTCCGACATCATGGGGTTGCTGCGCGCGCGCGTGGTGGAGGCGGGACAGGTGATCGTGCACGCCGGCGATCCGGCGCATTCGATGTATTTCGTCGCCGCCGGCGAGGTGGAGGTGGCGCTCAAGAAAGAGAAGCTGCGGCTCGGGCCGGGTCAGTTCTTCGGCGAGGTGGCGGTGTTGCGCAAGGCGCGCCGCTCGGCCACCGCCACCGCGCTTACCCGCACCAATCTGCTGGTGCTCGACGCCCAGGACCTGCATGCGCTGATGGAGCGCGACCCGCGCATCGCCGAGCGCATCAAGGAGGTGGTGGCGAGCCGCGTCGGCCCGCGACACGGTGACGCCGAAGGGCGACATCGTGAAGGAAGAGATCAAGACCGCGGCGGAGAAGAAGTAGGGCGGGGCTGCGTATTCAGCCTGTCATCGCCGGGCCTGTCCCGGCGATCCCGCTTAGGCGGGCACGGTCGCCCCTAAGCGAGATGGCCGGCACAAGGCCGGCCATGACAACGCTTTGATTGTGGCGAGGGAAAACTACCCCATCGCCTTCTGCAAATTCTCGTCGACCTTGTCGAGGAAGCCGGTGGTCGAGAGCCACCTCTGGTCGGGGCCGACCAGCAGCGCCAGGTCCTTGGTCATGAAGCCGGCTTCGACCGTGTCGATGCAGACCTTCTCCAGCGTCGCGGCGAACTTGGCCGAGCGCGGCGTTGTCGTCGAGCTTGGCGCGGTGGGCGAGGCCGCGGGTCCAGGCGAAGATCGAGGCGATCGAATTGGTCGAGGTCTGCTCGCCCTTCTGATGCTGGCGGTAATGGCGGGTCACCGTGCCGTGGGCGGCTTCCGATTCCACCATCTTGCCGTCCGGCGTCATCAGCACCGAGGTCATCAGCCCGAGCGAGCCGAACCCTTGCGCCACGATGTCGGACTGCACGTCGCCGTCGTAGTTCTTGCAGGCCCAGACATAGCCGCCCGACCACTTGAGCGCCGCCGCCACCATGTCGTCGATCAGGCGGTGCTCGTAGGTGAGCTTCTTCTTCTCGAACGCGTCCTTGAACTGCCTGTCGAAGACTTCCTGGAAGATGTCCTTGAAGCGGCCGTCATAGACCTTGAGGATGGTGTTCTTGGTCGAGAGATAGACCGGGTAGCCGCGCGTCAGGCCGTAGTTGAACGAGGCCATGGCGAAATCGCGGATCGAGTCGTCGAGATTGTACATCGACATGGCGACGCCCGCGCCCGGGAACTCGAACACCTCGTGCTCGATCTTCTGCCCGTCCGGCGTCACGTAGCTCAGGGTCAGCTTGGCGCCCTCCGGCACCTTGATGTCGGTGGCGCGGTACTGGTCGCCATAGGCGTGGCGGCCGATGACGATCGGCTGGGTCCAGCCCGGCACCAGGCGCGGCACGTTCTTGCAGATGATCGGCTCGCGGAAGATCACGCCGCCGATGATGTTGCGGATCGTGCCGTTGGGCGAGCGCCACATCTTCTTCAGGTCGAATTCCTTCACCCGCGCTTCGTCGGGGGTGATGGTGGCGCACTTGATGCCGACGCCGACCTCCTTGGTCTTGTTGGCGGCGTCGATGGTGATCTGGTCGTCGGTCTCGTCGCGCTTCTCGATGCTGAGGTCGTAATAGAGCAGATCGATGTCGAGATAGGGATGGATCAGCTTGTCCTTGATGAGCTGCCAGATGATGCGGGTCATCTCGTCGCCGTCCATTTCGACGACGGGGTTCGTCACCTTGATCTTCGCCATTTTAAGCAGTCACCTATTGAGAGCGGGCATTGGAAACGGGCATCGGGTTGGCGGAAAATTCGGCGCGCGCGCATCGAAGACGCCGCCGCCTCCCGCAGCCGCGGCGGGCTCTATAGCATCGACTTTCATGGCCGTGAAAGCCGCGTCAGAGCGCGGCGATCGCGGCGTTCAGCGTGGCGCTCGGCCGCATCGCGGCCGATGCCTTGGCGTCATCGGGCAGGTAGTAGCCGCCGGTGTCGACCGGCTTGCCTTGCGCGCCGATCAGTTCGCCGTTGATCTTGTCCTCGTTCTTGGCAAGCGTCTCGGCCAGCGGCTTGAAGCGGGCTTGCAGCTCCTCGTCCTTGGTCTGCGCGGCCAGCGCCTCAGCCCAGTAGAGGGCGAGGTAGAAATGGCTGCCACGATTGTCGATGCCGCCGACCTTGCGCGCAGGATTGCGGTTGTTTTCGAGGAACTTTCCGATGGCCGTGTCGAGCGTCTCGGCGAGAACTTGCGCCTTGGCGTTCTTGTAGGTCTGCGCCAGATGTTCGAGCGACGCGCCGAGGGCGAGGAACTCGCCGAGCGAATCCCAGCGCAGATAGCCCTCTTCCAGGAACTGCTGCACGTGCTTGGGCGCCGAGCCGCCGGCGCCGGTCTCGAAAAGACCGCCGCCCGCCAATAGCGGCACGATCGACAGCATCTTGGACGAGGTGCCGAGCTCCATGATCGGGAACAGGTCGGTCAGATAGTCGCGCAGCACGTTGCCGGTAACCGAGATCGTGTCCTGCCCCTTGCGGATGCGATCGAGCGAAAACTTCATCGCGTCGACCGGCGCCAGGATGCGGATGTCGAGCCCCGCCGTATCTTCGTTCTTCAGGTACTTCTCGACCTTGGCGATGACCTGGGCGTCGTGTCCGCGCTTGGCGTCGAGCCAGAACACCGCCGGGGTGTTGGTGAGGCGCGCGCGGCGCACCGCGAGCTTGACCCAGTCCTGGATCGGCGCATCCTTGGTCTGGCACATGCGGAAGATGTCGCCGGTCTCGACGGGGCGCTCCAGCAGCACCTTGCCGTCCGCGTCGACGACGCGAACCGTGCCGGCGGTGGGAATTTCGAACGTCTTGTCGTGCGAGCCGTATTCCTCGGCCTTCTGCGCCATCAGCCCGACGTTGGGAACCGTGCCCATGGTCTTGGGGTCGAACGCGCCGTTGGCCTTACAGTCTTCGATGACCGCCTGGTACAGTGTCGCGTAGCAGCGATCCGGAATCACGGCCATGGCGTCGTGCGCCTTGCCGTCGGCGCCCCACATCTTGCCGCCTTCGCGGATCATCGCCGGCATCGACGCATCGACGATCACGTCGCTGGGCACGTGCAGGCAGGTGATGCCCTTGTCGGAATTGACCATGGCGAGGCCCGGCCGTTTCGCATACTCGGCCGCGATGTCGTCCTTGATCGCTTTCTTTTCGGCTTCCGGCAGCGTCTCGATCTTGGTCAGGAGATCGCCGAAGCCGTTGTTGAGATTGACGCCGAGTTTCTTCAGCGTGTCGGCGTGCTTTTTGATCACGTCGGCGAAGAATTCGGAAACGACATGGCCGAACACGATGGGGTCGGCGATCTTCATCATGGTCGCCTTGACGTGCAGCGAGAACAGCACGCCTTCCTTCTTTGCGGCTTCGATCTGCTCGGCAAAGAAGGCGCGCAGCGCCTTGCGGCTCAGTACCGCCGCGTCGATGATCTCGCCGGCCAGAAGCGGCAACTTTTCCTTCAGCACGGTGACCTTGCCGTCGGCGCCGACCAGCTCGATGCGGGCGTTGGTTGCCGACGCGAGGGTGGTCGAGACTTCCGAGCCGTAGTAGTCGCCGTCCGACATGTACGAGACATGCGATTTGGAGTCCTTGCTCCAGGCGCCCATCTTGTGCGGGTTGTTGCGGGCGTATTGCTTGACGGCGCTCGCCGCGCGGCGGTCGGAATTGCCTTCGCGCAACACCGGGTTGACGACACTGCCGAACACCTTGGCATAGCGGGCCTTGATGTCTTTCTCGGTGTCCGTCGTCGGGTTGTCCGGATAGTCCGGAACGTCGTAGCCCTTGCCTTGCAGCTCCTTGATCGCGGCCCTGAGCTGCGGGATCGAGGCGGAGATGTTGGGCAGCTTCATGATGTTGGCTTCGGGGCGCAACGTGAGCTCGCCGAGTTCGGTGAGTTCGTCGTTGATCCGTTGCGCCGGGGTGAGCTTCTCGGGGAAGGTGGCGAGGATGCGGCCGGCCAGCGAGATGTCCTTGAGCTTCACGGACACACCTGCCGCGCCCACGAAGGCTTCGACGATCGGCAGCAGGGAATAGGTCGCGAGCGCCGGGGCTTCATCGACCTTTGTCCACATGATTTCGAGATCTGGCATGCTTCACCACCTCCGGTCGCCGTGCTTGTTTGGGCCGAGCGGAAACTGACCATTGATGGGCGCGGCGGAATGGCTTCTGCCTCGGGCCCTCGAATGAATTGTTCTCGGCGGGACACCGCCAGCCGGGAATCCGGCCGACGGCGAATTCGACGCGCGCCCTATAGCACCCGCATTAGGCCGGTGAAAGCCGGCTTCCTCCGTTCTTCCCCGAGCGCCGGGGGCCCGCTATAGAGCCCCGGCAACGGAGGATTTCATGCCTGGAGCCGGCACCGACAAGACCCGCCGCTGGATCGAGACGCCGGCCCCGGTGGTGGTCCTGGTCGAGCCCCAATTGGGCGAGAACATCGGGGCGGCGGCCCGCGCCATGGCCAATTTCGGGCTCGCCAAGCTGCGCATTGTCAAGCCGCTGCAGGGCTGGCCCAACGAGCGGGCGCGGGTGATGGCGTCGGGCGCCGACCGCATCCTGGACAATGCGGTGCTCTACGAAAGTCTTAAAGATGCGATCGGCGACTGCACCTACGTGCTCGCCACCACCGCGCGTGTGCACGATCAGGCCAAGCCGGTGATGGGTGCCGACCAGGCCGCCGCCGCGCTGGCGGAGCGGGTCGCTTCGGCTGAGACCGTGGCGCTGGTGTTCGGGCGTGAGCGCATCGGGCTCGAGAACCACGAGGTGGCGATGGCCGACGCCACCGTGACCCTGCCGGTCAATCCGGCCTTCGCCTCGCTCAACCTGGCGCAAGCGGTGGTGGTCGTCGCCTACGAATGGTTCAAGCTTGCCGGCGGCGGCGAGTTGCCGATCAGCGGGCGGGAGAAGTCGCCGCCGGCGGCCAAGCATCAGTTGCAGGCGTTCTTCGACGATCTCGACCGCGAGCTGGAGAAGGTCGAATTCTTCCGCCCGGAAGAAAAACGCGGCACCATGACCATCAACCTGCAGAACATCTTCCGCCGCATGAACCCGACGCAGCAGGACATTCGCACGCTGCACGGAGTCGTCACGGCGCTTGTGCAGGGGCGCAAAGGCCCGGCGCGCGGCGGTGTGCTCGACAGCGAGGAGGCGCAGCGCCTGCGCGATCTCATAGCCGAGCATGGTTCGGGCCGGGTGCCGGGCGGGCGCGGGCCGGTGCGCGGCCTTGCGCGGCTCTTGCGGCGGAATCCGACCGAAGCTGAGCGCGTCCTCTGGCAGGCATTGACCAACGACCGGCGCTTTGCCGGCCGCGGCTTCAAGCGCCAGGTGCCGGTCGGTCCGCACATCACCGATTTTGTCTCGTTCCCACTTAAGTGCGTGATCGACCTGGTGCCGGTCGAGGAAACCGACGAGGCTACCAACGGTCGCGCCGAGATGCGCGCTTACCTGGAGCAGCGCGGCTATCGCGTCGTGGAAGTGCAGGCGGCGGCGGTCGAAAAGGACTTGGCGCCGGCGCTGGAGGAACTCGTGGCGGCGATTGGTTAAGCCGTCATTTCTTTTTCAAAGTCTTCATCTGCGTGGCGATGCCCTCGCGCAGGAAGCCGAGGTCGCTGCCGATGGTGATGAACTTGAAGCCGCGCTTGGCCATCGCCAGCGCGCGCTCGGCGTCGCGGCAGTAGATGCCGGGGATCTTGCCGGCTTTCACCGCGGCCGCGCAGATTTGGTCGATAGAGCGTTCCACTTCCGGCGCCGTGACGTCCTGGGCGGTGCCGCCGGAGAGCGAGGTGGCGAGATCGTAGGGGCCGATGAACAGCGCGTCGATGCCGTCGGTCTGCGCGATATTGTCGACGTCGTTGAGCGCGGCAGGCGTCTCGATCATGGCCAGCGTCAGCGTGCCTTCGTTGGCCTCGCGCAGGTAGTCGGTGGCGACGGTGCGCCCCTGCAGCGTCATGGCGCGCTGCGGGCCCCAACTGCGCTCGCCGAGCGGGGGATACTTGGCGGCCGCCGCGAAGGCCCGGGCGTCCGATGCGCTGTTGATCATGGGCGCGATGATGGCCTCGGCGCCGAAATCGAGCGCGCGCGAGACCAGCGCGAAATCGTTGAGCGGCACCCGTACCACCGGGGCGGCGCCGGCATGGTGTACGGCGGCAATGCCGGCAGCGAGCGAGGCGGCGTCCCATAGCCCGTGCTGGCCGTCGAGCACCACCGCGGCAAACCCGTCACGGCCGAGGGTCTCGGCGGCGTGCGGCGAAGCCATGGAGCTCCAGCCGACAAAGACGGTCTCGCCCGGCGCGCAACGCCCGGGCGAGGGGGAAGGGGGCTTGGGTCATGGGAGGTCCACTCGGTGTCGTTTATATGTGGGCTATCTCGGCCTCACGGTGAGGAGCGCCGCAAAGCGGCGCGTCTCGAACCATGTGGCCGCCCCATCCTTCGAGACGCATCGCTAACGCGATGCTCCTCAGGATGAGGCGGAATGAGGAACGCGTCCGTTGGCCCTCTCGCCGGCGCCTTCGGGTAGCTGGCGGCTTACGTCCCGGCCTGGATCTGCTGGACCGCCTGGCCCAGCAATTCCGCCATCTTGGCGCGGATGTCCTGCTCGCTGACGCCCTTGCCCTCGAGGTCCTTCATGACCTTGCGGACCACGTCGTCGTCGCCGGCTTCCTCGAAGTCGGCCAGCACGACCTCCTTGGCATAGGATTCGGCGTCCGGGCCGCTCTTGCCGAGCATGCCGGCCGCCCACAGGCCCAGCAGTTTGTTGCGCCGGGCTATCGCCTTGAAACGCAATTCCTCATCGTGCGCGAATTTCTTCTCGAAGCCTTCTTCGCGCTTGTCGAACGTCGTCATGCCGCCCTCGCCAACCTACGTTGCTTGCGACTGGTCGAGTCGCCCCTATATGTATGGCGCCTTGCATATAGCCGGAGACCGGTCAAGGCAACATAGGTCCCGCCATTGCGGCGAAAATGCGAAGTGGAAACGGCCGCCAAGCGCGATTGTACTGCCCTGACCGATCGGCTAGGTTGCCCCCATGCCCCGGAGCGGTTACGCGCGGGAAGCGCGCTTCTTTTCCGGGCATGCGCCGCGGATTCGTAAACGTTTCTATAGGAGCCACGGCAAACCCGATGGATTTTCATACAACACGGTACACGCCTATGAGCCGCCGTCGTCGAATCTATGAAGGCAAGGCGAAGGTCCTCTACGAGGGTCCGGAGCCGGGGACATTGATCCAGCACTTCAAGGACGATGCCACCGCCTTCAACGCCAAGAAGCATGAGGTGATCGAGGGTAAGGGTGTACTGAACAACCGCATCTCGGAATACGTCTTCCAGCACCTCAACGACATCGGCGTGCCGACCCATTTCATCCGCCGGCTCAACATGCGCGAGCAGTTGATCCGCGAGGTGGAGATCATTCCGCTGGAAGTGGTGGTGCGCAACGTCGCGGCCGGTTCGCTGTCGACGCGCCTCGGTATCGAGGAGGGCACGCAGCTTCCGCGCTCGATCATCGAATTCTATTACAAGAACGACGCGCTCAACGACCCGATGGTGTCGGAGGAGCATATCACCGCATTCGGCTGGGCGAGCCCTCAGGAGATCGACGACATGATGGCGCTGGCCATCCGCGTCAACGACTTCCTGTCCGGGTTGTTCCTCGGCGTCGGCATCCGTCTGGTCGACTTCAAGATGGAATGCGGGCGCCTGTGGGAAAACGACCTCATGCGCATCGTGGTCGCCGACGAGATCAGCCCCGATTCGTGCCGGCTCTGGGACATGAAGTCGAACGACAAGCTCGACAAGGACCGCTTCCGCCGCGACATGGGTGGGCTGGTCGAGGCCTATACCGAGGTGGCCAAACGGCTCGGCATCATGAACGAGGGCGAGCCGCCGCGCGGCGTCGGCCCGGTGCTGGTCAAGAGCTGAATGCACGCCTCCGGGCCGATTGAGATGAATCGGTAAGGATGCTAACCGGGGGCCGAAAGGCCCCCGATTTGCTTTAAAGTATCGGTTCCGGCGCGCGCCGGGGCGGCAAGGAAGTGAGCCATGAAAGCCCGCGTCACCGTCACGTTGAAAACCGGCATCCTCGATCCGCAAGGCAAGGCGATCGAGGGGGCGCTGCGCTCCCTCGGCATCGAGGGCGTCGCCAGCGTGCGCCAGGGCAAGGTGTTTGACATCGAGGTCGAGAGCGCCGATCCCGCCAAGACCGAGGAACTGCTCAAGCAGGCCGCCGACAAGCTCCTGGCGAACACGGTGATCGAGAACTACCGCGTCGAGGTCCTTTGAGCCGCCGGCGCGGCAGCGTCGCCCGCAAGGAATAAACCGGCCATGACCGCCTACGCGCCGTACGAGCCGGTCAATGCGCTCAAGCCCGTTGCCGACAATGTCTGGATCGTGGACGGTCCCGAAATCCAGATGACTTATCCATGGCTGCCGTTCTTCAAGGTGCCATTTCCGACGCGCATGACCGTCGTGCGCCTGCGTGATGGGGCGCTGTGGGTGCATTCGCCGACACCGTTGCCGGATGCTCTGGCGCATGCGGTCGATGAACTCGGGCGGGTCGCGTTTCTGGTCGCGCCCAACCGGCTGCATTTCTGGTGGATCGCGGACTGGAAGGCGCGTTACGGCCAAGCCCGCGCCTATGCGGCGCCGGGAGCACGCGCCGATGCCGCAAAGCGCTTTGCAGGCTTCGACGCCGACCTGGCCGACGCGCCGCCGGCGGAATGGCAGGGCGAATTCGAGCAGGTGCTGGTACCCGGCAGCTACATGACCGAGGCGGTGTTTTTCCACCGCGCCTCGCGCACACTGATTCTCACAGACCTGATCGAGAATTTCGAGCCGGGGCGGTTTTCCAAGACCTGGTTGCGGCTCGCCTGCCAATGGTCCGGCTGCTGCGACCCCGACGGCCGGGCGCCGATCGATCTGCGCTCCACCTTTTTCCGCCACCGCGGCGAAGTTCGCCAGGCGGTCCTGCGCATGCTGGAATGGCAGCCGGAACGGGTGATTCTGGCGCATGGCAGGTGGTACCCCGAAAACGCCGTGTCCGAGTTGAAACGCGCCTTCCGTTGGGCTTTATGACAAGCGCGTGATCCCGAAAAGTGGGCACCGGTTTTCGGATAAGATCACACGCCAAAGAAAGCGATAACATTGGCACCTAAGTGGTTCCGAACGCGATGAAAGCAGCGGTCCTCGTCTTCCCCGGCATCAATCGCGAACGCGACATGGCACGCACACTCCGGCTCGTCTCGGGGCAGGCGCCGGCCATGGTCTGGCACGCCGAGACGGCGCTGCCGTCTGGCACCGACCTGGTGGTGATCCCGGGGGGCTTCTCCTACGGTGACTACCTGCGCTGCGGGGCGATCGCGGCGCGTTCGCCGGTGATGGACGCGGTGCGCCAATTCGCCGCCGGCGGCGGGCTGGTGCTGGGCGTCTGCAACGGCTTCCAGATCCTGTGCGAGGCGGGCCTCCTGCCTGGCGTGCTAATGCGCAACGAGAATTTGCGTTTCATCTGCCGTGACGTGTATTTGCGGGTGGAACGCTCGGACTTGGCCTTCACCCACGGTTACAACGCCGGCCAAGTGATCCGGGTGCCGGTTGCCCACGGCGAGGGCAACTACATCGCCGACGGCGAGACCATCGCGCGGCTCGAAGGCGAGGGCCGGGTGATCTTCCGCTACTCCGCGCCCGACGGCATGATCGATCCGAACTGGAACCACAACGGCGCCATCAACGCCATCGCCGGGATTGTCAGCGACAAGGGCAACGTGCTCGGCATGATGCCGCACCCGGAAAACCACGTTGAAGACGTGATCGGCCCGACCGACGGCCGCGGGCTGTTCGCGGGATTGGCCGAGGCGTTGAAAAAGGCGGCATAGTGATCCCGAACGACACGCCCATCACCCCGGAACTGGTCGCCGAACACGGCCTCAAGCCGGACGAGTACCAGCGCATTCTCGACCTGATCGGCCGCGAACCGACGCTGACCGAGCTCGGCATCTTCTCGGCCATGTGGAACGAGCACTGCTCGTACAAATCTTCGCGCGTGCATTTGCGCGGGTTGCCGACCAGCGGTCCGCAGGTGATCCAGGGCCCGGGCGAGAACGCCGGCGTGGTCGACATCGGCGACGGCCTCGCCGTCGTGTTCAAGATGGAGAGCCACAACCACCCGAGCTACATCGAGCCCTATCAGGGCGCGGCGACTGGGGTCGGCGGCATCCTGCGCGACGTGTTCACCATGGGCGCGCGGCCGATCGCCTGCCTCAATGCCTTGAGCTTCGGCGCGCCCAGCCATAGCAAGACGCGGGATCTGGTCGCCGGCGTGGTGGCCGGCATCGGCGGCTACGGCAATTCGTTCGGTGTGCCCACGGTCGGCGGTTCGGTGCGCTTCCATCCGCGTTACGACGGCAACTGCCTGGTCAACGCCATGGCGGTCGGCCTCGCCCGGACGGACGAGATATTCTACGCGGCGGCCTCCGGGGTCGGCATGCCGATCGTCTATCTCGGCTCCAAGACCGGGCGCGACGGCATCCACGGCGCCACCATGGCCTCGGCGGAGTTCGGCGAGGACTCGGAAGAGAAACGCCCGACCGTGCAGGTCGGCGATCCGTTCTCCGAGAAGCTGCTGCTGGAAGCGTGCCTCGAGATCATGGCCAAGGGCTGCGTCATTGCCATCCAGGACATGGGTGCGGCGGGCCTGACTTCGTCAGCCACCGAAATGGGCGCCAAGGGCAATCTCGGTGTCACGCTTGATCTCGACAAGGTGCCGTGCCGTGAGGAGGGCATGACCGCCTACGAGATGATGCTCTCGGAAAGCCAGGAGCGCATGCTCATGGTGCTCAAGCCCGAGAAGGAGCAGGAGGCCGAAGCGATCTTCCGCAAATGGGGGCTCGACTTCGCGGTGGTGGGCGAGACCACCGATACCAAGCGTTTTATCGTGCGCCACCGGGGCGAGGTGATGGTCGACCTGCCGATCACCGAGCTCGGTACCGAGGCGCCGGTCTATCATCGGCCGTTCGTGCTCGCGGAAAAGCCGGCATCGGTCAACGCGACCAAGATCGAAGCGCCGGTCGGTATCGCCGAAGCGCTGGAGAAGCTCGTCGCCGCACCCGACATGTGCTCCAAGCGCTGGGTGTGGGAGCAATACGACTACGTCATCGGCGGCAATACCGTGCAGCGCCCGGGCGGCGATGCCGCGGTGGTGCGGGTGGAAGACGGGCCCAAGGGCATCGCGCTCACTACCGACGTGACGCCGCGCTATTGCGAGGCCGATCCGTTCGAGGGCGGCAAGCAGGCCGTCGCCGAATGCTGGCGCAATCTGACTGCAGTCGGCGCCACGCCGCTCGCCATCACCGACAACCTCAACTTCGGCAATCCGGAGCGGCCCGAGATCATGGGCCAGTTCGTCGGCTGCATCCGCGGGATCGCGGAAGCCTGCGAGGCACTCGATTTCCCGGTCGTCTCCGGCAATGTCTCGCTCTACAACGAGACCAAGGTGGGGGGCGAGGAGTTCGGGCGCCCGATCCTGCCGACGCCGTCGATCGGCGGCGTGGGCTTGCTCGCCGATTTCCACAAATCCGCGACGCTGGCCTTCAAGGCGGAAGGCGAGGCGATCCTGCTGGTCGGCGAGACCACCGGCTGGCTCGGCCAGTCGATGTATCTGCGCGAGGTTTGCGGCCGCGAAGAGGGCGCGCCACCACCGGTCGATCTCACCGAGGAGCGCGAGAACGGCGACTTCGTGCGGTCGTTGATTGACGACGGCACCGCGACCGCGGTGCACGATGTCTCTGACGGCGGGTTGCTGGTGGCGGTGGCCGAGATGGCGATGGCGGCCGGCATCGGCGCAGTGCTGGGCGACGCGCCCACGGACATCCCGGCGCACGCCCATTGGTTCGGCGAAGACCAGGCGCGCTATGTGGTCACCGTCAAGGCGGCGCAGGCGGACGCCATGCTTGCCCGCGCGCATGAGGCGGGCGTGCTCGTCTCGCGCATTGGCTCAACCGGCGGCAACGTGTTGGCGCTGCCGGGCGAAATGCCGCTGGCGGTCGACACCTTGGGCGCGCGCTTCGAGGGCTGGCTGCCGGCCTACATGGCCGGCGAGCTCTAGCGTCGTTTTCAAGTCAGTCGGACTCAGAGAGCGGGCTCGTCACCTTCAGCGCGGCGCGGCACGCGGAAGACAGCGCGGCTGGATGCGACACCAGACAGCTGAGAGGCGCCCGCCGCCGGGATGGACCCGCGGCAGGCCATCATCCTGTCGCGGTCGCAGGCGCGCCGATCCATGACCGCCATGATCGACAGGGCTCGCGATCCTGGCGACGGGGATGGCGCAGCGGCGGCGGCGGCGGCTGCCGGCACGCTTTGCACGATGGCGCGTACCGAGGTCCTGCAATTCGGCGACAGCCGCCTTTGGTGGCGCACCAGGCAGGCGAAGGCCGCCTGACCGCCTGGCGGCACGCCACGGCATTGAGTTCGGAAGTCGCGCCGGCAGGTGAATTTGAGGGCATGCAGCTGCTTCGGCGTCGGCATTGGCATGGCGGCCGCCGGTGGAGGCGTCGCGGGCGGCGGCGGCGCTGCGTGGACCACGGGATTCGGGGCAGGCGTCATCATGGCGCTCAGCACGCGCTTGCAGGGGACCGAGAGCTCCATGGCGTGCTGTTTGAGGCAGGCCACCGCTTCCTTGCCGCCGGGCGGCACGCTGGCGCAATAGGCGAGATAATCGTTGCCGCAGGCCCTGTTTAGTGCGGCGCTCTTAGCGGCGCTGCCGCGCGGCGGGGTCGCTTTCGGTGGCGGAGCGGCTGCGGCGGCCGGTTTTGGCGCCGGTGCTGGCTTAGGCGCTTCCGCGGGCTTGGGCGCGGGTTTTGGGGCTTCGGCCGCCTTCGGCGCGGGCGCAGCCTTGGGCGGCGCCATGGTAGCGCTGACCGCGGTCTTGCATTCTCCCGACAGTTTGGCGACGTGGCTCTGCAGGCATTGCAGCGCTTCCTTGCCCCCCGGCGTCACACCCATGCAATTCGCTATGTAACCGGAGCGGCAGGATGCCTTGATCGCGTCGAGCTGCGCCTTGCTCACTTGCTGGGCATGCGCCCCGCCTGCGATCGGCAGCAGCCCGAAGGCCAGGGTAACGGCTAGGCGCGCGGTGGCGCGCCATGGCAGATCGATTGTGAAGGACATGTCATCACCCCCGTGCTCCGTCCAACGCAGACGGACAATAGCGTAGGGTGGAACCCAACTCCAGAAACACTGCCTGTCGCCAGTTTCCCGCGGCATGCACAGAGCAGGGGTCAAACGAGCGGAGGCCGTTCCCGATCAGCGGCAATTCTGCTAGAGCCAGGAGCGACCATCAGGTGGCGGGTTGCGCGGGCTATCGTGCAGCCTGGAGCCCGCCCGGAACCCCCGTTCGGAGACCCCGTGCCATGGCTATGGATGCCGATGAGATCGAGCGGCTGATCAAGGCGAGCATCCCCGATGCCGAGGTGACGATCCGCGATCTCGCCGGCGACGGCGACCATTACGCGGCGACGGTGATTTCCGCCTCGTTCAAGGGCAAATCGCGGGTGCAGCAGCACCAGGTCGTCTACGATGCGCTCAAAGGGCAGATGGGCGGGGTCCTGCACGCCTTGGCGCTGCAGACCGGCACGCCGGACTAGTGCCGCGTTAAGTTTGGTTTTGTCGCGTTTCCGGACGGCGAACCGGTTCTTAACGTAGCCTGGAAATGCTCCACGCCCCGAAAACGGCGTGAATTTAGGTCAGTTCCCTCTTCATGCCCCCTTGGGGTGGCGGCGTTTTTTGCGCTACATATATCGGTCAGCGAGACGGCAAGCGCCGCGCCTAGCCGCGGCATACCGCGCAGAAGGACAGGTTTTCCATGGGCATCGAGCAGTTCATCGACAACGAAGTGAAGAGCAACGACGTGGTGCTGTTTATGAAGGGCACCCCGCAGTTCCCGCAGTGCGGCTTTTCGGGCCAAGTGGTGCAGATCCTCGACCATCTGGGCGTGCCCTATAAGGGCCTCAACGTCCTGGAGTCCGACGACCTGCGCAACGGCATCAAGACCTTTTCGAACTGGCCGACCATCCCGCAGCTCTACGTGAAGGGCGAATTCGTCGGCGGCTGCGACATCATCCGCGAGATGTTCCAGGCGGGCGAGCTGCAGCAGGCCCTGAAGGACAAGGGCATCGAGCTGCGCCAGTCGGCCTGACGGCTCCGCGCCGGCGGTCCCTGACGAACGAAGGCGCTGCTGCCCGTTCGTCCCCGCGCAGGCGGGCATGGGAATGAACGGCGCTTGGAGCCGGCCAAAACGACAAACAAAAACCCCCGCCGAAAGCGGGGGTTTTCTTTTGGATCGGTTCGCGGTCGAAGCGGTTAGCGCGAATAGTATTCGACCACCAGGTGCGGTTCCATCTGCACTGCGTAGGGCACGTCCGAGACCACCGGGACACGCAGGAACTTGGCGGTCTTCTTGCCCTCGTCGACCTCGATGTAGTCCGGCACGTCGCGCTCGGGCAGGGCCTGCGCCTCGAGCACGAACGCGAGCTCCTTGGACTTGTCCTTGATCTCGATGACGTCGTCGACCTTGACCCGGTAGCTCGGGATGGTGACGCGACGACCGTTCACCTTGATGTGGCCGTGGTTGATGAACTGGCGGGCGGCAAACACGGTCGCCACGAACTTGGCGCGGTAGACCACCGCGTCGAGCCGGCGCTCCAGCAGGCCGATCATGTTGGCGCCCGAGTCGCCCTTCATGCGGATGGCGTCGGAGTAAACGCGGCGGAACTGCTTCTCGGAGACGTTGCCGTAATAGCCGCGCAGCTTCTGCTTGGCCTTGAGCTGCACGCCATAGTCGGAGAGCTTGCCCTTGCGGCGCTGGCCGTGCTGGCCGGGGCCGTATTCGCGCCGGTTGACCGGGCTCTTCGGCCGACCCCAGATGTTTTGGCCCATCCGGCGGTCGATTTTGTACTTGGATTCCATGCGCTTGGTCATCGCGTCCTCGTGTCTTGATTCGTGTTGGTTGAGGATCGCGCCCTCCTTTGCCCCGGCGGGAGCCGGGACCGACAGGCAGGACCTCGTAAGCGCAAGGACTTGCCGCGGGTCGCGAAACAGACCCGGCGGGTTCGAAAACCCGCCGGGCGACGGCTATTTAGGGGCTCGGCACCCCGGTGTCAAACTCAGGGGCGTCCCGCCCGGGCGGGGCGGCTTCTTGGGCCGATTCCGGCCTGGAACGGCCCCGCGGGGCTTGTCCTGGCGGCTTTCGGAGGCCATTTTGGGGCCATCAGGCCGGGCCCCTCTGGCAGTCACCTTGACTGTGATGTCGGACTGATTGAACCGCCAAGGGGCCTCCTCATGGCCAACCTGTTCGCCGACCTTTTCACCCAAGCGTCGATCGCCGCCTTCCTCCAGGTCATCATGATCGACCTGGTGCTGGCCGGCGACAATGCCGTCGTCATCGGGCTCGCCGCCGCCGGCCTGCCGAAGGCGCAGCGGGGGCGGGCGATCCTGGTCGGCATCATTGCGGCCACCATCCTGCGTATCGTGTTCGCCGGCATTGCAGTCGAACTGCTGGCGATCGTCGGCCTGCTGTTTGCTGGCGGCATCCTGCTGTTGTGGGTGAGCTGGAAGATGTGGCGCGAGCTGCGCGGGCCCAACGCCGAGGAGACCGAGGCGGCATTGCGCGCGGGCGAGGCGCATGTGCCGACGAAGACTTTCGCGCAGGCGGCGATGCAGATCGTGCTCGCCGATGTCTCGATGTCGCTCGACAACGTGCTGGCGGTGGCTGGCGCCGCGCGCGAGCATCCGGTCGCGCTGGTGTTCGGGCTCGGCCTGTCGATCCTGCTGATGGGCGTAGCGGCGAATTTCATCGCGCGGCTGCTCAACCGCCACCGCTGGATTGCCTATGTCGGGCTTGCCATCATTCTCTACGTCGCGCTCGACATGATCTGGCGCGGCGCGTGGGAAATCCAAGCCCACGCGTTCGTCTAGAAGCCGAATGTGCGCAACGCTGCTGCCAATTTCGGTGGCGGCGACTTACCCGATGTGAAGACGATCTGCGGCTTCGGCGCTGGCGTTTCGGCGCGTGGACGATCGTGCAGCAGGTCGGCGACGCGGCGCGCGATTGCCGGTGCCGGATCGAGCCAGGTCACCGGCCATGGCGCGAGCGCTTTGAAACGTTCGAGCAGCAGCGGATAGTGCGTGCAGGCCAGCACCACAGTATCAGTGCGGCGGCCGTCCTTGTCGACGAAGCAGGGCGCAATCTCGGCTGCGATGTCAGCATCGTCCACCGGCGCGCCGGCAAGCGACGCTTCGGCAAGCGGCGCCAGCCGCGGCGAGCCGACCAGATCGACAACGCAAGCGGCGGCGAATTCGCGGATCAGCGCATGGGTGTATTCGCGCGCGACGGTGGCCTCGGTGCCGAGCACCGCGATGCGTTTGCTTTGCGACTGCGCACAGGCCGGCTTGACCGCCGGCACGGTGCCGACGAAAGGCACGTCGAAATGCGCGCGCAGGTCGCTGAGCGCGAGCGTCGAGGCGGTGTTGCAGGCGATCACGACAAGATCGGGCGCCACTTGCGCGATGGCGTCGCCGACCACCTGGCGCACGCGTTTAATCAGCGCGTCTTCCGCCTGGCCACCGTAAGGAAAGCCGGCATCGTCCGCCACATAGACGAAGTGCACATCGGGACGGGCCGCCCGCACTTCGCGGAAGACGGTGAGACCGCCCAGGCCGGAGTCGAAGATCAGAACGGTGGCGGGTTCGGCGGACATCGGTGACGACAGGGCCAAAAGACCAAGAGACGAAGAGCGACGATGATGCAAGCGAGCGTCGCAGGGATTCGTTGATGTTTCGCGAACCGGGGCGCGGCCGAAAAAAGTGACATCCGGTCGCAGCAGGAAACGCGCCCGTCGCCCGTTTATTCGTTAAGTGGGGCGAAACGCAAGTTTTGAATGGGAATTGACCATGCAAATTAGACATTTGGCATTAGCGGCCGGGCTCTTCATGCTGTCGGCGGGCGCGGCTTCCGCGGCGCCGGCCCTGGTGACCGGCGATCTCAACCTGCGCACCGGCCCGGGCGCTCATTACAGCGTGCTGACCGTGCTGCCGGGCGGTGCGACCGTCAACGTGCGTGGTTGCGCCGCCGGCTGGTGCCGCATCGCCTGGCGCGGCGGCTATGGCTTCGCCAGCAGCCGCTATCTCGACCTCGGCGGTGGACCGGTTTATGCGGCCCCGCCACGGGTCTATGCGCCGCCGCCCGTGGTCACCTTTGGTTTTGGCTTCGGTGGTCCACGTTGGCATCATCGCCGGCATTGGGATCGTGACCGCTGGGACAGCCATCGCTGGCGCCACCATCGTCATTGATGCATGCCGCTGGCGCGGTTCGGGCTTCGACGCGCGCGGGATGGGCGTGAAGTTGCAGGTCGATGCCGGGGTGGTGTCTTCGGACCTCACACCGGCGGGGGAGACGACAAAGGCCGCGGCGACGCGGCCTTTGTTCTTTTGCGCGGTCCAGTGCGGGGCAAGCGAACAAGAGAGGCTGCCGGGTTCGATTGCATGGCGCCAACTCACGGCATCGTGTCGCCGACAACGGCGCGTCGGGGAACGCGTGGCACATGTGGGCGTTGATCTGCACGTAAAGTGGGGCGCGTTGTCGTTCTACGCGGATGGCGTCACATGAATCTCAAATTCCTCTCGCTTGCCGGCGGACTGTTGTTGCTGTCGGCAGGCGCTGCCGCGGCTTCGCCGGCCACGGTCAACGATAACCTCAATCTGCGCAGCGGACCGGGCGTGGACCATCACGTCTTGAACGTGCTGCCGGCGGGCAGTTCCGTCGACGTGCTGGGCTGCGGCCGATACTGGTGCCGGGTCTCGTCGGCGGAGGGCACCGGCTATGTCAGCAGCCGTTATCTTGACATGGGCGCGCAAGCTTACGCGCAGGCGCCGCCGCCACCGGTCTATGCGCCGCCGGTCTATTACGAACCGGCGCCGCTTCTCAGTTACGGCTTCGGCTTTGACAACGACTGGAACGACGGATGGCAGCCCGATTGGGACGGTGGATTCGATCACGACTGGGGCGACGACGACGATTGACGCTGTCGCCGCCGCGCCAACCGCTCAGGCGCTGCCGAACACCCGCTTGAAGATGGTGTCGACCTGTTTGAAATGATGGCCGAGATCGAAATTGTCCTCGAGCTCCACATCGCTCAGCGCCTTGCGCACGTCTGGGTCGGCCTTTAACAGCGCCAGGAAATCGTTGCTCTCGCCGCTCCATACCTTCATGGCATTGCGCTGCACCAACCGGTAGGCGTCCTCACGCGGTACGCCGGCCTTGGTCAGGGCGATCAGGACGCGCTGCGAATGGATCAGGCCGCCGAGTTTGTCGAGATTCTTCTGCATGTTGGCCGGATAGATCAGCCACTTGTCGACCAGTCCGGTCAGACGCGCCAGCGCGAAGTCGAGGGTGACGGTTGCGTCGGGCCCAATCATGCGTTCGACCGACGAATGCGAGATGTCGCGCTCGTGCCAGAGCGCCACGTTTTCCATGGCGGGCAGCGCATAGCCGCGCACCAGGCGGGCAAGGCCGGTGATGTTTTCCGACAGTACCGGGTTGCGCTTATGCGGCATCGCCGAGGAGCCCTTCTGTTTTTCAGAGAAGAACTCTTCTGCTTCCAGCACTTCGGTACGTTGCAGATGGCGGACTTCGATGGCCAGTCGTTCCATCGACGAGGCGATGACGCCGAGGGTCGCGAAAAACATGGCGTGGCGGTCGCGCGGGATCACCTGTGTCGAGATCGGTTCGACCGCGAGACCCATCGCCTTGGCGACATGGGCTTCGACCCGAGGATCGACTTGAGCAAATGTGCCGACCGCGCCGGAAATGGCGCAGGTGGCGACTTCCTTGCGGGCGGCGACCAACCGTTCGCGGTTGCGTGAAAATTCCGCGTAAGCCTGGGCCAGCTTGAGACCGAAGGTAGTCGGCTCGGCGTGAATGCCGTGCGAGCGGCCGACGGTCGGCGTCAACTTATGTTCGAAGGCGCGGCGCTTGAGCGCAGCCAGCAGCGCGTCGACATCGGCGATCAGAATATCAGCGGCGCGCACCAATTGGACGCTAAAGCAGGTGTCGAGTACGTCCGACGAGGTCATGCCGGAATGCATGTAGCGCGCTTCCGGGCCGACGATCTCGGAGACATGCGTCAGAAAGGCGATGACGTCGTGTTTGACTTCCGCTTCGATGGCATCGATGCGGGCGACGTCGAATGTGGCTTTGCCGCCTTTTTCCCAGATCGTTTTGGCGGCTTCTTTCGGGATGACGCCGAGTTCGGCCATGGCGTCGGCAGCGTGCGCCTCGATCTCGAACCAGATACGGAATTTGGTTTCCGACGACCAGATCGCGGTCATCTCGGGGCGGGAATAGCGTGGGATCATGAATGGTCCTGTACAGCTTGTCTCCTCATGGTGAGGAGCCGCGCGAAGCGCGGCGTCTCGAACCATGAGGCCGTTTTCATTCGGGCCTCATCCTTCGAGACGCGCGTTCCGCGCTCCTCAGGATGAGGGTCGAATTGGTCACGCCGCTTCTCCGCGCGCGAGCATGGCCGCGGTGCGGATGGCGTCGATGTTTTCCTTGTACTTGCCGTCCTTGAACACGGCGGAGCCGGCGACCAGCGCGTTGGCGCCGGCGCGCACGACGTCGGCCGCGTTGTCCGGCGTCACGCCGCCGTCGACCTCGATGTCGATCGGCCGGCCGCCGCAGAGCGCGCGCACGGCGGCGATCTTGTCGATCTGCGATTTGATGAAGCTCTGGCCGCCGAAGCCGGGATTGACCGACATCACCAGCACCAGATCGACCATGTCGATGAGGTTTTCCAGCGTCGACACCGACGTGCCGGGATTGAGCGTGACGCCCGCCTTCTTGCCGAGCGCGCGGATCGCCTGCAGCGAGCGGTGCACGTGGTGGCCTGCTTCGACGTGCACGGTGATGATATCGGAGCCGGCCTTGGCGAAGGCTTCGAGATAAGGATCGCACGGCGCGATCATCAGATGCACGTCGAACGGCTTCGGCGTCACCGAGCGGATCGCCTGCACCACCATGGGACCGATGGAGATGTTGGGCACGAAATGGCCGTCCATCACGTCGACATGGATCCAGTCGGCGCCGGCGGCATCGATGGCGCGGACCTCCTCGCCGAGCTTGGCAAAATCGGCGGACAGGATCGAAGGGGCGATCGCGAGCGGGCGCATAGTCGAATTCCTCTGGAGACGTGTCGGGTAACACGCGCCGTGGCGGCCGGCAACGCGAGGCGGCGGGTGGTCGCGGCCCGGCAATTTGCGCCGGAAAACCGGCAAGATTTGCCGGGTCAGGCGGGCTCCTGGCGCCGGACAGCGGGCCGCCGGCTGTGGACAAGTGCAAGCACGGCAGGGGTTTTTCGCTTCGTCCCGGCATTGGCGCGGGTCTTGCGAGCCGGACGGCACGGGGTGAAGTCCGCCGGGGCGACCGGCGAGCCAAGGAGCGTTGGGGTCATGTTTCCGTGGATTGGCGCGGCCAGCACTGCGCTGTCGCTTCTGAATACGGTCCTGAAGTCGAGCACGGCGTCCGGTCCGGCCAAGACCGGCAACAACCTGTTCTCATCGCTCGGGCAGGCACTCACCGGCAACAACGGAAGTGAGCCGCCGAAGGCGGTCGCCGGCTCGGGCCAGGGCGCGCCGGCACTGTCGAGCAGCACGCTTGGTACGTTGATCGCCATGCAGGGGCAGGGCGGTGCCGGCGGCCAAGGCGGCATATTTGCCAAGCTCGACACCAACGGCGACGGCAGCATCAGCCAGAGCGAATTCGAGACGGCATCGAAGAAAGCGGGTCTCGATACCTCGAGCGCCGACGCGCTGTTCAGCAAGCTCGACGCCAACGGCGACGGCAGCATCAGCAAGGGCGAGATGGCCAAGGCCGTGCATCGTGGTGGCGATCACCACCACGGCGGCGGGATGGGCGGGGTTGCGCAGGCGATGAATTCCGACGCAACGGGCGCCACCACCAAGACCAGCACCAACGCGGACGGCTCGACGACCACCACGGTTACCTACGCCGACGGCAGCAGCGTGAGCTCGACCACCGCGGCGGCGAGCAGTTCGTCCAGCGGCTCGTCGTCGAGCGGCTCCAGCCGGGCCAACTTGCTCGAACAGCTCATCAAGATGCAGGCGCAGCTCACCGGCAACGCGTCGTCCGGCGCCACCGCCGCCACCACCGCTTAAGAAACTTTCTTCTTAGGGATTGTTCTGCAGCCGCCGCGCCAGCGGCTTGAGCAGGTGTGGCAGCAGGTAGATCGGGAACTGGGCGACGGCGAAATAAAGCCACGACACGTCCGGCACCATGAATCCGGTGGCGGCGAGCATCAGTCCGATGTTGCGGTTGCCGGCGATCAACCCGATCGCCAGCGCACGGGCGCGGCCGGCCGGGCGGAACACCAGCGCGGTGATCGCGATCTGCCCGAGTGCCAGCGCGAAGGCGAGCGCGGTCAAGCCGACGACCAGGAGCGGCTTCGACAGAAAATGCGCGGTGACGCCGTCCATGGCCGCGATTGCAAAATACATGAACGCGATAACGCTCAGGCCATCGATGCGCGAGCGTTGCGCCTCGATGAAGGCGCCGCCGGCGAGCCGGCGGATGATTGCGGCGGCGAGCGCGCTGCCGCCGATATAGGCGAACAGCTTGAGGCCGAAGCCGACCGGTGAGATCACGGCGTGGCCGAGCAGGAAATGGGTGAACAGGGCGGCGGTCAGCGGTGCGATGGCGGCGCTGACGATGAGGGCCGCGAGCGTCAGGGCGACGTCGAGGCCGATGAGGGCGGCGAGCGCCGGCGACGACATCAGGCCGGGTGCCGCCAACTGCAGCACCACCATGACGTAGAGGCCGGGCATCAGGTGACCGAGGCCGGTCGCAAGCGCGAGCGTGCCCAGCACCGCCGGCAGCACCAGCATGGACCAGCCGACCGCCGCGATCGTCAGCCCCGGCCGCGTCCAGTGCCGCCGCAACTCCACAGGGTCGACCCGCAGGAAGGCGAGCGTCACCATGACGACGATGGCCACGCCGAGATAGGGCTTGAGGGCGGCGGCGAGCGGCGGAACGGCCAGGCCGACAAAGATCGAGCCGGCGGCGAGCAACGTGCCGTGGCGGCCGATCGAGGAGAGCACCGCTCCGATCGGCACCAGCAATTTCATTATCATTTCGCTCCCGGCAGCAGATTAATCCTTGATAGCGCGTTCAAGACCGGCGATCTACATGGCTTGCTCCGTCATCCCGAGGTGCGAGGGCGCAAGCCCCAGCCTCGAAGGGTGGCGGGTATAGATGAAAGGTGATTGCGAAAATGGCACGTACCGACGTCATCGTTTTGGGGGCCGGCATCGTCGGGGTCTCAATCGCCCTGCAACTGGCGCGGCGCGGGATTTCGGTGACGCTGGTCGAGCGCGCCGGCATCGGCGAGCAGACGTCCTACGGCAATGCCGGCGTCATCGAGGGCTCGACCGTCCTGCCGCCGGCCTTCCCGTCGAGCCTGAGCGGAGTTCTGCGGGTGGCGCTCAAGCGCGCGAGCGAGGCCAACTACCACCTGTCGTACCTGCCGAAGGCGGCGCCGTGGCTGTTGGCGTTTCGCGCCAACTCAAAGCTTCCGCGCATGATCGAGAACATGCGGGCGAACCGGCCGCTGTTCGCACGCGCGCTCGCCGAGCACGAGACGCTGATGGAGGAAGCAGGCGCCACGCATTACTTGCGCAAGAACGGCTGGATGAAGCTTTATCGCAGCGAGCGCGCTTTCGCGGCGCTGAAGCCGGAATTCGAGCTGGCGCAGGAATTCGGCCTGCCGCTCGAGGCGCTCGATCCCGCTGGCGCGCAGAAGCTCGAGCCGTCGCTCAATCCTGTCTTCAGGCGCGCGGTGCTGTGGCCGAAGGCGGCGAGCATCAGCAACCCGCTGGCGGTAACGAAAGCTTACGCCGCGCGCTTCAACGCGCTCGGCGGCGTCACGGTGACGGGCGACGCGCGCTCGCTGCATCGTAACGGCGACCGCTGGCGGGTCGAGACCAACGAAGGCGGCGTCGATGCAAGCGACGTGGTGGTGGCGCTCGGTCCGTGGGCGCCCGACCTGCTGGAGCCGATGGGGCTGAAGCTGCCGATGGGGATCAAGCGCGGCTATCACCGCCACTTCCGGGGGCAGGGCAATGCCGCCCTGGCGCGGCCTGTGGTCGACGTGGAGACCGGGTATCTGATCACGCCGATGGAGCAGGGCATCCGGCTCACCACCGGCGTCGAGATCGCCGCCCGCGACGCCAAGCCGACGCCGGTGCAGTTCGACCGGCTGATGCCGGCGGCGCGCAAGCTGTTTGCGCTTGGCGAGCCCGCCGACGACAAGACGTGGCTGGGCTGCCGGCCGTCTTTTCCGGATTCGCGCCCCGTCATCGGCCGCGCGCCGGGCATCAAGGGTATGTGGCTCGCCATCGGCCACGCCCATTGGGGCCTGACGCTCGGGCCCATCACCGGCGTGCTGCTGGGTGAGATGATCGCGGGCGAGACGCCGTTCTGCGATCCCGCGGCGTATGCGGCGGAGCGGTTTCTCTCTTAAGTCATTCCGGGGCGCGAACGAAGTTCGCGAACCCGGAATCCATATCCCCGCCCTCTCGTTCTAAACGAAACACAAGGGTTATGGATTCCGGGTCCGGCGCTAACGCGCCGTCCCGGAATGACGGCGGTTATTTGCCGAACTTCTCCTTCCAGCTCGGCAGCGCGCCGGCAAACGGCAGTGCGGTCGCCTCGTAGACGCCGCGCGCCACCGCGCGGGCCAGCACATTGGCGGCCAGCATGCCGAGCTCGCTCAACGCATAGACCGGATCGGCCAGCGGCTTCGCGCCGGTGGCCGCGGCGAACACCACATCACCGTCGAGCGGCGTGTGCACCGGATAGATCGCGCGCGCGAGACCGGTCTGAGCGATCACGGCAAGGCGGTTGACTTGCGGCTTGCTGAGTTGGGCGTCGGTCGCGATGACGGCGAGCGTGGTGTTGGCGCCCGGCGCGCCCTTGCTGCGGTAGGCGAGATCGTCGGCTGAGAACGTGGCCGGCCAGCCGCGGCCGCCGAACTCGTCATCCTGCTCGAAGGGGGCCGCCCAGAAATGCGGCCCATCGCCAATGGTGACGGTGCCGGCGGCGTTGACGGCAACGAGCGCGCCGACGGTGATGCCGCCCGCGGTCATCGCCGAGGCGGAGCCGACGCCCGCCTTGAGGCTGACCGTGGTGGCGCCGAGGCCCGCGCCGACGCTGCCGAGCGCGAAGTCCGCGCTCGCGGTGCGCGCCGCCTCGTAGCCGAACTCGCGGTAGGGCGGGTAGCGGCCCCAGTCCTTGTTCCCGCCGGCTAGGAGATCGAACAGGATCGCTGCCGGGATGATGGGCACGCGCGCATCGCCAATGGCGAAGCCGCGGCCCTGCTCGCGCATATAGGCCTGCGCGCCTGAGGCGGCGTCGAGCCCAAAAGCCGAGCCGCCGGAGATGACGATGGCGTCGACGCCCTCCACGGTCTGGGCCGGATCGAGCAGGGCGCTCTCGCGGGTGCCGGGCCCGCCACCGCGCACGTCGGCACTGGCCACAGCCGCCACATCGAAGACGACCACGGTCGAGCCGGAGCCGAGCTTGGGATCACCGGCATGGCCGACCCGCACGCCGGGAATATCGGTGATCAAGTTGCGTGCTGATGCCATGCCGTCCGCGTGTGCTGGGCCCCCGAATGAGAGGCCACTGTCAGGCTCTTATCACATTCGCGTCATCGCGGTCAGGGTGACCTTGCCGACGCCACACTTGTCTTATTGCCATGACGGCACTCGAACGGGCATACCACTCCTCATGCATAGTGACGTCACCCTCGCGGCCGCTCTTGTCGCCGGCCTGGTCAGCTTCCTCTCTCCTTGTGTGTTGCCGCTGGTCCCGCCTTATCTCGTGTTCCTCACGGGCACGTCGCTCGAACGCTTCGCCGACCAGGAGCCCGAGGCCCGCATCAAGCGCGAGACGGTGGTCGCGGCGCTCTTGTTCGTCGCCGGATTTTCCACTGTGTTTGTGGCGCTGGGGGCGAGCGCCAGCGTCATCGGCTCCGTCATCCGCGCCTATTCCCATGCGCTCGGCATCGTCGCTGGCGTGGTCATCATCATCATGGGGCTGCATTTCCTCGGCATCACGCCGATTGCCTTCCTGCACCGGCAGAAGCGGCTGGAGGTCGCCAAGCCTGTGGGCCTGTGGGGCGCCTATGTGATCGGGCTGGCCTTCGCCTTCGGCTGGACCCCGTGCATCGGCCCGATCCTGGCGGCGATCCTGGCGGTGGCGGCTTCCGAGCAGACGGTGGCGCGCGGCGCCGGGCTGTTGGCGATCTACTCGCTTGGCCTAGGCATTCCGTTCGTTATCGCGGCCTTCGCGGTGGAGCCGTTCGCGGCGTTTCTGTCGCGCTTCAAGCATTACCTGCACCGTGTCGAGCAGGCGATGGGCGCGCTGCTGGTGCTCACTGGCATCGCCTTCCTCACCGGCAGCCTCAACCAGATGAGCGTGTGGTTGCTGCAGATGTTCCCGGGGTTGGGGAACATCGGGTAGTTCGGCGCCCGCAAAATGCCTGCAAGGGCCAAGAAGCGAGCCATGGCCAGGGGATGCCGGCTCCCCTATGCTCAAGCTTATGGCTAACCCTGCGCTTCCGCTGTTCCACTTGTACGGCGATCCGCCGGACGATTCCGCGTTCGGCTTCATCCATATCGAGACGATCCGCTCGCGCTCCTCGGTGCACGACTGGACCATCCGCGCTCACCGCCACCGCAACCTGTTCCAGATCCTGGTGATCGAGAAGGGCGGTGGCGAGATGAGCTTCGAGACGGCGATCGTGCCGTTCGCCGCGCCGGCGGCGATCCTGGTGCCGGCGACGACCGCGCATGGCTTCCGCTTCCGCCCGCAGGTCACCGACGGCTGGGTTGTCACCTTCACTGAGGACGTCGCGGACACCATCGGCGACCAGTCGGGCGAGGCGTTGGCGCGGTTGAAGGCGCTCGCCGTGGAGCCGCTAGTGCCGCTCAAGGACATGAGCGAGATCAAGCGGCTGTCGGCGCTGTGCGCCGAGCTTGACGAGGAAAGCTCGCTCGCGCGCGAGGGCTACCGGCTCGCCATGCGCGCGCTGATGGCGCTGATCGCCATCGAGATGGTGCGGCTGGCGGCGAGCCGGGCGCGCAGCGGGGCGGTGACGCTCACGCGCGCCGACGCGCAGGTCGAGCAGTTGCGCCGGCTGATCGACGATCATTTCCGAAAAGAACGGCTGATCAGTTTCTACGCCGAAAAGTTGGCGATGACCGCCGACCGCTTGAACGACCACGTCAAGCGCGCGACCGGCGTCACCGCCGGCCATCTCATCCGCCAGCGCGTGCTGACGGAAGCCAAGCGCCAGCTCGTGTTCACCAGCCAGCCGATCCACGAGATCGCCTACGATCTCGCCTTCTCCGACCCCTCCCACTTCACGCGCTTCTTCCGCAAGCAGACCGGCACCACGCCGCAAGCTTCCAACTCGGCAGCGCGCCGGCAAACGGCAGCGCGGTCGCCTCGTAGACGCCGCGCGCCACGGCGCGGGCCAGCACATTGGCGGCCAGCATGCCGAGCTCGCTCAACGCATAGACCGGATCGGCCAGCGGCTTCGCGCCGGTGGCCGCGGCGAACACCACATCACCGTCGAGCGGCGTGTGCACCGGATAGATCGCGCGCGCGAGACCGGTCTGAGCGATCACGGCAAGGCGGTTGACTTGCGGCTTGCTGAGTTGGGCGTCGGTCGCGATGACGGCGAGCGTGGTGTTGGCGCCCGGCGCGCCCTTGCTGCGGTAGGCGAGATCGTCGGCTGAGAACGTGGCCGGCCAGCCGCGGCCGCCGAACTCGTCATCCTGCTCGAAGGGGGCCGCCCAGAAATGCGGCCCATCGCCAATGGTGACGGTACCGGCGGCGTTGACGGCAACGAGCGCGCCGACGGTGATGCCGCTTGCGGTCATCGCCGAGGCGGAGCCGACACCCGCCTTGAGGCTGACCGTGGTGGCGCCGAGGCCCGCGCCGACGCTGCCGAGCGCGAAGTCCGCGCTCGCGGTGCGCGCCGCCTCGTAGCCGAACTCACGATAGGGCGGGTAGCGGCCCCAGTCCTTGTTCCCGCCGGCTAGGAGATCGAACAGGATCGCTGCCGGGATGATGGGCACGCGCGCATCGCCAATGGCGAAGCCGCGGCCCTGCTCGCGCATATAGGCCTGCGCGCCTGAGGCCGCGTCGAGCCCAAAAGCCGAGCCGCCGGAGATGACGATCGCATCGACGCCCTCCACGGTCTGGGCCGGATCGAGCAGGGCGCTCTCGCGGGTGCCGGGCCCGCCACCGCGCACGTCGGCACTGGCCACAGCCGCCACATCGAAGACGACCACGGTCGAGCCGGAGCCGAGCTTGGGATCACCGGCATGGCCGACCCGCACGCCGGGAATATCGGTGATCAAGTTGCGTGCTGATGCCATGCCGTCCGCGTGTGCTGGGCCCCCGAATGAGGGGCCACTGTCAGGCTCTTATCACATTCGCGTCATCGCGGTCAGGGTGACCTTGCCGACGCCACACTTGTCTTATTGCCATGACGGCACTCGAACGGGCATACCACTCCTCATGCATAGTGACGTCACCCTCGCGGCCGCTCTTGTCGCCGGCCTGGTCAGCTTCCTCTCTCCTTGTGTGTTGCCGCTGGTCCCGCCTTATCTCGTGTTCCTCACGGGCACGTCGCTCGAACGCTTCGCCGACCAGGAGCCCGAGGCCCGCATCAAGCGCGAGACGGTGGTCGCGGCGCTCTTGTTCGTCGCCGGATTTTCCACTGTGTTTGTGGCGCTGGGGGCGAGCGCCAGCGTCATCGGCTCCGTCATCCGCGCCTATTCCCATGCGCTCGGCATCGTCGCTGGCGTGGTCATCATCATCATGGGGCTGCATTTCCTCGGCATCACGCCGATTGCCTTCCTGCACCGGCAGAAGCGGCTGGAGGTCGCCAAGCCTGTGGGCCTGTGGGGCGCCTATGTGATCGGGCTGGCCTTCGCCTTCGGCTGGACCCCGTGCATCGGCCCGATCCTGGCGGCGATCCTGGCGGTGGCGGCTTCCGAGCAGACGGTGGCGCGCGGCGCCGGGCTGTTGGCGATCTACTCGCTTGGCCTAGGCATCCCGTTCGTTATCGCGGCCTTCGCGGTGGAGCCGTTCGCGGCGTTTCTGTCGCGCTTCAAGCATTACCTGCACCGTGTCGAGCAGGCGATGGGCGCGCTGCTGGTGCTCACTGGCATCGCCTTCCTCACCGGCAGCCTCAACCAGATGAGCGTGTGGTTGCTGCAGATGTTCCCGGGGTTGGGGAACATCGGGTAGTTCGGCGCCCGCAAAATGCCTGCAAGGGCCAAGAAGCGAGCCATGGCCAGGGGATGCCGGCTCCCCTATGCTCAAGCTTATGGCTAACCCTGCGCTTCCGCTGTTCCACTTGTACGGCGATCCGCCGGACAATTCTGCGTTCGGCTTCATCCATATCGAGACGATCCGCTCGCGCTCCTCGGTGCACGACTGGACCATCCGCGCTCACCGCCACCGCAACCTGTTCCAGATCCTGGTGATCGAGAAGGGCGGCGGAGAGATGAGTTTCGAGACCGCAATCGTGCCGTTTGCCGCGCCGGCGGCGATCCTGGTGCCGGCGACGACCGCGCACGGCTTCCGCTTCCGCCCGCAGGTCACCGACGGCTGGGTTGTCACCTTCACCGAGGACGTCGCCGACACCATCGGCGACCAGTCGGGCGAGGCGCTGGCGCGGTTGAAGGCGCTTGCCGCCGAGCCGCTGGTGCCGCTCCAGGATATGAGCGAGATCAAGCGGCTGTTGGCGCTGTGCGCCGAGCTTGACGAGGAAAGCTCGCTCGCGCGCGAGGGCTACCGCCTTGCCATGCGCGCGCTGATGGCGCTGATCGCCATCGAGATGGTGCGGTTGGCGGCGAGCCGGGCGCGCAGTGGGGCGGTGACGCTCACGCGCGCCGACGCGCAGGTCGAGCAGTTGCGCCGGCTGATCGACGATCATTTCCGCAAAGAACGGCTGATCAGCTTCTACGCCGAAAAGCTGGCGATGACCGCCGACCGTTTGAACGACCACGTCAAGCGCGCGACCGGCGTCACCGCTGGCCATCTCATCCGCCAACGCGTGCTGACGGAAGCCAAGCGCCAGCTCGTGTTCACCAGCCAGCCGATCCACGAGATCGCCTATGATCTCGCCTTCTCCGACCCCTCCCACTTCACGCGCTTTTTCCGGAAGCAGACCGGCACCACGCCGCAAGCGTTCCGCGAGGGGCGTGGGGGCTGAGCCAAGCTTGTCCGTCGCGCTCCCACAAGGAATCCACAGGTTCCTTTGGTTAAGCGGCTAACAAGTAAGGTAAAGGCTTGGTTTCTTTTGAAATCGGCATTCGATGCAACTACGGATGGACACCACCCTAAGGAGGTGCTCATGCGTAAGCTCTCGTCCGCATCCGTGGCGATGATCCTGGCGATTTCGCTCTACTTCATGTTGTCGTGGGGCTTTGATGCCTTCCGCATGCTGACCTCGCCGACCTACGGGCTCGACGACGTGTGGCGCTCGCAATTCGTGTTCGCGATCGGCAGCTATCTGCACCTCGCGCCAGTCGGCCTCCTCAAGCTCGCCGCTTTCTTTGCCATCCTCAAGCTCGCGGTGGCCGCCATCTGCGCGGTGCACATCGCCGACCGCTTCCGCAGCCTGGCTGGCGGCAAGGCCGACGGCGAGATTCTGGAGGCGGGCCTCATGCTGGTGGTGGCGATCAGTATCCTGTCGGTCGGACCGGCGGTGTGGTCGCAAAACGCCGAACTCGTTCGCGCGGGCGCGATCCAGTTGTCGCTGGCAGCGCTCGCCGTCGCGCTCCTGATGCTCGAGCGCAGTTACGTCCGCAAGGACGAGCGCGCCGAAGCCCGCATCGAGGCCGCGCGTACGGCGTTCGACGAGACGATGGCACGGACGTCGCCGCGCGTTCATGCCTGACGGTTAATGGGGGCCGGGCGCCGCGTGCGGCGGCCGGTAATACGGATGGCGCCGCGGGGGCGGCGTCATCCGGTGGGGGACGGGACCATGCTGGACCGCGTTATCGCTGAAATTTTGTTTTGGGGCTTTCGCGGCGGCATCGCCTGGCTGGTCGCGCACGAAACCGGCCTCATCGCCGCCGAGAAGCTGAGCGAAGTCTCGCGCGCGCTCGGCCATATGTAGGCCGCACCCGTCTAACCCGCTGAGCAGATGCGTCCTCGACCGCTCGTCTCCGCGAAAGTGGGGACGGGAATGAACGGGGCCGGGATAGCGTCGGCCTCACGCGCCCAGAAAATCGAGCACGACCTTGGTGTAGGCGTCGGGCTGCTCCATGTTGGCGATGTGGGCGGCGTCGATGCTCGCGAGCTTGGCGCCCTTGATCTGCTTCTGGATCGCTTCGCCCGCCGCGGGCGGGGTGGCGACGTCCTGGGCGCCCACGATCACCATGGTCGGCGTGCCGATGTCCGAATTGCTCTCCCGAAAGTCCATGGCCATGATCGCCTGACAGCAGCCGATATAGCCCTTGGGGTCGGTGGCGACGAACATCTCCTTCATGCGGCCGATCGTTTCCGGCGCGCGTTGGCGGAAGCCTTCGGTGAACCAGCGCTGCATGTTGCCGTCGACGAGCTGGCCGAGGCCCTTCTCCTCGACGAGCTTGATGCGCTCGTGCCACGGCGCCATGTCGGCGTAATGGAAATTGGTGTTTGAGAGTACCAGCTTCTCCACCCGCTCGGGTGCGTTGGCGCCGAGCCATTGCCCGACCATGCCGCCCATGGACAGCCCGCACCAGTTGGTCTTCTCGATGTCGAGCGCGTCCAGCACCGCGATCACGTCGCGTCCAAAGCGCTCCATGGAGTAGGGGCCCGCCGGGACGTCGGATTGGCCATGGCCGCGGCGGTCGTAGCGGATGACCCGGTAATGTTTGGCGAATTCGGGGGCCTGCTGGTCCCACATGTGGAGGTTGGTGCCGAGCGAGTTCGACAGCATCAGCGCCGGCGCGCCCGCCGGGCCTTCGACCTCGACGTTGATCTTGCAGCCGTCGTCGACCACGATCTTCGGCATGAAATTCCTCCCTCACGTGTGATTGTTGCGCCCGCGCGGACGGTATAAACACTTGGTTCCACCCATAATGGGCCGGGCGGCAGCTGCAAAGCCCCCCTTTTCAGGGCGGCCGCGAGGGCTTAAGCCGGGCAGCAGACGGGGCCCGGCACAACCGCGGGTTCGGGCGTTTCAGGACGAGCATTCTCAGGAGACGAAGCCAATGGCGATGACCATGACCGGCGAGGTCCAGCTTCCCGCCACGCGCGAGGTGGTGTGGGCGAAGCTTAACGATGCGGAAGTGCTCAAGGTCTGCATTCCCGGCTGCGAGGAGCTCAACAAGACCTCCGACACCGAATTCGACGCGGTCGCCACCACCAAGATCGGGCCGGTGAAGGCCCGCTTCAAAGGCCACGTGCAGCTCACCGATCTTGATCCGCCCAACGGCTACAAGATTTCTGGTGAGGGCTCGGGGGGCGTCGCGGGCTTCGCCAAGGGCGGCGCGACCGTGGCGCTGTCGGATAAGGATGGCGGTACCCTGCTGACCTATAATGTGGAAGCGCAGATCGGCGGCAAGCTCGCCCAGCTCGGCCAGCGCCTCGTCAACGGCGCCGCCAAGAAGCTCGCCGACGACTTTTTTAAGAAGTTTGCTGCTCAAGTTGAAGGCGGCTGACGCTCGCGCACGCAAAGCGAAACGCCATTAGCCCGGAAAAGTCCTTTCGCCGGCAAACTGTTAGCCGTGCGGCGCCGTTGCCGCATTGCAACGTTGCCGAGCGGCACGAAATTGCGACTTTCGGTATATCGGACTTCTGAATCGCTTGACCCGGAACCGGCCTGCGGTTCAAAGTCTTTTCCAGTTCCGGACTGAAATCGGCTCAGTTTTGAGCCCGAGCGCTCGACGTCCGGGAGCGGGCGCGGCGAAAAGAGGGGTTTTGCCCCCGAACTTGGGAGGATGGTCATGCCGAAGGTCTCCATGACGGTGAACGGCAAGCCGGTCAGCGGCGAAGTCGAAGCCCGCACCCTGCTGGTGCAATTCCTACGCGAGAATCTGCGGCTAACCGGCACCCACGTCGGCTGTGACACGTCCCAGTGCGGGGCCTGCGTCGTCCACGTCGACGGTATCGCCGCCAAGTCCTGCACCACGCTCGCGCTTCAGTGCGAAGGCGCCAACATCACAACCATCGAAGGCCTGGCCAAGGACGACGGAACCCTGCACCCGATGCAGGAGGCGTTCCGCGAGAACCACGGCCTGCAGTGCGGCTATTGCACCCCGGGCATGATCATGGCCGCGCTCGACATCGTGCGCCGCAACGGCAACGACCTCGACGAGCACACCATCCGCGAGCAACTCGACGGCAACATCTGCCGCTGCACCGGCTACCACAACATCGTCAAGGCGATCGCCGCCGGCGCCAAGGCCATGGCCTGATCCGGAGACAACGAGAGAAAAAAGGAGCGTCGCAGCAAGCGGCCGAACAAGAAGCGCCTTTCACAACAAACAGGGAGGACACCGCCATGAGCGCGACCGGGATCGGCGCGGCGGTACGCCGTAAGGAAGACATTCGCTTCATCACCGGAAACGGCCGATATACCGACGACGTGGTCCGGCCGGGCGAAACCCGCGCTGTGTTCGTACGCTCGCCGCACGCGCGCGCCAAGATCAAGAAGATCGACGTCAGCGCGGCCAAGTCCATGCCCGGCGTGATCGACGTGCTCACCGGCGCGCAGCTTGCGACCGACCAGATCGGCAGTCTGATCTGCGGCTGGATGATCCATTCCAAGGACGGCTCGCCGATGAAGATGGCGCCGCATCCGGCGATCGCCGCCGAGACGGTGAACCATGTCGGCGACGCGGTGGCGGTGGTGATTGCCGAAACCCAGGCGCTGGGCCGCGACGCCGCCGAGAAGGTGGTGGTCGATTACGAGGTGCTCCCGGCGGTGGTCGACCCGGCCAAGGCTAAATCGGGCCCGCAGATCCATGAGGTCGCGCCCAAGAACACCATCTACGAATGGTCGCTCGGCGACGAGAAGGCGGTGGAATCGGCCTTTGCCCAGGCCAAGCACGTCACCACCCTGAACATCGTCAACAACCGGCTGGTTCCGAACGCCATCGAGCCGCGGGTGGCGCTGGCCGAATATGACGCCGGCACCGACCACCTGACGCTGTGGAACACCTCGCAGAACCCGCACGTGGCGCGGCTCGTCATCGCCGCCTTCGTCGGTATCGCGCCCGAGCACAAACTGCGGGTGATCGCGCCCGACGTCGGCGGCGGCTTCGGCTCCAAGATCTTCATCTATCCGGAAGAGGTCGTCTGCCTGTGGGCGTCGCGCAAAGTGCGCCGGCCGGTGAAGTGGACCGCCGATCGCAGCGAATCCTTCCTCACTGACGCGCATGGCCGCGACCACGTCACCAAGGCGGAACTCGCGCTCGACGAGAACGGCAAGATTTTAGGGTTACGGGCGCGCACCATCGCCAATCTCGGCGCCTACATGTCGACCTTCTCGTCGTCGGTGCCGACCTATCTCTACGCGACGCTGTTGTCGGGCCAGTACGACATCCCGCAGATCTACTGCGAGGTCGACGCTGTCTACACCAACACCGCGCCGGTGGACGCCTATCGTGGCGCCGGCCGGCCGGAAGCGGCCTTCGTGGTCGAGCGTTTGGTGGAAGTGGCGGCGCGCGAGATGGGGATTGATCCGGCCGATCTGCGCCGGCGCAACTTCATCAAGAACTTCCCGCACCAGACGCCGGTGATCATGGCCTACGACACCGGCGACTTCGGCGCCTCGCTGAAGAAGGCGATGGAGATCGCGGACGTGAAGGGCTTCAGCAAGCGCAAGCGCGAGGCGGCTCGCCACGGCAAGCTGCGCGGGCTTGGCTATTCGGCCTATATCGAGGCTTGCGGCATCGCGCCGTCACAGGCCGTCGGTTCGCTCGGCGCGGGCGTGGGCCTGTGGGAGAGCGCCGAGGTACGCGTCAACCCGACCGGTTCCGTGGAAGTGCTCACTGGCACCCACGCCCACGGGCAGGGCCACGAGACTACCTTCGCCCAGCTCGTGTCGGAGCGTCTCGGCATTCCGTTCGAGAACGTTTCCATCGTGCACGGCGACACCGACATCGTGCAGTTCGGCATGGGCACCTACGGCTCGCGCTCAGGTGCCGTCGGCATGTCGGCGATCGTCAAGGCGCTCGACAAAATCGAGGAGAAGGCCAAGAAGGTCGCTGCCTACATGCTCGAAGCCGCCGAAGGCGATATCGAGTTCAAGGACGGCCAGTTCACCGTCGCCGGCACCGACAAGTCGGCGGCCTTCGGCGACGTGGCGCTCAACGCCTATATCGCCCACAAGTTCTCCGGCCAGGAATTGGAGCCGGGACTGAAGGAAACCTCCTTCTACGACCCGACCAACTTCACCTTCCCGGCAGGCTGTCATATCTGCGAAATCGAGATCGATACCGAGACCGGCAAGGCCGAGATCGTGAACTGGACCGCGGTCGACGACTTCGGCACCATCATCAACCCGATGATCGTCGAGGGCCAGGTGCACGGCGGCATCGCGCAAGGGGTGGGGCAGGCCATGCTCGAAGGCGCCGTCTACGATAGCGGCGGCCAGCTCGTCACCGGCTCGTTCATGGACTACGCCATGCCGCATGCCCACGACCTGCCGTCGTTCAAGGTCGACACCACCGAGACCAAGGCGCCATCCAACCCGCTCGGCATCAAGGGCTGCGGCGAGGCCGGTGCCATCGCGTCGCCGGCGGCGGTGATCAACGCCATCACCGACGCACTCGGCATTGAGGACGTCCCCATGCCGGCCACGCCCAACACGGTCTGGTCGGCGCTGCAGCGCGTCAAGCCGAGTCAAGCCGCCTAGTAAGCCGCCTTATCAGGAGAGACCGATGTATAATTTCACCTTCCATCGTCCAACCACGGTCCGCCAGGCGGCTGGCCTGCTGGCCCGCAATCCCGACGCCAAGCTGCTTGCCGGCGGCCACTCGCTGCTGCCGGTGATGAAGCAGCGGCTGGCGCAGCCGTCCGCGCTGATCGACCTGTCGCTGGTCGAAGGCATGGACACCGTCGAGCAGAAGGGCCGCGCGATCGTGATCGGTGCCATGGCGCGCCACGCCGACGTCGCCAAATCGTCGGTGCTGCGCGAGCTGCTGCCGGGGCTCGCCGACGTGCCGGGCTCGGTCGGCGATCCGCAGGTGCGCAACCGCGGCACCATCGGCGGCTCGATCGCCAACAACGATCCCAACGCCGACTACCCGGCGGCGGTGCTCGGCCTCGGCGCCACCATCATCACCAACAAGCGGCGCATCGCCGCCGACGACTTCTTCCAGGGCATGTACACGACGGCACTGGAGGACGGCGAGATCATCGTCAAGGTGAGCTTCCCGATCGCCAAGAAGGCGGCCTACGAGAAGTTCAAGCACCCGGCCTCCGGCTTCGCACTGGTCGGCGTGTTCGTGTCGAAGCGCGGCTCCGACATCCGCGTGGCGGTGACCGGTGCCGGCTCAGAGGGTGTGTTCCGCGTGCCGTCGTTCGAGGAGGCGCTGAAGAAGCGCTTCGCGCCGAAGTCGCTGGAGGGCATGAGCATCCCGGCGACCGGCATGAACAGCGATATCCACGCCAGCCCCGAATACCGCGCCCACCTCGTCGGCGTGCTGGCGCGTCGCGCGGTGGCGAAGGCGACGAAGTAAACCGCCGACCCGCCGCGGACATTGCGACCATTACACCGAGGGGCGGCGAAAGCCGCCCCTTTCCGATTCGCCCCAACAACCAGGACATGAGGCGCGTGCCCGCATCGCGAAGAGGTCTCGTCTCGCCCGGCGCGCGGGTGCTCGCCGCCGGCTTCCTCGTGCTGTTCATCGGCGGCGGCGCGCGTTTCACCATTGGCCTGACGCTCAAGCCGATGGTCGACGAGCTCGGCTGGGGCCGCAGCGAGCTGGGCGGCGCAGTCGCGCTTTTCATGGTCGTTTCGGCGGTGGCGATGTTCGCCGCCGGCCAACTCGCCGACCGTGCGGGCCCGCGCGCGGTGCTGTGCGGCGGCCTCGTCGTCGGCGGCATCGGCATCGGCCTCATGGGCACGATCACGGCGCCCTGGCACGCGTTCGCGCTGTACGGCGTGGTGTACGGGGCCGGCAGCGGGGCGGCGTCGCTCATTCCTGTCGGGGTTATGGTGACCCGCGCGTTCCCCACGCGCACCGGCACCGCCAACGCGGTCGTGATGGCGGGCATGAGCGTCGGCCAGCTGGTGGTCATCGCGGCGCTGGCGGCGGTGCTGCTGGCGGTGAGCTGGCACGCGGTCTATGGGTGGCTCGGCGTCGCCCATCTGGCGCTGGTGCCGCTCTTGCTGCTGCTGATCCCGCGCACCGAACCCGCGCACGCCAGGCCCGCGCCCCTCATCGACGGCGTCGGCGTGATGGCGGCCGCGCGCGCGCGCCAGTTCTGGCTGCTGATCGTCATCTATGCGGTCTGCGGTTTTGGCGACTACTTCGTGTCGACCCACGTTGTCGCGCTCGCCGAGGATCGCGGCGTGAACGCTTATCTTGCCGGCAATCTGTTGGCGCTGATGGGCCTGACCGGCCTCGTCGGCGTGGTCGCCGCCGGCGCCTTCAGCGACCGCGCCGGGCCGGTGTGGCCGACCGCGCTCGCCTTCGCGGCCCGCGTTGCGGTGTTCGCGCTGGTGATGGTCGACCAGTCGCCGGTTTCGGTTGCGGTGTTCGCACTGGTGTTCGGCGCCACCTTCCTGGTGACCGCGCCGCTCACCGTCGTGTTTGTGTCGCAGAACTTCGGCACCCGTCATCTCGGCGCGCTCACCGGGCTGATTACCATGGTGCACCAGATCTGCGGCGGTCTCGGCGCCTATTTTGGCGCCGCGCTGTTCGACGAGACCGGCAACTACGACGCCGCGTTCGCGACCATACTGGTGCTGTCGCTGATGGCGCTGCTGCTCAGTCTGCTGCTGAAACGGCCGGCGAGCCTCGCAGAGGCGTGAACCGCGAAATCCTGATAGACAAGACTTCGATGGAACGACCCGTGATGACGCACGAGCAAAGGCAGGTCCTGGCCGGCATGGCGGCGGCGGTCGCCTTGACCGTCGTCGCGCTGCTGGCGGCTTATTTCCTGTCAAAGAGTGGCGCCGATACCCTGCGGCTGTCGGCGCCGGAAGCGAGCGCGCTCGCCGCGTTGGCGCTGGTCTTTTGCATTGGCGCCATCGCCAGGAAGCGTTTCTTCCACACCGATGTCATCGGCGGTGCTGCCTTCGACAAACCGGGCAGTGCGGTCGCGGTCGACAAGGCGGTGCTGCAGAATACGCTGGAACAGACGGTGCTGGCGGCCATCGCCTACAACGGCTTGGCCGCCGTGTTGCCGTCGGCGGCGCCGGTTCTGCTGCCCGTGCTGGTGAGCCTGTTCCTCATTGGGCGCATTCTCTTCATTGCCGGCTACGCCAAGGGCGCCGGCCACCGCGCGCTCGGTTTCGCGCTGACCTTCTACCCGACGGTTGCGGCCTACGCGATTTTCGTCGTGGCCTTGCTCGCACGCTTGTAGGTGGCGCCGGACCGGTCAGGCATCGCGCTCCAGCTCGCCCAGCAAATCGTGCAGATCGAGCGGGTGGGTGAACATCTTGAGCGAGCCGTCCGGCTTCTGCGGCCACATCTCCTTCGGCCGGTCCCAGTAGAGCTCCACGCCGTTGTCGTCCGGGTCGCGCAGATAGAGCGCCTCGGAGACGCCGTGGTCACTGGCACCCTCGAGCGGGATATTGGCGGCGATCAGCCGGCGCAGGGCGTCGGCCAGCATCTTGCGGGTCGGGTAGAGGATGGCGGTGTGGTAGAGGCCGGTGCTGCCGGGCGGGGGCGGAGAGCCGCCCAGGCTCTCCCAGGTGTTGAGCCCGATATGGTGGTGGTAGCCTCCGGCCGAGATGAAGGCCGCGCCGGGCACCTGGGTGGTCAGCTCGAACCCCAGGACGCCGCAGTAGAAATCGAGGGCCCGTTGCAGATCGGCGACCCTCAAATGGACATGGCCGATGCGCACCCGCGGGTCGATCGCGGAGGCCTGGAGGGGTTGTTTTTCGCGCGCTGAAGCGTTTGACATGGGATTCCTTTGGCAGAAATTCCTCGGGTGGCCGGAGCGGGCCGGACACCCCACATGTAAGATGCCGCCGCAATCGGCTAAAGTGTCAGTGAGGTGACTAAAGCATGCCTGTTACACCGCTTCCCGACAGCATCGACGCGACCCTGGGGCTTCTGGCCAAGGCCGGCTACGTTGCCGACCGGTCGCTCTCGACTGTGCTCTATCTGGCGCTGCGCATGGGGCGGCCGCTGTTCCTGGAGGGCGAGGCCGGCGTCGGCAAGACCGAGATCGCCAAGGTGCTGGCCGAGAGCCTCGGCCGCCGGCTGATCCGGCTGCAGTGCTATGAGGGGCTCGACGTCTCCTCGGCGGTCTACGAGTGGAATTACGGCGCGCAGATGATTGCCATTCGCCTCGCCGAGGCGGAAGGCGAGGGCGACCGCGAGCGCATCGAACACGACGTGTTCTCCGAGAAATTCCTCATCAAGCGGCCGCTCTTGCAGGCGCTGGAGCCGGACCCGGACGGCCCGCCGGTGCTGCTGATCGACGAGCTCGACCGCACGGATGAAGCCTTCGAGGCCTTTCTCCTGGAGGTGTTGGCCGACTTCCAGGTGACCGTGCCGGAGCTCGGCACCATCAAGGCGCCGCATCCGCCGATCGTGGTCATCACCTCCAATCGTACCCGTGAGGTGCATGACGCGCTGAAGCGGCGCTGTCTTTTTCACTGGGTCGGCTACCCGGACGCCGCGCGCGAACTGGAAATCCTGCGCACCAAGGTGCCCGGCATTTCCAAGAAACTCTCCGAGCAGGTGGTCGCCTTCGTGCAGGCGCTGCGCAAGGAGGACCTGTTCAAGGTGCCGGGCGTCGCCGAGACCTTGGACTGGGCCGGCGCGCTCTCCGAGCTCGATGTGGTGGCGCTCGATCCGGCGACGGTGTCGGACACGCTCGGCGCATTGCTCAAGTATCAGGACGACATCGCCCGCCTCGACGGCAGTAAGGTGAAGACGCTGCTCGACGAGGTGAAGTCGGAGCTCAGGGCGGCGGAGTAGTGTGATGGCCGAAGGCCGGCTTGCCGAGAACATCGTTTACTTCGCGCGCGCGCTGCGCGCCGCCGGCCTGCCCGTGGGGCCGGGCGCGGTGCTCGATGCATTGGAAGCCGTTCATGTGGCGCGCATCGGCAGCCGCGACGACTTCTACTGGACGCTGCACGCCGTGTTCGTGAAGCGCCACGAGCACAGCATCCTGTTCGATCAGGCCTTCAAGCTGTTCTTCCGCCGGCGCGGCTATCTCGACAAGCTACTCGCCACCATGCTGCCGGAGACCCTGCCGACCGCGCCGAAACCGCCGGCGCCCGGCGCCCAGCGCGTGCAGGAAGCGCTCTATGCCGGCATGAAGGCGCGCGAGGAGGAGAAGGAGGAGGTCGAGGTCGACGCGCGCCTGACAGTGTCCGACCGCGAGGTGCTGCAGCAGAAGGACTTCGCCCAGATGACGGCGGCCGAGATCGCCGCCGCCAAGGCCGCCATCGCGCGTATGGCGCTGCCGCTCGACATGCTCAAGACGCGACGGCTCACGGCCGCCCGCCGTGGCCGCATGATCGATGTGCGCCGCACGCTGCGGTCCAGTATGAAAGCGGGCGGCGCCGTCATTGATCTCAAATATTTCGGCCCGCGCGAGAAGGAGCCGCCGATCGTCGCGCTGCTTGACATCTCAGGCTCCATGAGCCAGTACACGCGGCTGTTCCTGCATTTTCTGCATTCGATCACTGACGCGCGCAAACGGGTCACCACCTTCCTGTTCGGCACGCGGCTCACCAATGTCAGCCGCGCCATCCGCCAGCGCGATCCGGACGAGGCGCTGGCCTCGTGCTCGGCGCACGTGGTGGACTGGTCGGGCGGCACGCGCATCGCTTCATCTTTGCGCGACTTCAACAAGCACTGGTCGCGCCGGGTGCTGAGCCAGGGCGCGGTGGTGCTCTTGATCACCGACGGGCTGGAGCGCGACGCCGACGATACGCTCGGGTTCGAGATGGACCGGCTGCACCGCTCCTGCCGGCGGCTGGTCTGGCTCAATCCGCTGTTGCGTTTCGACGGCTTCGAGGCGCGCGCCAAGGGCGTGCGCACCATCATGGCCAATGTCGATGAACTGCGCCCGATCCACAATCTCGAGTCCATGACCGAACTGGTCGCAGCATTGTCGGGCCAGACGGTCAGGGGCTACGATCCCAAGGCGATGTTGAAGAAGGTGGCGTGATCTTTGGCCACCATGGAGGTGCGAAATGCTCTCACGTGACGAAGACATCCTCAAAGCGGCGGAAGACTGGCGCAAAGAGGGGCGCGGCGTGGCGCTGGCGACGGTCATGGAGACCTGGGGCTCGGCGCCGCGGCCGGTCGGCTCCAACCTGGTGATCGACGCGGAAGGCAATTTCCTTGGCTCCGTGTCGGGCGGCTGCGTCGAAGGCGCGGTGGTGGCGGAAGCCATCGACATCATCGACAGCGGCAAGCCCAAGATGCTCGAATTCGGCGTCGCCGACGCGGACGCCTGGCAGGTCGGCCTGTCGTGCGGCGGCACCATCCGCGTCTACGTGGAGAAGGTGGACTGACGTGAAACTCGATCTATTACACACCCTTAATACCGAGCGCGCGGCGCGCCGCGCGATGGTGGTCATCACCGACGTGGAAAGCGGCGGCGAGCGGCTGGTGAAGGCTGCCGACGTGGCTAAGGACCCGCTCGCAGACGTGATCGAAAAGCGCCTGCGTATGGCGAAAAGCGGCATGGAGGAGACCTCGCAAGGGCGCGTCTTCCTCACCGTGCACGTGCCGTCGCCGCAGCTCGTCATCACCGGCGCCGTCCATATCAGCCAGGCGCTGGCGCCGATCGGCGCGCTGCTCGGCTATGACGTGACCATCGTCGATCCGCGCACGGCCTTTGCCTCGCCCGAGCGCTTTCCCGACGTCAAGGTGATCGCGGAATGGCCGGACGAGGCGCTGCCGCCGCTCAATGTCGACCATTACACGGCGTTCGTCGCGCTCACCCACGATCCGAAGATCGACGATCCGGCGCTTCTGCACGCGCTGTCGCGCGATTGCTTCTATATCGGCGCGCTCGGCTCCCGGAAGACCCATGCGAAACGGGTGGAGCGGCTGAAGCAGGCCGGCGTCGGCGACGCCAGCGTTGCGCGTATCCACGCGCCCATTGGTTTGCCGATCGGCGCGGTGTCGCCGTCCGAGATCGCGGTCGCCATCATGGCCGAGATCACCGCGTCGCTGCGGCTGAAGGTCGACAAGGCGGAAGCGGCATGAAGTTCGGCGCCGTCCCCGTCAACGAAGCACGCGGCGCCACGTCGGTGCACACCATCCGCCGGGACGGCCTCGTGCTCAAGAAGGGTACGCTGATTGGGGAGAAGGAAGTCGCTGCGCTCAGCAAAGCCGGCGTCAAGGAGATCGTGGCGGCGCGGCTCGAGCCCGGCGATGTTTCCGAGGACCAGGCCGCGGCCGACATCGCCGCCGCGGTGTCGGGCGAGGCCGTGCGCGTCGATCATGCCTTCACCGGGCGCAGCAATCTATTCGCCGAGACGGCGGGCGTGCTGGTGGTCGACAGGAACGCGATCGACGATCTCAACCGTATCGACGAGGCCGTGACGCTGGCGACGCTTCAAGCGTTCAAGCCGGTGGTCGAGGGCGAGATGATCGCCACCGTCAAGATCATTCCCTTCGCCGTTGCCGGCGCGACACGTGACGCTGCGGTGGCCGCCGCCGCCAAGGCCAAGCCGGTCATTCGCGTGGTGCCCTACAAGGTGCGCAAGGTCGGTGTCGTTTCGACCATGCTGCCGGGGCTCGCGCCCAAGATCGTCGACAAGACGCTGAAGATCACGGCGGCGCGCCTTGCGCCCGCGGGCGCAACCATCGTTGCCGAGAAGCGCGTGCCGCATGAGCAGGCCGCGCTCACGCAAGCCATCGACGCATTGCTGAAGGAGGGCGCCGAACTCGTCATCGTGTTCGGCGCGTCCGCCATCGCCGACCGCCGCGACGTCATCCCGGCGGCGGTGGAAGCGGTCGGCGGCACCATCGAGCATTTCGGCATGCCGGTCGACCCCGGCAACCTGATGCTGATCGGAAACGCGCGCGGGCACGCGGTGCTGGGCGCGCCCGGCTGCGCGCGCTCGCCGAAGGAAAACGGCTTCGACTGGGTGCTGATGCGGCTGCTTGCCGGGCTCCCGGTTTCGCGCGCTGATGTCACCGGCATGGGCGTCGGCGGCCTGCTGATGGAAATCGTCACGCGGCCGCAACCGCGCGAAGAGCTCAAGCCCGAAAAGGGCCGCCCCATTGCGGCTGTCGTGCTGGCAGCCGGCCGCTCCACCCGCATGGGCGCGATCAACAAGCTGATCGCCGAAATCGGCGGCAAGCCGCTGGTGCGTATCGCCGCCGAACAGGCGTTGGCCTCGCACGCTTCGCCGGTGATCGTCGTCACCGGCCATCAGCACGACAAGGTGGAGGCCGCGCTCGCCGGCTTGCCGGTCAAGCTGGTAAACAATCCCGATTACGCCGACGGGCTCGGCACCTCGCTGAAAGCGGGCATTGCCGCGGTGCCGGACAATGTCGACGGCGCCATCGTCTGCCTCGGCGACATGCCGCAGGTGGACGCTGCGCTCATCGACAAGCTGATTGCCGGCTTCGATCCCGAACGCGGCGCGCTGGTGGTGGTGCCGAGCATCGCGGGCCGGCGCGGCAACCCGGTGCTGTGGTCGCGCCGTTTCTTCGGCGACCTGATGGGCGTCCAGGGCGACATCGGCGCCCGCCATCTGATCGGCAGTTACGCCGAAGCGGTGGTCGAAGTGCCGGTCGACGGCGCCGCAGCGCTGACCGACGTCGATACCCCCGAGTCGCTCTCCGCAGTCAAGGCGGAAATCGAACGCGCATAGTGCCGCCGATTTGAAGTTCCTGTCCGACTTGCCGCAATCTCAAACAGGAACTTCAAATCGGAAGCGGCACTAGTAACTTATTGAATCTAGTGCAGCTTTGGATTTGACGGTCCTGCTATGAGCGAGTCTCAATGGTGATAGGACCGTCAAATCCGCTGCACTAGCGACTCGAATCATTGATCCTCTTCGCAACTCAGCCCTTATCTATAGGCGGAACTACGGACAGGGGACGATGACGGACACCTACACGCCGGTCCTGCGTGCGCTCGTTGTGGCGACGCTGCTGATGGCGAGCGCGGCCGTGATGCTGGTCGCGGTCAGCCAAGCGCGGGCGGCCGGTGCGTTGGCAGTTGGTACCTGCGGCGCCTACGGCCAGTCTTTTGATTACGGGTCGGTCACGAAAGCGAGCGCCAGCGCGCAGTCGAAGTGCCGAGGCAAGGCCTGTCGGGTGGTCGAGATCGTCAGGCGCGGTTGCGCCGCCTATGCCGTCGATATCACCAACCCCTGCGGCGGCCATGGCTGGGGCAAGGCGGGCAAGCTCGGCCCGGCGCAGAACGTCGCCTTGCGCTCGTGTTATCACGATGGCGGCAAGGATTGCGTCATCCGCACCTTCTTCTGCGACGGCAAGGGCTGAGGCCGGATCCGCGCCCTGCGGCATGGTGCAACGCCCCGAAGGGGCGGGCCCTGCCACGACGGGCGTGATCGTTGCGGTCCTCGCAATTTCTCCAATCGCTTGATTCAGCACTTTTTATCCGCCCTTGCACGCTGGCTTCGTTTGCGCTAGAAAATGACTGACCAGTCAGTCATATCGGTTTTGTGCCCGTGTCCGACCGCCGCTCTCGCAAGACGACGCCCAAGTCCCGCCGCAAGCGCGCGGGGGGGCGGGCACCGCGCCGCCCTGCAAGCGCACGCGCGCCTGCGCAGGCGAGCGCCTCGAAGGCCGCCGCCAAGACCACCACCAAGCCTGGCGGCCGCGAAGCGCGCAGCGCCGCCCGCCGCGAGGCGATCCTGGCCGCCGCGCTTGACGAGTTCTCCGACCGCGGTTTCGCCGCCACCCGGCTCGATGACGTCGCGCGTCGCGCCGGTGTCGCCAAGGGCACCATCTATCTCTACTTCCGCGACAAGGAGAGCCTGTTCCAGGATCTCGTGCGCGACATGCTGGCGCCCATGGTCGGCGCTATCGAGACCTTGAGCGGGTCCGATCTGCCCATACGCGCGCTCGCCGAGCGCATCGTCGACCTGTTCGTGAGCGAGATCTACGAGACGCGGCGCAAGGACGTCATCCGCCTGATGGTGACTGACGGTCGCCGCTTTCCCAAGCTTGCCGAGTTCTACTACCGCGAAGTGCTGAGCCACATTATCACGGCGGTGCGCGGCGCGCTCAAACGCGCCGCCGCGCGCGGGGAGGTGGCGGACGCGGTGGTGAAGTTTCCGCAGATCCTGGTCGCGCCCGGCCTCGTCGCCATCATCTGGTCCGGCATGTTCGATGCCTATGCGCCGCTCGACGTGCGCGCGATGATGAAGGCGCATCTCGATCTTTTGTTCGCGCCCGGGAGGGCCAAATGAAACGCTTCGTCGCATTGTCCCTGGCGGCGCTGGCAACGCTCACGCTCGCGGCTTGCGAAAATCAGAACGGCCGTGAGCTGCAGGGCTGGGTCGAGGGTGAGATGATCTTCGTCAGCCCCGACGAGCAGGGCCGCGTCGAGATGCTCAACGTGCGCGAGGGCGACCGCGTGCAAAAGGGCAAATTGCTGTTCACCCTCGACGACGACCTGCAGAAGGCCGACGTGGCGGTGAAGAGGGCGGCGCTGATCAACGCGCAGCAGGTCTATAACCGCGCCGAGGAATTGCTGAGGTCGGCTTCCGGCACAAAGAAGGCGCTCGACGATGCCGAGGCTGCGTTGCGTCAGGCCAAGGCCAATCTGCAAGCCGCGCAAACGCGGCTGACGCGCCGCCGCGTCCTGAGCCCGGTGAACGGTACCGTTCAGGAGGTCTATTTCCGCGCCGGCGAAACCGTGCAGCCGGCGCGCCCCGTGGTGGCGTTGCTGCCGCCACGCAATCTCAAGATCCGCTTCTTCGCGCCCGAGACCAAGCTCGCCCGGATCAAGATCGGGGAGACGGTGGACGTGAGCTGCGACGCCTGCGCCAAGGGCCTGACAGCCAAGGTGAGCTTCATCGCCCAGAGCGCGGAGTACACGCCGCCGGTAATCTACAGCCGCAAGGAGCGCGCCAAGCTCGTCTACCTGATCGAGGCGCGCCCCACCGACCCCGAGAAATTCCGCGTCGGCCAGCCGGTCACGGTCATGCTGCCACCGGAGGGCGTGTCGCAGTGAATGCCGCCGACATCGTCATCGATGTGCACGGCCTGACCAAGCGCTTCGACGGCCGCGCGGTGGTGCGCGACCTGTCGATGCAGGTCAGGCGCGGTACCATCTACGGCTTTCTCGGTCCCAACGGTTCCGGCAAGACCACGACCATCCGCATGCTGTGCGGCCTGCTCACGCCGGACGAGGGCTCGGGCACGTGCCTGGGCTATGACATCCGCACCGAAACCGACAAGATCAAGCCGCGCGTCGGCTACATGACGCAGCGCTTCAGCCTCTACGAAGACCTGTCGGTGCGCGAGAACCTGGAATTCATCGGCCGCATCTACGGCCTCACGCGCCCGCGGCGGGCGGCACGCGACGCCATTCAGCGGCTCGGCCTCAATGGCCGCGAGGAGCAACTGGCGCACGAGCTCTCGGGGGGCTGGAAGCAGCGACTTGGCGCTCGGCGCTTGCACGCTACCCGGGCCGCAACTCCTGCTGCTCGACGAGCCGACTGCCGGCGTCGATCCCAAGGCGCGGCGCGACTTCTGGAACGAGATCCACGCGCTCGCGGCGGAAGGGCTCACCGTGCTGGTCTCGACCCATTACATGGACGAAGCCGAGCGCTGCCACGAGATCGCCTATCTCGCCTACGGCCAGTTGCTGGCGCACGGCACCGTCGAGGAGGTGATCGCGGCATCGAACTTGACGACCTATTTCGTCAGCGCCGACCACGGTGACGGCTTGGCCAAACTCACCGATGAATTGACCGGCAAGCCCGGCATCGACATGGTGGCACCGTTCGGCACCAGCCTGCACGTCTCCGGACGCGACGCCGCCGCGCTCGATAAGGCGATCGCGCCCTATCGCGAGCGCGCCGACCTCACTTGGCATCGTGGCGAAGCCTCACTCGAGGACGTGTTCATCGACCTGATGGGCCGCGCGCAGGACAACTTCCAATGACGCACCTGATCCCGAGCGCCGCTCCGCGCCGGTTGCCGGGCAGCGGCTTCTGGCGCAAGACCTGGGCGGTGCTGGTGAAGGAGTTCATCCAGCTCAAGCGCGACCGCGTCTCCTTCGCCATGATCATCATGATCCCGCTGGTGCAGCTGATGCTGTTCGGCTACGCCATCAACACCACGCCGCGCGATCTGCCGACGGCGGTGCTGCTGCAGGAGCAGAGCGACCTTGCGCGCTCGATCGTGGCGGCGCTGCAGAACACACGCTATTTCAAGGTCACCCAGTTTCCGCGCACCGAAGCCGAAGTCGATCGGCTGATTGCTTCCGGCCAGGTGCTGTTCGCCGTCGAGATCCCGGCGAACTTCGAGCGTGACGTGCGGCGTGGCAAAGACCCCAATATGCTGATCATCGCAGACGCCACCGACCCGGTCGCTTCCGGCTCGGCCTTGTCGGCGCTCAGTCAGTTGATGCGGACCGCGCTCGCGCATGACCGCGCCGTGCCGGCGGTCACGCCGCCGCCGTTCAACATCGAGGTGCACGCCCGCTACAACCCGGCAGCCGAAACCCAGCTCAACGTCGTGCCCGGGCTGGTCGGCACCATCCTGACCATGACCATGCTGATCTTCACCGCGCTCTCGGTCACGCGCGAGATCGAGCGCGGCACCATGGAAAACCTGCTGTCGATGCCGATCACGCCGTTCGAGATCATGCTGGGCAAGATCGTGCCCTACATTATCGTTGGCGCGGTGCAGGCGTCGATGATCATCGCCATCGGCGTGTTCCTGTTCGGGGTGCCGATCGTCGGCAATCTCGCGCTGCTGGCAGCGCTGAGCACGCTGTTCATCGCCACCAATCTGTCGATCGGCTATACGTTCTCCACCGTCGCGCAGAACCAGCTGCAGGCGATGCAGATGACCATCATGTTTCTGCTGCCGAACATTCTGCTGTCTGGATTTTTATTTCCATTCGCCGGCATGCCGACCTGGGCGCAATGGGTGGGCGAAGCGCTGCCCTTGACCCACTATATTCGCATCATCCGCGCCATCATGCTGAAAGGCTCGACTTTTGGCGATCTGCACTACGACGCCGCCGCGCTGACGCTGCTGATGCTGATCGCCATGACCATCGCGGTGACGCGTTTCCGGCGCACGCTGGATTGACCTTCATTGCGCATGATCTTATCCGAAAACCGGTTCCCACTTTTCGGGATCATGCGCTACAGCCGCCGCATCAGCCCGATCCGCACATAGGGGCTTTGGCGCTGGTCGGTGTCGATGGCCCAGCCCACCGCCGCCGACCATTCGTCGGTGCCGGTCTTCAGGCTGGTGATGTGCGCGCCGACGCGGAATTGGCGATAGCCGTCGCCGCCGTAGACCTGCGTTTCCGGCCCAACATAGAACTGCCCGAACGCGCGCCAGCCGAAGGCGATGCGGCCCGCGTAGTTGGGCCCGACGGTGGAGAACGAGGCATCGGCCGCCAGCATGGTCTCAGGTGTCGGCTGGTCCCACAACTGCGCTGCCAGCGCGAGGCCGTAGCTGGTGCCGCGCAGGCTGTTGCCGGGATCGTCCGGCCACAATTTGTGGGTCTCGACGTCAAGGCCGGCGAACGCCATGAGCTCGAAGTGCCCACGCTTGAAATGCCAGCCGGGCATCACCTGGCCCTTCAGTTCGCCGCCGTAGACGGTGCCGAGCGACCCGGAGTCGTAGCGGTAGGCGCCGCCCGACAACAGCGTCTTGAGCATGAAGCCCTTGGTGTCGAGCCCGGCCGGCGCCCACAGCAGGCCGCCATTAGCGAACACGCCGTTGCGCCAGAGATCGCGGCCGGAAAACAGAATGAAGTGTGCAAGACCGTCGTCGCCGCCGGCGCAAGCGGACCACGGCAGCAGACACATGCAACAAACCATGAAGGCCGCGGCGGCGACCGCCGCGCTAACACGCCTCCGACACCACATCGAGGCCCCCAACGCGCCCCATAGGCCCTGGTAGAAACTTACCGAGGCACAAATGCAACTAAAGCGCGGTAGTCGGTTGCTGTCCACAACCTAAAAAACACGCGGGGCGTGTATTTGTCTCAACCGGGGTTGTGGATGAACCGGCGGGGCGCCTGGCCGAGGATGCGGTGGATCATAGCCGAGAAGGCACTCGGGCTGGCGTAGCCGACGGTGGCGGCGGTGTCGGCTACCGAGGCGCCGTCGGAAAGCCGCGCCAGCCCGTCAACGGCGCGCAGGCGGGCGCGCCATTCGGCGAAGCCCAGGCCTGTTTCGCTGCGGAACAAGCGGGCGAGCGTGCGCCGGCTGGCACCTGCCGTCTCGGCCCACCGGTCGAGATCGTGGGGGATGGCGCAGTCCTCGAGCAGGGCACGCGCGACCCTTAAGGCCCGCTCGTCGCGCGGCATGGGCACCTCGAAACGGCGCGCCGCAAGCCGCGTCAGCTCGGTCAGCATCAGCCGGGCGACGCTGCCGCCGCGGCCGTCCTCGTCATACTCGACCGGCTCCTCCAGCAGCGTCAGGATGAGCTCCCGCAGCAGGCCGGAGATCTCCGCCAGCATCGGCTGCATGGGTAGGGCGCCGCAGACGTCGGGCGCGATGTAGACGGTGCGCATCTCGATCTGGCTGCGCATGGTGACAGTGTGCGGCCATTGCGGCGGCAGCCACAAGCCCCGCGCCGGCGGCACGATCCAGGCCGCTTCGGCGGTTTCGACGCGCATGATGCCGCGCACGGCGTACAGCAACTGGGCGCGGCGGTGAATGTGCAGCGGGATGCGATGACCCACTTCGAGATTGCGGGCCATCACCGCCACCGGGCGCGGGGCGTCGTCCATGTTGCGGCGGTAGATGGGGGCATTTTCCGGCATGGCGCGGGTGCTCTCGGTTTGGCCCGATCGCGACGAAAATCGGCCGAACATCGCCAAAAGGCAAGGGTATATGGTAGGGCCATTGCCAAGATTGGACCTGAGGCTGGCGCCCGAACCGGAGCCTATAGTGCAGCCATGAACCCGACCGCCCTCAACCCGGCCGGCTACGACAAGGCCACCCGCCGCACCATCGCCTTCCTCAACCTGGCGCATGGCGTCGACCATTTCGTGCTGCTGATCTACCCGACCGTGGTGCTGGGGCTGGGCGCCGTGTTCCACCGCGACTACAGCGAGCTGATCGCGCTTTCGACTGCGGCCTTCGTGGCCTTCGGCGTGTTCTCGCTGCCGGCCGGCTGGCTCGCCGACCGCTGGAGCCGGCGCAACATGATGGCGGCGTTCTTTTTCGGCTGCGGAGCGTCGCTTGCCGTCACCGGCCTTGCGCCCAACACGATCGTGCTGGCGGTGGGGCTGTTCGGGATCGGCGTGTTCGCCTCGATCTACCACCCGGTGGGCATGGCCATCCTGATCGAGGCCTCGCAGGCGCGCGGCCGCACGCTCGCCTTCAACGGCGTATGCGGCAATCTCGGCGTCTCGCTCGCCGCCGGCATCAGCGCCGGGCTTGCGACCTGGCTCGGCTGGCGCGCCGCCTTCCTGGTGCCGGCCGTGCTGGCGGTCGCCGCCGGTGTCGTCTATGTCTGGCTGACGCCCGACGACGGCCATCACGCCAAGCATCGGACGTCGAAGCCGGCGGTGCCGATGACGATGCGGCTGGCGGTGGTGGTGTTCGGGCTGTTCCTGCTCATCACCGTGACTGGCGGCACCGTCTTCAACCTGCTCACCATCGCCCTGCCGAAGATCGTCGATGAGGGGCTGGCCGCGCACGTGCCGCTGTGGATGGCCGGCGGCGTAGCGACTTTGGTGCTGATCTGCGGCGCGCTGGCGCAACTTGCGGTGGGCCGGCTGGTGGAGCGCTTCTCGGTGCAGGGCCTGTTCGCGATGATCACCGCGATGGGCTTCCTCGGCAACCTGTGGGCCGCCAATGCCGACGGCATCCCGCTGATGTTGGCGCTGGCGGTCGCGATCGCGGCGATCTACGGGCAGGTGACGGTCAACGACATGCTGCTGGCGCGCTACACGGCAGATGCCTGGCGCGGGCGCATCTATGCCGTGCGTTATTTCATGCTGTTCGCCGCAGCCGGCGCCGCTATCGCCATGATCTCGTATCTGCACGCGAGCGGCGGTTTCGGCCTGGTGCTGGCGGTGAACGCGGGCGTCGCCTTCACCATCTTCCTGGCGACCGCGACGCTGGCGCTGCTCGTCACCAGCATCGAAAGCCGCCGCGCGGCGGTGCAGGCGGCGGAGTAACTACGCCTTCCGTCGTTCCGCGCACGCGCCATTGGCGCCCCCGGTGCGATGGGACGAGCGCCAACTCCGCCGGCTCCTTGTTCCTGGCGAGGTTGGGTGTGATAGGTGCCTTCCAGGGCGCCGGCGAGCTGATGGCGGATATGCCGGCGGTGGTCGGACACGATATCGGCCGGCGGCTCGATGGCCTGGTTCTCGTAGATGGCGGTGGCGATGCCGGTCATCGACGGCAGGTAATAGGTGCGGCGGCGATGCGTCGTCCAGGGCGCTAAAGGCGGGCTCAAAACAGCGGCGGAATGAGGTCTTCGACTTTGACCCGCATGCGTTTCTTGACCCGCGCGACGATGCGGCTGCGGTGGCAGGTTTTCGGATCGCGGCAATAGCACAGAAGCGCGATCCGCTGGCCGGACTTGACCAGATCGACGAGTTCGTCGAGCGCCGCTTTCGCTTCCGGCTTCTTCATGTGTTGGTCATAGACCCGCCACAGCGTGTCGGTGTCGCCGGCGCGTGCGGCTTGCCGGCCTTCCGCCGGGGTACCGAGCTTCTGCAGATGGAGGTAGGCGATACCGGCTTCGTCAAGCCCGGCAGCGAGCTGGCGCTTGGAAAAGCCGGGCCGGCGCGAGGCCGCGACCGCGCGGGTGTCGACCAGAAGATCGATCTTGGCATGCTTCAGTTCGCCCATGACCGCGGCCGGCGTCGCCTTTTCGTAGCCGATGGTGAAGAGCGTCGTCATGCCGGTTCGAGGGTTTGCGCGCTTGTCCCGCACTATAGCGTCGTTAACGGCGCTGTCACGGGCCTGTCATGCGGCGCGGCTAGAGATGATTCCGCGCGGCGATGCCTGCCCATTGCCGCAACGGCCACTGCGATCAGGTGACGGCGGATGTACCCGCGCCTTTTCGTCGGTGGTCGTTTCCGTTTTTGGTTCGGCGATCAGGCGGCGCGCGGCGCGGCAAGCGTCGCGAACGGGCAGGCGCTCTCGAAGGCGCGGGCAGCGCGCAGCACCAATTGATCCTGGCGCGGCGGTCCGACGATCTGCAATGCGACCGGCAGACCGTCCGTCGCAAAGCCGCACGGCACCGAGGCCGCCGGCTGCTGCGTCAGGTTGAACGGATAGGTGTAGGGCGACCAGTTGATCCATTCGTCGCCGAAGCGGCCGTCGGCGGGCGTCACGCGGCCGGCCTCGATCGCCGGCACCGGCATCTGCGGTGTTAGTAGTAGATCGTAGCGCTCGTGGAAGCGCAACATGTGCAGCGCCAGTTCGGTGCGCTGGCCGTGGGCGGCGAGATGATCTATGAGCGACACGCGCCGGCCTTCGTCCGCCATGCGGCGCAGGCCCTCGTCCATCTTCGCCTGCTCGGCGGGCGGTACCGCGTCGACGATGGTCGAGGCGACGGCGTACCAGAGCTTCTTCTCCATCTCGATCGGCTCGGCGAAGCCGGGATCGACCTCTTCCACATGGGCGCCGAGGTCGGCGAATACTTGCGCGGCCTTGTAGGCCGCCGCTTCGACGTCGGCGTCGAGCTCTTTGACGTAGCCGAGGCGTGGGCTCCAGGCGATGCGCAAACCGCGCACGCCGTCATTGAGGCCGATGCGGAAGTCGGGTGCCGGCGTGTTCCACGCGGTGGTGTCGCGCATGTCGGGCTGACCGATGACGCTGAGCATGAGCGCGGCGTCGGTCACGGTACGGGTGAGCGGGCCCTGGTGCGCCAGCACGGTGAAGGCGGAGGCCGGATAGGCCGGTACGCGGCCGTAGCTCGGCTTGATGCCGAACGTGCCGGTGAACGCCGACGGGATGCGGACCGAGCCGGCGCCGTCGGTGCCGAGATGCAGCACGCCGAGATTGAGCAGCGCCGCGGCCGCGGCGCCGCCGGATGAGCCGCCGGTGGTGCGCGTCAGATTCCACGGGTTGCGCGTGATGCCGGTGAGCGGCGAATGGCATGCGCCGATCCAGCCGAATTCCGGCGTGGTGGTCTTGCCGAGGAGGACGGCGCCTTGCTCCTTCAGCCGCGCCACCGCCGGCGCGTCATCCGTGGCCGGTTTATCGGGCGTGGTGAGCGAGCCTTTGCGTGTCGGCTTGCCCTTGATGTCGACGATGTCCTTGATGGTGGCGGGCAGGCCGTCCGCAAGGCCCATCGGCTCGCCTTTGGCCCAGCGCGCTTCCGAGGCACGCGCGGCTTCAAGTGCGCCGTCTTCGTCGGTGAGCACGAATGCGTTGATCTGCGGCTCGAAGCGCGCGATGCGGTCAAACGCGTCGCGCGCAACCTCGACCGGCGAGAGCTCGCGCCGGCGATAGAGGCGGAGGAGGTCGGCGGCGCTGAGCTGGGAGATGTCGGTCACAGGATAAGGTCCATTCGAATTGAGAGCGCTTCACTTTCGCATGCTACCGTGGCGCGAACCGCGCCCGGTCCTTTAAGGCTATATTAACCATCCGTGGGCTATAAAATCCATTCGAATGGCGACCACTGCGATCAGGTGACGGCGGATGTACCCGCGCCTTTTCGCCGGTGGTCGTTTTCAGTTTCGGGTCCCGGCGCGGCATTATGGCAGCCGCTCGATCAGCGCCATGGCGGCAGCCGGCGCGCGCACCTTCGCTTCATGGATGAAATAGATAAAGACGTCGCGCGGCGCCTTCTTCGCTTTGGTCTTGTCGACGCGCGGCAGGTCGGTGGGCTCGCCGCCTTGCGCCCAGGCCTTGGCGCGCGCGGCCCATTGATCGAGCGCCTTGGGCGCGTAGCCGGCCTTCAGTTTCTCCTGGCCTTTCTGTAGTCGCGCATAGACGAAATCGCCGGTGAGGTCGGCAATGGCCGGATAGCTGGCGTGCTCGGAAAAAACCACCGGATGGCCGAACTTCCGCATCAGCGCGATGAATTCCGGTGTCTTGAAGCTGTCGTGGCGCACCTCGATGACGTGGCGCAGGCTGTAGCCATCGAACGTTTTCGGCAGCAGTTCGAGGAAGGCGCCGACATCCGCTTCGTCGAATTTCTTGGTGGGCGCAAATTGCCAGAGCAGGGGGCCGAGATGGGGCCCAAGCTCGGTGATGCCGGACTCGAGGAAACGCTTGATGGAGTCGCCAGCTTCGCCCAGCACCCGCCGGTTGACCGCATAGCGCGGACCTTTGAGCGAGAACACGAAGCCTTCGGGCACGCGGCCAGCCCAGTCGCGGAATGTCTTCGGCGTTTGCGTGCGGTAGAAGGTGCCGTTGACCTCGATGGAGGTGAGCTGCTCGGCGGCGTAGTCGAGCTCGCGCGCGTGCGGCAGCCCTTTCGGATAGAACACGCCGCGCCAGGGCTCAAAGGTCCAGCCGCCGATGCCTGAGTAGATGTGTCCGGATGTCATCGTCGCAATCTATACCGCCGCCGCACCGGCAGCGACCCGATTTGTGGGTTCAGCGCGGCAGCCTGAAGGCTTCGAGCGAGACATGGCTGGTGTGCCCCTGCGTGGTCAATTCGGCGATGGCTTCGCCGATCGCCGGCGAATGCTTGAAGCCGTGGCCCGAGCAGGCGGATACGACCGTCACGCGCCGGTCGTCCGGCAGCCGGTCGACGATGAAATGCGAATCCTCCGTGCAGGTATAAAGACAGGCGGCCGAGCGTATGCAGTCGCTGCTGAGACCGGGCAGGAACGCCGATACATAATCGCGGTGCAGGGCCGCGATTTCATCGGCACCGACCGTGCGGTCGACCGTGTCGGGCGTGCTCGCGCTGTCATACTGCTCGGTCCCGATTTTGACCGACGGCTCGCCATCGCCCGTCCAGGGAAAGGCGTACATCGTCTTCTCGCGCGGCACCTGCCAAACGAACACCGGAAAGCGTTCCGGCCGGTAATGCTCGGGACTGAGTTTCGCCTCATCGATGCGAAACCAGGCGAGGACCTGACGGCGCACCGTCAGCCGCGGCGCCAGCGCCGGCACGAACTGCGGCACCCAGGGGCCGGCGGCGATCACCAGCTTGTCAGCGGCATAGGTGCCGCGGTCGGTCACGATCTCGATCGAGCCCACGCGCGGATCGAGGCGTTCGACCGTTTCATCGGTATGGATGGCCGCGCCGGCCTGGCGGGCGATCTGCAACTGAACCTCAACGGCCGCCTCCGGCGAGACATAGCCTGCCGCCGGCTCGAAATAGGCGCGCTCGTCGGGCCCGATATTGAGGGCCGGAAAGCGCGCGCGCAGGGCGCGCGAATCGAGCGCCTCGTGCGCAACGTCATTCCGTCGTGCGATCGCGATCGTTTCATCGAGGAAATCGTCCTTGCCGTGCGCCTGCGCGCGCTGGCCGGGACCGGAAATGACCAAAAGCCCATTCTGCACGAACAGCGGCGTGCCGCTTTGCGTTTCATAGTCGCGCCAAAGCGCGTGCGAGCGGCGAACGATCTGGGTGTAGGCGGCGCCTTCGCCGCAGGCGAGGCGGGTGATGCGGGTTTCGCCGTGGGTCGAGCCGAACGTATGGGGCGGATTGTACCGGTCGATGCCGAGCACCTTGCTGCCGCGTCGGGCGAGATGGCAAAGCGTCGCCGTGCCGAAAGCGCCCAGGCCAATCACAACGACATCGAATTTTTCCGGCATGGGAGGCTCGCGGCGGGGGCAGAAAGACCGCAGGCTATCGCATCGGTCCGCGCCAAAAAAGAGAGGCCGCCAATCGGCGGCCTCCCAATATCGCAGCTTGACGGTGTGGATCAGAAATCCACTCTCGTCGTGGATTTCTCTTAGAAATCCATTCCGCCCATGCCGCCACCGGGCATCGCGGGTGCCGATTCCTTCTTCGGAAGCTCGGCGACCATGGCCTCGGTGGTGATCAGCAGGGCCGCAACCGAAGCCGCGTTCTGGATCGCCGCCCGCACCACCTTGGTCGGGTCGATGATGCCCTTGGACATCATGTTGACGTACTCGCCGTTCTGCGCGTCGTAGCCGAACGAATACTGGTCCTTTTCCAGGACCTTGCCGACGATGACCGAACCGTCGGCGCCGGCATTGCTGGCGATCTGACGGGCCGGAGCCTGGATCGCCTTGCGGACGATCTCGACGCCGTGCTTCTGGTCCTCGTTCTGGGTCTTGATGCGCTTGAGCGCCTCGGTCGCACGCAGCAGGGCGACGCCGCCGCCCGGCAGGATGCCTTCCTCGACCGCGGCGCGGGTGGCATGCATCGCGTCATCGACGCGATCCTTACGCTCCTTCACCTCGATCTCGGTGGCGCCACCGACGCGGATCACCGCAACACCACCGGCGAGCTTCGCCAGCCGCTCCTGCAGCTTCTCCTTGTCGTAGTCCGAGGTGGTCTCCTCGATCTGCGCCTTGATCTGCGCCACGCGGTCGGCGATATCGGTCTTCTTGCCGGCGCCGGCGACGATCGTGGTATTTTCCTTGTCGATCGTCACCTTCTTGGCGCGGCCGAGCATGTTGAGCGTGACGTTCTCGAGCTTGATGCCGAGATCTTCCGAGATCGCCTGACCGCCGGTGAGGATGGCGATGTCCTGCAGCATGGCCTTGCGGCGATCACCGAAGCCCGGCGCTTTCACCGCCGCGATCTTGAGGCCACCGCGCAGCTTGTTGACGACGAGGGTGGCGAGCGCTTCGCCTTCCACGTCCTCGGCCACGATCAGCAGCGGCTTGGAAGTCTGCACCACCGACTCGAGCAGCGGCAGCATCTCCTGCAGGCCCGACAGCTTCTTCTCGTAGATCAGGATGTAGGGGTCTTCGAACTCGACCCGCATCTTGTCGGCGTTGGTGACGAAGTAGGGGGAGATGTAGCCGCGGTCGAACTGCATGCCCTCGACGACGTCGAGCTCGGTCTCCAGCGACTTCGCCTCTTCGACGGTGATCACGCCCTCGTTGCCGACCTTCTTCATCGCCTCGGCGAGGAAGCGGCCGATCTCGGCGTCGCCGTTCGACGAAATGGTGCCGACCTGGGCGATCTCGTCGTTGGAGGTGACCTTCTTTGAGTTCTTCTTGAGGTCTTCGACGATGGCTTCCACGGCGAGATCGATGCCGCGCTTCAGGTCCATCGGGTTCATGCCGGCGGCGACCGCCTTGGTGCCTTCCTTGACGATGGCCTGCGCCAGCACGGTGGCGGTGGTGGTGCCGTCACCGGCGAGGTCGGACGACTTCGAGGCGACTTCGCGCACCATCTGCGCGCCCATGTTTTCGAACTTGTCCTCGAGCTCGATTTCCTTGGCGACCGTCACACCGTCCTTGGTGATGCGCGGGGCGCCGAACGACTTGTCGAGCACGACATTGCGGCCCTTCGGGCCGAGGGTCACCTTCACCGCGTTGGCGAGGATGTTGACGCCACGCAGCATGCGGTCGCGCGCGTCGGTGGAGAATTTGACGTCCTTGGCAGACATAGATTGATCCTCTGTGTTTCCTTGACCCTCATCCTGAGGAGCATCCGAAGGATGCGTCTCGAAGGATGAGGCCGATGACTTTGTCGCTCTCCTCCTTCGAGACGCCTGCCTACGGCAGGCTCCTCAGGACGAGGGCTCTGCCTGGTGTCAGGCGGCTTTCTTCTTGGCGGCGGTGACTTCCAGCACGCCCATGATGTCGGACTCCTTCATGATCAGGAGATCCTTGCCGTCGATCTTCACCTCGGTGCCGGACCACTTGCCGAACAGCACGGTGTCGCCGACCTTGACGTCGAGCGGCACGAGCTTGCCGGCCTCGTCGCGGCCGCCGGGGCCGACGGCGACGATCTCGCCCTGGCTCGGCTTTTCCTGCGCGGTGTCCGGGATGATGATGCCCGATGCGGTTTTTTCCTCGGCGTCGAGGCGCTTGACGACGACACGGTCGTGAAGCGGGCGGAACTTCATGGCAGTCCTCCTAAGGCTTTGGTTAAACGAGTTTTTTGATATCGGGCTAGCCACTCTGCCAGCACGTACTCCGAGGTGGGAGCGCACGTCGGCAACTGCAAGAGGCCCAGGCGGAATTTTTAGCACTCATCTGAGCGGAGTGCCAACAACTTCGAAACGGCAGCAAAAACAATGGTTAACGCCGGCGGCCGAGGCGGGCGCGCGCCCCGCCGGGGCAGGGGTGGGAAGGGTTGTTAGCAGGCTACGCCGACGGCTGCTAACGCCTTGATTTTAAACAACTTGTTTACCTTTTCGGCTTGCAATGAATCAGGCCGGAATCGGAAACTTATCGTCCGACGTAAGACGGAGGACTGGAATGGTTTCGCAAGATTTTAAGAAGCAGGTCGACGGCTTCGGACTGACCACCGCACACATCCTCTACCGCCGCCCCGACCACCACTGGCTGCTGCAGTCCTACGTCTGGCAGGCCTACGACATGTTCCCGAAGTTTCCCGAGCTGCAGCGCTTCCTGGAGTTCTGGCAGGAGAAGCTCGAGGGGCCGCTCCACTCGGTGCAGGTGGCGCACTGCAAGCTGATCAAGCCGGCGGAGCTCAAGGCCGTCGACGGCGAGTTCAGGCTGCATTAGGCGCTCAAGCCTCTCCGCCGTCATTGCCGGGCATAGCCGTTCGAAGAGCGGCGTTCTTTCAGAACGCCCATGACCCGGCAATCCATGAGGCGGTGCGCCAAATTCAAGGCGACGTAAGGCGGTCATGCGCTGCCGCTCATCATGGATGCGCGGGTCAAGCCCGCGCATGACGCCCAATGTGTGGCCCCGCCATACACATCCTCACCGATTCAAGTTTCAGACAGCCATGCATCATTGCCCGTATTCTTTAAGTCGGCCCCGGGCAGGCCCTCGTCGCTTTCCAACCGGATGCCGGGCTTGCCCGATATCCGGCAGCTAAGATGACCGCCGCTCCCGAAAGTACCGAGGGCGCGCGGGACGCTGTCGGGTCCGGGCGCACTCTGGTTTACGCAAGTAGGCGCAAACCAAAAGTGCTCAGACCCACGGGCCTCGACGCCTCGCGACATCGAGGCGTGTCGAAGCGATCGTGCCGCAAGTCCGCCAGTCCCTCGGCGTCCCGCGCGCGGTGTTTCTTAGGTTTGCTCCGCGAAGGTCCCAGGCAGCCGGGCGTTTCATGGCCTTTGCGGCACGCACTACCTGGCGGAGGGCAGGCACTGGAGCCCTTCGGCTTCTGACAAGCCTCCAGACCCACGGGCCATCAGAGCCCCCCGGGCGCGACGTCGACGCGCAGGAGGTCCGCGGCTTGGACCGCCGGACCAGGGAATTGAACGCCGCATCTCCGACGCCCCCGAACCGGCCACCGCTCCCCGCCCCGCATCTGGAGACTGCAGACCCCTCGGTATCGGGGCGGGATGAATGGGAATTATAATCAAGGACTAAAAGCCGCGTCAATGGAAATATGTGAAAAAAAACTTATCCCCGTTTTGGCGGGTTATCCCCGCGCGGCGCGTTCTGTGCCTTCGCCCACCCTGTGGTGCGGAACGTACGGCATGTGCGCGGCAGCCATGCGGCGCACGCGCGCCGAAACAAGACCGGCCTGAAATCGGGTGTCGCGCGCGGCGGCGATACGCTTGTCTTGCGACACTGCGGGTCGAGAGGCGAAATCCATCGCCAACGCCTGCAATCGAGTAATTCATATCTCCATCAAATTCTGTCATGCAAAGCATTCCAAATTTTCGCGTTCCAATGGCCTTGCCCGACATGGCGCAGAGGAAGGGCGCATCTTAGCTAGACGAAACGTTTTGTTCGCCAGCGCGTCCCTTTCCTTTTCCCACCCAGGCAACGACAGCATGATCCGCGATCTCCCCCGTCTCACCCTGATGCTCGGCAACGTCTTCATCGGCCTCGCGGTGCTCGGGCCCGCCGGCATGATGGCGCCGATGGCGCATGGGCTGCATGTCGGCATCCACGACGTCGGACAGCTCGTGACCTACGGCGCGGTGGTCCTGTGCATCGGCGCGCCGTTGATCGCGTGGCTCACCACCCGCGTCGACCGCCGCGTTCTGCTGGTCGCGGCGTTGGCGTTGGTCGCCGTGTTCCAGGCCGCGTCGGCGTTGGCGCCGAACTACGCGACCATGGTGCTGTTGCGGCTGTTGCTGGTGGGCGCGGCCGCGGTCTACACGCCGCAGGCGGCGGCGACCGTCGCGCTGATCGTGCCGGAGCGCGAGCGCGCCAGCGCCATCGCCGTCGTCTTCCTCGGCTGGTCGCTGGCGATCGCCGGCGGCCTGCCGCTGGTCACGTTCATCGCCACCCATTTCGGCTGGCGCGCCGCCTTCGGCATGCTGGGCGCGGCATCGGTGATCGGCGCGCTGCTCGTCGCCGTCAGTGTGCCCAAGGGCTTGCAGGGGCGGCCGCTGTCGCTCGCGAGCTTCGGTACCATCGCGCGCAACGGGCGTATCGTCACCATCCTGGCGATCACACTGATCCAGACCTCCGGCCAGTTCGTGGTGTTCGTTTATCTCGCGCCGCTCCTGAAGGGGCTGGCCGGCGCCGGGCCCGCCGTGGCCGGGGCGTTTTTCGCGATGTACGGCGTGGTCGGGCTCGTCGGCAATGTGATCGCCGGCGCCATCGTCACCAGGGTCGGCGCGCAGCGCACCATGGCTCTGTTCCTGTTTTCGACGTTCAGTGGGCTTCTGGTCTGGGCCATCGGCGCCGGCTGGCTGGTGGCCATGGGCGCGGGCGTCTTCCTGTGGGCGCTCGGCTTCTCCGCGATCAATTCGATGCAGCAGGCCCGGCTCGCCGCCGCCGTGCCCGATCTTGCCAGCGCCTCGATCGCGCTCAACTCGTCGATGCTCTATGTCGGGCAGGCGGTCGGCTCCGCCGTTGGCGGTGCGCTCTATGCCACCGGCCATCTCGTGGCGGCGGGCTATGTCGCCACCGCGCTGGTGGCGGCGGGCGGCGCGCTGCTGGCGATGAGCTGGCAGCGCGAGCGGCCGGCCGCGCCGGCTAGTGCGTGCCCCGCCGCCGCCGAATGAGCGTCTCGACCTTGGGCAGCAGGCGCTTCACCAGCAGTGCATAACCCTTTGCATTGAAATGGGCACCGTCGCGCGCGCGATACTTGTGCGGCGGTAAGGTGAAGTCGAGCGACAGCGCGCCCTGAGCGGCGGCGAGCCTGTCGAAGTGCAGGCCGCCGAGGCCGAGCACCAGCACCGCGATGCCGCGTGCGCGCAGACTGCGCACGATTTCGGACACGCGCGCCTTGACGGTCTTGAGTGAAGCATGCGCGTGGCGGTCGTTGATGCCGAATTCGACGATGCAGATGTCGGTATCGGGATCGATCGCCATGTCGAAGCGCCGGAGCGCATGGCGGGCGGTATCGCCGGGAACGCCGGCGTTCTTGACCACGACGTCGTAGCCCTTCTTGCGCAAGGCGCGCTGCAACTGCGCGGGATAAGCCTGGTTGCGCGGGACGAGCCAGCCGGAGGTGAGGCTGTCGCCGAAGGCGACGATGTGGATGGGGCGGGCGAGGGCGGGACCCGCGAAGAGAATGAACGCGAGAACGGCCGCCGGCAGCCGCATCAGCTCAACACCCCGACCAGCGCCCCGGTGAGGCACGTCGCCAGCGTGCCCGAGACGATCGACTTAGCCCCGAGCGAGATGATGTCGGCGCGGCGCTCCGGCGCCATCACGGTCAGCCCCGCCAGCATGATGCCGAGCGAGCCGAAATTGGCGAAGCCGCACATGGCGTAGATCATGATCAGCCGCGAGCGCGGGTCGAGCGCACCGGCCGGCAAATGCGCGAGCTGGATATAGGCGATGAGCTCATTGAGCACGGTCTTGATGCCCATCAGCGAGCCGGCGGTGACCGCCTGGTGCCAGGGGATGCCCATGAGCCAGCACACCGGCGCCATCACGTAACCGAGCAGGCGTTGCAGCGTAATCGCCGAGCCGCCGACGGCGGGCAGGAGGCCGAGGATGGCGTTGGCCAGATGCACCAGCGCCACCAGCACGATCAGCATGGCGACGATGTTGAGCAACAGTTCGAGGCCGGCGGTGGTGCCGCGCACGACGGCGTCCATGCTGTTGTCGGCGACGCGGCCGATCTCGATGGCGCCGACGTCGGTGCGCTCGTCCGCCGGCACCGGCACCATCAGCCCGCTCACCAGAAGCGCTGCCGGCGCGCTGATGATGGAGGCAGTCAGGAGTTGTCCGGCAGCGTCCGGGATGGCGGTCTTCAGGATGGTGGCATAGAGCACGTAGACCGTGCCGGCGATGGTGGCCATGCCGCCGGTCATGATCATGAACAGTTCGCCGCGGTTGAGCTTGTTGAGATAGAGGCGCACGAACAGCGGCGCTTCCACCATGCCGACGAAAATGTTGGCGGCGGTGGATAGCCCCACCGCGCCGCCGACGCCGATGGTGCGCTCCAGCACCCAGGAGAAGCCGCGCACGATCAGCGGCAGGATGCGCCAGTGGAAGAGCAGCGTGGTGAGCACGCTCATCACCAGCACGATCGGCAGCGCCTGGAAGGCGAGCACAAATTCGTTGGCCGGATTGGTGGCGGCAAACGGCGCCGGACCGCCGCCGAGATAACCGAACACGAACGAGGTGCCGGCGAGCGAAGCGGCGCTGATGGCGTCGACCAAGTAATGGATGAGGCCGACGGCGCGCTCGATCTGCGGGATGGTCAGCAGCAGCACCGCGGCGGCGACGGTGAGGATGAAGGCGGCGGCCGTGCTCTTCCAATCGACCGCGCGGCGGTTCTCGCTGATGGCCCAAGCGAAAGCGAGCAGGGCGAAGACGCCCAGCGCCGATTGCAGGTGCAGCATTGATCCCCCCAACGATGCGATTCCACGCGGGGTTGACCCACGCGGCAATCCTTCGTTCGATACCGTGTTCGCTCAAGTCCGGCAATATTGGAAAGACGCTTCATGTCTCGCATCCGCTTCGATTTCGCGGGCCTCGCGCTCGAGGCCGAACTGCTCGACACGCCCACCGCCAAGGCCATTGCCGCGGCGCTGCCGCTCACCGCCGTCGGTGATGACCTGGGGCGATGAGGTCTATTTCGACATCGGGGTGGACGTTAAGCGCGAAGCCGATGCGCGCGCGGTGGTGACGGCGGGCGAGATCGCCTACTGGCCGGACGGCAAGGTCATCGCCATCGGTTTCGGCCGCACGCCGTTGTCGCGCGGCGACGAGATCCGCCTCGCGAGCCCGGTCAATATCTGGGCCACGGCGCTTTCCGACGTGAAGGCGCTGAAAGCGGTGAGGGCGGGGACGAAGGTGACGGTGAGCGCGGTGGACTGAAGTTCATTCGCTGCCGCGCTGGCGACGGGCGAAGAACCACCAGAGCAGGGCACCGACGACGGCAACCGCGAGCAGATAGATCCAGGCATTGCCGTGGCCGTTCCACACCTCGTCGCCGGTGACGACCAGCAGCGTCGTGACCGGCAGAATGCCGAGGCCGGTGGTCCATAGAAAGGTCCACCAGGAAATCGGCGTGAGGCCGGCGGCGTAGTTGACGACGTTGAACGAGATCAGCGGCATCAGCCGGCTCAACAGCAGGATGCCGATGCCTTGGCGGTGCGCCCAACGATCGACCGCCGCGCGGTGACGCGTGCTCAACAAGGCGTCGACGAAGGGCCGGCCGCACCAGCGCGCCAGCGCGAAGGCGAGAGAAGCGCCGAGCATGGCGCCGCTCCAGGTGATGACGACGCCCCACACCGGCCCGAACAACATGCCATTGGCGAAGGTGACCAACTCGGCCGGGAACGGCACCAGGCTGTGCACGATCATCAATCCGATGGAGGCCGCCACCGCCCAGTTGCCCCAGGATTTGATCTCCGCCTCGATGCCCGCCGTGGTCGGCATGATGCCGATGGCGTTGCTATGCCAGGCCCAGAGGCCGAGCACGATGAGCAACAGGAACGCCACGGCGGCGGCGATGCGTAGAAGCCCGATCCGCTGCGAGGGCGTCAGGTCGCTCAACGGCTGCTCCAGTCGGCGGGAAACGGGAAAGCGGGCGCGCCGGCTCGCTTATCTTATCTTGTCTTATATCGCTCCGGATCACCCGCGCCCGACGAACGGCATGGTGTTGGCCATCACCGTCATGAACAGCACGTTGGTGTCGAGTGGCAGGCCGGCCATGTAGACCACCGCCTTGCCGACGTCGCCGGCGTCCATGCGCGGTTCGATCATCTTCGAGCCGTTCGGCTGCAGGACGCCGTCGCCCTGCACCATGCGCTCGGTGAGCGGGGTGGCGGCGTTGCCGATGTCGACCTGCCCGCAGCAGATGTCGTACTGGCGGCAGTCGAGCGAGGTCGACTTGGTGAGGCCCGAGATGGCGTGCTTGGTTGCGGTGTAGGCGACCGAGTACGGCCGCGGCGCGTGCGCGGAGATCGAGCCGTTGTTGATGATGCGGCCGCCGCGCGGCTTCTGGTCCTTCATGATCTTGATGGCTTCCTGGGTGCACAGGAAGATGCCGGTGAGGTTGGTGGCGACCACGGTCTGCCAGGTCTCGAAGGGCAGGTCCTCGAGCGGCACCGGCGGCGCGCCGATGCCGGCATTGTTGAACAGGACATCGAGGCGGCCGAATGTGGATTTCACCTTGTCGAACAAAGCCAGGATGGGTTCGCGCTGCGATACGTCGGTCGGCACCACCAGCGCCTGGCTGCCGGCGGCGTTGATCTCGGCTGCGGTCTCTTCCAGCGGTCCGGGCCGGCGGCCGGCCAGCACCAGGTTGTAGCCGGCGTTTGCCAGCGCAATGGCCACCGCCTTGCCCACGCCCGTTCCGGCGCCCGTGACAAGCGCGATTTTGGTCGATGCCGTCATTGTCGATTTCCTTCCCCGCGTAACGTTGTTGGTCGTCTGTAACCGCCATAGCACAAAGGCGGGCCGTCGCCAGCCCGTCGTGCGCGACCGCGGTAGCGCCGCCGCCGGCGCTAAACTAACATCGCGCCCGAACTCTTTGTCCTGGGCCTCTTGTTATGAAAATCACCGACATCGCGATTCATGTTCTGAAGACGCCATTCGACCGAGCCGTTTGCGTTTTCGCAAGGCTGGGTGAGACAGCGCGCGGCGACGTTGGTGGAAGTGACGACCGATGAGGGGATCAGCGGGTGGGGCGAGGCCTTCGCGCAAGGCCTGGAGCCGCCCGAGATTGCCGCCACCGTGATCGACAAGGCGCTGCGGCCGCTGGTCACGGGCGCCGATCCGCTCGATACCGAGGTCCTGTGGCACCGGATGTATCACATGACCCGCGACTACGGCCGCAAGGGCTCGGTGGTGGCGGGCATCAGCGCAGTGGACATGGCGCTCTGGGATATTGCCGGCAAGTTCTACAACGCTCCTGTTTATCAGCTTCTGGGCGGGGCGTTCCGCACCCGCGTCCAGCCCTACGCGACCGGCTTCTATCGCATTCAAGGGCAGGGCGAAGCCAAGCGGCTGGCGGAGGAGGCGCTGCGGCATTTCGAGGCCGGGTTCAACTTGATGAAAGTGAAGCTCGGCTATGGCGTCGCCGACGACATCGCCTGCATGCGCGAAATCGGACGCGCGATTGAGGGCAAGCCGATCACGCTCATGGTCGACACCAATCACGCCTATGGCCGTGCCGAGGCACTGCGGCTTGGCCGCGCGCTCGAGGACTACGACTTGCGCTGGTACGAGGAGCCGGTGGCGCCCGAGGATATCGAGGGTTACGTCGAAATGCGGCGCAAGCTCTCGATGCCGATCGCGGGCGGTGAGAACGAGCACACGCTCTACGGTTTCCGCGCGCTGCTCGGCGCCGGCGCGGTGGACGTCGCGCAGCCCGATATCGGCTCCTGCGGTGGCATCACCGCGGCGCGCCACATCATGGCCTTGGCGCAGTCGCACGGCGTTCAGGTCAATCCGCATGTGTGGGGTTCGGCAATCGCCCAGGCTGCGTCCTTGCAGGTCATCGCCGCGGTGCCAGTCGCGCACCACAGCCTCTACGCCCAGGAGCCGGTGCTTGAATACGACCGCTCCTCGCATCCGTTTCGGCAGCAGCTGATCAGCGAGCCGATCCAGCAGGTCGACGGTTGGATCACTATACCATCAAAGCCGGGTTTGGGTGTGGAGGTCGATCGGGCGGTTTTGGAGCGATATCGCGACGGTGCCGGCTGAAGACCGGGTTATCGCGACGAACAATGAGCAGCGATGGCGCTCTTTTGCCTTCCCTTACTCGATCGCGTCATTTTGGCATCGTGAGCCGGATGCCGACATTGGCTCCTGAACGGCCGGTTTGCCGCCCGGTCAATCAAATTCATTCGGATATCAGCCCGGCCTGATCGACGCGGCAACCGTCAAGGTGGGCGGGAAAATATATTCCGTGTTTACTAACTCTTCTTCTCCACGTAGCATCTCTCCTTAGCGGCCGTTGCGGCGGCCATCCGTCAGGGGGCGCTGTGGACGAATTTATTGCCCAACTCAACATCGACCACTATCGCAAGGTGCTCGCGGGCGAACGCGACCCTGAACGGCGGCAATTAGTCTCGCGGTTGTTGGTGGAGGAGGAATCCAAGCTGACGGCCATCGAGCGCCAACCCCATCCGGTCGTCGTCGACGACCCCGTTTCCCATCTCAATCTGACGTATTACCGAAAGCGCCTGGCTACCGAGACCGACTTGGTGATCCGGCAAATCCTCGTCCGCCTGATCGAAGAGGAAGGAGCCAGATCCGCGCCGGCGCCGGCCCCGGCGCGCAAAATCTCCGGCGACGATTAAAGCCAGTCGCGCCAGTGCGTGGGACGAACGTCGATACGCTCTTTCGCCTCGGCATCCATCCAGCCGCCCAGGATCCGGCGACAGGGAAATGCCACCGCATGCGGAACCGAGCTGCGTATGACCGCAAGCTCGATATTGCGATCGAACGGCGCGGTGGCGACGGACTGCCATTCGCCCCGTCGAGCGATCTTGGTATCCTGCTCCAGCAAGTAATGCTGCAGCCGTTCCGACAGTGCGTAACTCTCGGCGAGACGCAGCCATCCCTGCTCCATCTGCTCGAACTCGGCGCGCAGGGCCGGATCGGCCGTCTCTGCCGCGCGCGCGCGCGCCTCGGTCGCGCGAGCATGGCATTGCCGGATTTGATCGCTAAGATTCTGAAGCATGGTATCGCCGGGATATTCTCAACGTAATTCTATTCTCGTTCGATATGGCGGTAAATACTTACGGTCACACAGTCTGGGTGTGACCGCGCGGCCTGACGGACGCCAGCCGCCCGCTCGGCGCATATAGGAATAGTTTGTCTCTTTGGAACTGGCCTCATAAGGTCGATTCCGACGTCGTTCGGAGGCTATATGGCCAGTCTCGACAAGAATGATAACAGCGGGCCGCAGCGGGACGGGCAGCCGGAGGTGCCGATCGTCGGCCTGGGGGCCTCCGCGGGCGGCATATCGGCGTTGCAGGAGATTTTCAGCGCGCTGCCGGCCCAGACCGGCGCGGCGTTCGTGGTGATCGTTCATCTCGATCCCGAGCACCAGAGCGATCTCGCCCGCATCCTGGCCGCCCGCACCTCCATGCCGGTGGCCCAGGTCGAGATCAGCGAGCCGCTCAATCCCAACCACGTCTACGTCATTCCGCCCAATCGGCGGCTGGTGTTGACTGACCATGAGCTGAAGTCCGCGCCGTTCGACGAGCCGCACGGTCACCGCGCGCCGATCGACTTGTTCTTTCGCTCGCTCGCCGACCACGGCGATGGGTATGCTGTCATCCTGAGCGGGGCGGGCTCCGACGGCGCGATCGGCGTGCGCGCGGTCAAGGGCGCCGGCGGCATCGTCATGGCGCAGGATCCGAGCGAGGCCGAATATCCGTCAATGCCGCGCGCGGCGATTGCCACCGGCACCGCCGACTTCGTCCTACCGGTGAGCCAGATCGCCGAGCGTCTCGTCGATCTCTTGCGCAGCCGGGCCAGCCTCTCGGTCGCTGTCGCGAACGAGAGCGACGAGGACCTGCTGCGGCGGATACTCGGCCACCTGCGTATCCGCACCGGGCACGACTTCTCCAAATACAAGCGTTCCACCGTGCTGCGGCGGATCGCGCGGCGCATGCAGGTCACCCGGACCGAAAGCCTGGAGGCCTATTACGCCTTCCTGCGGGCCAATTCCGACGAGGCGCAGGCGCTGCTGAGCGACCTCTTGATCACGGTGACCTCCTTTTTCCGCGACCGTCACGCGTTCGAGGCGCTCCAGAGCCAAGTGCTGCCTCGTCTGCTCGATGGTCGCGATCCGAACGAACCGATCCGCGTGTGGGTTCCCGGCTGCGCCACCGGGGAGGAGGCCTATTCGATCGCCATTCTGCTGCTGGAAGAAACAGAGCGCCACGGATTAAGGCCGCCGATCCAGATCTTCGCCTCCGATCTCGACGACCAGGCGTTGATGACTGCGCGGGAGGGTCGCTACCGCGCCGCCATCGAGGCCGATGTCGGCGACAATCGGCTGAAACGTTTTTTCAAGGCCGACAAAGAAGGCTATAGCGTGCGCCGGGAGGTGCGCGACCTCATTCTGTTCGCCAACCACGACCTGCTCAAGGACCCGCCGTTTTCGCGCGTCGACCTTATTTCCTGCCGCAACCTACTCATTTATCTCGATCGCGACCTGCAGGAGCAGGTGTGCAGCACCTTCCATTACGCGCTTAACCCGGGCGGCTACCTCATGCTCGGCACGTCCGAATCGGCCGACGCGCCTTCGGGTCTGTTCCGTGTGATCAATCGCAACGCGCGCATCTACCAGTCGACGGCGACTCGCGGTGAGAGGCCGCGGCTGCTGCCGCGGTTGCTCGGCAGCGGCTTCCGTGACACGGCCGCACGGTTCGACCGGATCCCGACGCCGAGCGCCGCCCTTAGCGACGCCATGGCGCATCGGCGGGCGCTTGAGCAGTTGGGCCCACCCAGCGTGATGGTCAACGACGCGCAGCGTGTGATCCATCTATCGGAGCACGCTGGCCGCTTCATGGAGCCTTCCGGTGGCCCGCTCAACACCGACATCGGCGATCTGGTACGCCCGGAATTGCGCTTCGAACTGCGCTCGGCCCTGCATCGCGCCTTCGAGCAAAGGGAGACGACGCTGACGCTGCCTATCGCCGTGCGGTTCAACGGCTCGCCGCGCCGAGTGCACATTCTGGTCAAGCCGTTGATCGAGAGCAATGAGACCGAGCCGCATACCGCAGTGGTTATGTTCATCGAGGGTGAGGCCGTCGACCACGTCAGCGAGACGGAGGTACAACAGCAGGCGACCGACGAGACCGTGCGGCGGCTGACCGAAGAGCTGGAATCGACCCGCGCGCGGCTGCGCACCGTGCGTGAGGAATCCGACGCCGGCAATGAGGAACTGCGCGCGGCCAACGAAGAGCTGCAATCGATCAACGAGGAATATCGGTCAACGTCCGAGGAACTGGAGACCAGCAAGGAAGAGCTGCAGTCGATCAACGAGGAACTGCAGACGGTCAACGGCGAGTTGAAGGTCAAGCTGGACGCGGTTTCACGCGCCCACAACGACCTGCAGAACCTGATGGCGGCCACCGATGTCGCCACCCTGTTCCTCGACGCTTCCCTGCACATCAAGCGTTTCACCGAAAGGCTCACCGACCTGTTCCGTGTCACGCCGTCGGACGAGGGCCGTCCGATCACCGATTTCTCCCACGAGCTCGATTACGGCGACCTGGTCAAGGACGTTCACGCGGTGATGGCCGATCTCGCGCCGATCCACCGCGAGGTGCGCAGCCGTGACGGCCGCTGGTACGACGTCCGCCTTCGGCCCTACCGCACGGTGGAGGACAAGATCGACGGCGTCGTCATTACATTTTTCAATGTGACGGAGCGCAAGAAAACCGAACAGGAACTTCAACAGCATAAGCGCCTGGTCGATCTGTCCCGCGACGCGATTTTCCTCTGGGAGCTGCCCGGCGTCATCAGGGAATGGAACCGGGGCTGCCAGGAGCTCTACGGCTATTCCTCCGCGGAGGCTGTCGGCCGCAAGCGGCAGGATCTGCTGGCGATGGAAGTGCCGGGTTCCTCGGTCGAGACGCTGGAGGCGACGCTGGTGCGCGATGGCAGCTGGGCCGGTGAACTGCGGGAAAAGGCCAAGGACGGCCGCGTGCTGACGGTGCAAAGCCGCCTGCAGTTCGATAGCGACCAGGGTCAGCGTTTGGTGCTGGAAGTCGCGCGCGAAATGGGCAAGCCCGGAACGGCCAAGGCCAGGACGGGGAAGACCGGAACGCGGAAGACTAAACCCAAGAAGACCTGAAAAGGCGTTTCAGCTGGCCAACGCCGTGTCGGCGGGCTTGGCGGCGGCCGATGCCTCAAGCCGCCGGGTGATTGCCGCGGGCGGCATCGGCCGGCCGAAGCGGAACCCTTGCATGGAATGGACGCCCGCCGCACGCAGGAAGAGCTGCTGGTCGGCGGTCTCGACGCCTTCCGCTGTCACCTGCATGCCGAGGCCGCGGCCGAGGCCGACCACCGCGTGTACAATCGCCGCGGCGTCGGCGGCTTTCTCGATCGAATGCACGAAGCTGCGATCGATCTTGAGCTTGTCGAAGGGGAAGCGGCGCAGATAGAGCAGGCTGGAATAGCCGGTGCCGAAATCGTCGAGCGCGATCCTGACGCCGAGCGCCTTCAGCCGGCGCATGGCCGCTTCCGCGGTATCCACGTTGCCGAGCAATACGCTTTCGGTCAGCTCAAGCTCGAGACGGGTGGGGTCGAAGGCGGTCTCCTCCAGGACGCGCTCGACCACGTCGACGAAGTCGAGGCGGCGGAACTGCAGCGAGGACACGTTGACCGCGATGGTTAGCCCCGGCCAGGCGCGCCCCTCGATGCAGGCACGGCGCAGTACCCAGATGCCGAGGTCGATGATCAGCCCACTGCGCTCGGCGACCGGGATGAACTCGCTCGGCGGAATCTCGCCGCGCTCCGGATGGGTCCAGCGGCACAGCGCCTCGACGGCCACCACGGTCTCGCCGTCCTTGCTGACGACGGGTTGGTAGTGCAGCGTGAGCTGGTCGTTCTCGATCGCCTCGCGCAGATCGGCTTCCAGGAGCTTGCGGCTGGAGAGGTCGGCGTCCATGACCGCGTCGTAGAAGCAGGCGCGGTTGCGGCCTTCGTTCTTGGCGCGATAGAGCGCCATGTCGGCGTAGCGCAAGACGTCGGCGGCGCCGGCGCAGTTGCGGTTGATCGCCGCGATGCCGATTGATGCGCCGATGACGATGTTCTGCCCGTGAATGGAATAGGGCGCGCAGAGCGTGTTGATGATGCGCTGGGCGAGCGCCATCATCTTGGCGGGGTCGTCGCCGATCGAGGAGATCACCGCGAATTCGTCGCCGCCGAGCCGTGCGACCAGATCGTCGCCGCGCAGCGTGCGTGACAGGCGCTGCGTGACGTCGCGGATCAGCTCGTCGCCGATCGGGTGGCCGAGGGTGTCGTTGACGTCCTTGAAATGGTCGAGGTCGATGTAGAACACCGCCGCCGGTGTGCTGCCCTGGTGCACGTGCTCGATCACCGCCCGCAGGCGCTCGCCGAAGAAGATGCGGTTGGGCAGGCCGCAGAGCGGATCGTGCATGGCGAGATGACGCAGCCGGGTTTCGCCGACCGCGATCTCGGTCGCCGTGCGCCGCATGTAGCGCAGCACGAAGGCGGCGAGCAGCGCGAAGCCGGCGAGCGCCACCGCGATGAACGGAACGACGCTGTGCACGATCTCGGCGCCGGGTTGCTTCGGCGTCCAGGCGAAGCGCGCGATGCGGTGGCCCCGCGCGTCGTCGAGGCTGAAGACATGATCGCCGGCAGGCACCGGCGCGTTGCCGACGCTGCGCAGGTGGGTGAGCTGCAACTGATCGGCGATGCCGCTGAGCAGGCTGCCGGCAATCAGCTTGACGGACATCAGCACCGGCGCGTGCGGGGGCGAACCGACCGTGGCCGCCGCGATCACCGCCGGTTGGCCGTTGATGTCGCGGATGATGGCGGCCTGCCGGCGCGGGCCGTCGATGGCGGTGTGGAGCGTGATGGCGCCGTCGAACCGGGGCCGGCGGCCGCCCATGTAGGCGAGCATGGACCTCAGGTCAGGCACTATCGCGTGCAGCCAGGTCGGCGAGATGCCGTCGTTGCCGGCGCGGGTGTAGATCGGCTCGCCCTGGCCATCGAAAATGAACACGTAGTCGTGGTTGAAGAAGGTCTGCAGCCAGAGCCCGACCTGGTTGTCCGCCCAATGGAAGTTGAAATGGTCGCGGATGTTGCGCTTGGCGGCGGGGGAATTGGCGACGCTTTGCACCTCGCGCAGCACGCGGCGGCCTTGCATGGTGAGCGTCTCGTAGAACAGCCGCTGCTCGTGCTGGATGGCGACGTCGTCGGCGCGCTCGGCAGAGGACAGCACCGCGACCACGATGCAGACGATGGCGACCGCCACGATCACCCCGATCGGGACGACCACGCTCAGACGCGCACGATCCCAATGCGTCTGGGTGCGTTCATCGCTGGTGTGTTGGCGACGGCCGGCCCGCAAGTTCGTTGGTCCCCTGATGCCCGTCCCGCAAGGGCATGTCGAACCAAGGCTTTAAGGGGCAAAGCTTGCGATTGGCTTGTTATTGAAGGCCGCGCCCGCACCCGCGCCGGTCTTGCCGGGGCAATTCAGCGAACGCTGTTAATCGGCGGTAAAGGCGAGCGCGAAAATTGTCATGGTTAGCCGCCATAGGGCGGGCGCGGGATCGCCATGTGGGCCGCGCGCAAGGCCGCCGACCAGCGCTCGCGCAGGTCCAGGAAATAGGGCTCGTTCGGCTCGATACGGTAGTTCACTTCCGCCGTATAGGTGTCGCGGCGGGCGACCAGGATGTCGATCGGCAGCCCGACGCCGAGATTGGAGCGCATGGTCGAGTCCATCGAGATGAGCCCGATCTTGAGCGCGTCGTAGAGGTCGGTGTCGAAGCTGATGGCGCGATCGAGCACCGGCTTGCCGTATTTGTGCTCGCCGATCTGCAGATAGGGCGTGTCGATGGTGCATTCGATGAAGTTGCCGGCGGCATAGATCATGAACAGCCTCAAGCGCCCGCCCTTGATCTGGCCGCCGAGCAGGAACGAAATGCCGCTGTCGACGTCGGCGGATTCCAGCGCTGAGCCCTCGATATCCTGCACCATGCGGATCGCCTTGCCGACGCGCTGGGCCGCCTTGAACATGCTGGGCGCGTTCATCAGCGTTTCGAGCTCGCCGGTTTCGGGATTTTCCATCCCTTCGTCGAGCGTCGTGCGCACGGTCTGCGTCAGCGACAAGTTGCCCGCGGACGCGAGTGCGATGATGCGCTCGCCCGGTTCGCTGTAGACGTGCAGCTTGCGGAAGGTCGAGACGTTGTCGAGGCCGGCATTGGTGCGCGTGTCGGCGATCATCACGAGACCGTCATTCACCAGAATTCCACAGCAATAGGTCATAGGCGTGAACGTTCTCGTGGTGTCGCGCGCGACGAGGTTACCGTGTTGAGGCGGCATGATCGATGGCGGTCACCGCCTGCTGCTTTCCGGAAGATGATTCGCGCGTCATGATAGATCAGCTCTGGGTCTGCCGCTGCGCCTGATCCACATGGACCGCGACCTTGAGGGTTTCGCTGCCGCCGCCAAAGCGGGTGCCGCGCACCGGGGCCGCGCCGAGATAGTCGAGGCCGACGGCAACGCGCACGTAAGCCTCGGTGGCGCACATGCCGTGGGTGGGATCGAAAGCGACCCAGCCCAGGTTCTCGATATAGGCTTCCGCCCAGGCATGGCCGGCTTGCTGCGCGGTGACGCCGTCGCTGCGGAAGAAATGGCCGCCGATATAGCGCGCCGGCACGCCAAGTCCACGCGCCGCAGCGATGAAGACATGGGCCAAGTCCTGGCAGACGCCGCGCTTGAGCTTGAAGGCCTCCGCAGCGGTGGTGGTCGTGCGGGTCGGGTCGGTGTCGAACGCTATTTCCGCGTGCACGGCCTGCAGCAGCCCGTGCAGCTGGGCGAGCGTATCGCCGTCGGTGGCCGCGCGCGCGGCCTCGGCGAATTCGATGATGGCCGGATCGGCTTCGGTGAGGTCAGTCTCGCGCAGGAACAGGCCGGGCGGAAAGCGCTCGAGCGTGCCGGTGACCACGCCGCCAGTGTCTTGGGTGTCGACCTCGCCCTCGACCGCGATGGTCAGTTCAGTGAAACCGCCGTCGGCGGTGAAGGAATGGGTGATGTTGCCGAAGGCGTCCTCGTGCTGGTGCAGGAGGCAATCCTGCGACAGATCGAGCCGCCAGTTGAGCACGTACTGGCCGTCGTGGTTGCGCGGCGTCTTGCGTAACAGTTGCGTCACGCCGGTGGGGGGCCTGTCGTAGGTGTAGGTAGTAGCGTGGGAGACGCGAATCCGCATGGGGCCTGAGCGCTTGTTGCCTTTTGGGGGTTCTAGCACAAACCGGGGCGAAAAGCCGCTGGCCTCACAGCAGGAATTGCTCGGTGATGGCGCTGCCCAATCGGTTGTTTTCGGAGATGAATTCGCCGATGAACTCGTGCAGGCCGCGCTGGAAAATGGCGTCCATGCGGCTGTTCTGCAACCGGGTGCGGATGCCGCGGCTCTGGCGTTGGGAGGGCCCCTGCCGGCCGTAGGCGCCGGCGATCTGGTCGAGGTTGCGCACGATCGCCTCGTAGCAGGAGGCGAGTGAGCGCGGCATTTCCTCGCGCAGGATGAGCAGGTCGGCGATCAGCCAGGGCTTCAGGCTCTCTCGGTAGACCCAGTGATAGGAGGTCAGCGCCGAGACCGAGCGCAGGATCGCCGCCCATTGGAAATAGTCGAGCGGTCCGCCGACGCGCTGATCCTCCGGCAGCAGCAGGTGGTATTTGACGTCGAGGATGCGCGCGGTGTTGTCGGCGCGTTCCATATAGACGCCGAGCCGCGAGAACCAGTAAGCGTCGCTGCGCAGCATGGTGCGGTAGGCGGAGCCGTCATAGCGCAGCGAGGTCTCCTGCACCCAGCGCAGGAAGCGGGCCAGCTCCTCGCGCGAGCTGGTGCCGTTGCCGTAGCGCTTGAGCTCGAGCCAGGCGCCGTTGATCGCCTCCCACATCTCGCCGGTGAGCGCGGTGCGCACCGCGCGCGCGTTGGAACGGGCGTGCTCGAAGCAGGAGCGAATGGAGGAGGCGTTGGAGCCGGAGAACACCAGGAAGTCGGTGACGTTCTCCTCGTTGGCTTCCTCGTAGACGCGGAAGAAGGCGGCGGCGCAGCCGGCGGTGGCCACCGCCGACTCCCATTCGTTGGTGGTGCCGGTGTAGGACAGCGGCAAGGCGGAGAGGCGCTGCGTAGCTTCGAGGATGCGCGCGAGATATTCCGCGCGCTCGACATAGCGCGAAAGCCAGAACAGGTTATCGGCGGTGCGGGAGAGCATTTACGGCCTCTTGTCCCGGGCGCAGTGCAGCGCGAAACGCAGTGTAGCGGTGCACTGCAGAACCGGGACCGCGACGGAGACGGTTCTTGTCGATCCCGGGTCTGCAGCACAACATTGTATGTTGCGCTGCGCCCGGGAAAAGTCGAAACGCCGCATTCCCATTCTCATCAGTCCAGCACCCACGTGTCCTTCGTCCCGCCGCCCTGGCTTGAATTGACCACCAGGGAGCCTTCCTTCAGCGCCACGCGCGTGAGGCCGCCCGGCACGATGCGCACGCGGTCGCGGCCCGTCAAAACGAAGGGCCGCAGGTCGACGTGGCGCGGCGCGACGCCGGCTTCGACGCAGGTGGGGCAAGTGGACAGCGCAAGCGTCGGCTGCGCGATGAAGTTGTTGGGGTGAGCCTTCAACTTGGTGCGGAACTGCTCGATCGCCACCTTGCTGGCGGTGGGGCCGATCAGCATGCCGTAGCCGCCGGAGCCGTGCACCTCCTTCACCACCAGCTCGCTCAAGTGATCGAGCACATAGGCGAGATGCTCTTCCTCGCGGCAGCGCCAAGTCGGCACGTTCTTCAGGATCGGCTCTTCGCCCAGATAGAACTTCACCACCTCGGGCATGAAGCTGTAGACCGCCTTGTCGTCGGCGATGCCGGTGCCGACCGCGTTGGCAAGCGTCACGTTGCCGGCCTGGTAGGCCGACATCAGGCCGGGCAGGCCGAGCGCGCTGTCGGGGCGGAAGGTGAGGGGATCGAGGAAGTCGTCGTCGAGGCGGCGGTAGATGACGTCGACGCGCTTGGGGCCCTGCGTGGTGCGCATGTAGACGATCTCGTCCTTGACGAAGAGATCGCGGCCCTCGACCAGTTCGACGCCGAGCTTGTCGGCCAGGAACGAGTGCTCGTAATAGGCCGAGTTGAAGACCCCCGGCGTCAACAGCACCACGGTCGGCTCGCGCGACGTGGCACGCGGCGCGACCGAGCTCAGCGTCGCCAGCAGCTCGTCCGGATAGTTCTCCACCGGCGCCACGCGGTGGCGCGCGAACAGCTCGGGGAAGAGCCGCATCATGATCTCGCGGTTCTCCAGCATGTAGGAGACGCCGGAGGGCGTGCGCGCGTTGTCCTCGAGCACGTAGAAGGTGTCGGCATCGACGCGCACGATGTCGATGCCCGCGATGTGGATGTAGATGTTGTGCGGCACCGCCTGCCCGCTCATCTCGGGACGGAAGGCGGGATTGCGGAACACCAGGTCGTCGGGCACGACGCCGGCGCGCAGGATCTCGCGCGCGCCGTAGATGTCCTTGATGAAGGCGTTAAGCGCCCGCACGCGCTGCGTCAGGCCGGTCTCCAGGCGGCGCCATTCCTCCCCGGCAATGATGCGCGGGATGACGTCGAAGGGGATCAGCCGCTCCTGCGCCTCGGCCTCGCCGTAGACCGCGAAGGTAATGCCGATGCGGCGGAACAGGAGTTCGGCCTCGCGCCGGCGGTGCTCCAGCGCGTCGGGCGGCACCTCGCCCAGCCAGTTGGCAAGCTCCCCATAGGGCGGGCGCACGGCGCCGTTGAGCCCCATCTCGTCGAAAGCGGTCGTCATGCGCGAACTCCCGGCAGTCCAATGACAAGGCTTGTCCCCAAGTTCCGCGCCACCGGGGCCGTGCGCTTGCCGTCCTCGATCACCAACCTGCAAGCTTCAGGCCAAAGATAACCAACTGATAATACGCGTACTTTCATAGATTGCCGAGCACGGTGACGATCATTTGCCCAACTTTTGTGCAAATCGCGCCGAAACGCAATGAGGGGCGGCGTGGCCCCCGGCTTGAGCGCTCGCGGGGGGCGGGCTAGGTGTCTATGGCCCACCGGAAAGCGATTGTCCCGATGAATCAAGCCACGCCAGAGATCGTCACCGCGGCCGTGCTGGTGATCGGCGACGAGATCCTGTCGGGGCGCACCAAGGACAAGAACATCGGCTATATCGCCGACTTCCTCACCGCGCTCGGCATCGACCTGAAGGAAGTGCGGGTGGTGTCCGACGACGAGGGCGCGATCGTCGAGGCGCTCAACGCGCTGCGCCGCACGTACGGTTACGTCTTCACCACCGGCGGCATCGGCCCAACTCACGACGACATCACCGCCGACTGCGTGGCCAAGGCCTTCGGCGTCGCGCTGCCCTATCATCCGGAGGCAGTGGCGATCATGAAGGAGCGCGTCGCCAAGAACGGCGGCGAGCTGAACGAGGCGCGCATGCGCATGACGCGCATTCCCGAGGGCGGCGAACTCGTCGCCAACAAGGTGTCGGGCGCGCCCGGCTTCTGGATCGACAACGTCATCACCATGGCGGGCGTGCCCTCGGTGATGCAGGCCATGCTCGACGAGGTCGGGCCGAAGCTGAAGACCGGCGCCAAGCTGATCTCGGAGACGATCCGCGGCGACGTCAAGGAAGGCGACGTCGGCACGGAGCTGGGCGCCATCGCCAAGGCGCACCCCGGCGCGCTGATCGGCAGCTATCCGTTCTTCGACGAGGAGACCGGGCCCAACACCAACATCGTGGTGCGCGCGCGCGATCCCGAACTGTTGAAGGAAGTGAAGGCCGCGGTGGAGAATATGCTGGTGATGGTGCGCGCGCGTGTGGCCGCTGCGGCGGAGTAGGGGGCGGCCATTCTCTCCGCGCGTTGCGCGGGAACGGGCGGCGTTGGTTCAAGGCAAGCAGCAACTAATCCAAGGCACTAATCCAAAACACTAATCCAAGGCTTAGAAGAGTTTTCGATCATGCCACAGAGCATTCCCTTGACGCCCGAGAAGGCGTTTCCGGTCTCCTGGGACCAGTTCCACCGCGACGCCCGGGCGTTGGCCTGGCGGCTGCACGCGGCGGGGCCGTTCGATGCCATCGTGTGCATTACCCGTGGCGGGCTGGTGCCGGCGGCGGTGGTGGCGCGCGAATTGAACGTGCGTCTCATCGAGACCGTCTGCATCACCAGCTATCAGAACTACAAGAACCAGGGTGAATTGCAGATCTTGAAGGGCGTGGCGCCGGAGGTGACCTCCATGCGCGGCGAGGGCAAGGGCGTGCTGATCGTCGACGACCTGGTCGATACCGGCAAGACCGCGCGCGTGGTGCGCGACATCCTGCCGGCGGCGCACTTTGCCACCGTCTACGCCAAGCCCATGGGGCGGCCGCTGGTCGACACCTTCGTCACGGAAGTGTCGCAGGACACCTGGATCTATTTTCCCTGGGACACCGGGCTCGCGTTCCAGCCGCCGATCCGCGAAGGCGGGGATTGAGGGGGCAGGGATCTCTTCCGGTCATTCCGGGACGCCGCGAAGCGGCGGGCCCGGAATCCAGCGCCACATCAAAAGGTCCGCCAGTTTGGCCCTGGATTCCGGGTTCGCGCCTTCGGCACGCCCAGGAATGACGTTTGAGGGATAACCACAAAGCCGGTAACATTGCCGTGCCGACCCGGGAGGAACGCCCATGACCGCCGCCGCCGCAGAAAAAGCCGCCTCGCCAGACCTGCTCTCGCACGTGGTGCGCGCGAACGACATGCCGTGGCAGGAGACACGCTTTCCCGGCTGCTACACGAAAGTGCTGATGGCCGACCCCAAGAGCGGGCTGGCGACTCTTCTTTTCAAGATGGATCCGGGCGCGGAACTGCCCGATCACCAGCACGTGCTGATCGAGCAGACCTACGTGCTGGAAGGCTCGCTGGTCGACAAGGAAGGGCCCGACGCCGGCACCGAGGTGAAGGCCGGCGATTACGTCATGCGCCCGGCGGGCAGCCGGCACAGCGCCTGGTCGCCGAACGGTGGCATCTTCGTCGGCATGTTCCAGATCCCCAACAAGTTCTTCGAGAAGGACGGCCGCGTGACCGATTCAAGCGGCAAGGATTGGGACGAGCTGTGGGGCGCGTTATTAGCTGAGTAGAGTTGAACGCCGCCCGCGTGGTTCTGCCGCCGCGCGCCGGCGGCGAGGCGAAACGCTACGCGGACGTGGCGGAATGGTAGACGCAACGGACTTAAAATCCGTTGGGAGTAATCCCGTCCGGGTTCGAGTCCCGGCGTCCGCACCAGCGTTCGAATAGGCGGCGCGAATCGCGGCCGGGCATCGAAAGCTTGCAAATAATTTAATTTAACAACGTGCGCAGTATTGCGAATGCGATTGAAGCGTCGCTTCACTCGCCAATTTTCGCCAACCACGCGGATTTCCTTGAAAGGTTTCTCATCCCCATGGCTAACGAAATGCGCGCTGAACGGGGAATTACTGAGTTCAGGAGCCGTCATGAATATGAACAAACACGGATCGAGCGGTGCCCACGTCTTGACCTTCGCGAAAATGTCGTAGCGTGGCGAGGGCTTGCTGCAGGCCATGTTGAACAATCTGTTGCAGGGCGTGCTGATGTTCGACGCCGACGCCAAGCTGGCGTTCTGCAATCCGCGCTACACCGAGATGTACGGGCTGTCGCCCGATGTCGCCCAGCCCGGTTGTTCCCTGAAGGAACTGCTGGGCCATCAGGCCGCGGCCGGCGCCTTTGCCGAGGATCCGGACGAATACATCGCGCTGCTCAGGGGAAAGATGTCGGCCGGCGAGACTTTCGCCGACACCTTGTATCTAGCCGACGGGCGCATCCATTCGATCGTCAGCAAGCCGATCGACGGCGGCGGCTGGCTGGCGACCCATGAGGACGTCACCGAGCGCCAGCGTTCCGAGGAGCGCATCGCGCACATGGCGCGGCACGACGCGCTGACCGATCTGCCCAACCGCGTGCTGTTGCGCGACGTGCTGGAGCACGAGCTCAAGCGCGTCAAACGCGGCGAGCGCTGGCCGTGCTCTGTCTCGATCTCGACCAGTTCAAGGGCGTCAACGACGCGCTCGGCCATCCGATCGGCGACGAACTGCTGCAAGCTGGTCGCCGAGCGCCTGCGCGGCTGCACGCGCGAGCCGGACACGGTCGCGCGGCTGGGCGGCGACGAGTTCGCCATCATCATGACCCAGATGCAACAGCCGACGGACGCCGCCGCGCTGTCGCGGCGGATCCGCAAGTTCGATCATCAGGCCGTATCAGATCGACGGCCACCAGATCGTCACCGACATCAGCATCGGCATTTCGGTCGCGCCGGACGACGGCACCGAGCGCCGACGCGCTGTTGAAGCAACGCCGACATGGCGCTGTACGGCGCCAAGGACGACGGGCGCGGCACCTACCGCTTCTTCGAGCCGGAAATGAACACGCGCATGAGGGCGCGGCGCGACGCTGGAAATGGATCTGCGCAAGGCGCTGGCCGGCGAGGAATTCGAGCTGTACTACCAGCCGCTGGTCAACCTCGAGACCAACGAGGTCAACGGCGTTCGAGGCGCTGCTGCGCTGGAAGCACCCGACGCGCGGGATGGTCTCGCCGGCCGATTTCATTCCGATCGCCGAGGAGATCGGGCTGATCGTGCCGCTCGGCGAATGGGTGCTGCAAGACGGCCTGCAAGGAGGCGGCGACTGGCCCGACCACATCAAGGTGGCGGTCAACCTGTCGCCCGACGCAGCTGAAGAACCGCAACTTGTTGACCGATGGTCAAGGCGCGCGCTGGCGGAAACCGGCATGCCGGCGGGCAGGCTGCAGCTCGAGATCACCGAAAACGTGCTGATGCAGAACACCTTCGCGACGCTGACGACGCTGCACGAACTGCGCAAGCTCGGCGTGCAGATCGCGCTCGACGATTTCGGCACCGGCTATTCCTCGCTCAGCTATTTGCGCAGCTTCCCGTTCGACAAGATCAAGATCGACCGCTCGTTCATCCAGGACATGTCGAACGGCGCCGAGCCGCTCGCCATCGTTCAGGCGGTCGCGGGGCTGGCGAAGTGCCTCAACATGATCTCGACCGCGGAAGGCGTCGAAACGCAGCAGCAGCTCGAGACGCTGCAGGCGATCGGCTGCACGGAGATGCAGGGCTATCTGTACAGCAAGGCCAAGCCGGCGCACGAGGTGGCGCAGCATTTCATCGTGCCGGCCGCAAAGGCGAGCGGCGCGGCTTGATGGGCCATCGTGCCGCGCCGTTGCGCGGCTGCGTTCGGCGGGGTTTGGGCAAGGCGGCCCGCAAAAAAAAGAGGCCGGATGTTCATCCGGCCTCCAGTTGAAGGCTTGGAGAGAGCCTCTTCGCTCGCCCCTCCGTTCTCGGATCGCCGCGGGGTTGCCCCGCGGCGATTATCTCATGTCTCAGGCGTTTACTTCGACGCCACCGTGATGCCGAGGTTCTTCTTCCAATAGGCCTTGATGGCCGTGACCGTGCTCGGCGGCAGCGGGCCGAAGGCGATCTCGCGGGCCATTTTCTGACCCTTTTCGAAGCCCCAGGTGAAGAACTTGGTCACGTTCTCGTTCGTCGCCTTAGGCGCGGACTTGCTCAGGATTTGCCAGGTGCAGCCGGAGATCGGCCAGGTGTCGTTGCCGGGCTGGTCGGTCAGGATGACGTAGAAGTCCTTCGCCTTGGTGAAGTCGATATGCGAGGCGGCGGCCTGGAAGCCCTTCAGGCTGGGGCTCACCGTCTTGCCGGCCTTGTTGATCATGCGGGCATAGGCGAGCTTGTTTTGCAGAATGTAGGCGTATTCCACGTAGCCGATCGCACCCTTGACCTTCTGCACGTAGGCCGAAACGCCTTCGTTGCCCTTGCCGCCGATGCCGGTCGGCCAATCAATCGAGGTATTGGCGCCGAGCGTCTTCTTCCATTCGGGGCTGACCTTCGAGAGATAGTTGGCGAAGGTGAAGGTGGTGCCCGAACCGTCCGAACGATGCACCACGGTGATCGCCATGTCGGGCAGCTTCAGGCCGGGGTTGAGCTTCTTGATGGCCGGATCGTTCCACTTTTTGATCTTGGCCATATAGATATCCGCCACGACCGGGCCCGACAGGACGATCTTGCCGGCCTTGATACCAGGCAGGTTATAGATCATGTCCTCGCCGGCAATGGCGGTGGGGAACTGGATCAGCCCGTGCTTTGCGAGCGTCGCGGGCGTGAGCGGCATGTCGCTGGCGCCGAACGCCACTACGCCGCTCTCGATCTGCTTGATGCCGCCACCCGAACCGATGGCCGCATAGTTTACCTTGTTGCCCGTCTTCTTTTCGTAAGTGGCCGCCCATTTCGCAACCAGCGGATAGACCCACGTGCTGCCGGCCCCGGTGATGGTGACGGCTTGTGCGCTTGTGGCACCAAACGAAAGCGCTGCGGCGGCTACGGCCGCAACCAAATGAGATCGCATGCAGAACTCTCCCTGCGGATGCGGGTCTTTCAGGTATCGCCCCTCACCCAAGACCCGCGCCGTGGGACCTAGGCTTGCTCTATTACAGTGAGATGACAGCGACCGCGCCGCACATTACAAAGCGGAAAGGGAGCGTGCGCGGGCCTCCGCGTGGCCCGCTTCCCTCCCGATTTGTGGCGTGATATCAGCGCGTTGGTCGAAGCGAAACGCGTGTTCGCGGCGCTCCCAAGGGCGCACCGTCAGTGTTATAGTCACGCGTCCACAGCACGGGAAGGCCACGGAGAAGTCATCATCATGTCACATCCGAAAGGCGGAAAGAGAGGTCCGAAAGGCCCCGTGGCACCGGCGCTGCTCCTCGCGCTCATCCTGCCGCTGGCGGGTTGCACGACGACGAGCGATCCGGCTGCCGCCGTAGTCACCGCGCCCGGGCAGTACGAGCTTTACGATTGTCCGGCGATCAAGGTGGCGGCGAAGGGGGTCGCGACGCGTCAGCGCGAGCTGGCAGGGCTGATGGCGCGTGCCGGCCGGGGACCCGCTGGCGGGTTGGTCAACGCGATGACCTACGAGCCGGAATACGCCACCGAGCGCGGCAAGATGGACCAGCTTCGCCGCGTGGCAGCCGAGAAACATTGCAACTTCGTGCCGGGGCCGGGGATGGCAGCGCCGCCGGCGATGCGCGTTCAACTGCCGCCGCCACCGGGGAAGCGCACCCGGTAAGGCTGTCCTCGCAGGAATCAGCGAAACGTTCTAAAGCCGCACGCGGCGCAGCCGCAGCGCGTTGCCGACCACGCTGACCGACGACAGCGCCATCGCCGCCGCCGCGATGATCGGCGACAGCAGGATGCCGAAGACCGGATAGAGGATGCCGGCCGCGATCGGCACGCCGGCCGAATTGTAGACGAAGGCGAAGAACAGGTTCTGCCGGATGTTGCGCATCGACGCGCGGCCGACAGCGCGCGCGCCTTGACGATGCCGCGTGAGGTCGCCCTTGAGCAGCGTGATGCCGGCGCTTTCGATGGCGACGTCGGTGCCGGTGCCCATGGCGATGCCGACATCGGCGGCGGCGAGCGCCGGCGCGTCGTTGACGCCGTCGCCGGCCATGGCGACCACGCGGCCTTCGCTTGCGCAGCTTCTCGATCACCGCGCTCTTCTGGTCGGGCAGCACGTCGGCCTCGACCTCGTCGATGCCGAGCCGCTTGGCGACGGCCTCGCGCGGTGGTGCGGTTGTCGCCGGTCAGCATGACGATGCGGATGCCCGTCGGCGTGCAGCGCCTTCAGCGCCTCCGGCGTCGTCGCCTTGACCGGGTCGGCGACGGCGATGACGCCGGCCGGCTTGCCGTCGACGGCGAGCATCACGCGGTGGCGCCGTCGCGCGCGCAGCGTCTCGGCCTCGTCGGCGAGCGGCGCGGCGTCGATGCCGAGCTCCTCGAGGAACGCGGCGTTGCCGAGCGCGAGGCGCTGGCCGTCGACCGTGCCGATGACGCCCTTGCCGGTGGGCGCGTCGAAGCCGTCGCACCGGCCGAGCTCGAGCGCCGCGCTCCTGCGCGCCGGCGACGATGGCCGCGGCGAGCGGATGCTCGCTGCCGCGCTCGAGGCTGGCCGCGAGCCGCAGCACTTGCGCCTCGTCGAAGCCGTGCGAGCGGCACGACCGCGACCAGCTTCGGCTTGCCTTCGGTCAGCGTGCCGGTCTTGTCGACGACCAGCGTGTCGACCTTCTCCAAGCGCTCGAGCGCCTCGGCGTTCTTGATCAGCACGCCGGCCTGCGCGCCGCGGCCGACGCCGACCATGATCGACATCGGCGTGGCGAGGCCGAGCGCGCAGGGGCAGGCGATGATCAGCACGGAGACGGCGGCGACCAGCCCGAAGGCGAAGCGCGGCTCCGGCCCGAACGTCGCCCAGGCGACGAAGGCGAGGAGCGCGACCGCGATCACCGCCGGCACGAACCAGCCGGCGACCTGGTCGGCCAGGCGCTGGATCGGCGCGCGGCTGCGCTGCGCCTGCGCGACCATCTGCACGATCTGCGACAGCAGCGTGTCGCGGCCGACCTTGTCGGCGCGCATGACGAAGCTGCCGGTGCTGTTGAGCGTGCCGCCGGTGACCGTGTCGTCCGTCGTCCTTCTCGACCGGCATCGGACTCGCCGGTGATCATCGATTCGTCGACCGCGCGAGCGGCCTTCGAGCACGACGCCGTCGACCGGCACCTTGTCGCCGGGGCGCACGCGCAGCCGGTCGCCGACCGCGACCGCGTCGAGCGGGACCTCCTCGTCGCTGCCGTCGTCCTTGATGCGGCGCGCGGTCTTGGGCGCGAGATCGAGCAGCGCCTTGATGGCGCCGGAGGTGCGCCTCGCGCGCGCGCAGCTCCAGCACCTGGCCGAGCAGGACCAGCACGATGATCACTGCGGCGGCCTCGAAATAGACCGCGACGCTGCCGTCGGCGCCGCGGAAGGCGGGCGGGAAGATGCCGGGCGCGAAGGTGGCGACCAGGCTGTAGACATAGGCCACGCCCGTGCCGATGCGCGATCAGCGTGAACATGTTGAGGTTGCGGGTGACGAGCGACTGCCAGCCGCGCACGAAGAACGGCCAGCCGGCCCACAGCACCACCGGCGTGGCGAGGGCGAACTGGATCTAGTTCGGCGTCGGTCTGCGTCAGCCAATGGCGCGGACGGCACGAACATGCCGCCCCATTCGATCACCAACACCGGCAGCGACAGCGCCAGGCCGATCCAGAAGCGGCGCGTCATGTCGACGAGTTCGGGATTCGGCCCGTTGTCGGCGGTCGGCGATCACCGGCTCCAGCGCCATGCCGCAGATCGGGCAGGTGCCGGGGCCATCCTGGCGGATCTCCGGATGCATCGGGCAGGTGTAGATGGCGCCTTCGATCACCGGCTCGCGGTTCGCGCGGCTTGAGATATTTCTCCGGGTCGGCGGCGAACTTGGTCCTGCAGCCGTTGCAGCAGAAGTAATAGGTCTGTGCCGTCGTGCTCGGCGCTGTGCTTGGCGGTGGCCGGATCGACGGTCATGCCGCAGACGGGATCGACCTTGCCAGCCGCGGCGTGTTCGGCGCGCTGCTTGGTCAGATACTTCTCCGGATCGGCGGCGAACTTGGTTTTGCAGCCATTGCGAGCAGAAGTAATAGGTCTTGCCCGCGTGCTCGGCGTTGTGCTTGGCGGTCGCCGGATCGACGCTCATGCCGCAGACCGGATCGATGGCGCCGCCCTGGCGGCGGCGGCGTGATGGTGGTGATGGTGATGGTGCTCGGCGGTGGCGCTCATGACGGCCCCTGCAATGGCTTGTACTCTATACCCGTAGGGGGTATATATCGGCCATGGAGCAGAACAGCAAGACGTCGACGCTGAAACGGCTCGAAACGCATCGAGGGCCAGGTGCGCGGGCTCGCCCGCATGGTCGAGGACGACCGCTACTGCATCGATATCGTGACGCAAATCGGCGCGGTGCGGGCGGCGCTGCGCCGCGTCGAGGAGGAAATCCTGCGCGACCATGTGGCGCACTGCGTCGAGCACGCCATTCGCAGCGGCGACAAGGCCGACCAGCGGCGCAAGGTGGCCGAACTGATGGACGTGATGGGCCGCGCGGGGCGGTAGACGCGCTGTCGCCCGTCAGCGCAATGCGAGGCGCAGACGCGATGGCGCTTGCGCACCATCCGGGCTGACGGATCTGGGCCTACTTCGTCGACATCCCCAGAACGCTGTAGAGCGGGCACAGGCCGAAGATCGCGGTCAGGATCGGCACCACGCCGATCCAGCCGACCCAACTCCAGCTCGTGCCCGGCGCGATATAGCCGAGCGCGAAGGCGATCAGCGCCAGGCCGACGATGATGCGCGCGAGGCGGTCGAAAATTCCAACATTCAAGGACATGACAAGCTCCTTCGGACGATGAATTCGCGCGGGACCTAGGCGGGTTCCAGGGGCGGCGTTGATAAAGATCAAGCTGCGACCATCATCCCGGCTCGAGCGGAGCATGCCCGGGATCCGGACCCGGTCTTCGTATGCGGACCGCGGGTACTGGGTCATCGCCTTCGCGGGGACGACCGGCAGATTCTAGCCGAACCGCTCCCGCGCCAGCGCCGCGCCCGCGCCGAGCGCCATCAGCTTGGCCTCCGCCACCTCGCGCCGCATCGGCGCCATGCCGCAATTGGTGCAGGCGACGATGCGCTCCTTGGGCACGAATTTCATCGCCGCGCCGATGACGTCGGCCACCTGCTCCGGCGTCTCGACCGTGTCGGTCGCAACATCGATGACGCCGACCAGCACGTCCTTGCCCTTGAGCAGCGCCATCAGTCGAGCGGCACGCGCGCAATTGATGCATTCGAGCGAGACCTGGTCGATTTTGCTCTTGGCCAGCGCCGGAAAGATCTTCTCGTATTGCCGCCATTCGGCGCCGAGCGTGTTCTTCCAGTCGATATTGGCCTTGATGCCGTAGCCGTAGCAGATATGCACGGCGGTCGTGCATTTGAGCCCGTCGATGGCGCGCTCCAGCGCTTCGATGCCCCAGTCGGTCACCTCGTCCATGAACACATTGAAGGCCGGCTCGTCGAACTGGATGACGTCGACGCCGTCGCGCTCCAGCGCGCGCGCTTCCTGCGTTCAAGCAGGTCGGCGAAGGCAAACGCCATCTTCACCTTGTCGCCGTAATGGCGGTCGGCGATGGTGTCGGAGATGGTCATCGGGCCGGGCAGGGTGATCTTCAGCTTGCGCTTGGTGTGGGCGCGGGCGTGGCGCGCTTCGGCCGCGTGCACGCGGCCCTTCAGCTTCAGTGCGCCGCGCACCTGCGGCACCATGGCTTTGTAGCGGTCGGCGCGGATGCCCATCTCGACCTTGTTGGCGAAGTCGATGCCGTCGACGAATTCCAGAAAGCCGTGCACGAAATGCTGGCGCGACATCTCGCCGTCGCAGACGATGTCGAGGCCGGCGTCTTCCTGCAGCTTGATCGCCAGCAGCGTGGCGTCGAGCTTGGCCTGCGCGAGCTCGTCGCCGGCGAGCCGCCATTGCGGCCACAGCTTGTCGGGCTCGGCGAGCCAGGACGGTTTCGGCAGGCTGCCGGCGACGGTGGCGGGAAAAAGCATCAAGGTGTTCCCTCTGAAATCGTTATTGTCGTTGTTCGTGAATTGATAGCCAGCGCGAAGCGGCGATCAGGCGTTGCGAAAGCGTTCCGGCGGCTTCCAACTATAAAGCCAATCCTGGCGCGCGAGCAGCTTGTCGCCGCCCAGAAGCCGCATGCCGAGATTGCGCACCAGCGCTTCCGGCCCACTCATCCCGTAGATGCGGCCTTGCTTGCGCGAGGCATCGCTGCACGCGCTGGGTGCGCGCGGCGCGGGCGGCTTCGTAACCGCGCAGCGCGTCGGCGGTCGTCGCGATAGCGCGCCAGGCAGTCGGCGAGCACGGCGGCGTCCTCGATCGCCATGCCGGCGCCTTGCGCCAGGAACGGCAGCATCGGGTGGGCGGCGTCCCCGATCAGCGTGACCGGGCCCGCGCCGCCGCGGAAGGGCGTGCGGCGCTCGAACAGCGCCCATTTCAGCCAGCGCTCCGGCAGCCCGACCAGCGCGCGCGCCGTCTCGCGACCAGGTGTAGCGCGCGAAATGGCGCAGGATCTCGTCGCGCTTGCCGGGCGCCGACCAGCCGCGGCTTGTTCCATTCGTCGTGCACGATGCCGACGATGTTGATGAGGCGGCCGCCCTTGACCGGGTAATGCACCAGATGGGCGTCGAGCCCGAGCCACAGATGCACCAGCGGCTCGCGGAATTCCGGCGCCACCGCTTCGGCCGGCACCAGCGCGCGCCAGGCGGTGCGGTGGCTGAAGCGCGGCGGCGTGCTGGCGATGCAGGCGTTCGCGCACCTGCGACCACATGCCGTCGGCGCCGATCAGCGCGATGCCGCGCTCGTTGATGATCTCCTGGCCGCGCCGCGCCAGCACGGTGACGCCGTTGACGTGGGCCGCGAAGTCCTCGACGCGCACGCCGAGCGAGAGCTCGACGTCCTGCTCGTCGTCGGCGGCGTCGGCGAGCGCGGCCTGCAGGTCGCCGCGATGCAGCGCCCAGTAGGGCGCGCCGTAGCGTGCCTCGACGCGGCGGCCGAGCGGAATGCGCGCGATCTCGCGGCCCGAGCCCGCCGCTCATGACGCGGATCGCCTGCGGCGCACGGTCACCACGGGCGCAAGCCGCGGCCCGAGGCCGAGCGCCAGCAGCACGCGGGTGGCGTTGGGGCCGAGCTGGAGGCCGGCGCCGGTCTCCGAGAGTTGCGGCGCCTGCTCGAACACGGTCGCGCGCAGGCCGACGTGCGCCAGCGCCAGCGCCGCGGTCAGGCCCGCCATGCCGGCGCCGGCGACGATGACGTGACGCTCGGCCGCCAAGGCTCAAGCTCCGGAATGACGAAGGATCAGGCGGCTTCGGTGGCGTGCAGCTCGCATTCCGCCGGACGGGCCGCGTGCGGATCGAGCTTGGCGTCGAAACGATAGAGCGTGGAGCAATAGGGGCAGACCGATTCGCTCTCGTCGCCCATGTCGAGGAAGACGTGCGGATGGTCGTAAGGCGGGCGTCGCGCCCACGCACATGAATTCCTTGGCGCCGATCTCGATCACCGCCACGCCGGGATCGTTGTGGAAATGGGGAATGACGTGCTCCGCCATCGGGGAACCTTTCTGCTTCTTCCTTTGCGGCTTGCCGCCGCCTGCGCCTCGTGCGGGCCGCGATTTGCGGCGGCACCATAGCGGGGCCGATGCGCTGCTTGCTAGGTGCCGGAACCGCCCGTCAACGGGCATTTCGGGGCATTTTTCGGGCATTCGGGCGGCTTAACGCTGTCCGCGGCGCCACGGTAACGCCGCCTTAGCGGCCTACCCATATATCCGGAATCATGCAGGACAGATTCGCGCCCGAGGAAAGGTCCGCCAGACCGGCCACGCTCGCCACGCGGCTGATGCCGGTGGTCGCGGTCGCCGTGCTGTTCGCGGGGCTCGCCGCCTACATGGTGCCGCGCGGGCTCGCCGCCCACCACATCGTGGCGATCTCCGACGATCCGGTGCAGATCGCCGACCGGGGGCTCGATCATGCCTTCAACGCTGCCGTGGCCAAACGCGAGATTGAGGCGGCACTCGCAAACAACGACGCCGGTCTCGCCAACAGCTTCGTCGAACTCGCCGCCGCGCGCCACGTGCCGCTCGATCCGGCGCTGAAAGCCAAGGTGAAGGCCGCGGTGGCGGAAGCTTCCTCCACGGGCCACGCGGTAGCGAGCTTCGCGCGCGGCTTCGTCACCGGCGTGCCGGAGGACGGTGCGGCGCTCGCCGGTACCGCGGTCGGTGACTTGTTCGTGTTCGGCGACATCCGTGACGCGGTGCGCGAGGGCACCCATTGGGTGCTCGGCGAGCCGACCGACAAGATGATTCTGGGGCTCGCCTGCGTCGGGCTCGCCATCACCGCCGGCACCTATGTGACGGTCGGCCTGGCGGAGCCGGCGCGCCTGGGTCTCACCATTGCCAAGGCGGCGCGCAAGACCGGAGCGCTCGGCGGGCGCATGGCGCTCGCCATCGGCCGCATGGTGCGCCAGGCGGTGGATTGGAGCCGATTGCGCCGGGCGATACCCGGCATGTCGGTGCTCAAGCCTGAGACCGCCGTGCGTGCCGCGCGCGACGCGGTGAAGGTGGAGCGCGCCGGCGGCCTGATGACGCTCGCCGGCGACCTCGGCCGCATCGAACGCAAGGCCGGTGCGCGTGCGGCGATGGAGAGCCTGAAGGTGGCGGAGACGCCGGCGGAAGTCTCGCGCGTCGCCAGGCTCGCCGCCAAGGAGGGCGGCAAGACGCGCGCCATCATCAAGCTGCTCGGCCGCGGCGCCATCATGCTGAGTGTCGCCAGCTTCAATATCGGCTTCTGGATACTCGGCGCGCTGTTCACGCTGTTCGGCTTCGTCGCCTCGCTCAAGACCATGACCGAGCGCGTCACCTGGCGCGTGCGTGCAGAAGCGCAAGCTTCGCCGCCTGCGAAAAGAGCTCGACAGCGTCGAGGCGCTGAGCGCCGCGCGCGTCTGACGGCGGTGGTATTCGGGCGCGCTCTGCGTTAGAAGGCGGCGCGCTTCGACCAACAGAATTCAACGCGCGAGAAATGCCAACATTCCACAACGGCGACGTCGAGATCGCCTATTTCGACCAGGGTGAGGGCGAGCCGATCGTGCTGGTGCACGGCTTCGCCTCCAACAAGGAAGTCAACTGGGTCAACCCGTGCTGGGTCTCGAGCTGACGCGCGCCGGCCGCCGGGTGATCGCGCTCGACAACCGCGGCCATGGCGCAATCGAGCAAGCTCTACGATCCCGCCGCCTACGGGGTGCCGCTGATGGCCGGACGACGTGCGCGCGCTGCTCGACCATCTGGGCCTCGAGCGCGCCGACGTCATGGGCTATTCCATGGGCGCGCGCATCACCGCGTTCCTCGCCGTCAATCATCCCGAGCGCGTGCGCTCGGCCATCATCGGCGGCCTCGGCATCAAGCTGGTGGAGGGCCAGGCGGCGGCATGGCGGACGTGATCGTCGCGGCGCTGGAGGCGCCGTCGCTCGCCGACGTCAGCGACCCGACCGGCCGCGCCTTCCGCAGCTTCGCCGAGCAGACCAAGTCGGATCTGAAGGCGCTCGCCGCCTGCATGGCCAGCCCGCGCGAGAAAATCAGCCGCGCACAGGTGGCCGGCATCGCAGGCGCCGGTGCTGGTTGCGGTTGGAACCAAGGACGACGTGGCGGGTTCTGGGGAGGCGCTGGCGGCGCTCATTCCGGGGGCGCGGTACCTGCCGATCCCCGACCGCGACCACATGCTGGCGGTCGGCGACCGGGCCTACAAGGCCGGGGTGCTCGACTTTCTTAACCAGCGTCCCTAGCTGTTCCTGAACCATGCGGCAGCCGGCATGGGGCGGCCTCGTGGGGCAGGGGATTATGTGGTAAAAGCACCGCCGAGGGGATTGGCGCTGAGAGGCGCCGGGAGAACGAAAATGGCCCACTATCAGACGACGGCCTGCGAGCGGCCTCGACAAGGTCGATCCGGTCTGGGCGCGCATCCGCCACGAGGCGGAGGAGATCGCGCGCCGCGAGCCGGAGCTCGCCACCTTCATCTACGAGAACATCCTGCATCACGACACGCTGGAAGCCGCGGTGATCCACCGCGTCAGCCAGCGGCTCGACCACGGCGACGTGTCCGCGCGAGATGATCCGCCAGGCCTATGCCGACGCGCTCGAGGACGAGCCGGCGATCGGCGACGCCTTCCGCGCCGACATCGTCGCCACCGTCGACCGCGATCCGGCCGCCAACCGCTTCATCGAGCCGGTGCTCTATTTCAAGGGCTTCCACGCCATCCAGACCCACCGGCTGGCGCATTGGCTGCTGAGCAAGGGCCGCAAGGATTTCGCGCTCTATCTGCAGAGCCGCTCGTCGGCGGCGTTCCAGTGCGACATCAATCCGGCCGCCAAGATCGGCCGCGGCATCTTCCTCGACCACGCCACCGGCCTGGTGGTGGGCGAGACCGCGGTGATCGAGGACGACGTCTCCATCCTGCACGGCGTGACGCTCGGCGGCACCGGCAAGGAGCACGAGGACCGCCATCCCAAGATCCGCCACGGCGTGTTGATCGGCGCCGGCGCCAAGATCCTCGGCAATATCGAGGTCGGCCATTGCGCGCGCATCGCCGCCGGCTCGGTGGTGATCAAGCCGGTGCCGCACAACGCCACGGTCGCCGGCGTGCCGGCCAAGGTGGTGGGCGAGGCCGGCTGCCCCGAGCCCTCGCGCGCCATGGACCAGATGCTCTACGGCGTGATGCTCGACGGCTGAGGGCGCCTAGTGCGGCGTCTCGCAATTGCCGACTAAGCTCGTAGCGAACTCCGATCGGCAATTGCGAGACAAATGCCGCACTAGAATCAAATAGTTGCTAGTGTCCCTTTGTTTCCGAATTGCCGATTTGCGCTTGCAACAACGGTGTCGGCAATTCGGAAACGGGACACTAGTGTTCGGCGGCTTGCGCTGCGCGACGCGATCAGGCAAGGAGGCGCTTGCTTGAGAAAGCAAGGAGCAAGCCGTTGAACGTCCAGGAAATCAGACAGCTCGACACGTATCTGAAGAAGCTCTTCGGCAATCAGCGCATTCGCGTGGTGCCGGAGAGTGGCGACGCTGCGAAGGTCTTTGTCGGCGAGGACGATATCGGCGAATTGACCGCCGAGGAGGACGAGGGCGAGCGCTCCTATAATTTCCGCATGGTGATCCAGCTCGGCAGCGATCCGACGATCCAGCCGGTGCCGGTGCTCAACGCCTATCTGCGCGGCAAGTTCGACAACCAGGACATCCGCGTCGTCACGCGGCCGAAGAAGACGGATTCGCTCGAGGCCTATATCGGCGAGGAATTCCTCGGCGTGCTGTTCCTGGAGATGGAGAAGGGCCGGCGCATCGTATATCTTCGAGCTGCCGATCCTGGACGTGGATTTGGTGGAGTAAAGCGCCGGTCCATTCTCCGCTCATTCCCGCGCAAGCCGGGAATCCAGCTCTTATCGCTGACATCGCAAGCGCTGCACTGGGTCCCCGCTTTCGCGGGGACGAGCGGCGAAGTGGTCAGCGCCGCTGCCACCGCGCCATCAGCGTGTCGATGCCCTTGGCGACCTGCTGCCAGTCGCTCAGCCAGGCGCGCGGAAAGCGGAACGTGACGTCGGCTTCGCCGATGCGCCGCTCCAGCAGGCAATTGCCGGAATTGACGACGCCGTGGCGCGTGCAGCGCGCCAGGAAATGCGTGGGCTGGGCCGACTCGAACACCAGCTCCTCGCCCTGATAGGGCGTGCCGTCGCGGAAGCCGCGCAGCGTCAGGCCGGGCGGGCCGGCGGTCGGCTGCGCCACCAGGTAGCGCGGATAGATGTCCTGTACGCGCTGCATCAGCGGCAGCGTGTCGTCGCCGGACTCGATGGTGACGAACAGCCGCCGGTCGGGATTGACGGGCGTGTGCACGGCGGGCTTGGCCGCCGGGTCGGGCGGCGTTGAGCGACGGCCACAGATAGACGAGGTCGACGCGCGCCTGCGCGCCCGGGTGGCGCTGGACGCCGCGCCGGATCGCCGCCGGCTGGATGTTGAAGGTGACGCCGGCGACCACGATCGGGATCGGCGGCGCGTTGTGCGCGACCGGCGCTTCCGGCCAGCGCGGCCACAGCACATAGCCGACGTAGCCGGCGGCGGCGAGCGTCGCCGCCACGAACAGCACGAGCGGAGCCAGCAGCGGATTGTGGCCGGGCCGGGCGCGCGAGCGACGGGTGCCCCGTCTGGCGGGCTGCTGGGCGAAATAGGCCAAACTCTCATCCTTTCAGGTCTCCGAAAGCGTGGCGATGTGATCGGAGGGAGAGGCTTTGGGACGATGGGTCAATCGCCGCCAATTATGCCATGCCGCCCAACTGATCGGCGCGGCCGGCAAGGTTGCTCGTTAACCTTTCGTTAAGGTTTGAGTGGCGTGGCCGGCTCAGCTCGGGCACTGAAGGGGTCGCCCTTTGTTGCGTTCGAGACCCGTTCGATGTCACCGCATTCCGCATACATGTTCCTGATGCTGGCCATCGGCTTCGGCGTTGCCGGGTTGAGTGCCTCGACCTATCGGCTGGCCACCAGCCGGCTGCCGGCCTTCGAGATGCTGTCGGGCGGGCCCAGTGTCGGCACCGTTGCGATGGTGCCGGTCCTGATGGTCTCGGCGCCGTTCCTGATCATGCGCAACACGCTACTCGGCCGCCGCCAGGAGCGCCGCCGCTTCGAGTTCGTGTTCCTGGCGACCACGATCGCCGGCTTCTGGAGCCTGATGTCGGGCGTGGTGCTGGTCTCGGCGCTGCAGGCCTGCGGGTTCTTCCTCGCCTGACCCCCTTTTCCCGCTCACGATCTTGGTGCAAACGTCCCGTCTCAAAGGAGATGGGTATGGCCATTTACGAGCTCGACGGACAGGCGCCGGAATTTCCCGGCGAGGGACGCTATTACGTCGCCGACAGCGCGGTGCTGATCGGCCGGGTGCGGCTTCTCGATGAAGCGAGTGTCTGGTTCGGCGCCGTGCTGCGCGGCGACAACGAACCGATCGAGATCGGCGCGCGCTCGCAGATCCAGGACAATTGCACGCTGCACACCGACCCGGGATTTCCGCTGAAAGTCGGCGCCGACTGCGTGATCGGCCACAACGTCATCCTGCACGGCTGCACCGTCGGCGACCGCAGCCTGGTGGGCATGGGCGCGATCATGCTCAACGGCTCGAAGATCGGGGAGAACTGCATCGTCGGCGCGGGCAGCGTGATCCCCGAAGGCAAGACCTATCCCGACAACTCGCTGATCGTCGGCGCGCCCGGCCGCGTCATCCGCACGCTCGACGACAAGGCGGCGGCCGCGATCCGCGAGGGCGCGGACAGTTATGTGGAGCGCGCCAAGCAATACCCGAAAGCCTTGAAGCGGATCGGGTGAGGGCGCTTCACGAGAGCCGAAAAAGATAATCCCTCGGCAGTCCCATTCTCTTGCATGCCTGCACCGCGGGGCTAGCGTCGATGACGATGCGGTCAGCGAGGCGACCGGCGAGCTTGACCAGCGCGTGTTCACCGAAACGCAAGCCGTCATGATCGAGCCCGAGCTTGTGGCGGATGGCGGGCGGCGTGAGTTCGACCGCGGCGCGCACCAGCATGCGTTGCGCGGGTCGCAGCCACGCCGGAAACACTGGCGCTCCGCGCATGATCTCGAGAAATTCGAAGATCACGTCCGAGCGCTCGAGCCGCGGCTGCATGGCTCCGAACAGCGCCTTCAATTCGGCTTCGTTGCGCGGTGCACCGACGCGCCGTAAAGCGCCGCGGCCTCCGTGCCTTCGCCATAGTAGCGGTCGCGCGCCTCGCGCGAGAGCGGCCGCACATAGAGGTGATAGGCTTCCAGGAAGCCGAAGGCGGCGGTGGCCTGCACCCAGTTCAGCAATTGCGGATCGTCGGCGCGATAGGCTTCGCCACCTCGGTGGTGCCCGTCACCTTTCGTGCATGCGGCGCACGCCGGCGATCATGGCTCGGCTGGCGCGCGCGCCGTAGACCGTGACCATGGCGGCGAGCCCTGTGCGGCGCAGCCGCGTCACCGGGTCGGTGCGGAAGCTGGTGAACTGCCACACGCCGGCGCGCACGCGCGGCTCGGCCAGTTCCAGGATCACCGCCGCGACACCGCCGACGAACAGCGCCACCGGATTCTTGAACACACGCCACGACACCGACTGCGGCGGCACCAGTGCCGGTGCGCCTTCGGGTTTGCTGAAGTCGATCGCCGGCCGGCCTTCGACCGTCATCAGGTCGCGCACAAGCGCGCGGGCAAGCGATTGCATCAGGCCCGGCGGCAGGAAGGGAGCGGCATCGGTCGCGCGCATACCCGGGAGATAAGCGCGCGAAAGCCGGCGGCAATAGGGACCGCGGATTGGGTTTTTTTTTTTTTTTTTTTTTTTTTTTTTTTTTTTTTTTTTTTTTTTTTTTTTTTTTTTTTTTTTTTTTTTTTTTTTTTTTTTTTTTTTTTTTTTTTTTTTTTTTTTTTTTAAAAAAAAAAAAAAAAAAAAAAAAAAAAAAAAAAAAAAAAAAAAAAAAAAAAAAAAAAAAAAAAAAAAAAAAAAAAAAAAAAAAAAAAAAAAAAAAAAAAAAAAAAAAAAAAAAAAAAAAAAAAAAAAAAAAAAAAAAAAAAAAAAAAAAAAAAAAAAAAAAAAAAAAAAAAAAAAAAAAAAAAAAAAAAAAAAAAAAAAAAAAAAAAAAAAAAAAAAAAAAAAAAAAAAAAAAAAAAAAAAAAAAAAAAAAAAAAAAAAAAAAAAAAAAAAAAAAAAAAAAAAAAAAAAAAAAAAAAAAAAAAAAAAAAAAAAAAAAAAAAAAAAAAAAAAAAAAAAAAAAAAAAAAAAAAAAAAAAAAAAAAAAAAAAAAAAAAAAAAAAAAAAAAAAAAAAAAAAAAAAAAAAAAAAAAAAAAAAAAAAAAAAAAAAAAAAAAAAAAAAAAAAAAAAAAAAAAAAAAAAAAAAAAAAAAAAAAAAAAAAAAAAAAAAAAAAAAAAAAAAAAAAAAAAAAAAAAAAAAAAAAAAAAAAAAAAAAAAAAAAAAAAAAAAAAAAAAAAAAAAAAAAAAAAAAAAAAAAAAAAAAAAAAAAAAAAAAAAAAAAAAAAAAAAAAAAAAAAAAAAAAAAAAAAAAAAAAAAAAAAAAAAAAAAAAAAAAAAAAAAAAAAAAAAAAAAAAAAAAAAAAAAAAAAAAAAAAAAAAAAAAAAAAAAAAAAAAAAAAAAAAAAAAAAAAAAAAAAAAAAAAAAAAAAAAAAAAAAAAAAAAAAAAAAAAAAAAAAAAAAAAAAAAAAAAAAAAAAAAAAAAAAAAAAAAAAAAAAAAAAAAAAAAAAAAAAAAAAAAAAAAAAAAAAAAAAAAAAAAAAAAAAAAAAAAAAAAAAAAAAAAAAAAAAAAAAAAAAAAAAAAAAAAAAAAAAAAAAAAAAAAAAAAAAAAAAAAAAAAAAAAAAAAAAAAAAAAAAAAAAAAAAAAAAAAAAAAAAAAAAAAAAAAAAAAAAAAAAAAAAAAAAAAAAAAAAAAAAAAAAAAAAAAAAAAAAAAAAAAAAAAAAAAAAAAAAAAAAAAAAAAAAAAAAAAAAAAAAAAAAAAAAAAAAAAAAAAAAAAAAAAAAAAAAAAAAAAAAAAAAAAAAAAAAAAAAAAAAAAAAAAAAAAAAAAAAAAAAAAAAAAAAAAAAAAAAAAAAAAAAAAAAAAAAAAAAAAAAAAAAAAAAAAAAAAAAAAAAAAAAAAAAAAAAAAAAAAAAAAAAAAAAAAAAAAAAAAAAAGGATCGCGCAAGGTGCCGGCGGCGCCCAGCACGGCCGCGAGCGGCGTCTTGAGGTCATGGGATATCGACGTCAACAGCGCCGAACGCAGCCGCTCCGTCTCCACCGTCCGCTTCACCCGTTCCATACCCTCGACCAGATGCACGCGCTCGATGGCAAGTGCGCTCTGGTCGACCAGTGCCTGCAGCAGCCGTCGTTCCGCCGGCGCGAGCACCGGTTCATTCCTGTCGCTGTCGATCCCGACCACGCCGATGACGCCGCGATCGGTCCGCATGGGTAGGAAGAACCGGCGGGCCTCGGGCAGCGCCTCGCACCCGTGGCCGGCGGGTTCGTGTTGCCGCCAGGCCCAACGGGCGGCGGTCAGGTCAGCGCCTTCCAGGCGGTCTTCCGCTGATAGCCGGCTCGACGACGATGTCGCCGTCTTCGGGCAGCAGCAGCACCACCGGACCTTCAGCATCAATGCCGTCTGATAGGCGGTTGCCAGAGCACGTCGTCGAGGGTGCCGTGCCGGCCAGCTTGCGGCTGAAGCTGTGAAGCAACTCGGTGAAAAGCGCGCGCTCCATGGCGGCAAGCGCCTGCAGCCGCGCATAGGCCGCGACATTCGAGACGACGATCGCCACGACGTGAAGAATACGACGACACAATGTTGGCCGGCGCCTCGATCGTGAAGGTGTAATAGGGCGCGGTGAAAAAGAAATTGTAGCACAGCGATAAAACAACGCTCGCCAGGAGCGACGGCCACAACCGAATTGCACTGCAATCCGACCACCGCCGTCAGAAAGACGAGTGCGATATTGCTCGCGCCGATCCTCGGCCACAGAATGATCCGGCAACGACGCGCCGGCAACGGCGGCCATCGAGAAGGCGAAGGCGCGCGGATCGAGCGAGCCTGCTCGGAGCGCAGCCGACGAAAAAGCACCGGCGCCAAAGGCCTTTGCCTTCAGCGTGGTAATTTTTCGCGACTTTTCCGGAACTGTTTGCATCTTGCTGGGCGCGTGGCCGCCACTCGGACGGCGGTCCGAACGTCAAAGCGATGGCACGCCCTGACCCTCAGATCAAGATGGCCTCCATCATGCCGGGGGCCGCCAACCTATGGGATTTTTATATCGGCATCCGCCGCCTGATCTGGAATTCCTATGCGTCCCGCATCCATGTTCCCGGCGCGATCGCAAGGTGCGGTCGCGGCTAGAGATGCGATCCGTGGCGGTATTTGCTGACGAACAAAGGGTAAGTTGGGATCACGCGGAGCGCGCATTGCGCGGCGCCGCGAGCCTCACGCCGTCCCTGTTTTCCAAGGTCGTTACCAATGTCTGCACCCGGTTTCCCGCGCTGGCGCATGCCGGCCACAGGGAGCAACTCGCCCAATTGGTTCTGATCGAGGCTTGGACCGACGCAGCCTTGTTCCTGGCCGAGGGCGAATTACCCATCTGGCGCCTGCGCCGCCTTATCTACGACGGCGGCGAATGGATGTGTTCGCTGTCGTGCCATCCCGGCGTTCCCGTTGAGATCGACGATGCGGCCGACGGCCGCCACATCACAAGACCTATCGCCATCCTGTTGTCCTCGTCGAGGCGAAGCGCCTGACGGTAGAAACCGAGTGCGCGCGCACCGTGTCGGTGCCGCACGTCAAGCCGGTCATCGTCCATCCGGCCTGTTGCGACAACTTCGGTTGAACCCAGTCGAGCGGGACAAAAACAATTCAAGGTGCCAAGAACAATGACTGTTCCTGCCGATCAAGTTGATAACACCATAGCGGAGCCGCAGGCGGCGACTGGTCAGCGACATGCGGGCTTCTGGCGGCTGACGATCGGCGCCATCGGCGTCGTCTACGGCGACATCGGCACCAGCCCCCTCTATGCCGTCCATGAATCGGTACTCGCCGCGGTCGGGCCGGGCCACTCGGTTCCGTACAATACTGTGCTCGGCATCCTTTCGCTTATCATCTGGGCGTTGCTGCTGGTAGTGACGCTCAAATACGTCATCATCCTGCTGCGCGCCGACAACAACGGTGAAGGCGGCACGCTCGCACTCATGGCGCTCGCCAATAAGGCTCTGGGCGGACGCATGCCGTTCGTCATCCTGCTCGGCATCATCAGCGGCGGCCTGTTCTACGGCGACGCCATCATCACGCCCTCGCTCTCGGTCCTTTCCGCCATCGAGGGTATCAAGATCATCACGCCGGCCTTTGAGCCCTATGTGGTGCCGATCACGGCCGTGATTTTGCTCGCGCTGTTTTCAGTGCAGTCGCGTGGCACGGCGCGCGTGGCCCTGTTCTTCGGCCCCATCACTTTAATCTGGTTCGTCGCCTTGGCGGCTTCCGGGTTGAGGCATATTTTGCGTAACCCGACAGTGCTGGTGGCTTTCGATCCGCTTTACGGCGTGGATTTCCTGATCCATCACGGCATGGTTGGGCTTCTGACGCTCGGCGCCGTGTTCCTGGTGGTGACGGGATCGGAAGCCCTCTACGCCGACCTCGGTCATTTTGGGCGTGGCCCGATCCGGACCGCCTGGCTGTTCGTGGCGCTGCCGGCGCTGACGATCAACTATCTCGGCCAAGGCGCGTTGGTGCTGGCCGATCCGGCCGCCATCCAAAATCCATTCTTTCTGCTGTTCCCCCACTGGGCCCTGATCCCGATGGTCCTGCTGGCTACTGCGGCGACCGTGATCGCGAGCCAGGCCGTCATCACCGGCGCCTATTCGGTAACCCAACAGGCAATTCAACTGGGGCTGTTGCCGCGGCTTGAGATCCGCCATACCTCGGAAGCCCTGATGGGGCAGATCTTCATGCCACGTGTGAACGCGTTGCTGCTGGCCGGCGTTCTGGTGCTCGTCTTCATGTTTCGCTCATCCAACGCACTGGCCTCGGCCTATGGCATCGCGGTCACCGGCACTATGGTGGTGACGACGATGCTCGCATTCATCGTCATCTGGAAGGTCTGGAACTGGCCGGTGCTTGTCACCGGCGCCGTAGTTGCGCCGCTTCTCGCGCTAGATGTGACGTTTCTAGGTGCCAACATGCTCAAGGTGGTGGACGGCGGCTGGTTGCCGCTGATGCTCGGCACCAGCATGGTCATCATGATGTACACTTGGCGCCGCGGCACAGCGGTGCTGACGGCGAAGGCCAGCAAATCGCAGACACCCTTGGTCGAGCTCGTCGAAATGCTGGAACGGTCGCCGCCGCACCGCGCGCCCGGCACCGCCGTCTTCTTGACCGGCGATCCCGAGAACGCGCCGACGGCGCTCCTGCACAATCTCAAGCACAATAAGGTCCTGCATGAGCATAACGTCGTGCTGACAGTCGAATACTCCGAAACGCCCCACGTCGACCCCGAAGAACGGGTGCGCATCGCTCATCTCGGCGCGAGCTTCCTGCGGGTCGTGCTGCGCTTCGGCTTCATGGAAATTCCAAATATCCCGCAGGCTCTGGTGATTGCCCGCAAGGCCGGGTGGCAATTCGACATCATGTCGACCTCGTTTTACCTATCGCGCCGCGCGCTCCGGATCGCCGCGCAATCGGAGCTGCCGCTTTGGCAGGACCGATTATTTATCGCGCCGGCCTCGGGCGCCAGCGACGCAACGGACTATTTCAGGATCCGACCGGCCGCGTGGTGGAAATCGGCACCCAAGTGGCGATCTGATCGCGGCGCTAGGTCCGCATCGGGTCATATATTATATTTTTTTTTTTTTTTTTTTTTTTTTTTTTTTTTTTTTTTTTTTTTACAACGGCCTTCCATGGCCCGCGCACGAACGGCATTGAGGGTCAGGCTGAAATCGGCAACAGAGTTGATTGAGGGCCCCCAAAAAAGGTGCGGCCGGCCCCTGGGGGAGGGCCGGCCGCTCGCGAACCCGGTCTGGGGACGGGGAGGGGTGGGGACGTGACCGGGGGCGCGAATTCCTCTTTGCTCAGCTGGTCGTGTGGATCGCCAGAAACCCCACCCTTGAATCGTTGCGCCTAGCGCGCGGCCACCGACGGTGGCGCCAGCCGCGGTGGCGAGCGCGACCCATATGTTGGGGTCGGACTGCGACTGCCGCTTGACGAAGTGGTAGCCGGTCTTGTTCCAGGGCAGGACGCGTCGTCTGGTTGTCGAGAATGAACTCGCCGCGGTTGGTCTTGACCGTGAGCACGGCATGGCCGTCGTTGTTCCTGTCGCGCACCACGGTGATCAACAGCGCCTCGCGCGGCCAGCCGGCCTGCATCAGCATGCGCCGCTTGAGCAGCACATAATCCTCGCAGTCGCCATAGCCGTCGTCGGGTAGTTCCAGCGCTCGACCACGCCCCAATGCTCCATGTCGGTCATCGGCTTGATGTTCTCGTTGACCCAGAGGTTGACCTTGACCATGTCGCTCCAGGCCTTGGGCGTGAGCACGATGTCGCGCGGCGCTCGACGGCCGGGTGTTGCATTCCGGCTTGTATTCGACGCAGAACTCGATCCAGCCGATCGGCGCGTTGGTGTCGCGGCCGACCGAGATGTAGATCGGATGCGCGCCGTCGGCATCGCCTGCAGGCGGGCGCGTGGCATGGCGCCCGCGCTGCTGCGGAACGGCGGCCAACGCCGCCGCGCAGGACAATGCCCAGGCAGCGCCCGGGCACGAAGATGTTTGAATACGCCAGCCCATGTTTGTGGTCCCTTCCCGTCTCGTTGGGACCACAATTGCCACAAAGCTTTTGCATCGCCGCTAAGTTGAGAAAGCAGATTTAAGAAGAACCAAAATAAAGAGATAGACGAATACAGTAAAAACTCAAATCGAATTCGCTTAAAAATTGAACGAATACATTTGATTAAAATTGTCGGCATTACGCGCGCAAAGCCCGTCAGCAAAGGGCTTTTGGCATATCGGCAGGCGGCGGCGATACCGCGCAAAGCGGGGTCGGTAGTCGATTGCCGACCGCGTAGGGCGCGAAATGGGGCCTCGCGCGCCGCCTTGCGGCCGACAATTCGAGGCAACTTGTTTACCGGTTGCTGAGGCTAGCGCGTGAACGCGACAAAGCCGGCCGCGGACGGGCCCGCGGAAACGCGGGCGACGCCTGACCCGCTTGAGTGAAATGTGGGGAGCGCCGGCTATTCGCCGGTGACGTTGTCTTCGAGGAAGTCGGGGTGCTGCAGGCGGGTGAATTCGATCGCGAAGCCGTCGTCGATATGACGCACCACGCGGCCCTGCGTCTTGCCGAGGGTGACCACGGCGCCGACCGGCGGCCGCAGGTCGGGCGCGATGGCGATGGCCGCGCCCGACTGCGACAGGTCGATGATGCGGCAGCGCGACGTTGCTGCCGTTGGGCAGGATCAGCCGCGCCAGCGGATTGCGCGGGGTGAAGCGGCCGTGGCGGCGGTCTTCCGGCAGATTGAGGATGTGGCGGTTGGCGAGCCAGGTGAGCTGGGCGGCGAGCTTGTCGCGCTTGCGCGCGGTCGCCGAGATGGTCATGGCGAAGCCGTTGTCGATCAGGCGCGCGATCTTGCCTTCGAGCCGGCCGAGATGATCGACATAGGCGATGACCCGTTCGCCCGGCTTGCCGGCCACCGGCGCGATCAGCGCCATGCCGCCCGGCGACATGTTGATGACCTGGCAGGGGAATTCGCGCCGGTCGGCCAGCATGTAGCGGCCGAGCAGGTTGACCTTGACGCGCTGGTGGCGCCGCCGCTCTTCGGCGAGCGGCAGAATTTCGGCTTGGTCAGTGGCAATGCCATGGCAGACTGTAATTTTGGGGCCGATGGCCCGCCAGCCATGAACCTATGGCGCTAACATTAACGCCGCGTTAGCCGGTGCGCTCGTCCGGCGGCGTTTCGCGCCCGCCGCTGTAGACCACGAAGCCATGCCGCAGCCGGCCGCCGTTCGGCACCGCGGCGCCCGAAGCGCGGGCGCGTCGCGGTCTTCCACTCCGGCCCGATATGGCGCAGGGTGCCGAGCTCGAGCTCGGTCACCGGCTTGTCGCCCAGCCAATAGGGCGGCCGCGTCGGCACCAGCACGCCGAGCGCGCGGATGCGGGCATGGCCCGCTATGCGCGAGCGGCAGCAGCAGCAGTTCGAGCTCGACGCGTCGCCTTCGGCGGTGCGCGCCGCGCAGGCCGGCCACCGCGCCGACGTTCTCGCTGGTGACGATGCCGAGCAGCTCCTCGATCAGGTCGCGGCTCTGCTCGTTCCAGAGCGCGGCGAAGGTCTCGCCCTTGATCTCGCGGCAGAACAGCGCGCAGACGCGCGTGCCGGCGAGACGGAAACGCAGCTGATCGACGAAATCCGCCGCCAGCATGAAGGTGTCGCCGAGCGCGTGGCGGATGGCGGTCGGATCGATGTCGCCGCGCTCGGGCGCCGGACGGGTTCCGCGCCGCGCGTTCCAATAGTCGAACACGGCCTGGGTCGATGGGTGTTTCATGAACGCCCCCTTGTTCCATCGCGAGACGTGCCGGCGTTGCGTGTGTGTCCCGTTCGGGACAGCGCGTGCCGGCTTTTCGTTGCGTCGCGTGTGGCGGAGCAGGGCGCTGTGCCGTGCGGCGCGCAGTGGCGCGCCGCGCGCGGGTTAGTGTTAAAAGCGCAATCGCGTTGGCGGCGCGGCGAGCCTGCCCTAGCGTCGCCGGCGATCCACACGAGCGGCGTTCGGTCGTACGAGCGTGTCACGCGAGCGACGCCGCAAACTGTCGAGAGCCACGGGGAGGCGAGGGGACGTGACAAGCGCCCGAAAAGGCGCAGTCCGAACGACCCTGCAAAGCGCGGCTCAGGGAGGGCGAAAGCCCTCCTTTTTTTGTTCGTCGGCAATTCGCCTCTCGCCACTTATTGGCCATGCGGCCTTGCGAGGAACAGGGCAAGCGGCGTAACACGGGCGACCGCCCCACCGGATCGAAACGCCTCTTGCAACGCGAACCCACCTTCAACATTCCCGCCATCATCGTCGGCCTCATCGCCGTCCTGGCGCGCGATCCATTTCGTGCGCGCCTATCTGCTGACGCCGGACCAGGACCAATTGATGCTCGCGCTGATGGCCTTCGATCCCATCCGCTATGAGACGCAGCATCCTGCCCGGCTACGTGCTGCCGGGCGGCTTCGGCGCCGAGGTGTGGACCTTCTTCACCTATTCGCTGATCCACGCCAACTGGATGCATTACGGCGTCAACATGATCTGGTTCCTGCCGTTCGGCAGCGCGGTGGCGCGCCGCTTCGGGCCCTGGCGCTTCATGGCCTTCTTCGTGGTCGACGGCGGTGGCCGGCGCTTTCGCGCATCTGGTCGCCTATGCCGGGCAGAACGCGCCGGTGATCGGCGCCTCGGCCGCGATCTCCGGCACCATGGCGGGCGCCATGCGCTTCGCCTTCCAGCGCGGCGGGCCGCTGCAGTTTCCGGCGCAGCGGCGACGACACCGATTACCGCGTGCCGGCGGTGCCGCTCACCGGCGTGCTGCGCGAGCCGCGCGGTGCTCGATCTTCCTGGGGTCTGGTTCGGCATCAATTTCTTGTTCGGCGCGACCTCGTTGCCGCTGTACCGGGCTCGGCGCCGGCGAGGTGGTGGCCTGGCAGGCCCATATCGGCGGCTTCCTCGCCGGCCTGTTGCTGTTTTCCTGGTTCGATCCGGCGCCGCGATTTGCCGCAATCTCGGCGACATTGGTGCAATGCGGCATTAGGCATGCGGCAATTGCCGGCCGGTCCGTCGAAAATCTTGACTTGACGGAACCGGGGGCGTGGCAGGATCGTTCGTCGACGGTCCGGCAACTCGTGCGGGTCCGTTCGAGCGCCGGGCTTGAATGGACAGAGCGCGTGATCAGATTGCGGATGCGTGCTCGAAGGAGGCTGCCATGAACGTGAAGGCAATTCTGGCCGCCAAGTCTCATAACTTGGGCGGCGACATCGTTACCATCGAACCGACGGCGGATCTCGCGGCGGCGGTCAAGCTGCTGGCGGCGCGCAAGCATCGGCGCGCGTGGTGATCCTCGGCGCGGGCGGGCGTCTCGCCGGCATCCTGTCGGAGCGCGACATCGTGCGCGCGCTCGCCGAGCAAGGGCGCCGATGCGCTCGGCGCTGCCGGTCGGGCAGGTGATGACGCGCGACGTGAGACCTGCGGCGAGGACGACGAGCGTCGCGCAGCCTCATGGAGCGCATGACGAGCGGCAAGTTCCGCCATCTGCCGGTGATGCGCGACGGCAAGCTGGTCGGCGCTGGTCTCGATCGGCGACGTGGTCAAGGAGCGCGTGCGAGGCGGTCGAGCGCGAGTAGGAAGCGCTGCGCGATTACATCCAGCACGCGCCTGAGCCGGCTCGTACTTCGCGCGCCGCGCTTCAGTTGCCGTTGCCGTATAGGCCTGCGACAGCGCGGCGACCGCTTCGGTCACCGCGTCGATCGACTTTTCCGCCGCCTCGGCGCCGATGGCGATGGCGTCGGCGGCGCGGTGGAAGTCGAACCAGCCGACCGAGCCGAGCCGCGGGCTGATCAGCACGTCGGGCGGATCGCCGGCGAGCCGCGCGCGCGTGATGCGGTCCTGCATGACGTTGAAGGCTTCGACCATCACGGTCGGGATGCCGGGGCGGCCGCGCCGGCCCAGGATCTGCCGGCGCAGCGCCCGCTCGCGGCTGAAGAAGTTGCGGATGCCGTTGGTCTTGTGGCGCGAGGTCGTGGACCGCGTCGTCCTCGTCGTCGGAGCCGTGGCTGGCGATGATGGTGCCGCGGCCGAACAGGTCGGAATTGAGATTGACCGCGATCACCAGCCGCGCGCCGAGCGCGCGCGCCGCCGACACCGGCACCGGATTGACCAGCGCGCCGTCGACCAGCCAGCGCCCGCCGATCAGCACCGGCGGGAAGATGCCGGGCAGCGCATAGGAGGCGCGCAGCGCGTCGGTGAGGCGGCCGCGCGTCAGCCAGATCTCGTGGCCGGTGTTGAATTCGGTGGCGATGGCCGCGAAGCGAGATCGGCAGGTCGTCGATGCGCGTGTCGGCGAGCGCGTCTTCCAGGCTGTGCGCGCGAGATGGTTGCCGCGGATGAGGCCGGAGCCGGACAGGCTGACGTCGAGATGGCCGAGCACGCTGCGCACGGTGAGGCTGCGCGCCCAGGTTTCCAGGCTGTCGAGCTGGCCGGCGGCATAGCAGCCGCCGACCACGGCGCCGATCGAGGTGCCGACGATGACGTCCGGGACGATGCCGTGGGCGGCGAGCGTGCGCATCACGCCGATATGGGCGAAGCCGCGCGCGGCGCCGCCGCCGAGCGCAAGCCCGATGGTCGGGCGCGTCGGCTGCCGGCTGCACGCCGCGGTGGTGGCTTCCGCCGGGCGGTCGGCCGTTGCGCCGCGCGCGAAAAATCCTTCGAAAACCAACGTCGTTATCTCCCCTGGTCCGATGATCGGACCGGGCCAGCCCCCCGACAAGCTTTTCACAGCATCATGGTGAAAATTGCTGGCGGAGTTTGTGACCGAAACGTGACAGGCGAGCGTTTGGTTCGATTGCCTCAAGGTTAATCGCTTACGGCACGAAAAGCGGCGGTTTTATGCGGCGTCACGCGCCCGGCCGCGCGTCATCATGCGCTGGCTGGGCGCGTCATGGCGAACAGCTCTCGACCACGGCGTATTGGTCGTAGCCGCAGCGGGCGATCGGCTTAAGGGCGGCGGTGTCGAGGCGGCCGTCGACGATGAAGCGGTCGTCGATATGGACGCCGACCACGTGGCCGATCACCACGTGGCAGTCGGCCGGAATGCCGTGCGCGTCGTCGATGCGCGACGATCTGCAGGAGCTTGCATTCGAGCGCGCAAGGGGAGGCGGCGACCCGCGGCGGCTTGACCAGCGTCGAGGGCGCGGGTTCAAGCCCCGCGCGCTCCATCTCGTTGACGCCGTGCGCGAGCGCCGCCGAGGTTGCGTTCATCTGCTCGCGCAGCTCCCAGGTGGCGAGGTTGCAGACGAACTCGCCGGTCTCGGCGATGTTGTTGACCGAGTCCTTGTGGCCTTCGGAGGAGAACATCACCAGCGCGGGGTGGCTGCCGATGCCGTTGAAGAAGGAGTAGGGCGCGAGATTGACGTTGCCCTGCGGCATCCATCGGTGGAGATCCAGCCGATCGGGCGCGGCGCCACGATCGCCTTGAACGGATCGTCGCGCAGGCCATGGTCGCGTTTGTCGGGCTGGTAGAACATCTGAAACCTCGAGACTGGTACCTTCGGACGAATGATCTTCGACCGGTGCGCTTAGCGCGCGAAACCGCGTGACGATCTCGGCGAGCGGGGGACGGTCGCGGTCCTCCGGCGGCTTGGCCGGGCGGCCGATATGCACGAAGCCGGCGATGCGCTCGTTCGGCGCCAAGCCCGAGCTTGTCGAGCACGCGCGCGGTCATAGGCATACCATTCGGTGATCCAGCTCGCGGCATAGCCCATGCGCGTGGGCCGCGGTCACCAGGTTCATGGCGGCGGCGCCGGCCGACAATTGCTGCTCCCATTCCGGGATCTTCACATGTGGGCCGGCGCGGCTGACCACCGCGATCACCAGCGGCGCGCGCGCAAGCCGCTTGCGCTCGAAGTCGATCTGGTCGGCGGTGGCTTCCGGATGCGTCGGCGCGGAAGACGTCGGCGATGATGGCGCCGGCGGCGTCGCGCGCCTCGCCTTCGAACACGATGAAGCGCCAGGGCGTGAGCTTGCCGTGGTCGGGCACCCGCGCGGCGATGGTGAGAGGCGTGTCGATCTCGGCCGCGCTCGGCGCCGGGCCGTTCAATTCCATCGGCTTGACCGAGCGGCGGGTTTTCAGGAGCGCAAGGGCATCGGGCATGCGCGGAATGTCCTCGTCGAGTGATTGTCGTCGGCCGGCTGCGGGTAGCACAGCGGTTCGGGGCTGACAAAGGGTGGCGCCGCAATCGACGCCGCAACTTTGGGCTTCACGCAAAAAAAACTGCTTGATGAACGGATATTCATCGAAACGCTGTCGATTTGCGATTTCATGAATCGTATGGAACCATGCTAGCGAGTGACGATTATTGGGTGTGTGCGATTCGGTGCGCGGTGCGCCGGCTCGCGTTACCGAATGGAGGAACGCACCATGACTGGCTCCAAGGGGCTCTTGCTGTGCAGCACTGCGATGCTGCTCACCTTCGGCGCCGCCAGCCAGGCGGCGACGCCGGTGACCGACGATACGGCTCCGGCTTTGGTGGCCAATTCATACGCCGATTTGCTGGCGCCGATCGCCAACGCGACGGCGCTGCTCGAGGCCGATAATCTGGCGCGCGCGCAAGCCGCGCCAGAGCCGCGCGTCCAGCTCGCCCAATACCATCACCACCACCATCACTATCGTCGCTACCGTCACCACCATCATCATCATCATTCCAATTTCCCGTGGGCCGTGATCCCGGGCTTTGGCGCGCCGCCGCCGGCCTACTATCGCCCGCACTGCTATTGGACCTGGGGTGACCCCTACTGGAACGGTTATCGCTGGGTGCGCCGACATATTCGCGTCTGCGATTGATCGCAGGGCGTGTGCAGGGAAGCGGTGGTTTCGGCTTGAAATCGCCGCGTTTTGGCCTGAAAAGGCGCATGCCATGCACTGCGTACCCGCACATTATCGGCCGTTTCTCGCGTTGTTTGCGGGGCTGGTGATGGCGTTGGCGGCGCTGCTGGCGCCGCCGGCGTACGCCCAGACGGCCCAGCAGGACTCGCTGTTCTCCACCGCGCCAAGCGGGGACTTCGCGCCCAGTCCCGGCCTGCGCGGCAATGTATTTTCGCCCGGCAACGTGCTGGCGCCGCTGCAGACACCGCTGACAATGCCGCCCGGCAGCGAGGCCATGCCCATGGTGCCGGCCGGCAAGGTGGCGTTGTCGCTCAGCGCGCGCTTCGGCAAGCAGGCGCCGGCGATCAAGGGCGGACTGGTTTGGCGCATCTTCGACGCCAAGCCGGACGCCGACGGCAAGTTCCAGTTGGTGAGGGAAGACAAGGCGTCGTCGCCGGTGCTGGTGCTGCCGCCGGGGGCTTATATCGTGCACGTCGATTTCGGGCTCGCCACCGCAGTCAAGCCGGTGACGCTGCGGTCGCGGACCATGCATGAGGTGTTCGATCTGCCGGCCGGCGCGTTGCGCATGCAGGGACAAGTCGGCGACGTGAAAATTCCGGCGAGCCAGATCTCGTTCGACGTATTCCAGGGCAGCCAGTTCGAGACCCGCGGCGGCAACAAACGGCCGATCGCCCAGCACGTGCTGACCGGGCAGCTCGTGGTGGTGCCGCAGGGCGTCTATCACATCGTCTCGCACTACGGCGACGCCAACGCTGTGGTGCGCTCCGACATCCGCGTGCAGGCCGGCAAGCTCACGGACATCACCATCAATCATCGCGCCGCCGCCATCACCCTCAAGCTGGTGACGCAGAAGGGTGGCGAGGCTCTCGCCAACACCGCCTGGTCGGTGCTCACCCCCGGCGGCGACGTGATCAAGGAATCGATCGGCGCCTTCCCGCGCGTGATCCTGGCCACTGGCGAATACCGCGCCATCGCCCGCAATGAGGGCAAGATCTATCAGCGCGATTTCAAGGTAGCCGCCGGCGTCGACGGCGACGTCGAAGTGCTGGCGAAGTGAGCGCCGTGGCGTCCGGCGGCGCGACCGCGAACGCCGCCGCGATGGCGGCCTTCCTCAAGCTCGACGTCAGCGAGATCGCGCTGCTGCTCGATTTCGACGGCACGCTGGTCGATATTGCCGCCACACCGGACGCGGTGCACGTGCCGGACGATTTGTGCGAGTCCCTGGCGCAGTTGCTCGCTTTGACGAGCGGCGCGCTGGCGATCGTGAGCGGGCGGCCCATCCGTGACATCGACGCCAAGTTTGCGCCGCTCAAATTGCCGGTGGTCGGCGGCCATGGCGCCGAGATGCGCATAGGTGACGACGAGGTCGTGAGCGCGGTGACGCCGCTGCCGGACGAACTGCGGCGCCGGCTGAAGGTTGCGGCAGCTTTCGATCCCGGCATTGTGATCGAGGACAAGGGCTATTCGGTCGCGCTGCATTACCGCCGCGCGCCGGCGGTTGCGCCGCGGCTCAACGCGCATATCGAAGCGGTTTGCGCGGACTTTCCCGGCGAGCCCATCGAAATGCTGCCGGGCAAGGCCCTGTTCGAGATCAAGCGGCCGGGCGTCAGCAAGGGCGAGGGCGTGCGCGCCCTGCTCACGCATGCGCCGTTTGCCGGCCGCACGCCGGTGTTCATCGGCGACGATGAGACCGACAAGACGCTGTTCGCGCTGCTGCCGGAGTTCGGCGGCGTCGGCTTTTCGGTCGATCTCGAATACGAGGGGCTCGCCGGCATGTTCGAATCGCCGGCAGCGGTGCGCAGCGCGCTCAAGCGGCTGGCGTCGGCTGCCGCGGCGCGGCGCTGAGCCGCGACCATACGTTGAGACAGATCAAAGCCGCCCCTTGTTGCCTTAGCTAGAGTCCGAAAAGTGGGAACTTCCGCGCGGTTCGGGCGTTGTCTCCTTTATGTCGTTGACATTTAGGGCTTTTTAATTTGCTGAGGGTCCGCGTTCGGTGGTGTAATGCCGTCATCGACAGGGAAGCCGTGCGAGCCGCCCGGTTTCGTTGCGGCACCTGTCCGTAAATATTGCGAGAGGGCGCGCAAAGCTGGGGGAAGCGAAAGCTCGGGACCGATTTCACCGACGCGAGCGCGGTTGAATTGCATAGTGAGCATGTCGCGTTGCGACGTCGTGAACATGTCGCGTTGCGACCATGCGTGATGAAGTCGATTTGGCGGCGGCCGGTCCGTCGCGGGGTTTGCGGAGCTGGGGAGAGCGATATTGTCGCGGCTGGTTGTCGTATCCAATCGGGTTGGGGTGCCGGACGGTAAGTCCCGCGCGGGCGGTCTGGAAGTGGCGATCCGCGCCGCGCTGAAGAAACGCGGCGGTCTGTGGTTCGGTTGGAGCGGCCGCGTCAGCGAAAACAACGACGAAGCCAAGACGGTCGTCCAGGACGACATCTCCTACAGCACCGTCGACCTGCGTCGTGACGACTACAACGAGTTCTACAACGGCTTCGCCAACCGCGTGCTGTGGCCGATCCTGCATTACCGGCTCGATCTCGCCGAATTCACGCGGCGCGACCTCGGCGGCTATTTCCGCGTCAACGAGTATTTCGCGCGCCACCTGGAAAAGCACCTCAGGCCCGACGACGTGATCTGGGTGCACGACTATCACCTGATCCCGTTCGCCAAGTTCCTGCGCGAGCGCGGCCACAAGAATCGCATCGGATTTTTCATCCACATCCCGTGCCCGCCGCCGGAAATACTGACCGCGCTGCCCAACCACGAGCAGCTCATCCCCTCGCTCGACTACTACGACCTGGTCGGCCTGCAGACCGAGACCGACGCCAGCAACTGCGCCCGCTATTTGACCCGCGAGTGCGGGCTAAAGCGGCTCGGAAGCGAGCGCCGCTTCAAGGTCGGCGGTCGGGTGCTGGAGATCGGCGTATTCCCGGTGGGCGTGGAGACCGAGGCGTTCCAGAAGCTGTCGCGCCGCGCCGCTGTGTCGCCCTTTGTGCGCGAGGTGCTGGCGAGCCTTTCCGACCGCGCCATGATTATCGGCGTCGACCGGCTCGACTATTCCAAGGGCATCCCGGAGCGCATGCACGCCTTCGAGCGATTCCTCACCAACTATCCCGACTGGCGCAACCACGTCACCTACCTGCAGATCACGCCGCGCAGCCGCAGCGACATCCAGGAATACGCCGATATCGAACGCGAGGTAGGCGAGGCGGTCGGTCGTATCAACGGCACCTTCGGCGAGGCGTCGTGGACGCCGCTGCGCTACATCAACAAGGCGCACAGCCGCTCGGCGCTCGCGGGCCTCTACCGGGGCGCACGTGCGGCGCTGGTGACGCCGTTGCGCGACGGCATGAACCTGGTGGCCAAGGAGTATGTCGCGGCACAGAACGCCGAGGATCCAGGCGTGCTGATCCTGTCGCGCTTCGCCGGCGCCGCGCACGAACTGGGGGCGGCGCTTCTGGTCAACCCTTACGACCCGGAAGGTGTCGCCATCGCCATCAACAAGGCGCTATCGATGCCGCTGGTCGAGCGGCGCCAACGCCAGGAGCAGAACTACCGGGTGCTGGTGCAAAACGACATCACGCACTGGGCCGAACGCTTCCTCGCCATGTTGGAACCGGACGCGGAAACGGCCGACCCGCCACCCGCCCGCGTCGCCGGCGGGCGTGGGTGATTTTCCGCTACGGGCGCTTTCGCTCGCGCTGGTGCCCGCGTATGATCGGTGGCGAACGTCCTACCGTCCGAGGCTTTTTCATGACACGACCGATCGCGGCGCTCGCAGCCTTCTCCTTTGCCATCTTGCTGTCGCATGCGGCTGTCGCGGCCGACGCCCATCAGGGCGGCGTTCTCGCCAAGCGTTGGTGCGCGACCTGCCACGTGGTCGCCGCCGACCAGAAGAACGGCAGCACCCAGGCGCCGCCGTTTTCCGCGATCGCCAAGAAGCCGAGGCTCACTGCCGCCTCGATCGCGCTGTTCCTGCTCAGGCCGCATCCGCCGATGCCGGACATGAATCTCACCCGCAACGAGGCGGGCGATCTGGCGGCGTATATCGAGAGCCAGAAGTAGCGGACGGGCGGCCTCAGCTCGCCCGCTTCACGTCCGGCGGCACCGCCTCGTCGGCAAGCATCTTGAGCGCTTCGTCGAGCGGCATGACCTTCTGGCCTTCCTGGCCGAGGCGGCGGATCGACACCAAGCGCTCGGCGGCTTCCTTCTTGCCGACGACGAGGAGCACCGGGACCTTGGCGAGCGAGTGCTCGCGCACCTTGTAATTGATCTTCTCGTTGCGCAGGTCGGCATCGACGCGCAGGCCGGCTTTGCGCGCGGCGGCGGTTACCTCAGCGGCATAGTCGTCGGCATCCTGGGTGATGGTGCACACCACGGCCTGCTTGGGCGCGAGCCACAGCGGCAGGTGCCCGGCATAGTGCTCCAGCACGACGCCGAGGAAGCGCTCCATCGAGCCGCAGATGGCGCGGTGGATCATCACCGGTGCTTGCTTGGAGCCGTCGGGCGCGATGTAGAAGGCGTCGAATCGCTCCGGCAGGTTGAAGTCGACCTGCGTGGTGCCGCACTGCCAGTCGCGGCCGATGGCGTCGCGCAGCACGTATTCGAACTTCGGGCCGTAGAAGGCGCCTTCGCCCGGATTGATCGCGGTCTTGATGTGGTCGCCGCCGCGCGCCTTAATCTGCTCGAGCACGTCCATCATGATTTTTTCGGCGTGGTCCCACGCCGCGTCGGAGCCGACGCGCTTTTCCGGGCGGGTGGAGAGTTTCACCGTGAGGTCACCGGTAAAACCGAAGTCCTGATAGGTCGACAGGATCAGGTCGTTGATCTTCAGGCACTCGTCGGCCATTTGATCTTCGGTGCAGAAGACGTGGGCGTCGTCCTGGGTAAAGCCGCGCACGCGCAGCAGGCCATGTAGCGCGCCCGACGGTTCATAGCGGTGCACGACGCCGAATTCGGCCAGCCGCAGCGGCAGGTCGCGATACGACTTCAGCCCGTGCTTGAAGATCTGGATGTGGCCCGGGCAGTTCATCGGCTTGATGGCGTAGACACGCTCGTCCTCGGTGTCGTCGCCGGCAGACGTCGCCTGGAACATGTTCTCGCGGAACCAGCCCCAGTGGCCGGAGGTCTCCCACAGCGACTTGTCGAGCATCATCGGCGCGTTGACTTCCTGGTAGTCGCCGCGCAGCCGCCGGCGCATGTAGGCGACGATCTCCTGGAAGATAGTCCAGCCGCCAGCGTGCCAGAACACGGTGCCGGGGCCTTCTTCCTGGAAGTGGAAGAGGTCCATCTCGCGGCCGAGCTTGCGGTGGTCGCGCTTCTCGGCTTCTTCCATCTGGTGCAGGTAGTCGTCGAGCTCGCTCTGCTTGGCAAACGCCGTGCCGTAGATGCGGGTGAGCATCGGGTTGCGGCTGTCGCCGCGCCAATAGGCGCCGGCCACCTTCATCAGCTTGAAGGCGTTGCCGATCTTGCCCGTCGAGGTCATGTGCGGGCCGCGACAGAGGTCGAACCACTCGCCCTGCTTATAGATCTTGATCTGCTGGTCTTCCGGAATGGCGTCGACCAGCTCGACCTTGAAGTTCTCGCCCATGTCGCGGAAGGTCTGCTTCGTCTTCTCGCGCGACCACACTTCCTTGGTGAAGAGTTTGTCGCGGCCAATGATCTCCTTCATCTTCTTTTCGATGACGGGCAGGTCTTCCGGCGTGAACGGCTGGTTGCGGTAGAAGTCGTAATAGAAGCCGTTCGCGATCACCGGGCCGATGGTCACCTGCGTTCCCGGCCACAGATCCTGCACCGCTTCCGCCAGCACATGGGCGGCGTCGTGGCGGATCAATTCCAGCGCGCGGGGATCCTCGCGGTTGACGAATTCGATCCTGGCGTCGCGCTCGATCGGGTCGTTGAGATCGCTCAGCACGCCGTCGAGCGCCATCGCCACCGTGCGCTTGGCCAGCGACGGCGAGATGCCCTTGGCAATATCAAGGCCTGTGATGCCGGCCGGGTAGGGCCGGGCGGCGCCGTCGGGAAAGGTGAGGGTGATCTGGGGGGCGGATTCAGACGGGGCTTGCGCGCCCGCGATGCCGGCGTCGGCCATTTCAGTCTCCTTTGCTCACTCGCTGCCTACGAATGCAGGTAAGCGTCAGGGCAGGGAAATATAGAAACGGCCGAGCGGATGCAAGATGCGCAGGTTTCACGCCTTGCCGGCGGCCAGCCTGATCCGCAGCCAGCCGAACGCCCGCCCGTCGATGGCAATGAGCGCGCTGCCGATGACCAAGGCGCCGGCGATCTCGCGCGGGCCCAGCGGTTCGCCCAGCACCAGCCAGCCGAGCAGGATGGCGGTGACCGGGATCAGCAGCGTTACCAGCATGACATTGGTGGCGCCCGAGCGGGCGAGAATGCGGAAGAAGACGATATAGGCAAGCGCGGTGGACAATGCCGCGAGGCCGATCAATGACAGCCAGGTGGCGAGACCCGGCATCGGCAGCGTCCAAGGCCGGTCGACCGCGCCGGCGATCACCGCCATCATTACGCTTGAACTGACGAGCTGGCCGGCAGCCGAGGTGATCGGCGGCACGCCCTTGAGCATGCGCCGCCCCCACAGGCCCGAGAAGCCATAACTGAGCGCGGCACCGAGGCACAGCAGGATACCGATCGCCTGCCCGGACGCGGCAGGGCCGGGCTCGCGCAGGATGACGACGCCGATGAGGCCGATGACAACGCCGACGATGCGCCGCGCGACCAGCCGTTCCTCGCCGAAACCGGCCAGGACGAGCACGCCGAACAACGGCGTGGTGGCGTTGAGCACCGAGGCCATGCCGCTGGGGATGTACGTCATTGCGGTGGCGAAAAGTGAAAACGGGATGACGTTGTTGAGCAATCCCATGCCGGCAAAGGGCAGCCAGTCGATCGCGCGCCTGGGCAGTGCAAGGCCGAAAATGCGCACGAACGGCAGCAACATCAGCGCACCGAAAACGACGCGCGCCAGCACGATGGTCAGGGGCGGCAGTTCGCGCTCGGCCGCGCCGACAAAAAAGAACGAGCCACCCCACAGGATGGAGAGGAAGGCCAATAGCAGCCAGTCCTGGGGGTGCATATCGAGGGCGGCTTTCGGCGAACGCGCCATTTATGGATCTCCCGGTGCCAAAGCGGCGCAGACGACGCGCCGGTACGCACCTGGCGTGCTGAGTGGGTGGCGGTCCACCCGATTTGTGGGACGACAGGGATGAGGCAGGCGAGGGTCAGCGGGGCGGCGGCGGCGTCTCGTTCGTCCCCCGCCAGCGCCCGTAACGCCAGGGCGTCCACCAGTGCGCGTTCTTCGGTAGTTCGCCCGGCACGAAATCGAGGCCGTGGGTGCCGAAAGGGTGGCAGCGCAGGATGCGCGCCAGCGCCATCCATGAGCCGGCCCACAGGCCGAAGCGCATGACCGACTCTTCGGCATATTCCGAGCAGCCCGGCAGATGGCGGCAGCGCGGGCCGATCAGCGCCAGCAGCGTATAGCGATAGAACAGCACCAGCGCACGGCCGGCGCGCCGCGGCAACCGGGCGATCTCTTCCGCCAAATTTGAGTATCCGTTCATCGTACCATCAAATGCCCACCAAAACGGCGGGCGCAAGTTCCATGTCGACAATTGTTGCGGAACTTTCGCCGTTTGGCGCGAGTCTCTGCAAAAACACGATAGTTCCACGGGCCTGCGGCGTTGTGCGCGGTAATTTGATCTGGACGCGAATCTACGCGTCGGCTTACCTTCAATGTCGCCACATGCGGGGGTTCAACGGCCGCAAAGCCCGGCAGAACGTGGAACAACCACGCTTCAAGAAACGGGAACCGGCGGCCACAATTCGGGGGTCATGATGGGTCGCTCCAGGGCGACGGCCGTTGCAATCATCTTGTCCGTGCCGCTGCTGCTGTTGCCGGTATCCCGGTCCGCTGCTGGGAGCACGACGATGCAGTTTTCGCTGCGCCTGCAAGGGCCGGCAAAGGCGTGCGGCCATCGTTGTCGTCTGATCGTGGTGGCGCGCGGCGCGATCACCGCCGACACGCCGGCCGAATTCAAGGCTTTTGCCAATAGCGTTGCCATACGACGCAAGCTGAATGGCGCATTGGTCGTGCTGGAGTCCGACGGCGGCTCGGTGCACGGCGCCATCAAGCTCGGCCGCCAGATGCGCGCGCTTCATCTCGACACCACGGTCGGTCACGTCGTCGATCTCGATAGTAAAGGGGCCGGCCTCATTCGCGCGCGCATCTCGCCGCGCGCGAATTGCGAATCCATGTGCGCCTTCGTGTTGCTCGCCGGCGTGCACCGCACGGTGCCGCGGGAGGCGCGGGTGATGGTGCACCAGATCTGGCTCGGCGACCGCCGCAGCGATCCGACGGCGGCGAGCTATTCGGCCGAGGACCTGGTGCTGGTGCAACGCGATATCGGCCGGCTCGCGCGCTACACCCGCGACATGGGCGCCTCCATCGAGGTGCTCGATATGGCGCTGCGCATTCCGCCCTGGGAACCGATGTATCGCCTGAGCCGGGCGGAGATCGAGCACGCCCGGGTCGCTACCGGTAAGGCCGACCAACTGCAAGCCGGAACGGTCGCGGCTACCGGACGCGCATTGCCGCAGCCGGCGCTGCTGCATGTCAGCGACAGCCTGCCGGCCGGCGTCAGCGAGCACCGCTGGGCGGTGGTCGACCACGCCGGCGTCGCGACGCTGGCACGCAGCCAACCGCTCACGGTGGAGGGCGAGGGCATCGGCCATTTCGATCTCCTCGTCTCCTGCGGCAACAACGGCCGCTACGCTATCAGTTACGTCGAGCGCCGGCATGAGACGGCCGACCGCCCGTTGCCGCACGCCGTACGCAGCGTGCGCGTGGCTTCCGGCGACACCGCGACCGACTTGAAGGTGGTGTCCTCCCGCCATGTCGACGATTCCGGCCAGCTTGTGACCTACGCGGAAGCGGCGGTGCCGGCGCGGGTGATCGACGCCTTTGCCGGACCGGGCAGCCATTCGATGATGGTGGAGACCCGCAGTTCCGGCGTCGTCACCGGCATCCGCATCGGCAACACCGGTGCGCACCGGAGCCTGCCGCAGCTTGCTGCGACCTGCCGCAAGGGGCTGGGCGAACGTGCCGATCTCCGGCTCGACAAGGTCGGCGGCGAGGCCGCGGCGAAGTAGCGGGCTATTCCGCCGCTTGCGCCCGCTTGGCCTCGATCTCGTCGATCGCCTGCACCACCGCGTCGAAGGTCAGCATGGTGGAGGCGTGGCGCGCCTTGTAGTCGCGCACCGGCTCCAGCACCGCGAAATCGGCCCATTTGCCGGCGGGCGGCGGGCCGTTCTCCTTCAGCATCTTGCGCATGGTCTCGCGCAATTCGCGCAATTCATCGGCCTTGGCGCCGACGATATGGCGCGCCATCAGCGAGGAGGAGGCCTGGCCCAGTGCGCAGGCCTTCACGTCGTGGGCGAAGTCGGTGACCGTGTCGCCGTCCATTTTCAGATCCACCGTGACGGTGGAACCGCACAGCTTGGAATGGGTTTTGGCCGTGGCGTCGGGGTCGGAAAGCCGCCCGAGACGGGGGATATTGCCCGCCAATTCAAGGATGTTACTGTTGTAGACGTCGTTCAACATTATTCAGACCGGTTCCGCGGGGGCGGATTGCCTCTGCACTGCAAAGGAATATATAGGGACTGCTGGAAGGGCGCGAGAAGGGGTTCCCCGCGCCGAGCATGGATTTCGGGCCTTTTTCGAGCCGTGCTGAATGGGAATGCTGGCGTCCAGCGCGCCGGATTCGGGCTGAAACGGCCCGGCGCCGGCCAACTGACGCGGCCACCCCGGTGACACTCCCGGTGCACCCCTTGGAAATCCGAGGGGCGAGTGCCGGTCGAACGGAGAGTCCGCGATGGACGCAAAGAGCAGCAAGGCGGCAGTCGAGCCGTGGCCGAAGAAGGGCCTGTCCGATCACGTGCGTGTCGCGCCGGAGCCCGCGGGCCCGCGCCCCTCGCGTGAGGAGGCGGAAGCCGCCGTGCGCACGCTCATCGCCTATGCCGGCGACAACCCGGCGCGCGAGGGCGTGCTCGACACCCCGAAGCGGGTGATCGACGCCTATGAGGAGCTCTACCAGGGCTACCGCGAAGTGCCGGCCGACGTGCTCGACCGCACTTTCGGGGAAACCGCCGGCTACGAGGACTTCGTGCTGGTCAAGGACATCGGCTTCAACTCGCACTGCGAGCACCACATGATGCCGTTCTTCGGCAAGGCGCATGTTGCTTACATGCCGACCGACCGTGTGGTGGGGCTGTCGAAGCTGGCGCGCCTCGTCGACGTCTACGCCAAGCGCCTGCAGACGCAGGAGCACATGACGTCGCAGGTGGCGACCGCCATCGAAGAGGTGCTGCGCCCGCGCGGCGTCGCCGTCATGATGGAAGCCGAGCATATGTGCATGTCGCTGCGCGGCGTGACCAAGCCCGGCGCGCTCACCGTGACCACGCACTTTACCGGCGCTTTCAAGGACGCCAGCGAGCAGGTGCGCTTCATGAACCTGGTGCGCACCGGGCGGTAACAACCGGTTATTCCGGGCGCGGCCGAAAGCCGCGAACCCGGAATCCAGGGAATTCGAAGACATTTGTTGTGGCTTTCGAAGCCCGGGCGCGAACGCTGACGCGTGCGCCCTGGAGCGACGGCCTGTATAATGGCGCGTGGTCATCGTCCGGGAGACAGCCTTGTCATCCACATCGTTCGATATCGAAGAAGGCCTCGCCTTCCTGCCCAAGTTCGACGCCGACGGCCTGGTCACCGCGGTGGTGACCGATGCCGGCAACGGCGACGTGCTGATGGTCGCCCACATGAACGAGGAGGCGCTCGCCAAGACCGTCGCCACGGGCGAAGCCTGGTATTACAGCCGCTCGCGCCAGAAACTGTGGAAGAAGGGCGAGAGTTCCGGCCACGTGCAGCGCCTCGTCGAGATGCGCGTCGATTGCGACCAGGATGCAGTGTGGCTCAAGGTGGAGCAGCAGGGCGCCGGCGCCTGCCACACAGGGCGGCGCTCATGCTTCTACCGCGCCATACCGCTCGGGCAGATCGGCGATATCCGGCTCGAGTTCCGCGACGGCGAAAAGGTTTTCGACCCCCAGGCCGTCTACGGCAAATCGGACTGAAATCATGATGGAGCCCGCGTCGTCGCGCGTCGATCTGCGTCTGGAGTCGCGCGAGGGCGGCACGATTGCCTTCCTCACCGTCGACAACCGCGCCAAGCTCAATACGCTCGATAGCGCACTGATGAGAGACTTCATCGGCCGGGTCGAGGCGTTGGCTGAGCGCGAGGATCTGCGCGCGCTGGTGCTGTCCGGCGCTGGTGACAAGGCCTTTATCGGCGGCGCCAGCATTCCGGAGATGTCGGCGCTCGAGCGCAGCAACGCACGCGATTTCATCACGCTTGTGCATGAGACGTGCGACTGCCTGCGGCGGCTGCCGGTGCCGGCGATCGCCAGGATCGACGGCTATGCGCTCGGCGCCGGGTTGGAGGTGGCGGTGTCGTGTGATCTGCGCGTTGCGACCCACCGCGCCAAGTTCGGCATGCCGGAAGTGAAGGTCGGGTTGCCGTCGGTGGTGGAGGCCGCGCTCATCCCGCAACTCATCGGCTTCGGCCGCGCGCGCGAATTGCTGATGCTGGGCGAGATCATCGACGCCGAGACCGCGCTGCGCTGGGGCCTCATCGAGCGCGTGGTGGCGCCCGAGGCGCTCGATGCGGAAGTGGAGAAAGTCATCGCGGCTTTGCTGGGCGCCGGGCCGCAGGCCATCCGCCAGCAGAAGGCGTTGATGCAGGCGTGGGAGAAGCTGCCGACGGACGCCGCCATCCAGGCCGGCATCGACGCTTTCGAACGCGCCTACGATACCGACGAGCCGGCGCGGCTGTTGTCGGCGTTCGTGAAGCGCAAGCGGGATTAGGCTCTCAGCCGCTGACGGAACTGCCACCCAGCGCTCGCCAACAACGCCTGCGCGCGCACGAGGTGCGGGCGATCGTACATCTTGCCATCGATGCCGACGGCGCCGGCGCCGGGCTTGGCGGCAAAGGCCGCGACGATCGCCTTGGCCCTTTCGATCTGCTCGGGGCCGGGCGTGAACACCGCGTTGAAGACCGGTACCTGCGCCGGATGAATGGCGAGCCGCCCGGTGAAGCCGTCGCGGCGCGCAATTTCGGTGTCGCGGCGCAGCACATCGGCATCGCGGAAATTGACGTGGATGGTCTCGATCGCCGGCACGCGCGCGGCCGCCGCGCCGTAAAGGCATAGGGAACGGGCGAGGCGATAGGGCTCGGTGAGGGCGCCATCGGCGTCGCGGTTGGCCTCGGCGCCGAGCTCGGCGGAAATATCTTCCGGGCCCCAGGTGAGGCCGATGAGGCGTTGGCTGCAACCGCGATAGCTGCCGGCGGTGAACAGGCCCATGGCGGTCTCGACCGCCTGCGCCAGGATCTTGATGTGGCCTTGCGTGAGACCGGCCTTGGCTTCGCGCGCAGCGAGCCTGGTGTCGATCTCCACGACGGTCGCGGCGCCTTCGGCCTTGGGAAACAGAATGGCGTCCGGCTTGCCGGGCACGATGGCTTCGAGATCGGCGTCGGTCATGCCGGTGTCGAGGCCGTTGATGCGCACCAAGAGGCGCGGGCGCTCGGCGGCGGCGCTGTGCGCCTGCAGGAATTCGAACGCGGCGGCGCGTGCCGCGTCTTTTCGCTCGGGCGCGATCGAATCCTCCAGGTCGAGGATGACGCCGTCGGCGCCGCTCGCAAAGGCCTTGTCGAGCTTGGACCCGCCGGTAGCGGGCACGAACAGAAGGGAACGCATTGATGGGGAACTCCTCGGCTTCTCACTCAAGCCGTTCGTCGCCGCGAAAGCGGGGACCCGGGCCCAAAATCGATTCATCGATATGTCGCGCTGGATTCCCGCTTGCGCGGGAATGAGCGGGGACCGTTACTTCGGCCTCATGCGCATGAACACCTGGCGCACGCATTCGGCGACCAGGGTGCCGTCCTGTTTGAAGGTCTTGTGATGCATTTCCACGATCCCCGCGCCGGATCGCGATTTCGACTCGCGCTTGCTCAGGACCGTCGTCTCGCAATGCACGGTGTCGCCCTCGAACAGCGGGGCGGGGAAGCGCACTTCCTTCATGCCGAGGTTGGCGATGGTGGTGCCGACGGTCATGTCGGAGACCTGGATGCCGATCATCAGCCCGAGCGTGAACAGCGAGTTCATCAGCGGCTGGCCGAACTCGGTTTCCTCCTCGCAGAAGTGCCGGTCGATGTGCAGCGGCTGCGGGTTGAGCGTCATGTTGGAGAACAGCATGTTGTCCATCTGCGTCACCGTGCGGGTGAGCGGATGCTCGTAGGTGCGGCCCACCTCGATGTCCTCGAAGTAGAGCCCGCCGCGCTTGTGCCGCTGGATCGTTGCCTCCATCGCTTCCTCTCCGCTCTCCACGCTGTGCCGTGGCCGGCCCCGATGGGCCGCCATTAACCCCCCGTTTACCATAATTGCCCATGGTCGGGGGGCTCCCGATCAGTGGCGTCGATTAGGACGAAATCCGCGGCTCCGGCAAGGCCTCACGGCTCGGAAAGGCGCGAAAAAAGGCTCGAAACCCACGCCATGTCGGTCGCATCAGTTCTCAGCCAAGCGGCCTCGAAAATCACCGGCGCCATCAGCCAGGCGGCGCGCTCGACCGGCACCAGCTTTGAATATCTGGTCACCACCGCCCAGATCGAGTCCAGCTTCAATCCGAAAGCCCAGGCGCCGACCTCATCGGCCTCCGGTCTCTACCAGTTCATCGACCAGACCTGGCTCGGCACCTTGAAACGGGCGGGGCCTTCACTCGGGCTCACTCAGTACGCCAACGCCATCAGCAAGACGGCGGACGGGCGCTACACCGTCTCCGATCCGAAGATGCGCGACGCCATCATGAAGCTGCGCCACGATCCGCGCGCCAGCGCCCTGATGGCCGGCGCCTTCACGCGCAGCAATGAGACGCAACTCGCCTCTGCGATCGGCCGGCAGCCGACCGAGGGCGAGCTCTATATCGCGCATTTCCTCGGCTCTGACGGCGCCGGCAAATTGATCTCGGCCGCCGAGAACCGGCCGCGGGCCAACGCTGCCGACATGTTTCCGCGCGCGGCCGGCGCCAACCGCAGCATATTTTACAGCCGCTCCGGTCAGGCGCGCAGCGTCACCGGCGTCTATCGCGAGCTCAACCGGCGCTACCAGATGGCGCGCACGGTCGCCTTCAACCGCGGCCTGCTGCGCGGCTCCATCGATCCTTTGACCGGCAACACCGGCCGGCTCATACCGGCCTCCGCTTCCGCCGCCGCTTGGGCCGCCGCGCCGCAGGCGGCGGCGGTGTCCGCTTCGGCTTCCGTGCTGCACGCGGCGCGCCCGTCGGCGCGCGAGATGGAAGCATTCGCGGCCCTGCCGCAGGCGGTGAGGTCGGACCCGGTGCGCGCGGCACAGGCGCTCGCGGCCATGCGCGGCACCGTGTCGGCCGTGCCCGACCCCGCTGGCACAACGCACGCCTTCGCCGTTGCGCGCCAGGAAACGCCGTCCGCGCCGTCGGCACCGGCCAACGACAGCATGCCTTTCTTCCGTTCCATCTTCAGTGACCGCGGCGGCGCGCCGGTGACGCCGACCGTGCAGCGGCTGTGGGCGACGAAGGGGTCGGCGAACGTGAGCCAAGCCACGGCCAAGACGGCGGCCGCGCACGGCCAGCTCAATTCGCTCGACCTTTTCGTCGACCATCCGCGCAACTCGCGCGGTCTCTTCGGCAACGGCAAGGCCTGACTTCAAAGGCTTTTCCCGACCATCGTCGTTAACGTTCGCTCAAGGTCTATGGTGAAGGCTTTGTTAAGCGGTTTGCACGTAAGGTGCGTGCTGTGCCGTCCTGTCGGCGGCACTGTTGTTCGTGTCAGTGTATGGGGCCACGCCGTCGGTGGCGCCGTCGTTGCGTTTGGTAAGTGTGATGATTGTACGTCAGTTCCTGCAATGGGTCCGCAATGCGCCTGCCGGTGAGCGGGCGGAAGCCACATCCGCGCTGGCCCGGGCCTATCTCCACTCCGATCTTTCCGCCGACGATCTCGCCGCCGCCGAAGGCGCCATGATCATGCTGCTGGACGACCCGTCGCCGCTGGTGCGGCGGGCGATGGCGGAGGTGTTCGCTTCGGCGCAGAAGGCACCGCCGGTGGTGGTGCACGCGCTGGCCGCCGACCAGCCGGACGTGGCGCTGCCGGTGCTGGCGCGCTCGCCATTGCTCGGCGCCGACGACCTAGTGGACATCATCGCCACCGCGCATAGCGACGCGCAAGTGGCGATTGCCGGACGCGCGCTGCTGGCGCGGCCGGTCGCCGCCGCGATTGCCGAAGTCGGCTGCACGGAGGCTTGCCTGGCGCTCTTGGAAAATCCCGACGCCACCGTGCCGGCGTTCTCGGTCAAGCGGATCGTCGAGCGTTTCGGGCATCTGGCGCCGATCCGCGAGAACCTGCTGGCGCACGAGGACCTGCCGATGCCCCTGCGGCAGATGCTGCTTTCCAAGCTGTCGGCGGCGCTCGCCGGCTTCGTCAGCGGGCGCGAATGGCTTGGCGCCGAGCACGCGGAATACGCAACGCGTGAGGCCTGCGAAAAGGCGACGGTGGCGCTCGCCGCCGAGACACCCTACGAGGACGTCGGCGCGCTGGTACGGCACCTGCGCGAGACCGGTCAGCTCACCGCCGGCATGATCCTGCGTGCGCTGCTGTCCGGCAACGTGGTGCTGTTCGAGGAGGCGCTGGCGGAATTGTCCGGCCTGCCGATCGAACGCGCCACCGGCCACATCCACGACAAGACCGTCTCGGCTTTCCACGCGCTCTACCGCAAGGCTGGCCTGCCGGACGCCGCCTATCCAGCGTTCCGCGAGGCGGTCGTCGCTATGCGCGAGGGAGCGCTTATGGCGGACCGCTCGGGCGTGGCGCGGCTCAAGCGGCGCATGGTCGAGCGTGTGCTCGCGGCTTGCGCGCGGGAGCGCGGGCCGGACACAGCCTCGCTGCTGGCGTTGCTGCGCCGGTTCGCGGTCGAGGCCGCGCGCGAGGAAGCGCGCAGCTTCTGCCAGGATCTGGTGGCCAACGACCGTGGGATCGCCGCGCCGGCACTGGCAGACGTGCAGATCGGCGCCGCGCAGGCGGCTGAGGCGTCCGAGGTGCGGCTGGTGGCGTAGAGCGTTTCCAGGCGAAGTGGGAACCGGTTCGCCGTCCGGAAACGCGATAGAACGAAAATTTTGGGCCGCGGCGGGCAGGGGCGTCAGGCGCTCTTGTCCGGCACCACCGACGGCGCGCCGATCTGCTCAAGCACCTCCAGCCGGTCCTGGTTTTCGCGCGACAGGAAATCGTCGGTCACGTGGCGCAGGCGCGCGGTCAACGCTTCGGCCAGTTCGGCAACGTCAGAGTTGTTATACTCGCGATAGATTGCGCGCACGGCGTCGACGTGCTGCGCCACCAGCGTGAGCGGAATGCGCGTCATCTCCTGGCTGAGATCGATCAGGCGGCACAGGCTTTCAGCCGCCGGGGCCACCGCCGGAAAGCCGAACGTTGCGGCTTCCCCCTTGATGTCGTGGGCGGCGCGGAACAACTCGTCGCGGGTGGTGTCGTTGAAACCGTGCTTTTCGACCGCCTTGCGCGCCTGGTCGAGCCGCTCGCATTCGGTGCCCATCCACGATGCGAACTCGCCCGATAGCTGGGCCAGCGCCGCCTCGGCGCACGCAACCGGGTCCTCTTGGCCGGGCATCGGCGGCTTGTATGTGATCGCCTTGCGCAGCATGTGGACCGGCGTAATCACCTCGTGATCGCTGTGCTTGACGACCACTGCTTCCTGCTTGTTCTCGGTCATGGCTACCTGCTTTCCCGCTCAGTCCTCGGTGCTCGCGACGCCGGCGAGCGGAGCCTGTTCGGTGACGACGGCCTCGCCGCCTTTGCGGCGCTCCGGCCCGTTGTAATTAGGATTGACGTTACGGCGGCGGTCGGGTCCGAAATAGGTCTCGGTGCGGATGAAGGGGCGGGGGTTGAGCACAACGTTGACGATGCGCTGATAGAGCCCCTTGGCTGAAATCGGTTTGGCCAGGAATTCGGTGATGCCGGCGTCGCGCGCCGCCATCACCCGCGCCCTTTCCGAGTGGCCGGTCAGCATGATGATCGGCACGTAGGCGTTGCCGTGGGTATCCGACTGACGCATCATGCGCGCGAGCTCGAGTCCGTCGAGACCGGGCAATACCCAGTCGACGATGACAATTTCGGGGACGCATTGGGTGAAGGTTTCGAGCCCCGAGGGTCCGTCTTCTGCTTCGTAGAGTTCGCGCGCGCCGAAACCGAGCAGCAACGACCGCACGATCCGACGCATATGGGCGTTGTCATCGATGACGAGAAATCGCAACCGATGGAAATCGACGTGGACCACAATTGCCCCCGGCCTGGCCGGTAATTTGAAAGCACACACCCTATTGGGGCGTGCTTAAGGAAGGGTTTAGGATGGCCGGGACGTGGCGCGGCGCGTGGGGCGCGGCGTGGCGTCCGCACCCGTTTCGGCTAAGCTTGCCGCGGGCGCGTTGTCTTGCGTCGATTCGCGAAATTCAAGGGCGTGAATTAAGACAAGATACGCCGAGACGGAGGGGCTGAGCGATGAAAACCATTCTGGTTCCGACGGAGGACCACGACGCCATGCCGGCGGTGCTGGAGACCGCCTGGCTGACCGCAAAGAGCTTCGGCAGTTATCTGGAAGGGTTCGCCGTCCGGCCGATGGCGGGCACCTACGTGACGCTGGAGCCGGTTTCCAGCCTGGCACTCACCGGCGCCTTCGACAGCGAGTCCGCAACCCATGCGCGCGAAGTGTTCGAGAGCTTCATGAAATCGCATGAGGTGCCGGCCGGCGTGCAGGAGCCGGCTACGCTCTCTTACGGCTGGCCGATGACGGATGCTGCCGACGATGCGTTTCTCGGCAGCTACGGTCGCGTCTTCGACCTGATCGTGCTCGGCCGTCCGGGACGTGCGCCGCAGAACCCGCGCATGGCGCCGCTCGAGGCGGCGTTGTTCGAAAGCGGGCGCCCGGTGCTGATCGCGCCGCCGGAAGCGCCGAAAACCATCGGCCGCAACGTGCTGGTGTCGTGGAACGGCAGCACCGAGCAGGCCTATACCAACGTCTTCGCCATGCCCTTTCTGCGCAAGGCGGAAACGGTGACGGTGCTGGCGGTGGAGGGCGGCATGACGCCGGGGCCGACGGCGGAACAGGCCGCCCAGCACCTGCGCCGGAACGGCATCAAGGCGACCGCGTTGACGATGAAGCCTGAATCGCGCTCTACCGGTGAAGCCATCCTCGATCACTGCAGCAAGCTCGGTTGCGACCTCCTGGTCAAGGGCGCCTACACGCAAAGCCGCCTGCGCCAGATGATCTTCGGTGGCGCCACGCGCCACATCCTGGCCAGCGCGACCGTGCCGGTCTTCATGGCGCATTGAGCAGCGAGGCCGTTTCGCCAGGAAGGGCCGCGCGTATCCATCAGGACTGAACATTGGTGTCGAGCGGGTCAGATCAGAGCGAGAGCCTTGCGGCCCCGCCCACGCCGCAATATCCGGGCTTCCTCACGGTCTTTCCGTCGCTGACGTTGCCAATGTTCCTGGCGATCGTCGACCAGACCATTGTCGCGACCGCCTTGCCGGCGATCGCCGCGTCGACCGGCGCGGTCGAGCGCGCCTCTTGGATCGTCGTTGGATATCTGATCGCGGCGACTGTCGCGGCGCCGATCTACGGCCGGCTCGGCGACGCCTTCGGCCGCCGGAGGCTGATGTTCGTGGCGCTTGCCGTGTTCATGGTGGCCTCGGTCGGCTGCGCGTTGGCGCCGACCATCGAATGGCTGACGCTCGCGCGCGTGCTGCAGGGGCTCGGCGGCGGCGGTTTGATGACGTTGTCGCAGGCGCTGATCGGCGAGGCGATCCCGCCGCGCGAGCGCGCCCGCTACCAGGGCTACATTGCGACGGTCGCCGTCACCGCCAACAGCTTCGGCCCGGTGGCCGGCGGTTATCTGACCGAGCACTTCGGCTGGCAATCGATCTTCCTGATCAACGTGCCGATCGGCCTGGCGGCGGTCTGGCTGGTCACGCGCCTGCCGGTGTTGGCACCGAACCCGGAGCATCGCTGGCGCGCCGATCCTTACGGCTTGCTGCTGTTCTCGGTGGCGGTGGCCGCGCTTCTGCTGGCGCTGGAGCAGGCGCAAAGCGTCGATCTGCAGGCGCTGCCGGGGGTCCTCGCTCTGTTCGTGCTCGGCCTGATCGCGCTCGCGCTGTTGATCCGCCAGGAGAACCGGGCGGAATCGCCGCTAATTCCCATCGGGTTGCTTCGGATGCCGGCGATCTGGCGCAGCGACGCCATGGCGGCGCTGCATGGCGGTACGCTGGTGTCGCTCATCACCTTCTTGCCGGTTTATCTGATTGTGGTGCGTGGGCAGTCACCATCGGAAACAGGGCTGCTGCTGGTGCCGCTCACCGTCGGCGTCGGCGTTGGCTCGATGGTCACCGGCCGGCTAGTCAGCCGCACCGGCCGCACCACGCTGTTTCCGACCTTCGGGCTCGGCATCCTGACCTGCAGCGTGATCGTGCTGGCGCTGTGGGCGCCGACGCTCAGCTCCTACGCCTTCGCCGGCCTGCTGCTGTGGACGGGGCTGTTCCTCGGCACGGTGATGGGCGTGGTGCAGGTGATGGTGCAGTCGGCCTCGGGTCCGCGGCGGCTGGGGGAGGCGGCGGCTTCGGTGCAGTTCTCGCGCTCGATCGGCGCCGCATTCGGCACCGCGCTGGTGGCTTTCGCGCTTTTCGCCTTCCTCTCGTTGGTCGACCCAGAGGCCGCGCGCGTGTTTGGACTGATGGTCGAGCGCGCCGCCGGCGCCGAGGCGGCGCTGCACGGCCCGCACGGTGCCGTCCTGCAGGCCGAGATCACGAGCGCGTTTCGCGCCGCATTCCTGCTTATCGCCGGCTTCACCGCGACCAACTTCCTGCTGGCGATCGGCCACCCGATGAGAAGGATTTGAACGCCCTTCGTTTTCCTACAGCACGAACTGCTCGCGCAGGATGCGTTCGTCGAGATTGTGGCCCGGGTCGAACAACATGTTGAGATTGATCGCGTGGTCCATGCGGACATCGACCTGCTGTACCGAGCGCACCTCGTCGTGGTCGGCGACCGCAGCGACCGGGCGCTTGTCGGCGTCGAGTACTTCGATGGTGACCTTGGCCTTGTCGGGTAACAGCGCGCCGCGCCAGCGGCGCGGCCGGAACGGACTGATCGGCGTCAGCGCCAGGAGCGAGGCGTTGATCGGAATGATCGGCCCTTGCACCGAAAGATTGTAGGCGGTGGAGCCGGCGGGCGTCGCCACCAGCACGCCGTCGGCGACGAGCTCAGCAAGTCTTTCCTGGCCGTCGATCAGGATGCGCAGATGCGCGGCCTGCGCGCCCTTGCGGAACAGCGAGACCTCGTTGATGGCGCGGTGCTCGTGCACGTGCCCGCGCGAGTCGCGCGCGTGCATCACCAGCGGATGGATGATGGTCTCCTTCGCCGCCGCGAGGCGCTCGATGAGGCCGTCCTCGGCGTATTCGTTCATGAGAAAGCCGACCGTGCCGCGGTGCATGCCGTAGATCGGCTTGCCCGTGTTCATGAAGCGGTGCAGGGTCTGCAGCATCAATCCGTCGCCGCCGAGCGCGACGATTACGTCGGCGGTCTTCGGCTCGGTATTGCCGTAACGATTTTCCAGCCGGTCATAGGCCTCGCGCGCCTCCGGGCTGTCGGCAGCCACGAAGGCGATATGCTGGAGGCGAGGGGCCGGACGGCTCATTTTCGAGAGGCCTGATGATGGAACGTGCGGTGCTCGTCTATACGACTTGGCCCTCCGTTGTCGAGGCGGAGGCGGCCGGGCGGGAAATCGTCGAGCGGCGGCTGGCCGCTTGCGTTAACATCCTGCCGGGGATGATTTCGCACTACTGGTGGCAGGGCCAGATCGAGCGCGCCGACGAGGTGGTGATGATCGTGAAAACGCGCGCCGCGCTGGCCGGCGCCGTGGGGGTGGCGGTAAAGGCGGCGCACCCTTACGAAACGGCGGCGATCATGGTGCTGCCGGTGGAAAGTCTCGATCGCGACTATCACGCATGGATTGTTGCCGAGAGTGGCGGCTGAGCCTCCCAAGAAACCGTAAAACTCTTCGTGATGTGGCAGCTGCGGGCGGTCCGGCCGATTGACGGCGCAAGGGGGGCGGCTAGAGTTTGCCGTGCGCTCTATCGGGGGGTGGATGCTCAACGCAGGGAGTGGAATACCATGACGCAATTCGTGACTGACTTATTGCCGCGTTCGTTGCGGAGGCATCTCATCGTGGCCCTGGCGGGCCTGGCCTGCATCGCCTGGGCCGGTCCGGCGGCGGCGGCCACCGTGACAATCAAGACACCGCTCAACGGCACCCAGCAGGTTCCGCCGGTCAAGACCAAGGGCTCGGGACTGGCGACGATCACCTTGAACACGAAGACGGACATGGTGAAGTGGCGCGTCACCTACAAGAACATGTCGAGCCCCGTCACCATGGCGCATTTCCATGACGGCGCGAAGGGCAAGAACGGCGGCGTAGAAATCTGGCTGACCAAGAAGGGCAAACCGGTCTCGAGTCCCATCACCGGCTCGGCCAAACTGACCGCCAGCCAGGCCAAGCAGCTCATGGCCGGCGACTGGTATGTCAACGTCCACACCAAGAATCACCCGCCCGGGGAAATCCGCGGCCAGGTGATGCCCAAGCACTGACTATCGAGCACTGACGGTCAGAGGAAATTCGCGCATGCGGCGGCGGCAACGACGCCGCATGCGAACAACAGCAACGCGCGCGCCGGCGGCGCCATCGCCGGGGGCCGTACGTTCGCCGGTAACGACTTGCGTCCGACAATCATCGGCAACACGAGGTTCTGGCGCTTTGCGGCCCAATAGAAGGCGACCGCCAGAACGTGCAGCGCGATGGCTGCGAGCAGCACGTTCCATAAGATGCCGTGCAGATCGGTGATGAGGTTGTCGATCCATGCGGGCGCCAGCGCCGTGAACGGCCCGACATCCGCGACGTCGTTGTTGACGAAAATACCAGTCAACGTTTCGGTGAGAAGCAGGATTAGCAGCGCGACGACCATCCAGCCGCCGGCGGGATTGTGGCCGGCCTGGTCGTCCGGAGCGCGGCGCAGCGCATGCTTGAGATGGCGCCATGCGGCGGCGGGCGAAGCGAGGAAGCTGGCAAAGCGCGCGGTCTCGCTGCCGAGAAATCCCCACGACAGGCGGAACAGCACGAGCGCGAGCAGCGCGTCGCCGACATAGACGTGCCAGTGCATCCAGTTGAGCCGCCACGTGACGTAGGCGGCCACGACCAGTGCGGCCGCGAGCCAGTGGAAAAGACGCGTGGGCGCGTCCCAGATCATAATCTTGCGCAACGGTTTAGCCTGCTGGCATGGCGTCACCACAAGTGCATCCTATCCGATTTGCGCGGGCGGCGCTCTTGACTCGCGCATGGGTTCCAAGACACATTTTCGCCGTGCTGGTTCCCCGGGTCAGACTGGGGACGAAAGAGGGAACACGGAATCCGTGATTACGGTCATCCGTGGCTGCCCCCGCAACTGTGAGCGGCGAGCCCGCGTCCACAAGGCCACTGGGAAACCGGGAAGGCTGGGCGCATCTGAGCATTGACCCGCGAGCCAGGAGACCTGCCAGCGCGGTCACCCAACCGGTGGACGAGGGGTCCATACGGAGCGGTCTTTCGCAGCGGTGACGTCAATGCCGGTGCGAAGGCCGTGAGAGTTCTCCCTTTCACGACATTCCACACATGAGCATAGCGCGGCAGGCGCGCCGCTCATCGTGTCCTTCGCGTCGGGCTTGGTCTCACCCGATGTGCCCGCGCCTTTGCGCCGGGCGCAAACGAAGGAACGTTTGTCATGGGGACTGGTATTTTAGGGCGTAGCGTTTTTGCGCGCCGTGTGTCGTTCTTAGCCGCGTCGGTGGCCGCCACCGCGCTGCTGGCGCCTGGCGCAGCGCGTGCGCAAAGCACTGGCACGGTGCTGCTGCCCACCATCGACGTATCGAGCAGCCGGCTCGGCGCCGGCTCCACCATCGTCGGCACCGCGTCGACTGTCATCTCTGCCGAAGAGATTCAGAAGTCTCCGGCGCAGAACCTGACCGACATCCTCAAAGCTCAAGCCGGCATTCAGATTCAGCACGTCAGCGCCGGCGTCAACGGCGCTCGCGACTCGGTCGACCTGCGGGGCTTCGGCGCCACCGCCTCCTCGAACGTGCTGGTGCTGGTCAACGGCCGGCGCTTCAACGATTTCGACCTGCAGGGCTTCGACTTTTCGGCGATCCCGCTCAACGCCATCCAGCGCATCGAGGTCACCCGCGGCAACAGCGGCGCTGTGCTTTACGGCGATGGCGCCGTCGGCGGCGTCATCAATATCATCACCAAGACCGGCGCGAAGCTGCCGCCGTCGCTGCGCGTCGAAGGCGGCTTCGGCTCGTTCCGTGACCGGGAGGGGCGGGTGACGGCGAGCGGTTCGCAGGGGCCCTGGTCGGGCGCCATCGACGCTACCGCCATCCGGACCGACGGCTATCGCCAGAACGGCTATCTCCGCCAGAAGGGGCTGAACGGCGACATCCGCTACACCGGCGACGAGGGCAGCGTCTATTTCAACGTGCTGGCCGACGACCAGAAGCTCGGCACGCCGGGCGGGCGGCTTGTCGATACGACAAAGGGCATCAACGAGCTCGTCACCGACCGCGCCGGCACCTCTACGCCCAACGACTACGCCAACAAGCAGGGTCAGAACTTCACGCTTGGCGTCACCCGCAATCTCACGCCGGGCCTCGAACTGATTCTCGACGGCAGCGTGCGTCTCAAGCAACAGCAGGCGGAGTTGTTCTACAACGGTTCAGCATACAACGGCGTCGACACGAACATGAAGACCGCCTCGGTGACGCCGCGCTTGAAGTTCGACGGTAATGTCGGCGGCATGCCGGTGAAGGTGCTGACCGGAATCGACTACTACCACACCGCCTACACCTCGGATCGCAGCCAGGATTTCAGTTCGGCTCCGTACCACGTCTATGATCTCAAGCAGGACACCGCGGCGGTCTATGCCAACGGCACGCTCAGCGTCCGTCCCGACACCGACATCACCCTCGGCGGGCGCTATCAGCGGGACAACATCTCCGCCAACGACACCTACGACGCCAGCGCGCCCGGTGCCTATGGTGCGCAGGGCATCGCGCTCGACCGCGGTCAAGATCAGTGGGCGGCGCAGCTCGGCATCGAGCATCGCTTCAACGACGTCTTCGCAGTGTTCGGCCATGTCGCGCACGCCTTCCGGGTGCCCAATGCCGACGAGCGTATTGGGCTGGCGTCGCCGGTCAACTTCGACCTGCGCACGCAGACCTCGAACGAGATCGAAGGCGGCGCGCGCCTGCATGTCGGACGCTTCAAGCTGCAGTCGAGCGTCTACGACATGGAGCTGAACGACGAGATCGCGTACAGCGCGGCCACCTTCGTCAACGTCAACCTCGATCCCACCCGGCACTGGGGCGTGGAGACCAACGCCTCGCTCCAGCTGACCGACACGGTCTCGCTCACCGGCAATCTGACCTATACCCGCGCCACGTTCCGCGAGGGGCAATACGCCGGCCACGACATTCCGCTGATCTCGCGTTGGACCGCCAATGCTGGGCTGACCTGGGACGTCTGGCGCAAGTGGCTCGTCTACGACGTCATGGTGCATTACACAGGCAAGCGCCGGCTCGACAACGACAACGCCAACGTCCAACCATTGATTCCGGCGCACGCCGTGGTCGACATGCGCATCGGCGGGGACATCCCGTTCGCCGGCCATGCGAAGCCCTCCGGGCGCAAGGCGTTCTGGTCGTTCACGGTGCAGAACCTGTTCAACGACATGTACTACGACTACGGCATCGCCAGCACGACCACCGTCGGCCGCTTCAACGCCTATCCGCAGCCCGGCCGCACGTTCATGTTCCGGGCCGGCGTCGCGCTGGAATAGGGGCGGGGGCGGAACGACCGGGCCGCGACCTGTGGCGCGATGAAGGCCGCCCCACGCGGGCGGCCTTCGCTTTGGCGGTCTTGGCTTTTGCCAGTCCGGCGCAAGCCGCTATGATCGCGGCGCGGGCACGACGCGGGGCGTCGAGGTCGAGAGCTGGACGATATGCGAAGGGTTGCTGCGATTGTCGCCGCGGGATGCGTCCTGGCGGCCAGTCTGGTGCTGGCCGGCTGCGCCAGCGACGACGTGGGCCCGAGCCCGGCGGAGCTGCGCGCTCAGTGGGATGCGCAGAACGTCTTTCCGCAGACCTACAAGGCCGGTCTGCTGGATTTCCTGCGCACCTATCTCAACGACCCGCGCCACGTCCGCGACGGCGGTGTCTCGCAGCCGGTGCTGATGGACGTTGGGCCGGGCAAGCGCTTCGTCGTCTGCGTGCGCTACAACGCGCGCGATGACCACGGCCATTACGAGGGGGCGAAGATCGGCGCCGCGACCTATGTCTCCGGCAAGCTCGACCGCTTCATCGCGCCGGGACCGCAGGCCAAGGCGATGTGCAAGCACGCGACGTTCGCGCCCTTTCCCGAACTCGCCAAGTTGGCGCGGTAGGGCGGCAAAAGCCGATGTGGCGAGGTCAAAAAGGAACCGCGCGTGGCCGGCAAACCGATCACACGCCCACCACCGCGCGGGCGCGGCGGCAGCAATTCCAAAACTAAAGGCCGAAAGTAAGCGCGGGCGCCGCGGTCACTTGACCTGAAGGTTTTCCGCAGATGATTTTCCGCGGTTTTCAACGAGTTCGTATTGAACGACCTGACCTTCATTCAAGGTATTGAGGCCGGCACGCTCAACCGCCGAAATGTGCACGAACACATCCTTGCCGCCATCCTGCGGTTGAATGAATCCGTACCCCTTCGTCGGGTTGAACCACTTCACGGTGCCCTGAGGCATGCTAGTTTCTCCGAGGGTATTGCAACGCCGGTAGTGTGACACAGTCCGCGAGTGTTCGAAAGATCGAAAACCCGCGCGGGGGCGTATTTTTGACGAGGCCGGAGGCGGGACGAGCGTCGATTTGCCCGCTCTCGCGGCGGCTTCGGCGGGCAATCTTGGCGGATTGCGGGTAGCTCGCCGACGGAAGCCGCCGAAGGCCTCCAAAGTTGGTGCCGGGTGAGGGGATTGAACCCCCGACCTTCGGTTTACAAAACCGCTGCTCTACCGCTGAGCTAACCCGGCTCCGTCCGCCCGACGAGAGCTAGCAGTGTCGGCGGGCGCTCACAAGCGCCGGGCACAGGCGCGTCGACGGCGGCCAGCCGGCCTCGTGCTCTTCTTGCCTCACTTCTCCCTTGGGCGTGTCGGGCCAGGCGGCGCCTTTGGGCCTCGCGGCCCCCTTGGGCCACGCGACAGGCCGGAGCCGCGGCGAGCGGCACGGGCCCGCTCGCCGGCGTTGCGGCGCGGAGGGTTAACGCTTGAAGCCGGCGTGTCGAAAACCGGCGTGAAGAGGGAGTCGGCCAGGCGCGACAACGCCCGTTAAGGCCCGCTCGACGGGCCTTTTTACGCAAACAGTTTGAGGTTTGTAATTAATGTTACCCGGCGATTGGTCGGCGGAGGGGGGAGGCGCTCGTATAGAGTGGCGGCGATTTCGTTGGAGTTTTGTCGCCCATGCGTGTGTCCATCGTCATCGCCGCGTCGCTTGCCGGCCTCGTCGCCGGCGCCGCGTGCGTGCGTGCTGCCGATCTGCCGGTCGAGCCTTATGGCGGCGGCTACGGTGGCTATGACGTGTGCTGCCGCGCGGTCTATCAGCCGATCCCGCAGGTGGTGATCTATGACGACGAGCCCGGCGTGGTGGTACGCCGCTGGTGGCTGCCGCCGTGGCGCAATCGCCACTACTACCCGCACGGCCGCGCCTCCTTGAAGCGCCGATCCTCGGTTTCCCGAAAGCGCCATCGCGCCGCGCGCGCCAGGCTGCGCCCGGCGCCGCACTACATGCACTACTGGACCAACCCCCAGGCTGATGCGGCACCGCTGATCGGGCCCGATGTCGCGCCGCTGCCGCGCCCGTACGCATACCGTCAATCGCCGCCGCCTGCGGCGGCACCTTGAGGATCCTCGTTTGCCGCGTGTGAATGTCATGAGCCGTATCGTCTGCCGCCTAGCCCTTATCGTCGTCTGCGCCGTCGGTCTTGCGTCGGCCACCGCTGCCGAGGCGCAATGGCATGGCGGCCGCGCCGGCCAGCGGCCGTCGCCGCTTTATCCGTACGAATTGCAGCCGGGGCAGTCCTACGCGGTGCAGGTCGCGCCCGGCACCTATGTCATCCATCGTCCCGCGCAATCGTACGCCTATCCCCCAGCGCGCCGCGGCATCCGGTACACCGTGAGGCGGCATCGCAGCGCGCCCGCCGCGACTCCGCGTCCCAAGCACGCCCGCGCCAACCGCGCCTTGATCGAGGAACTGCGCCACCGCGACCGGCAGCGGGCGGCGAACTTGGCGGCGAGACGCGCGGCAAAGCGCGCGGCGGCGCTGAAACGGACGGCTGCCCGGCGGGCGGCCGCGAAAGCTGCCAAGCAGGCCGCGAAGCGGACGCGCCGCAAGACCCAGAAGACCGCCGGCCGCAAGCCGGACAAGATCGTCCACACCCGCAAGGTCGTGCACGACAAGCCGCTGGTGATCGTGACGCGCCGCGTGGTCGAGGATCCGCCCAAGGTCATCACCCGCCGCCACTACGTCGACGACCCGCCGCCGGGCGCGCGCAACGAGGACCCCCGTGTGATCCATGCCGATGCCGAGATCACTATCCTCGGTCCCGATCGCATGAGCATCCGGCTGGTGCGCAAGCAGGGCGAGCCGCTCGTCGTCGTCGACCCCGGGTCCAAGCCCGTCGTCATGCCCAAGCGCCAACCCAAGCACATCAAGTCCAAGCGGATCGAGAAGCGCTTCAAGGCGCGCAAATAGAATATCCGCGCGGCTGGGACGTGCTACGCGCCGGGCCGCAGCACGCCGTTTTGTCGGCGCTCTATGACGCCTGTACCGCCCGGCTCGCCACGTAAAGCGACAGCGCCGCTGCGTTCGATACGTTCAGGCTCTTGATTTCGCCCGGCACGTCGATGCGCGCGAGCCGATCGCAGGTGGCCTTGGTCAACTGCCGCAGGCCCTTGCCCTCGGCGCCCAGCACCAGGGCGAGCGGCGCGCGCAAGGGCAGCGCCGACAGGTCGTTCTCGCCCTCGCTGTCGAGACCGACCAGCAGGAAGCCGCGCTGGCGCAACTCCTCCATCCCGCGCGCCAGGTTCTGCACCGTCACCAGCGGCACCAACTCCAGAGCGCCGGAAGCGGACTTCGCCAGCACGCCGGTCGCCTCCGGGCTGTGGCGGGCGGTGGTGACGATGGCCTGGACCGCGAAAGCCGCTGCCGAGCGCAGAATTGCGCCGACGTTGTGCGGGTCGGTGATCTGGTCGAGCACCAGCACCAGTCCCTCGGGCGCCAGCGTGGCGACCGTGGGCGCGGCGAGGGGCTCGGCCTCGGCGAGCAGGCCCTGATGCACCGCATCCGGCCCGAGCCGGGCATCGATGGCGCCGGGCCGCACCAGTTCCGGCTCGACCGGCAGGGCCACGCCCTCGTCGGCGAGCTTGCGCACGGCATTCTCGGTGGCCAGCAGGCGCAGGATGCGCCGGTTCGGGTTCTCCAACGCCGCCTTCACCGTGTGCCAGCCGTAGAGGATGGCGGGCCCATCGGGCGCGAGTGGGGTTGGGCGCGCACGCCCTCCGCGCGGCGGCGGCCGGCGCTTGCGGTCCTGGGGCCCGTGTGGCCGGGATTTCTGGCTCGACTTGCGGTCCATGGGTGCGGTTCTTCCCACGGGGCTGGCGGCTTGGCAAACCGGCGGCAAAAGAAGCGATATTCCCGGCCGGTCTCCATTGACACCGCTCCGGCGGCTGACCATAAAACGCGCAAATCCCGACAAGCCGGCTTGCTTCCGTGTCAGCGGGGGCGGCGTTTTGGCTTGGCGAGGGGGAATGTCCCGAGTGGCAAAGGGGGCGGACTGTAAATCCGCTGGCTTACGCCTTCGTAGGTTCGAGTCCTACTTCCCCCACCACCCTTCGCTCGCTGTGCGAACTGCGGCCCGGCGCGGGGCGGCTCAGCGGTGGTGATCCCGAACCTCTCCCTCACGCAATCAGCTCAATCCGTCCGCTGGTCCCTGACCGCGAACGGAACGCGTCAGCCGGATGGCCTCGCGGTGCGGTTCGCTAGGGCGAGGCCGGTGGGGTTATCTTAAGGCTGCGTTTGAGCGGCACCATGCGATCGACGGGCAGCGGCCGGCGTTCGTCGCGCGGCGACTTGCCGTAGAGGCCGCGATAGCACTTCGAAAAGTGCGAGGCGGAAACGAACCCCGACGCCAATGCGATCTCCAGGATCGACAATTCGCTCTGGAGCAGCAGATGGCGCGCCTTCTTCAGGCGCAGCTTCAGGTAATAATGCGCGGGCGACATGCCGAGATGCCGGCGAAACAAGCGTTCGTGCTGGCGGCACGACAGGCCGAGCAGCAGCGCGATGTCCTCCTGGCTGATCGGGTCCTCGATATGCGCTTCCATGATCTCGATCGCCTTGAGGACGTTGGGGCTGTAAATCCCCACGCGCGCGGAAAGCGAGAGACGCTGATGGTCGTGCGGATCGCGCATGCGGTCGGCAAGGCACTGCTCGATGACTTCCGTCGCCAGAGCCTTTCCGTGCTGCTCGGCGATCAAGTAGAGAATCATGTCGAGCGCCGCGGTGCCGCCGGCGCAGGTGACGCGACTGCGGTCCACCACGAACAGGTCGGTTGAGACCTCGATCTCCGGATAGGCCTCGGTGAATCCGTCGAGGCTTTCCCAATGGATGACGCATTTGTAGCCGTTGAGAAGGCCCGCGCCGGCCAACACGCTGGCCCCCGTGCACAGCGCGCCGATGTAGGCGCTTCGCCGCTCCTGGCGCCGCAGCCACGCATACAGAGAGGGATCTCTGTAGTGTTCGGAACCCAGTCCGCCGCACACCAGGACCATGTCGGTTTGGGGCCCGCCGTTGCTCCGCAGTTCATAGGAGCCGATGGCGCCGTCGACGTTCACGACAATACCGTTGCTGGCGCGGGCCGGATTTCCGTCGGGCGACAGCACGACCCAGTGATACAGCTGGGAGCCGTGCAGGCGGTTGGCGATGCGCAGGGGTTCGATTGCCGACGAAAACGCGATCATCGAGAAGCGCGGCACGAGTACGAAGACGACCGTCCGCGGCGACACATCCCCATCCTTGGCCAAGGATGCGTCTGCTCTGATGTCCATCGCGCCCAATTCCTATGACCGCCCGACGAGGCACTATATACAGGTGGTGCCCCCACCTTTCAAGGAAACCGAAGTGCGCAAGAAGCCGAAGGCTGCACAAAGACTGGCGATTTAAACGACACCGGCGCTGTCGTCTTGTGTCGGGTTTAAGCTAACAAACGTCGCTTTTCGAGGGTTCCATGGTTTCGGTCTCGTCGGCCTTGATGTCTAAGGCATGCGTTGCACTCGCGCGCTCAGGCATTCGGTCGCCGCAGGCCGGGTCGGATGTCCCTTCATGAAGGCGGGCGATTCGTACCGCCAGGGCTTGGCGCGAAAGGGCAGGGTGCCCCCGCCCGTGTCGATTTCAGAACAATACAGTTCTTAAGTAGTGAAGCGACCGTCATTGGATCGCATCACATTGTCCGCCGATGCCAGGGTGGTCGAGGTGTCGTTCCGGTCGTCGGTCACTCCGGGTGCCCGGGAGATCGCTAAGACGGATGGACGGGACGACGCCAAGTGGGTGCTTGACGGTCGGAGCTTGCGGGCGTGCCGTCCGCAAGGGGTTTGCGCTCGGGCCTCGGCGTTGACCGCCGGCATGGTGCATTTCGGTTGCCGCGTCTGCGGCGTGTGGACGTGGATGAGAGAGAAGCGGTCATGAATATCGACCAGAGCGGGGTGTCGGCGGCCGTGCGTTCGCTGGCCTTGAGCGCGTCCACCGAGTTGACACCGGCGTTGCAGGGCGTCGCGGGGCATCTCGCGCGCCTGCTGGGCGCCGGCGTCGCGTATCGTCGATACGGCGGGCGCGGACGACACCGCATCGAAACTAGAGGTCATGGCATCATGGTGCGTCGCCCGGAGCGGCCAATGCCTGGCAGAGGAGCGGCATGATGGCAGATCTTCCGAAGCACAAACGTTACGTCATCGTCGGTGGCGGCATTGTCGGCGTCATGGTGGCGTGGCATCTCCGCCAGCGCGGCGAGACGGACATCGCCATCCTCGACAAGTCCGGGATTCCGACTGATATCGGCTCCACGGCCCACGCCAGCGATTTCCTGTTCAACACCGGTCATGACCGGCTGTCAGCTTTTACGACCGCCTACAGCCGCGAGTTCTTCAACGCGCGCGGTCACTTCCTGGAGAAGGGCGGCCTCGAGGTCTGCCTGAAGGACCGGGACGATCGCTGGGACGAGCTTCTGCGCAAGGTAGCGAGCGGCAAGGCGTACGGCTTCGAGATGGAAATGCTGTCGGCCAGCGAAGCGGCGGCCCGGCACCCGTTCCTGGCCGCAGACGCGATCCGTGGCGCACTCTGGGACCCGCAGGCCGGACTGGTGATTCCGCGTTCGCAGGCGTTCGCCGGCAAGATGGTCGACGAACTCGTCGCCGGCGGTGGCGTCGAGATCTTTCCGAATACGCCCGTCCAGCGTATCGACAGCCAGGACGGCCGGGTGCGCGGCGTCGAGACGCCGAAGGGCTACATCGCCGCCGATCGGGTGATCGTCGCTTGCGGCATCTGGGGCGCGCTGGTCGGCAAGAACGCGGGCGTGCCAATCCCTGTCGCGGCCGGCGATCATCCGCTTCTGTTCTTCCGCGGCGCAAAGCTTGATGAACTCCTGAAGCAACATTCGCCGCGCGAGGACATGTGCTATCCGCTGCTGCGCATCCAGGATCTCGCGGCCTACGTCCGCGATACCGGCGGGCATGAGAGCGTGGAGGGGGGCGAGGCGGAATTCGGCTACTACGAACGCTACGAGCCTCGCCTGGTCGCGGCGGAAGACATCGCCGAGGTCGGCCAGTCGACGCTGGCCAACCTGTCGCCCTCCATGCGCGAACTGCCCGAAGAACATTTCGAAGAGGCCTTCACGGAGGCTCTCGATGCCGTTCCTATTTTCGGAGAGCTCGAATACCTGTGGCGGAAGTCGTTCAACGGCCTGCTGCTGTTCACGCCGGACGGCAACTCGGTCGTCGGTGAATCGCCGGAAGTGAAGGATCTCTGGCTTGCCGAGGCTGTTTGGGTCAAGGACGCCCCCGGCATGGGCAAGCTCGTCGCCGATTGGATCGTCGATGGCGAACCGCATATCGACCCACAGCCGATCGACATCGCGCGCTTCTATCCGCATCAGAAGGAGACGGCTTACGTCACCGGGCGAAGCACCGAGATCGCGCGCAAGGTCTATGGGATTGTGCATCCGCGCGAGCCGTACGAAACCGGCCGCGACATTCTCAAGAGCCCGTTCCACGCGCGCGAGCTGGAGCTTGGCGGCGCGTTCCGGCAGGCCGACAATCCGGGCGGCTGGGAACGCGCGCCCTGGTACGAATCGAACCGGAATCTGCTCGACCGCTACGGCGCGCAGATTCCGGAGCGGCCGAACGAGTGGGACAGCCGCTGGCATTCGCCGATTTCCTATGCCGAGCATCTGGCCATGCGCGATGGCGCCGGCCTGATCAACCTGTCGCACTTCGCGATCTTCGATGTCATCGGGCCGAAGGCGTTGCCGGCGCTGCAATACATCTCGGTGGCCCAGATGGATGTTGCGGTCGGACGGGTCGTCTACACGCAGTTCCTCGATCACCGCGGCGGCGTGCGCGCCGATTTGACGATCATGCGGCTTGGGCCGGAGCATTTTCGTGTCGTGACCGGCGGGTCCGTGGGCGGCATGGACGGCAAATGGATCCGCGACCGCTTACCTGCCGACGGCGTCGAGTTCGTGGATCTCACTCAAAAGCAGATCACCATCGGTCTGTGGGGTCCGACGGCCGGCGCTGTGCTGCAGGCGGTGACGGACGCGGACGTGTCGCAGGAGGCGCTTGCGTTCGGCCGCGTCAAGGAAATCCGCGTCGGGGATTTTCCGGTGCTCGCAAGCCGCCTCTCCTATGTCGGCGAGTTCGGCTGGGAGCTGCATTGCGCCTACGAAGACGGCGCGGCGCTCTGGTCGGCGCTCGAGCAGGCCGGGCGTCCTGCCAATCTCGTTCCGGTGGGCATCGAGGTCTATGCCACGAGCGCGCCGATCGAGGGACATTACCTTCTGCAAGGCGGTGAGCTCGATAGCGAGTACACGCTCGTGGAATCGGGCATGGCGCCGAAGAAGCTCAAAGAGGCCGATTTCGTCGGCAAGGACGCGCTAGCGGCGGAAATCGAAAAGGGCCCGCCGGCGGCGGTGCTGTGCACGTTGACGGTCGAGAACAACATCGCGTCGGACGGCACGCCCCGGTTCATCGTCGGCAACAACTGGCCGCTTCTCGATCCGGCGACGAAAGAGGTTTTCGTCGACGCCAAAGGCCGCCGCTCGCGGGTGCGCCGGGTCGGCTATGGCCCGTCGGTCGGCAAGCAGATCGTGCTTGCGTATCTGCCGCCGAGCGCCGCGGAAGTGGGCGCCAAGGTCCTGATCGAGTACTTCGGCGAGCACTTCCCGATGACGGTGCGTTCGATCGATCGCACGTCTGTTTTCGATCCGCTGAAGGAGCGCGTGAAGAACCGACCGTCCGCCACGGTCGCGGCGTAATCCTGTTCGCGTCCTACGTGCCCATCGGGGCCGAATGGGCGGCGCGGAATGCGCCGCCGGTTTGGCGTGCGATGACGAGGCGAGGTATGCCAGCTGACATCTTCGTCCGGCGCGGCGACAATACCCTGGTTTTCTTCTCTCTCCTTGGTGCGCTGACTGTCAGCTCGATCGTCATCACCAAGTATGACATCCTCGCGGGCTTAACCAGCATCGGCAAGACTGTCGTCTGGGGCGCGAGCAAGTTTTAGTCGCTGATAACCTATATCATCCTGGCGTTTGCCATCGCCCTTGAGACAATCGCGACCAACATGAAGAGCAGGATCAAAGACCACCAAACGTGAAACCTCGGCGCCGCGCGCCGGCCAACGCCGTCTATAAGCGCGCTCACGTCTGGCTGGCGGCGCCCTGCAGCTCTTCGCGCATGATTTCGAGCGCCAGCCACTGTTCTTCGGCGGCGGCGATCTGGTGCTGCAATTCGCCGAGCTTGGTCGTGGCTTTTTCAAAGCCGGCGCGGTCGCGGGTATAAAGCTCCGGATCGTCGAGCTTCTCCTGCAGGCTGGCTGCTTCCGCTTGCAGCTTGGCGATGGTCTTCGGCAGCGTCTCCAGCGCGTGCTTGTCCTTGAAGGTCATCTTGCGCTTGGAGTCAGAGGGCGCGGCGGGCTTTGCAGTCGCCTTGGTTGCCTTGTCCGGCTCGGCCAAGCGCTTCGCGCGTGTGAGATCCGAGCCACGCTGCGCCAGCATGTCGGAATAGCCGCCGGCATATTCGGTCCAGCTGCCGTCG
>CAWGGL010000047.1:0-231785 GCA_963822085.1 uncultured Pseudomonadota bacterium
ACTGCTGTTCATGACCATGACGGGCTTTAGCGTTTCTGCGCGCCATCCGCCAGCGGCAAAAGCCGACGCAACGTCTAACCGCCACACCCTCGCCATACAATCGCTCCTACGCTTGTGATCGGGATGCGATGCGCAGTATCCTGCCGACATAAATAACAAGGCTCGATCAAAAGACCACACCAATAAAACAAGGGAGGAGGCCGACGGGCATCATGCAGGATGTCGTCAGCATAGCTGTCACGCCGAAAGCCGGAGCCTCACGACTCGGTGCGCGCTTGCGCGTTGTCGCGCGCAACGTTTTTCCGTTCATCGTCGTGGGCGCGATTTGGGAATCGGTGGCGCGTTCGGGCGCGCTTCCCAATCAGCTGTTTCCGACGATCGAGCAGATCGCCGTCAGGTTTGTCGAGCTGACCCGATCCGGCATCCTGCTGCATGATGCGCTGGACACGATACTGCGGCTTTTTGCCGGTTTTGGCATCGCTGCCGTGGTCGGGCTCGCCATCGGCGTGGTGATGGGCCGTTCGCGGCGGGGCGAGGACATCTGCCTGCCGCTGGTAAGCATCCTCGGCCCCATTCCCGGCCTCGCCTACGCGCCCTTGTTTCTGCTCTGGTTCGGTCCGGGCGAGGTTTCGGCCGTGGCGCTGGTCGCTTTCGTCGCGATGTTTCCGGTCATCTACAATTGCTGGACAGGCGTGAAGGCGGTGAAGGAAATCTGGATCCGGTCCGCCGAAGCGATGGGCGCGGATAACCGCCGTTTGTTTCGCCATGTGATCCTGCCCGGCGCGCTGCCATATATCCTCACCGGCATGCGGCTCGGCCTGGCGCAGGCCTGGCGCATTCTGGTGGCGGTGGAGATGCTCACGGCCGTACCCTTCGGCCTGGGCTGGCTGATCTTCGGCGCGCGGCAATTCCTCGACACATCGGCCATGATGGCGGGCATCACGGTGATCGCCATCATCGGGCTCTTCCTCGAGAAATACGCATTCCAGAAGCTCGAAGACTACACCCTCGTGCGCTGGGGCATGATGGGAGCTGCCGCGGCATGAAAAAGCAGATGGGTGACCGTCGCCGCTCCCTTATCCGCGCCGTCCTCACGCTGACGGCTGCCGCCGCCGTCTACCAGGGCATCTCGCTCAGCGGCCTGTTCCCGCAGGTGCTACTGCCGACCATACCGACGATCGCGCATCGCATGGTGCTCATGACGATGGACGGCACGCTACTGCAAAACGCAGGCGCGACGCTGTACCGGGTGCTGGTCGGCTTCGTGCTGGCGGTCGCCGTGGGGATGCCGCTCGGCATTCTGATGGCGCGCTTCAAGCCAGTCGAAAACTTTTTCCTGCCGCTGGTCAGCGCGCTGATGCCGATCCCGTCCTTTGCGCTGGTGCCGCTGTTCATGCTGTGGTTCGGCCTCGGCGATCTGACCACGATCCTCATCGTGTTTTACGCAGCGACGTTTCCGATGGTGTTCAACACCTGGTCGGGCGTGCGCGCGGTCAATCCGCTGTGGATTCGGGCAGCCGGCGCCATGGGCGCCAACGAGCGCGAACTGTTCTGGAAGGTGATCATTCCCGGCGCCTTGCCGTTCACCATTGCCGGTGTCCGGCAGGCCTTCCTGCGCTCGTGGATCGCCGTGGTCGGCGCCGAGATGATCGCCGCATCCAATTATGGGCTCGGCTGGGAGATATTCAACGCCGAGCAGTTTCTGCAGACCGATGTGATGATGGCTTCGATCGTCGTCATCGGCGTGATCGGTTTCGTGTTCGAGCGCCTGGTGTTCGGGTCCCTGGAACGGGCCACGGTGCACCGCTGGGGCATGGTGCGGGCGGCGAAAGATTAAAGGCGGGAATTATAATAAGATGAAAGCGATCGAAATTCGCGATGTGACACTCATCTACGATACGCCGAGCGGCCGTGTCACCGGTGTCGAGGGCGTCAGTTTCGATATCGAACCGTCCCAGTTCGTCTGCATCGTCGGCCCCTCCGGTTGCGGAAAATCCACGCTACTGAACGCCGTCGCCGGCTTCCTGCCGCCGGCCGCGGGCGAAATCCGCGTCGGCGGCAAGCCGGTCACCGGCCACGGCATGGACCGCGGCATCGTGTTCCAGGACTTCGCCCAGCTTTTCCCGTGGCGCACGGCGCTCGGCAATGTCGCCTTCGGACTGGAAATGAAAGGCGTCGCGAAACGCGAGCGCGAGGAGACCGCGCGCGAACAATTGCGCCTGGTGAAACTGGAGAAGTTCGCCAACTCCTTTCCGCACCACTTGTCCGGCGGTATGCAGCAACGGGTCGCGATCGCGCGCGCGCTCGCCTACAATCCGTCGGTGCTGCTGATGGACGAACCGTTTGCTGCGCTCGACGCCCTGACACGCGACGACATGCAGCGGCTTCTCGCCGACGTGTGGCGGGAGACCCGCAAGACGGTCATCTACGTGACCCACAACGTGGCGGAAGCGGTTTATCTCGCCGACCGCGTGATTGTGATGTCGCCGCACCCAGGAACCATCAAAACCAAAGTCAATATCCCGCTCGAGCGACCACGCGACCCGCTGAGTCCGGAATTCGTGGAGTGGCAGAAGATCCTGCTCGGCCATCTGGGCCAGGATGTGAGTGCAGCCGACGCTCGGTCGACCGCGCCCGCGGATCAAACCAAGGGAGGATGACAATGACAACACGGAACGGAATTACCCGCCGGCAGGCGCTGGCGGCGACTGGCATGGGCGTTCTGGCCGCAGGCCTCGGGGCACGCCCCTCCTGGGCCGCGACGACCACAATCCGCCAAGGCTATCAGACGAACATGTGGGGCATGCCGACCTATTACCTGATGCATTCCGGCCTGCTGAAAAAGCACGGCCTGGCGGCCGAGGAATTCGCGGTGCCGTCCGGCAATCTCACCATGCAGCAGATGGTGGCGCGCCAGGTCGACCTCGGCACCTTTGCCGGCCCGTCCTTCTCCATCGGCCGCGAGAAAGGCGGCCTGATCGCGATCGCCATGATCGAATATGTCGGCAAGACCGCCCGCGTCATGGCCCGCAAGGATCTCGGTCTCAAAACGGTCGCCGACCTGAAGGGCAAGAAAGTGGCCAACCAGACGGGTTCGTCGATCGGCAATATTTTCGTCGACCAGATTGCGCCCAAGGCCGGCCTGAAAAAGGGCGACTACACCGAAGTGCGCATGAGCGTGAACAACATGGTGGCGGCCATGGCTGCCAAAACCGTCGACGCCATGGTCGACGTCGAGCCCTACAACTCGATCGCGGAAGCCCAGGGCATCGCCAACACCCTGGTCGACTTCTATAGCTTCGACAAGCTGCCGGTGTTCATGGCGGCGACGCCCACTTTCGTCAAAGACCACGGCGACGCCATCGTGCCGTACCTGAAAGCCTGGCTCGACGTCGCCAAGGACTTCAAGAACGAACCCGACAAGGTCGCCGACCTGATCTACGGGTTCTACCAGTCGAAGGGCTTCAAGATGTCCAAGAAGACCTTCACGGATGCGCTGAGCCGCGTCGAAGTCAAACCCGGCTGGCCGGACGATCTCGACCCGTACATGACGCATCACGCGGAAATCCTGAAGAAGGCCGGCAAGATCAGCAAGATTCCGGACTGGAGCAAGGCCTTCGACAAGAGCTTCATGGAGAAGGCGGAAAAGGCCTGATCGACGCGACAGGCGGCGGCACGGCTGTCCCCCATGATGACGGCATGTGCCTGATGCAGTAGAAGGCGGGCCGGCGTGGATCCTACGCCGGCCCTTCACGCGACCGCACGTTCAAACAACCGGAGACGCGAATGTCCGCCAACAGCCCGCTCAGCCAGAGCGGCGAACCCGTAACCTGGAATTTCAAGCTACTCGCCCAGAACGATCTTGGCGGCTTCGGCGGCATGGGCGAAGGCATGGCTGTGACCATCGCCAAAGATGGGCGCCGCATCCTGTGGCTGGCGCACGAGAGCGCGCCAAAGAATTTCACCGGCGTCGACGTCTCCGACCCGCGCAACCCCAAAGTCGTGGTGCAGACCGAGCTGCCTGAGGCGCACATGCGCTCGAACTCGCTGGAATGCGCCGGCAACATCATGGCGGTTGCCTACCAGACCCAGAAGACCGGCTTGAAGCCCGCCGGCTTCGAGCTGTTCGATGTGTCGGAGCCGGAGAACCCCAAGTCGATCTCGTTCTTCGACTGCTCGGGCGCGCACTCACGCGGCGTGCACCAGCTCTGGTTCTGCGACGGCGAATACGTGCACATCGCGGCGGGTGCCCCCGACTTCGAGCCGACGCATCCGAACGACGACCAGTTTTATCGCTGCATCGACGTGCGCGATCCCTCGAAGCCCAAGGAGATCGGCCGCTGGTGGCTTTCCGGCACGCGCAAGGGCGACAACGTCGCGCCGCCACCGCGCCATTCGCTCGACAAGGGCTACCGCGCGCACAACTGCAACGTCTATACGCAGCGGCCCGACCGGCTCTATCTCTGCTACCTCGACGGCGGCATGTACGTAATGGACATCTCCGACAAGTCGCAGCCCAAGGTCGTCTCGCACTGGACCAATTCGCCGCCCTACACCGGCTTCACCCACACCGCGGTGCCGCTGTTCGACCGCGGGCTGATCCTGGTGACGGAAGAGTCGACCGAGGACCATGCTTTGGATTGGCCCAAGCTGGTGTGGCTGCTGGATGCCCGCGACGAACAGCATCCGGTGTCGTTTGCCACGCTGCCGATGCCGCCGGTCGACGCCTACAAGGATCGTGGCGGCCGTTTCGGCGCCCACAACATCCACGAGAACCCGCCGGTGCCGACCGCTTACCAGTCGGACCAGATCGTGTTCGGTACTTTCTTCAACGGCGGCATGCGCGCCTTCGACATCTCGAACGCGTATCAGCCCAAGGAAGTCGCCGCCTTCGTGCCGCCGGCCCCGGCCGGCTCGCCGGTGGGCGCGATCCAGCTCAATGACGTGTTCGTCGACGAGCGCGGCATCGTCTACACCGTCGATCGCCTCGCCGGCGGGCTGTACGTGCTGGAGATGGATTTCTGATCCGGATCGATCATGCCCGGCCTTGTGCCAGGCATCCACGACTTTAGATTGTCACGAAGCAAGGCGTGGATGGCCGGGACAAGCCCGGCCATGACGAGGCGTGATGGACCAAGTCTTCCCCTCCAAGGCCGCCGGCCCATTCGGGCGCAGGCTCAAGCGCGCGCGCGGCGCGCGCACGCCGGTCACCGTCGTCACCGGCTTCCTGGGCGCTGGCAAGACCACACTGCTGCGTGAATTCCTGAACACGCCAGAGGGCCAGGGCACCGCGGTGGTGATCAACGAGTTCGGCGCCACCGGCATCGACGACGCGCTGGTGCGCGGGAGCGCCGACGAGACCGTGCTGCTCGGCAACGGTTGCCTGTGCTGCATCACCCGCACCGATCTCCAAGTGACGTTGCGCAAGATGCTGATCGAGCGCGAGCGCGGCGATATCCCGAGCTTCCGGCGCGTGGTGATCGAGACCAGCGGCATGGCCGATCCGAGCCCGATCCTGCAGACCTTCGCCACCGACCGCGCGCTCGGCGAGGTGTTCCATCTCGAGGCGATGCTGACGGTGGTGGACGCGGCGACCGGCGCCGACACGCTCGGATGGTCGGTGGAGGCGCGCAAGCAGGCGGTCCTGGCCGACCGGCTGGTCATCACCAAGGGCGACATCGCAGGCCCCGAGGAAACCAAGCGGCTCGAGGCGCAACTGCGCGCGCTTAACGCCGGCGCCGACATCCTGGAAGCGATCAACGGCAAGCTCGACCCGGGCGCCTTTGTCGAACCTCGAAGCGAAGCGCGCAATCGATTCATGGCGGAAGCCGAGCACAGCGACGGCATCGCCAGCTTCGTGATTACCGAGAACCAACCGATGCCGTGGCCGGTGTTCGCCCGCGTCATGGACGTGCTGACCACCATGCGCGGGAGCGATTTGTTGCGGGTGAAAGGCTTCCTGAACGTCGAAGGCTGCCAGGGCCCGGTGCTGGTGCAGTTCGTGCAGCACCTGTCGCATCCGCCGGTGGAACTGGAATCCTGGCCCGACGACAACCGCCAGAGCCGGGTGGTATTCATCGCCCGCAATCTGTCGGAAGCGCAGGTGCGGACGCTGTTCGTGGCGATCCGGGGATTGCTGCCACCGGAAGAGTCGCAGCTCTAAGCGTTCACCAGCCGCTTCACCTTACTACGCGCTTCCATGATCACCGGCGGCACGGCTTCCGCGTGGTTCGGCGCCATGATGTGACAGCCAGCGACGTTCGGAATGTCGGCCATCTGCTCGATCACCTCGACGCAGATGCGGCGGCCTTCGGCGGCCTGATCGGACGCCTGCTCCAGGCGCGCGATGAAGGCATCCGGGATGATGGCGCCGAAAAGTTTGTCCTTGATCCAGCGTGCCGACCCGGCCGAGCGCAGCGGCGCGATGCCGATCAGCACGTGGAGCTTGTCGGCGAGACCGTGCTCGGCGAGCCGATCCACGTAGCGCCGCACGATGGCCGCATCCATGCAGAACTGGGTCTGCACGAACTGCGCACCGGCGGCCTGCTTGCCGGCGAGGCTTTTCGGTTCCCAATCGGCCGGCGGGTCGATCGGGCTGTCGGCACCGCCGAGGAAAAACGGGGCAGTGCCGGACACCTTGCGCCCCGATGGCAATTCGCCTTGGTCGCGCATCGCCCGCGCCATCTCGAGCAACTGGCGGGCGTCGAGATCAAACACCGCCTTGGCATCGGGCTGGTCGCCGGCGCTCGGGTCGTCGCCGCGCAGCATCAGCAGGTTGCGCACGCCGGAGGCCGCCGCCGCCATCAGGTCGCTCTGCAACGCGATGCGATTGCGGTCGCGGCAAGTGAACTGGAGAATCGGTTCGATGCCTTCCGCCACGAGCATGGCGGCGGCGGTCACCGCACCGAGATGGGGGCGCGCGCCGGCGCCGTCGGTAATATTCACGGCGTCGGCGAGGCCTTTCAGCGGCAGCGCCTTGGCGGTGAGATCGGCACGATCGAAGGAGACCGGCGGCGTCACTTCGGCGGTGAGCACGAAGCGGTGCGCCGCCAGTTTTTCCTGAAGGTTCATGAGCGTTCAGGTCGCAGAATCCAGTGGACCTGGCAAGCGCAACAATGAGACATTGGCTCGCCGGCATAGCTGCCGTGCAATGGGCAAAGCGGGACGTTTCCCATGACGACGACACTCGACGAAGCGCTTTCGGTCATCACCGACGGTTGCATGCTGGTGGTGCCGCGCGAGGCCTCCGGCCCGCCAATGGCAGCGACGCGGGCGCTGATCAGGCGGGGCGTGAAGAACCTGCATCTGGTGGCGTTGCCGACCTCGAGCCTGCAGGTGGATTTGTTGATCGGGGCCGGCTGCATCGAGACGCTGGAAACGAGCGCCGTGAGCCTGGGCGAGTTCGGCCCGGCGCCGCGCTTTTCCAACGCCATCCGCAACGGCACCATCGTCATGAAGGACGCCACCTGCCCGGCCCTGCACGCCGCCTTGCAGGCGGCGGAAAAAGGCGTGCCATTCATGCCGCTACGCGGGCTGATCGGCTCTGACGTGCTTAAATACCGCGACGACTGGAAGGTGATCGACAGCCCGTTCGGCAACAGCGACCCGATCGTCCTGCTGCCGGCGCTCAAGCCGGACGTGGCGCTGATCCATGCCGCCATGGCCGACCGTTTCAACAACGTGTGGATCGGGCGGCAACACGAATTGGCGATGATGGCACACGCGGCGGAGAAGACCGTCGTCACCGTCGAGAAAATCGTCGACGGCGACCTACTCGCCGACCCGGTGCTCGCCGCCGGCACGCTGCCGGGCTTCTATGTGGAAGCGGTCGCTATCGCCGAGCGTGGCACTTGGCCGTTGCCGCTGCCCGATCAATACGGCGCCGACACCGGCCATCTGGCGGAATACGCCAAGATGGCGGGGACGCCTGAGGGTTTTGCCGAGTACCTGGACAAGTATGTGTATGAGAAGCAGGTGGCGTGATCTTTGTTATCCCTCCCCTGAAAGGGGAGGGTGGCGACGCGCGAAGCGCGGAGACGGGTGGGGTGACTCTGCAAACTTAGATAGCGCCCCCACCCGGTCGCCTTCGGCGACCACCCTCCCCCGCAAGCGGGGGAGGGATAAGAAGTGAAATTCCGCCCCGAAGAACTGCTCGCCGACGTCATCGCGCGGCTGATCGGCGACGTGCGCCATGTGGCGGTCGGCAACGCCTCGCCCATTCCCGCCACCGCCGCGCTGCTGGCACGCGAGCAGAACGGCAATGGCCGCCCTTACGTGTCGCTGCTCGGCAGCCCCAAGAACACGTTCTGGACCGACGGCGCCCGCGAACTGTTCGATTGCGCCGGCCAGGGCCGCATCGACGTGTTCTTCCTCTCCGGCGGGCAGATCGACGGCCAGGGCAACATCAATCTCGTGTCGATCGGCGACTACAAGCACCCCAAGGTGCGCTTTCCCGGCTCGTTCGGCTCGGCCTATCTCTATTACGTGGTGCCGAAAGTGATCCTGTTCCGCACCGAGCACTCGCGCCGCACGCTGGTGCCGAAAGTCGACTTCATCAGCGCGCCCGGCACGAGCGAGCCGAACGTCTATCGTCCCGGCGGGCCGATTGCGTTGGTCACCAACCGCTGCCTGTTCTCGTTCGCTGACGGCCACTTCACGCTGCAAAGTGTGCACCCCGGTCATACCGTCGACGAGGTGATCGAGAACACCGGCTTCGAATTCTCAAAGCCCGAGGCCGTACCGGAGACGCCGTCGCCGGCGCCTGAGACACTCAAGCTCATGCGCGAGGCGGTGGCGCCGCAACTGGTCGACGTCTATCCGCAGTTCGCGGCGCAAGTGTTCGGCATCGGCGAGACGGCTTTCGCCCGCTGAAAGACGGACGGCCTTTTCGGCCGCGATACACCTGCGCTACTGTCCGCACACGCCGCCGCTCGAGAGCGCGCGCCAAGAACAATGGCGGGAGGTAGCATTCGGTGAGAACGGTTGAAGCCGCGGTGATCGGCGTCGGATGGGTCGGCGGCACGCGGGCGGAGACGCTGTCGCGCACCGCGCTGGTGGACAAGCTGCACCTGTGCGAGATCCGGCCGGACCGGCTGGCGGAAGTGAAAGCGCTCTACAAGCCGGCCACTGCCACCGCCGACTACAACGACATCATCAACAACCCGAACATCTCGGTGGTCTACATATCGACCACGCCGGAGACCAACCACTATCCGATCTGCCGCGACTGCTTGAAATCCGGCAAGAACGTGATGCTGGAAAAGCCGATCGCGCTCGAGCTGTGGGAGGCCGACGAGCTGATCGAACTCGCCAGGCGCAACAACCTGAAATTCTCCATCGGCTATTCGCAGCGCTTCAACACCAAGATTGCTTACGCCAAGAAGAAGATCGTCGACGGCACGCTCGGCAAGGTGGTGTCGGTGCTAGTCAGCCGGCACCTGTCGCGCTCGCTCGGCCAGAAGATCGCCGGCCGCGTGCGGTTGTCGCCCGTCGTCATGGAATCGACCCACGATCTCGACTTCGTGTTCTGGCTGCTGGAGCCGGCCAAGCCCGTGCGCGTCTACTCGCAAGGCGCCTACGGCTACATGGAGCCGGTGAACGGCTCGCACGACGTCATGTTCACCAACGTCACCATGGACGACGGCACCGCGGTGATGATCGCCGGCGGCTGGAACCTGCCGCCGAGCTATCCGAACTACTGCGCCACCTGGATCGAGATCACCGGCACCGAGGGCTCGCTGTTCCTCGACGATAGCCAGCGCGACAACTGGCTCAACACCATGAAGGACGGCCAGCAGTTCCCGATGTCGACCATGCCGGGCGAGCAGGTCGGCGAAGTATTCGCCGGCGGCATGGGGCCGGAGACCATCCACTTCCTGGAAGCCTGCATCCGCGACACGCCGGTGATGGTGACGCCGGAATCGGCGCGCATGGTGATGGAGACCTACAGCGCCGCGGATTTGTCAGCCGACATCAACGAGCCGGTCGATCTGCCGCTGTCCAACCAGACCATCTCGGCAATCGCCGAGTTCAAAGAGAAGCACAGGAAAGGCGCCAATCCGCGATGAAGAAGTCAGCGAAAGGTGTCGGACTTGCCATCGTCGGCGGCGGCCGCGTCGGCCTATTCCGCGGCGAGGTGGCCAACCGCCATCCGGCAGTGGAATGGATCGGGCTTGCCGAGAAGAGCCCCAACCGCGCCGGTGAAGTGGCGTCGAAGATCGGCGCCGATTTCGTGACGCAGAACCACGTCGAGCTACTGAGCCGTCCGGAAGTGACCGCCGCCATCATCGCCACCGACGAGCACCTGCATGTCGATCCGATCATGTGCGCGCTGGAGCGCGGCATTCCGCTGCTGATCGAAAAGCCGCTCGCCACAAGGCTGGCGGAATCCGAGAAAGTGCTGAAGGCGATTCAAGACGCCAAGGTCGACGCGGTGGTCGGCTATACGCAGCGCTTCCGCCGCCGCTGGCTGGCGGCCAAGGAGAAATGCCGCACGGGCGCCTTGGGCGACGTGACGCTCGTCACCTCGCGCGCCTTCATGAACCGGCTGGTGGCGATCGACAACTACAAGCGCACCGACGATCCCTCGACCATCTCGCCCATGGTGATCTCGGGCACGCACGCGCTCGACATCTGCATGTGGTGCCTCGAAGGCAAGACGCCGGTCGAGATCTACGCGCGCTCGATCGACAAGGTGCTGGGCCCGCCCTACAAGGGGATTGACGCCACCGCCGGCATGATCACCTTCGACGACGGCACCGTCTATCATCTCAATATGTCGTGGGCGCTGCCGATCACGTGGCCGCCGGCGGTCTACTCGCTCGCGGTCGGCATCATCGGCACCACCGGCGCGCTCACCATCGACGACACCCACAGCGATATCGTGCTGGCGGTGTCGAAGGGGCAATCGGAAGGCTACAACCCCGACCCGTCGCGGCTCGTGGACTTCATGGGCAGCTATCCACCCGGCGACATGGCGCTCGGCGAATTGCGCGGACCGATGTCGCTGGAGACCCAGAGCTGGCTGGATCGGGTGTCATTGGGACTGCCGACGCCGGCCGCGACGGTCGAGGAAGCCCACCGCAACTTGATGCTAACCAAGGCATTGGACTTGTCGGCCAAGCGCCAGGCGCCGGTGAAGCTGCCGCTCAGCCCCGACGACATGAAGGCGGCGGCGTAGCGGTTCTCCCGGACGCGCGGCCTGCTCACGCGCTAGCGACGAACTCGCCAAGCGCGGCGCGCACGCGCGCGACGACGCCGTCCCAGTCGCCGGCTTCTTTCTGCCGGAACAGGCGGGCGGTCGGATACCAGGGGCTGTCCTCGCGATCGAGCAGCCAGCGCCACTCGGCGATGAAACTCAGCAGGATCCAGGTCGGGCGCCCCAGGGCGGGAGCGAGGTGCGCCGTGCTGGTGTCGACCGTGACAACCAAATCGAGATCGGCAACAAGCCCCGCCGTCTTGGCGAAGTCGCCGAGCTCGCGGCCGAAATGAACGATCTCGCCGTGCTCCCGCAGCACGGCGGCATCGTCGTCGCCGACCTCCATCTGCAGGCTGACGAACGTCACGTCCACGTCGATGAGCGGCAGCAACGTGCGCAATGACGTCGAGCGCGTTTGATTGAGCTCGTGCTTGGGATTGCCCGACCACATGAGGCCGATGCGCGGCCGCGTCTTCGGTCCGAGCTGCGCCTGCCAGGCCACCACCGTTTCCGGCCGGGCGTTCAGATAGGCTGGCGGCGCGGGAATGGTGTCGAGGCGCGTACCGAACGCCAACGGCAGGCTGAGCAGCGGTGAGTGCAGGTCGAAGGGCGGCAACGGAGAGCCTTTGACGATGACCCGCGCCTTCGGCACGAAATCCGACATCAGCGCGTGCAAGTGCGGCAGCACCTCGAACACGACATCGGCGCCGGCGGCAATAAGCATCGGCACGTAGCGGCAGAACTGGATGGTGTCGCCCGCGCCCTGCTCGCTATGGACAAAGATCGTCTTGCCGACGAGCGGAACGTCGCCGCGCCACTGCGGCTGCGGAAAGTGGCGAATGGCGCCGGCCAGCGATTCCTTCTTCCAGCGCCATTCGTAATGCGGCCAGCCACGCTCGAAATCGCCGGTCACCAGCCGCAACGCCGCGGCGTTGCAGTGCGCCGTGGCGTTGTCGGGCTGCAGGGCAAGCGCGGCGTCATAACTCGCCATCGCCTCATCGTAGCGCAGCAATTCCTTCAAGGCCTGGCCGCGATTGTTGAGCGCGTCGGCGTGGTCGGGGCGCAACGCAAGCGCGCGGTCGTAGCTCGCCAGCGCCTCATCGTAGCGCCCGAGCGATTTGAGCACATTGCCGCGATTATAAAGCGCATCCACGAAGTCGGGCTGCAGCGCCAGCGCGCGGTTATAGTTGGCGAGCGCGGCATCATAGCGTTCGAGCCGCTCCAGGACACTGCCCCGGTTCGAAAACGCCGCGGCAAACCGCGGTTGCGCGGCGATGGCGCGGTCGTAGCTTTGCAGCGCCTCCTCCGGCCGATCCAGGGCGAGGAGCGAAGCGCCGCGGTCGTTGTGCACGGCGGCTTCGTTCGGCCGCAGACGCAGCGCGCGGTCGTAGCTTTCGAGCGCCCGCTCATGCTGCTGCAGCCCGGCCTGGGCGAGCGCCAGCACGTGGCTCGCCTCGAAATGCGCCGGGTTCGCCAGCAGGGCCTGCCGGCACAGCCCTTCGGCATCGCGAAACCGCCCCGCCCGATAGGCCGCAAGCGCCTGCGCGAAGGCGTCGGCGTGGGCTGGGGCGGGATCCATCATTCGGGATTGTCTCTGGCGCTTGGCGTCGCGAATCGGTCCGCAATTCTGCCGCCAACCGACCGCGCGGCGCTACCGCTAAGCCGGACATGAAGCGCGGCAGCGGGTGGGGTGACGCGCGCCCCTGTCTCCCCGTAATCTGTGGGCTGCGAACCAGCCCCTGCCCCCCAAGCCGAAAGCCCTGCATGAACGCGATTCTCCCCGCCCGCACCAAGCACGAACCGCGCGTCGAGGACGACGCGCTCATCCGCGGCGCCGGCCATTTCGTCGATGACCCGCGGTTGCCGAACCAGACCTATGCCGCCTTCGTGCGCTCGCCGCACGCGCACGCCCGCGTCGTCTCGGTGAAGTCGGACGCCGCGCGCGCCGCCAAGGGCGTGCTCGCGGTGCTCACGAGCGAGGACATCAAGGCGGCCGGCATCGGCGGCATCTCGCGCCACCCGCCCATCGTCGGCCGCGGCGGCGCCAAGATGGCGGTGCCGTTCCGCCCGGCGCTCGCCGGCGAGAAGGTCATGCATGTCGGAGATCCGGTCGCCGTGGTGGTGTCGGAAACCGCCGCCCAGGCGCTGGACGCCGCCGAGCTGGTGCAGGTGGAATACGAGGAACTGCCGGCGGTGATCGATCTCGACACCGCCATGAAGGCCGACACGCAGCTCCATGCGGAGGCGCCGGGCAATCTCATCGTCGACTGGCCGGGATGGGCCGAGAACCCGGAGAACGAACGCGCCGTCGACGACATCATCGCCAAGGCGCCGCATGTCGCGCGCGTGTCCGTCACCCATCAGCGCCTGGTGGTGGCGTCGATGGAGACGCGCGGCGCCACCGGCGACTACGACGCGGGCAACGACAGCTATACGCTGCACGCCTGCTCGCAGAGCGCCAACGCCCTGCGCGGCCAGACGGCCTCGATCATGGGCGTGCCGGACGAGAAAGTGCGGGTGATCACCGAGGACGTGGGCGGCGCCTTCGGCATGAAGACCACGGTCTATCCCGAATACGTCGCGTTGCTGGTGGCCGCCAAGAAGCTCGGCCGGCCGGTGCACTGGCAGTCGACGCGCTCGGAGGCCTTCGTCTCCGACGCCCAGGCGCGCGACGCGCTGACCCATGTCGAGCTCGCGCTCGACGACAAGGGCAAGTTCTTAGGGCTTCGCGTAAAGCACCTGTGCAACCAGGGCGCCTACATCGCCAATGCCGGGGTCAACATCAACACCAACAATTTCGCGCGCTGTTTCCCCGGCATGTACCGGATTCCGAAAATCGATGTCGGCGCCGCCTGCTATGCGTCGAACAAGGTTCCGATCGCCCCTTATCGCGGCGCCGGCCGGCCGGAAGCGAACTACGCGCTCGAGCGCGCGGTGGAGGAAGCCGCGCGCATCTTGAAGATGGACCCGGTGCGGCTGCGCAAGAAGAACCTGATCCCGAAATCGGCCATGCCGTTCAAGACGCCGATCAATACCTATGACAGCGGGGACTTCCCCGGCATCGTGGACCAGGCGCTCGAGCTCGCCGACTACGCCGGCTTCGCCAAGCGCAAGCGCGAGGCGGCCAAACGCAAGAAATACCGCGGCATCGGCATCTCGTGCATGCTGGAGCACGCCGGCGCCACACCGATGGAGATGGCCTCGGTGGCGTTTCCCGAAGGCGGCAAGCTGATCCTCGGCTTGAACGTGCAATCGACCGGACAGAGCCACGCAACCGTGTTCGGACGGCTGCTCGCCGATAAACTCGGCATCGACCCGGCAAGAATCGAGCACCGCCACGGCGACACGGCGCTGGGCCTCGGCGGCGGCGCCTCGGTCGGCTCGCGCTCGGCCATGTGCGCGGGCACCGCCATCCTGGTCACTGCCGACACCATGCTGGCGAAGGGCAAGAAGATCGCCGCCTCGCTCTTGGAAGCCGGCGAGCAGGACATCGAATACCGCGACGGCGCCTTCGGCGTGGTCGGCACCGACCGCAAGATCACCCTGTTCGAGACCGCGCGGCGGGCAAAGGAGCTGGGCGAAAGCCTCGACACCAAGGACAAGGCGGAGGCGCCGCTCACCTTCCCCAATGGCTGCCACATCGCCGAAGTGGAGATCGACCCCGAGACCGGCGCACTCGACCTCGTCACCTATACGGCGGTCGACGATTGCGGCAATCCGCTCGACAGAGCAATCGTCGAGGGCCAGGTGCACGGCAGCCTGGCGCAGGGCCTGGGCCAGGCGCTCACCGAGGACGCGGTCTACGACGCCGACAGCGGGCAGCTCGTCACCGGCTCTTTCATGGACTACGGCATGCCGCATGCCGAGATCATGCCGCTGGAACTGCGCGAAACGCTGCGCCCGACACCGGCGACCACCAACCCACTCGGCGTCAAGGGCACAGGCGAAGCCGGCACAACAGCCGCGATCGCGGCAGTGATGAATGCGGTGTCGAATGCCATCCCCAACGGGGCGGCCGATCATATGGAGATGCCGGCAACCCCGGCACGGGTGTGGGAAGCGTGCCGGAAGGCGGAGGGGAAGTAGCCTGCAAGGAAGGCAAGAGCGTCGAGGCACCCACGCTTCCCTCCCCCCTCGTGGGAGAGGGGAAGAGAGAATGCCGCTCCTTCACCACAAATAAAAATGGCCGGGCAATGCCCGGCCATTTTCAGTTCAAGTGCGCGCGCCTCACCCCTGCGAGATGAACTTCGTGTTCAAGTAGGCGCTCAGGCCCTCGACGCCGCCTTCGGAGCCGTAGCCGGAATCCTTGATGCCGCCGAACGGCGTCTCAGGCGTCGAGATGGCGACCGAGTTGACGCCCACCATGCCGGACTGCAGCGCGCCGCCGATCATGGCGGCGTTCTTGTCGGAGGTGGTGAAGGCGTAGGCCGCGAGCCCGAACTCCAGCGAGTTGGCGCGCTCGATCACCTCGTCCACCGTCTTGAAGCTGACGATCGGCGCCACCGGCCCGAACGGCTCCTCGGTCATGATCTTGGAGTCGTCCGGCACGTCGGTCACGATGGTCGGCTGGAAGAAGAAGCCCTGGTTGCCCTCGCGCGAACCGCCGGTGACAACCTTGCCGCCGCGGCTCTTGGCGTCGGCGACGAAGCTGTCCATGGCGTCGAGCCGGCGCGGATTGGCGAGCGGGCCCATGGTGACGCCCTTCTCCAGGCCATCGCCGAGCTTCATGCCCTTGGCGTATTCGGTGAAGCGCGCGACGAACTTAGAATAGTTCTTCTCGTGCACGTAGAAGCGCGTCGGCGAGATGCAGACCTGACCGGCGTTGCGGTATTTGAAGGCGGCGATGGTGTCGGCGGCCTTCTCGGGGTCGGCATCCTCGAACACCACCACCGGCGAATGACCGCCGAGCTCCATGGTGGCGCGCTTCATGCTCTTGGCGGCGAGCCCGGCGAGATGCTTGCCGACCGGGACCGAGCCGGTGAAGGAAATCTTCCTTACGATCTTCGACGGGATCAGGTACTCGGACACTTCCGCCGGCACGCCGAACACCAGGTTGACCACGCCCGCCGGCACGCCGGCGTCGGCGAAGCACTTCACCAGTTCGATGCAGGCGCCGGGGGTCTCTTCGGAGGCTTTAAGGATGATGGAGCAGCCGGCGGCGAGCGACCCGGCGATCTTGCGCACCGGGGTCAGCACCGGGAAGTTCCACGGCGTGAAGGCGGCGACCACGCCGATCGGCTCCTGGGTCACGAGTTGGCGCACGCCCGCCTGCCGGCCCGGAACGATGCGGCCGTAAGCGCGGCGGCCTTCCTCAGCGTACCAGTCAATAATGTCAGCAGAGACGAGCACCTCGCCGCGGGCTTCCGGATAGACCTTGCCCTGCTCCTGCACCATCACCTTGGCGACATGATCGCTGCGCTCGCGCAGCAGGTCGGCGGCCTTGCGCATCAGCTTGGAGCGGTCGTAGGCCGACGTCGATTTCCACGTGGTGAAACCCTTGTTGGCGGCGGCGAGCGCGGCGTCGAGATCGGCCTTGCTGGCGTGGGGCAGGTGCGCGAGCGGCTTTTCCGTCGCGGGATTGATCACATCCTCGCCTTTGCGGCCCTGACCGTTGAGCCACTGGCCGTCGATGAAAAGCGCGAGATCGGTGTACATACGGAGCCTCATTATTGCCCGGAAAGACGTTGGAGTTACCCGGAAGGACTGGCGGGCGTTGGATTAGCATTTTCGCTGCGGCGCGACTACTCGGGTGCCAGGACGGCCAGATTTGGCCCGCAAATCAATGGCCCCCACGCCGCCAATAATCCCAATTTGCTGTGGCAAGCTCGGAATTTCCAGTGTTATGCTGGCTGTTACTCTGTCCATGGAGAACAATCCGTGGGGGCAATAAGAAACGGTTCCGGTTGCGAGGGCGCGCACAAACCGCGTCCCACACGCTCCGGAGGGATGAAGCGACAATGGGAGGGTACAAACAATGCTCTATCGAGCAGGATTGGCGACGATTGCGGCAGCGGCAGCACTGGCCTTGGGTCCAATCAGCGCACAGGCGGCGGATTGCGGCACCATTGATCTCGGTGCCGCGCTGTCATTGACCGGCAAATACGCCTCGAACGGCAAGAATACCAAGAACGGCTACGAGTTCGGGATCAAGAAGATCAACGACGCCGGCGGCGTGACCGTGCAGGGCAAGTGCTATCACTTCAAGGTCAAGTACTACGATGACGAATCGACGCCGGCGCGCGCGGCGCAGCTGATCGATCGCCTGGTCAATCAGGACAAGATCAAGTACATTCTCGGCCCCTACAGCTCGGGCATGACCAAGGCGATCCTGCCGGTCGTCGAGAAGTACAAGGTCCCGCTGGTGCAGGGCGAGGCCGCCTCGCGCTCGCTGTTTACGCAAGGCTACAAATATCAGTTCGGCATCATCGCGACCTCCGAGAAATATCTCGCGCCGGTCATTGATCTCGCCGCCGATCTCGCCAAGAAGCACGGCAAGGACCCGTCGAGCCTGAAGGTCGCCATGATCTTCCAGGACGACCCCTTCTCGCTCGACGTGCGCCAGGGCGTCGTCGATACGATGAAGAAATACGGCATGAAGGCGACCGTCGACGACCGCATGCCGCCGGACCTGAACGACATCACCGGCTTCCTGACCAAAGTGAAGGCGATCAAAGCCGACGTGCTGATCGTGTCAGGTCATTCGAAGGGCGCAGTCACAACCGCCCGCCAGATGGCCGAATTGAAGGTTCAGGTGCCGCTGGTCGGCATGACGCATTGTGAAGCCGGCAAGGTGACGCAGGACTTCCCGAAGGCCGCTGAAGGTTTCGTCTGCCCCACGCAGTGGGACGAGACCATGAAGGCGAGCGACAAGCTGTTCGGCACGGCGGCCGAGTATAACAAGGAGATCAAGGCGTTCGCCGGCTATAAGGTCGTGCCATACCAGACGGCGCAGGCCTCCGCGGCGATCTACGTGTGGAAGGATGCCTTCGCGCGGGCGAACTCGCTCGACAAGGAAAAGCTGCGCGACGCCTTGATGAAGACCGATCTCAAGACCTTCTACGGCAACATCAAGTTTGCCCCGGACGGCAGCAATCCCGGCAAGGAAATCCTCCTGCGCCAGATTCAGCACGGCAAATACAAAGTCGTGTGGCCGGCCAGCGTCGCCGCGGCGACGATCAACTATCCGCGTCAGGCTCAATACTGAGCACGGTAAGGGGAAACGGGCGGCGAGTTCGCCGCCCGTTTCTCGACTTCCAGCCACGTGACGTTCGGCCGCGCTGCGGCCAGCGTGCTCGTTCGGGCTATCCGCTCTCAGGCGAGACTGACCTCAATGGAAACTATCTTAAGCAATCTCTCTATCCTCACCGCAGCGCCGGTGCTCAACGTCGGGCTGCTCATCGACGGCATCCTGATCGGCGCGATCTTCGCGCTCGCCGCCTATGGTCTCGCGCTGGTCTGGGGCGTGATGAACGTCAAGAACCTCGCGCAGGGCGACTTCATCATGCTCGGCGGCTACATCACCTGGAGCCTCGGCCGCCACGGCGTCAGCCCATTGTTCGGGGTCCCGGTTGCCTTCGTGCTGTTGTGGGGATTCGGCTGGGTGGTCTACCGCCTGGTGGTCTGCAAGGTCATCACGCGTGACCTGTTCACGTCGCTGCTGGCAACCTTCGGCATCGCCATCATCATTCAGCAAAGCCTGAACCTGGCGTTCGGGTCCGATACCGAGTCGGCGCATTCCGGCCTGCCGACCTGGCAGTTCGCCCACGGCTTGATCACCCTGCCTTCCACGCGTGTCCTTGGCTTCGGACTCGCGGTGCTGTTGGCCGTTGCGGTCATCCTGTTCATGAAGAACAGCCGCATGGGACAGGCGATCCGTGCCACCGCGCAGGATGCGCGCGCCGCCCGCGTGCTCGGCATCGATACCGAGAAGGTCTACACGTTCACCTTCTGCCTGAACGCGGCGATCTGCGGCGCCGCCGGCGCCCTGGTCGCGCTGGTGTGGAACATCCAGCCGTTCTACGGCACCACCTATTCGATCCGCCTGTTCGTCATCGTCACCGCCGCCGGTTTCGGTAACCTGCCGGGCGTCATCGCCGCCGGATTCGGCATGGGTGTCGTCGAGCAGTTCGGCGGCTTCCTGCTCGGCGCCGAATTCCAGCAGGCGCTGATCGTGCTGCTGCTGCTGGCGGTGCTTTCCTATCGGCAAATTCAAAATCTGCGCGTACGACAGGCTGTGCAATGAACATCGCTTCCCGACAGAATCTACCGTTCGCGCTCATCCTCGTGGCGGGCGTCATCGCCCCCTTCCTCTTTCCCGACTACTCCAACGAAATCGCCGTGCTCTGGCTGATGATCGTGTTTGCCTCCACCTGGGACATCCTGGGCGGCCAGATGGGTTACAACTCGCTCGGCAATATCGTGTTCTTCGGCGCCGGCATGTATATCTGCGCCGTCATCCAGATCGGCCTCTACTACAACGTGGGCATGTATACGTCTGGCGCCCGCACCACCCATATCGTCTTCACTACCGCGCAGTATTTCACCGGATTTGCCATCGGCACGGTGGCCGCCGGCATCGGCGCAGCCGCGCTCGCGATCGTCGCCGGCTGGATCGTGTTCGGCCTGCGCGGACCTTATTTCGCGATCGGCACGCTCGGCCTTGCCGTCGCGGCGGGCGAACTCATCGCGTCCTGGACCTGGGTCGGCGCCGCCAGCGGCATTTCGATGCCGGTGTTTCCGGGCGCGCCGAATGTGCAGAAGATATTCTTCTATTTCCTGTTTTTTGCGCTGGCTTTTGCCGTGCTGCTGTTCGTGCGCTGGCTCTATTCGACGAATTTCGGGTTGGCGCTCAACGCCATCCGCGACGACGAGGAAAAAGCGGAAGCCATGGGCCTGCACACGCGCCGCTACAAGCGGACGGCCTGGGCGCTTTCGGCGGTCTTCCTCGGCATCGCCGGCGCGATCTTCGGCAACATGACCGGCTTCATCGAGCCGCGCGACATCGCCTTTCCCATCACCACCTTCAATCTCTACATGGTGGTGATGGTGCTGCTCGGCGGCAAGGGAACGCTGTGGGGGCCGGTGATCGGGGCGGTGATATTCCACACCGTCAAGGAAGTGACCTGGACCTACCTCTTGGGCTGGCAGTACATCGCGCTCGGCGTTCTGATCGTCGTGACCATCGTCTACTTCCAGCAGGGCGTGGCCGGATGGCTCGTGGAGAAGTTCCCTGAACGATTCGGGCCGCGTACCGCGGCGCCGGGTGATGATACGTCCGGCCCCAGCGGCAGCTTGGCGCCCCAGCCGGGGAGCGCCGAATGAACGACTCCATCATCACCCTCGACAAGGTGACGAAATCCTACGGCGGCGTGATCGCCAACCACGACGTGTCGTTGACAGTGCCGCGCGGCCGCGTCACCGGCCTGATCGGCCCCAATGGCTCCGGCAAAACAACGCTGTTCAATTCAATTGTCGGCTATCACCCGATCGATTCCGGGTCCATTCGCTTCGAAGACCAGGAAATCTCGGAGCTGAAGGTCCAGGAGATTGCACGGCTCGGCCTGCTGCGCACGTTCCAGACCACGCGCATCTACGGCAAGATGGACTGCGTGCAGAACATGCTGATCTCGGTCCCGCACCGCAAGGATCGGTATTCGGACATGTTCTCGCATGCGAACCCCGAAGTGGCCGAGCGCGCCGCGCATCTGTTGGCCTTCGTCGGGCTCTACGAGAAGCGCTCCCTGCTTGCCGGCTCACTGTCGTTCGGCCAGCAGAAGCTCCTGGAATTCGCCATGGCGCTGATGAACGAGCCGAGCGTGCTGCTGCTCGACGAGCCGACGGCCGGCATCAATCCGACCCTGATCAACGGCCTGCTCGACCGCCTCAACCGGGCAAACAGCGAACTGGGCATCACGCTGTTCATCATCGAGCACAACATGCGCGTCATCATGAATATCGCCAGCAAGATCTACTGCATGGCGCATGGCGAGATGCTGGCGGAGGGCCCGCCGGCGGAAATTCAGCGCGACCAGCGCGTCATCGACGCCTACCTCGGAGAGAATTGATGACGAGCATCGATCCTGCTGCCGGCGGATACCACGGCGGAGTAGCACCCGCCATCTCGGTGGAGGAGGTTTCCCGCCAGGCCGCCGAAATCGCGCGCGAGATTTCGATCGACGAACTCGACGCGCTTGCCGGCAACGATCCGCATATACGCATCGACGACTTGCACGCCGGCTACGGCAAGATGGAAATCCTGCACGGCTTCAGCCTGCGCGTGGCGAGCCAGCAATCGCTCTGTCTGATCGGACCGAACGGCGCCGGCAAGTCCACCGTGCTGCATTCGATTTTCGGCTTCACCGACATCTTTTCGGGATCGGTCATCACCAAGCTGAACGGCGAGCCGGTCGACGTGACCAAGCTGTCACCAAGCGAGAAGCTGCGCACGGCCGGCATCGCCTACATCCTGCAGGACAAGTCGGTGTTCCCCGGCATGACCGTGGAAGAGAACCTGTGGATGGGCGCCTATCTGATGGACCGGGCCGACGCCAAGCGTGCCGCGGAGAAGGTGTTCGACAAGTACCCGCGGCTCGCCGCGCGGCGCAAGCACGCAGCCAAGGTGCTGTCGGGCGGCGAGCGCCGCCTGCTGGAGATCAGCCGCGCGCTGGTCATGGAGCCGCAGGTGCTGCTGGTGGACGAACCTTCGATCGGCCTGGAGCCGCGCTTCATCGACATGGTGTTCGACATCCTCAGTGACCTTCAGCACCAGGAAGGCAAGACCATCATCATCGTCGAGCAGAACGCGAAGAAGGGCTTGGAATTCGCCGATATCGGCTACGTGCTGGTCAGCGGCAGCCTCGCGCTTGCCGGCCGCGCCGACGATCTGCTCGCCAATCCCGACGTCAGCCGGCTGTTCCTGGGGGGATAGGCGGCGCTTGTCCTGGGCGCGGCGCAGCGCGTGAGCGGTGGGCCGCAGACCCGGGACCTTAGCAACGCAATGAGCCTGGAACGATCCCGGATCTGCAGCGCAGCGTTCGCTTCACTCACGCTGCACTGCGCCCGGGACAAGAAACCCTAGCCTAAAAACCCGCCGCCATTGACGTGGATCGCCTGACCCGTGATCGAGCGGCCGTTGGGCCCGCACAACAGCCGCACCATGGCGGCGACGTCCTCGGGCCGGGCACGCTCGCCGGTCAGCGTATGATGCGTGAGATGGGCCGCCGGATTGGGCGACAACTCCGGGCGCGTGGTGTCGACCGCACCCGGCACCACGCAATTGGCGGTGATACTGTCGGCGGCCAGATCGTGCGCCAAGGCGCGGCTGAAACCGACAAGCGCTGCCTTCGCCGTCATCACATGGGCGCGGTTCTTGGCGCCGATATGCGCGCTCATACCACCCATGTTGACGATGCGGCCCGCGCCACTTTGCTTCAGCGCCGGCAAGCAGGCGGTAACGCAGTGGAAGGCGCCGTCGAGTGTCACGTCCATCACTTCGCGCCAATCGGCATAAGACATCTCGCCGATCGGCCGTTCGCGGCGCAAGCCTGCGTTGTTGACGAGAATGTCGATGCGGCCGAAGCGTCCGAGCGCCAGCGCTGCAAGCCCGCGCGCGGTTTCCGGATCGCCGATGTCGCCGATATGGGCCGCCGCCGAGCCGCCCGCGCCTTCGATCTCGGCCGCCACGCTGTCGGCTTCCGCCTGGTTCGAACGCGCATTGACCACCACCGCAGCGCCGTCGGTGCCAAGCGCCAGCGCGATGGCGCGGCCGATGTTGCGGCCGGCACCGGTCACAATCGCGACCCTGCCGGCGAGCGCCTTCTCCTCGGCCATGCGCGTGCCGCCTCAGCTCCCGGTGAACTGGGGTTTACGCTTTTCCATGAAGGCCGTGCGGCCTTCCTTGTAGTCGTTGGAGGCGAAGCACTGCGACACCAGCTCGGCGCAGCGGTCGAGGTTGCGCTCGCTGTCCGGCTTCACCGTCTCGCCGACGATGACCTTCACCGAATTGACCGTGAGCGGGGCGTTGCCGCTGATGGTGTCGGCGTAGTTCTGCACATAGGCTTCGAGCTCGTCGGCCGGCACCACGCGATTGACCAGCCCCATGGTCTTGGCCTCCTCGGCCGTGAACTGGCGCGCGGTGTAGAAGATTTCCTTGGCAAAGGACGGGCCGACCACATCGACCAGCTTCTTGATGCCCTTGTAGCCGTAGCCGAGGCCGAGCTTGGCGGCCGGCACCGCGAACTTGGAATTGTCCGAGCAGATGCGCAGGTCGCAGCACAGCGCCAGTCCCATGCCGCCACCGATGCAGTAGCCGCGGATCATGGCGATGGTCGGCTTCGGAAACTCGTAGATTGCGGCGTTGGCCTGGTCGACCACGACGTTGTAGCGGTCGATCGCCTCCTTGCTGGAACGCTCCTTTTCGAACTTGGAGATGTCGGCGCCCGACACGAAGGCCTTGCCACCGGCGCCGGTCAGCACCACCACGCGGATGGCGTCGTCCTTGGCGAAGTCGTCGAGAATGCCGCTCGCGGCTTCCCACATCTCCAGCGACACGGCGTTGTGGCGCTCGGGATTGTTGAAGATGAGATAGCCGACGCCGCCTTCCTTGCGGGACAGCATTTTGTCGGTCTTGTTCGCTACGTTCATTGCATATCTCCTTGCCCGCCATGGCCGGGCATGACAATCGAAGCCGTCAAACCGCCTTCGCTTTGTGCAAATCGGCGATCTCGGCGTCGGAAAAGCCGAATTCCTTGAACACCTCGTCGGTGTGCTGGCCCTGGTCGGGCGGGGTGGCGACGATCTTGCTCGGCGTACGCGAGAGCGTGAACGGCTGGCCAACGAACACCTGCTCACTGCCGTCCGGCCGCGTGCCGGCCTGCGCGATCCCGAGATGTTTCACCTGCTCGTCGCCGAATACCTCGTCGATCGAGTAGATCGGTCCGCAGGGCACACCGGTCTTGTTGAAGATGGCGATCCACTCGGCGCCGGTCTTGTTGACCGTGTGCTTTTCGATCGCGGCATTGACCTCGTCACGGTTCTTCGAGCGTGCGCTGCTCGAATTGAAGCCCTCGCGGTCGATCAGCTCCGGCGCCTCGATCGCCTGGCAAATGCGCTGCCACATCACGTCGCCACCGCCGGCGATATTGATGTAGCCGTCCTTGGTCTTGAACACGCCGGTCGGAATGGTGGTCGGGTGGTTGTTGCCGGCCTGCTTGGCCACTTCCTGCGCCTGCAGCCAACGCGCGGCCTGGAAATCGAGCATGAAGATCTGCGCCTGCAGCAGCGAGGTCGAAACCCACTGGCCCTCCCCCGACACGTCGCGTTCCAACAGCGCGGTGAGAATGCCGATGGCGCAGAACAGGCCGGCGGTGAGGTCGGCGACCGGAATACCGACGCGCATCGGACCCTCACCGGGCCTGCCGGTGATCGACATCAGCCCGCCCATCCCTTGCGCGATCTGGTCGAAGCCGGGCCGGTCGCGATAGGGCCCGTCCTGGCCGAAGCCCGAAATGCTGGCGAGCACGATGCCCTTGTTGACCTTCTTCAGGCTCTCGTAGTCGATCCCCAGACGGTTCTTCACATCGGGCCGGAAGTTCTCGACCACCACGTCGGCCTTCTCGACCATTCGCCGGAAGGCGGCGAGCCCCTGCGGCGATTTCAGGTCGAGGGTGATCGAGCGCTTGTTGCGGTGCAGGTTCTGAAAATCCGAGCCCTGGCGCGGCCCGCCCGGCCCCTCGCCCTTCTCCAGATGCGGCGGGGTTTCGATCTTGACGACGTTGGCGCCCCAGTCGGCGAGTTGGCGCACGCAGGTCGGCCCCGAGCGCACGCGGGTCAGGTCGAGCACGGTGAAACGGGAGAGAGCCTGGGAGGCCCGGGGAAAGGGCATAAACGACCTCCGGACGGAAGTTGGTTGGCACGGCGTTAAAGCCGAAAAAGGCGGGCCGCGCCATCCCCCCACCTCGGCCGGTCCGGCGCCAGGCAGACCGCCGACGCCCGCACAATTCGTTCATCATGCACCCGAAATCCGTGCAAACGGCCTTGAAAAGACCATGGATGGCTGTCATATGACCCGTGCGGATGAAGAGACCTGATTCTGAAAGGTCAGCGGGCCGCGTGCACGAAACCGGTCGTCCAAGACCATTTTCGCCCCGCCCATCCGACTTCTCAAGCGAACGACAACCCTGGCCACGCGGGATGTCTAAAACCCCGCGATTCCGCCGTCCGCATCCGCGGACCGGCCGTCTCGCTTTATAAGAAAGAGACTCTTTGACTTCGTTCCACGACTTCGGCCTCGCAGAGCCGATCCTTCGCGCCATCGCCGAAGAGAAATACGAGACCCCCACCCCGATCCAGGCCCAGACCGTCCCGCTCGCGCTTTCCGGCCGCGACGTCATTGGCATCGCCCAGACCGGCACCGGCAAGACCGCGTCCTTCGCGCTGCCGATCCTCCACCACCTCATCAACAAGCGCCTGCGGCCCGAGCGCAAGTCGTGCCGCGTGCTGGTGCTGTCGCCGACGCGCGAGCTCTCCGGCCAGATCGCCGACAGCTTCCGCACCTACGGCCGCCACATCCGCCCCCTCGCCGTCGAACTCGCCATCGGTGGCGTGCCGATCAACCGGCAGGTACGTGGCATGTCCCGCGGCGCCGAAGTGCTGGTGGCCACCCCCGGCCGTCTGCTCGACCTGGTGAACCAGCGCGCTGTCCGGCTCGATCAGATCGAGGTGCTGGTGCTGGACGAGGCCGACCGCATGCTCGACATGGGCTTCATCCATGACATCAAGAAGATCATCACCATGGTGCCGAAGGACCGCCAGACCTTGTTCTTCTCGGCCACCATGCCGCAGGAGATCATCAAGCTCTCCAATCAGATGCTGCGCGATCCCGCGAAGGTGTCGGTGACGCCGCAGGCCACGACAGTCGAGCGCATCGCCCAGCGTGTGATCCACACCGAAAAAGCCTCGAAGCAGGCGCTGCTCGCCGAACTGCTCAAGAGCGAACAGGTCGACCGCGTGCTGGTGTTCACCCGTACCAAGCACGGTGCGGACAAGGTCGTACGCGGCCTGCAAAAGGCCGGGTTCGCGGCCGATGCAATCCACGGTAACAAGTCGCAGAACCAGCGCGAGCGCGTGCTCGCCGACTTCCGCAGCGGCAAATTGCGCACCCTTATTGCCACCGACATCGCTGCCCGCGGCATCGACGTCGACGGCGTCAGCCACGTGTTCAATTACGACCTGCCCAACGTGCCGGAATCCTATGTCCACCGCATCGGCCGCACCGCGCGCGCCGGCGCCGAGGGCGTGGCGATCTCGTTCTGCGACCACGAGGAACGTGGCTATCTGCGCGATATCGAGCGGCTGATCCGCATGGCGATCCCGATGACGGACCGGCGCACCGGCAAGTCCAGCGGCCAGCCGATCTCGGCTCATCCTCATGCGGCGGCGCAACATCGCAACGGCAAGGGCGGCGAGAGCGCCAAGAACGGGCGCCCGCAGAACCGCGGCAAGAAAAAGCGGCGGGTCCGTTATGGCGAGCAGGCCGCGCAAGCCGAAAACGGTGAGCACCGCCACCATGGCAAGCGGACGAATAGCGGCCGTCCCGAGCATGCGAAAGAGCAGCCAAAGACGATCGAAAATGTTAACTTCATGCAGCGCCCGGGCGCGCGGCGCCAGATGGCCGGTCAGCGCGCGCCGCGCTGACCTCGGCCAAACGCGCTGATTCAACTGGAGAGGACTGGATGGCGAAAGAAGAGATGCTGGAGTTCGACGGGACCGTCACCGAGGTGCTGCCGGACGGCAACTTCCGGGTCAAGCTCGACAACGACCACGAGGTGCTCGCCTATACCGCCGGTAAGATGCGCAAGTTCCGCATCCGCACCGGCGTCGGCGACCGGGTGATCGTGGAAATGTCGCCCTACGATCTGCAGCGCGGCCGCATCAGCTTCCGCCACCGCGGCGAGTCGGCACCACCTCCGGGCCAGCAGCGCCGGCCGAACTTCCGTCGCCGCTGAGCGGCGAGTGGTTCGCCGGTAGGCGAAACGGCCTGTGGGCGCGATTGCGGGGCGGTTCGTCATTATTCCGGCGGTTTTGCCGGGATTGACTTGAGGCGGGGGCCGGAATTCCAACACGCTGGAGCGCCCGCCTGTCATGACCATCACGACCTTTATGCGCGCCGCGCTGGTGGCACTCGTCGCCTGCGGCCTCGGATCAGCCGCCGCGCAGCCGCACCGGCCTTCGCCGGAACAGCATGAGACTTCCGGTGGCAGAGGCATCCTGCGGCTGCTGCCAGCCGACAGCGTTACCCAGCACACGATCGATACGCCGGAAGGCAAGCTCGCCTATACGGCGACCGCCGGCACGCTGCCACTCTACGGTCAATCGGGCGAGCAGATCGCCTCGATCTTCTATACGGCCTATGTGAAGAAGAACGGCGGGCCGAACCGGCCGCTCACCTTCGCGTTCAACGGCGGTCCGGGCGCAGCCTCCGCCTTCCTGCATCTGGGGCTCGCCGGCCCGCGCATCCTCGATCTCGGCCCGCACGCGCGCAACGCCGCGCGCGCCAAGCTCATCGACAACCCCGATACCTGGCTGCGCTTCACCGACCTCGTCTTCATCGACCCGATCGGCACCGGCTGGAGCCGCACCGTCAAACCGGATACGGCCAAGGCGTTCTGGAGCGTCGACGGCGACGCCGACTCCATGGCCAAGGCGGTGGCGCTTTACGTGTCGAAGAACAACCGCGACGGCGCGCCGAAATACCTGCTCGGCGAGAGCTACGGCGGCTTCCGCGCCGCCAAGGTGGCGCGCAAGCTCGAAAGCGAGCAGGGCATCATCCCCGCCGGCATCGTGATGCTGTCGCCGCTCTTGGAAGGCTGGCTCACTTTCGGCGACGACCAGTCTGCACTCAATGCGGCATTGCTGCTGCCGTCACTGGCCGCAACCAAGCTTGAACGCGATCACGCCTTCACACCGGATAAATTGAAAGCGGCGGAGAAGTTCGCGCTCGGCGATTACCTCTCCACGCTCGCGAAGGCACCACCAACGGGCGCCGCCGCCAAAGCGTTTTATAAAAAGGTGGCCGACGTCAGCGGCCTACCGCTCGACGTGGTCACGCGGCAGCGCGGCTTCATCAACCGCGGCGTGGTGAAGAACCTGCGCGGCAACGACAGTAAGATCATCAGCATCTACGACGCGACCTACGCGGTCGACGATCCCTTCCCCGAGCGGCAGGGCTCGCATCAACCCGACCCCATCCTCGACAACATCGCGCGCGCCTACGGCGGGGCGTTCGCGTCCTACGCGCGCAACGAACTCGGCTTCAAAACGCCGATGACCTACAAGCTCTTGGCCAACGACGTTACCCGCCATTGGAAATGGGACGGCAGCCGTCAGGGCATCGGCGTGGAGAGCGACCTGCGCGTGCTGCTCAGCTTCGACAGCAAGTTCCGCCTTCTGATCGGCCATGGGCTGAGCGATCTGGTGACGCCGTTCGCGGCGACGCAATACGTGCTGAACCACCTGCCGCCGCTGCCGCCCAAGGGCCGCGTGACACTCAAACTCTATCCCGGTGGCCACATGATTTATCTCGACCCGGCCTCGCGCAAGGCGTTCAGCATGGACGCGGCGAAGTTCTATGCGGCGGGGGAGAAGGAATAAGGACCGGCACGGCCTCTCGCTCCCTCTCCCCGCACGCGGGGAGAGGTGAAAGCCGGCGCGGTCCTACCCGCTACCCCTCCCCCGGCACGTATTGCTTGCCGATCGACGGCTTACTGCGGCCAAGGCCGGGCAATTCCCAGATGCCGGCGCCGGCCGGGTTGGTGTCGGCGGCGATATCGACGTCGATCAGATACGGCTTGTTGGCGGCGATGCCCTTGCGGATGGCTTCCGCCAGATCGCCGGCGCGGTCGACGCGCACGCCCTCGACGCCGGCCGAGCGCGCCATGGCAGCGAAATCCGGATTGTAGCGCTGGCCGGTCGTCGGATCATGGAAGTCGGTGGCGAGCTCGCGGCCGTCGAGATAGCCGCGCTGCAGGCCGCGGATCGAGGCGTAGGCGTAGTTGTTCCACACCACCCAGACCACAGGCAGGTTATATTCGACCGCGGTACCGAGCACGTTGGCATGCATGAAGAAGGCGCCGTCGCCGCACACCGACACGCACGGGCGGTCGGGCGCGGCGAACTTGGCGCCCAGCACGCCGGCAACGCCGAAGCCCATGGCGCCGAAGCCCATGCAGCCGATCAATGAATCCGGACGCCGCGGCTTGCAGTAGCCGAGCAGCCAGTTGTGGTGCACACCGATATCGCTGACCAGGATCGCATCGTCGGGCAGCCCTCTCTGAATTTCGAATGCCGCGCGCTGCGGATTGATTGGCTGGGTGTCGTCGGTGAAGCCGGGCGCGACCAGCTTGTCCCATTCCTTACGGTATCCGTCGATCTGGCCCAGCCACTTCTTGCGGGCGTCGAGCTTTTTGTCGACGTCCTTGCGGCGGTCGAGTTCGGCGAGCACTTGCCGCAGGAAGGTGCGCACGTCGGCCATCAGGCCGAGCGCCACCGGGTAGTTGCGGCCGATCTCATCCGGATCGATATCGACATGAATGAGTTTGGTCGGCGGAATGGTGAAGGAGTAACCCGGAACCCACGAGCTTGAGGTGCGGTCGTCGAAACGCGCGTTGAGCGATAGGAGCACGTCGGCCTGACGCGCAGCGTGATTGGCCTGATAATGGCCGCCACGCGCGATCATGCCAAGCGAGAGCGGATGATGGGTGTCGATGGCGCCAAGCCCGCTCATCGACGCCGCCACCGGAATCTGCAAGCGCTCCGCCAGCTCGAGCAATTCCTTGGCCGCGCCACGATGGCGGATAGTTTGCCCGACAAAGATGACCGGGCGCTCGGCGCTGAGCAGCATATCGACCGCCTTGACGACGCCCTCGGGTTCGGCCCCGCAGCGGCTTGATATGTTGGCGCTCCATTCTTCCGGATTGGGCGTTTCTTCCGCCGCCGACTCCATGAACACATCGAACGGCACATCGAGCACCACGGGGCCGGGTCGGCCGGTTGTCATGGTCTTCCACGCCTGCCGCACCGCGAGCGGCACCATCTCGCCGCGCGTCGGCTGATAGACTCGCTTGCAGGAAGACTTCACCATGGAGGGAAAGTCGGCCTGATACTGGCGGTACATCTCCTGGAAGGCACCGCGGTTGAACTGGCTGGTCGGCACGTTGCCGGTAACCGCCAGAAACGGCACCGAGTTCGAGATAGGCGGTGGCGAGCGAGATCGGCATGTTGGCCGAGCCCGGACCGCAGGACGTGAACGTCGCGATCGGCTGGCCGGAGACGCGGTAATAGACGTCGGCCATGAAGCCGGCGACGCTCTCGTGATGTGTCGAGATTGTCTTGATATCGTCGGCGCGCTCGTAAAGGGCGTCGATGAACTGAATGTTGCCGTGGCCGCAGAGGCCGAAGGCGTAGGGCACCTTCTCCTTGATCAGATAATCGACAATGACTTGCGCGCCATTGAGCACGTTGCGGCCCGACATCGGCTCGGTCTCCTTGAACGGATCGGATTGATCGCGCCGGCCGGCCGGCCCGCACGGCCGGTCGTCCGGGCCCCTTCGGGGCCCCGCGCGCTGCCCCGGCAAGCAGCCCGGAAATGAACGGCGTTAATGGGCTTCCACCCTATTTTGCGAGATTGTGGGATGTCAACTCATACCGTGAAATAGCGTCGGGCTGCCTAAAAAGCCGGCATGAGGCCGACAAGGGGCTCTCGCATGGCAGAAATGCCGGCGCCGCAGGCCGCATCGGCCCCTGCCGCGCGACGTGTCGTCGCCGCGGGAACGCAAGTTGCGATTCGACATTTATCTTGCCGCGGCGCAGAAGAGCCGTTCGCTCACGCACAACGAGAATTGCCGTGAATGCACGCCAAACGGCCTATGTTCACGGCGTGATTCGTGCATAAAGCGACGCACCAGGAACCAACGCGCGAGAGGCAACCCGCATGAAGCGAGCGGCGCGCATGCGGAGCGGAACTCTGTCCGAGTCCGCATCGGATGGAACGGAACCGAGTCCTTGTGTCCGGCGCATATGGCGTTTGCCGCGTCGACAGTTTGCCGCACGAACTTGAAAGTCCCATATGGCCGAGATGTCGCAACTCAAACAGCAAGCCGATTCCGTCGCTCTGCCCGACCCCAACAGTCCCGCAGGCGAACTGCGCGCCGCGATCCTCGCCAAGCTCACTTACGTGTTGGGCAAGAAACCCGATGCCGCGACCTATTACGAATGGTATCAGGCGACGGCGCTTGCGGTGCGCGACCGGCTGGTCGACATCTGGATGGCGACGCGCAAGGAAACGAAGCTCAAGAAGAAGAAGCGCGTCTATTATCTCTCCATCGAGTTCCTGATCGGACGGCTGCTGCTCGATACGCTGACCAACCTGCGGCTGGCGCAGCCCGCGCGCGAAGCGCTGGCGAGCCTCGACGTCGATCTCGACAAGCTTCGTGAGTGCGAGCCCGACGCCGCGCTCGGCAACGGCGGGCTCGGACGGCTCGCGGCCTGCTTCGTCGACAGCATGTCGGCGCTTGCGATTCCGGCTTACGGCTACGGCATCCGCTACGAGAACGGCCTGTTCGAGCAGCGCATCAAGAACGGCTGGCAGCAGGAAGCGCCGGAGGACTGGCTGGCGCGCGGCAATCCCTGGGAGTTCGGTCATCCCGACCGAGCCCTCACCGTCAAATTCGGCGGTATGGTCGAATATCTCGGCGGCGATCACTCGACCGCGCGCGCCACTTGGCACGCCAATGAAACCGTGCTGGCGGTGCCATACGATACGCTGATTGGCGGCTGGCGCGGACGCCACGCGAATTCGCTGCGGCTGTGGTCGGCGCGCGCGCCCTCGCCCATTCAGCTCTCGGCGCTCGATCACGGCGACGTGGTCGGCGCCACCGCCGCCCGCGCTCGCGCGGAAGCGATCTCGCGCGTACTCTATCCCAACGACGCCACGGCGGCCGGGCAGGAACTGAGGCTCAGGCAGGAATACTTCTTCACCTCCGCCTCGCTGCAGGACATGCTGCGCCGCCATCTGCATGACCACGGCACCCTCGACACGCTTGCCGACTATGCCGCGGTGCAGCTCAACGACACCCACCCGGCGATCGCGGTCGCCGAATTGATGCGTCTCCTGGTCGATGAGCACAACGTGGTCTGGGAGAAAGCCTGGGAGATCACGCGGGCGACGCTCTCCTACACCAACCATACGCTGCTGCCCGAGGCGCTGGAAACATGGCCGGCGGATCTGTTCGGCCGCCTGCTGCCGCGCCATCTGCAGATCATCTATCTGATCAACTGGCATCACTTGCAGGACACCGAAAAGGCCGGATTCACCGATCCAGAATTTCTGTCGAGCGTCTCGCTGGTGCATGAAAACGGCGGCAAACTGATCCGCATGGCCAACCTCGCCTTCGTCGGCACACATTGCGTCAACGGCGTCTCGGCGCTGCACACCGATCTCCTGCGCAAGACCGTGTTCCACGACATCGCGCGCACGACGAACACCCGCATCGTCAACAAGACCAACGGCATCACCTTCCGCCGCTGGCTCTACGACGCCAACGAGCCGCTCACCGAACTCTTGGTGCAGACGTTGGGCGAACGCGTGCTCGACGATCCGGGTTGCCTGAAGGAGCTCGAACCGCTCGCCAGCGACCCCGATTTCGTTGCCCGCTACGAAAAGACGCGCACGCGCAACAAATGGCAGCTCGCCGACACCCTGCACCGGCGCACGGGCGTGCGCCTGCCGCCGCAGTCGCTGTTCGACGTGCACATCAAACGCATCCACGAATACAAGCGGCAGCTTCTCAACATCCTTGAGACGATCGCGCTTTATCAGGAAATCCGCGCGCGGCCGGACGGCGACTGGGTGCCGCGGGTGAAGATCTTCGCCGGCAAGGCGGCGGCGAGCTACCAGCGCGCAAAGCTGATCATCAAGCTCATCAACGACGTCGGCGCCGTCATCAACGCCGACACCGCCGTCGGCGATCGGTTGAAAGTGGTGTTCGCGCCCAATTACAGCGTCAGTCTCGCAGAGAAGATCATCCCCGCCGCCGACGTGTCCGAGCAGATTTCCACCGCCGGCATGGAAGCCTCCGGCACCGGCAACATGAAGCTCGCGCTCAACGGCGCCATCACCGTCGGCACCCTAGACGGCGCCAATATCGAGATGCGCGAGCACGTCGGCGCGGAGAATATGGTTATCTTCGGCCTTACCGCGCCGGAGGTGGCGGAGCGCCAACTGGCCCATTTCCACGGCGCTGAAGCGGTAAAGACCTCACCGCGGCTCGCCGCGGTGCTGGCGAGCCTCGCCGCTGGCGAATTCTCGCCCGACGATCCGCATCGTTATGCGCCGATCGTGCAGGCGATCAGCGACTACGACCGCTTCATGGTGGCGGCCGACTTCGAGGCCTATTGGAAGGCGCAGCGCGACATCGACACGCTTTGGCGCTCGCCCGCCGACTGGTGGCGCACCGCTATCCTCAACTCCGCGCGCATGAGCTGGTTTTCCGCCGATCGCGCCATCCGCGAGTATGCGGAGGATGTCTGGGGTGTGCCGGTTTCCTGAGAGCCGCTAGATACTCCGCCCCGCCCGCGCGAACGCCTCGCCGACGCGGCGCAGGGTGTCGTGGCCTTCCAACTCCTCGATCAGCAACGGCAGTTTGCGGCGCCAGTTCGGATGCTGGTCGGTGGTGCCGGGAATGTTGACCTGCTCACGCTCGCCCAAGACGTCGTCGAGCGAGATCGCCACCAGATGCGAAGGCGTCAGCCCCAAGAATTCCGCCACCCCGGCAATATCGTCCGGCGCCTGATCGGGCACGCGTTCGCTTAAGGTTTCACGCAGCTTCTGCCGCGCCCAATCGCGCGCGCCGTCATCCTCGCCGGGATCGAAACCGATGGCGCGCTTGACCGCCATGTCGTGGCCTTCGAGCCAGCCGCGGAAGCTCCCCATGTCGTGGGTGTTGAAGGTGGCGAGCGCCGCCGCCGGATAAGCTTCGGGCGGTTTGAAATGAGCGTCGCCGCCTTCGCGCTCGAACAGCATGACGCGATAGCTCCAGAGGCCCCAGCGCGCGACGGTCTCGCGGAAGTTCGCCGATACGGTGCCGAGGTCCTCACCGATGACGATGCATTCGAGGCGCACGCTTTCCTCGGCGATGACGCTCAGCAATCGATGAAAGGGAAAGCGCACATAGGCGCCTTCCAACGCCGGATGACCGAGGGGAATCATGAACATGCGCTGCAGGCCGAGCACGTGGTCGAGGCGGATCGCCCCCGCGTGGCGCATGGCCGCGCGCATCAACAGTCGCACGTTCTGGAAATCGTTTTCCGGCACGGTGTGCGGATTGAGCGGCGCCAAACCCCAGTCCTGGCCGCCCGGATTGAACTCGTCGGGCGGCGCGCCGATCGACACGCCGTTGAGCACCGCACCGTGGTTGGCCCAGGCGTCGGCGCCGTGCCGGTCGATGCCGACGGCGAGATCGATATAGAGCCCGACCGGCATGCCGTTCTGGTGCGCCGCGTGCTGACAAGCGGCGAGTTGCCGATCGGCGACCCACTGCACGAACTCCTGGAACGCAACCTCGTCGTGATGACGGAAGCGGAAGTCATGCAGGTCGGCAATCTCAGGGCTGCGCCACGGATGCGGCCATTCGGTCCAGGGCGCCGGCGTGTGATGCTGGCGCAGCACCTCGAAGCAGGCAAAACGCAACAGCGCGTCGCCTTGCTCCTCGCGATAGGTTTCGAAGTCGGCGCGGCGCTTGGCGCTGGCGGCGGCGCGAAAGGTTTCATAGGCAAAACGCAGGCCACGCATCTTGGCTGCGGCAACGCGCGCATAGGCGACGAGCTCGGTCTCGCGCAGCGCCACCACCTCATCGTCCAGCTCGGCCGCCATCAGCCCGGGAAATTCCGGGATCGCTTCGACGTCGATATAGAGCGGATTGATGAAAAGCCGGCTGTTGGGCGCGTAGGGGCTCGCGCGCTCGGCGTCGTCCGGAAACAGCGCGTGCAGCGGATTGAGCCCGATGCCGGCGGCGCCGTGCTCCGCCGCCCGCGCGACGAGATGTCCCAGATCGGTGAAATCGCCGATGCCCCAGTTGCGGCGCGAGCGCAGGGCGTAAAGCTGTACCGCCAGCAGCCACAACCGCCGGCCGTCGCCCTGCCAGCAGCGCATTTTTGGTTCCTTGGCCGGCTCGGCGGACGCATCGACCGCCGCCGGGCCGGCGCGGCCGGCGGAAACGGCCTCGATCAGGCGTTGAAGCGTCGCCTCGCTCGCCACGTAACGCTTGCCGAAAACGTCGAAATACTCGGTTTCCACGCCCCAGGCCTGGGCTGTCGCCGTCAAGTCATTCATCGGTGACACTTTTTGAACGCTGCCAATGATTTAGGCAGAGTGTGACACAATAAACCGTATGGAACTTTGGCCATCTTTTGTGGTTCTTCTGATAGTCCATTTGTGGTTCCTTTTGGGGGTCCGAACCCAAACCAGGACACCGCATGAAGCAACCCGGAACGGAACGTACCGGTCTACGCATGAGAGCGTATCCTTCGAATGACACGCGTCCCTCCCATGACACCTGGGACTTGTCACCAACCGATCCGACCGGTCCCCGTTTCCGCATCGAAGACGTCTACCCCTGCGTTGATGCCGGCCGCTATCCGGTAAAGCGCATCGCCGGGGAAAAGGTCGAAATCTGGGCCGATATTTTCCGCGAAGGCCACGACGTACTGGCCGCGGCCGTGCTGTGGCGGCCGGAATCCGACGGCGCTTGGCGACGCGAGCCGATGCGGCTGTACTCCAACGACCGCTGGCAGGGCCGCTTCACCCCGCCGGAGCCTGGCTGGTACGTTTTCGCCATCGAGGCCTGGACCGATCAATACGCCACTTGGCGCAAGGAATTTTTCCTCAAGCAGGAAGCGGGCCAGGACGTCGGGCTGGAGGCGCAGGAAGGCCTCAACCTCATCACCGAGCTGATGCCGCAGGAGCGCGAGGCGCGCCGGGTGGTCGAGGCCGCCATCCGCCAGTTCACGACGGCCAAGGACCCCGCGGCGCTGCTCGCCGACGACGTGGCCGCCGCCCTCGAGAAGACCGAGAACCGTCCCGACCTCACCCGCAGCCATGTCGTGCCGCTGGTCGCCGACCGCGAACGCGCGCGCTCCGGCGCCTGGTACGAGATGGTGCCGCGCAGCCAGGGCAAGGTGCCCGGCAAGCACGGCACTTTCGACGACTGCATCGCGCGCCTGCCGGAAATCGCCGACCTCGGCTTTGACGTGCTCTATTTCACGCCCATCCACCCGATCGGCCACACCAACCGCAAGGGCAAGAACAATTCGCTGAAGGCGCAGCCCGGCGATCCCGGCAGCTTCTACGCCATCGGCAACGAGCATGGCGGCCACGACGCCATCCATCCCGAGCTCGGCACCTTCGATGACTTCCGCCGGCTGATCGAGGCCTGCCACCAGCACGACATGGAAGTGGCGCTCGACGTCGCGGTGCAGTGCTCGCCCGATCATCCGTGGCTGAAGGAACACCCGGAGTGGTTCAGTCACCGGCCGGACGGCTCCATCAAGTACGCCGAGAACCCGCCCAAGAGATACGAGGACATCGTCAACCCGGACTTCACCTGCGCCGACCGCATCGCGCTGTGGGAAGCCCTGCGCGACGTGATCCTGTTCTGGGTCGGTCACGGCGTGAAGATCTTCCGCATCGACAACCCGCACACCAAGCCGCTGCCGTTCTGGGAATGGCTGATCCACGACGTGCAGTCGCGGCACCCGGACGTGCTGTTCCTGGCGGAAGCCTTCACCCGGCCGAAGGTGATGAAGGCGCTGGCCAAGCTCGGCTTCAGCCAGTCCTACACCTATTTCACCTGGCGCACCGAGAAGGGCGAGCTGCAGGAGTACCTGAGCGAGCTTACCGGCCACCCGGAGCGCGACTATTACCGGCCGAACTTCTTCGTCACCACGCCCGACATAAACCCGGTGCAGCTCCAGAGCGGCGAGCCGTGGCTGTTCAAGGCGCGCGCGGCGCTCGCCGCCACGCTGTCGGCGAACTACGGCATCTATAACGGCTTCGAGCTGATCGAGCACGAGCCGATCCCCGGGCGCGAGGAACTCATCAACTCCGAAAAATACGAGTTGAAAACGCGTGACTGGAACAAGCCCGGCAATATCAAGGGTTATCTGCGGCGGCTGAACGTCGCCCGGCGCGAGAACCCGGCGCTCACGCAGACCGCCAACCTGCGCTTTCTCACGGTCGACGACGACAACGTCATCGGCTTCATCAAGGAATCGGTCGCGCAGGACAACGCGGTGGCGGTGGCAATCGCGCTCACCAATACGCCACACGAATTCTGGTTCCATTTCGGCGACATCCTGATCGGCCCGGACGACGACAGGAAGCCGGTGCGTGAGATCGAGAACCTCACGACCGGCGAGCGCCATCTGCTCGAATGGAGCGGCGTGCGCCTGCGCATCGATCCGCAGGACGACCCGGCGCTGCTGTTTCGTTGCCACGCTTGAAGACGTTAAAGGGTGATTTATGAACGTCAGGCCGACGCTCGAGGCCGAAGACAAGACCGCCGAAGACGATGGCCTCTGGTTCAAGGACGCCATCGTCTATCAGCTGCACGTCAAGGCGTTCCAGGATTCGAACCATGACGGCGTCGGTGATTTCGCCGGCCTGACCGAGCGGCTCGACTACCTGCGCGACCTCGGCGTCAACACCCTGTGGCTGTTGCCGTTCTATCCGAGCCCGGGGCGCGACGACGGCTACGACATTTCCGATTACGGCGACATCAACCCGCAGTTCGGCAACATGCGGGACTTCCGCCGCTTCATGCACGAGGCCAAACGGCGGGGCCTGCGCGTCATCACCGAGCTGGTCATCAACCACACCTCCGACCAGCATCCCTGGTTCAAGCGCGCCAAGCGCAGCGGCCGGGCGACCAGCGCGCGCAACTGGTACGTCTGGAGCGACAACGACGAGAAATATTCCGGCACCCGCATCATCTTCACCGACACCGAGAAGTCGAACTGGACCTGGGACGACGAGGCGGGGGCCTACTACTGGCACCGCTTCTTCTCGCACCAGCCGGACCTCAACTTCGACAACCCACGCGTGGTCAAGGCCGTGCTGCAGGTGATGAAGCGCTGGCTCGACTACGGCGTCGACGGATTCCGGCTCGACGCCGTGCCGTATCTCTGCGAGCGCGAAGGCACCAACAACGAGAATCTGCCGGAAACCCACGCGGTGCTGCGACGGCTGCGCGCCGAACTCGACGCCTACGCGCCCGGTAAGGTGCTGCTGGCGGAAGCCAACCAGTGGCCGGAAGACGTGCAGGCCTATTTCGGCGACGGCGACGAATGCCACATGGCCTATCACTTCCCGCTGATGCCGCGCATCTACATGGCGATCGCGCAGGAGGACCGCTTCCCGATCACCGACATCATGCGGCAGACGCCGGAAATCCCGGACAATTGCCAGTGGGCCATGTTCCTGCGCAACCACGACGAACTGACGCTGGAAATGGTGACCGACGCCGAGCGCGACTATCTGTGGTCGACCTACGCCGCCGATCCGCGCGCGCGCATCAATCTCGGCATCCGCCGTCGGCTGGCGACGCTGATGGACAACGACCGCCGCAAGATCGAATTGATGAACTCGATCCTGATGTCGATGCCGGGCACGCCGATTATCTATTATGGCGACGAGATTGGCATGGGCGACAACATCTATCTCGGCGACCGCAACGGCGTACGCACGCCCATGCAGTGGACGCCCGACCGCAACGGCGGCTTCTCGCGCGCCGACCCGGCGCAGCTTTACCTGCCCTGCATCATGGACCCGGTCTACGGCTTTTCCGCCGTCAACGTGGAGGCGCAGACGCGCTCGCTGTCCTCGTTGCTGAGCTGGACGAAGCGACTCATCGCCGTGCGCAAGTCGACCAAGGTGTTCGGACGCGGCACGCTCACCTTCATCCGGCCCCACAACCGCGCGGTGCTCGCCTATGTGCGCCAGCTCGGCGACGAGGCGATCCTCTGCGTTGCCAACATCTCGCGCTCGGCGCAGGCGGTGGAGCTCGACCTCAAGGAATGGGAAGGCCGCATTCCGCAGGAAATGCTCGGCCGCACGCGCTTTCCCCGCATCGGCGAATTGCCCTACCTGGTAACGCTGCCGCCCTACGGCTTCTTCTGGTTCTCGCTCACGCAGGAGCCCGAGCACGAGCCCGAAAAGGAGCTGCCACGCGAGGTCACCACGCTCGTGTTCGGTCCCGGCTGGGATTCGATTCTGACCGGCTTCACGCGACGCACGTTTGAACACGACGTGCTGCCGGGCTTCCTGCCGGAGCGGCGTTGGTTCGCCGACAAGGCCACGCGTTCGATCAAGGCCACCTGTTCGGCCGCGGTCCCGATCGAGCACGACCACAACCATTTCCTGGCAGCCATCGTCGACGTCAACGATGGCGCCAGCCGCTATTTCCTGCCACTCACCATCCACTGGACCCGCTATACGGACATCGACCGGGGACCGGCGAGCGTGCTCGCCGCCGTGCGCCGCGGGCCGCGCGAAGGCGTGCTGCTCGACGCCACCGCCGAGCGCGACTTCATCACCGCCGTGCTGACCAAAATCCACGCCGGCGAAACGGTGACCGACCACGCTGGCACAATCGAGTTCCGCCCCACCACGCCATTCACCGCGGAGCCACTGCCGGCCATCGAGAACGTCAAACCGATCACGCACGAGCAGTCGAACTCGAGCGTGATCGTGGACAACAAATACGTCGTCAAGGTCCTGCGCCGCATCACCGCCGGTATCCATCCGGAGGTCGAGGTGGGCCGCTTCCTGGCCGATGTCGCGCATTTCAAGAACGCGCCACAGCTCCTGGGCTCGGTCGAGCTGACGGAAGGCGAGAATCGCAGCGCACTGGCCGTCGTGCATGCCTTCATCGAGAACCAGGGCGACGCCTGGAGCGTCACCGCCGCCGCGCTCGACCGGCTGATCGACGAACATCGCGTGCTGGCGGCGGATACGCAGCTGGAAAGCGTGGAGCACGCCACCATGCTGCAGCGCATGCGGCAGGTCGGCCGGCGCACCGCCGAGATGCATCTTGCCTTCGCCTGCAGTGACGAGGATCCCGCCTTCAGGCCGGAGCCGATCAGCGCCGACGACGTGGCGCACTGGACCCACAATCTGGGCGCCCGCACGCAGAACGCCTTCGGCCTGCTCGAGCGCCTGCGCCACGACCTCACGCCACACGCCGCGCAGCTCGCCCAGCGCCTGCTCGACAACCGCGAGGCAGTGCTGGCCTATATCGAGAGCGGCCGGCATGCGGTGTACGGCGGCCTCAAGACCCGCCATCACGGCGACTTCCATCTCGGCCAGGTGCTGATCGCCAAGGACGACGCCTATATCCTCGACTTCGAGGGCGAGCCGCGCCGCAGCTTGGAAGAGCGCCGCAGAAAGGCGCCGCCGGCGCGCGACGTCGCCGGCTTCCTGCGCTCGATCGATTACGCGGCGAGCGCGGCCATCGATCGCTCGCCCGACCTCACCGCCGAGGAGCGCACCAATCTCGACCAGCGCATCCGCGACTGGGCCCGCGACATGCGCGACGTCTATTGGGAGAGCTATCGCGAGACGCTCGACGGCGATTCGCGGCTGTGGCCGGCGGACGACGCCGAGACGCACGCGCTGCTCGACCTGTTCCTGCTCGAAAAAGCGCTCTACGAGGTCGAATACGAACTGACTAACCGGCCCACCTGGTCGCATATTCCCCTAGAGGGGACGCTGCGCATTCTCGAACACCGCGAGGTGATCGGCTCATGAGCGACACGAACGAACTTGCTCCCGCCGCCCGCGAGATCATCGCCGGCCGCCACGCCGACCCGTTCAGCTATCTCGGGCCGCACACCGAGGGCGACCATGCCGTGGTGCGCGTGTTCCTGCCCGAGGCCGAGCGCGTCGTCGCCGTCGACGAGGCCGGCGAGCACGAGCTCGCCCGCATCGATGCCGCCGGCCTGTTCGCCGGTCCGCTCGACGGCCTGCAACACTATCGTCTGCGCGCGCGCTTCGGCGCCAACGAAGTGGAGCTGGAAGACCCCTATCGCTTTGCGCCGGTGCTGTCGGACTACGACCTCTATCTGCTCGGCGAAGGCAATCACCTGAAGATGTACGACAAGCTCGGCGCCCATCCGATGGAGATGGACGGCGTCGCCGGTGTCGGCTTCGCGGTGTGGGCGCCGAATGCGCGCCGGGTGAGCGTGGTCGGCGACTTCAATTTCTGGGACGGACGGCGCCACGCCATGCGCGTGCGCGGCAACGGCTACTGGGAAATCTTCGTGCCGGGCGCCAAGGCGCACGACAAATACAAATACGAGATCGTCGGCCGCGACGGCGCGCTGCTGCCGCTGAAGTCCGATCCGTTCGGCTTTTCCGGCGAGATGCGGCCGGCCACCGCCTCGGTGGTGGTCGATGCGACCAAACTCTCCCGCCCCGCGCCGGCGCCCGAGAACGTCAATGCCCATGACAAGCCGATGTCGATCTACGAGGTGCATCTCGGCTCCTGGCGCAAGAAGGGCGAGCACGGCGAATACTGGCTGAGCTATCGCGAACTGGCCGAGCAGTTGCCCGCCTACGCCGTCGACATGGGCTTCACCCACGTGGAGCTGTTGCCGATCGCCGAGCATCCCTTCGACGGTTCATGGGGCTATCAGCCGACCGGCCTGTTCGCGCCGACGAGCCGCTTCGGCACGCCGGAGGATTTCGCCTTTTTCATTGATGCCCTGCACAAGGCGGGGCTGGGCGTGCTGCTCGACTGGGTGCCGGGGCACTTCCCCGACGACCCGCACGGGCTTGCCCAGTTCGACGGCACCGGCCTCTACGAGCATGAGGACCCGCGCCAGGGCCGCCACCTCGATTGGGGCACGCTGATCTACAATTACGGCCGCATGGAAGTGACCAACTTCCTTCTGTCCAATGCGCTGTTCTGGCTCGACCGGTATGGCGTCGACGGCCTGCGCGTCGATGCGGTCGCCTCCATGCTCTACCTTGACTACAGCCGCCCGGCCGATGCCTGGGTGCCAAACAAGCACGGCGGGCGCGAGAACATCGACGCCATCGCCTTCCTGCGCCGCACCAACACCGAAGTGTTCAAGGACTATCCGCAGGCCACCACCGCGGCGGAAGAGTCCACCGCCTGGCCGATGGTGTCACGGCCGGTCGACTGGGGCGGGCTCGGCTTCGGCTACAAGTGGAACATGGGCTGGATGAACGACACCTTGGACTACATGTCCAAGGATCCGATCTATCGCCGCTATCATCACGGCAAGATCCTGTTCGGGCTGCATTACGCCTTTTCGGAAAACTTCATCCTGCCGCTCTCGCACGACGAAGTCGTGCACGGCAAGCGCTCGATCCTCGGCCGCATGCCGGGCGACTCCTGGCAGCGCTTCGCCAACCTGCGCGCCTATTACGGCTTCATGTTCGGCCACCCCGGCAAGAAGCTGATGTTCATGGGCTCCGAATTCGGCCAGGACACCGAGTGGAACCACGACGTCAGCCTGCCCTGGCACCTCACCGCACAGGAAAGCCACGCCGGCATCCAGAAGCTGGTGCGCGACCTCAATCACCTTTATCGCGATACGCCCGCGCTGCACGCGCTCGACTGCGAGGCTGACGGCTTCGAATGGCTGGTTGCCGACAATTCGGCGCACAGCGTGTTCGCGTGGCTGCGCAAGGGCAAGAACCCGACCGACCGCTGCGTGGTCGTGGTCAATTTCACCCCAGAGGTATTGCGCGACTACCGCGTGCGCGTGCCCTTTGCAGGCACCTGGCGGGAGGTGTTGAATTCCGATGCGGCGGCCTATGGCGGCAGCAACGCAGGCAACGGCGGCGCCGTTTCCGCCGTCGTGACGCGCGACACCCCGGAGCTCCATCTTGTCATCCCACCGCTCGCTGCCGTCTTTTTCGTTCCTGAGGTCTAGCGGGCACACGGGCGCGGGCGCGCCCTACCCGCTGGGCGCGACCTGGGACGGCCGCGGCACCAACTTCGCACTGTTTTCCGCCAACGCGACGCGCGTGGAACTGTGCCTGTTCGACCGCTGCCGGCCGGCGCGAGACCGACCGCATCACCTTGCCGGAGCACACCGAGAATGTCTGGCACGTTTATCTGACCAACGTGACGCCGGGCCAGCTCTACGGCTATCGCGTGCACGGCCCCTACCAGCCGAATGACGGCCACCGCTTCAATCCCAACAAGCTGCTGATCGATCCTTACAGTAAGCAGCTCGCCGGCCAGTTCACCTGGACCGACGCGCATTTCGGCTACCGCACCGGGCACAAGCAAGCGGACTTGTCGTTCGACCGGCGCGACAACGCCCGCAATATGGTCAAGTCCGTGGTGGTGGACATGGCGCACACCTGGGCCCACGAGCAGCGGCCGCGCACAGCCTGGCAGGACACCGTCTTCTACGAAGCCCATGTCAAAGGCCTGACGCAACAGCGCGAAGACGTGCCGGCGGGAATGCGCGGCACCTATCGCGGCCTGGCCGAGCCCGGCATGATCGCGCACCTGCGCAAGCTCGGCGTCACGTCGGTGGAGCTGTTGCCGGTGCACGCCTTCGTCGACGACCGCATGCTGGTCGACCGCGGATTGCGCAATTACTGGGGCTACAACACGCTGAGCTTCTTCGCGCCGGACGCGCACTACAACAACGGCAACGTCATCAACGATTTCCGCGCCATGGTCGGCGCGCTGCACGACGCCGGCATCGAAGTGATCCTGGACGTCGTCTACAACCACACCGCCGAGGGCAACCATTTCGGGCCGACGCTCTGCTACCGCGGCATCGACAACGCCTCGTATTACTGGCTGCTGCCGGACGATCCGCGCTACTACGACGACTTCACCGGCTGCGGCAATGCGCTCAATCTCTCGCACCCACGGGTGCTGCAGATGGTGATGGATTCGCTGCGGATGTGGGTCGAGGCCTTCCATGTCGATGGCTTCCGTTTCGACCTCGCCACCACGTTGGGGCGTCGGCCGGAATTCGATTCCAACGCGCCGTTCTTCGCCGCCATCCGGCAGGACCCGGTGCTCTGCCGCGCCAAGTTGATCGCCGAGCCCTGGGACGTCGGCCCCGGCGGTTATCAGGTCGGCGCCTTCGCAAATGGCTGGTCGGAGTGGAACGACTTCTACCGCCACACGGCGCGCCGCTTCTGGCGTGGCGACGGCAACCTGATCGGCGACCTCGCCCACTGCATGACAGCGTCTTCGGCACAGTTCAATCACAGCGGCCGCAAACCGCGTGCCAGCATCAACCACGTTACCGTGCATGACGGTTTCACGCTCGCCGACTGGGCAAGCTACGAACACAAGCACAACGAAGCCAATGGCGAGGACAACCGCGATGGCTCCGATGACAGCCAGAGCATCAATTGCGGTGTCGAAGGCCCGACCGACGATACGAAAATTCTCGCGCTGCGCCGGCGGCTGCGGAAGAACCAGCTCGCCACTCTGTTCCTGGCGCAGGGCGTACCGCTGCTGCTAGCCGGCGACGAAGTGGCGAACGGTCAGGACGGCAACAACAACACCTATTGCCAGGACAACCCGACCGGCTGGGTCGACTGGTCGAAACTCGGCGGTGAGGACGATCTCACGAGCTTCATCGGCGAAATGACCCAACTCCGCCAGCGCTTCCCCCAGCTCAAGCCGAACAAATGGATGGAAGGCCATCGCGCCGACGGCTCATACGACGTGAAATGGCTGACACCCGGCGGCACCGAGATGCAGGAGACCGACTGGAATTATCCCAACGCGCGTTTCGTCGCTTATGTGCTGGCGGCACCGGAGGAGAGCGGCGAACCGCTCTACATTATGCTCAACGGCGCGATTCATGACGTCAAGATCACCTTCCCGCAATGGCCGGACGTGGCGCGCTGGATTTGCCTGCTCAACACCGCCGGCGAGCTGCCGCCGGGCCCGTATGCGCCCGGCATGACCTGGACTGCGGAAACACGTTCGGTGCTGGCATTCGCGGGGCAATCGTGATGCGGCAATATCGCTTCGGCCCGCTCATCTCGGACGCCGGCGTTACCTTCCGCCTGTGGGCACCGGCCGCGCGCGAGGTGGTGTTGCTGCTCGACGGCCCGGCACCCATCAACCAGATCATGACGCGCACCGGCGACTGGTTCGAAACGCACGTCGCCGACGCCCACGCCGGCACGCGCTATCGCTTCCGCATCGACGGCGAGCTCGACATCCCCGATCCGATCTCGCATTTCCAGCCGGATGACATCACCGGCCCGAGCGAGGTGATCGACCACAGCCTTCACCGCTGGCAATGCGCCGATTGGAAAGGCCTGCCGTGGGAACGCGCGGTGTTCCTGGAGACCCATGTCGGCACCTTCACGGCTGACGGAACCTACCGCGCGATGATGGCGAAGCTTGACCATCTGGCGGAGACGGGCATCACCGCGCTCGAGCTGATGCCGCTGGCCGATTTTCCGGGGCGCTGGAACTGGGGCTATGACGGCGTGCTGCCGTTCGCGCCCGACAGCACCTATGGCACGCCGGACGACCTGAAGGCGCTGATCGACGCCGCGCATGCGCGCGAAATCATGGTGTTCCTCGACGTAGTCTACAACCACTTCGGGCCGGAGGGGAATTATCTCGGCCGGCTGGCACCACAGTTCTTCGCCGAGGCGCATACGCCCTGGGGCGTCGCCATCGATTACCGCGTGCCGGAAGTGCGCGCCTATGTGATCGAGAATGCGCTGCACTGGCTGCGCGACTACCGCTTCGACGGCCTGCGGCTCGATGCGGTGCACGCCATCGTCGATCCGGGCGAGCCGCATATCCTCACCGATCTCGCGCAAGCCGTGAACGATCTGGCCGCCGAGGGCGGGCGGCATATCCATCTGGTGCTGGAGAACGACGATAACGCCGCGCCATTCCTGGCGCCGGAAACGACGGTGTCGAACGGCTTCTACCGGGCGCAATGGAACGACGACTACCATCACGCCTGGCACGTGCTGCTGACGGGCGAGAGCCGCGGCTATTACCGCGACTACCAGGACGTCGCCACCCACATCGAGCGCGCGCTCGCTGAGGGCTTCTCCTATCAGGGCGACGCATCGGCGCACCGCGGCGGCCAATTGCGCGGCGCGCGGTGTGGTACCCTGCCACGTGCCGATTTCGTGAACTTCATCCAGAACCACGACCAGATCGGCAACCGGCCATTCGGCGAGCGGCTGTCGATGCTGGTCAAGCCCGAGCCGCTGGAAGCCGCGCTCGCCGTGCTGATGCTGCAACCCTCGCCGCCGCTCATGTTCATGGGCGACGAATGGGGCGCCACCGAACCATTCCGGTTCTTCTGTGACTTCAAGGGCGATCTCGGCGAAGCGGTGCGCCAGGGCCGCAAGACCGAATTCGCCGATTGGCACGCCGCGGCCGGCGACGGCATTCCCGATCCGCTGGCGGAGACGACCAAGGATACCGCAGTGCTCGACTGGGATGCGCTCGCGAAATCACCGCACAAGGAGCGGCTGGCGCTCGTGCGCGCGCTGCTGAAAGCGCGCCGCGACCATATCGAACCGCTGCTGCCGGCGATGATCGGCGAAGGCGAAGCGCACTTGCGCGCGGGCCTGCTCACGGCGCGCTGGCGGAGCGGCGGCAAGACACTGATTCTGCTCGCCAATCTCTCCGAAAGCGCGCGGCCGAAGCCGGACGCGTTAGTCTGGGGCAAGCCCGTCTGGGGCGACACGCCGCCGCAAGAGCTGCCGCCGTGGGCGGTGTATGCAGCGATCGGAAGCGCCTAGCATGCCCGCCGCGATTGTCTTCTCACCGTCATTCCGGGGCGCTCGCGAAGCGAGCGAACCCGGAATCCAGAGCGACGCCCACCATCCATCCCTGGATTCCGGGCCCGGCGCTACGCGCCGTCCCGGAATGACAGGAAGTTAGCGGAGCCTCGTAATGCCACCCGCGGTGCCGCTAGCGACCTACCGGCTGCAGCTCACCAAGGACTTCGGCTTCGACCAGGCCGCCGCGCTCGCGCCTTACCTGAAGCAACTCGGCATCACGCATCTCTACACCTCGCCGTTCCTGAAGGCGCGGCCCGGCAGCACCCACGGCTACGACATCGTCGATCACGACCGGCTGAATCCCGAGCTCGGCGGCGAGGAAGCATTCGCGCGCCTGACCGAGGCGCTGAAAGCGAACGACCTCGGCCTGATCCTCGATTTCGTGCCCAACCACATGGGCGTCGGCCATTCCGACAACGCCTGGTGGCTCGATGTACTGGAATGGGGCCAGCGCTCGCCCTACGCGGCCTCCTTCGACATCGACTGGGACGCGCTGCCGCACCGCCGCCATCCCGGCGTTTTGCTGCCGATCCTCGGCCGCCCCTACGGCGACGCGCTGCAGGCGGGTGAGATTGAGCTTAGATACGACGCCGACACCGGCAGCTTCGCAGCCTGGTACTTCGACCACAAACTGCCGATCAACCCGCAGCGCTACGGCGAGATACTGCGCACCATCGTCGCCGCCGCCGACGCGGCGCAAGAGCCCGCCGGCCGCGCACTGCTGGCGCTCGCCGGCGATTACCACACGCAGGGCGAACCTTCCTATCGCGAGGCGCCGGCGCTCAAGCAGCGCCTGCACGAGATCGACGGCGCCGCCGCCGTCATTGAACGCGGGCTTTCCGCCTACTCAAGCGACAACGAAGCCGGCGCCGCCGCGCTGCATCGCCTGCTCGAGCGCCAGCACTATCGGCTCGCCGACTGGCGCGTGGCGTTTTCGGCGATCAACTACCGGCGCTTCTTCGACATCAACGATCTCGCCGGCCTGCGCGTGGAAAACCCGGCGACCTTCCGCGCCATCCACACGCTGGTGGCGCGGCTGATCGGCGGCAACGAACTGCAGGGCCTGCGGCTCGACCACATCGACGGTCTGCGCGACCCGGTGCAGTACACCCGCCGCCTGCGCCGGCTGATCCAGAAGGAGCGGCGGCAGGCGAAATTGCGCGGCACGTTCTATGTGGTGGTCGAGAAGATCCTCGAAGACCACGAGCCGCTGCCGCATTTCCCTGGCGTCGCCGGCACCACCGGCTACGAATGGCTCAACGTCATCTCGCGCGTGCTGGTTGACGGCAAGGGGCTCGACCCGCTGGAGCGCACCTGGCGCGATTTTACCGGCGAGCGCGCCACCTTCGAAAGCATGGTGGCGGCGGCCAAGCGAACCGTCATCAACACCATGCTGGCAGCTGAGTTCACCGTGCTGTGCCAGCAACTGGCGCGCATCGCTGCCGGCCATTTCTCGACCCGCGACTTCACCATCGACCGCCTGCGCGCGGCTCTACAGGCCTTTGTGCTCGCTTTTCCGGTCTACCGGACCTACGTGACCGCGGCCGGCGCCTCGCCGGAAGACCGCAAGCTGATCGAAGACGCCATTGCCCACGCCCGCGAGGCTTGGGAAGGGCCCGACCCGGAGATCTTCGATTTCCTGCGCGACGTCATCACCCTCGATCTTGTCCATAACCCCAGCTACAGCGCGCCGCGCGTGCGCAACTTCGCGCTCAAGCTGCAGCAGTTCACCGGCCCGGTCACTGCCAAGGCGCTGGAGGACACCGCCTTCTACCGCTATCACCGGCTGATCGCGCTCAACGAAGTCGGCGGCGATCCCGCACTGCCGGCGCTTTCGCCCGACGACTTCCACCGCCGCCAGCAAAGCCACGTCGAGACCGAGCCGCATGGGCTGACCGCCACCGCCACCCACGACACCAAGCGCGGTGAGGACGCGCGCGGACGCATCTTGGCGCTGTCTGAACTGGCGGGCGAATGGGACGAAGCCGTGCACGAATGGCGCAGCCAGAACGCGCCCCTGATCCGCCACGGCGACGGCGAGCGGCGGCCGTCGCTCGCTCACGAATACATGCTCTATCAGGCCTTGATCGGCGCCTGGCCGGACCGGCGCGACCAGACATTCACCGAGCGCATGGTGGGCTATGCCATCAAGGCCGCGCGCGAGGGCAAGCAGGAGACGAGCTGGACCAACAACAACGAGGCCTACGAAGCCGGCCTTGAGCAGTTCGTGCGCACCCTGCTCGACGAAAAGATATCGGCGCCGTTCCTCGATTCCTTCGCGCAATTCGCCGACCGCACCGCCTTGCTGGGCGCGCTCAACGGCCTGTCGCAACTGACGCTAAAGACGCTTCTGCCCGGCGTGCCGGATTTCTACCAGGGCACCGAGTTCTGGGACTTTTCCCTCGTCGATCCCGACAACCGGCGGCCGGTCGATTTCGCCGCGCGCGCCGACGCGCTGACGCACGCGCCGGACGACTGGCAAACGCTCACGGCAAATTGGCGCGACGGCCGCATAAAAATGACATTAACACACCGCCTCCTGCGGTTGCGCCGGGACTATGCGGAGTTGTTCCGGCGCGGCAGTTACGAGCCGCTGGCCGTTTCCGGGCCGCAGGCCGAACACGTCATCGCGTTTTCACGGACCTGGAAGCGCCAACAGGTGGTTGTTACCCTCGCGCGGCATTTTGCCCCGCTCACCGATACCGGTCGACATTGGCCAACCGGAATCGACGCCTCCATTGCGCCGCCCGCGCCCGCAAATTTCGTCGATGTCATAGGGCCGTATCGGAAACGTCGTACAGACGAATTAAATCTTCTCCATCTTTTCAGCCAAATGCCGGTCTGCGTTTTACGCCGCGTTTGATCGAGATGCCGCGTATAGGCGCGCATCGTCCTAGCAACGGTCGGAACCGGCGCGACAAACGCGCGTTGTCTCAATGTCACGGGCAATCGCGGTCACCAAGCGCCGGCAGTTCATTGGGTCGCCACAAATTAAACACCGGAAACCCCGTTGATGTGGATCAAGGCACACGTTTCCGTCAGCAGCTTTGAATGGCACGGTTCTTGATTTCAGCAATACAAGTCACCTCGGGAATTAGGGCTTAAGCGCCATGGACATCGTCGTATCCAATCGGGTGGCACGCGTAACGCCCGGTGGACCCATGGTCGGTGGGCTGGCAGCCGCGCTGCTACCGGCAGTCAAGCAGTCCGGGGTGGTATGGTTCGGCTCCAGCGGCAACTCGCGCCACGTCGAGGCTGGCGATATCCCGCTGGTCGAAGTCGAAGGCTACGGCCACGGCACGATCGCCCGTGTCGACCTCCCCGCGCAGCACTACAGCGGCTTCTACGAGGGCTACGCTAATTCCTGCCTGTGGCCGCTGCTGCATGCGCGCACCGACCTCGCCCACGCCCGCGCCGGGGATTATACCTCTTATTGTGCCGTGAATGCCTATATGGCGCGCACGCTGGCGAGCTTCGCCGCGCCTCAGTCCACCTTCTGGATCCACGACTACCATTTCCTGCCGCTGGGGCGCGAGCTGCGCCGGCACGGCGTCGGCGAGAAGATCGGCTTCTTCCTGCACACGCCCTGGCCCGAGCGCCGGACCATGGCCGCGCTCGCGGAGCTCCGCGAGCTGGCCCAGGCGATGCTCGCCTACGACCTGATCGGCTTCCAGACCGACCGCGACCGCAACAACTTCGCCAGCATCCTGCGCAATGAGCTGCATGTGCCTCACGAAGGCCTCAGCTTCGAAGGGCCATCACGGCACCTGCCGGCTCGCCACCTTCCCGATCGGAATCGACACCGAGGGCTTCGCCGACAGCGCGCTCAAGGCGGCCGGCGATACCGACGTGCACCGGCTACGCACGAGCCTGAACGGCGCCAAGCTGATCGTCGGCGTCGACCGCATCGACTACACCAAGGGCATCGGCGAGCGCTTCCAGGCCTTCGACCATCTGCTGGGGCGCTATCCCAAGCTCAGGGGACGGCTCAGCTTCCTGCAGGTCGGCGTGCCGTCGCGCTCCAATATCGCCAGTTACCGCGCGCTGCAGCACCAGCTGGCGGCCCAGGTCGGCGACATCAACGGCCGCCACGGCGACATCGACTGGACGCCGGTGCGCTATCTGAACAAGGGCTTCTGCCAGGCAACGCTCGCCGGCTTCTACCGTACTGCGGCGATCGGGCTGGTGACCCCGCTCCAGGACGGCATGAACCTGGTGGCCAAGGAATACGTCGCCGCGCAGAACCCGGCCGATCCCGGCGTGCTGGTGCTGTCCAAGCGCGCCGGCGCCGCGCACGAGCTCGACGCGGCGCTGCTGGTCGATCCCGAGAACGTCGAGGCCGTGGCGCGCTGCATCGCCAGCGGCCTGGCGATGCCGTTCGAGGAGCGCCGCGCCCGCTGGCAGCAGATGATGGACACGCTGCTGCGCAACTCGATCCACGCCTGGTTCACGGGCTTCATGCAGGCGCTGAAGGCGCCGGCGCATCGCAATGTCGTGCCGCTGGAGCCGGCGAAGGTGCCGTCGTTGCGTCCCGCCACCGCGCGCGATCCGGCCTGGGCGGCGCATCCGTAAGGACAAGCCAGCGCGCGCGGCAGCTCCGGTCGCCGCACTCCCAGATTTTCAAGAAGCGACCGCCTTTTCTTAAATCTTCTTAATGCTGTGCGTTGCCTTGCGGCGGAACTTTCCATCGCCAGTTCCGTTACTTCGTGGAAGATGGAAGTTGTTGCCCGCTTCATGGGTGCGACGGCAATCTTTTTCATCGTCAACCGCCGCAGGACACCTGCTCCGGATCGCGTGGCCAGCACCGGACTAGCGTTAAGTGAAGTGCACGATTTATGAGACTGAACGATTTCGCCGACCACGCGACCGCGAACCAGGCGGGGGCGTGGCGCCTGCGTACGATTGCCAGCGTTTATGCCCTCGCGCTCGCCTTTACCGCCGCCGGCGTCGGACAGCTTGCGGCCGCGACCGGCGATTACACCCAACAACAAGCCGCAGCGGGTCATCAGGTGTTCATGCAGCACTGCGCCAAGTGCCACGGTGGCCAATTGCAGGGCAAAGCCGGCCCGCCGCTCGCCGGCTCCAAATTCGCGTCCAACCTCGCCTACAGCAAGATGTCGGCGCAACAGCTCTTCACCTTCATGAAGACACAGATGCCGGCCGACGCGCCTGCCAGTCTGTCCAAGCAGCAATACCTGGAGGCGCTGTCCTACATCCTGTCAAAAAACGGCTATCCGCAGGGCGCGACGCCGCTGAGCGAAAAGACGCTTCATCACGTCAAGCTGCTGCCCTATCCGGGCAAGACCGGCGGGCAACACAATAGTCAGGCCAATTCGCAGTCTCAGTAACCAAAGGGGGCGACACACACAAGACTCCCAAGGAGTAAAGACGATGAACGGCATCTTGCGCACGTTGGTGGCAACCGGCCATCGCGCCCGTCCGCACGGACTGGCGTTTGGCGTATCGACCGCGGTCCTGGCCCTGCTGCTGCAGGCGCCCATGGCCCACGCTCAGCAACAGCAGAATGAAATCAGCAAGAGCGATACCAGCCAGGACGTGCACGGCGCCGTGCCGTCGGACATGAACGTCGACGTTTCCAACAGCGAGATGAAAGGGGCCGCCAAGGGCGGCAAGAACTGGCTGCTGCACGGGCGCACCTATTCCAACCAGCGCTACTCGCCGCTCGGCCAGATCGACGCCAAAAACGTGAAGAACCTGAAACCGGTGGCAATCATCCAGACCGCGATGCCGGCAAGCTTCGAGACGACGCCGATCGTGGTCGATGGCGTGATGTATGCCACCACGCCGGTGGTCGACGGCAAGATGAAGATCATGGCCTACAACGCCGCCACCGGCGATCCGATCTGGGAGACCAGCTACAACCTCGGCAACTTCAAGATCTGCTGCGGGCCGGTGAACCGCGGCGTCGCGGTCGGCTACGGCAAGGTCTACGTGCTCACCCTCGACGACAAGCTCTTGGCGCTCAACGCCAAGACCGGCAAAAAGGAGTGGGAGAGCAAGCTCGCCGACCCGCGCGCCGGCTTCTCCGAGACCATGGCGCCGCAGCTCTATGACGGCAAGGTGATCGTCGGCTCGTCCGGCGGCGAATGGGCGATCCGCGGCTTCGTCGCCGCCTACGACGCCAAGACCGGCAAGCAGGACTGGCGCTGGCACGCCACCGATCCGAAGTCGTTCAAGGGCAATTCCTGGAAGAGCGGCGGCGGCATGGTGTGGACCACGCCGGCGATCAACTCGAAACGCGGGCTGGTGATCTTCTCCACCGGCAATCCCAACCCTGACCTCAACGGCGCCAGCCGCAAGGGCGACAACCTGTGGACCGATTCGATCGTCGCCCTCGACGTCAACACCGGCAAGCTGAAATGGGCCTATCAGGAGGTCAAGCACGACGTCTGGGACTACGACGCGGTCTCCAACGTGGTGCTGTTCAACACCAAGGTGAACGGCAAGACCGTGCCGGCGGCGGGCGAGGCCGGCAAAGTCGGCTGGTTCTTCATCGTCAACCGCAACACCGGTAAGCTGATCCGCAAGTCGGCGCCGTTCGTGCCGATGTCGAAGAACATGTTCAGCAAGCCGACCAAGAAAGGCGTCGCCATGCTACCCGGCGCCAATGGCGGCTCGGAATGGTCGCCGCCGGCCTATTCGCCGAAGACGGACGACGTCTACGTCCTCGGTCTCAACCAGCTCATGACCTTCACCACGTCCAAGGTGACCAATCTGCCCGGCACCATCCGGCTCGGCAGCACGTTCAAGAACGTCAAGGGCGACAAGGCCGAGCAGAGCGGCACCTTCACCGCCATCAACGTCAACAGCGGCAAGATCGATTGGCAGGCCAAGACGCCGCAGCCGATGATGGGCGGCGCGCTCGCCACCGCCGGCAACCTGGTGTTCACCGGCGAAGGCAACGGCTGGTTCGACGCCTTCGACGCCAAGACCGGCAAGAAGCTGTGGCGCTATAACCTCGGCGCCGGCGTCAACGCGCCGCCGATCACCTACTCTGTGAAAGGCAAGCAATACGTGGCGGTCGCGGCCGGCGGCAATTTTCAGCTCGGCTATCCGCGCGGCGACGCCATTGCCATCTTCGCGCTCAATTCGAGCCCGAGCGGGCAGCACGCCATGCTGCACGACAAGAACTGAGCAGTATTCGGCCGCCTATGGGGTGGGCCTCGCGAATAGTGCCCCCACCAACTGCCACAAAGAAAAATCGCCGGGGCAAAGCCCCGGCGATAGTGCATTCAGCTCAGGCTGGAACAGCGCGCCGCTCAGTCCTTGGTCGGCGTGCCGTTGCTCCCGGCGGTGGTCGTGCTGCCGATCTTCTTGTCGATGAAGGCCAGCGCCGCCTTGAGCTGGTTGTCCTTGTCGGTGGCGATGAGCTGCGCCTTGATCGGCGGCGACAGGTCCGGCTTGGCCGTCTGCTTCGCAATATCCTTCGGCGCCACCTTGCCGTTGATGAGCGAGCCGGGATTGTGGAAGGAGCCGTGCAGGGTGCTCTCGCGCGGCAGCAGGCCGGCGACCTGCACGTCCTTGGCCGCCTCGACCACCACGTCGGGCGTGATGCCGCGGCCCTGGATCGAGCGTCCGCTCGGCGTGTAATAGAGCGCCGTGGTCAGTCGCAGCGCGCCGTGGCCGTCGAGCGGGATGATGGTCTGCACCGAGCCCTTGCCGAAGCTCTGGGTGCCCATGATGGTTGCGCGCTTGGTGTCCTGCATGGCGCCGGCGACGATCTCCGACGCCGAAGCCGCAGCACCGTTGATCAGCACCACCATCGGCGTGCTCTTCGGCACGCTCATGCTGCCCTTGGCCGCCTTGTAGGCCTCATCGTCGGACTTGCGGCGGCCGTGGATGCTGACGACGGTGCCGCCGTCGAGGAAGTTGCCCGCGACCGCCACCGCGGCGGTCAGCAAGCCGCCGGGATCGTTGCGCAGATCGAGCACGATGCCGTTGAGATGGCCGCCGGCCTTCTTCTGCATGGCCTCGATCGCCTTCTTGAAGTCGCCCGGGGTGGTGCCGCCGAATTCGGTGATGCGGACGTAGCCGACGTTGTTCGCCTCCAGCTTCGACTTCACCGTCTGCACCGAGATGATGGCGCGGGTGATGGTGACGTCGAATTGCTTCTTGGTGCCGCGCAGGATGGTGACGGTGACCTTGCTGCCGGGCGCGCCGCGCAGGATGCTAACGATCTTGTTGAGGCCAACGCCGCGGGCGGTCTCGCCATTGATGGCGACGATCAGATCGCCAGGCTCGAGGCCGGCCTTGGCGGCAGGCGTACCGTCGATCGGCGAGATCACCTTGGGCACGCCGTGAAACTCGGTGATCTCGATGCCGAGGCCGCCGAACTTGCCGGAAATATTGGCCTGCAATTCCTTGTATTCCGGCTCGTCCATGTAGTCGGAATGGGGATCGAGCCGCGCCATCATGCCCTTGAGCGCATCGACGGTAAGTTGATGCGCGCCGACTTTGTGAACGTATTCGCGCTGAACGAGCTGGATGATGCCGTTGATCAGCGCGAGATCGGTTTGCGAGGGGCCACGCTCGGCACCAATCGCGCCCGACAGCGGAGAGAAGGCGAGCGCGGCGCCGATGACGCCAACGAAGAGCAGACGCGCATTTTTCATGGGATCGACCTCAAGACCTTGTTCGTAACCTGGCCCCCGCGTTCGGGGGCCGTCGCACCCCGCGCCAACAGCCATATGGCGCATCGGCCCGGTGGCGGCAAGCCGCCGCAGGCCAAGTGCTGCCCATTTAATGCGCAGCGGGTGATTCGGCCGCTGCACGGGCGATGAAAATCGGGCGCGCGGTCGAACCGGGGCGGTTCGAGCGCATTATCGGGAAGGCGGGGTGATCGGAGGAACCGTTGAGAGCGGTAATTTGGGCAATCCTGGCTATCGGCGTGGCCACCGGTCCCGCCCTGGCGCAAAATCCGGCGAGAATGCCGGACGCCGATCCGACCGGCGAATGGCGCGTCGCCGACGGCAGCGCGCTGATTCGCGTGGTCGACTGCGGGAACGCACTGTGGGGCGTAGTAGCCTGGGAGCGAAAGACCGGCCGCGATATTCATAATCCGGACCCGGCGCTGCGCCGCCGGCCCACGCTGGGGATGCCGGTGCTGCTCCATATGCGCCAAGGCGACGATCCCGGCCACTGGGAGGGCGACATCTACAACGCCAAGGACGGGCAGACCTACGACGCTTCGATCGCGCTTGGAAGCGCCGACACTTTGCACGTCGAAGGCTGCGCGCTCGGCATCTTCTGCGGCGGCGAGAACTGGACGCGGGTGCAGCGGCCGGCGCAACGCTATGCCGGCTCCATCAAAGGCACCACCGGCGAAGCCGGCCCGGTCACAACACCCGCCGCGGATATCTGCTCAGCGATCGCGCGGGTTCCGGGGCGGGCCCATTAGGATCGGCTGGAACAGCACGGCGGCGGCCAACGTGCAGACCAGCGACAGCGCCAAGAGCTTGCCCATGCTCGATGTGCCCGGGTGGTTGGAGAACCACAGGCTGCCGAAGGCGGTCGCGGTGGTGAGCGCGCTGAAGAACACTGCGCGCGTCAACGGCGATTGCAGCACCTGGCTGTAACCGGCGCGCCAGGACATCATGTAATAAATCTTGAAGGCGACGCCGATGCCGAGCAGCAGCGGCAGCGCGATGATGTTGGCAAAATTGAGCTGCATGCCGAAGGCCACCACCAGCTCGAGCGTCACCACCGCCGCGACCAGCAGCGGAACGATGGTGAGCAGCACGTCGCCGACGCGGCGCAGCGTCAGCCACAGCAGAATAAAGATCGAGATCAGCGCCCAGAGCCCGGCCTCGAAGAAGGCCTTGATGATGGTGTCGCCCGATTCCAGGATTGAGATCGGCCCGCCGGTGGCGCGCGGCTCCACCTTGAGCACCGCGCCGGCGAACTTGCGGATTTCGGCATTGGTGTTGAGCTCGCCCTTGGGCAGCACTTCCACACGGGCGCGGCCGTCCGGGGTGATCCATTGCTGGCGAATCGTGGCCGGCAGGTTTGTCTCGGTGACTGGCTCGGGCTGCAGCGCCTGACGCAAGCCGGCGAGCGCGGTTTCGAGCGGCGTGACAAAAGCGGCCTGCGCCCTGGCACGGACCGGCGGACCGGCGGCCGCGAGCCGGCCGAGATCCGCGGCGAGACGCTTGGCGGCCTTGGAGCCGGCGTCGTCGCGACCCTGCGCGGCACGTTCGAGCGCCTGCTGCGCCGACTGCAAGGCCGTGATGTTCTCGGCGTCGGTCGGCGCCGCCGCCTTGGGGCCGTTGAGCGCGGGCAGCAGGTTCTTGGCGGCAGCTTGAATGAGGGCGATCTTACGCGGCTGGTTGGACGGCACGAAGCTGTCGAGCGTCATGGCGCGCGCGACTTCCGGCAGCTTGGCGAGGCGCGCGGCGTCTCCGCGCGCGGCGCTGAGCGACGGCGCCAGGACGTCGACGGCATTGGTGCCAGCGGCGGGATCGCGGCTGACGTCGAGATAGGTGGCGATCAATTCGGCATGCGGATTGCGCAGGTCGATGGGGTTGAAGTCGAAGCGCAAGAAATAGAGCAGCGGCGACGCCAGCACGATCACCGCCACGGTGCCGATCAGGATCGGCATGCGGTAGCGCTCCATGAAGCGGTCGACCGGCGCCAGTGCCGCGTAGCCGAGCGGCTCGGGCTCGCCGGCGGGGTTGAAGATGGTCAAGAGCGCGGGCAGCACCGTCACGCTCGAGACGAAGGCGATGATCATGCCCAGGCCGGCGATCTGGCCGAGCTCGGAGACGCCCCGGTAGGCCGTCGGCACGAACGACAGGAAGCCGGCGGCCGTCGCCGCGGCAGCGAGCGCGAGCGGCGTACTGATGTGCTCGGCGGTGTCGACCAGCGCGCCGCGCAGGTCGTCGATGGCGTGGCGCTCGGCGCGATATCGCACGCAGAACTGGATGCCGAAATCGACCCCGATGCCGACGAACAGCACGAAGAAGGCGATCGAGATCATGTTGAGCGCGCCGACCATCATCAGCCCAAGCGCCGCCGTGATGGCAAGGCCGATGAAGACGGTGATGAACACCGCCACGATGATCTTGGCCGAGCGCAGCGCCAGCCACAGGATGATCAGCACAACAACGATGGTGGCAATCGCATTGGGGACGGCGCCTTCCTGGATGGTGCGGAATTCCTCGTCCGATATCGGCACCGAGCCGGTCAGCCGCACCGTGGCGCCCAGATCCTGCTTGAGGTGCAGGTCGACCGCCGCCTGACGCACCGCGTCGCTCGCTGGCTTGCCCGGCTCGAGCGCGGCGAAGTCGAGCACCGGATGGATAACGATGAAGCGCCGCGTGTCGGTGCTGCTCGGCGGCTGACCAGCCAGCACCGCCCGCCAGGAAAACGTCGGCGGCTCGTCCGCCAGCACCTCGCCGATGGTGGAAGAGGCCTTGTTCAACACCGGCGCCAGCGCGTCGAGCGAGCCGCCCTCGCCGGCGATGCCCATGACGCCGAACTGCAGCGCGCGCGACAGGCCGCGCAGGCTCGGATCGCGCGCCATCTGCCCGACGAGCGGAGCGGCCTCGCCCAGCCTGCCGGTGATGGCGGCGACCTGGTCGACGGGCGGAAACAGGAAGGCGCTATGGGCAAAAAACGCGGTCTCGCTCACCGGATCGACGGCCCGGAACAGGTTCTTGCGACCCGCCAGCGCATGGGAAAGCGACAGCGTCGCCTTGCTCGCCGCCTCCGAGGTGGGCGCATCGACGACCGCCAGGATGATGTTGGTGCCCTGGGGAAAGGCTTTATTGAAGGCGAGTTCACGCTGGCGCCAGGGCAGGCTGGGCGAGATCAGCTTGCTGATGTCGGTGTTGATGGCGAAATGCTGGACGGTGTAGAGGCCGGCGAGCCCAGCCAAAACGACGCTCACCGCGAGGACCAGCCACGGCCAGCGCGTGCATTGTTCGATCGTCGCTTTTATGACGGACTTGATCATCGGAAGGCGTGGCTTATCGCAGGTTTATCACCACCAGGTTCACGTCCGACCCAGCGATCCGGCGTTCAGCCCGAGGATTGAGGTCAAAAAGCAGCCAGTCGCAGGGCGCGCGACACCCGGGTCGCCTAGCCCCACGGACCAACGAATTTCGCGGGAAGCGGGTTCAGATTACGGCGCGATCTGTAGACCAGGAGCGCACCGAATTCAAAGTCCGCGAGCGGGTCATAGCCTCCTGAAAGCGCGCTGGCCGGCACTCCTGTAGGGCCCAATTCGGGCGAAAAACGGCCGATCGGAGCCCGAATCGACGAATCAGCCCGTTCATGCTTTGTACGTTGGCCTCGCAGCAAGCCGGGCAACACGAACAACAATGACCGCCGCCCCTTTCGCCACGCTCAACGACGCCCAGCGCCGTGCGGTCGAGCATGGCGGCGCCGGCCCCGACGCAGCCCCGCTGCTGATCATCGCCGGCGCCGGGTCCGGCAAGACCAACACGCTGGCGCACCGGGTGGCCCATCTGATCGCCGGCGGCGCCGATCCGCGCCGCATCCTGCTGCTCACTTTCTCGCGCCGCGCCGCCAACGAAATGCAGCGGCGCGTGGCGCGCATCGGCGCGCAAGTTCTGGGCAACCAAGCGCTGGGCAATGCGGGCCTCGCTGCGCCTATGACCGACGCGCTCACCTGGTCGGGCACCTTCCACGCAATCGGCGCGCGGCTGTTGCGCGAGCACGCCCGCGACATCGGGCTCGAGCCGGCCTTCACCATCCACGACCGCGAGGATTCCGCGGATCTGATGAACCTGGTGCGGCACGAGCTCGGCTTCTCCAAGACCGCCAAGCGCTTTCCGATGAAGGGCACGTGTCTTTCGATCTATTCGCGCGCCGTAAACGCGCAGATGCCGCTCGGCGAACTGCTGGAGCGCTTCTTCCCCTGGTGCGACGAATGGGAGGGTGAACTGCGCCGGCTGTTCGGCGCCTATGTCGAGGCCAAGCAGCAACAGAACGTGCTCGATTACGACGACCTGCTGCTGTACTGGGCCGAGATGATGGCGGCCGGCGCCATCGCCGAAACGATCGCCGCGCGCTTCGACCACGTGCTGGTCGACGAATACCAGGACACCAACCGGCTGCAGGCTTCGATCCTGCTGGCGCTGAAGCCGAACGGCAACGGCCTCACCGTGGTCGGCGACGACGCGCAGTCGATCTACTCGTTCCGCGCCGCCACCGTGCGCAACATCCTCGACTTTCCCGGCCATTTCTCGCCGCGCGCCGAGATCGTCGCGCTGACGCGCAATTACCGCTCGACGCAGCCGATCCTGGAAGCCGCCAACGCGGTGATCGAACTGGCGCCGGAACGCTTCGCCAAGAAGCTGTGGTCGGAACGCGTCTCAGACGACAAGCCGCGCATCGTTCATGTCGAAGACGACACCATGCAGGCGGACTACGTGGTCGAAAATATATTGGAAAACCGCGAAGCCGGCACCGCGCTCAAATCGCAGGCGGTGCTGTTCCGCGCGTCGCATCATAGCGCCGGCCTGGAAATCGAGCTCGCCCGCCGCAACATTCCGTTCGTCAAGTTCGGCGGCTTGAAGTTCTTGGAAGCCGCGCACATCAAGGACCTGCTGGCGGTGCTGCGCTTCGCACAGAATCTTCATGACCGCGTGTCAGGTTTCCGCGTCGCGCAGCTCCTGCCCGGCATCGGGCCCTCGTCGGCGGGCAAGCTGCTCGACCGCATGACGGAAATGGGCGATCCGCTGCTGGCGCTCGACGAATTCAAGCCACCGGCGGCGGCAAGCGCGCACTGGGCGGAATTCGTCTCGACCCTGGGCACGTTGCGGCTGAAGGCGGCCGGCTGGCCGGCCGAGATCGACCTCGCCTGCCGCTGGTACGAGCCGCATCTGGAACGCATCCACGAGGACGCCGCCGTGCGGCTGGCGGACCTCGCCCAGCTCGCGCAGATCGCATCACACTATCCGAGCCGCGAGCGCTTCCTCACCGAGCTCACCCTCGATCCGCCGGACGCCACCAGCGACGAAGCCGGCGTACCGCTGCTCGACGAGGATTATCTCATTCTCTCCACCATCCATTCCGCCAAGGGCCAGGAATGGGCGAGCGTGTTCCTGCTCAACACCGTGGACGGCTGCCTGCCCTCCGACCTCGCCACCGGCTCGACGTCGGAGATCGAGGAGGAACGACGGCTGCTCTACGTGGCGATGACGCGCGCCAAGGACCAGCTTCATCTCATGGTGCCGCAGCGCTTCTACGTCCATAACCAGCGCGGCGGCGGCAACCGCCACGTCTATGCCCAGCGCACGCGCTTCATCCCTCCGGCACTGTTGAAACACTTCGAGCGCCGATCGTGGCCGCCGGTCAAGCCGGCGGACGCGAGCCACGGGCCGGCACGCGCGAGCGTCGACGTGCGCGCCAACCTGCGACGGATGTGGGGCTGACCCCCACCTTGCGGCGCCGCAGGGTTTGTTTATCGTGCCGGCTGCTGCCGAAGAAAAGTGGGCGCGGGGCGATTCTGCAATGACCTTATTCGTCCACAACCGCGCGGCTTCACCATGAAAACCCGTTCCCTGGTGCTGCTGCTTCTGGCCGAAGTGGCGGCGATGTCGCTCTGGTTCGTCTCGGCCGCGGTGCTGCCCGACATGCTGCGCGAGACGACGCTGACGCCGTTCAGGCAGGCGGCGCTGTCGAGCGGCGTGCAGGCCGGCTTCGTCATCGGCGCGCTCGTCTCCGCGGTGCTGGGCCTTGCAGACCGCTTCGACCCGCGCCGCGTGTTCGCCGCCTCGGCGATCGGTGCCGGCCTCATCAACTTGACGCTCCTGATCGACACGCCGGGCGGCGCGGCGGCGATCGCCGCGCGCGTCGCGACCGGCGCGCTGCTGGCCGGGGTCTATCCGGTCGGCATGAAGATCGTGGTCGGCTGGGGCGAGAAGGACCGCGGCTTCTCTGGTGGGCGCGCTGATCGGCGCCCTCGTCCTCGGCACGGCCTCGCCGCATTTGATCGCGCTTATCGGCGGCGCCGACTGGCGCCTGACCGTCGCCGCAGCGTCGGCGGCATCGGTGGCGGCCGGCTTGATCAGTCTCGGCGTCGCGCTTGGGCCCTATCACGGCGTCGCGGCGCGCTTCGATCCGCATGTCGTGGTCACGGCCTGGACCAACCGGCGGGTGCGGCTCGCCTATGCCGGTTATCTCGGTCACATGTTCGAGCTCTACGCCATGTGGGCGTGGATCGGCGTCGCCTCCGCCGTCTCCTATCGCGCCTTCATGGCGGCGCCGCAGGCCGAGCAACTCGCCAAAATCACTGCCTTCTGCGCCATCGGCATCGGCGGCGTCGCCTCCGCTATTGCCGGCCGCTGGGCCGACCGCATCGGCAAGGCGGAGGTCGCAATTATCGCCATGGTCATCAGCGGCGCGTCGGCATTGCTGGCGGCGGCGACCTTCGGCGGGCCGGTGTGGCTCACCTTTCTCGTTGTTCTGATCTGGGGCGCATCGATCGTGCCGGATTCGGCGCAGTTCTCGGCGCTGGTCGCCGATGCCTCGCCGCCGCACCAAGCCGGCAGCCTGCTGACCTTCCAGACCGCGCTCGGCTTCGCGCTGACCTTCGCCACCGTGCAACTGACGCCGGTACTGGCATCGAAGTTCGGATGGCCCGCGGTGCTGGCGGGCCTGGCGCTCGGGCCCGCCTTCGGCATTGTCGCCATGGTCCGACTGCGCGCGCTCAGCGACGCGCCATGACGATCGTGGCGGTCGCGCTCCGCCGGCGGGCCCAACAAGCCGCGGCGGATCAGGTCCCTAGAGCATGATCCCGAAAAGTGGGAACCGGTTTTCGGAAAAGATCATGCTCAAACAAAATGTTAGGAAAGCACGCTGATTCAACCCAAACGCATCGTGCTCTAAATGACCGCCTTCTCAAGAAAGGGCCGCCCGGCGACGATGCGTTCGTAGCCGACTTCGCGAAGGTCCAGCGTGCGGAATTCGTTGTAGATGATCAATTCCGAGACGCCCCTGCCGGCAGCCGGGCCCTGCTGCAGGCCATGCCCCGAGAACCCGTTGGCAAAGATGAAATTCGTCACATCCGGGTGGCGCCCGACCACGAGGTTATGGTCGAGCGTGTTGAAATCGTAGTGCCCGGCCCACTGGTTGACGACCTTGATCGCCTCGAAGGCCTCCGACCGCTCGGCAAGCGCCGGCCAGATGATCTCCTCGAATTCCGCGTAGCGTGGCTCGAAGTCGTCCCAGTCGACGGCAGGATCCTCGACCGGCTTGCACCCGCCAAGGAAGAAACGGCCTTCCGGACGACAGAAAACGCCTGTCGGGTCGATCATCAGTGGCAATCGCCCGTGGTTGACGCGGGCACTGCCCTCCGGCGATCTGGCGCAATCAAAGACGAAGGTGGTGCGCTTGCGCGGCTCGACCGGGATGTCGAGCCCGGCCATGCGCGCCGTCAGCGCCGCACGCGGGCCCGACGCGTTGACGACCGATCCCGCCTCAACCTTTTCACCTGATTTCAACTTCACCGCCGTGACGCGGCCGCCGACGCGTTCGATCGTCATCGCCTCGTCAGTGACATAGTCGGCACCCAGCGCGCGCGCCTTGGCCTTGAAGCCGTACATCAGCCCGGTGTTGTTGAACCAACCTTCGCCGGATCGCCCGTAGGACGCCAGCGCGATATCCGCGGTCCGCAGATGCGGAAGCGCCTCGGCGAGCTCATCGCTATTCCACAGCACGACGTCCGCGCCGCATGCGCGCTGGACGGCATGGTTCTCGCGCAGGATCTGAACCTGCTCGGGGGTGCGCGCCAGGAACAGATAGCCGCCCTCGTGAAGGCCGAGATCCGGCCGGTCATCGCCGACCTGCATGGTCTCAGCGAAGTCGCGGATGAACTGCGTGCCGAACTGGCTGATCTTGACGTTGATCGGATTCGAGAACTGATGGCGGATCGACGACGAGGACAGCGCCGTCGCCGCTTTCGCATAGGTAGGGTCGCACTCGATGACGGCCACGGATCCTTTGAAATCCGGGTTTGCGGTCAGGAAATAGGCGACGGCGGAGCCGATGACCGCGCCGCCCACGATGACCACGTCATACCTGTTCTTCATGTCGATGGCTCGTCGTCCGGATGGCCCAGGTTCACGAACCAGCCGCCGAGGCACCGCGTTTCGAGCGCCATCGGATCGGCAACCGGCACCTTCGCCTCGACCGCCGCGCGGAAGGGCTCCGCGCTGTCCCGAGCAACGTAGCCGAGGTGGCCGGCCTTCGAATTATCGACGGGCTTCACCTTGTTGTCGGACATGCCGAAGGTAATCGTATGGCCGAGATGCGGCGCCGTCAGGCAGGCGCTGACAAGACGCACGCAATCGTCGAAGGACAGCCACGACCACAGCATGCGACGGTCGGCAGGCTCCGGGAAGGAGGAGAAGATGCGCACGCAGGCGCTCTCGATACCGAACTTGTCCCAATAGTAGCTGCTGAGCGCCTCGACGAAACATTTCGAGACACCGTAGAGGCTGTCCGGCCGCACCGGGCTCTCGGTATCGATATGGTCCGCGAGCCGGTGATAGCCGATGGCGTGAACCGAGGACGCATAGACCACGCGCCTGACGCCGTAACGCCGCGCGCCTTCGTAGATGTGGTAGGTGCCGCGGATGTTCGAATCGAGGATCTCCTGCCACGGCCGCTCCAGCGGCGCGCCGCCCATATGCACGATGGCGTCGCAGCCCTCGGTCGCGGCCATCGTCTCGGCCTCGTCGGCAAGGTCGAAGACGCGCGCCTCCTCATGCGGCTTGGCGCCCTCGATCTCGACGCGGTCGGCAAGGCGCAGGCTCTCGGCGAGCGGCGCCAAGCCTCGACGCAGTTCGCTACCGAGGCGGCCGGCCGCACCGGTGATCAGGATCTTCTTGAAGGGGGCTGTCATGAATTCACTCCGACTCGGATTTCACGTTTCTCGGCCGCCCGACGGATGCGCGCAACAACATTCGTCGGCACGTCGGCGGACGCCGCTATCGAAATGCGGTAGAAGGGCGAGAGACCGTAGGCCGCACCCGGAACCGCGGCGACATGCGTTTCGTCTAGCAAATAACGTGCAACCGCGATATCGCCCGTCAGAGTGTGCCCGGCGGGCGCACGACCGCCGATCGACGCGGCGCATCCGAACACACCGACAAGAGTAGGATTAAGAGGCCCGAAAACCGGACCGAACGTTACCGACCAGCTCGGTGGGAATCGGGTGGGACATCGACTTTCGGCCGCCGGCGACGATCCACTAAGCCATTGAAAATTTGGCGGTCCCGAGAGGACTCGAACCTCTGACCTTCGGTTTAGGAAACCGCTGCTCTGTCCGGCTGAGCTACGGGACCGCTAGAGGGGGCCTTTAGCACAGGGTGCGGGCGCGCGCAGCACCTCTGCCGGCGCTGGGGACAACGGAAGAACGGGGCGCAGCTGCCGCCCGCGCTCAGAGCCGCTTGCCGGACAGGCCCGCCGTTTGTCGCCTGGCGTTTTGTCGTCCGATACCGGCGCCGCCATCTCAAACGCCACCACCGCTTACTCCAGCATAGCCGGCGTCCAATCGGACAGCACGCCTTAATTGAGACCTCGCCCAAATGCTTCGGCCAGATCAAACCCATTCGACCAAGCGTACAATGTTTATTAGACTCTCGTTGCTCCCGGCTGAACGGAGCCTTCGGGCGAGCGATCTGTTGGCACCTTCACTCGGATTGATTTCCAATAGGGCTACGGCAGTGATGCGATGAGAGTGAAGATATTCGCAGTCTTTCACGCAGTATTCAGCGATGTTGTGTTTTCTGGCTTCAACGACGAAGAAGTGCGCGAATGGTTCGTACGTTACGGCGTCAACGCCAAGCAGCCGAAACGAATGATCGGGAAGGACGGCGTCGAGGCGGCGCTTGATCCCGGGTCCACGGGCAGCAACACATTGCTAGAGTACGCCCTTCCCATCTACGACCCGAAGCTACAAGACCGGGGCTTCATGGAGACTTCTTGCTACGTTCACGTGCTGAGGAATGAACTCTATAAGGGCTGTGATTACATAGGTGTTTGCCAATACGATATGAGATGGACGCCACCGGCGGTTGCGGCTCTCAGAGGGCTAGCCCTCGATGACGACCGAAGCCCCCATTTGATTACGGGAAAAGCGTTGGCGTCTTATGTAACCGAGAAGAGCGGCTTCACCCTTTGACATTCGTAGACAGGGTGAATTGGGCATTTTTGCTCAACAGCTACAATTCGTATTTCGGCACGAAACATTAGCCTCAGATATTTATCGAAAAGCCTCTTTCGCTTTTCCAAACTTACATAATGCCCACCTCCGAATTTGTTGCCCTGGCGTCCTGGCTAAGCGTTCTATGCGATGAACTATATCCAACCCATTGTAGGCCGCCGTACGAAACGCAGTGGGGTTCGTTGGGTGGCAAGACGGAGCGGGCGGCGGCAATATTTGTCGCAGCGCGCATGCAAGAAAGCGGAATTGCGTTTCGTGATCTGCCGCTTCATCACGACGAGAATTTGGTTAGGCAGCTAAACGTAACCAAGGAACATTATAAGAGTTAAGCGCTGCGGCCACCTCAAGAATATCGGAATGCACCTCACGACCAAGGCCGCACAGCATTTCCGCCGGCGCTGGGGACAGCGGCAATAATGCCGCGACGATGCGCGTTCAGAGCGATTTGCCGGACGGGCCCGGTGCCTTGTCGCTGGGCACCTTATCGGTTGGCGCCTTGCCGCCCGACGCCGCGCCACCGTCTTGGGCACCGTTCGGGGGCGGCGGCGACTTGGCCGAGCCCGGCCGCGGTGGCGGCGGGTTCATGCGCATCACCTTGTCGATGAGCGTGCCGGCGGCATCGACGCAGTCCTTCAGGCTCTGGTTGGCCGGGCATTGGATCACGATACTCTCGTTGCCGCGCTTGAACACGAAGCGCGCGCCGCGCGGACGATGGTGGTGCCGCAAACCGGCGTGGCGGCCCATCCATCCGGCGTGCGGCCCCATCATCCAGCCCGCGCGCGGACCCATCATCCAAGGACCCATGGATGGTGGCCCCATATAGCCGTAGCCGCCCTGCGGCCCGCCCGGCCGCCGATACCAGTCGCGGTCGCGGTCCCACTGGTTCGCGCCCGGATGCGTCGGCGCGCTCATCCCGGAACCGGACGGCGACGCGGCACCGGATTGATCGCCGGTCGATTGCGCGTGTAACGGCGCCGATCCGATGACGGCGGCGAACGTTGTCGCGAGGACGAGAGAAACAATCTTCATGGCGGTGCCCTATGGTGGCTTTGAATGCTTTTCGGGATTGACGCCCAAAAGGGCATAACACGCCCGGTACGGTAACGTTCCCTTATGACATGCTGCCTGACACACTTATGGGACGCAAGCTCGCGCCGTCGCGCCGAGGACCAGGACATCGACCGCCATGCCGCCGCGGATTGCCGTCTTCACCAAGAACAAGGTCAATCCCGGCTATGAAGCGGCCCGCATTGGCGCCGACCGCGCCGCAAAGCGTTTGGGCGCGTCCGTGACGCATTACGTCCCCGAGCATCCGGACAACGTCGAAGAGCAGATTGGGCTCATGAAACGCGCGATCGGCGAACGGCCTGACGCCGTGCTGTTCGTGCCCGTGCACGAGACAGCGGTAAACGACGCGATCCTCGAGTTCGACGCGGCGAGCATCCCGCTGTTCAACATCATCGCCAGGACGACGGCTGGAAAACGCGTATGCTTCGTCGGCTCGGACGACCGGGCGTTGGGCTTCAATATTGCAAGCCATCTGCTCCGGAAAATGTCCGGGCGCGGCGAAATTGCAATTGTCGAAGGCACACCCGCCTCGCCCACAAGCCGAGAGCGGCTTGCCGGCTTCCACGACGCGCTTGCGCAATTTCCCGATATCAAGGTGCGGATATCGCTGCGCGGCGCGTATCTGCGACCTGTCGCCAAGCAGGCGTACATTGAAGCCGGCGACCGCCTCCATGCGATCGATGCGGTCCTGTGCGCGAACGATCACATGGCGCTCGGGGTTCTGGACGCGCTGGACGCGCTTGCCGCCAAACGCACGCCCCTTATCGCCGGCGTCAATGCGGTTCCGGAGGCCATCGCGGCGATCGCGTCCGGAAGGATGCTCGCCACGGCGAATTTTAACACGCTGGCGATGAGCGCCATCGCAACGGAAGCCGCCGTTCGCTTCTTGAACCGAGAAGACGTTCCCTCCGAGATCGTGCTCCCCGTGCAGATCGTGGACGCGGAAAATTACGCCAACTGGAATCGTCCCTTCGACGCGCGGCCCTGCCCCTCATGGCAGGACGTGGTTGCCGGCTGAAGCGGACCGGCCGCATAATTCAGCGTCATGATCCGATCGCTCGGCCTTGCCACAGTTACCGCCGCGCTGCTTACCGGCCATGCGTTCGCGCAAAGTGCCTGCAAGACGACGCCGATCGGCTCCGCCACGGCCGCCGCGGTGCGTGACGGCCGCACGCTGACGCTTGCCGACGGACGCACCTTGCGGCTCGCCGGCATCGACGTTTTCGGCGCGAGCCGCGCTGCCTTGCAGCGGCTTGCCGCCGGTAAAATACTGCGGCTCGGCAAGCTCGGGCCCGACCGCGACCGTTACGGCCGGCTGGTGGCGCTCGCCTATGCCGGCGACGGCAAGCAATCGCTGCAGCAGGCGCTGCTAGCGGCAGGAGAGGCCCGGGTGGCCCCGCCCGTTGGCGACATGGCGTGTGCTCGGCTGCTGCTCGCCGCCGAGAAGCCTGCCCGCGCCGCCCGCCGCGGAATATGGGCTGATCCCCGCTTTTTGCCGATAGCTGCCGGCAATATCAGCCGTTTACGCGCCGAAACGGGGCAATTTGCCCTGGTCGAAGGCAAGGTCTTGTCGGTGCATCCAACAGGCGGCACAATATATTTGAATTTTGGGCGGCGTTGGACGCGCGACTTTTCGGTCATCATATTGCGCCGCCGGCGGCACCGCTTCGCCGCAGCCGGCATCGATCCGGTGCAGCTTCGGGGCCGTGTCCTGCGGGTGCGCGGCGTCATCGAAATGCGCCGCGGCCCGGTGATCGAAGCCGAGGAACCGGAGCAGATCGAGCTTACAAACGGTGTATTAAGTCCGGGCACGGACAAATGAATGGTGGCGACGGTTGAGATGAGTGCGACACGGACATCGCTGATGGGGGGCGGGCGCTTCGTCGCGTTGCTGCTGGCGACATTGCTCGCCGGCTGCGCGTCGTTCTCGAGCTCCAACAAGGTGTCGCTGCGGCTGCCCGAGGCTTCGCCCGCCACCGCTCGCATGTCGGCGGCGGAAAAGCGCGAGCACCTGCGCATTCTCGCCACCTACGGCGGTCTTTACGACGATGCGCGCATCCAGAAGAGGGTGCAGGACACCATCAATCGATTGACCGCGGCATCGGCCCGGCCGGATCTCAAGTTCCACGTCACCATTCTGAACTCGCCGGCGGTCAACGCCTTCGCGCTGCCGAACGGCCATCTCTACATCACCCGCGGCCTGATCGCGCTGGCCAACGACGAGTCCGAGCTCGCGTCAGTGCTCGGGCACGAGATGGGCCACGTGATCGCGCACCACGCCCAGATCCGCGAACAGAAGGCGCGCCAGGCCGCGCTCATCAGCCATGTGGTCAGTGACGTGCTCAGCGACCCGCAGGTGGGCGCGCTGGCGCTCGCCAAGTCGAAGCTGGCGCTGGCGAGCTTCTCGCGCGCCCAGGAATTCGAGGCCGACGCCATCGGCATCAAGACGTCGGCGCGCGCGGGCTTCGATCCCTACGGCGCTGCGCGCTTCCTTGCCGACATGCAGCGCAACGCCGACCTCAAGTCCGGCGGCCATGACAGTTCCCGTTCCGCCGACTTCCTGTCCGACCATCCCTCGACGCCCGACCGCGTGCGCAAGGCACTCCTCGACGCGCGCGAGTTCAGCGGGCCGGGCATCGGCGCACGCGACCGCAACGCCTATCTCAACGACCTCAACGGCATGGTCTATGGTGAGGATCCGAGCGAAGGCTTCGTGCGCGGGCGCCGCTTCGTACATCCCAAGCTCGGCTTCACGTTCACCGCGCCGCCGGGCTTCACCCTCGACAACACTGCACAGGCGGTGCTCGGCCTGAAGGACGGCGGCGGCGAGGCCATGCGGCTCGACGTCGTGGCCGTGCCGGCCGAGCAGTCGCTGGCGCAATATCTCGACTCCGGCTGGATCGAGAACGTCGACAGCACGAGCCTGCGCGCGTTTACGGTCAACGGCTTTCCGGCGGCCACCGCCCGCGCGAGCGGCAAGGACTGGACGTTCCGGCTGTTCGCGGTGCGCTTCGGCAGCGACGTCTACCGCTTCATCTTCGCCGCCAAGACCATGACGCCGGCGGCCGACCGCACCTTCCGCGCCTCGGTCGCAAGCTTCCGCCGCCTGAGCCTGAAGGAGCGCAAGCGTGTGCGCCCGTTGCAGGTGAAGATCGTCACCGTCGGCGCGCACGACACGGTGGCATCGATGGCGCGCCGCATGGCGGTTCCCGACCATCGCACAAAGCGCTTCCGCGTGCTCAACGGACTCGGCCTCAGGGCGAAGCTCAAGCCAGGCGAGAAAGTAAAGATCGTGGTGGAGTGAGGGGGCCGCGGGGCGCGGCTCCTCCTTCGTCAAGGCCAGGACAAGCCCGGCCATGACGATGGCGATGCTATGGCATTCCTTCTCGCGCGACCGCTACGAGCCTCAGCTCTCTCCGCCTTCCACATTGACGGTGAACTCGCGCGGAACTTCCGGGCCCCACAGGTAGAACGAATCCTCCGGCGCGTAGTCGCCGGACGGCCAGCGCTCTTCCTTCGGGATGTAGTCGATGTCGCAGGAATATTCCGAGAAGCTGCCCCAGGGATCCATGATGTAGTGGAAGTAGTTGGAGCCGAGCACGTGGCGGCCGAGGCCCCAGCCCTTCTGGAAGCCCTTTTCGTGCATATGCATGGCGCCGAGGCCGATGTCGTTGATGCTGGCGGTATCCCATGAGCAATGATGGAAGCCGGGCGCACTCGACTTCACCAGCGCCAGCAGATGATGATCGCTGCCGTGGATGCCGTGCATGAAGGCGACGATGTCGGCGGCACGGTCGGACAGGCGCAGGCCAAGATTGCGCGAATAGAAATCGAGTGAGGCGTCGATGTCGCGGGTGAAGATCAAGACATGCGATAGCCGGCGCGGCCGCACCGCCGGCGCCTTGTCGCGGGTGACGGCGGCGGCCACACCGGGGCCGACCGTGTTCCATTCGCTGACGGCTTTCTGGTCGGGCGACACCTTGGGCGCGACCTTGATCTCGATCAGCACGCCTTCATGGTTGCGGAACCAGAAGCCGTTGCTGTCGAAGCCGGGCGGCGGGTCGATCAGCTTGACGCCGTTGCCTTCGATGCGCGTCTTCAACCGGTCGATGTCCTCGGCGTAGCAGCCGAAGGAGAGATGATGCAGCTGCTTGCTCTTCACGCCTTCCACCACCGAACCCCAGCGGTGCGGATGATCGAAGGTCTTGATCTCGAGCGTGTTGCCTTTGGTCTGAACGTCGAGACCGAAATTGGTATAAAAGTCCTCGGCGACGCTACCGTCGGGAACCGCGAGAACGAACTGGTCGAGCGAGTGCACGCCGAGCGCGTCGGCCTCGGTGGTCGGCTCGACATAGCCGCGGATGGCGGTCATCGTTATCTCCCTAGATGCCCTCGTTGAAGGTTATTTTGACCGTATCTTAGTCTTCTGGACGCCTGCGGCAACCGCAGTGCGGCGGTGTGACCCGATCATCCGGCAGCGTCGGCCCACCTTGGTTCCCACCGGCTTTCATCAGCCACAAGAGGCCTGCCCACTGCGGCACGTGATCGGTGCATTGGCGCCGACGCTTAAGTCTTCCGTCTCTCGCGCTGGCCCCGTTCACCGTTTCACGGGAACGGTGAACGGGTCCAAGCTTTTTTGTCGCGTTTCCGGACGGCGAACCGGTTCCCACTTCGCCTGGAAACGCTCCAACAAAAAGCCCGGCATCGCTGCCGGGCTTTTGATGTATTCAATTTTTCGGGCGGAGCCGGATCAGGCGGCCTCGGCCTCGTCGCCTTCATCGGCGCTCGCTTCCTCGGCAGGCTTCGGCCCACGGCGCGGGCCCTTGGCCAGCGCGGCCTCGATCTCCTTCACGGCCTCGGTCTCGGTGATCTTCTGCACCGCCGAAATCTCGCGCGACAAGCGGTCGAGCGCGGCTTCGTAGAGCTGGCGCTCGGAGTAAGACTGCTCCGGCTGGGTCTCCGAACGGAAGAGATCCCGCACCACCTCGGCGATGGCGACGATGTCGCCCGAGTTGATCTTGGCCTCGTATTCCTGCGCCCGGCGCGACCACATGGTGCGCTTGACGCGCGCACGACCCTTCAGCGTCTCGAGCGCCTTCTTGACCAGCGGCGGCTCAGCCAGCTTACGCATGCCGACCGTGGCGATCTTGGCGGTCGGGACCCGCAGAGTCATCTTGTCCTTGATGAAATTGATGACGAACAGCTCAAGCTTGGCGCCCGCGATTTCCTGCTCCTCGATGGCCATGATCTGGCCGACGCCGTGAGCCGGATAAACGATGAACTCGCTAGTTTTGAAACCTTGTCGTTGGGTAGTCTTCTTATTGCTCGACATTCCGGGCAAAGCTCCTTCGCCGGTCCCCTTGCGGGTGCCGGCCGTTTTGGCTGCGGGAGCCCCACGCGACGTCCCGCGCGAGGCCTGCGAGGTCCGCCGGGGTGCGGCAGATTTCTTCGTCCGCCGGCCACTGGCGCTGGCGGAGCCCTTCTTCTTCGACGACTTCTGACGCGTTTTTCCTGCCACTGCTTGACGCGTGGAATTCACGCCCTCTTATCCGAGACAGATGGAACAAGCGTCGCGAAAAATTACGCCCCCGAGACGGGGGAGCTCCTTTGGCGACGGAATCCTCACATTATTCCGGTGTTTTTTCTTATATAGCACATTTTTGGGCAGAATCAAAGCGTTAAGGCGTCGCAAGGCCGCAATCTGGCGGTCATAATTGCGCAATTCGCGCCCGCAGTTAACGCGAGCCCTCGCCTAAAGCCCGAATTTTAGAGCTTGGAACGCTTCGAAGCGAAATGGGAGCCAGTTCGCCGTCCAGAGACGCGACAGAAAAACAACGCCCGCCGCTCTGGCGGCAGAAACGCCCGTTTCAGTCGCCCTCGCCCGGCTCGGTCGAAAAATATTTGTCGTATTTGCCCGCCTGGCCGTCGAACTCCTTGGCATCCGCGGGAGCATCCCGTTTCACGGTAATATTCGGCCAAGTCTTGGCGTATTGGGTGTTCACTTCGAGCCATTGTTCCAGCCCGGGCTCGGTATCGGGCTTGATGGCCTCGGCCGGGCATTCGGGCTCGCAGACGCCGCAATCGATGCACTCGTCCGGGTGGATGACCAGCATATTCTCGCCCTCGTAGAAGCAGTCCACCGGACACACTTCCACGCAGTCCATGTACTTGCACTTGATGCAATTTTCGACGACGACGTAGGTCATCCCACCGAGCTCCGGACAGTTAAATACGCGCCACGCTGCCTATCCCAAGGACAAATGGGCCGCAAGCGGCTTTGACGTCACTTATGGCAGCTATTCTTCCCGAAGTGGGACCTTAGGCGAATCGGCCGCCGGCTCCCTGGCCTCGGCACCGGAAGGGCTTGTCAGATCGCGGTAAAGCGCCCGGGCCACCGCCGCGGCCCCGCGCCGGTCGGCAAAACCGGCAACCTCCACTACCCGCACCGAGCGGTCGAGCGCGACCGTCAGCACGTCACCGATCCGGACCGGATGGCCCGCCGCCCGCATGCGCGTGCCGTTGACGCGCACGTGGCCGGCTTGGGTCAGCGCCGCCGCGTCGGCCCGGCTACGCACCACACGGGCGTGCCATAGCCATTTGTCGATGCGCTGGCGGTCCACTATCGGGCTCTCCCCTCGCTGGGGAGGAACGGAGCCTGCTGCAGCGCCCGCGCGCTCAAGACCCCTCTTTGCCGTCCTGCTCGAGCTGCTGCTTGAGCGCGGCGAGCTTGGCGAAGGGCGAGTTCGGATCCGGCTGCTTGTCGCGCCGCTCGCCACCGCCGCCACGACCACCACCCTGGGGCTTGGCGAAATACTTCTCGCGCTCGGCACGGTCGACACCGCCGCCATCGCGGCGCGGGCGGCGCGGACGGTCGCCCCGCCCTTGATGCCCTTGCCGGTCACCGCGGCCACCATCGCGATCCTTGCGCGGTTGCCGATCTTGCCGATCTTCTCGACCTTGGCGCTCGGCCCCACTGGGACGGCGCTGGCGGTGACGCCGTGGCGGCTCGCCTTCCGCCGGCGCGGGCGCCTCGCCGGATGCGGCGGCGGCTTCGCCGCCCTCGGCCGGCGCCGCAGCCTGCTGCGCGCGTTGATTCGGCCGACGCGACCGATGCGGCCGCCGCTCCGAGCGTCCGCCGGGCCGCCAGACCTCGATCATCTCCGGCTCATTGGCGTTTTGGACGGTCTCGTCGCCAGCCGTGCCTTCGGCCACGACCGCAGCTTCGGCTTCCGGCGCTTCAAGGGGCGCCTCGGCAGTCGCTTCGACAGCGGTCTCTTCCGGCTTGGCCTCTTCACCTTCGGCCGGCACCGCGCCAACCGTTTCTTCCACCGCCGGCGCCTCAGGGGCGGCCTCTGCCGGCGTTTCGAGCGCGGCCTCTGCCGGCTCCGGCATCATCTCGGAATCGGTCACTGACGCGGCTTCCGGCGCACTCGCTTCCGTGCTCTCCCCCGCCGTTTCGGGGGCTTCCGTGGCAGCGGTCTCGGGTGCCGCTTCGGCCGTGCCTTCGACCGGCGCTTCCACACTGGCCTCGGTGGCCGGCGTTTCAGCCTCCGCCGGCTTCTCGGCCTCCGGCGGTTTGGGCCGCCGCTCCATGCGATAGCCGAGCGCGCGCAGGATGGAGGCGAAATCCTCGCCCGAGGCGCCGGTCAGCGACGTCATCGCACCGGTGACGGTGAAGGTGCGCCCATCGACAGCGCCGTCCGGCTTCGGACCGGCGGCGTGCTCGCGCCAGGACAAGGCCGGGCGGATGAGGTCGGCGAGGCGCTCCAGGATATCGACGCGCACGGCGCGGTCGCCACACACGCGATAGCCGGCGGTGCGGTAGAGCGCCTTCGGCGTTTCCTGTTCGACCGGGATCGAGGTGCGTCCGCTGGCGGCGAGATGCAGGAGGTCGGCGACGCCCTTGGCATCCGGCGCTTCGTTCTTCAGCGCCCACAGTTGCGTCGCCAGCGCGCGCGGCGCCGGCTTCAGCAGCGCCGGCAGGTAGATGTGATAGGCGCCGAAGCGCACGCCGTATTTGCGCAGGGTGGCGCGCTGCGGCTGGTCGAGACCTTTCACCTCGTCGGAGACGCGCTGCCGCTCCAAGACGCCGAGCGCCTCGACGAGCTGAAAGGCGACACCGCGCGCCATGCCGGTGACGTCCTCGGCAGCCGACAGCGAGAACAGCGGCGCCAATTGTTTCTCAATATAGGTCTTGAGCCAGAGATCGAGCCGCGTCTGCACCAGTTCGCGCGCCGGGCCGGTGAGATGCTCGTCGGCGATGACGCGCAGGCGCGGGCGCAGCGCGTCGTCGCCGGCGGTCAGCTTGCCGACCGCGTCGCCCATCCAGCGCACGACGCCGTCATTCGCCAAGACAATCTGGTCGTTGGCGCACTGCGACAGCCGCGTGGCGCGCGCTTCGATCTCGCCGGACAAGGCTTTCTGCGCGGCGGCATTGAGCGCCTTGGCTTCCGAGCCCGCCGTAGCGGAAGCGTCGGGCGCGAACATGAATCCGTCGAGCCGGCCGATGGCGTGACCCTCGACGACGACTTCGCCGGTTTTTCCGATTTCGGTATCGAGCATCGCGTTCTCTCGCAGCCGCCGCATCAAGACGCTTGTGCGACGGTCCACGAAGCGTTCGGCAAGACGTTCGTGCAGCGCGTCGGAGAGCTTGTCCTCGATCGCGCGGGTGACCCCCTGCCAATGCTCCGGATCGGCCAGCCAATCAGGCCGGTTGGCAACGAAAGTCCACGTTCTGACATGCGCGATCCGGTTGGAGAGAGTGTCGATGTCGCCCTCGGTCCGGTCGGCCTGCTTGAGCTGGCGATCGAACCAATCGGTGGGGATGTTACCCTCTCGCATCAGGAAACCATAGAGGGTCACCACCAATTCGGCATGGGTGGCCGGCGCGATCTTGCGGTAGTCGGGGACCTGGCAGGCGTCCCACAGCCGCTCGATGGCGCTCGCATCGCGGGCGAGCGCGCGCACGTCCTCGTCGCGCGCGGCATGCTCGAGCACCAGGATGTCCTCGCCGACCGGCGCGCGGGTGAGGCCCGCTTCGCTCGGCACCATGGCAAGCGAAGCCTGCAGTGCGCCGAGGGAAGCAAAATCGAGCTTCGCGTTGCGCCATTGCAGCATTCGAATCGGCTCGAAGCTGTGGCTTTCCAGCGCCTGCACCAGCTCCGGCTCGAACGGATCGCAGCGGCCGGTGGTGCCGAAGCTCCCGTCGCGGGTGGCCCGCCCCGCGCGGCCAGCGATCTGCGCAAGCTCCGCCGGATTGAGTCGTCGGAATTGATAGCCGTCGAACTTGCGGTCGCTGGCGAAAGCGACGTGATCGACGTCGAGATTGAGGCCCATGCCGATGGCGTCAGTGGCGACGAGATAGTCCACATCGCCGTTCTGGTAGAGCGCGACCTGGGCGTTGCGCGTGCGGGGCGATAGCGCGCCCAGCACCACGGCGGCGCCGCCGCGCTGGCGGCGGATCAGTTCGGCAAGGGCGTAGACTTCCTCGGCCGAGAACGCGACTACCGCCGAGCGGCGCGGCAGGCGGGTGATCTTCTTCTCGCCGGAATATGTGAGCATCGACAGCCGCGGTCGGCTGACGATGTGGGCGCCGGGCAGCAATTTCTCGACCATGGGGCGCATGGTGGCCGCGCCCAGGACCAGCGTCTCCTCGCGACCGCGGCGGTTCAGCATACGGTCGGTGAAGACGTGGCCGCGGTCGAGGTCGGCGCCGAGTTGGATCTCGTCGACCGCCAGGAAGGCGACGTCGAGATCGCGCGGCATGGCCTCGACCGTCGACACCCAGTAGCGCGGGTTGGGCGGCTTGATCTTCTCCTCGCCGGTGATGAGCGCGACGTTCTCCGCGCCGGCACGGTCGGCGACCTTGTTGTAGACCTCGCGCGCCAGCAGCCGCAGCGGTAGCCCGATCATGCCGGACGAGTGCGCCAGCATGCGCTCGATGGCGAGGTGGGTCTTGCCGGTGTTGGTGGGCCCGAGCACGGCGGTGACACCAACGCCACGGGCATGCGCGGCGGCGCGGGAGACTTGCGGAGAAAAGGAAAGGGTCATTACGCGTCCAGACTGGCGGCCCGCTCAAAGCACGGACCGCTGGCTTTTTGTATCACAATGCGACGGGCTCACGGGCCGACGTTAAGGCCTGGAACGAGTCTGGAACGAAAGCGGCCCGAATCGCTGACTCAGACGCAGTTCGGATTCGTTCACGGCGACATCTGGCGAGCCTGCCGGCCCCTGCCACAAGATCGGGTAGGAATCGCTGATTCAAACGGCTTAAATTCCCTTGCAAACGTTAACCGGGAGCAGAGTGGGCCTGCCGCGAAGAGTCAAGTGAAGAGTCGGCAAGCGAAAAGACCGTCCGCTGCGCCTATGGGTTTTGTTTGGTCGCGTTTCCGGACGGCGAACCGGTTCCACTTCGCCTGGAAACGCTCTACTCCTTGCGCGCGCGCTTGAGGGACGCCCGGGTCGAGGTCGGGGTGGAGACGAATTGGTCGGCCTCCAGTACCGCCTCGCCGATCGGAGTCGGCGTCTGGGCCCGGAACGGTACCAGCACGCGGGTGCCGGCAATCGGCGCCAGCCACACCTCCATATCGCGCTGATTCTTGATGTACCTGATGGCGGTGCGCGTGGGGTCGAAGCCGGCGACCGGCACGAATTGGACGGTGCAGACGACCACCGGGCCAGCATAGCCCTTGTCCGCGTGGACTTCCTCCATGCGCCTATAGGCAAGCTTAAGGTCATAGCGCAGCCGGCCGTCGAAGACCGACACCCGGTAGTCGCAGGCCTTCGGCGTCAGCAGGCGGCCCTTGCCGGGCACCCGCAGCAGCGAGCCGGTCATCGGATCAAAAATGCCGCGCTCGTGGGCCTTGGTGATGGGCACCCGCTTCGGATCCTTGTCGCGCGGCGGGTCGAGCTTCACGGTGGCGAGGTCGCCGTCCTTGATGGCGATGCGCGACTCGGTGGTCTTGTGGCGGGTGACGATGGTGGCCGCGTAGATCGACGAGGCGAATTTGTCCTTGCGTCCGAACGTGCCGTGGGCAGCGCTGGTGCCCTCCCCGCCGATGAAGAGCCGCAGCAGGCCCGAGGTCCTGCCGCTCGCCGCGGCGCTATAGTGGGTGTCGCCAATGTCGATCACCCAGCTGCCTTTGCCGATGGGGATGCCGGCGAGCGAGGCGGTATAGTGCGCTTCCAACTTGCCCTGCGCCCGCGCCGGGGCGGACAGCGCGGTGGCCGCGAGCGCCAAGCTCGCGACAGCCAGCGGCATGCAGCGAACGGTTTGCCTCAGCGACAGCACCAACCGAACCTCCTGCGCCGGCTGCGGGGGCATTCCACCCGTCGGTCGCGGCATATAACGGACAGTGGAACCGGCGGCGCAAGGGGCACCGGACCGGGAAGGTGGAATTCCCCCGGAATCGGCCCAATCCGCCGCTCCGCTTGTGGTCGGCGAAGAGTTGGACGAATGTTTGTTCCTCTAATGGTGTCGCAAGCGGGCCGCTAGACTGGGCGGGGCCGCTCGGACCCCGATTTGGGCTCAAAATCCGCGGCTTGACGCCTCTTTCGCCGCTCTCTATACGTGCCGCCAATCATGCATGAACGGCTATGCGGGCCGGCACGTAAGTGCTTGCGCCGGCGCTTTTTTCGAGGATTTATCCATGTCCTGGCGTTGCGAGCTGACCGGTAAGGGCCCCCTGGTCGGCCACAAAGTGAGCCATTCCAACATCAAGACCAAGCGCCGGTTCATGCCGAACCTGGTGAACGTGACCCTGCGCTCCGACATGCTCGATCGCACCGTGAAGGCGCGGGTTTCGGCCAGTGCGCTGCGCACGGTCGACCATCGCGGCGGCCTCGATGCCTTCCTGATAAAGGCCAAGGCAGACGAGCTGGCGCCCAAGATGCGCGTGCTCAAGCGCGAGATCGCCAAGAAGCTGGCCAGCGCCTAATTTCTCCGGTCATTCCGGGACGCGAGTGAAACGAGCGGACCCGGAATCCATACTCCGCAGCGCCGGGGTTATGGATTCCGGGTTCGCGGCCTTTCGGCCGCGCCCCGGAATGACAGTTAAGAGGCCAACCTGAACTGCAGCAGCAGCGTGCGCTGCAGGACCGAGAAGTTGTCGTCCGACACCAGCGTCAGGATGGTGTCGCCGCCCGCGTCGCGCGAGACGCCGATGCCTTCCATGTTGTCGATCTGAAAGGCGAGGTTGGCGGAAATCAGCTTCGTACCGTCGACCAGCGCGCCCGGTTTGATAGCGGCAAGCGGAATGCGGCGAATGCGCATGGCGACGCCAGCGAGCAACGAATAGCTGCGCTCCAGGAGCAGCAGGTCGCCCTGCGGCAGGATGGCGCAGTCGCTGACGTCGAAACCGTCGCTGCGCTTAACGCTGAAACGATCGACCTGCCTGCCCTTCAAGAGGAAGGCGCGGTGATTGCCGCGCACATCCAGGCTGTGCTCGGTGACCGCGATCAATTGACCGGCGAGCGGTGAGCTTTTCGGCGCCACCGCCAAGCACTCCAGGCTCTTGTTATTGCCGAGCGTCTTGAAATCGGCCGGCACCGCGATCGGATGCCCGCGCGCCTGCACGCCCTTCTTCAGATCGAAACGCACGATGCGCTGGACGCGCTCGATGCCAACATAGGCATGGCCGGCGTCGTCCAGGCCAAGCGACTCGGTGTCGTACCAGCCGTGCTTGGCGAGCGGCTTGCCGTCCCCGGCGAGCGCCGGCGCCATCTCTGCATCGGCAATGCCGGACGGGCGACCGCCGCGATAGACGATACGGCCCTTGAACCAGGCGCCGCGGTCGCTCAGCGCGAGGAAGCGGCTGCCGTCCGCCGCCATATGCAGGGCGGAGAAGCCGCCGAAGCTCGGGTTCTTTGAGGTGAGCACGAGCCCGCCGCGGAATTCCAGCGCGCCGAAACGCGTGCGCGCCGGGTGGTCGGTGTCGAACGTCGCGATCGGCTCGGCGTGCACGGCGATGCGGACGGGCTTGGGCGGATAGCGCTTGACGGCGGCAAGCGCCAGAGGGACCGCCGCGGCCAGACATGCCGCCAATAGCAACCCAGCAATCAGACAGTAGCGCGTCGTTCGCTTCAAGCAACGCGCCTGCGCATGCGGGGCGCCGGCCGCGCCTCGGCGGCCTGCTGCTCCTCGAACAGTTCGGCGAGCTTCTCGGTCATGGCGCCGCCCAGTTCCTCGGCGTCGACGATGGTGACGGCGCGCTTGTAATAGCGCGTGACGTCGTGGCCGATGCCGATGGCAATGAGCTCGACCGGCGAACGGTTCTCGATCTCCTCGATCACCCAGCGCAGATGGCGCTCGAGATAATTGCCCGGATTGACCGACAGCGTGGAGTCGTCAACCGGCGCGCCGTCGGAGATCATCATCAGGATCTTGCGCTGCTCGGTGCGAGCCAACAATCGCTTATGGGCCCAATCGAGCGCCTCGCCGTCGATGTTCTCCTTCAGGAGCCCCTCGCGCATCATCAGGCCGAGGTTCTTGCGCGCGCGCCGCCAGGGCGCATCGGCAGACTTGTAGATGATGTGGCGCAGGTCGTTGAGGCGGCCCGGATTGGCAGGCTTGCCGGCGGTGAGCCAGTGCTCGCGCGACTGGCCGCCCTTCCAGGCGCGGGTGGTAAAGCCGAGAATCTCAACCTTGACGCCGCAGCGTTCCAGCGTGCGCGCCAGGATGTCGGCGCAGGTGGCGGCAACCGTGATCGGCCGGCCACGCATGGAGCCGGAATTGTCGAGCAGTAGCGTCACCACGGTGTCGCGGAACTTGGTGTCCTTCTCCCATTTGAAGGAGAGCGGATGCATCGGGTCGATGACGATGCGCGACAGCCGCGCCGGATCGAGCAGGCCCTCTTCCAGGTCGAAATCCCAGGAGCGGTTCTGCTGCGCCATCAGCCGGCGCTGCAGCCGGTTGGCGAGCCGCGCCACCACGCCCTGCAGGTTCGACAGCTGCTTGTCGAGATAGCCTCGCAGGCGCTCGAGTTCTTCCGCCTCGCATAGGTCTTCGGCGGCAATGGTCTCGTCGAACTTGAGGGTGAAGGCACGATAGTCCGGCCCGCGCGGCTCGTTGCCGAACTGGCGCGGCCGCTGCGGCTCGCCGGGACTCTCGGCGTCGCCCATCTCGCTGTCGTCGGCCATGTCGGAGGTCGGCGCCTCCACCGCCTCGGCGGAAGCGTCGGGCAGGTCCTCGGCGGAGACTTCCGTGTCCTCCATGCTGGAGCGCTGCATGTCGTCGGACTCGGCCGACTCGCCCTCCTCGCCGGACTGCTGCGGGCTGCGGTCCTCGTCGCCTTCCTGCTCTTCCTCGTCGCTATCGGTGGAACGGTCGTCGCCCATTTCGAGCGAGTCGAGCAGGTCGTGTACCGCGTCGCCGAACAGGCGCTGATCCTCGACCACGTCTTCCAGCCGGTCGAGATCGCCGCCGGCGCGTTCCTCGATCAGCGGACGCCAGAGGTCGACCAGATTGCGGGCAGCCGGCGGCGGCGGGGCGCCGGTCAGGCGCTCGCGCACCATCAGCGCCAGCGCCTCCTCGATGGGCGCGTCGGCGCGCTCGGTGATCTGGTCGAACTTGCCGCGGCTGTAGCGCTCGTCGAGCATGGCGCCGAGGTTCTGTGCGACGCCGGCCATACGGCGAGCGCCGATGGCCTCAACGCGCGCCTGCTCGACCGCCTCGAACACCGCCCGCGCCTGTTGCCCGGTCGGCTGCAAGCGGCGATGCACGGCAGCGTCATGGCAGGCGAGCTTGAGTGCGATGGAGTCGGCTTGGCCGCGCACGATCGCGGCCTCGCGCTTGCCGAGCTTGCGTGGCGGCTCCGGCAGCCGCACCTTGTCGCCCGCCAGGCCCGGACGCTCGGCGGCGAAGGAAACCTCCAGCTCGCTGTTGCGCGCGATGGCGCGTAGGCAGCCACCAAGCGCCCGCTTGAACGGCTCGGTGGGGGATTCTTTGCCCGAGGCCTTGGGTTTGCTGTTGGACGCCATCTGCCTATCCGTCGTTCCGGGGCGGCGCGCAGCGCCGAGCCCGGCACCCATACTCACAAACGCCGCGACTCAATCGAAACATAGGGTTATCGGTCCCCGCATTCGCGGGGACGACAGCTCACGAGAGCGCCACGTTGACCGACGACTCCGGCAGTTCCTGGCCGAAGCAGCGCTGATAGAACTCGGCCACGATCGACCGCTCCAGTTCGTCGCACTTGTTCAGGAAGGTTAGCCGGAAGGCGAAGCCGACATCGTTGAAGATCTCGGCATTTTCCGCCCAGGTGATCACCGTGCGCGGGCTCATGACAGTGGAGATGTCGCCGTTCATGAAGCCGTTACGCGTCAAGTCGGCGACGCGCACCATCTTGCTGACGATGTCGCGGCCCTCTTCGTTCTGGTAGTGCTTGGCCTTGGCCAGAACGATCTCGACCTCGTTGTCGTGCGGCAGATAGTTCAGCGTGGTGACGATCGACCAGCGATCCATCTGCGCCTGGTTGATCTGCTGCGTACCGTGATAGAGGCCCGAGGTGTCGCCGAGACCCACCGTATTGGCGGTGGCGAACAGACGGAACGACGGATGCGGCTTGATCACGCGGCTCTGGTCGAGCAGCGTCAGGCGGCCCGAGGATTCCAGGACGCGCTGGATGACGAACATCACGTCCGGGCGGCCGGCATCGTACTCGTCGAAACAGAGCGCGATGTTGTGCTGATAGGCCCACGGCAGGATGCCGTCGCGGAATTCGGTGACCTGATGGCCGTCCTTGATGACGATGGCGTCCTTGCCGATCAGGTCGATACGGCTGATGTGGCTGTCGAGATTGACGCGCACCATCGGCCAATTCAGCCGCGCCGCCACCTGCTCAATATGCGTCGACTTGCCGGTGCCGTGATAGCCAGTGACCATGACGCGGCGGTTCCTGGCGAAGCCGGCGAGAATGGCGAGCGTGGTCGGACGGTCAAAGCGGTAATCGGGATCGACGTCGGGCACATGCTCGTCGGCCGCGGAATACGCGGGAACTTCCATGTCGCTATCGATGCCGAACACCTGCCGGACCGACACCTTCATGTCCGGCAGACCGGCGACTTCTTCAGTTGCGGCAGTCATTGATCCTCCATGGCTTCGGCCCTCCCGAAGCCTGATACGGTCCCATTTCTCAACGGTCCGGCTGATAGGGCGGCAACTTAGCAGACCGCCACAGAGCGAAAAACCCGCCCGCCGCGAATCGCCTCATCAAAGATATCAATAAGATAGGGATGCCCAGCCCTGCGCGAAAGGCGGGTGTCCCCTGCGCTAATGGTCCGATTCCGACATTTGCCTGCCGTCGCAGCGAGTGCCGGAGCAAATGTCGGCGCCGAAGGGCCACTGGCAACCAATTGATTCCAGGGGAGCTTTGAACTTGCCATGTGATGAGTGGCCCGCCGCAAGCGGGTATCAAATGCCAAACTCGCTCCACTAGGCGAAATGCCCCGGGGTTCAGCCAAAACCCACGGATTTCAGATAGTTGTAGGATTGGATGATTTCCACCAGCTTGTCCTCGGTGGAACGGTCGCCGCCGTTGGAGTCGGGATGGTGGCGTTTCACCAGTTCCTTGAAGCGCGTCTTCACCTCGACCGCGGTCGCGTCGATATCGAGGCCGAGGGTGTCGAGCGCCTTGCGCTCGGCGTTGCGGATGACCCTGGTTTCCGCCCGCATTTGCTGCTCGCGCTTCGCATCGTCGCCGAACAGGCTGAAGGGATCGGTCTGGCGGCCAAAGGTATGGACGTCCGGACCTGCGCCGCCTTTGCCGGTGCCCATCTTCCAGGTTGGGCGATGGCCGGTGAGGGAGTCCTTCTGGTACGCCATCACATCTTCGTCGCTCATGCCGGCGAAATAGTTATAGGACTGATTGAATTCGCGCACGTGGCGCAGGCAGTAGCGCCAATGGTCCTTCTCGCGGCCCCGCCCCTTGGGCGCGCGATGGGTGGCGGCTTCCTTGCAGCCGACCCATTCGCAGGTCGGACCGCCGGTCTTGGGCCGGCGGTCCTTGTCGGGCTTGACGCGGATACGATCAAAAAGGGGCGAGTCGAATTTCATAGCCGGTCATTATGCACTCTTCTCAGTGACGCCTACAAGACTTGACAGCAACAACGGCGCATTTGCGGCAAATTGCCAACGTTGACTCGCGCCGCTCCGCTACTTAAGCCGAGCGGCATGCGAACCGCCGATCTGATCACACAGAAGTTGACCGAGGCTTTCACCCCGCAAAGCCTCAAGGTGGAAGACGAATCCCACAAGCACGCGGGCCATGCCGGACACCGGCCGGGCGGTGAGACCCATTACAGGGTCCATATCGTGTCGGAGGCCTTCAAAGGGAAGACCCGCCTTGAGCGTCACCGCATGATCAACGCGACGCTGGCCGGGGAACTGGCCGGCGGCGTGCACGCGCTGGCGATCCACGCCTCGGCGCCGGAGGAAGGCGGGGGTTAGGCTGCCCGCCTTCTTGGGTTGCTGGGGCGTCGGCCCGGCCTATTTCAGCGGTAAGTAGATATCGGTCAGGTGCGCGTGCTCCGGCGTGTCGATATCCAGATTCAGGTAATGGAAATAGACCGGAAAATCGCGCGGCTCTTCGCCACTGACCGGTAACCAGTCCCGGTAGAGAGAATACACGCTCTCACCAATCCGGTCCCGCGAGCCGGCGTGGCGGACCACCGCGCAACGACCGCCTGGAATCGTCTTGGTCACGACGCCTTGCGGATTGTCCGGCACGGGTTCCGTCACGGAACCGCAGAGGTCGAAACGAAACGCGTCCGCCGGCGTCGTATCCGGATTGTCATAGGCAATGCCGTAGCTCTGGCTGCTGCCAACCGGCGACAGGCCGGTCGTCTTACGCCATTCCATGAAGGCCTGCACCGAACCGTTGAGCAACGCCGGCGCGCCCTGATGTTCGAGCACGGCGACCATGACCGGCTCCACCTGAACGATCTTGACATCCATGTTGTCCGCCCTTTCTCGGGTTGGAATAGGAAATTGGCAGCACCCACTCCATGATTCCCACGCGGGCTCCTTGCGGAACTTGCTCGGCGTCTGGCCGAACACGTTCTTGAAGGCGCGCGAGAACGACTCCGGATTTTCAAAACCGGCATCCAGCGCGATATCGATAACGCGATCCTGATGATTGAACGCCAACCGGTATGAAGCCCGCTTGAGCTTCATCAGTTGAATGTAACGTCCGATATTGATGCCGCAGTATTCGGAAAACTGGCGGTGGAAGTGAAACTTCGAGAAGTTCGCAACCTTGCTCAGTTCCTCGACCGTCAGGGCGTCATCGAGATGCTTGTCGATATAGTCCAGCACGCGGTTGAAGCGCCGCGCATAGCTGCTTTGTGTCGGAGTAGGCCTGGGCTTCATGCGCCCGGGTGTGCCAGAAACGACGCGGGCGGTCCTGACATAAATTGCTGATCGATGGCCCTTTCGGGGCGGCATGCGTCGGCGGTCACCCTACTCCGCCGCTGCCCGCGGCAGCGGCTGGATGCGCAGCGAGGTGATGCGGTTGCGCGCGCGGCGCAGGACGCGGAAGCGGAAGCCGTAGAAAGTGAAGCTCTGCCCCACCTCGGGGATCGAGCGCGCCTCGTGGATGACAAGCCCCGCGATGGTGTTGGCCTCCTCGTCCGGCAGGTTCCATTCCATCACCCGGTTGAGATCGCGGATCGACACCCCGCCCTCCACGATCACCGAGCCGTCGGGCTGGCGGCGCACGCCCGGCATGGCGACGTCGTGCTCGTCGGTGATGTCGCCGACGATCTCCTCCAGGATATCTTCCAGCGTCACGAGGCCTTCGACCTCGCCGTATTCGTCGACCACCAGCGCGAACGGCGTCTTGCGGCGGCGGAAGGCCTTGAGCTGTTCCGACACCGGCCGCGTGTCGGGCACGAACCAGGGCGGCGTCAGCAGCGCCTTGATGTCGACCTTGGCGGCGTCGCCGTCGACCGCGTGCAGGGCGCGCAAGAGGTCCTTGACGTGCAATACACCGACGATGTTCTGCTGATTGTCCTGCCAGAACGGAATGCGCGTCACCGGCGAAGCGATCACCGCATTGACGACGTCCACGGCCGGATCGTCCACCTTCATGCTGATCATGTTGGTGCGGTGAACCATCACGTCGGAGACGTCGAGCTCGCGCAAGTCGAGCACACCGCCGAACATGTCGCGGTCCTGCTTCTCCACGCCGCCCTCGCGATGCAGCAGGTCGACCGCGCCGCGCAATTCCTCATGCGGCGACAGGATCGGCTGGTTCTCGTCGATGTTGACGCCGACGAGGCGCAACAGAACGCGCACCAGGAATTCGATCGCCATCAGGATCGGCGCCAGGCCCCGGACGATCCATTGCATCGGCCGCGCGACAAGAAGCGCGATGCGGTCGGGTGCGTTGAAGGCGGCGGTCTTCGGCATCACTTCGGAAAAGATCACGATCACTGCCGTCATCACGATAGTGGCATAGGCGATGCCGGCCTTGCCGAACCAGGTGAGCAGCAGGCCGGTGGCAAGTGCCGAAGCCGCGATGTTGACCGCGTTGTTGCCGAGCAGCAGCGCGCCGATCAGACGCTCGCGCTGCTCGAGCAGGCGGTTGACGAGCACCGCGCCGCGGTTTCCCTGCTTTTCCAGCCGCGCCATGCTGGCGCGCGACGACGCGGTCAGGGCCGTCTCGCTGCCGGCGAAGAACGCCGACAGGAGCAAGCAAACCAGCACCACGCCAAGCGAAATCCAGTCGTTGGTGGTCATCGTCACGCGCTAGAAAGCTTGTCGGCCAGGAACGCGCGCACATCGGTCGCGTCGACGCCGCTCTCGACAAAGGCCTTGCCGATGCCGCGCACCAGAATGAAGGTGAGCTTGCCGCGCTTCACTTTCTTGTCCTGTGCGATGAGGTCCATGAGGGCGTCGACGCCCGGCACGCCGCCAGGCACCTGATTGACATGGGTCGGTAGGCCAACCGCATCAAGATGGGCGGATGCGCGTGCCGCTTCGGCCTCGCTGAGAAGGCCCCTGCGGGCGGAGAAATCGAAAGCCAGCGCCATGCCGAGCGCCACCGCCTCGCCGTGCAGAAGCCGGTCGGAGAAGCCGGCACCCGCCTCGAAAGCATGGCCGAAGGTGTGGCCGAGATTGAGCAGCGCGCGCTCGCCGCTCTCGCGCTCGTCACGGGCGACGACCGCCGCCTTGGCGCGGCAGCTCACCGCGATGGCGTGCTCGCGGGCAGGATTCCCGGACGATTGCCCGCCGGAAAACACCTCGCGCCAATTCGTCTCCAGCCAGTCGAAGAACCCGGCGTCGCCCAAGAGCCCGTACTTCACGAGCTCGGCATAGCCGGCGCGAAACTGCCGCTCCGGCAAGGTGTCGAGCAGCGCGGTGTCGGCGAGCACCAGGATCGGCTGATGGAAGGCGCCGATCAGGTTCTTGCCTTGCGGCGAGTTGATGCCTGTCTTGCCGCCGACCGAGCTGTCGACTTGCGCCAGCAGCGTGGTCGGTACCTGCACGAAGTCGAGCCCACGCCTGACACAAGCGGCAGCGAAGCCGGCGAGATCGCCGATCACCCCGCCGCCGAGCGCGACCACCAGGTCGCCGCGCTCGATGCGCGCCGCGATGATCGCCTCGCAGACCTGTTCGAAGGTGGCGTAGTTCTTAGAGCCCTCGCCCGCCGGCACCGTGATGCGGGCGCGCTCGACACCGGCGGCGGCGAGTGAAGCTTCCGTCGTGGCGAGATGGTGCCCGGCCACGGTCTCGTCGGTCACGATCACGGTGCGCGCGCCCGGGCGCAGCGCCTTGACAGCGTCACCGAGCCTGGCAAGCACGTCGCGGCCGATGGCGATGTCGTAGCCGCGCGCGCCGAGGGCGACCGGCACGATGATCGACTCATGCGCGGGTAGCGGTGCATTCATGACGGCTCCTCCGAATGGCCGGCGACGCCGAGATGCTTCGCCACGCCTTCGATAACTTCGTCGACGATGGTGTCGTGCGGATCGTCGCGCGACTGCACGACGATGTCGGACTGGACATAGACCGGTTCGCGTTGCGGCAGCAGTTCCTTGATGCGCTCCGCGAGCGGCCGGTCGCTGCGGCGCCGGGTGCGGCGAAGCAGCACCTCGATGTCGGCCCTCAGCCAGACCGAGATGCCCTTGATGTGGATGAGGTCACGGGTCTGCTGGTTCATGATGGCACCGCCGCCGGTCGCCAGCACCTGCGGGCCGCCCTCGAGCAGGCGGGCGATCACGCGCGCCTCGCCGGCCCGGAAATAGGGCTCGCCGTGCTCGGCGAAGATCTCGGCGATGGTCATACCGGCGGCATCCTCGATCTCGGTGTCGGCGTCGACGAAGGGCAGTTCCAGCCGGGAGGCCAGCCGGCGGCCAACCGACGACTTGCCGGCCCCCATCATACCCACCAGCACCACCGACCGGGACCCAAGCGCCCGGACGATGGCCGATTCCAGGCCCTTTTCGGCTGTCTTTTGAACGGCGGTATTAACCATGCTAAGTTCCAAGGGCGAACCCACACGTCCCATATACCAGTATTCGAGACAACCCGGAGAGTGGCTTGTCTCGACGCACGGAACGTGGTCGGTATCGCGCGTGTTCACCCGCCCGCCGTTCGCAGGGCCCCGAGCGTAGCCAATCAAGCGTACCTGACGATGCCGAGCCTGTTCCGATTACTGGTCTTCTTGGGTCTCCTGGGCGGGCTGGCCTATGGCACGGTTTTCTCGCTCGCCAACTTCGTCAAGCTGCATCCGCGCGAGATCGTGGTGACCATTCCGCCGAGCAAATTCTTCAAGCAGCCCTGAGCGGACGAAGCGCGGCGCAAGCAAAGCATTACCCAAAACGTTATCAATGACAGGCCATGCTGCGGCGCATGGAACCGGTACCGACCAAAGGCAAGGCGATGGCGCGCCGGCCGAACGCTTCCGACGACGGCTTGATCGAGCTGTTCCTCGACATGCTGGCGGCTGAGCGCGGCGCCGGCGAGAACACGCTGTCCGCCTATCGCAACGATCTCACCGATCTCGCCTCGCATTTGCGCGCCGCCAAGAGCGTCAATCGCGCGCGCCGACACCGACGACTTGCGCAGCTTCCTCAAGAGCCTCGACGAACGCGGCTTCAAGCCGGCGTCGCTGGCACGGCGGCTGTCGGCGGTGCGCCAGCTCTATCGCTTCCTTTACGCGGAAGGAAAACGCAGCGACGATCCCGCCGCGGTGCTGGAAGGCCCCAAGCGCGGGCGCAGCCTGCCCAAGGTGCTGAGCATCGCCGAGGTCGATGCGCTGCTGGCTAAAGCGCGCGCCAATGCCGACGACACTGCGCAACCGCCGGCGCAGCGTCTGCGCGCGGTGCGGCTGTTGTGCCTGCTCGAAGTCGTCTACGCGACCGGTTTGCGCGTCTCCGAACTGGTGGCGCTGCCGGCGTCCGCCGCGCGCCGTGACCAGAAGATGCTGGTGGTGCGCGGCAAGGGCGGCAAGGAACGGCTGGTGCCGCTTAACAAGACCGCCAGGCAAACAATGACGGAATACCTGAGCCTGCGCGCGGAAACGGCGAAGGCAAGCGAGAAATCGAAGAAGCAGCCGGAGTCGAAATGGCTGTTTCCGTCATTTGGCGAGACCGGCCATCTGACGCGCCAGCATTTCGCCCGCGACCTGAAGGCGCTGGGTGCCGCTTGCGGCATCGGCGGCGAGCGGCTCTCCCCGCACGTCCTGCGGCACGCTTTTGCCAGCCATCTCCTGCACAACGGCGCCGACCTGCGCGTGGTGCAGACCCTGCTCGGCCACGCGGATATTTCTACCACCCAGATCTACACCCACGTGCTGGAAGACCGGCTGAAATCCCTGGTGCGCGACCTGCACCCCTTGGGGGAGGGGTAGGCGGTTCAGGCTTCGTCCCGAGGGCGCCGGCCGTCGCTTGACTCTTCTCCCACTCCGGGCCACTTCCGCCCCATGCTCAGTCCCTCGAACATGCGCAGCTACCTCGATTTCGAAAAACCGGTGGCCGAATTGGAGGCCAAGGTCGAGGAACTGCGCGCCATGGGCGAAACCGGCGACGCGGTGGCCATTGGCGACGATATCGTCCGCCTGGAGGCCAAGGCGGCGGCGGCGCTCAAGGAGCTCTACGCCGACCTCACCCCCTGGCAGAAGACTCAGGTCGCCCGCCATCCGCAACGGCCGCACTGCCTGGACTACGTGGCCGAGTTGATCACCGATTTCGTGCCGCTCGCCGGCGACCGCAAATTCGGCGACGACGCGGCCATCATCGGCGGCTTCGGCCGCTTCCGCGGCGAAAGCGTCTGCCTGCTCGGCCACGAGAAGGGCTCCGACACCGAAAGCCGCCTCAAGCACAATTTCGGCATGGCCATGCCGGAGGGCTACCGCAAGTCGGTGCGGCTCATGGAGATGGCCGACCGCTTCGATATTCCGCTCATCATGCTGGTCGACACCGCCGGCGCCTATCCGGGCATCGGCGCCGAGGAGCGCGGCCAGGCCGAGGCCATCGCCCGCTCGACCGAGGCCTGCCTCAATCTCGGCGTCCCCAACGTGGCGGTGATCCTAGGCGAAGGCGGCTCCGGCGGCGCCATTGCTCTCGCCACCGCCAGCCGCGTGCTGATGCTGGAGCACGCGATCTACAGCGTGATCTCGCCGGAAGGCGCCGCCTCGATCCTGTGGCGCGACACCACCAAGGCGCAGGAAGCGGCGACCAACATGAAGATCACCGCCCAGGACATGGTGCGCTTCGGGGTGATCGACAGCGTTATCACGGAGCCGACCGGCGGCGCCCACCGCGCACCGTCCGAGGCGATTGCGGCGACCGGCGAGGCGATCGCCAACGCCTTCGCCGAGCTCGCCGGGCTCGACCGCGACACCGTGCGCCGGCAGCGGCGCGAAAAATTCCTCAACATGGGCCGCGACCTCACCCGCCCCGCCGGCTGAAAACGCACTGGGGCCGACGCATCCGGTTCGCGCGCAGGGCTCCTCGCCGCCCCCGGCCGGACCGATTTACCCTCGATTCACCATAGGCTTAACGCAAGTGCGCAACGCCCTTATATGCCTTGCGAACGCCACATCTTATGGATAACGATTGCTGAATAGAGGGCCGCCTACGGTGAGTCCTTGGGGAGTATTAGCGTTTGATCTCACGGTTCGCACGGGTGCTGCTGGCACCGGCGGCTGTTGCCGCCGCGATTGCGCTTGCCGGCTGCAACGGCGACTCGCTCTCCCCCACCGGCCGCGCGCTCGCGCCCTTGTCCGACCAGATGATCGCGCTTCTCAAAGAGAAGCACATGGACAAGACGTCGCCGATCCTGCTGCGCATCTACAAGGAAGAGTCCCAGCTCGAAGTCTGGAAGGTAAATCAGGACGGCCAGTACGCGCTGCTGAAGACCTATCCCATCTGCCGCTGGTCGGGCCAATTGGGCCCGAAGAAGAAGGAAGGCGACCGCCAGGCGCCCGAGGGCTTCTACACCATCACCAGGGCGCAGATGAACCCGAACTCGAACTATTATCTCTCGTTCAACACCGGCTACCCGAACGCCTTCGACCGCGCCTGGGGGCGCACCGGCTCCGAACTGATGGTGCACGGCGACTGCTCCTCGCGCGGCTGCTACGCCATGACCGACGGTCAGATTCAGGAGATCTACGCGCTGGCGCGCGAGGCCTTCTTCGGCGGACAGCAGGCGTTCCAGCTTCAGGCTTTTCCGTTCCACATGACCGCGCTGAACATGGTCAAGCACCGCAACAATCCGAACTACGCCTTCTGGAAGCAGTTGAAGCGCGGCTACGACGATTTCGAAGCCACGCGCCAGGAGCCGACGGTGGCGGTGTGCGACAAGCATTATGTGTTCGACGCAGTGGCGCGCGAGGGCGCGACCCGCCCGCCGCATTTCTACCCGCGCGGCAAGTGCCCCGAATACCGGCTCGACCCGACGGTCGCCAGCGCGGTTCTCGATTATCGCCGGCAACAGCAGCTCAAGATGGCCCAGTACATCGCCGACGGCGTCGGCACCGTGCCGATTGCCAGGAATTCCGACGGCGGCATGAATGAGGTGTTCGCCGGCAGCGGCAAGTTGCGGCAGGGTCAGGTCGACAAGGACGGCCGCGTCTACAACACAGCCGACCTGTCCAGCTCGCCGGCCCCGGCTCCGCAGATCGCGCCCGCGCCGGCCGCGGCGCCGCAGACCGCGTCCGCGACAACGCCTGCGAAGACGGCGATGGTGCCGCTGCCGGAGCGATCGCCGATTGACGCACCCGCGAAACCCAAGCCTTCCGGCATTGCCGGCTTGATCGACAATATCTTTGGCGGCAAGGCCGCAGTCAACGCGGCGCCGGCCGAGACCGACAACACCCCCGGTCCCGCCCATACCGAGATGGCGGCCAAGCCGAAGCGGACCCACGAGGCGGCACGCAGGCACACCGCCCATACGACGGTCCAACTGCGCCGGAGTGTGACCGCGGGTCACAAGACGACAGAGCACGAGGCCATGGCGCACAGCGCGCCCGCAGCGACCCGCCAGCAGGCTGCAAAGAAGACCGAGAGTGCCAAGACGCAGCCGGCCGCGAGCCCCTCGGTCAAGAACGCCTACTCCGCACCCGTGGCCACCTCCGACAACGGCACGATGAATGGCGCCCAGCCCGTGGTACAGGCCGGCTCTTTCGACGCCCGCTGGCGAGCCCTGCACTGACGCGCTTTTCCCCTATCCGAACCCTTTATCGATTTGGGCTATGAACGGAGCATGGACTGCTTCGTCTACGTGCTCGGCACCATCGCAGGCACACGCCGGCTGACCTATGTCGGCTGGACCAACGATGTCGATCGACGGCTCGCGCAGCACAACGCCGGCAAGGGCGCGCGCTTCACCCGCGGGCGCAACTGGGTGCTGCTGCATTGCGAAGCCTGCGCCGACCGCCGCACCGCCATGAGCCGAGAATGGCACTTGAAGCGCGACCGCGCCTTTCGCAAGAAGCTGGCGGCGGGAATGCGCACGCCACGGCGCAAGCAGCGCGCGCAATGACGGCGGCGCCCCCTTTCAAGGCATGCGCCCGTAACACATCGTTAATCACCGCGAGCATGTCTTGCGCGCGCAGGGGCTTCCCTGCGGTTTGATATCGTCAGAATTAAGGGTCGATTCAGGCAGATAGGACTATTTGCGGTTGCAGCATTGGTGCTCACCGCAATGAAGAACAGCTCCCTATTTTCGCGTTCACGTACGCTGCTCCGGATTCTCCGCGGAGATTCACGCGGCTCCATCGCGATCAGCTTCGCGTTGCTCTCGATTCCCTGCATGCTCGCCGTCGGCGCGGCGGTCGACTACAGCCAAGCCAACCGGGTGAAGGCGGCCCTCGACTCCTATGCCGACGCAGCCGTCCTGGCCGCCGTCAATCAAAGAGCGATGCAGATGGATGTCGAGGGCGCCAAGAGCTACGCGCTGAAAACGTTCGACCAGCAGGCCAAGTCGGTCACCGACTGCAACGTCGGCAGCAGTTCGATAAAGGTCAGCGCCTCCGGCACCTCCCGTTCCGCGGAAATCGACTACACCGCCAGCGTACCGACGGCATTCATGGGCATCGTCGGCATCGATTCCATAACGATCCACGGCACCGCGACCGCCGGGTCGGCGCAGCCGACCTACATCGACTTCTACCTGCTGCTGGACAACAGCCCATCAATGGGCGTCGCGGCGACACCGTCTGACGTCGACACGATGGTCAACAACACGCCCGACCAGTGCGCATTTGCCTGTCACGACACCAGCGCCTATCCCAACGACTACTACGGGCTGGCCAAGCGCCTGGGTGTCACGATGCGGATCGACGTCGTTCGCTCGGCAACACAGCAACTCATGGATACGGCGACCGGCACCGAGACCGTGCCGCAGCAATATCGCATGGCGATCTACGACTTCGGCTCTTCCGCACGTCAGGCGGGACTGAAGAGGATATTCAAGCTGTCGTCGAATCTTTCCAGCGCCAAATCCGCCGCGAACAACATCGATCTCATGAGCGTGCCGTACCAGAACTACGCCGACGACACCAATACCGACTTCGGCACCGCGTTCGACAAGATCAACAGCAAGATATCAACCCCGGCTGACGGGACCAGCAGTTCGTCGCCGCAGAAGATCCTGTTCTTCGTGTCCGACGGCGTCGCGGACACGGTGTCCAACGCCTGCTCGGAGCCGACCGTGATAGGCAGCGATCCTCAAACCGGCAAGAGCTACGTCCGCTGCCAGGCGCCGCTCACCGTCTCGGATTGCACCGCCCTGAAGAACCGCGGCATCAAAATCGCCGTGCTCTATACGACCTATCTCGCCCTGCCGACGAACGGCTGGTACATGACCTATATCGACCCATTCAATCAGGGGCCGTACAGCCCCTCCGTGAACAGCCAGATCGCGAAGAACATGGAGAGCTGCGCCTCGCCCGGGTTCTATTTCGAGGTCAGTCCGACCGACGGCATCTCGGAAGCGATGACCGCGCTGTTCAACAAGGTCGTGCAGGAAGCGCGCATCACCAAATAGACAGCGGCCGCGACGGTGGCGCCGAAAGCACGACACCCGGAACACGTCTTCAAGATCCGGCTGAAGGTCTTCCGTCCGCCGCAATCTGGCGCGTCAAATCGACGATGGCCTGTTCCACCTCGGACAGCCGGCTGGACCGCTCCAGATAGCGCCGCGTCGACTCGCCGTCGGGGCCCCAATCGCCGGATTGGCGCTGTTCGGCCGGCACGCCCGCCATCTCGCCGATCATCGCTTCGATCTCGGCCTCAAGCGTGTCGCGCTCGCCCTTCAACCCGGCAAGCAACGACTGAAGCTCGTCAATCTTGTTCGTCATAACTAAATCCTAATGCAAAACGCCGCGCATGAGCGCGGCGCTTCAACGCGTCGGGTCGAGCCGCAGCTTACGCGTACCGCCCGTGGCAGTGCTTGAACTTCTTGCCCGAGCCGCAAGGGCAGGGCTCGTTGCGGCCGACCTTGCCCCAACTCGTGGGATCGCTCGGGTTGCGCTCGTCTTGCGCGACGGACCGGCCGCCGCCCGCCGTCACGGCGGTCGCCGCAAGCGCGCCGGCCATGGCCAGCTCGTCCTCGCCGGTGGTCGGATCGACGTGGTGGGCTTCCATATAGGGAAGCTCGGCCGTCTCCTCTTCCTGCTGCGGCACAATCTCGACGCGCATGAGCTGGGCGGTCACGGCCTCGCGCAGGTGCGACACCAAGCCCTCGAACAGGGCGAAGGCCTCCGCCTTGTACTCGTTGAGCGGATCGAGCTGACCGTAGCCGCGCAGGCCGATCACCTGGCGCAGATGTTCGAGCATGATCAGGTGCTCGCGCCAGAGATGATCGATGGTCTGTAAGAGCACCGACTTCTCGACATAACGCATCACGTCGGGCCCGAAAGTGGCCGCCTTGCTGGCCATCCATTCGTCGGCGCGGCGCTTGACGCGCTCCCTGACTTCCTCGTCGGCGATGCCTTCTTCCTTGGCCCAGTCCTTCACCGGCAGGTCGAGGGTCAGCACCTCGCGCAATTGGGCATCGAGGCCGTCGATGTCCCACTGCTCCGGATAGGCCTGCTCCGGGATATGCTTGGCGACCAGCTCGTCGATGACGGAATGGCGCATGTCGACGATGGTGTCTTCGACCTGCTCCTCGCGCATCAATTCGAGCCGCTGCTCGAAGATGACCTTGCGCTGGTCGTTCATCACGTCGTCGTATTTGAGCAGGTTCTTGCGGATGTCGAAGTTGCGCGCCTCGACCTTCTGCTGCGCCTTTTCCAGCGCCTTGTTGATCCAGGGGTGGACGATCGCCTCGTCCTCTTTCAGCCCGAGCTTGGTCAGCATGCCTTCGAGCTTGTCGGAACCGAAGATGCGCATGAGGTCGTCGTCGAGCGACAGGAAGAACTTGGAATGGCCGGGATCGCCCTGGCGGCCGGAGCGGCCGCGCAACTGGTTGTCGATGCGCCGGCTCTCGTGGCGCTCGGTGCCGAGCACGAAAAGCCCGCCGGCGGCCAGCGCCTTTTCCTTCAGCTTCGCGACCTGGGCGCGGATCGCGTCGGCGCGCGGATCCCTGTCGCGCTCGCCCCAGTCCTCAATGTCCGTGATTTCCTGGCGGATGCGCATGTCGGCGTTGCCGCCGAGCTGGATGTCGGTGCCTCGGCCGGCCATGTTCGTGGCGATGGTGATAGCGCCCGGCACGCCAGCCTGGCTGACGATGAAGGCTTCCTGCTCGTGGTAGCGGGCGTTGAGGATGGCAAAGACCTTCTTCCTCGCCGCCGTGTCGTCGCCGGAATAAAGGTCGGCGAAGGCGTTGGGGTCGGCAAAGTCGTGCTGCTTCCAGCCCTGCTTGCGCAGCAGTTCGGCGAGTTGTTCCGACTTTTCGATCGACGTCGTGCCCACCAGCACCGGCTGGCCGCGCTGCTTGCAGTCCTCGATCAATGTGATGATCGCGCGGTATTTCTCCGCCTGCGTACGATAGACCTCGTCGTCGTCGTCGATGCGCGCCAGCGACATATTGGTCGGCACCTCGAGGGACTCGAGGCCGTAGATGTCCATGAACTCGTCGGCTTCCGTCATGGCCGTGCCGGTCATGCCGGCAAGCTTCTTGTACATGCGGAAGTAGTTCTGGAAGGTGATTGAGGCGAGCGTCTGGTTCTCGGGCTGGATCGGCTGATGCTCCTTGCCCTCGAGCGCCTGGTGCAGACCTTCCGAATAGCGCCGGCCCGGCATCATGCGGCCGGTGAACTCGTCGATGATGACGACCTCGCCGTTGCGCACGATGTAGTCCTTGTCGCGCTGAAACAGCTTGTGTGCGCGGAGGCCCTGGTTGACGTGGTGCACGACCGACACGTTCTCGACGTCGTAGAGCTTGCCGCCCTTGAGCAGGTCGGCCTCGCGCAGCGCCACTTCCATCTTCTCCATGCCGCTCTCGGTCATGGTGACGGTGCGCTGCTTCTCGTCGACCTCGTAGTCGTCCTTGTCGAGCAGGGGGATGAAGGTGTCGATGGTGTTGTAGAAGTCGGAACGGTCGTCGAGCGGACCGGAAATGATCAGCGGCGTGCGCGCCTCGTCAATCAGGATGGAGTCCACCTCGTCAACGATCGCGTAGACATGACCGCGCTGGACCATGTCCTCCAACCGATACTTCATGTTGTCGCGCAGGTAGTCGAAGCCGAGCTCGTTGTTGGTGCCGTAGGTAATATCGCAGGCGTAGGCCCTCTGCCGCTCTTCGTCGTCCATGCCGTGGACGATGTTACCGACGGTGAGGCCGAGGAACCCGTAAACTTGGCCCATCCACTCGGCGTCGCGCTTGGCGAGATAGTCGTTGACGGTAACGACGTGCACGCCCTTGCCGGTGAGCGCGTTGAGGTAGACCGGCAGCGTCGCCACCAGGGTCTTGCCTTCGCCGGTCTTCATCTCGGCGATCTTGCCTTCGTGCAGGATCATGCCGCCGATGAGCTGGACATCGAAGTGGCGCTGGCCGAGCGCCCGCTTGGCGCCCTCGCGCACGGTGGCGAAGGCGGGCACCAGGAGATCGTCGAGGTCGGCGCCCTCAGCGAGCTGCTTCTTGAAGTCCTCGGTGCGGGCCTTGAGCGCCTCGTCGGAGAGCGCCGCGATCTCCGCTTCCAGCGCGTTGATCTGATTGACCCGCGGCTGATAGCTGCGGACCCGCCGGTCATTGGCAGAGCCGAACAGCTTGCGGGCAACGGCGCCGATCATCGGGAGCTCCTCATTCAAGTCCGGGCGCTTTGTACCACGCCGCAGCGGCCGGATTTAAGCTTCCGGCGCTCCGGAATGCGGCTCTTTTCGGGCAAAATCGACGCGAAACGCACGAAGGCAAAGCGCGGCCGGTCAAGGTTGACGGAGAGATAGGAGGGGGTCGGATTATTGTCAATCGGCGCCTTGCCACGGACTTAACGGGGACCACGCCACTTTTTGGCCGCGGCTGTCCCGCGGCTCACGCGAACGACAGGGCATGGGCGGGCGATCGGCCATTGCAATGCCACGGTTGTTGGGTGACAAGGGCGACCAGTGTCCGGAACGAATTAGCATCCGGGCGAAACGGACACCCAATCCCAAGGACAGCGCTATGACGATTTCGCTTTTCGCCGGCTCGCCGGCCCCGCGGCGCCGGGCCGGGCTCCTCGCCGCCTCCCTGGCGCTGCTGATGGCGGCCGCCGGCCCGCTGCACGCGCAGGACACCAAAGCTCCCGCCAAGGACCCAGTCATCGCCAAGGTCAACGGCACCGAAATCCACCAGAGCGACATCGACATCGCCGAGCAGGAGGCGGGCAAGCTGCCGCCCATGTCGGCGACCGCCAAGAAGGACTACCTGGTCCAGTTCATGTCCGACGTGATCCTGGGGGCGCAGGCCGCCGAGGCCAAGAAGATCGACCAGACCGAGGACTTCAAGCGCAAACTGGCCTTCGATCGTCAGAAGCTGCTGATGGCGGACCTTATGGCAAACGTCGCCAAGGACGCGGTGACCGACGAGGCCCTGCACAAGACCTATGACGATGCCGTCAAGTCGATGGGCAAAGAGGAAGAGGTGCACGCCCGCCACATCCTGATCCGCGCCAAGCCCGGCGACAAGAAGGCGAGCGAAGCGGCCAAGAAGAAGATCGAGGACATCATCGCCAAATTGAAGAACGGCGCCGACTTCGCCAAGCTCGCCAAGGAAGACACCGAGGATCCCTCCGGCAAGGCCAATGGCGGCGACCTCGGCTATTTCACCAAGAAGCAGATGGTACCGGAATTCGCCAAGGTGGCGTTCTCGCTGAAGAAGGGCGAGATCTCCGGGCCGGTGCACACCCAGTTCGGCTGGCACGTGATCAAGGTCGAGGACAAGCGCACCAAGCCGCCGCCGAAGTTCGAGGACGTCAAGGACCAGCTCGTCAACTACCTGCAGCGCAAAGCGCAGGCTGAGATGATCCAGAAGCTGCGCGCCTCGGCCAAGATCGAAAAGTTTTATAAGACCGCGGACGAGACCAAGCCGGACGCCGCCAAGCCGGACGACAAGAAGGCCGAGCCGGCGAAGAAATAAGGGCGATCTATCTATTCAAGAAAGTCGTGATGCCCGGCCTTGTGCCGGGCATTTCGCTTATGTAGGGACTTGGCTCTCCGCCCATGAGGATCGCCGGGACAAGCCGGCGATGACAAAGCCCATGTCCACTGCAGTCTCCCCCCTCGCCCCCCAAAACGTTCCCAACGTGCCCGCCATCGCCGGCGTGAAGCTCGCCACCGCCGAAGCCGGCATCCGCTATGCCGGGCGCACCGACGTGCTGCTGGCGCTGTTCGATCCCGGCACTACGGTCGCCGGCGTCTTCACCAAATCGAAATGCCCCTCGGCGCCGGTCGAGTGGTGCCGGGCACACCTCAAGGGCGGAAAGGCCCGCGCGCTGGTGGTCAATTCCGGCAACGCCAACGCCTTCACCGGTCGAACCGGCCGCATCGCCACCAAGCTCACCGCCGACATCGCCGCCAAGGCTGCGGACATCAAGCCAGCCGAGATCTTCCTTGCGTCCACGGGCGTCATCGGCGAGCCACTCGACGCCAGCAAGTTCACCGGCGTGATGGATTCGCTGGTGGAACGCGCCGCGACGGGTGGCTTCCTCGACGCCGCCAAGGCGATCATGACCACCGACACCTTCCCGAAGGTCGCGACCGCCACGGCGAAAATCGGCAAGACAACTGTGACCGTCAACGGTATCGCCAAGGGCGCCGGCATGATCGCGCCCGACATGGCGACCATGCTGTCGTTCGTCTTCACCGACGCGGCGCTGTCCGCCGCCGCGTTGCAGGCGCTCTTGAAGGAAGGCGTCGCCAATACCTTCAACGCGGTGACCATCGACGGCGACACCTCCACCTCCGACACGCTGATGATGTTCGCCACCGGCCAGGCCAAGGATTGCCCGCGCATCGCTCGCGCCGGCGACCCGCGCCTGCGCGCCTTCAAGAAGGCGCTGCACGCGGTGCTGGCAAACCTCTCAGAACAAGTGGCGCGCGATGGTGAAGGCGCCCGCAAGCTGGTGGAGATCGTGGTCGAGGGCGCGGTGTCGGACAAGTCCGCACGCCGCATTGCCATGTCGATCGCCAACTCGCCCCTGGTGAAAACCGCGATCGCCGGCGAAGACGCCAACTGGGGCCGCGTCGTGATGGCGGTCGGCAAAGCCGGCGAACCGGCCGACCGCGACAAGCTCTCGATCTGGTTCGGCGGCATCCGCGTGGCGCACAAGGGCGCGCGCGATCCCGCCTATGACGAGGCCGAAGCCAGCGAAGCAATGAAGAAGCCGGAAATCAGCCTGAAAGTCGCGCTTGGCCTCGGCAAGGGCCGCGACCGGGTGCTCACCTGCGACCTGACCAAGGAATATATCGCCATCAACGGCGACTACCGCTCTTAACCGCCCGTTCACCAAGGCCCTATTCCAGTCCACCCTCGGGAATTGGGTGAATAGCCTCTTAACTAACCCCTGCCATCGTCGAGGAAGAAGGCCTGTGAGCGCAAACATCGTCCTTGTCGCCGCCTGCGCCCTCGTCGATGCCGACAACCGCGTGCTGCTCGCACAGCGGCCGGAAGGCAAGCCGATGGCGGGTTTGTGGGAATTTCCCGGCGGCAAGATCGAAGCGGGCGAACGACCGGAACAGAGTCTGATCCGGGAATTGAAGGAGGAACTGGGCATCACCGTCAACGAGGCCTGTCTCGCGCCGCTGACGTTCGCGAGCCACGCCTATGCGGATTTCCACCTTCTCATGCCGCTCTATATCTGCCGCAAATGGGAAGGAAGGGTCGCCGCGACGGAAGGACAACGACTCGTCTGGGTGAGGCCGAACAAGCTGCGCGACTACGACATGCCGCCGGCCGACGTTCCGCTCATTCCGCACCTGCAGGCGCTGCTGATGTGATCCCAGAAGGGACAATGGAACGCGAGCAGAACATGTCGATGCGCCGTCTCATCAGCCTTGCCCTGGTCCGCCGTTTCTTGCGCGCACAGGATGGCACTACCGCCATCGAATACGCCATCATCGCGTCCGGCATCAGCATCGCAATCGCCGCGGCGGTCACCACGATCGGCTCGAAGTTAAGCACGGACTATTACGGCAAGCTGCTCGGGCTGCTCTAAGCCGGCCCTCAACGCCCCGATTTTTCACCGCTCGAGATTTCCTGCGTCCCAAGCGCATCGGCCAGCCGGTGCGCCGCCGAACCGGGCTTGAGCGGCTTCTGCTGGCTCTCGTGCGGCGCCCAGCCCGACAGCCAGACGATCTCGAACGTCGCGCGCAAGCGGCCGTCGGCGTCGGCAAACCGTTCAGCGTAAATTTCAGCCAGGCGCCGGAGCGTCGCGCGCCGGAGCGGCACGCGTCGCCGTTCGTTGAGCACGTTGGTGGCGCCCATGCGGCGCAGGTCGTGCATCAGCGCCAGCACCGAGTCATAGCGTACGGTCAGCCGGTCACTGTCGACCACCGGCAGCGCGAAACCGGCGCGCTGCAACAGCCCGCCCAGTTCGCGGACGTCGGCGAAGGGTGCAACATGCGGCGACAGGCCATCTTCCACTTCACTCTCGGCGGCGGCGAAAGCTTCGCGCAGTTCGCTCAAGGAATCGCCGCCGACGAGCGCGGCAAGGAACAGGCCGTCGGGCTTGAGCGCGCGCCGCGCCTGGACCAGCGTGCCCGGCAGGTCATTGACGAATTGCAGCGCCAGCGCCGAGACGATGAGATCGAGCGAACCGTCGGCGAACGGTAGCGCTTCCTCGTCGGCGACGACGCACGGAAAAGCGCCGTCGCCTGCGGCAGCCGGCGTCGCGGCAACAACCGTCGCGACCTTGCCGCTTTTGACAAGCGCGCGCCGCACCGCGTCGCTCGGCGTACCGAGGTCGACGGCGCGGTCGAATTCACGCACCACCGCGGAAAGCCGCTCGCCGAGCTCTTCGGCCACCCGGTCAATGAGGAAAGTCTCGGGCCCAAGTGCCTGCGCGCGCTGCCGGCGGCGGCGCAGGAGTTGGCGGTCGAAGATGGCGGGACCGGACATGATCTTCCTTGGCGCCCCTCACGGGCTGGAGGCGAACGAGGGTCTTCTAGACCAATCTAAGTCCGAATTCCCCCTCTCCTAGCCTCCCCTGCCAGCGAGCAAGAGAGTAGGCTTACAACCCATGACGATGCCTTCGACCGGTCGCATACGCGAGACCGCACTCGGCCTGAAGCGCTTCGCGGCGCCCGTCCGCACCCTGCTCGGGCTGGCGCTCGACGCGGCGCTGCCGCCGCTGTGCCCGTCCTGCCGCGAGCCGGTGGGGGCCGGCGAAGGCCTGTGCGCCGGCTGCTGGTCGAAGCTGTCCTTCATCGAGCCGCCGTTCTGCGCCCGGCTCGGCATTCCCTTTCACCTACGATCCGGGCCCCGGCCTGCTCTCCATGGAGGCGATCGCGAGCCCACCGGCCTACGACCGGGCGCGCGCCGCGGTGCGCTACGACGAGATCGCCCGCGCCCTGGTCCACGGCTTCAAATACGGCGACCGGCTCGACCTCGCCCCCATGATGGGCCGCTGGATGGCGCGTGCGGGCCACGAATTGCTCGATGGCGCCGACGGCCTGGTGCCGGTGCCGCTGCACTGGCGGCGCTTATGGGCGCGCCGCTTCAACCAGTCGGCGGCGCTGGCCGGCGCCATTTCCGGGCTCTCAACTGTTCGGGTGCTGCACGGGGCGCTCAACCGCACGCGCGCCACCGCGCAACAGGTGGGCCTTTCCAGGGACCAGCGCGCTAACAACGTCCAGGGCGCGTTCAAGGTGCTGCCGACCCGGAAAGCTGACGTTAAGGGCCGCCGGCTCATCCTGATCGACGATGTGCTGACCTCGGGCGCAACCGTCGATACCTGCGCCAAAGCCCTGCTGCGGGCGGGGGCCGCCCATGTCGACGTGCTGGTTTTCGCCCGGGTTGTTGCGCCAATCCGCACGCCCATATAACGAAATAGCGAAACCTGAACCGGATTGGCCTCAAAAATGCCGCCCGTCGAAATCTACACCACCCGCTGGTGCCCCTATTGCACCATGGCCAAGGCGCTGCTGCAGCGCAAAGGCGTCGCCTTCAACGAGATCGACGTCGGCCGCGAGCGTGAACGCCGCGCGGAAATGACCCAGCGCGCGCATGGCCGCACCAGCGTGCCGCAGATATTCATCGGCTCGACGCATGTTGGTGGCTGCGACGACCTGCATGACCTCGAACGCGCCGGCAGGCTCGACCCTCTGCTCGCCAGCGAAAGCACGTCAGCGAAAGAGGCCCGCGCATGAAGGACGGCACCTTCAAGGCCGCCATGATCCAGATGCGCTCGGGGCTAACGCCGAGCGCGAACATCGACGACGCCGCGCGTCTCATCGGCGAAGCCAAGAGCGCCGGCGCCGACTACGTGCAGACGCCGGAGATGACCAACATCCTGGCGGCCAAGCGCGAGCAGTTGTTTTCGACCGTCGCCGAAGAGGACGCCGATCCCTCGCTCGCCGCCTTGCGCGAGCTCGCGCGCAAAGAAGCGCTCTATGTCCACGTCGGCTCGCTAGCGATCAAGCTTTCGCCGGAGCGCGCGGCCAACCGTTCCTTCCTGATTGATCCGAAGGGTGAAATCATCACCCGCTACGACAAGATCCACATGTTCGACGTCGATCTCGCCAACGGCGAGAGCTACCGCGAGTCGAACAGCTACAGCCCCGGCGAGACCGCAGTGCTCGCTGACCTGCCCTGGGGCCGGCTCGGCCTCACTGTTTGCTACGACATGCGCTTTCCCGCGCTCTATCGCGCGCTGGCCGAAGCTGGCGCCACCATGCTGGCCGCGCCTGCCGCGTTCACCCAGCAGACCGGCGAGGCGGGGCACTGGAGCACACTGCTGCGCGCGCGTGCGATCGAGAACGGCTGCTTCGTGTTCGCTGCCGCGCAAGGCGGCAAACACGAGAACGGCCGCAGCACTTACGGCCATTCGCTGATCGTGGACCCTTGGGGCCGCGTGCTGGCGGAAGGCGGCGATGCGCCCAGCGTGGTGGTGGCAGAGATCGACCTCGCTGAGGTCGCCAAGGCGCGCGGCCGCATCCCGTCGCTGCAGCATGGCCGGCGCTTCGAGATTGTGGAGCCGATGGCCGAGCCGACCCATCTGCACGTGGTGCGGGGCGCCGAATGATCCGCTACAGCCTTATCTGCGACAAGGGCCACGAGTTCGAGAGCTGGTTCGCGGATTCGGCGGCCTACGACAAGCAGGCCAAGCGCAAGCTGGTGAGCTGCCCGGCGTGCGGCTCGGTGAAGGTCGAGAAGGCGTTGATGACGCCGCGGCTCGCATCGAGCAAGAAAGGGCGCGCGGTCGCCACCATGCCGGTCGAGGCGCCGTCGCCCGAAGCGCCGCCGCCTGAAGCACCGACGGAAACGCAGGCTCCGGTTGCGATGATGTCGCCGCAGGAGCACGAGCTGCGCAGCAAGCTGAAAGAATTGCGCGACCACCTCACCAAGAATTCCGACAACGTCGGCGCCGAGTTCCCGGAAGAGGCGCGCAAGATGCATTACGGCGAGACCGAGCATCGCTCGATCTACGGCGTCGCCTCACCGGACGAAGCCAAGGACCTGGCCGAGGAAGGCATCGAATTCCACCCACTGCCGATGCTGCCGGACGAGCGGAACTAGGGCGCTTTCGCCTTTTGGGCACGTTACGCCGGCGAGAGCGACAATCGCTTCCGAAAATTGAGGGCCGCCAGGCCGCCGGCAATCCCGTCGATTAACGTCGGATTAAGATTGCACGCATTAGTTTATCGATCTCATTTACTAACGAATTCCCGTCTGCGGGACGTTATTTAGAGCCGACAACCCTCCTTCCCATAACGGGCGCATCCAAGGAGCAAGGCGATGGATCTCGACGTTTCGAAATCCGTACTCGTTGTCGATGACTCCAGCACCATGATCCGCCTCGTTTGCGGCATGCTGCAGCAAATTGGCTTCCAAGACATCGAGACCGCACAGGGCGGAAATACGGCGCTCGCCAAGCTGAAGACCCATCACCGCGACCTGATGATCTCGGATTTGCACATGGAGCCGATGAGCGGCTTGGACCTGCTGCTGGCACTGCGCGGCGACTCGACCCACCTGGACATGCCGTTCATTATGATGACGACGACGTCTTGGACAAAGAAGGTCGTCGAGGCGAGGATCGCCGGCGCGAACAACTACATTCTCAAGCCGTTCGACGTGCTGGCATTGAAAAACAAGATCATGGCGGTGTTCGCCGAAAACGCCGGTCTCGCTTCAGCACAGGCCTGAGCGCATAGCGGAATTGAGCGAATAGAGAATCTTTCTATTCGCCACTCGCGAGTCCCTGTTCGCTTCCGTCAATATGCCCACAGCAACAGCCCGACCCCGATCACTAGCAGTGCCATGCCGGCGATTTCGCGCGGCGTGGTCTTCTGCCTGAACAGGTAATGGCTGACGCCCTGCGCGAACAGCACTTCCACCAAGCCGAGCGTGCGCACGCTCGCCGCCGTCGCAATGGCAAAACCGAGAAACCAGAACTGCGAGGCGATCGCGCCCATGAAACCGGCGAAGCTCGCCGGCTTGTAGGCCTTGAAGATGGCGGTGAGCCGGCCCGGCTCGCGCAGCGCCAGATAAGCCGACAGCACGACCGACTGCAGGAACAGCCCGACGACCAGCGTAAACGTCGCCGCCACCACGAAGGTGTGGGTATGCTCGATCTCGAGGATGGCGCCGCGGAAGCCGGTCGCCGACAGGCCGAACAAGCTGGCGGAGACCAGCCCCAGCACCGTCGGCCTGATGCCGTTCTGCTGGACCGCGCCGCGCTTGAGCGACATCACGATGACGCCGGCTGTGGCGATGACAATTGCGAGTGCCAGCAGCGGCGTCACCTTGTCGCCGAGCAGCAGGAAGCCGAAGATCGCCACCTGCACCGGCTCGGTCTTGGTGTAGGCGATGGTCACCACGAAGGAGCGATCGTTCATCGCCGCCAGCATCGTGGCGGTGGCGCCGATTTGCGTGGCCATGCCGAGCACGACCCACGGCCAGAACGCGGACGGCGGATGCGGCAGAGCGGTGCCGGTCACCGTCAGAACGCCGATCAGGAACACGATCGAGAACGGAAAGCCGTAAAGGAAGCGCACGTGGGTGGCGCCGACGGTGCCGAGCGTCGCCGTGAGATGGCGCTGCATGGCGTTGCGCGCTGTCTGCGCCGACGCGGCGATGATGGTGAAGACGGCCCAGAGCATGGTCTATTCCACTGTCATGCGCGGGCCCGACCCGCGCATCCACGATCACTTTCGGCGAATGAAATACGTTCGGAAGGCTGAACGTTTTGGTGGCGCATCATGGATTGCCGGGTCAAGCCCGGCAACGACCATCCTGATATGCACTCAGGCGCGTTTGCAGCGCAGCGAAGCTTCAAGCCGCGGACTGGATTTCCGCGGCGGCGGGGAACTCGCTGACCTTGCCGTGCTCGTTGTCGATGAGCAGGAATAGATCGAAATAGCGGATGCGCGGCGCGCTGCCCGTGCGCTTGATGATCGACTGCCGCCAAGCCTCGTCGTGCGCCTTCTTGGCGGCTTCGACCGAGGGCCAGACATAGACGCCAGCGCCGGTCTTACCGTCGAGCTCGAGTACAAAATGCTTGCGCAAGAGGTCCTCGTTGGCCTGCCACTTGGCAATGACGTGGCGCGCATCTTCCGCGACCTGCTCACGCGTCCAGCCCTTCGGCGACTCGAATTCCACGAATTCCAGGATCATGCGCTTTCCCCCTGATTTTCGGCGACCAGCATGTAGTTCACGTCCATGTCCGACGAGAGCTGCCAGCGGTCGGCGAACGGATTGTAGATCACCCCGCGCTCGCCGGTCACCTGAAGGCCCGCCCGCTCGATGGCGCGTTCCAGCTCTTGCGGTGTGACGAACTTGTCCCATTGGTGGGTGCCGCGCGGCAGCCAGCGCAGTACGTATTCGGCGCCGACGATGGCGAGCGCGAAACTCTTGAGCGTGCGGTTGAGGGTGGCGGCGACCATCAGCCCACCCGGCTTCACCATCGCGGCGCAGGTTTCGACGAACAGGCCGACGTCGGTGACGTGCTCGACCACCTCCATCGCCAGCACCACGTCGAAGCGTTCGTTCGCCTCGGCCAGCGCCTCCGCGGTGGTGGCGCGGTAATCGACGGTCACGCCGCTCTGTTCGGCGTGGAGCTGCGCCACCTCGATATTCTCTTCCGCCGGATCCGCCCCCACCATGTCGGCGCCGAGCCGCGCCAGCGGCTCCGACAAGACGCCGCCGCCGCAGCCGATGTCGAGCATGCGCAGACCTTTGAGGCAGTCGAGCGTCTTGGGGTCGCGGCCGAAATGGTCGGCGGCCTGGTCGCGGATATAGCCAAGCCGCACCGGATTGAGCTTGTGCAGCGGCGCCATCGGCCCGCGCGGGTCCCACCAGTCGGGCGCGATGCGCGCGAAGCGCTCCACCTCGGCGGCGTCGATGGTGGTATCTCTGCCTTGGCGGGCGTGTCGTGCGGCCATGGTCCGATCCTAACCTTAGGCGCGGGTTCAAGTTGCGGCCCCCTGCCCCCGCCGTTATGTATACGCGGCTTTTCGGGCCGGCGCTCGGGGCTTTACGCCTCGCGCCGGCCGCTTGTTAGCGCGTTTCGGCGCGTCCGGGAACGTTCAATGGCTCGGCTGGTAATGAAATTCGGCGGGACGTCGGTCGCCGACCTCGACCGCATCCGCAACGTGGCGCGTCACGTGAAGCGCGAGGTGGAGGCCGGCTACGACGTGGCCGTGGTGGTTTCGGCCATGGCCGGGGTGACCAACCAGCTCGTCGCCTGGTGCCGCGAGGCCGCGCCCCTGCACGACGCCCGCGAATACGACGCCGTGGTGGCGACCGGCGAGGAGGTCACCGCCGGCCTGCTCGCCATGGTGCTGGAAGGCATGGGCGTCAACGCCCGCTCCTGGCAGGGCTGGCAGCTCCCGATCCTCACCAGCAACGTGCACGGCTCGGCCCGCATCCTCGACGTCAACGGCGCCGAGCTGATCAAGCGTTTCGCCGATCAGAAGCAGGTGGCGGTGATCGCCGGCTTCCAAGGCATGTACAAGGAGACGGGCCGCATCACCACGCTCGGCCGCGGCGGCTCCGACACCTCGGCGGTGGCGATCGCGGCGGCCATCGGCGCCGAGCGCTGCGACATCTACACCGACGTCGACGGCGTCTACACCACCGACCCGCGCGTGGTGCCGAAGGCCAAGCGCATGGAGCGTGTGGCCTTCGAGGAAATGCTCGAGCTCGCCTCGCAAGGCGCCAAGGTCATGCAGGTGCGCTCGGTCGAGCTCGGCATGATGCACAACGTGCGCATCTTCGTGCGGTCCAGCTTCGAGAAGCCGGAAGACATCGACCCGCGTCTGCCGCCGTCCGGCACGCTCATTTGCGACGAGGAAGACATCGTGGAACAGCAAGTCGTCACCGGCATCGCCTTCTCCAAGGACGAGGCGCAGGTTTCCATCCGCCGCGTGCGGGACAAGCCCGGCATCGCCGCCGCCATCTTCGGCCCGCTCGCCGACGCCAACATCAACGTCGACATGATCGTGCAGACGGTCTCCCCCGACGGCGCCACCACCGACCTCACCTTCACGGTGCCGTCGGCCGACTTCGACCGCGCCAAGGGCGTGATCGAGAAGAACAAGGCCGACATCGGCTTTGAGGCCATCGACGGCGCCACCGAGGTCGCCAAGATTTCGGTCATCGGTATCGGCATGCGCAGCCACGTCGGCGTCGCCTCCGCCGCCTTCAAGGCGCTGTCGGAGCGCGGCATCAACATCCGCGCCATCACCACTTCCGAGATCAAGTTCTCGGTGCTGATCGACGCCGAATATACCGAGCTGGCGGTGCGCACCCTGCACACGCTCTACGGACTGGATAAGGCGTAGAGCGTTTCCAGGCGAAGCGGGAACCGGTTCGCCGTCAGCAGACGCGAAAAAGTAAGACTTAGACGCGCGCCACCCTCAGGGCTCCCCCGCTTGCCGCGGTGGTGGGCGAGTGCGACAAATCGATCGTAAAAAATCGGGAGGCCGTCAGCCCATGCGCGTCGTCGCGCTCGAAGAGCATTTCACCGTACCGGAACTGGTCAAGCGGATCGATCCCGCAGTCATCAAGGCGCGCGGTTTTATCCCGCGCCAGGTGCCCAAGGACCGGCCGAACCCCATGGAACTCAACAAGGAAATCGGCGAAATCCGGCTCAAGTCCATGGACGACACCGGCATCACGCTGCAGGTGCTGTCCAACACCGGCCCCGGCCCCGATCTCGTGCCCGGCCCCGACGGCGTCGCCATGGCGCGCGAGATGAACGATTATCTGGCGGAAGCCTGCAAGCGCCATCCGGACCGCTTCGCCGGCTTCGCCGTGCTGCCGCTGTGCACGCCCGAAGCCTGCGCCGCGGAGCTCACGCGCTGCGTCAACGAACTCGGCTTCCTGGGCGCGCTGGTCAACGGCACCACCGACGGCAAGTTCCTCGACGATCCGAGCTACGACGACCTGCTGGCCGAGGCCGTGAAGCTCGACGTGCCGATCTACATCCATCCGCACATCCCGCCGGCGCCGGTGCGCGAGGCCTACTATTCCGGCCTTACCGACGGCGCCAGCCGCGTGATTTCGACCGCCGGCTGGGGCTGGCACCAGGAAACCGCGGTGCACGTGTTGCGTCTGGTGCTCGCCGGCACCCTCGACAAGCATCCCAAGCTCAAGATCATCATCGGCCACATGGGGGAGATGATCCCGGTGATGATGGCGCGCATGGACGCGGTGTCGTCGCTCGACATCGGGCACCTGCAGCGGACCATCAGCCAGACCATCCTCGACCAGACCTGGATCACGACCAGCGGCATCTTCACCCAGCCGCCGTTCCTGGCTGCGCTGCAGACCTTCGGTATCGACCGCATCATGTTCTCGGTCGACTACCCCTACGCGCCCAACCAGGCCGGCCGGCGCTTCCTCGACCAAGTCAGCCTTTCGCCGAACGACAAGATCAAGCTCTGCCACGGCACCGCGGACGCGCTGCTCAAGCTGAAGGTGTGAGGGCGCGGACCCAAAGCCATCGTTCCGTCACCCGGAGGTGGCCACCCTGCGGGCGAAAGCCTCCGGATGACGGGTTAAGCCAGTAAAATACCCGTTTGGCTTGCCCCTTGCATGGGCCATTCGCTATAGGCTGACCCAGGATGCGGGCGCGGGGCTTTCTTGGCCCCGGGGTCGCAGTTCGTTCACTTTCGGGCCGTAAATCAAGGTCAAATGGCCCAAGACCGGACTGAAAAGACCGGCGCTGAACAAGGACTTCACAATGCGTGGCGCGCTCGGCGGTCCGCGCGTGCTGTTGCGGCGGCTCCGCGAGGTGATGGCGGAGCCGGTCAGCGCGCAGGAACGCCTCGATAAGATTGTTGTCCTGATCGCCGCCAACATGGTGGCGGAGGTGTGCTCTGTCTACGTGCTGCGCGTAGACGCAACGCTCGAGCTGTACGCCACCGAAGGCCTCAACCGCGAAGCCGTCCACCAGACCGTCATGAATGCCGACGAGGGCCTGGTCGGCCTGGTCGCCAGCGAGGCCAATCCGATCAACCTGTCGGAAGCCCACGCCCACCCGGCCTTCTCGTTCCGCCCGGAAACCGGCGAAGAAATCTACCACTCCTTCCTCGGCGTGCCGATCCTGCGCGCCGGCAATACCCTCGGCGTGCTGGTGGTGCAGAACCGCGCGCGGCGCACCTACACCGAAGAGGAAGAGGAGGCGCTGCAGACCACCTCCATGGTGCTCGCCGAGATGATCGCCTCCGGCGAACTGTCGGCGCTGGCGCCGCCCGGCGCCGAGCCGGCCGCACGTCACACCATGCACGTGACCGGCACGCCGCTGTCGGACGGCATCGCGCTCGGGCATGTGGTGCTGCATGAGCCGCGCGTGGTCATCACCAACGTCATCGCCGATGACGTCAAGCGCGAGTCCAAGCGCCTCGACGCGGCGATCGCCACCTTGCGCGCCGACCTCGACCGGCTGGTCGAGCACCGCGACCTCGCCGACGGCGGTGAGCACCGCGACATTCTCGAAGCCTACCGCATGTTCTCCTACGACCAGAGCTGGCTGCACAAGATCCGCGAAGCCGTGATGACCGGCCTCACCGCCGAAGCCGGCGTCGAGCGCGTGCAGTCGGACACCCGCGCGCGCATGCTGCGCGCCTCCGATCCCTACCTGCGCGAGCGCCTGCACGACCTCGACGACCTCGCCAACCGGCTGATGCGCGTCTTGACCGGCAAGGACCACGCGCCGACCAAGGAGCAGCTGCCGGACAACGCCATCATCGTCGCCCGCGCCATGGGCCCCGCCGCGCTGCTCGACTACGACCGCAAGAAACTGCGCGGCCTCGTGCTGGAGGAAGGCGGCCCCACCTCGCACGTCTCGATCGTGGCGCGCGCGCTCGGCATCCCGACCGTGGGCGAGATCGACAACGCCACCGGCATGGTGGAATCGGGCGACGCCATCATCGTTGACGCCACCACCGGCCAGGTGCACATGCGCCCGCCGGCGGACATCGAGTCGGCCTATGGCGAGCGGGTGAAGCTGCGCGCGCGCCGGCAGGCGCAGTACCGCGCGCTGCGCGACCAACCCTGCGTGAGCAAGGACGGGCAGAAGATCGCGCTCATGATCAACGCGGGGCTCGCCATCGACCTGCCGCACATCGAGGAGACCGGCGCTGCCGGCATCGGCCTGTTCCGCACCGAGCTGCAGTTCATGGTGGCCAACGCTTTTCCGCGCACCGGCGAGCAACTTACGCTCTATCAGGACGTGCTCGACGCCGCCGGCAATTTGCCGGTGACCTTCCGCACCCTCGATATCGGCGGCGACAAGGTGCTGCCCTATATGCGCAACGTGGAAGAGGAAAACCCGGCGCTCGGATGGCGCGCCATCCGCCTCGGACTCGACCGCCCCGGCCTCTTGCGCAGCCAGGTGCGCGCGCTCTTGCGCGCCGCCGGTGGCCGGCAGCTCAAGATCATGTTTCCGATGATCGCCATGGTAGAGGAGTTCGACAAGGCCAAGGCGCTGGTCGAGGTCGAACTGACCCATCTGCGCCGGCACGGCCATGCGTTGCCCGAGCGGGTGGAGATCGGCGCCATGCTGGAAGTGCCGTCTCTTCTGTTCCAGCTCGACGAATTGCTGGAGCGGGTGGATTTCCTGTCGGTCGGCTCGAACGACCTGATGCAGTTCCTCTACGCCGCCGACCGCGGCAACGCCCGCGTCAGCAACCGCTTCGATCCGCTCTCGACGCCGATGATGCGCGCGCTCAAGGACATCGTCGACAAGGGTGAAAAGCACGGCAAGCCGGTGACGCTGTGCGGCGAGCTCGCCTCGCAGCCGATCGGGGCGCTGGCGCTCGCCATTCTCGGCTACCGCGCGCTGTCGCTGTCGCCCTCTGCGGTCGGCCCGGTGAAGGCGCTGCTGCTCGACCTCGACTGCCGCAAGGCCGAGGAGGCGATCCTGCCGCTGCTCGACCAGCCGATCGGCAGCGTGTCGATCCGCCACAAGCTGGAAAGCTTCGCGGCGGCGGAAGGCCTGCAGTTGTAGCTAATTATCTGTGCCAAGACGTCGTGGCCGGGCTTGTCCCGCCCATCCACGCCTTCTACTTAATTGTGCCTCTTGAAGGCATGAATGCCCGGCCCGAAGCGGGCCAAGAAGAAATCAAATGAGACGCTGACTTTGATCGCTTTGCCGCAACAAAAGCTCGACGCCCTGATCGCCCGCCATGGAATGCTGGAGGGCGAGTTGGCGACGCCGCTCGATCCCGACGCCTACGTCAAGCTGTCGCGCGAGTTCGCCGAGCTCGAGCCGGTGGTCGCGGCGATCAAGGCCTATCGCGCCATGGCCAGCGAGATCGCCGATCTTCAAGCGATGATCGACGACCCTTCGACCAATTCCGAGATGTGGAAGATGGCCGAGGCCGAAATGCCGGTCCTGGCCGAAAAGCGCGACGACCTCGCGAAGCAGATTCAGCTTGTGCTGCTGCCAAAAGACGCGATGGACGACCGCAACGTGATCGTCGAAATCCGCGCCGGCACTGGCGGCGACGAGGCCTCGCTGTTCGCCGGCGACCTGTTTCGCATGTACGAGCGCTACGCCGCCAAGCATGGCTGGAAGACGGAGATCATCTCAGCCAGCGAGGGCACCAAGGGCGGCTTCAAGGAGATTTTTGCGGAGATTCGCGGCCGCGGCGCATATTCCAAGCTGAAATTCGAGTCCGGCGTCCACCGCGTCCAGCGCGTGCCCGATACCGAAGCATCCGGCCGCATCCATACCTCGGCCGCGACGGTCGCGGTGCTGCCCGAGGTGGAAGACGTCGACATCGACATCAACGAGAAAGATCTGAAGGTCGACACCATGCGCGCCAGCGGTGCCGGCGGCCAGCATGTCAACAAGACTGACTCCGCCATCCGCATCACGCACTTGCCGAGCGGCATCGTGATCTACGTGCAAGAGGACCGCTCACAGCACAAGAATCGCGCCAAGGCGATGGCCATGCTGCGCGCCAAGCTCTACGACGAGGAACGCATAAAGCGTGACAGCGAGCGCGCGGCCGAGCGGCGCGGACAGATCGGTTCCGGAGACCGCTCGGAGCGCATCCGCACCTATAACTTCCCGCAAGGGCGCGTCACCGATCACCGCATCAACCTGACACTCTACAAGCTGCCTCAGGTGATGACGGGCGAGGCGCTCGACGAAATCATCGATTCGCTGGTCACCCAGCACCAGGCAGACCTGCTGGCGGCGCAAGGCGCGGCGGCGTGAATGCGATGACGCAGACGCCTGCCACCATTGCATCGGCACGGCGGGCGCTGCGAGATTTGCTGGCGCAAGCGGGCATCGACTCCGCCGACGTCGACGCACGGCTGCTGATCGCGCACGCGCTTCAAATCGACCGCGTCGCCATGATGACGCAAGGCGAACGCGCGTTGACACCTGAGGAAACCAAGAACATCGACGCCCTCGCCGCACGCCGCTTGAAGCATGAACCGGTGGCGCGCATCGTCGGCGCCAAGGAATTCTGGAGCCTGACGTTCGCCGTCAGCCCGGACGTCCTGGTGCCGCGCCCGGATACCGAAATCGTGGTCGAGCTTGCGCTCGACATGATCGGCAGCGAGCGGCGCACGGCGCCATCGCGCGTTCTCGATATCGGCACCGGCTCGGGCGCGCTCTTGCTGGCGCTGCTCAGCGAACTGCCCAACGCCACCGGCATCGGCACCGATGTCAGTGAAGGCGCGCTGGACGTCGCACGTGTCAATGCGGAACGGCACGGCCTCGCATCGCGTTGTCAGTTGATAAACGCCGATATCGCGACGGGCGTGCAAGGGCCGTTCGATCTGATTGTGTCCAATCCGCCTTATATCGCCCGGAACGATATTTCCGGGCTGGAAGCCGAAGTGCGCGATTACGATCCGGCCCTGGCCTTGGACGGTGGAGCGGACGGTCTCGCCTGTTACCGCGCCATTGCCGCCGAGGCGCGCCGCCTGCTGGCGCCGGGCGGTCATTTGGTGGTCGAAATCGGCATTGGCCAGGACCGTTCGGTCGGCGGATTGTTTTCCGATGTGGGGTTAACGGTCGTTGAAACACGGCCGGATTTGGCCGGAATCCCACGCGCGCTGGCCGCGTTTTTCGCGCCATGAGCGCGGCGCATTGGCGCTACGCGAAAAAGCAAAGGCTCCAGAACGGTAAAAAAAGCACTTGGATTATGCCCTGGAAACGACTAGCTTCCTGCCACGGAATCGACCCGGGAACGGGTGCATCGCCACGACCCCGGAGCCATAGCCTCTTGATGAGGCGACCTCGAAGACGAGGGCTCTGTGCGGCGGCGGGACATCAGGGCGAATGAGTCTGGGCGAAAGAGGAAGTTGCCGGACGCCGGCAAGACGAAATCGCCAGACGATATCGCCAGATACGGGTCCAGATGCTTCACCGGTTGGGCGCATCAAATTTCTAAGACGGAAGCGATGCGTGTAACGAATGGTAGGCAACGCTGCGGCAAGTCCGCGGCCATGGGGTTGCTGCGACTATCGCGATAACGATCGCAAACGTTGGGATCATTGGCGCGGAGATCCGGCTTAAAGCCGCTATCTGCGCGGTGGCGCTGGCATTGGTTTGCAAGGTCAGCAACGAGACGACCAGCGGGGCAAATCGCATGAAAAGCGAAGGGTGAATGAACAGGGATACCATGAGAAACGGTCAGAAGCGCATGCGGGGACGCGGCAATCACCGCAAGAGCCAGAACCCGATGACGCGGGTCTACGAGTCGAACGGACCCGACGTGAAGATTCGCGGTACGGCCTCGCATATCGCCGAAAAATACATTCAGCTTGCCCGCGACGCCCAGAGCTCCGGCGATCCGGTCGCCGCTGAGAACTACTATCAGCACGCCGAGCATTATTTTCGTTTGATCGCCACGGCGCAGGAACAGCTTCGGCAGCAGAATCCCTACCTCAACCAGCCGCAGGGTCCGCAAGGCGCCGCCGACGAGTATGACGAAAGCGAGGACGAGGGGCAGCCCTATCAGAACGAGCCGTCCGTCACGCCGCGCGGGCCGCAGCCACAGCCCTACCTGCCGCAGGACGCGCAGCCTTTTCCGCCGCGCGAGCAGCCGGTCGTGCAGACGATCCGCCAGCCGCAGCCCGGCGAAGGCGAGGAAGTCGGCGGCCTGCCGGCCTTCATCACCGGCAGCCAGCCGCAGCCAAACGGCCACGACCAGCAGCCGGAGAGCGGCAACGGCACGGGCACCGGCCATCGCCGCAGGCGCCGGCATCGCAGCAACTTCCGCGGCGAACGCGGCGAAGCTACCGGCGCCGCGCGGGCTGAAGGCGAGCAGCCGAGCGAATAACTGATTGGAGAACCGATACAGCGCCCGCGCGACTTGAGGTCACGCGGGCGCTTTGCGTTTAACCGCCGGGTGACGGCGCAAGCGCTGGCTCAAGCACGGGGACTAGCTTGCGTTTGAGACCCCGCGCCGGAATGGCGCGATAAACCTGCTTGGTGGCCACCACCAGATGCACGCCCGCGAATGGCGCCGAGACGCTGGCGCCCGTGCGCTCCCAGGCCGCCGCCGTGCGCAGGAACCAGCCGCGGTCGACCGGCGGCACGTAGAGCGCTTCGCTCCAGCCGGTGGGCGTGAACCAGGTTTCGCGCAGGAGCTGGTTGATCTGCGAGCGCGAGTAGGGCCGGCCGTGACCGAACGGCGTCGTGTCCGTGCGTGCCCATACGCCACGCCGGTTCGGCACCACGGCCAATAGCTGCCCGCCCGAGGCCAGCACCCGCCACACCTCGCGCAGGAATGCCGCCGGGTCGTGTGTCATCTCCAGTTCATGCACCAGCAGAATGCGGTCGACCGCGGCGTCGGCGAGCGGCAGCTCGAACTCGTCCACCAGCGACGTCAGCGCCGGCTTCTGCGACGGCCATTTCACCACGCCCTGCGCCGCCGGCATGAACGACAGGCAGCGCTCGGCCTCCTCGCGGAACAGGCCGAGATAGGGCGTCGTATAGCCGATACCGAGCACACTCTGGCCGCGCGTGTCGCGCCACAGCCGCGCGGATACCGCGGCCGATGAAGCGGCGCGCCACCACGCCCCGGCGCTGGCCATAGAAGTTCCGCAAGTCCACGACGTCGATCGACATGGGTTGAAAATACCACGAAATGCAGCAACAAAGCGCCCGCCGAACCGGCAGGCGGCGTGCGCCGCGCCTGACCCCGTGTTACGGTTAACGTCGCCGAACGAACCCGACGAGGACGATTTTCCAATGCCCGCCGAGACCCGCCTGTTCAAGTGCCTGAGCGACAATTACGGCGTGCTGCTGCACGACCCCGACACCGGCGCCACCGCCTCGATCGACGCTCCGGAAGCCGCGGCCGTCGAGAAGGCGCTGCAGGAAACCGGCTGGAAGCTGACCGACATCCTGGTCACCCACCACCACGCCGACCACACCGACGGCATCGAAGAGCTGAAAGCGAAATACAAGTGCCGCGTCGTGGCACCCGCCAAGGAGGCCGGCAAGATCCCGGCCGTCGACGAGACCGTCGCCCAAGGAGATTCCGTGTCGGTCGGCAAGCTCGCCGGCACCGTGCTGGAGACGCCCGGCCATACGCTCGGCCATATCACTTACTGGTTTCCGCAGGATCATCTCGCCTTCGTCGGCGACACGCTGTTCTCCATCGGCTGCGGGCGCTTGCTCGAAGGCACGCCCGAGATGATGTGGGACTCGCTCAAGAAGCTGCGCGACCTGCCGAACGAGACGCTTGTTTATTGCGGCCATGAATACACCGCCGCCAACATCCGCTTCGCGCTGTCGATCGACCAGCAAAACCCGGTGCTGGAAGCGCGCGCGGCGCAGGTCAAGCAACTGATCGAGGAAGGCGAACCCACCATTCCCGTGACCATCGGTGACGAGAAGCTGGCGAACCCCTTCCTGCGCGCCGACGTGCCCGACCTCGCGGTCGACATCGGCATGGCCGGCAAGCCGGCGACCGAAGTGTTCGCGGAAATTCGCGGGCGGAAGGACAGATTTTAGTCTGTCATTCCGGGGCGCGGCCGAAGGCCGCGAACCCGGAATCCATAACCCTAGCGCTGCGGAGTATGGATTCCGGGTCCGCCGCTTCGCGGCGTCCCGGAATGACCAAATGCGATTTGGTGACGCGAGCAACAATGCCATCCCCCTTCCCCACCGCCGCCGACATCATCGCCAAGCTCGACCTGCAGCCGCACCCGGAAGGCGGGCACTTCCGCGAGACCTTCCGCGACAGCCACACCGTCGACGGGCGCGCGGCCTCGACCGCCATCCTGTTCCTGTTGGCGCGCGGCGAGCGCTCGCACTGGCATCGCGTCGATGCGGTAGAGATCTGGCACTACTACGCCGGCGCGCCGCTGGCGCTCTCGGTGGTCAATGGCGCCAGCGAAGAGATCCTGCGGCTCGGCGCCGACATTCATGCCGGCGAGACGCCGCAGGTGACGGTGCCCGCGCGCGCCTGGCAGGCGGCGGAAAGTCTTGGCGACTGGACCCTGGTCGGCTGCACGGTCGCACCCGGTTTCGACTTCGCCGGCTTCGAACTGGCGCCGCCCGACTGGTCGCCGAACGGCAACAAGCGCTGACATCGCTTCCGATCACGCCCCTCACGCGTGCATCGCCGTCGCGCGCGGCTGTGCTATGAAACGCCCACGGGGGTCGATGCATCTGCGATCGGAGATTTCTATGTCGAACGCGAGCGGCAGCAACAGCAAACCGGACGAGGCTCTGCCCACCGCCAATCCGGTCGGCCAGTATCTGGTCTATTTCGCGGCCGAACGCACCTTGATGGCCTGGATCAGAGCCGCCCTCGGTCTCATGGCCTTGGGCTTCGTCATCGATCGTTTCGGACTGGTAGTGCGCACCTTGACACCGCACGCCGGCAAGATCGCTGGGTCGTCCACGATGTCGTTCCTGGCTGGCGCCGGTTTGGTGCTCATCGGCGCGCTGCTCGCGGGCGTCGCCGCCGTGCGGTACACGCACTTCATGTGGCGCTACCGGCAGAACGGGGACATTGACCCGGGCTACGGCCTGGAACCCGCGATATTCTTCACGGTCGTCGTGGGCCTGATGGGGGCGCTCATCGCCGGCTATTTGATGACGATGGCGCCCTGAGCCGACGAACAATGTCATGGCAAGAAATTGCTTTTCGGCCGCAGTCGGAATGCATATTGTGCGCCCGGTCTTTGTGCACCCGGTCTTGGGGCTTAGGAACCATGCGCCGGATGTGGCGAAAAAGCGTGACGTTGCTGGCGCTGTATGCCGTCGCGCTGCACCTTATTTTGCTTGGATTCGTCCCAGTCAGCCCCGGCGCCTTCGCTGCGATCGACCCGTTCGCCGTCATTTGCCACACTACCGGACCGGCCGTTAAGCCGGGCACGCCGCCGCCCGGAACGCTCAAATATCTGCCGGGACGCGCTATCGATTACTGCAATCTTTGCAGCGCCGTCGCTCCGCCGCCCGCACCCGACACCGCGTTTCACATCGAATTTCGTTTCGAGCGCGTCCTGCTCGTTCTGCGTCCGGCCTCCGCGGCGCCGCATTGTGGTCTGACCTTCGGCTCCACGCTTATCCGCGGCCCTCCTCTCGCTCGCGCGTGACATTTCGATTGATCACGACCGCTTGGAAGGGAAGCTCCCCATCGGGCTTCAACAAATGACGCGCCTCACGCTCTTGCGTCGATATCCAAGCGGCAAGCGATAGAGCAAGGAGAATGACAATGACTATCGACAAGACCCTTTCCGACACGCCGCGCAACGCCAACCGCCGGCGGCCGAATTGGATGGCGCTGAGCGTCGTCGCGTTCGCGTGCCTGACAATGGGCGCGGCCGCATCGCAGGCGGCATCCGGCGTGACGGTCGAAAAGCCGTGGATGCGATTCATCATCAAGGCACGGCCGGCGGGCGGCTACTTCACACTTCACAACGGGACGTCCAAGGCCATGCAGCTCATCGGCGCGTCGTCGCCGGCCTGTGGCATGGTGATGCTGCATCAGACGAAGAACGAGAACGGCATCGAAAAGATGCTGCCGGTCAAGAGCGTCACCGTTGCCGCCCATGGCATGATCAAGTTCCAGCCCGGCGGATATCACCTGATGTGCATGAAGCCGAAGGATGCCATGGTCGTCGGCCACAAGGTGCCCGTGACGCTGAAGTTTGCCGGCGGCGGCGCGGTCACCGCGCCGTTCCCGGTCAAGGGCGTTGGCGGCAATTAATCGCAATCCAAATGATCTTGCGATCCCGGGACGGCCGTGGGGGCCGTCCCGGAGCCCCCGCCGGCGTCACCTGTTCGACGTCATCGGCGCGCTCGCCGTCCACCGGCATTCCCGCTCCTGAATTATCATCGGGAGGATTGCAGCTCGGTCAGCCTGTCGACCGCCGCGGCTGAAAGAGGCCGCGATTTCCGCGTTGTTTCGTCCATCAGCACGATCACGGTCTCGGCCGTTGCGGCGCAGATGCCGTTCTGGAATATCGCTTGCTCAAGCGTGAGGGAGCTTCGGCCGACTTTCTGGACCCGCGTGCCGATGTGAGCCTCTCCGGGCCAGTTCAGCTCCGCCTTGAACTCCAGCAGCAGCCGCGCGATGACGAACGCGCTCGCCGGCTCGAGGATCGGCCTGTCCCGGCTGTAGAGAATGCCGACACGGCCGGTTTCGAGCAGCGTCGCGAACACCGCGTTGTTGACATGGCCCTGCCGATCCGTGTCGCCGTAGCGGATCGTCTCCTTGGACCACGACGGGTACGCGGCAAGCTGTTCGTGTTCGATCATGTCTGGAACGCCTGAGGGCACAATGATAGGGACACGTTGATCGGTTCTTGTCTCGGGACTATCCGTCACGTTTACACGCGGACATGCCGTCATAGAACGCGCGTTCCAAGACCCCGATCAACTAAGAAAGACCGTCGCCGCTTTGGTCGACGCCCTCTTCCCGTCCGAGAGAAAAGGCGCGAGCCCTCCGCGCAGAAAGACCCGCTCCGTCTGAATTACCGAGCAGCGGCTCTTATGCGAGATACTGCCCGCCGTTGGCGGTCAGCGTCGAGCCGGTGATGAAGGCGGCGTCGTCGGAGGCCAGGAACACCACGCAGCGCGCGATCTCTTCCGGCTCGCCCAGGCGGCCGACCGGAATCTGCGAGATGATGTTTTTCTCCAGCACGTCCTTCGGCACCGCCGCCACCATGTCGGTGTTGATGTAGCCGGGGCAGATCGCGTTCACGGTGATGCCGGCGCGCGCACCCTCCTGCGCCAGCGCCTTGGTGAAGCCAAGGTCACCGGCCTTGGCGGCGGAGTAATTGACCTGGCCCATCTGGCCCTTCTGGCCGTTGATCGACGAGATGTTGACCACGCGGCCGAACTTGCGCTCGCGCATGCCTTCCCACACCTGGCGGGTCATGTTGAACAGCGAGCCGAGATTGGTGTTGATCACCTGCGTCCACTGTTCCGGCTTCATGCGATGGAACATGGTGTCGCGGGTGATGCCGGCGTTGTTGACCAGGACGTCGATGGGCCCGAGTTCGGCCTGCACCTTGCCGATGCCGTCGGTGCACGCCTCGTAGGACGACACGTCCCACTTGAACACCGGAATGCCGGTCTCGGCCTTGAATTTCGCGGCGGCCTCGTCGTTGCCACCGTAATTGGCCGCGACCGTGTAGCCGGCCGCCTTCAACGCCTTGCAGATCGCGGCGCCGATGCCGCGGGTGCCACCGGTGACCAATGCTACGCGAGCCATCTGTCGTTCCTCCCCGAGAAGTTTCTGTCTTGCGCCACGGCCGGGGCGAGCCGGCCATGACATGGATCAAAGATCCTGGATCAAAAAATTCAAGCGCGCCGGCGTTCCCTTGACCGGCGCGCTTGCATTCTAGGCTGATGTTTCCGGCGCTGTCAGCGCTCGGCAACAGCTTTTTCGTGCGACTTTCGACTCAGCCGGTCGACGCCCCTACTTTTAGAGGTGCGTCTTCGCTACCGCTCGACGCCCCTCCTTTTAGGGGTGTGTCTTCGCTACCGCTCGACGCACATAGCAATTCCCATGCCGCCACCGATGCAGAGCGTGGCAAGGCCCTTCTTGGCGTCACGCTTCTGCATTTCGAACAGCAACGTCGTCAGGATGCGCGCGCCCGACGCGCCGATCGGATGGCCGATGGCGATGGCCCCGCCGTTGACGTTGACCTTGCTGGTATCCCAGCCGAGGTCCTTGTTCACCGCGCAAGCCTGGGCCGCAAAGGCCTCATTGGCCTCGATCAGGTCGAGGTCGTCCTTGCTCCAGCCGGCCTTTTTCAGCGCCGCCCGCGAGGCCGGGATCGGCCCCGTCCCCATGATGGCCGGGTCGACGCCGGCCTGGGCCCAGGAGACGATGCGCGCCAGCGGCGTATGGCCAAGCTTGGCGGCTTCCGAGGCCTTCATCAGCACCACCGCGGCCGCACCGTCGTTGATGCCGGAAGCGTTGGCCGCCGTCACGGAGCCTTCCTTGTCGAACGCGGGCCTGAGCTTGCTGACCGTCGCCATGGTCACGCCCGCCTTCGGGTACTCGTCGGTGTCGACCACGATATCGCCCTTGCGGTTCTTGATCGTGACCGGGATGATCTCGTCCTTGAACCTGCCAGCCTTCATGGCGGCCTCGGCCTTGTTCTGCGAGGCGACGGCGAATTCGTCCTGCATCTCGCGGGTGATCTGCCACTGCCTGGCGACGTTCTCGGCGGTGTTACCCATGTGGTAACCGTTAAAGGCGTCCCACAGGCCGTCCTTGATCATGGTGTCGATCATCTTGAAGTCGCCCATCTTCACGCCGGCGCGCAGATGCTGGCAGTGCGGCGCCATGCTCATGGATTCCTGGCCGCCGGCCACCACGATGTCGCTGTCACCGTTCGCAATCGCCTGATAGCCAAGCGCTACCGCCCGCAGGCCCGAGCCGCAGAGCTGGTTAACGCCCCACGCGGGGCTCTCAACCGGGATGCCGGCATTGATGGAGGCCTGACGGGCCGGGTTCTGGCCCTGCCCGGCGGTCAGGATCTGGCCCATGATCACTTCGGAGACCCGGTCGCCCTCGACACCGGCACGTTCCAGTGCCGCGTGGATGGCGGTCCGGCCCAACTCGTGGGCAGGAACGTTGGCAAAGGCCCCGTTGAATGCGCCAACCGGCGTGCGCGCGGCGCTCACGATGACGATATCGTCCTTCATGCGAAACTCCTTTGGGGATCAGTTGCGGGGGCAAAACCGTTTTGGCACTGCCGCATCCTTAGCGGCGGAGGGAACCCTGTCAACAACGGGTCTCTTGCAGATATGCCAGATAATTGGCCCTTTTTTCACGCTCCCGCAAGGGATGCCGCAGCGCCCCAATTTCCTGCCGCGCCGCCACAAAACGGCTGGCCGACCCCGCCGGATTGCGGTTATGCTTCCGATCTGGGCAGGGAGGAACGAGTGATCTCATGGCAGACAACGAAAAACAGCCAATCACGATCAAGAAATACGCCAACCGGCGGCTCTACAACACCGGTACCAGCACCTACGTAACCCTGGAAGATTTGGCGACCATGGTGAAGGCCGGCGAAGACTTCGTGGTCTTCGACGCCAAGAGTGGCGACGACATCACCCGGTCGGTGCTGGCGCAGATCATCTTCGAGCAGGAGAACAAGGAAGGCCAGAGCCTGCTGCCGATCACGTTCCTCCGGCAGCTCATCCGCTTCTACGGCGACAGCATGCAGATGCTGGTGCCGCGCTACCTCGAACAGTCCATGCAGTCGTTCACCGGCCAGCAGGATAAATTCCGCGAGCAGATGGCGCAGGCCTTCGGCGCCACCGGCTTAGGCCCGATCGAGGAGCAGGCGCGGCGCAACATGGAGATGTTCGAGAAGGCCTTCACCATGTTCACGCCCTTCGCGCGTGGCGGCCAAGAGAAGCCGACGGAAGAGAAGCCGCAAGCAACGGGCGGATCGGGCGGCGAGATGGACCAGCTCAAGCGCCAGCTCGAAGAGATGCAAAAAAAGATCGACCGGCTCGGCAACAAAGACCAGTAGCGGCGCATCCGGTGTCTGGCGGACCCGAATGCGCGGCCAAGGCGCACCGAAGGCGCGAACCCGGAATGACGAACGTCTAAGTCAGCCCCGGTTCGCCGCCTGCGCCGGGGCTGCCGCGCGCTGCCGCCACGGCCGCTCGGTGTCGGCAAGACCTATCAGCGCGCCCTGCAGGTAGTCGCAACCCCATTCGGTGAGCTGGGCCGCGGCGGTCTCGTCCTGCACCCATTCGGCGACCGTCTTCAGTCCGAGCCGGCGACCCAAGTCGACCAGCGTGTGCACGAAGGCACGGTCGTCACCCGACTTGGCCATGTTGTGCACGAAGGCGCCGTCGACCTTGATGATGTCCACGCCCAGCTTGCGCAGGTTGCCGAACGAGGTGTAGCCGGCGCCGAAATCGTCGATGGCGATGCGGCAGCCGAGATCCTTGACGCGGGTGACGAAACCGCGCGCGTCGCCGATGTTCTCGATCGCCGCGGTTTCGGTGATCTCGATGATGAGCCGTTCGGCCGCGCGCCGGTTGGCGCGCAGCAGCGCCCCCAGACCATTCCACCAGTTGGGATCGACGGTGGAAGCGGGCGAAACGTTGACGCTGGCCACAAGCTCGGGCGTGTCGACCAGTTCGTTCACGACAAGCTCGAGCACGCGGTAGTCGAGCATGCGCACCAGGCCGAGTCGCTCCGCCACCGGAATGATCTCGTTGGCGTTGAACACGTGGCCGTCGGCGCGGCTCGCCCGCATCAGGCATTCGTGGAAAACGACCTGGCGACTGCGGGCATCGACCACCGGCTCGAAGGCGAGCGCGATGCGGCGCTCGTTGAGCGCGGCGCAGATCTCATCGGTCACGCGCGCCGTGTCGCGACGAAGCGTGTCGCGCTCGACATTGGGCCGATAGGCCTCGAACGAGCCGGGGCGCTTGGCGCGCGCGGCGTGCAGCGCATCCTGGGCATGGGTAAGGATTTCCGTCACCGAACGGGCGTGGCGCGGCGCCGTCACCCCGCCGATCGTCAGCGTCACCGCCACCGGCCCGGCATCGGTGGCGAAGGTCTCGTCGCGCACGCTGGCGAGCAGCCGTTCGGCGGCGACCGCCAGTTCGTCGGGCGCGCAGCGGGTCAGGATGATGCCGAACTTGTTGCCGGAGATGCGGCCCAGACGATCCTTGGCGCGCATGCGCATGCGGATGCGCTTGGCGACCTGGCCGATGAGATCGTCGGTGACGTCGAAGCCGTAGGCCTCGTTGAGGTGGCCCAGCCGGTCGATGGCGATCAGCAGAAAGCCGCAGGATTCGCGGAAACGCGTCGCCTCGTCGAGGGTCGCTTCCAGCGTCTCGGTGAGATAGGCGCGGTTCATGTCGCCGGTGACGGGATCGAACTTGGCGAGGCGCGTAAGCTGGAATTCGCGCTCGCGGCGCTCGTCGATCACCCGCACGATGCCGTGGGCGCGCATCGGCTTGCCGTCCGGACCGGCGAACCAGCGGCCACAATCCTCCAGCCAGACCTTGTCGGCGGCCCCCTCGCGGCGGAACGCGTATTGCGCGACGTAGGGCACACCCTGGCCGTCGTCCGCCGTTTCCGAGCGTACGATGGCGTCGATGCGGCTCAGGCCGTCCTCGTCGTCGACGCGCTGGGCGAAGGCGCGGCCGTTGGCGACCGTCGCGATATCGATGCCAAGCACCGCGCCCGCATTCGTCGTCCAGGTCAGCGCATCACTGTCGAGGCGCCAAGCGTAGGCGGCTTCGCCGATTGACTCGAGGATCGCGGCGGCGTCCGGACGCGCAGGCTGAGGATTGTCGTGGGTCACAATCGCCCCTTATTGGCACGCCCAGCCGGGCGGCTTGTTTCACGGCCGATCCATGGACGCCGGGAACGCTACGAAAAAGACCTAAACAATCCGCAAAACCACGACATTTACCTGTCGAATCGCGTGCATACGTTGCGGCATGGGGCTTGCCACGTCGAGGGCAGACAGCGCATCGCTGTCTCGAAACGAGACAGGCCAGCCCATGACTGACGATCTGGACGAGACGAGACAAGCGGAACACCAGCCGGCAAGCGAAAGCCGAGCCCTGGCCGTGCTCGCTGCACCGGCTGCGACGGCCTCTCGACCGCTTTGCCGCCGGCAAGCGCCGTTCCTGGCCCATCTCATCGCCACCAAGCAGCAATTCCCGCAGACCCGTGCCCGCCGCCGTGCCGAACCGGACCAAGCGATCCTGGCCTATCGGACCATGGCCGAGCTGGCGAAGTGGGGTTAGGCGCTTAGTTTATCGCGTTTCCGGACGGCGAACCGGTTTCCACTTCGCCTGAAAACGCTCAATACCCGAGCGCGCAGCCGTCCTTGCGCGGCTCGGAGCCGCCGATCAGCACGCCGCGATCCCAGTCGATCTTGACGGTCTGCGCGCCGCCCCATGGGCTCGGCGCGATCGTGACCTTATGGCCGCGCGCCTTCAGGCCCTCGATGGTCGCCGCTGGCGTGCCGGTCTCGACTACGGTCTCCTCGCCCTCGAAGAAGAAGCGCGGGCAGTCGATCGCCTCCTGCGCGTCCATGCCGTAATCGAGCATGTTGGTGACGATCTGCACGTGACCCATGGGCTGGTAGTGCGCGCCCATGACACCGAAGCTCATGTCGCAGCGGCCGTCCTTCATCGCCATCGCCGGGATGATGGTGTGCATCGGCCGTTTGTTGGGCGCGAACTCGTTGACGTGGCCGGCTTCGAGCGTGAAGCAGGAACCGCGGTTGGTCATGAGGATGCCGCTCTTCTCGGTGCAGAGACCGAGGCCGAAGCTCGAATAAAGCGAGTTGATGAAGGAGCAAGCCATGCGGTCGCGGTCGACCACGGTGAGATAGACCGTGTCGCTGCCGGGCGTCGGCGCGCTCGGAAGCGCGCTGCGCTTGTTCATGTCGATGAGGCCGGCGAGCTTCTTGCCGAAGGTCTTGTCAAGCAAGTCGGGCACGCCGACGCGCATGGACGAAGGCTCGGCGATGTGGCTGTCGCGCACGGCGAAGGCCAGCCGCGCGGCCTCCAACACCAGATGAAAACGCTCGGGGCCGGTCGGATCGAACTTCTTGAGGTCGAAGTTCTCGAGGATGTTCAACATCACCAAAGCCGTGATGCCCTGGCCGTTGGGCGGGATCTCGTTGAGATCGAGGCCGCGGTAACGCGTCACGATGGGTGTCACCACCTCGCCGCGGTGATTGGCGAAGTCCTCCGCGGTCAGGAACGAGCCGCGGGCGGCCACCGTCGCCGCCATCTCCTCGCCGATTGCACCTTCGTAAAAGCCCTTGGCGCCCTTGGCGCCGATGGTCTTCAGCGTTTCGGCCAGTGCGGGAAAGCGGATGACGTCGCCTTCCTGGGGCGCTTTGCCGTCGAACAGGTAATGCTTGGCGGCGCCGGGATCGGCGGCGAGCTTGCCGACATACCGCTGCCAGTCCCAGGCCACGCGCGCCGCCACCGGGAACCCGCCCTCGGCATAGGAAATCGCCTGCTGCAGCACGCGGTCGAGACCGAAACGACCATGGTTCTTGAGGATGTCTTCCCAGGCCGCGATCGAGCCGGGCACGGTGACGGCGTGGATCGAACTGCCGATCTCGGCGATGCCTCGCGCGCGCAGCGCCTCCGCATCGGCCTTCGCGCCGGCGCGGCCGCAGCCGTTGTAACCCCAAACCGGTTTGCCCGGCTCGGAGATGAGCGTGAAGCAGTCGCCGCCGATACCGGTCATGTGCGGCTCGACCACGCACAACACGGCGACCGCCGCCACCGCGGCGTCGGCGGCTGTGCCACCGGCGCGCAGGATGTCGATCGCGGCCAGCGTCGCCAGCGGATGCGAGGTTGCGGCCATGCCATTGCAGGCGACCACCGGCGAACGGCCGGGCAGCTGGAAGTCTCGGCTCATGGGAATTCCGAATTGTGACAGAAGGTCAGGACGTGACGTGCGGAACGCCGGTGCCTTCGATGGAGAGATCGCGCTGCGCCGAGCGCAGCGTCACCACGAAGCCGCCGAGCACATCGACGAAGCTCAGCACCAGCAGGGTGAAAAACGTGCCGGTCGAGGTCTGCGGCACCAGGATGAACTCCACCACCATGCCGAGGAACAAGATCAGCGACAGGCCATGATCGACCACCGTGCGCAGCACGATGCGCGTCGATTTCATCACTTCGCCGAACAACATCAGGATCGCGAAGGCGATCAGCAGGTCGCCTGCGGACATGGTCCAGGTGGCACCCGAAATCATGTGCACGCTGAACACCGGCGCGGTCCACGCCATCCCCGGCATAAAGAAGGCGACGATGTTGTAGATCGCGAACGGCAACAGCAGCAGGGGAATGCCGATCAGGTACATGGCGCGATCTCCCCCCTGCCGATTGGTGCGGCCGTCAGGCCTCGGACTTCACCTTGAGCACCTGCCGGCCTTTGTACATGCCGGTCTTCATGTCGATGTGGTGCGGCCGGCGCAGCTCGCCGGAATCCTTGTCCTCGACGTAGGTCGGGCGCTTGAGCGCATCGGCCGAGCGGCGCATGCCGCGGCGCGACGGCGAGGTTTTTCTTTTCGGCACAGCCATGGGAAGGAACTCCTGGAAAGATCGGGCAATGTCAGATTTGGCCGGGCTTATAGAGGATGGCCAGCGGGAAGGCTAGTAGATAAGGGGCTTGGCGACCCCCGCCAGCGCCGGAACGGCCCCGACGGCCCTTGCCCATCGGCTAATGGCGCAGACAGGCCGTCGCCGTCCGGCCGGAGCGGGCCGCGCGCACCACGTAGAGCCGGGCGAGCCGTCTCAGACCCGGTCCGGGCCGGCGGGCGTCGCGGTCGTGCGGATTGGGCAGCATGGCCGCCAGCAGCGCCGCCTGGGTCGGACCGAGGCGGTGTGCATTCCGGTGGAAGGCCCGTTCCGCCCCCGCCTCCACCCCGAATTCGCCGTTTGGGCCCCATTCGGCCACGTTCAGGTAAAGTTCCAGGATGCGGCGCTTGGAGAGCACCAGGTCGATCCACAGCGCCAGCGGCGCCTCCAGCGCCTTCCGCAGCCAGCTGCGGCCCTGCCAGAGGAACAGGTTCTTGGCCACTTGCTGGGTGATGGTGGAACCGCCCCGGACGTCCTCCAGACTGTCGGCGTCCTGGATGGCGTCCTGGATCTGGGTGAAATCGATCCCGTTATGCTCGCAGAAGCGCCCATCCTCGGCCACCACCACCGAGCGCACCAGATCCGGGTCGACATAGGCCAGCGACACCCAGCTCCGCAGCACCCGCTCGTCGTTCATGCGCCGCCACAGCATCACGGTCGAGACCGGCTGGCCGAAGGCGTAGAACGGCGCGATCAGGTAGGGCGCGATCACCAGCGCCAGCACCGCGAACAGCACCGCCCTGAGCGGCCGCGGAATGCGCGGCAGGCGCAGGATGTCGCCGGTGACGGTCATCCTGCGGGATTTGCGGGCTGGGCGGCGCTTGGCGGGGCGGACCATGGAAAAGACGATAACGCATCGCAAGGGGGGTTTGCGGTCGATGCGGGGCTCAGGGTAAATGGCGGTCATGGACGCGAGTTCCCCGACCCCCTTTTCCGCCCGGCTGGCCGCCGTTGCCGCCGATACCGAAGCTCTGCTCGCCCGCCTGCTGGCGGACGAGCCGCTGGCGAGCGAAACCGCCCGCCCGAAGCGCCTGATGGACGCCATGCGCCATGCCGTACTCGGCGGTGGTAAGCGCTTGCGACCGTTCCTGGTGGTCGAGAGCGCCACGCTGCTCGGCGCCGGCGGCGACGGCGCCGCGCTCGTGGGCGCCGCGCTCGAACTGGTGCACTGCTATTCGCTGGTGCACGACGACCTGCCGGCCATGGACGACGACGACCTGCGCCGCGGCCGGCCCACCGTGCACAAGGCCTTCGACGACGCCACCGCGATCCTGGCCGGCGACGCGCTGCTGACGCTCGCCTTCGACGTCGCCGCGCGGCCCGAGGTGCATGCCGATCCGGCCGTGCGCAACGCCGTGGTGGTGGAACTCGCGCGCGCCGCGGGCTTGGGCGGCATGGTGGGCGGGCAGATGCTCGACCTGGCGGCAGAAGGCCGCTTCGGCGACGGCAAGCCGCAGAAGCTGAGCGAACAGGAAATCCTCACCCTGCAGGCGATGAAGACCGGCGCGCTGCTGCGCTTTGCCTGCCGCGCCGGCGCGCTGCTCGGCCAGGCCGACGCCGACACCTACGCGCGGCTCGACCGTTACGGCGTGGTGATCGGCCAGGCCTTCCAGATCGCCGACGACCTGCTCGACGTCGAAAGCGACACCGCCACGCTGGGCAAGGCCGCCGGCAAGGACGCCGCCGCCGGCAAGGGCACCCTCGTCTCCATCCTCGGCATCGAAGGCGCCCGCAAGCGGCTCGGCGCGCTGATCGACGAGGCCGATGCCGCGCTCGAACCGTTCGGCGCCAAGGCGGATACCTTACGCGCCACCGCGCACTTCATCGCCGAACGCAAGACCTGACCGCAAAGCCGGAGCAGTCGATGGCCACGACCCAACGTACGTCGCCACGGCCCTCGCCGCTCCCGATCCGCCTCGTCCGGCTGCATCTCAATTTGCTGATCGCCGCCCTCATCGGGCTCGGCGTTGTGTTCCTGCCATTCCAGGCGCCTGGGCCGACGCGATTCCTGTACGGCTGGAACGTCGGCGTCGCGCTCTATCTGGCGCTGACCCACACGATGATGCTGCGCGCCGACGAAGCGCGCATCCGCAAGCGCGCCGCCGAACAGGACGAAGGCGCGCCTGTCATTCTGGGGCTCACCATCATTGCCACGCTGGCGAGCCTGGTCGCCATTGTGGTCGAACTGGGCGGCGGCAAGTCGGCGTCTCATGCCAGCGATTTCGGCCACGCCCTGCTCGCCATGGCGACCATCGTGTTGTCGTGGTCCTTCGTGCACACGATCTTCGCGCTGCACTACGCGCACGAATATTACGGCGAGCGCCGCGACGGCGTGATCGGCGGGCTGACCTTTCCCGGCGACAAACATCCGGTGTACTGGGATTTCCTCTATTTCTCACTGGTCATCGGCATGACCTCGCAGGTGTCTGACGTCGCTATCACCAGCAAGGTCATCCGCCGCATGGCGACGGTTCACGGCGTCGTCGCCTTCTTCTTCAATTTAACCGTACTAGCGTTGACGGTGAACTTGGTGTCGAATTTGCTGCAGGGCAGCTAAGGCGGATGAGCGCGGCGCTGTGACGAAGCGGACGGAAATGCCGTGGTGACACCATGACCGCCATCATGCAGACGCTGTTATTCATGCTGGCGGTGCTGGCTGCGGTCGCCGTGCTGGCGCGGCGGCTCAATCTGGCACCCTCGATCCTCTTGGTGATCGCCGGCATTGTCATGGCCGTTATGCCCGGCTTGCCACGCGTGTCACTGGCGCCGGAAGTGGTGCTGCTCGTCATCCTGCCGCCGCTGATCTATTCCGCCGGCGTCGCCATGAGTTGGCGCGAGTTCAAGTTCAACCTGCGACCGATCGGCCTGCTCGCCTGCGGCTGCGTCATCTTCACCACCTGCGCGGTGGCGGCCGCCGCGCACTATCTGCTGAACTTCTCGTGGCCGGCCGGCTTCGTGCTCGGCGCCATCATCGCGCCACCCGATGTGGTGGCACCGCTGGCGATTGCGCGCCGGCTCGGCCTACCGCGCCGGTTGGTCGTGGTGCTGGAGGGCGAGGGGCTCGCCAACGATGCCACCGCGCTGATCCTTTACCGCTTCGCGGTCGCCGCGGTCGTGGCCGGCACCTTCTCGCTCGAAAAGGCCGCCGGCACCTTCGCGCTGATCGTGGTCGGCGAAATCGTCTACGGCATCGCCGTCGGTTGGCTGAGCCTGCGCATGCGCCAATGGGCGCACGACCCGCGCGTCGAGATCACGCTGTCGCTGATGACGCCCTACCTCGCGTTCTGGGTGCCGGCGCATCTCGGCGGCTCCGGCGTGCTGGCGACCGTCGCCTGCGGGCTGTACGTGAGCTGGAAAGGTCCGCTGCTGATTTCCTCGGCCACGCGGCTGCAGGGCATCTTCTTCTGGGATCTCTTGGTCTATCTGATCGAGGGCCTGGTGTTCCTGGTCACTGGTCTGGAAGCGCGTGCGCTGATCGACAACGGCCACGCGTTCTCCATCCCCGATCTCGTGACCGCCACCCTCGTCACTGTCGGCATCGTGATCGCCGCGCGTTTCATCTGGGTATTCCCGGCAACCTATCTGCCACGCTGGCTGATCCCGCCGCTTAGGCGGCGCGATCCCTCGCCGCCCTGGCAGAGCGTCTTCATGCTTGCCTTCACCGGTATCCGCGGCGTGGTGTCGCTGGCGGCCGCACTCGCCATTCCCTACGCGACCATGAGCGGCGCGCCGTTTCCGCACCGCGACCTGATCCTGTTCGTCACCTTCGGCGTCATCATCGTGACGCTGGTCGGCCAGGGCCTGCTGCTGCCAAGCGTGGTGCGCTGGCTCGGCCTGGCACGCCACGGCGAGAGCGAGCGGCTGGATGAGATGCAGGCGGAGCTCGAAGCGCGCCAGGCAGCGCTCAGACAAGTGGAGCAGCGGTTGGAGGCACTTGCCGGCGAGCACGCGGTGCCCGACGACGTGCTCGAACTGCTGCGCACCCGCAACTTGAGCCGCATGCAGATCCTGCCGCGCGATATGACCGACGGTCTCAACCACACGCGCCAAAGCGCCGCGCTCAAGAAAGAACTGATCAACGCCGAACGCGCGTTCATCTACGAGCTGCTGCGCGACGGCAGGATCACCGACGAAGCGCGGCGCCGCATCGAATACGAGCTCGATCTGGAAGAAGCGAGCCTCGCTAACCGCGGGCACGATGGCGGCGGGTGGTTTTAGCGCGAGCATCATCGCCCCTGTTCTTTGAAGGCCCGGGGTGAGCCTGCCCCTTTTTCCGTTCCCTTGAACAAGGGATGGAGCGCCGGGAGGCGCCAGGGGGTTGGCGAGACCCCCTTGAGCGGGGTGGCGCACCCCGCCCGCGCGTCTTTGCGAAGACGCGCGAGCCCTTTGGCGCAAAGGGCCCGGCGCCTCCCGACGCTCCACCAGCGGTACGCATTGTCGGCGTACCGCGCCTCGCGCTTCGCCCCGATGCCACTCGAGATGACACCGGACGTCGAGCCAGGCGCGCCCATGATAAGCGCGCCCAAAGCGAGCGGGGATAAGTTGGCGCCAGAAATTTTTTCGCCGCGTGGCGGCGGCACAAGCGAGGGAAGCGCTACTTCGCCAGCAGAGTTATAAAGCCAGGCGAGGATGATGCCGCCTACCAGGCCATCGACGAAGGCCCAGACCGCTCCAATGATGGCGCCGACGAACGACGGGCCGTAACCGATATAGAGCGTACCGAGCCCGGCGACGATTCCGCTGCCCCAGTTACCGATCGCGGTGAGGCCGAGAATGAACACGGACGCTGCCCACAGAATGCCGAAGGCAAGACCGAGGGGAACCGGCTGAAGCTTGTTCATGATGTCCATCCGCTTGGTTTGGAACCCGGCAACAGCGGGAGGCGATGGACCTTATAGCTGAGTCGTTGAGCGGCGGCAGCGGCGGTCGCAGGTATGGTGTTGCGCGGCCTCGGCGGCGCTACCGCGCCACGTACTCGACGTGCACGTACTTCGACGCATCCACCGGTTTCATCTTCAGCTTGACGTCGTCGGACTTGGGCGGCGGCGTGTAGGTGATGCGCAAAGACGTTTTCGACAGCCATTTCAGCGCGGGCAGCGGCGTATCGCCGGTCGCGGTGGCGCAGGGGCCCGCATAGATCTCGTAGACCTTGTTGCTCTCGACGAAGCTGTCCGGATAGACCGACAGGAAGATGCCAATGCTGTCGGCGCAGAACCTCGGATCGCCCTTGCGCGTCAGCCGCTCGCGCACGACCTTGTAGCGGCCGTCCGGCGACTTGCGCGCCACGATCACCTTGGTCGTAGGCTCGACCGTGAAGCTCATATAGGCGGACACCGCCAACACCGCGACCATGACCGCGAGGAAGCCGATCACGAATGTCTTGGCGTTCACTCGGCGGCGGTCCGGGTGCCGGCGCCGAAGCGACGTTCGATGTAGTCGATCACCAACTGCTTGAAGTCGGCGCCGAGCGTGGGACCGCGCAGGGTCGCCGCCTTCTTGCCGTCGATGAATACCGGCGCGGTCGGTTGTTCGCCGGTGCCGGGCAGCGAGATGCCGATGTCGGCGTGCTTCGATTCACCCGGGCCGTTGACGATGCAGCCCATCACCGCGACGTTGAGCGTCTCGACGCCGGGATAGCGAGTCTTCCATCCCGGCATGGAGTCGCGGATGAAGCCTTGAATATCCTGGGCCAGTTCCTGGAACGTGGTCGATGTGGTGCGGCCGCAGCCGGGGCAGGCCGCGACCAGCGGCACGAAGGTGCGCAGGCCCATGGTCTGCAGCAGTTCCTGCGCCACCTGCACCTCACGGGTGCGATCGCCGCCCGGCTCGGGCGTCAGCGAGATGCGGACGGTGTCGCCGATGCCCTGCTGCAGCAGCACACCCATGGCGGCGGAGGAAGCCACGATGCCCTTGGAGCCCATGCCGGCCTCGGTGAGGCCGAGATGCAGCGCGTAGTCGGAGCGCTTGGCGAGCATGAGATAACAGGCGATCAGGTCCTGCACCGACGAGACTTTCGCGGACAGGATGATGCGGTTCTTGGGCAGGCCGATGTCTTCGGCGCGCGCGGCCGACAGCAGCGCCGACTGCACCATGGCCTCGTGCATCACGTCGCGCGCATCGACCGGGTTCGGCGATGCCGAGTTCTCGTCCATCAACTTGGTCAGCAGTTCCTGGTCGAGCGAGCCCCAGTTGACGCCGATGCGCACCGGCTTGCCGTGCTTGATCGCCATCTCGACGATCTGGGTGAACTGCGGATCGCGCTTGCCCTTGAAGCCGACGTTGCCGGGATTGATGCGGTACTTGTCGAGCGCCTCGGCACAGGCCGGGTGATCGTTGAGCAGCTTGTGGCCGATGTAGTGGAAGTCGCCGACGATGGGCGCGGTGACGCCCATCTTCAGGAGCCGCTCCTTGATGTGCGGCACGGCAGCCGCCGCCTCGTCGCGGTCGACCGTGATGCGCACGATCTCGGAGCCCGCGCGCGCCAGCGCCGCTACCTGGCGGACGGTGGAGTCCACGTCCGCCGTATCGGTGTTGGTCATGGACTGCACGACGATCGGCGCGCCGCCGCCCACTTGGACGCCGCCGACGTCGACGCCTTCGGTCTGGTGGCGATTGATGGTGATCGTGCTCATCGGAAAACCTTTGCAGCGGACGGAGTGCCAGAGCGCCCGGCGAGCGTCAACGGCCACCCGCGAGGGCGGCGGCGGCGATCGAATGGCTGGACTGGATATAGGCTCATGGGATGACGCTTGCATAACCCCGGACCCGACCCGGAGTTTCAGACGGTAACATATTGCCTCCCTGGTCCCTAACGCGCCCGGTTGACCAGCAGCAGCCCAGCGGCGACCAGGGCCACGGCGGCGCCGAAGGCCGGGGTCAAGGGCTCGCCCAGCACCAGATGGCCAGCCGCCACCCCGAACAGCGGGGTCAGAAACGAGAAGGCCGAAAGCCGGTTTGCCGAATAGCGCGCGATCAGCGCGAACCAGACAACAAAGGTGATGCTCACCACCCAGACGGTCTGGTAGGCAAGCGCGCCGAGCGCGACCGCCGACGGCCAGTGGGTGATGTGCTCGCCGGCGGCCCAGCCGGCAACCCCCATGATCGGCGCCGAAACGATGAGCTGATAGAGCATCACCTTTTCGGCGGGCGCGCGATTGAGCGCGCTCGCCTTGATGGTCAGCGTGGTGGACGCCCAGGCCGCCGCCGCCATCACCATCATGACGTCGCCGAGCGTCTGGCGCGGGTCGAGCGCCGGTGTCGGTACGCCGAAAGCGACGATCATGCCGACGAAAGAAAGCGCGAGCCCCACCCATTGCGAAAGCCGGAAGCGGTCGGCTGGCAACACGACGCGGGCGCCGAGCACCACGAAGAACGGCGCGAGATAGACGAACAGCACGCCGCGGACAGCCGTGGTAAAGGCGAGCGCCTGGAACATGAGCGCGAATTCCAGGCCGAACAGCGTTCCGGCCGCGATACCGGCGACCAACGTGCCATCGCGCCGGAACAGCGGAATGCGGCGCACGACGCACCAACTCGTGACCAGGGCCGCCGCCAGCACGGATCGGATCGCGCCCTGGAATAGTGGCGGGATGTCGTGGATGGCGAGCTTCATCGAGACCTGGTTGAAGCCCCAGGACAGGCACAGCAGCAGCATCGCGCCGATCGCCAGCGCGTCGAGCGGGCGGGTGACGTGATGGTGCTGGTCGGCAGGCGTGACGGTCATGGGATTCCCGACGGCAAGGCCCCGCGTTTTAGCGCGGGTCGTGGCGGGTGGCTATGTGACGGGACGCAGCCCTGTCATGGCCGCCGAGTTGCTTACGCCGCGTCCTTGCAATGCGCGCAGATGCCGTAGATCTCGATTACCGGCGTCTTGGGCGTGAAGCCGGCGACGCGGGAGGCTTGCCTGATGGTGTCGGCAACGGTGGCGGACGCCGCCTCGCCGACCGCGCCGCATTTTTCGCAGATCAAGAACACCACGGGGTCGCCGCTGGCGTGATTGTGCACGCAGGCGATGAAGGCGTTGCGGCTCTCGATGCGGTGGACGAGCCCCTGCTCGCGCAGGAAATCGAGCGCGCGGTAGATGGTGATCGGCGCCGGCCGCGCGCCATCCTCGGCCAGCCGGTCGATCAGCTCGTAGGCGCCGAGCGGCTGGTGGCTTGCGAGCAGCGCCTCCAGCACGCGGCGGCGGATCGGCGTCAGCCGTTCATGACGGTCCGCGCAGATTTGTTCAGCGTGCGCAAGCGCATCGCTGGCGCAGCGGTCATGGTCATGACCGGGGGCCGGGAAAACCGTCTCGGATTGCTGTTTGGCCAATCTTGCGCCCTTCCGTCTTGCGCCCTGCCATTTGCCGGAAGCCTAACGCGATAACGCTGGATTCGCGAAAGCTGCCTCCCCAGATAGATATTGCACTGCAACAAAAATAGGGGCAGCTTTCGGCCCCTTAGCGGGCGACGTCCTTGCCGGCCCCATCGCGGCCGTGCGCGAAACACGAGGAATTCCCATGCTCAAAGGCAAAACCGCGCTGGTCACCGGCTCCACCTCGGGGATCGGCCTCGCCATCGCCCGCGCGCTGGCCGAAGCCGGCGCCGATGTGATGATGAACGGCTTCGGCGACGCGGCGGACATCGAGAAGGCGCGCAGCGGGCTCGAGAAAGAGTTCGGCATCAAGGCGGCCTATTCCGGCGCCGACATGTCGAAGCCCGAGGAGATCGCCGCCATGGTGGCCGAGACCGAGAAGAAATTCGGCAAGCTCGACATCCTGGTCAACAACGCCGGCATCCAGCACGTGGCCAACATCGAAGACTTCCCCACCGAGAAGTGGGACGCGGTGATCGCCATCAACCTGTCGTCGTCGTTCCACACCATCCGCGCCGCAGTGCCCGGCATGAAGCGGCGCAAGTTCGGCCGCATCGTCAATATCGCCTCGGCGCACGGGCTGGTCGCCAGCGGACAGAAGGCGGCTTACGTCGCCGCCAAGCATGGCCTCGTGGGACTCACCAAGGTGGTGGCAATCGAAGCGGCAAATGACGGCATCACCTGCAACGCCATTTGCCCGGGCTGGGTGCTCACACCCTTGGTCGCCAAGCAGATCGAGGCGCGCGCGAAAGAAGCCGGGCAGACCTTCGACGAGGCCAAGGTGGCGCTGGTGTCGGAGAAGCAGCCGATGCACGACTTCACCAAACCGGAGAATATCGGCGCGCTGGCGGTGTTCCTTGCCGGCGACGCGGCGGCAAGCATCACCGGTTCGGCCTATTCGATCGACGGCGGTTGGACGGCGCAGTGAGCCTCCTCCGCGCCTTGCGTGGCGGCGGCGATCCGGCGCCAAGAGGCCCCAAGCGCATCAATCTGGCGCTGCAGGGTGGCGGCGTGTACGGCGCCTTCACCTGGGGCGTGCTCGATCATCTCATCAAGGACGGACGGCTCGTCGTCGACGGCATTTCCGGCACCTCCGCCGGCGCGGTCAACGCGGTGATGCTGGCCGATGGGCTCAAGCGCGGCGGCGCCGACGAGGCGCGCAAACGGCTGGCCGATTTCTGGAAGTCGGTGAGCTTGGGCGGCGACTTGCCCGAAATGCAGCGCAATGTGCTCAGCCGCCTGTTCTCGTTGATGCCGAGCGAACAGCCGGGGCACGGCTGGCTGTCGGCCTGGTCGCGCCATCTCTCGCCCTACGACCTCAACCCACTCAACATCAATCCGCTCAAGGACCTGATCGAGCGCTTTGTCGATTTTGAATCTTTACGCGCCGACCAACGGCCGCTGTTCATCGCCGCCACCAATGTGCAGACCGGCCGCCTGCACATCTTTCCGCGCGACAAGATTTCCGCCGAAGCGGTAATGGCCTCGGCCTGCCTGCCGACCGTGTTTCGCGCGGTGGAGATCGACGGCATTTCCTATTGGGACGGCGGCTATCTCGGCAACCCGGTGCTGTTTCCGTTCTTCCGCGCCACGGACACCGAGGATGTGCTGATCGTGCAGATCAATCCGCTGGTACGGCGCAAGATCCCGCATTCGAACCGCGAGATCGTGGCGCGGGTTAACGAAATCACGTTCAATTCATCGTTGATGGGCGAACTACGCGCCATCGAATTTGTCAACCGGATGATCACGCAGAGCCGGCTGCCGCGCGGCACCGGCCACGGTCAATATCGCTTCATCAGGGCACATCGCATCGTCCTAGAAGGATTAGGCGAGCGATTTTCATCGGCGAGCAAGCTGCGCAACGATTACGAATCCTTTGAGCTCCTGCGCAAGTTGGGCGAACGCGCGGCGCGGCGGTTCCTTGATGCGCACTACGCGGACATCGGTGTGCGGGGGACGGTCGACCTGGAGGCGGAAGTGTTCGCGGAGTGAGGACCGCTTGTCGCGGATGCGGTGCAGCGCGATAGTGGTGCACCGCTGATCCGGGGCCCCAGTTTGTTTGAAGCTGGATCCCGAGTCAGCAGCGCTGGCATTGCATGCTGCGCTGCGCCCGGGAAAAGCATACACTCTCTGCCATGACCGAACTCACCGCCGAAATCGGCAACACGCATCTTGCGGTGATTGTCGCCGACATCACCACCCTCGACGTCGCGGCAATCGTCAACGCAGCCAATCGCTCGCTCTTGGGCGGCGGCGGGGTGGACGGCGCCATTCATCGCGCCGCCGGGCCCGAACTGCTGGTCGAGTGCGAGACACTGGGTGGCTGTGACACCGGCAGCGCCAAGATCACCCGCGGCTACAGGCTGAAGGCAGATTACGTCATCCACGCGGTGGGACCGGTCTGGCAGGGCGGGGACAAGCACGAAGATGAGCTGCTCGCCGGCTGCTACCGCACCGCGCTCGATCTCGCCGCCGAACACAAGCTGACGTCGATCGCGTTTCCGGCCATATCGACCGGCGTCTACGGTTTTCCCGCCGACCGCGCCGCCCGCATCGCCGTCGGCACCGTGGCGGCGGAGATTTCCGCTCACCCGCGCGGCATGGCGCGGGTCATATTTTGCTGCTTCTCGCAAGAAAGCGCCGAGCACCACGAGGCCGCGTTCGCGGATTTGGGATTGGCGTAATATTCTCCGAGCGTGAGGCAATTTCGCTTGCCCTCTCCCACAAGGGGAGAGGGCACTTGAGGCGCGGCCGTGCCCGTTACCCCTTCGGCTCCACGTCCAGCCGCACGATCCAGCCGTCCAGGTTTGGGCCGGCCGACGGGTAGCGCTTCATCACCTCGGGATCGTGGCCCGGCACCACGTGCCGCGGCGAAGAACCGAGCTTCTTCAGTGTCTTGTAACCTTCCAGCGTGTCGCCGACGTTGTAGGTGATCGGGAATACGCGGCCCTCGTCCATGTGCGAATAGAGATGGCAGCAGTCCGACGCCACCACCACATAGCCGGCCCGCGTCTTCACCCGTACGCATTGCAGGCCCTTCGAATGGCCGCCGATCTTGTGCACGGTGATGCCGGGGGCAAGCTCCTCCACGCCGTCATGGAACTCGACGCGTTCGGCGAACACCTTCTTCACCATCGCGTGCACGTCGCCCTCGCTGAACGGGATGCGTAGCGTCTGATGGCACATGCAGCGGCCCGTGCAATAGGCCATCTCGGTATCCTGGATGTGGTAGCGCGCATTGGGGAACAAGTCGTAGTTGCCGGCGTGGTCCCAGTGCATGTGCGTCGCGATGACGTGGTCGACCTTGTCGGGATCGACCCCGAGCGCCTTGATGCCCTCGCCCACAGGATGGACGATCTTGCGGCCGCGCTCCTTGGCGGCCGTCTCGTCGAAGCCGGTGTCGCAGACGAAGGTGCCGTGCGGACCTTTGATGACCCAGACATAATAGGCGATCGAGGTCTGCTCATCATGGGGATCGCCGAAGATGTAGTTCTCGGAACGCATGCGCGCGTGCTCGGCGTATTTCACCGCATAGACTTCATGAATGTCGTCGCTCATTTCTTGTCTCCTCCCACCACAACACCGGCGCGCTTCTCGATCATCTTCACGATATTGGTGAAATCACTGTCGCCGCCGTATTCCGTGTTCGTTGCCTCCCACTGGTCCAGAACGGTGTGCATGACCGCGTTCGGCACGCCGAGCTCTTTCGATTCCGCAAAGCAGAGCCGCACGTCCTTGAGCATCAGCGCGGTGCCGAAGCCGTAGTTGAAAGTGCGCGGCAGGATACTCTGTGGAAATTTCTGGTCGGACGCCCGGCTGCGGCCGGAGCCGGCATTGATAACGTCGATCATGAGGCCGGCGTCGAGACCGGCCTTGACGCCCATCGCCACCGCTTCCGCGGTCGCCGCCATGGCGGCGGCGGAAAGGAAATTGTTGGCGAGCTTCATGGTCTGCGCCATGCCAGGCTTGTCGCCGATAACGAAGACCGTGCCGAAGACGGCGAGCGCGTCCTTCACCTGATCAATCTCGGCCTGCGGCCCCGACACCATGACGGCGAGCGTGCCCTTGGCCGCGCCGCTGACGCCGCCCGACACCGGGCAATCGATCTGCACGATGTTCTTCTTCGCCATGGCGGCGGCGATCTTGGCGGCCATGCCGGCGCCGGTAGTGGAAAGATCGATGAAGCGTTTCACGCGCTTGCCGTGGATAACGCCGCCCTCGCCGGTCGCGACCTTCTCGGAGATCTGCAGCGACGGCAGGCTCGCCATCACGGTCTCGACCCGGTCGGCGACGTCCTGCGGCGAGGACGCAAGCTGCGCGCCAAGCGCGACCAGCGGCGCCGCCGCGTCGTTGCGGGTGTCGTAGACGACGAGTTTGTGCCCCGCCTCGGCCAGACGGCGCGCCATCGGGCCACCCATGTTGCCGAGACCGATAAAACCGATGTCCATTCCTTGAAGTCCTTCTTGAGCGTCGTTTCCAAATCCGACTTTGCCCGAGCGGCGACGGCGCGTCACCGGGGGCCACTCGCTGTCATTCCGGGGAGCGAATGAAATCCGCAAACCGGGAATCCAGAGCTCCCGGATTCCAGGCCCGGCGACCACCGATCTGCGCTTCGCGCACCACGACGCCTTCCCGGAATGCCGCAAGGATCCGGCAACCATTCGACCAAAGCGCTATTGACCTTATTATAAGGACACTTATTATATCGGCACTCCCAAACCAGGGGACCTGCCATGCTCACGTTGCCGGTGGAACGCGAAATCGCCTTTAATCTCATGGACGTAGCCCGGATGATGCGGACTTACGCCGACCAGCGCGCGCGCCAGTTCGGCATCTCCCGCGCCCAATGGACGGTGCTGGTGCGGCTCGACCGCTTCGAGGGCCTGAAGCAGTCGGAGCTCGCCGAGGTCCTGGAGCTGCAGCCAATCTCGCTCACCCGCCTGCTCGACCGGCTGGCCGAAAACGGCCTGATCGAGCGCCGGCCCGACCCCAAGGACCGCCGCGCCAACCGGCTCTACCTCACCCCCGCCGCGCGGCCGCTGTTGGACAAGCTGGCCAAGCTCAGCATCGAAATCATGGACCAGGTGCTCGACGGCTTCGACGACGACGCCAACGAGCGCCTGCTGAGCACACTGACGATCATGAAAGACAACCTGCGCACCGCCATCGCGCACAACACAACGCACCCACACACCGATACGGTTGCCGCCCAATGAGTGACAAAGCATTGAAGATTGTTCCCGCCGACGACGCGCCGCAGGCGCCCGCGGCAGAAGCGCCAGAGGCCAAGGGCAAGCCCGACGCCAAGCCGGGCACGCCCCCGGCCGGCGAAGCGCCGGCCAAGGCGGCGCCGAACAAGCGTCGCGGCCTGCGCACCATCCTGCTGATCGTGCTGCCGCTAGTCGCCGTCATCGGCGGCACTGCGTTCTACCTGTTGGGCGGGCGTTACATCTCCACCGACAACGCCTATGTCGGGGCCCAGAAGGTTCTCATCACCCCGGACGTGTCCGGCAAGGTCATCCACGTCGCCGTGCGCGAGGGCCAGCACGTCAAGCCGGGCGACGAGCTGTTCACCCTCGATCCCGAGCCCTACAAGCTGGCCCTCGACCAGGCACAAGCCAAGCTCGCCACCGCGCGCACCGAATACGCCAAACTCAAGACCACCCTGAAGTCGCTGACCAAGCTGATCGGCCTCGCGCACAAGAACGTCGCGCTCAAGAAAGGGGACGTCGAGCGTAAGCAGAAGCTGCTCGCCTCGCAGGCGGGCTCGCGGGCCGACCGCGACACCGCGGCTGTGGGCCTGGTGACCGCCCAGTTGCAGGCGCAGTACGCCGAGCAGCAGCACGACGTCGCCCTCGCCCAGTTGCTCGGCAACCCCGACCTGCCGCTCGCGCAATTCCCAGCCTATGTGCAGGCCAAGGCGGCGGTCGACGACGCCAAGCGCAATCTCGCCCACACCGTGATCCGCGCCCCGATGTCCGGCATCGCCACACAGGTCGACAACATCCAGCTCGGCCGCTTCATCGCAGCCGGCGCACCGGTGCTGAGCGTCATCGACGATCAGGCGCCGTGGGTCGAGGCCAATCCAAAGGAAACCGAAATCACCTATCTGCGCGTCGGACAGAAGGTGACCATCGAGGTCGACAGCTTCCCCGACCATGTGTTCCACGGCACCGTGCAGTCGGTGAGCCCCGGCACCGGCGCGCAATTCTCGATCCTTCCGCCGCAGAACGCCAGCGGCAACTGGGTCAAGGTGGTGCAGCGGGTGCCGGTGCGTATCGTGTTCGACAAGGGCCAGGATACGCATCTGCTGCGCGCCGGCATGAGCGTGGCGGTGGATATCGATACCCACCACAGCCGGTTGCCGGCGTTCCTCGCATTCGCCCACGGGAAGTAACGTGCGATGACTGCCTCGTCGTCGATGCAGCCCGGCTTGCGCCGCACCATGCTGACGGTCTGCGCCATGTCGGCCACCGTCATGCAGGCGCTCGACACCACCATCGCCAACGTGGCGCTGCCCTATATGCAGGGCTCGCTGTCGGCGTCGCTCGACCAGATCAACTGGGTGCTGACCTCCTATATCGTCGCCTCCGCTATCATGACCGCACCGATGGGCTGGCTCGCCGACCGCTTCGGTCGCAAGAAGCTGTTCATCGTGTGCGTGGCCGGCTTCACCATCTCATCGCTGCTATGCGCGCTGGCGCAGAACATCGACGAGATCGTACTGTTCCGGCTGATGCAGGGCATGGCGGGCGCCGCGCTGGTGCCGCTGTCGCAGGCGGTGCTGCTCGACGCCTACACGCCGGAGGAACGCGGCGGCGCCATGGCGGTCTGGGGCATCGGCGTGATGCTCGGGCCGATCATGGGCCCGACTCTCGGCGCCTGGCTGACCGACAACTACTCCTGGCACTGGGTATTCCTGATCAACCTGCCCATCGGCATCATCACCGTGTTCGGCCTGATGCTGTTCATGGACGAGACCGAACGTCAGGGGCACCTGCGTTTCGACTGGTTCGGCTTCATCGCCTTGGCCATCGGCATCGGCGCGCTGCAACTTCTGCTCGACCGCGGCGAACAGGTGGGCTGGTACGGCGCGAACGAGATCTGGATCGAGACCATCGTCTCAGTTGCGGGCTTCTATTATTTCTTCGCGCACTCGCTGACCACCGACACGCCGTTCGTGCGGTTCGAGCTGTTCAAGGACCGCAATTTCGTGGCCGGCTGCGTGTTCATGGTGGTGATCGGCGTGGTGCTGTTCGGCACCATGGCGCTGGTGACGCCGTTCATGCAGAAGCTGCTCGGCTATCCGATCCAGACCGCCGGCTTCCTGCTCGGTTCGCGCGGCGTCGGCACGCTCCTGACCATGATGGTGGCGCCGCGGCTGATGAAAATGTTCGAGACCCGCTGGCTGATCCTGGCGGGCCTGCTCCTCTCCGGCGGCACGCTTTACTTCTTCACCGGCTTCTCGCTCGATACGACGCAGGAAACGATCGTCATTACCTCGATCATTCAGGGCGTCGGGCTCGGGCTGCTGTTCGTGCCGATCACTACCGCGGCCTTCTTGACGCTGCCGGGGCACCTGCGCACCGGCGGAACCGCCATGCTGACGCTGGTGCGCAATATCGGCTCGTCGATCGGCATCTCCATGGTGATCGCGAGGCTGACCGACGAGACCATTTACATGCACGCGCGGCTGGCCGCCCAGGTGACGCCGTTCAACGACGCCCTGCAGTTCCCCATCGTGCATCATTATCTCAACATGGCGACCGACGAGGGCCGCGCCATGATGGACCTGATCGTCACCCAGCAGGCGACCCTGATCGCCTACCTGAACGACTACAAGCTCTTGATGGTGCTGACGCTGTCGACCATCCCCCTGATCTTCATCCTCGGCTCATCGAAGAAGAAGGCGCCAAGCGAGGAAGATCTGGAAGAGGCGGTGGTGTTGGAGTGAGCCGCGGCGGCGCGCTCAGCGCTTGCCGAATTCTTTCTTGATCATCTCCGAATGCTCCCCCAGCGCCGGGACCGGGCCGTAGTGGCGCGGCGCGCCGGCGCGGACGGCAGCAGGCGCCGGCATGGAGGCCGGGCCGCTCTCGGTGCCGACCGTGATTCGACGCAGGTGCGGATGCGTCGATAGCAGCTTCGCATCGTTGACCCGGGCAAACGCGATATCGGCCTTTTCCAATATCGTCATCAACGGCTCGACGTCGTGGCGGGCGAACACCGCGGCGACAGCGGCGTTGGTCGCGGCGCGGTTTTCGTTGCGCTTGGGATTGGTGGCAAAGCGTTCGTCGGCGCCGAGCGAAGCGTCGCCCAGCACCTTGTCGGCCAGCACGCGCCACTCGCGATCGTTCTGGATGGAGATCAGGATGTCGGCGCCGTCGCGCGTCTTGAACACGCCGTAGGGCGCAATCGTCGGATGGGCGAGGCCGATGCGCTTGAACGGGTTGCCCCACTCCTCGTTCAGCAGGGGAATCGTCATCCACTCCGCCATGCCGTCGAACATCGAAATCGATATCTCGGCGCCCTCGCCGGTACGCCCGCGGCCGATCAGCGCTTCGAGGATCGCTTCATAGGCGTTGAGGCCGGCGCCGACATCGACGATCGACACACCGACCCGCGCCGGCGCTTCCGGCCCGCCGGTGACCGACGAAATCCCCGACTCCGCCTGGATCAAAAGATCATAGGCTTTGCGTTGCGCGTAGGGGCCGCTCTCGCCGTAACCGGAGATCGAGCAGCAGATCAGCTTCGGGTAATCCTTGCGCAGGCGCGCGATCGGGAAACCGAGCTTGGCGATGGCACCGGGCTTGAGGTTCTGTACGAATACGTCGGCCTTGGCGAGCATGGCTTCGAGCAGCGCCTTGTCCTCGTCCTTTCTGAGGTCGAGCACCACCGACTGCTTGCCGCGATTGAGCCAGACGAAGTGCGCGCTCTCACCATGGACGATGTGGTCGTATTCACGCGCGAAGTCGCCTTCCGGCCGCTCCACCTTGATGACGCGCGCGCCGGCATCGGCCATGCGGCAGCTACAGGTCGGCGCGGCAACCGCCTGTTCGAGCGAGACGACGAGAATGCCTTCGAGGGGGAGGGCCATTTCAGTAAGACCGCGGCAGGCCAAGCACGTGCTCGGCGAGATAGGACAGGATCATGTTGGTGGAGATCGGCGCCACTTGGTAGAGCCGCGCCTCGCGGAACTTGCGTTCGACGTCGTATTCCTCGGCGAAGCCGAAGCCGCCGTGGGTCTGCACGCACATGTCGGCGGCGGCCCAGGAGGCATCGGCCGCCAAGAGCTTGGCCATGTTGGCCTGCTCGCCGATGTCCTCGCCGGCTTCGTAGCGGCGCGCGGCCTCGTGCACCATCAATTCGGCGGCGCGCATCTGCGCATAGGCGCGCGCGATCGGGAACTGCACGCCCTGGTTCTGACCGATAGGCCGGTCGAACAGCACGCGCTCCTTGGCGTAAGCGGTGGCCCTGTCGATGAACCACTTGGCGTCGCCGATGCATTCCGAGGCGATGAGAATGCGCTCGGCGTTCATGCCGGAGAGGATGTAGCGGAAGCCCTTACCTTCCTCGCCGATGAGGTTGTCCGCCGGCACCCGCAGATCGTCGAAGAAGATCTGCGTGGTGGCATGGTTCATCATGGTGCGGATCGGCGTGATCGTCATGCTGGTGCCGAGCGCAAGCCGCATGTCGACCAGGAACACCGACAGGCCGTCGGTTCGCTTTTGCACCTGCTCGCGCGGCGTCGTGCGCGCGAGCAGCAGCATGAGGTCGGAATGCTCGGCGCGCGAGGTCCAGATCTTCTGGCCGTTGATGACGTAATGGTCGCCTTCCTTGCGCGCGGTGGTGCGAAGGCTGAGCGTGTCGGTGCCCGAAGTCGGCTCGGTCACGCCGAAAGCCTGCAGGCGCAGTTCGCCGCTGGCGATCAGCGGCAGGTATTCTTCCTTCTGCGCCGCGCTGCCGTGCCGCAGGATGGTGCCCATGGTGTACATCTGGGCGTGGCAGGCGGCACCGTTGCCGCCAGCGTGGTGCACTTCTTCCAGGATCGCGGCGGCGGCGCCGATGCCGAGCCCGCTGCCGCCGAACTCTTCCGGAATGAGGGCAGCGAGATAGCCGGCTTCCGTCAGCGCGGCGACGAACTCGGTAGGATACGCGCGATGACGGTCAAGCGTGCGCCAATACTCGTCGGGGAACTTGGCGCAGAGCGCGCGAACGCCTTCGCGGATGTCGGCGTGGTCTTCATATTTGCTTTCGGCTTTCGCCATATTCAAATCACCTCCGCGCGACCATTGTTGATCGCCACCACATCGCGCTCGACGACGCGGGCGCGGAAACTCACGACCCCTCCGTCGCGCCAGATCTCGGTGCGGATGGTCTCGCCCGGGTAGACCGGCGCCGAAAAGCGCCCGGCCATGCTGGTGAACCGGGCGGGATCGTAGCCGCACACGTCGCGCAGCAAGGCATGCCCGGCGACGCCGAAGCTGGCAAGCCCGTGCAGGATCGGGCGCGGGAAGCCGGCGGAACGGGCGAATTCCGGGTCGGCGTGCAACGGATTGACGTCGCCGGACAGGCGATACACCAGCGCCATTTCCGGCCGCGTCGACAGATCGACCACCGCGTCGGGCGCGCGCGCAGGCAATGCGTGCGGCGGCGGCGTCTCGCGTTTCGGGCCGCCGAAGCCGCCATCGGCACGGCAGAACGTGGTCTGGTTGATGGTCGCCAGCTCATCGCCCGTCGGCTTGTCGATGATCTTGCGCTCGGAATAAATGAGAGCGCCGCGTCCCTCGCCCTTGTCGACGACATCGAGGATACGGCTGCGGCCGATGACGGTGCCTTCCGGTGCGATCGGCCGGTGCAAAGCGACGCTGTGCTCGCCATGCACCACATGGCTCCAGGTGATGCCGAGCTCGGGCCGGCGTAGCACATAGGCGTTGTAGCCCATCACCACCGCGAAGGTGGGGAGCACCTTCAGGTTCTTCTCGTAGACGAAGGCGAGTTCGTCCTCGTTCACCGGATCCTGACCGAGACCGACACCGAGCGCGTAGAGGATGCAATCGCGCGGACCGTAGGTGTGCTCGACGTCAGGGATATCGAGGGAGAGGAGTTTGTCGGGAGAGAGGGGCATGGAGTCTCCAGGATCGTGTCCCGGATGCAGTGCAGCGCACAAACGGTGCACCACCGATCCGGGACCCCGGTGCTCTTAGCAGAAAGCTAGGTCCCGGGTCTGCAGCGCGTCATTTCATGCCGCGCTGCGCCCGGGAAGACGCGCTAGCCCCACACCTCTTCCGAAATCTCTACGATCATGCGCAGCTTGGCCCACTGCTCTTCCTCGGCCAGCACGTTGCCTTCCTCGGTCGATGAGAAGCCGCACTGCGGCGACAGGCAGAGCTGCTCGAGGTCGACATACTTGGTCGCCTCTTCGATGCGCTTCTTGATCTCGTCGCGCGACTCCAACTTGCCACTCTTCGAGGTGACGAGGCCGAGCACAAGTTGCTTCTCGCCCTTGGGGAAGAAGCGCAAGGGCTCGAAGCCGCCGGCGCGGTCGGTGTCGTACTCCAGGAAATAGCCGTCGAAATTGGTGTTACCGAGCAATTGCTCGGCAACGAATTCATAGCCGCCCGAGGCGATGAAAGTGGAGCGGAAGTTGCCGCGACAGGAATGCATGGTGATGGTCATGTCGGCGGGCTTATCGGCAAGCGCCGCGTTGGTGAGCTCAGCATAGATCGCCGGCAGCTTGTCGGGATCGTCGCCGCGCTTGGCCGATTCCTCGCGCTCGTGCGGATCGCAGGCCATCGCCCAGGCGGTGTCGTCGAGCTGCAGGTAGCGGCAGCCGGCGTCGTAGAAGGCATGGATCGCCTTCTTCCAGGCGGCGGCAGTGTCGGCGAAGAAATCATCGAGATTGGGATAGGCCGCCTTGCTCACCATCTTGCGGCCCTGGCGGAAGTGAAACGTGCTCGGCGCCGGGATGCACATCTTGGGCGTGACGTTGCAATGCGCCTTCAGGAATTTGAAATGCTCGATCTGCGCATGGCCGACGAAATCGACCTTGCGGTTGATCTCGATGGCCTGGCTCTTGGTCACCACGCCGTGGAACTTGATCGGCGGCGCTTCGATCAGATCGACGCCCGCAAGCCCCGTGAAGAAATCGAAGTGCCACCAGGACCGTCGGAATTCGCCATCGGTCGCAAGCTTGAGACCGACCTCCTGCTGCTTCTTCACGACGGCTTCGATCTCGCGGTCCTCGACTGCCTTCAGCGCGGCATCGTCGATCTCGCCCTTTTCGTGCTTGGCGCGCGCTTCCTTCAGCGCCGCCGGGCGCAACAGGCTACCGACGTGGTCGGCGCGGAAGGGCGGCTTGGTGCGTTGGGTCATTGATTTTACTCCCGGAGGGTCTTCTTGTTGGCCGGGTCTTACGCCGGCTCTTGCGCTCGGTCATGGCCGGCTATGACCGATCACCGATCTTGGCCCAGCCATCCAGCTTGAGGCGGCACCGCCTCTTAAGCGGGGTCACCGGGTCACGGCGCTAACGCGCCGGCCCGGTGATGACAGCATACTTTGATATTTTGGGAGAGAAAACTACTTCCCCCAAACCTCTTGCGAGATTTCGACGATTGCCTTGAGCTTGGCCCACATCTCTTCCTCGGCCAGCACGTTGCCTTCCTCGGTGGAGGCGAAGCCGCACTGCGGCGACAGGCAAAGCTGGTCGAGATCGACGAACTTGGTCGCTTCCTGGATGCGCTTCTTGATGTCCTCACGCGGCTCGAGCGCGCCCTGCTTCGAAGTGACGAGGCCGAGCACGACGATCTTGTTCCCCTTGGGCAGGAAGCGCAGCGGCTCGAAGCCACCGGCGCGATCGGTGTCGTATTCCAGGAAGTAGCCGTCGTAATTGCACTTGGCCAACAAGGTCTCAGCCACCGGCTCGTAACCGCCGGACGAGATAAAGGTCGAACGGAAGTTACCGCGGCAGACATGGGTGGTGATGGTCATGTCGGCGGGCTTGGCTTCCAGCGCCTTGTTGATGCACTTCGCGTAGAATTCCTGCAGATGATCGACGTCGAGGCCGCGGTCGCGCGCCTTCTGCAGCTCGGCTTCCGAGCAGAGGTATGCCCAGGCCGTGTCGTCGAACTGCAGATAGCGGCAGCCGGCGGCGTAGAACGCCTTGATCGCGTCCTGATAGGCGACCGCGAGATCGTCGAAGATCGCGTCGCGGCTGGCATAGGCTTCCTTACTCACCGCATTCGGCTCAAGCCGGAAGTGGAAGGTCGACGGCGCCGGGATGCACATTTTCGGCGTCTGCTTGGTGTGCGCCTTCAAGAACTTGAAGTGCTCGATCATCGGGTGGTTGGAAAAACCGATCTTGCCGGTGACCTTGATCGAGCGCGGCTTGGTCTGGACGCCCGCGAACTGAATGCCGTGGTCGAGCTCGTAGATCTCGACATTGTCCATCATGCCGTAGAAATCGAAGTGCCACCACGAGCGGCGGAACTCGCCGTCGGTGATCGCCTTCAGGCCGACTTCTTCCTGCTTGGCAATGATCTTGATGATCTCGGCGTCTTCGACCGCCTTGAGCTGGGCATCGGTGATCTCGCCTTTTTCATGCTTGGCGCGCGCGTCCTTGATCGGCGCGGTGCGCAGGATGCTGCCGACGTGGTCGGCGCGGAAAGGCGGTTTGGTCCGTTGCGTCATATTTTCCTCCGCAAGTGGGCCGCCCAGCGCCGAAATGCGCGGGCAGGCTTAATTCGGGTGAGCCATAGCACGATGGGCATCGTGCCGTCCTGCAGCGGCTTCGCACGCGTAGCGCGCGGTTTCAACTGTTCCGCCGAAGGAAAAATAATGCAGAGCAATATCGCCCAAATCTTCAGCCGCCGACAGCGCATCGACGATACGGCCGGGCCCGACATGGCCGATCAGGCCGGTGGCGGCACCGGAGACGAGCCCGCGCAGGGAGGCATTCACACCGCAGCGGCGGGCAAAGCGTAACAGCCCCGGCACACTGGTCGGGCCCACCAGACCGACCCGCACCGGCCACTTGATACCGCAGCCGCGCAATTGCCGCAGCCAGGCGAGAATGCTGTCGGGCGAGAACGAGAACTGGCTCACGATGTGGACGCGCAGCCCTTGCGCCACGGCAAGCGCGATCTTCTCGTCGAGCGCGGCTTCGAGGCGTCCCGGCGCAATGCGCGGATGCGGCTCGGGATAACTGCCGATGCCGATCTCCTCGAAGCCGAGGCCGCGCAAGTTGCCCTGCCGAATCACCGAGAGTGCATCGGGCAGCGGGCCCGTACTGTCGACGTCGCCGCCGATAACCAGCAGCCGCCGCACGTCGGCCTCTTCGCGCAAGCCACGCAGAAGGTCATGCATCAGGTCGAGGCTCGCAATCCGGCGAGCGGCGACATGAGCGACCGGCTCGAGGCCCGCCCGGCGCAAGCGCGCGGCCGACCGGATCTGTTCGGCTGCGGACTGGCTCGGCACCGCAGTGACGTAGACCATGGTGCCGGGCGGCACGGTATCCGCAAGGCGCGCGACCTCGTCGGCGCTCGGCCGGGTGGCTTCGAGCGAGAAGCCCTGCGCCACGTTGCGCGGTCCGGGCGCCGTAGCGGGCGCGATGTCGACCGTCATGAGATCCTCCACGGCGCTCACTCCCTACGGCGCGAGATAACGAAGGATTCGTCGTAGAACCAGAGCCCACCGTTCTTCTGCAGCACCTCGCGCGTGGCATCGATGTAGCGACGGTCGCTGTTGACGTCCGAGAGCCGGTCGTCCTCGACCTGCGCCACGTAGATCGCCGCATTCCAGGCCGCGAGCAGCGTGGACGTGCCGATCGACGAGCCTGCCTCCGAGGAGATTTCCGACGGCAGCGTGTGCATGACGTAGCGGAACAGCGAGCGCTGGTCGGAATAGGCGTTGAAGTTGAGGTCCCGGCCGGCGGGACCCAGCTCGTGCTTCACTTCCTTGAGCAGGTCGTGGCGGCTGTGGGCGAACGGATCGTCGGCCGGCCAGACCTTATGGATGATCTCCATGCCCGGATCGTGACCGTAGGAATGGATGGCGATCATGCGCCCGCCCGGCCCGATGGCGCGGGCAAGCGGCGCCAACACGCGCTTGGCCTTGAACTGCAGCGACGCGCGCGCACGATAGGGCTGCGAGGCGATCACCAGGTCGTAGTCGGCGACGGTACCGCCCGGCTTGGGGATGATCTGGTCGAGCAGGAAACGGTGATCGTTGCGGTAGATCACCAGAATGACCGGGCGCTCGTAGATCGGGTTGCCGCTCTTCGGCGACACGCCCGCCTTCCAGGCTTCCGCCAGGAACGGCTCCAGATCGGTGATCTGCTTTTCGAAGGCGTGGGCACTGCTGCCGTCCATCGCCAGCTCTTTCCAGATCAGGCTGGAGGCGGCGGACAGCGACTTCACCGCCAGCCACGGCGCCTCGGCATAGGCGAGATTGGTCAGAACAAGCACGGTCGAGGGATGCTCGACGAAGCGGTCCGCCATCTTGTGCAGGGTGAGCCGCACATCCTCCAGGCTGATTTCCTTGCCGGCGATGTAGAACGGCATGGTGGGGAAGCGATCGTGCATCGTGCGCATGACACGCGCGAGCACGGTGCCGTCGCCGACGCCGGCGTCGAACACGCGTACCGCCGGCGGGTGCGGATGGATGTTGGCGAGCTCGAGGCCGACGCGGTTGGCGACCTCCCACTTCTCCGAGCAGGTGTTCACGAACAGCAGATATTTCTGCCGGTTATCGAAGAAGCGGAAATTGCGGGTGGGATCGTCGCTCGCCTGTCCCGATGCGACCGGCGGCGCCGGCTCGGTGATCTGCGGCAATGTCTGCGTTGACGACGGCTGCGCGGGCGGTGGCGGCGATGGCTCGAACAGAATACGGCGGCGCGCCGGCTCGCCGTCGGCGTTGTTGGCCATGAAAGCGCGGATGCGTTCGAGAGTGTCGGTGGTGATGCGGCCGCCGTTGCGCAGGCGGCTGGCGAGCTTGCCGTCATTGACCGCGCGGCGGCCGAACGTGGATTCGGCAAGACCGCGCTGGCGGCAGAAATCGCTGATCTCTTGAAGGATTTGCTCGTTCATGAGCTCTACCCCTCGTTCCTGGTGCGTTTCCCGATTCGGCTCTTGACGACCGAACTGTTGGTCAAGCGAACCAAGGCGCGCGGGCGACGTCAACCACAAAACGCTATTGGGAAAAGTTGGGCAGAGTGGGTGGGACGCCCGATCGGCGGCAATCCTACTAAAACTGATCTCTTTGGTGCTGAAAAATTTTGCGGGCGGCACGGCATCCGGGGTCAGATGTACGGGCATCGGCCCACTAGCAAACCAAAATAGATCGGCGAAAGTGGGCAGTCCGACTGCCCGCTTCCGCCCCTATATCGATCGCAAACGGCTGGATTTCGAAGAAGCCCGTCTCGTTATCGCCCTGGGCCCGGATGTCGAAGCGGTACACGGCCCGCCGGCCCTTCGACTCCTTGTGGGCAATGAGCGTCCCACGCCGGTCAGCCGGCACCGGCGCCAGGATGGGATCGGACGCGCTGGCCTTCTCGTCCGAAAAAATACGGCCGCGTATAGACCTGCCCAGCTTACTACCCGAACCGATCGAAGACCCAACGTCGACGATCGAGCGCCGTCAGGCGTGCGCCTTGCGCTGCGGATCGACGATCTGCTCCAGCTTACCGAGCACGTGCATGCAGGGCAGCAACTGGGCGAGGCTGCCATTCGGTTCGCGCTTTTCCTTGATGGCAGCGATGAACTCGCGGTCCTCCAGCTCGATGCCGTCCATCGAGACATCGACCTTGGAGACATCGATCGGCTCGTTCTTGCCGTCGAACAGGTCGTCGTAACGGGCGAGGAAGGTGCCGTTGTCGCAGATGTAGCGAAAGAACGAGCCGAGCGGTCCATCATTGTTGAACGACAGCGACAGCGTCAGGATCGCCCCGGACGGCGTTTTCGCCACGATGCCCATGTCCATGGCGATCTTGAGCTCGGGATGCGGCGGCCCCTGCACCGCGTAGCAATCCGAAATGGTCTCGCCGACCTGGTACTGGAACAGATCGATGGTATGGGCGGCGTGGTGCCAAAGCAGATGGTCGGTCCAGCTGCGCGGCTGGCCGGCTGCGTTCATGTTCTTGCGGCGAAAGAAATAAGTCTGAACATCCATCTGCTGGATCTTCAGCTCGCCCTTGACGATCTTCTTGTGCACATATTGGTGACTCGGATTGAACCGCCGCACGTGCCCGCCCATGGCGACGACGCCGGTCTCTTTAGCGACCTTCACCAGGTTCTCGGCGTCTTCCACACTGTCGGTGACCGGAATCTCGACCAGCACATGCTTGCCGGCGCGCATGACCTCTACGCCCTGATCGAAGTGCATCTTGGTCGGCGTCGTCAGAATGACGGCATCGGCACGCTTGATGCCCTCGGCAAGATCGCCAGTGAAATGCGGAATGCCGTATTTCTTGGCGACCTCAGCCGTCGTTTGCTGATTACCGCCAACCAGCGAGGTCACTTCCACGCCTTCAATGCGCTTGAGCGCGTCGAGGTGCTTCTTGCCGAAAGCGCCCTGACCGGCAACGCAGATCTTCATTGTGCAATATCCTTATCGACGAGTGCGGCGTCCCGCTTTGCGCGCAGGCTTGCGCGCAGCCTTACGCGCGGGCTTGCGCTTAGCGGTGGTACGCTGCTTGTTTTCGAGAATGATGTGACCGACCGCGGTGTTTGAGGCGGGCACGGTGTAGAAGCGGTAAACCTCTTCCACCTTTTCATCGAGCGCGCCGCGCATGATGTGCCACATCACCATTTCGATGCCCTCGGCACCGGCCTCGCGCATGTATTCGAGGTGCGGCATGCTCGCGAGCTTCTTCGGATTCCTGGTCAGATTGTCCAGGAAGGCCTTATCGAACTTGCTGTTGATCAGGCCGGCGCGCGGCCCGGAAATCTGGTGCGACATCCCGCCGGTGCCCATGATCACCACGCGCATATCCTCGGGATAAGACGCTACCGCTTTGCGGATGGCGCGGCCGAGCATGAAGCAGCGATGTCCGGTCGGTGGCGGATACATCACCACATTGACCGCCAGCGGAATGACCGGGCACGGCCATTCCGACGGCGAGCCACACATCAGGTTCAACGGCACGGTCAGCCCGTGATCGACCTCCATCTTGTTGACAATGGTGAGATCGAACTCGTCGAGAATGACCGATTGAGCGATGTGCGAGGCCAATTCCGGATGGCCCTTCACCACCGGCACGGGCCGCGGCCCCCAACCTTCGTCGGCAGGCGGAAACTCGGCGGCGCAGCCGAGCGCGAAGGTGGGGATGATCTCGACCGAAAAGGCGGACGCGTGGTCGTTGTAGACACCAATGATCACATCCGGCTTGGCCTTCTCCATCCAGGCCTTGGACTTCTCGAAGCCCTTGAACACCCGCTGCCAATAAGGCTCTTCGGTCTTGTGATTGTCGATTGCCGCGCCGATTGCCGGCACGTGCGATGAGGCAACTCCTGCAATGATCCTAGCCACGGCGTTTTACCCCTTCTTGCTCCGGCGTTTCGTTGTCGACTTTGATTTCGACTTTGACGTTGATTTTGCCTTCGGCTTTGCCTTTGCTTTCGTTTTCCGTTTTGACTTGCCGGGAGCTTCTTTCTTCGTCCTGCTGCGATTGCCCTCGACGTGCCGGCCACCGGCCAGCATCATCTTGGCATAGTCTTCCTGCGTCGAGTGGGTCATCAGCGCGGCAAGATGCTGGAACGAGTGACCGTCAGTCGCGCCGAGCTTGGCGGTGAAATAGATATTTCCACCGAGCTCGAGCATGCGATTGTAATCGCGCTTGAGGATCGCGTCGCGCTGCTCCGGAGTCAGAGGGAATTTGGTGAGGTACTCCGCTTCGTTGGCCCTGAAGGCCTTTCGGTTCTCATCCTTCATCAACGACATGCAGAACATATTGACGCCGTATCCCTGGCGCGATCGTTCGGCATCGAACACGAACGTGCCCGGAATGTCGTCATAGTCGTGCTGTAAGCGCGTCATCGGCTCTGTCTCCATCCCTGCTGCCGCACAACGGTTTGGTATAAAACGAAAATGCGCTGGCTGTATAGCGCCGTCGGGCGTGGCATGCCGGCGCACTTTCGAACGGTTCTAGCTCCAATATAGCCGCATCGGATTGTCGACCAGCAAAGCCTGCTGTAGCGCCGCGGTCGGCGCGATCTTGGGAATCACATCAACCAGCACGCCATCATCGGGCGCTTCTTTGGGCATGTTGGGATGCGGCCAATCGGTGCCCCAGATCACGCGATCGGGAAATCGCTCGACGATGGCACGCGCGAACGGCACCACGTCGTCGTAGGGCGGCCCGGCCAGCGTGAAACGCTCCGGACAGGTCACCTTGGTGATCCAGTTCTTGTTGGCGTCGAGCGCCTTGAGCCAGTTCTGGAAATGCTTGCCGTCAACGCCTTCTTTCACGTTCGGGCAGGCCATGTGGTCGAACACCAGCGTGGTCGGCAACGACTTCAGGAACGGCCCCATCTCGTCGAGATCGGCATGCTCGAAATAGATCACGATGTGCCAGCCGAGCTTGGCGATACGCGCCGCGATGCGCTGCATGACATCCTTCGGCGTGGAATCGACCAGCCGCTTGATGAAGTTGAACCGCACGCCCCTGACGCCCGCTTGGTCCAGTTCCTTGAGCTGCTCGTCGGTGAAGCTTTCGTCGACGAAGGCAACGCCCTTGGCCCTGTTGTTGGAGGTGACCAGCGCATCGACCATCGCGCGGTTGTCGGTATCATGGCAGGTCGCCTGCACGATCACGTTCTTGTCGAAGCCGAGGAAGTCACGGCGCTGCCACAGCGTTTCCTTGGGCGCGTCGCAAGGCGTGTATTTTCGCTTCGGCGCGTACGGAAATTTCGCTTCCGGCCCGAAGACGTGACAATGGGCGTCGACTGCGCCGGCCGGCGGTTTGAACGTCGGCTTCGATGGATTGGGATGAAACGGAATATAGCCGGGGCTCATCGTCACGCGGGTTTTCTCCGGAATCGATTACCTTAGATCCGCTCGATGGCCAGCGACACGCCCTGGCCGACACCGACGCACATGGTGGCGAGCGCCAGCTTGCCGCCCCGGGTTTCAAGGCCGTGCGCGGCGGTCAGCACCAGCCGGGCGCCCGACATGCCGAGCGGATGGCCGAGCGCGATGGCGCCGCCATGCGGATTGACCTGCTCCGCGTCGTCGGCGAGGCCGAGCTGGCGCACGCACGCGAGCGACTGCGACGCGAACGCCTCGTTGAGCTCGATCAAATCGTAATCGCCGATCTTGTGGCCGAGCCGCGCCATCAGCTTTTGCGACGCCGGCACCGGACCGATGCCCATGATGCGCGGCGGCACCGCCGCCGAGGCCATGCCGAGCACACGCGCGCGCGGCGTCAGGCCATGCGCCTTCACCGCCTCTTCCGAGGCGACGATGAGCGCGGCGGCGCCGTCGTTGACGCCGGACGCGTTGCCGGCAGTGACCGTGCCGGGATTGCGGAACGGCGTCTTCAGCTTGGCGAGCTGTTCAAGCGACGTTTCGGGGCGCGGGTGCTCGTCGGTAGCGACGGTCACCGTCCCCTTGCGGCCTACGATTTCGACCGGCACAATCTCGGCGGCGAAATAGCCGTCGGCCTGCGCCTTGGCGGCGCGCTGCTGCGAGCGCAGCGCAAACGCGTCCTGATCGGCGCGGCTGACCTGGAATTCCTCGGCCACGTTCTCGCCCGTCTCCGGCATGGAATCGATGCCGTATTGCTGCTTCATCAGCGGGTTGACGAAGCGCCAGCCGATAGTGGTGTCGAAGGACTCGATCTTGCGCGAGAAGGCATCATCCGCCTTGCCCTGCACGAACGGCGCGCGAGTCATGGATTCGACGCCGCCTGCGATTGCGAAATCCATCTCGCCGGCGCGGATGGCGCGGGCGGCGGCGCCCACCGCTTCCATGCCCGACGCACACAGCCGGTTGAGCGTCAGGCCCGGCACGTTGTCGGGCAGTCCGGCGAGCAACAGCGCCATGCGCGCGACGTTGCGGTTGTCCTCGCCGGCCTGGTTGGCGCAGCCGAAGAACACCTCGTCGAGCTTGCTCCAGTCGGCCTTGGCGTTGCGCTTAACCAGCTCTCGGATCGGGGCCGCCCCGAGATCGTCGGCGCGCACCTTGGCGAGCCCGCCAGCGTAACGGCCGATCGGTGTGCGCACCGCATCGCAAATGAAAGCTTCACGCATCGTCGTTCTACTCCTTGCTCACGCCGCCGCGTGGGCGCGCGCGGTGCGCGCCTGCAGTTCGCGCAGCACTTCGAGTTCGTTGTCGGTCGGCGGCGGTGTTTCCGCTACCTGGGCGGCGAACTTCACAGGCCACCCGGTATTTTCCTGAATCTGCTCGCGAGTCACGCCCGGATGCAGGGAAACGACTGTCATTTCCTTGGTTTCCGGATCGGGCTCGAGCAGCGCCAGATCGGTAATCAGCCGCGTCGGACCCTTGGTCTTGACGCCGAGCTTGCTGCGCGAGTCGCCGCCGGACACGTGACCGATCGAGGTGACGAAATCGAGCTTGTCGACGAAGCCGCGCTTCGACTGCGCCATGATGATGAAGATCTCGCCGCAGGAGGTCGCGATCTCCGGCGCGCCGCCACCACCGGGCAGCCGCACCTTCGGCTTGTCGTAGGGGCCGACCACGGTCGTGTTGAGGTTGGCGAACCTGTCGATCTGCGCACCGCCCAGGAAGCCGACGTTGATGCGCCCGCCCTGCAGCCAGTAGCGGAACATCTCCGGCACCGACACAGTGGTGACCGCGGTTTCGCACAGCTCGCCGTCACCGATCGATAACGGCAGCACGTTGGGCTTGGTGGCGAGCGTGCCGGATTCGTAGATCAAGGTGATGCCCGGCGCGTGGGTGAGCCGCGCGACGTTCGCCGCCGCCGACGGCATGCCGATGCCGACGAAGCACACGTCCTCGTTCCTGAGCGCACGCGCGGCCGCGATGGTCATCATTTCGTTGGGCTTGTAACCGGCCATGATTGTCACGCCGCCGCGCGGTGTTTGCGCGCGTACTGGGCGAAGGCCTCGGGGCCTTTCTCCAGCACGTTTTCCTTCATCCAGGCGAGGAAGCTGTCGCGCTCGCGCGCGATCGTGTCCCACTGCTTGTAGAAGGCGTTGTTACGCGGGTAATAGCCCTGCGCATAGGACGGGAAGGCGCCGCCCGGCACCTCGACCACGTGGCCGACGGTCCAGCTCGGCAGCACCACCGCGTTGAGGCTGCGTTCGGGCAATTCGTCGACAATCTCTTCCACCGTCACCACCGAGCGCTTGGAGGCGAGCACGGCTTCCTTCTGCACGCCGAGCACGCCCTCGATCATAACGTTGCCGGCCTTGTCGGCGCGCTGGGCGTGGATCACTGCCACGTCCGGCCGATGCGCCGGAATAGCCGCGAGCTTCTCAGCCGTGAACGGGCAGGTGATGTATTTGATGTTCGGATTGACCTTGGGCAGGTCGCCGCCGATGTAGCCGCGGAATACCGCCAGCGGCAGGCCCGCCGCGCCCGCCTCGTAGGCGTTGGCCATGGCGGCGTGTGAGTGCTCGACGATTTCCAGCTTCTGCGGCCAGCCATTCTCAACCGCGTCGCGGAAGCGGTGCAGCGAGCCGACACCCGGATTGCCGCCCCACGAGAAGATCAACTTGTCGACGCAACCCATGCCGATGAGCTGGTCGTAAACGATGTCCGGCGTCATGCGGATCAGCGTTAGAGCTTTTCGGCCCTGGCGGATGATCTCATGGCATGCCGCGTGCGGAATGAGGTGGGTAAAGCCTTCCAGCGCCAAGGTATCGCCGTCGCGGACGGCGTCGGCGATGGCTTCGGCAAGGGAGGAAATGCGCGCCATACACAAGGTTTCCAGGTTTATCGCGGCCTCGTATTTACGGCCCACGCTCTACAGGGTCAAATGGCGGACCACCTCGGGAACCGGACAGTTAGAAGGCCAACGAAAACTGCCATGCTGGGACAAGAACCGATCTTCACCATTCAGGCCGAGCTTGGACCGATCCTCGAGCTCGGTCCCACGCCCTATGGGCAGCGCCGCATCATCGACATCCTGGGCGGTACCGTGCGAGGCCCGCGCCTGCAGGGCAAGGTCCTGCGCGGCGGCGCCGACTGGCAGATCATCCGCACCGACGGCGTCGCCGACATTCAGGCCCGCTACACCATCGAGACCGCAACCGGCGGGCGCATCCTGGTCAACAGCGACGGCTTGCGGCACGGGCCGCCGGAGGTGCTGGCGGCGCTCGCGCGCGGCGAAGCGGTCGACCCGGCAAGTTATTACTTCCGCACGGTGATGCGGTTCGAGACCTCGGACCCCGAAGCCGATTGGCTCAATCGGATTCTGGCCATCGCGAAGGGGCGGCGCGAGGCGCTGGCGGTGCATCTCGACGTGTTCGAGGTTTTATAATTCCGCTGTCTTCGCCGCCACGGGTGCCGCGCTGCGGCGAAGACTGGCTGGACAAGACTTGCTCGACACGGCAAAGCGCGTGTTTACTGTGCGCCCCGTGCCTCGCGCGAGCTGGCGCGGCGCACGAGAGCGGAGAAACGTCGCGTGTCCGAGAGCCAACAAGATTTTTCGTCCATTCCTCTGCCCGCCTCGCTCATCGCCGAGCGGCAGGGCGATGTCGCTATTCTGCGGCTGAACCGCGCGCATAAGCGCAACGCGCTCGACGACGACACTGTGATCGGTATCGATGGTTTCTTTGGTGCGCTGCCCGCCGACATCAATGCGGTGCTGCTGGTAGGCGAAGGCGACAACTTCTCCGCCGGGCTCGATTTGTCTGAATTGAAAGAACGCGATGTAACCGAGGGCATCCAGCACTCGCGCCTGTGGCACCGCGCGTTCGAGAAGATCCAGTTCGGCAAGGTGCCGGTGGTGGCCGTGCTGCAGGGTGCGGTGGTGGGCGGCGGGCTGGAACTCGCAGCCTCCGCGCATGTGCGCGTCGCCGAGCGCTCGGCCTATTACGCGCTGCCGGAAGGCAGCCGCGGCATCTTCGTCGGCGGCGGCGGCTCGGTACGGCTGCCGCGGCTGATCGGCGTCGCGCGCATGATGGACATGATGCTGACCGGGCGCACCTATTCGGCCGAGGAAGGCCAGGCCATGGGGCTGACCACCTACCTGGTGGAATCGGCCAAGGGCTTCGCCAAGGGGCTGGAGCTGGCGCAGCGCATCGCCTCCAACGCGCCTCTGACCAATTTCGCGGTCGTGCACACGCTGCCGCGCATCGCCGAGAGCGACCCGGCCGCCGGCTACGCGATGGAGTCGCTGATTTCGTCCATCGCCCAGGCCGATCCGGAGGCGAAGACCCGCCTGCGCGATTTCCTCGAAAAGCGCGGGCCGAAGGTCAAGCCGAGCTGAGCCTTCCAGTGCCGCCATTCCGGGGCGCCGCCGCAGGCGGCCGAGCCGGCATGCCGGGAAGCCGCCCCCCGAAATAACCTTCGCTTGACGGGCGGCCCCGGCCTGGCCGAAATTAGTTGTCCAGGACAACAAATTGCCGCCAGCGCACGGCGCCCGCGTTCGGGTTAAGATCGTGCAAAACAAGAACGGCAGGAAACGAAACTCAAGGAAACGGGCTCGATGGCAGGACCCCTGCGTGCCGAACAACCCGCGACGACCGCGCCGCTGAGGCCCGTGCGCCTGGGGGCGCCCGATACCGTCGTGACGCGTGACGCCGACGGCACCATCCACCTTCGCACCCAAGCGCCGCTCGGCGCCTATCACGCCAATCTGGGCGAGCCGCTGGCGCACTGGGCGCGCGAGGCGCCGGAGCGCGTGTTCCTGGCGCAACGGGGGCCGGACGACGCCTGGCGCAAGCTCACCTACGCGCAAGTCTTCGACACGGTGAAGCGCATCGGCACCGCGCTGTTGCGGCGCGGGCTTTCGCCCGAACGGCCGATCGTAATTCTTTCCGGCAACGGCATCGAGCACGCGCTGCTGGGGTTGGCCGCCGCTCACGTCGGCATTCCATTCGCGCCGATCTCACCGGCCTATTCGCTGATGTCGAGCGACTTCGGCAAGCTGCGCATGATCGTCGACCTGCTGACGCCCGGCATGGTGTTCGCGGCCGACGGTACCGCCTTCGGCCGCGCCATCGCCGCCGTAGTGCCGAACGACGTCGAGTTGGTGGTGACCGCCAATCCGCCATCAAACCGCAAGGCGACGCTGTTCGCCGATCTGATCGGCGTGGAGGATGAGGCGGCCGTCGCGGAAGCGCACGCGCGCGTGACGTCCGACACCATCGTCAAATTCCTGTTCACCTCGGGCTCGACCGGCACGCCGAAGGCGGTGATCAACACCCACCGCATGCTGTGCTCGAACCAGGCGATGATCGCCACCGGCTTTCCGTTCCTGACGGAAGAACCGCCGGTGGTGCTGGACTGGTTGCCGTGGAGCCACACTTTCGGCGGCAACCACAACTTCAACATGGTGCTGACGCACGGCGGATCGCTCTACATCGACGACGGTAACCCGACGCCGCCGGGCGTGCCCAAGACCGCACGCAACCTGCGCGAGATCGCGCCGACGATCTATTTCAACGTGCCCAAGGGTTACGAGGCGCTGGTCGAGCATTTCCGCGCCGACGACACGCTGCGCCGGAACTTCTTCAGCCGCTTGAAGGTGCTGTTCTATGCGGGCGCCGGCCTGAACCAGACGACGTGGGGCGACCTCACCGAGCTGGCGGTCGAAACCACCGGCGAGCGCATCATCTTCCTCACCTCCCTCGGCTCGACCGAGACCGCGCCGGGCGCGCTCACCTGCACCTGGGAATTCGACCGCCCTGGCAATATCGGCCTGCCTTACCCCGGCGTCGAACTCAAGCTGGTGCCGAACGAAGGCAAACTGGAAGCGCGCCTGCGCGGACCGCTGATCACGCCCGGCTACTGGCGGCAGGATCATCACACGCAAGCCGCCTTCGACGAGGAAGGCTATTACAAGATCGGCGACGCGCTGAAATTCGCCGACCCAAACGACCCGGCGAAGGGCCTGCTGTTCGACGGCCGCATCGCCGAGGACTTCAAGCTCTCGACCGGCACCTGGGTGAGCGTGGGACCACTGCGTGGGCACTTCGTCGACCACTTCGCTCCCTATGCGCGCGACGTGGTGTTTGCCTCACCCGACCGCGATTATATCGGCGCGCTGGTGGTTCCGGATATCGAGGCGTGCCGTAAGCTCGCCGGGCTCGAGACGGACGCGACACCCGACACGATCGTCGCCGACGCGAAGGTGCGGGCGATGTTCGCCGAACGGCTGGCGACGCTCGCCGCGCAAAGCAAAGGCTCGTCGACGCGCGTGACGCGGCTCATCCTGATGGTGCAGCCGCCTTCCATGGATAGGGGCGAGATGACCGACAAGGGCTCGATCAACCAGCGCGCGGTGCTGAAAAACCGTGCCGAACTGGCGGAACTGCTCTACGCCGAGCCAGCGCCGGAAGCGGTGATCGCGCTATGACCGCCGCATCCCCGCTTTCGCAAGCGACCGCCAACACCCGGCACGTCAAACTGGGGCCGCGGGACGTTACCGTCGAACACCGCCCCGACGGCACGATGCTGCTCCGCTCGGCGCAGCCGCTTGGCAGCTATCCCGGCAAGTTAACCGAGCGCCTGGAATTCTGGGCGACCGAAACGCCGACGCAACCCTTCTTTGCCCAACGCGATATCAACGGCGACTGGCGCACCATCACCTATGAGCAGGCGCTCGAATTCGCCCGCCGTATCGGCCAGTCGCTCATCGATCGCGGTCTCTCCGCCGAGCGGCCGATCGTGATCCTGTCGGGCAACGACATCGAGCATGCGCTCATCGGCCTCGCCGCGCTCTACGTCGGCATCCCGCACGCACCGATCTCGCCGGCCTATTCGCTGATGTCGGGCGACTTCGGCAAGTTGCGCTCGATCATCGAGCTTCTGACGCCGGGCCTGGTGTTCGCCAGCGACGGCCAGATGTTCGACAAGGCGATTCGTGCCGTGGTGCCTAACGACACAGAAATCGTGGTCGCACGCAACACGCCGGAAGGCCGGCATGCAACGCGCTTTGCCGAACTCTACCGGCCGGACCCCAGCGCCAACGTGGACGCCGCGCACGACGCGGTCGGCCCTGACACCATCGCCAAGTTCCTGTTCACGTCGGGCTCCACCGGCGTGCCGAAATGCGTGATCAACACCCAGCGCATGTGGTGCGCCAACCAGGTGATGCTGCGCCAGGCACTTTCGTACTTCGCCGAGGAGCCGCCGGTGATCGTCGACTGGGCGCCATGGCATCACACCGCCGGCGGCAACCATGACGTCGGCCTCGTGCTCTACAACGGCGGCACGTTCTACATCGACGAGGGCAAGCCGCTGCCGGGCGCCATCGAGGAGACGGTGAAGAACCTGCGCGATGTCGCCCCGACCTGGTACTTCAACGTGCCCAAAGGCTTCGAGGCGCTACTGCCTTATCTGCGCAAGGATGCCGAGCTGCGCCGCAATTTCTTCTCGCGGCTGAAGGTGTTCTGGTTCGCGGGCGCCGGCATCGCCCAGCACGTATTCGAGGAAATCCAGGAACTGGCGGTCGAGGCATGCGGCGAGCGCATCCTGTTCCTCACCGGCTTCGGCTCGACCGAGACCGCGCCGTTCGCGCTGGCGCGCACCTGGGCGACCGATAACGCTTCCAACATGGGCCTGCCGGCCGCCGGTATGGAGCTCAAGCTGGTGCCCAACGAAGGCAAGCTGGAAGCGCGCGTGCGCGGGCCCAACATCACGCCGGGTTATTGGCGGCAGCCGGAATTCACCGAAAAGGCCTTCGACGAGGAGGGCTTCTATCGCCTCGGCGACGCCTTCAAGTTTGCCGATGAGAACGACCCGCGCGAGGGGCTCCTGTTCGACGGCCGCATCGCCGAGGACTTCAAGCTCTCCACCGGCACCTGGGTCAACGTCGGGCCCTTGCGCACGCGCTTTGTCGATTTCTTCGCACCCAACGTGCGCGACGTGGTGCTCGCTGGCCCGGACCGCAACGAAATCGGCGCGCTGGTATTTCCCGATATCGCCGCCTGCCGCAAGCTCGCGCCCGATCTCGCCGCCGATGCGCCGGCCGAGACTGTGTTGAACGACGCGCGGGTGCGCGCGCATTTCGTAGAACGGCTGAAAGACCTTGCCAAGGCCAGCCCCGGTTCTTCCACCCGCGTCGCCCGCGCGCTGCTGATGGCGGAGCCGCCCTCGCTCGACAAAGGCGAGATGACCGACAAGGGCTCGATCAACCAGCGCGCCGTGCTGACGCACCGCACCGCGCTGGTCGACGAGCTTTACGGCGTAGCGCCCTCGCCGCGCGTCCTGAGCATCAAGGAGTAACGAGTTTGAGCACCGCAAAGAACGGCATCGGCACGACCTACGAGGACGCCTGGGTGATCGACGGTATGCGCACGCCGTTCGCCGACTACAACGGCGCGCTCGGGCAAGTATCGCCCATCGATCTCGGCATCAAGGCGGCGCGCGAGGCCTTCAAGAAGACGGGCGCCAATCCCGCCGACGTCGGCACCGTCATCGCCGGCTCGATGGCGCAGGCGAGCTTTGACGCCTACATGCTGCCCCGTCATGTCGGGCTCTATTCCGGCGTATCGCAGGAAACGCCCGCGCACATGGTGCAGCGGGTCTGCGGCACCGGCATCGAGGTGCTGGCGCAGGCTTCGGACGCCACCTCGCTCGGGCGCGCCGAGCTCGCGCTTTGTGTCGGCACCGAATCGATGTCCCGCAACCCGATCGCGTCCTACACCATGCGCGACGGCTTCCGCATGGGCCAAGTGGATTTCAAGGACTTCCTATGGGAAGCGCTGCTGGATACCGGCCCCAACCTCAACATGGGCGACACGGCCGAGAACCTGGCGCGGCAATATCAGATCACCCGCGAGCAGGTGGACGAATTCGCCTCGCGCTCGTTCGCGCGCGCGGTGAAGGCGCAAGGCGACGGTTTTCTTGCCGGCGAGATCGCAACCGTTACCACGGAGAAATTCGAGGCCGACGGCCTCAATGCGCGCGGCATCAAGGTCAAGGATGAGGTGAAGGCCGACACCCACATCCGGTCGTCCTCGGTCGAGCAGCTCGCCAAGATCCGCCCGGCCTTCGGCGGCGTACAGACCGGCGGCAATTCGTCGGCCATCGTCGATGGCGCGGCGGCGATCCTGGTGAGCACGGCCGACTACGCCCGCAAGCTCGGCAAGAAGCCGCTGGCGCGCATTCTCGCGAGCGCGGCCGTCGGCGTGCCGCCGGAGATCATGGGCATCGGCCCGGTGCCGGCGATCCGCGCCGTGCTGGAGCGCGCCGGCTTGAAGCTCGACGACATCGACCGCATCGAGATCAACGAGGCCTTCGGCGCCCAGGTCATGGCCTGCGCGCGCGAGCTCGGCCTCGACGAGAACAAGCTCAACGTCAACGGCGGGGCTATTGCCATCGGCCATCCGCTCGGCGCCACCGGCGTCCGGCTGACGCTGACCTGCGCGCGCGAGTTACAGCGTTCGGGCAAACGTTATGGTATCGCGTCGGCCTGCATCGGCGGCGGTCAGGGCATCGCCATGCTGATCGAGAATACAGAATCCAAAGGAAGCAACTAATGGAAGTCAAAGGACAAGCGGCCATCGTCACCGGCGGCGCCTCGGGTCTGGGAGCGGCCTGTGCGCGCACGCTGGCCGCGGCCGGCGCCCGGGTGGCTGTTCTCGACGTCAACGACAAGGCCGCCGCCGAGGTCGCGATCGATATCAACGGCATCGCCGTCCATTGCGACGTGGCCGATAGCGCCAGCGCCGAGGAAGCCGTCAAGAAAGCCGCCGCCGACCATGGCCCCGCGCGCATCCTGATCAACTGCGCCGGCATCGGCCCGGCCAAGCGCATCGTCGGCCGCGACGGCCCGATGCCGCTCGCAGACTACGAGCGGGTCATCAAGATCAACCTCATCGGCACCTTCAACATGATGCGGCTCGCCGCCGCCGCCATGCAGGGCCTCGACCCGCTGCCCGGCGGCGAGCGCGGCGTCATCGTCTCCACCGCCTCGGTCGCCGCCTTCGAAGGCCAGGTCGGCCAGTCGGCCTATGCATCGTCGAAAGGCGGCGTCGCCGCACTGACCATGCCGGCGGCGCGCGAGTTCGCCCAGTTCGGCATCCGCGTGCTGGCGATCGCCCCCGGCATCTTCGGCACGCCGATGCTGACGGCGCTGCCGCAGGAAACGCAGGATTCGCTCGGCGCCTCGGTGCCGTTCCCCAAGCGCCTCGGCAACCCGAGCGAGTTCGCGGCGCTGGCCATGCACTGCATCCACAACGGCTATCTCAACGGCGAGGTAATCCGCCTCGACGGCGCACTGCGCATGGCGCCGCGCTGACCTTTCTTCCCCGAGGCGAAACCACGTGACCACCCTGACCAATACCCGCCAAGTCCGCATCGAGTGGGGCGACTGCGACCCCGCCGGCATCATCTACTATCCGCGCTATTTCGAAATCTTCGACGCCTCGACGGCGCATCTGTTCGAGGCGGCGCTGGGCATCACCAAGTACCGGATGTTCAAGGAATTGCCATTCTCCGGCTTTCCGCTGGTGCGCACGCACGCCAAGCTTCATCAAGCCGACGCGCTTCGGCGATGACGTGACGGTGGAAACCAGGATCACCTTCGGCCGCACCAGCTTCGAGATCGCGCACAAGCTGAGCCGCGACGGCGAGCTATGCGCCGAATGCGAGGAAAAGCGGGTGTGGGTGGTGCGCGACGCCGAGGGGCGGCTGAAATCACATCCGGTGCCGGAGGGCGTGCGCGAGAAATTCGGCGTGTAGAGTTTTGTCTTGTCGCGGTTTCGGAGGGCGAACCGGTTCTCGGATTCGTCTGTAAAGGCTCCGGGGCCGCCGCCTTGCCGGCAGTGGCAACCGATGGAAGCGGAAGCGATGGAACGGCAGCAAGCATCAGTCGATCTCGGCTGCAAGCTTCTTCAGAAGCTCCAGGAAGCGCTTGCGATCGCGCATTCCGATGACGCGGTCGAGGTTGCGCTCGTGCCGGCGCGCGCAGCGGGTCATCATGGTGAGGGTCTTCTTGCCTTTCGGGGTCAAGCTCAGGCTATAGGTGCGCCGGTCGTGCTCCATGCGCTTGCGCGCCACCAGCCCGCGCCGCACCAGGGCCTCAACCACGGGTGTCAGACTCGACTTGTCGCGGCCGGCGGCGCGGCTGAGCTCGGTCTGGCTGATGCCGGGATTGCGCGAAATCAGAGTCAAGGTGCCGAAGCGGCCCGGGCTCTCGCCGATCTCCTGCGACCGGCGCGAAAAGGCCTCGAAGGTCGCCTCCTGCGCCATGCGCAGGTTGAAGCCGATCCAGTGCTCCAGCGGCCCCAGCTTGACCGAACCGGCTGCCCTCGCACCCTTTCTGGTGCGGCGGACCGGTTTCGAGCCCGTCCCATTGTTCCCACTCACAGCAATCCCCCAAAAGACGGGCAACGCGCCGAAATTCCGACTCGCGTTCCCACAATTTAGTTTGGTATCAAACCGTTAGAGTTCACAATTCAGCAGATGTTTTGCTGAATTGAAGAAAAGCCGCCGGTGGCGACTTATAAACCAAGGGAGGAACCTCATGAAATCGCGTTTTGCGGCCAGTCTCTGTGCGGCTGCAGTTGCCGCCCTGCTGTGCGCCCCAAGCGGGGCGATGGCCAAGGACTTCAACCTCAAGATCTCGCACTGGGTGCCGGCGTCGCATCCGCTGCAGAAGGCTCTGGAAGACTGGGCCGCCTCGGTGAAGAAGGAATCAGGCGGCACCATCACCTCGACGATCTACCCGTCGCAGCAGCTCGGCAAGGCCTTCGATCATTACGACATGGCGCGCGACGGCATCGCCGACATGACCTTCATCAACCCCGGCTACACGCCCGGCCGCTTCCCGATCATCGCCGCGGGCGAGCTGCCGTTCCTGATGTCGAATGCCACGGGCGGTTCGGTGGCGCTCGATGAATGGTACCGCAAATACGCGGCCAAGGAGATGAAGGACGTCAAGTTCTGCCTCGCCTTCGTGCATGACCCGGGCTCGTTCCACATGGTCGACAAGAAGGTGGTCGTGCCGGCCGACATCAAGGGCCTCAAGATTCGCCCGGCGCAGGGCACCATTGCCGAATTTGTGCGCCTGCTCGGTGGCACCAACGTCAAGGCTTCGGCACCCGAAGTGCGTGACGTATTGGCGCGCCATGTGGCCGACGGCGTGACCTTCCCCTGGGGCTCGGTCGTGCTGTTCGGCATCGACAAGGTGACCAAGTACGACATGGAGCTGCCGCTTTACACGACGACCTTCGCGCTGGTGTTCAACAAGGCCAAGTACAATGAGATGGACGCCAAACAGAAGAAGGTGATCGACGACCACTGCAACAGCAAGTGGGCGCGCCGCATCGCCACGCCGTGGGCCAAATTCGAGCACGCTGGCATCGCCAAGATCAAGGCCGAGAAGAGCCACGTGGTCTACAAGCTCACGCCGAAGCAGGTCGCGATGTGGCGCAAGGCGGCCGGGCCGCTCACCGCCAAATGGGAAGCGCAGGCCAAGAAGACCGGCATCGACCCGGCCAAGGCGCTTGCCGCGCTTAAGGCCGACCTCAAGAAAGAGCACGCGGCTTATCAATGAACGATGCAACGAGGGGGCGCAGCCCCGTCGACAAGTTCATTGACCTGATCGAGGTGACGGCGGCGGGGTTTCTCGCCGTCGTCGCCGTGCTTACCTTTGTGTCGGTGATCCTGCGTTACTTCTTCTCTTGGGGAATTCCCGACGCCTATGACGTCACCAGCCTGCTGCTTGGCATCCTGATCTTCTGGGGGATGGCGGCGGCAAGCTATCGCGGCGACCATATCACCGTCGACCTGCTGTGGAGCGCCATGCCGCCTGTCATACAGCGCGCCATGGACGTGTTCTCTGCGCTGGTCACGCTCGTCGGGCTGACCGCATTCACCTGGATGTTCGCCGAGAAAGTGATCGACGTCCGCGCCGAACACACCGGCACCTTCGACCTGCGCCAGCCGGTCTGGATTTACTATTTCGTTGCTTGGATCGGGCTCGCCGCCGCCGTGCTGCTGCTCTTTTTCCGTACGCTGCGACTGTTGATCGCTCCTGACAAGCTGGCGCCGTCGCGCGAATCCCATACCGGCGAGTAAATTAATCATGGATGCCAATACCGTCGCCGTCATCGGATTCGTCGCACTGTTCACACTGATGATGCTGCGTGTGCCGGTCGGTATCGCCATGGGCACGGTCGGCATCCTCGGCTTCGGCTACATGATCGGCGACATCCACCCGGCGCTGAAAATCCTGGCGCAATCGCCGATCCGCACCGCCACCGCCGCCGAATTCGCGGTCATCCCGCTGTTCCTGCTGATGGGCGCCTTCGCCTCGGCCTCCGGTATGAGCCGCGAGCTGTTCCGCGCCTCCAACACCTTTCTCGGCCATCTGCGCGGGGGCTTGGGAGTGGCAACCATTGCCGCCTGCGGCGGCTTTGCCGCCATTTGCGGCTCGTCGGTGGCGACCGCGGCGACCTTCTCGAAGGTCGCCTATCCGGAGATGCGCCAGTTTGGCTATCCACAGAGCTTCGCCACCGGCGTGATCGCGGCCGGCGGCTCGCTTGGCATCATGATCCCGCCGTCTACCGTGTTCGCGGTCTACGGACTGATCACCCAGCAGGACATCGGCAAGCTGTTCATCGCCGGCATTATCCCCGGCATCATCGCGGTGGGGATGTACATCATCACCATCAACCTGATCGCCTTCGTCCGCCCCGGCTTCCTGCCCAAGACCCCGCGCTACAGTTGGGCTGAGCGCTTGGCAGCCCTGCGCGAGGTCTGGGCGGTCATTCTGCTGTTCGTCTTCATTATCACCGGCCTCTATGCCGGCATGTTCACCGCTACCGAGGCGGCCGGCATGGGCGCCGCCGGCGCCTTCATCATCTCGGTGGCCCGGCGCAAGCTCTCACGCGCCGACTTCTGGAACTGCCTGATCGAAAGCTTGCGCACCACCGCGGCGGTCTTCACGATCCTGATCGGTGCGCTGATCTTCGGTTACTTCCTCACCATTACGCAGGTGCCGCAGAAGCTGACACACTTCCTGACCGGGCTCGGGCTCGGCCCCTACGGTGTGCTGATCCTGATCCTGCTGATGTATCTGGTGCTCGGCTGCATCATGGACGCCATGGCCATGATCATCCTGACCGTGCCGATCGTGTTCCCGGTGATCCAGGCGCTCGGCTTCGATCCGATCTGGTTCGGTGTCGTGATCGTGATGACGGTGGAACTGGGGCTCATTCACCCGCCGGTGGGCATGAACGTCTTCGTCATCAAGAGCGTTATTCGCGAGGTGAAACTTTCGACGGTATTCTACGGGGTCATGCCGTTCGTACTGACGGACATCATCCGGCTGGCCATCATCATCAGCTTCCCGATCCTGTCCACTTGGCTGCCCTCGCATATGTAGGGCAAAGCTGCTAAATTGGTTTGATACCAAACCATCGGTTGGAGACTTAGCGGTGGAACGCTCGTTCAAGAAGGAAGTGCAGGCGCTCAAACTCGGCGACGGCGAGACCTTCCGGGGGGAAGGGATCCTGGCCGTCACCAAGGCGCTGCTGCAATCGGGCGTCTCCTACGTGGGCGGCTATCAGGGCGCGCCGGTCTCGCACCTACTCGACGTGCTGGTCGACGCCGAGGACATCATGGGCGAACTCGGCGTGCATCTGGAGACCTGCTCCAACGAAGCCAGCGCCGCCGCCATGCTGGGCGCCTCCATCAATTACCCCTTGCGCGGCGCGGTGACCTGGAAGTCGATTGTCGGCACCAACGTGGCGGCCGACGCGCTCTCCAACCTCGCCTCCCCCGGCGTCATCGGCGGCGCCATGATCATCCTGGGCGAGGACTACGGCGAGGGCGCCAGCGTGATCCAGGAGCGCTCCTATGCCTATGCGCTCAAATCCTCAATGTGGCTGCTCGACCCGCGCCCCGACCTGCCGTCGATCGTGCGCACGGTGGAAAAGGGTTTTGAGTTGTCGGAGGCGAGCCACGCGCCCGTCATGCTGGAGCTGCGCATCCGCGCCTGCCATGTCACCGGCGAATTTTCCGCCAAGACCAACCGCAAGGCGGAATATTCCGGCATCAACCGCATTCCCGCGCCGGCGCGCTTCAACTACGGCCGGCTCGCGCACCCGCCGGTCACCTTCGTGCAGGAGAAGTTGAAGGTTGAAGAGCGGCTGCCGGCGGCGCAGGCCTTCATCCACGAACACAGGCTCAACGAATTGCTCGACGGCGATCTCAATGACGTCGGCATCGTCGTCATGGGCGGGCTCACCAACAGCACGCTACGCGCGCTGGAGCGCGTCGGCCTCGCCGACATGTTCGGCGCCGCGCGCATTCCGATGCTGGTGCTGAACGTGGTCTATCCGCTGGTGCCGGCGGAAATCCGTGAGTTCTGCGCGGGCAAACGTGCGGTGCTGGTGGTGGAAGAAGGCAACCCGGCCTATATTGAAGACGCCATAAACGTCGAACTGCGCCGCGCCGACATTCAGACCAAGGTCTATGGCAAAGGCGCGCTGCCGTTGGCCGGTGAATACTCATCGGAGGTGCTGCTCGACGGTCTCGCCGCTTTCCTGCAAGCAGCCAAGCCAAACGGAATCGACGCCAACACCATCGCGGAAAAGACACGCGAACTGATCGCGCACAAGCCGAAAGCCGCCACCGCATTCGGCGCGCTGCCGCCGCGCCCACCCACCTTCTGCACCGGCTGCCCGGAGCGCCCGGTGTTCTCCGCCATCAAGCTGATGGAGCGCGAGCTCGGTCCCACCCACATCAGCGGCGACATTGGCTGTCATGCTTTTGCGACCTTCGCGCCGTTCTCGATGGGCAACTCCATTCTCGGCTACGGCATGTCGCTTGCGAGCGCCGCCGCCGTCGGACCCAATTTGGCGCAGCGCCCGATCTCGGTGATGGGCGACGGCGGCTTTTGGCACAACGGGGTGATCACGGGCGTCGCGTCGAACCTGTTCAACAAGGGCGACGGCGTTCTGATCGTTATGCAAAACGGTTACGCCTCAGCCACCGGCCAGCAATACATCCCTTCCAGTACGATGAGCCGAAGCGGCCCAATGCATGGCATGGGCATCGAACAGACGTTGCGCGCCATGGGCGTGAAGTGGATGCGCACGGTACGCACCTATGGCGTGGCCAAGATGACGGCGACGCTGAAAGAGGCGATGAAAACCGCCGAAAAGGGCCTCAAGGTCATCATCGCCGACGGCGAATGTCAGCTCGCGCGTCAGCGCCGCGTGCGCGCCGAAGACGCCGAAAAGTTCAAGCGCGGCGAGCGCGTCACCCGCGCGCGTTACGGCGTCGACGACGAGATCTGCACCGGCGACCATTCCTGCATTCGTTTGTCCGGCTGCCCGTCGCTGACGGTGAAGCCCTCGCCCGATCCCTTGCGCACCGATCCGGTGGCGAGCGTGGTCGACAGTTGCGTCGGCTGCGGCCTGTGCGGTGAGGTCGCCCACGCCGCGGTGCTGTGTCCGTCGTTCTATCGCGCCGAGATCGTGCGCAATCCGACTTGGCGCGACCGTGCGTTGTTTCGCGTACGACAGGCTGTGATCGGCGCGCTCGGCGGTAACGCTTCTGCACCCTCGCCCTTGCAAGGTGGGGATGAGCAACAAACCGCGGCACCAAATTCCACCCCCCTCCCGCAAGCCACAACGAAGTCCGCCGTGGTACTGGCGAGCGAAGAGGCAGACGCCGCGCCCGTGAAGCTGCTGATTGCCGCGCTCGGCGGCGAAGGCGGCGGGGTGCTCACCAACTGGATCATCTCCGCCGCAGCGGAAGCCGGCTTCCCGGTGCAATCCACTTCGATTCCCGGCGTCGCACAGCGTACCGGCGCCACCACCTATTACATCGAGATACTGCCGGTTCATGCCGACAAGCTGAACGGCAAACGCCCGGTAATGGCTTTGACGCCCGGCATCGGCGACATCGACATCGCGGTGGCGAGCGAACTGCTGGAAGCCGGCCGCACCGTCGCCGGCGGCTTCGTCACGCCGGAGCGCACCCACGTCATCGCCTCGCTCAGCCGCTTCTATGCCATGGACGAGAAGATCGCCATGGGCGATGGCCGCTTCGACCGGGACAAACTCGTCGACGTCATCAAGGAGCATGCGCACGACGCGCTGCTCGTCGACATGGCGCAGCTTGCCACCCAAAGCGGCTCCATCATCAGCGCGGTGATGCTCGGCACCATCGCCGGCAGCGGCCGGCTGCCGCTCTCACCGGAACAGCTCGAAGCGGCGATCCGCGCCGACGGCAAGTCCGTCGAGAGCAACCTGCGCGGCTTCCGCGCCGGATACGAAGCGGCACGCGCCAAGGCGCAACCGGCCAAGCAGCCGGACAATAAGAAGCGCGCCGCGGCCACACATCAGGCGCTGGAAGACCAGGTCACGCGCACCTTCTCAGCGCATGTGCAGCCGGTCGTGCTCGAGGGCGTGCGGCGGCTTGCCGCCTATCAGAGCGACGACTACGCGCAACTCTATCTCGACCGCCTGAGGACGATCGCTACCGCCGACGCCAAGGCGAGCGCGCAGGGCAAGCTGTTGAACGAGGTGGCGCGCCATCTCGCCGTGCGCATGTCGTACGAGGACGTGGTGCGGGTGGCACAGGCCAAGATCGCGCCCGCGCGCCTGCGGCGCATCGCGCTGGACGAGTTGCGCGTGAAGGACGAGCCGTTCTCGGTCCACGACTTCCTCAAGCCCGGCGTCGAGGAGCTCACGCAACTGCTGCCGCCGGCATTGGCGCGGCCGATCCGCCGCTACGCCGACCGCAAGGGTTGGACCGGCCACGTCTATTTCGGCATGGAGGTTAATACCACGTCAGTCAGCGGTTATTTACGCTTCCTGACGCTCGCCAAGCTCAGGCGCATGCGGCCCCACGGCATCCGTTACAAGGAAGAGCAGGCGCAGATCGAATCCTGGCTCGCGCACATCGCCAAGGCCGCGCCGCGCTCGACCGAGCTTGCGCTCGAGATCGCCGAATGCGCGCGGCTGATCAAGGGCTATGGCGATACCCACGCGCGGGGCTTGTCGAATTACCGCACCATCGAGGCGCGGCTGATCGAGCCGGCGCTCGCCGGCCGCATGGCACCCGCGCGCGCCGCCGACGCGATCGCGAGTGCGCGCACCGCCGCGCTGGTCGATCCGGAAGGCGAAAGCCTCGCCAAATGCCTCGCCGACATCGAGGGCCAGCCGGCGCTGTCGGAGGCGGCGGAGTAGACCGCCACCGGCCCTTTTCAAAGGGCGACAACACGTCGCGCGCCATGCCCGTGGCCGCATAAGGCATGCGTCGGGCGAGCGTTGTCAGCCTCCGCCCCGTCGCGTAAGACTCGGTGCCACAATAATAAAATGCCTGCGGGAACGAACGCGGGCCGCAACGAGGGCGGAAACACGCATGACCGTTACAGCGAGCGGGCACGGGCGCCACACCATCGCCGCCGAAGGTTTCCTGCGCGCGCTCGCCGATCACGGCGTCGATTATTTCTTCTGCAATCCGGGGACCGATTTCCCGCCCATCGTGGAAGCCTTCAGCCGCGCCAAGAAGACCAACGCCAAGGTGCCCAAGCCCGTGCTGGTGCCGCACGAGAACCTGGCGGTGGCGATGGCGCACGGCGCCTATCTCATGAACGGCAGGCCGCAGGCGGTGATGGTTCACGTCAACGTCGGCACCGGCAACACCATCAACAACATCACCAACATGTCGCGCGACCGCGTGCCGTTGATCCTCGCCGCGGGCCGCACGCCGATCACCGAGCAGGGCCAGTTCGGCTCGCGCTCCCGGCCGATCCATTGGGCGCAGGAGATGTTCGACCAGGCCGGCATGCTGCGCGAGCTGGTAAAGTGGGACTACGAGCTGCGCCAGCCGCAACAGGTCGGCGACGTGGTGGCGCGCGCGGTGGAAGTATCGATGGCGCATCCGCGCGGGCCGGTCTATCTGGTGCTCCCGCGCGAGCCGCTGGCGGCACCGCTCGCCGAGCCCACCGGCCCGGCCCACCCGCGCCCGATCGCCGTCGCGCCCCATCCCGATCCACGGCAGATTGAAACGCTGGCCGATTGGCTCTCATCCGCCGAGCGGCCGCTGATCATCCCCGGTGCGCTGCCGGCGGACGCGGTCGAACCGCTCAGTAAGCTCGCCGAGCGCTGCGCTATTCCGGTGGTGCCGCACAATCCGCGCACCGTGTGCCTGCCGTCGTCGCATCATATGCATTTCGGCAACGAGCCGGGCGCGCTGCTCGCCGATGCCGATCTCGTGATCGTGCTCGATTCCGACGTGCCGTGGATCCCGAGCCTGCAGCATCCGCCGGCGGGCTGCCATGTTGCGCATGTCGGCGAAGATCCATTTTACGTGCGCTATCCGATGCGCTCGTTTCCGAGCGATCTCGCCATCCAGGCCGGGGTCACCAACACGCTCGTCGCGCTCGCCGAAGCGATGGAGCAGCGGCTGGAGACGACGGAAGCGCGCATCGCCGCGCGCCGCGCCCGCCTCACCGAACGCATGCGCAATCGCCACATCCAGCTCGCCAAGGATTCGGCGCCCGGCGACACCATCTCGCCGGAATATCTCTCGCGCGTCATCGGCGAAACGGTCGGACCGGACGCGGTGATCTTCAACGAGTATCCATTGCGGCACGACCATTGCCCGCGCGAGAAGCCCGGCACCTTTTTCTCGGTCAGCCCAGCCGGGGGATTGGGCTGGGGCTTCGGCGCCGCGCTCGGCGCCAAGCTGGCGGCGCCGGACAAGTTCATTGTCACGACCCTCGGCGACGGCGCCCACATGTTCGGCAATCCGACCGTCGCCCATTGGGTCTCGGCGGTACATCAGCTGCCGGTGCTGGCGATCGTATTCAACAACAGCCGCTATGGCGCCGTACGCAAGGCCACGCTCTCCATGTTCAAGGACGGCGTCGCCGGTGAAAGCGACGGCCGCGAACTGGCCGACCTCAGTCCCTCGCCGCCGTACGATGAGATCGCGCATGCGCAGGGCGCCTATGCCGAGCGCGTGGAGAAACCGGCCGACCTGCCGGCGGCGCTTCAGCGCGCGCGCGAGGCCGTCGTCGAAGGGCGGCGACAGGCGCTGCTCAATGTCATCACCCCTTACTGAGCGGCTTATCGATTAAGCCAGAATCACACGTCACGGAGTTCCTATCCAATGCGCATCGATGCCTACACCCATTTCCTGCCGCAGAAATTCTTCGCCAAGCTGGTGGAAAGCGGCCATCCCGGCATCGGCAAACGCATGCGCGAATTGCCGGCAATCCACGATCTCGACGTCCGCAAGAAGATAGTGGACCAGTTCACCGACTACGCCCAGATCCTGTCGCACGGGATGCCGCCGCTGGAAGTGCTGGTGAAGGGCGAGACGGTCGAGGAATACGCCAAGCTGCTCAACGACGGCTTCGCCGAGATCTGCGCCAAGGATCCCGGCCACTTCCCGGGCTGGGTGGCGCAGAGCGCGCTCGGCGCGCCCGACGTGGGCCTGCGTGAAACCAAGCGTGCGCTCGATAACGGCGCGCTTGGCGTGCAGATCTACACCAACGTCGCCGGCCGCCCGCTCGACGATCCGGAGTTCGAGCCATTCTTCGCGCTGATGAATGACCTCAATAAGCCGATCTGGCTGCACCCGGCCCGCGCCGCCAACGTCCCGGACTATCTCAGCGAGACCAAATCGAAATACGAGATCTGGTGGACGTTCGGCTGGTCCTACGAGACCGCAGCGGCGATGGCGCGGCTGGTGTTCTCAGGGATCATGGATAAATATCCGAACCTGAAGATCATCACCCACCATTTCGGCGGCATCGTACCGATGCTGGAAGGCCGCATCGGCCCCGGCTGCGACCAGTTGGGCGCACGCACCTCCGACGAAGACCTCGGCGCCGTACTCCGCAGCCTGAAGAAGCGCCCGCTCGATTATTTCAAGCACGACTTCTACGCCGATACCGCCACCTTCACCGCCGAGCCTGCGATGCACGCAGGGCTGGGCTTCTTCGACCTCGACAAGATCGTGTTCGCCTCCGACTGCCCGTTCGATCCCGAGAAGGGCACCATGTACACGCGCGAGACGCTGCGCATCCTGGAAGGCATCGACATGCCGAAAGCCGACAAGGAAAAGATCTGGCACGGCAACCTGGAGCGCATTACCGGGGCCCAATTCCCGACCTGATCGAACCGTCATGAACGAAAACCGCCCGGTCGTCATTGCCGGCGCCGGGCCGACCGGCCTGATGTGCGCGCTGGCGCTAACGCGCCAGGGAATTCCGGTGATGTTGTTCGAGGCCGAGCCGGCGCTCACCCGCGACCTGCGCGCCGGCTCGTTCCATCCGCCGACCCTGGAGATGATGGCGCCCTACGGCATCACCGAGCGGATGCTGGAAACCGGCATCAAGGTGCGGCACTGGCAGATCCGCAACAAGCCGGGCGACCTCATCGCCGAGTTCGATCTGAACCTGCTGGCCGACGAGACGCCCTATCCCTTTCGCCTGCATTTCGAACAGCACAAGCTGACGCCGATCCAGCTCGACATATTGCGCGCGCAAGGCGGCGCCGAGATTCATTTCGGCCACCGCATCACCGGCTTCACGCAAGATGCCGATGGCGTTTCGGTGACGGTGGAGAATGAAGACGGCACGCGGACGATCGAGGCCTCGTGGCTGATCGGCGCCGACGGCGGGCGCAGCGTGGTGCGTAAAGAGTCGGGCGCCGAATTTGAAGGCTTCACCTGGCCCGAAATCTTCGTCGTGGTCAGCACGCCTTTCGACTTCGGCGCGCGCGGCTTCGCCCGCAACACCTACATCGCCGACCCGATCGAGTTCGGCGCGCTGTTCAAGGTGCCCGACGAAGGCCCTCCCGGGCTGTGGCGGCTCGCCTATCCCGCCAACCCGGAGGAAAGCGACAAGGCGCTACTGGCGCCCGAACGCGTCGAAGCCGCCATGCAGCGCTTTGCCGCCAAACCGGAGCCTTTTGAAGTGCGCTACAAGAGCACTTACCGCATACATCAGCGTGTCGCGAAAGACTTCCGCATCGGCCGCGTACTGCTCGCCGGCGACGCCGCCCATCTCAACAACCCGCTCGGCGGCTTCGGGCTCAACAGCGGCATCCACGACGCGGTCAATCTCTGCGACAAGCTCGGCCGGCTATGGCGCGGCGAAGGCGGGCCGGAACTCCTCGACCGCTATGCACGCCAGCGCCGCGCGGCAACCGTCGAGCAGGTGCAGGCGATGTCGATCCGCAACAAGCGGATGATGGAGGAGCGCGACCCCGCCGTGCAGCGCGCCAGGCTGCAGGAGATGATCGCCACCGCCGCCAACCCGGCGCGCGCCAAGCAGCATCTGCTCAACACCTCGATGATTGCCGGGCTGCGGCGCGCCGAGCAGGTGCCATAAGCCCCGATTTTACGCGTTATCCCCGGCCGCGCCGGGATTCCCCGATGAACCCTGGGACGGCATCTGCTAGCCTCCCGGCCCATGGCGCTCACCAACCCTAAAGGCCTCAACGAACCCGAGGAGACGTCGCCGAAAGGCGGCGCGCAGCGCGCTGGCAACGGCGACGGCAATGTCCGCCTCAGCCCGATGCTGGAGCAATATATCGAGATCAAGACCGCCAACCCGGACAGCCTGCTGTTCTACCGGATGGGCGATTTCTACGAACTGTTCTTCGATGACGCCGAGGTGGCGAGCCGCGCGCTCGGCATCGTGCTGACCAAGCGCGGCAAGCATCAGGGTCAAGACATCCCAATGTGCGGGGTGCCGATCCATCGCTCGGACGAATATCTTCACCGGCTGATCGCGCTCGGTCATCGCGTCGCGGTGTGCGAGCAGCTCGAAGACCCGGCCGAAGCCAAGAAGCGCGGCAACAAGAGCGTGGTGCGGCGCGATGTGGTGCGGCTGGTCACGCCCGGCACCCTCACCGAAGACACGCTGCTCGACGCGCGGCGCAATAACTATCTGCTGGCCATCGCGCGGGCACGGCTGTCCTCGGTCGGCGAGGAGGCGCGCTTTGCGCTGGCCTGGATCGATATCTCCACCGGCGAATTCCGCATCGCCGAATGCGACCGGCTGTCGCTTTCGGCCGAGATCGCGCGGCTGGAACCGGGCGAAATCATCGTCTCCGACGCGCTCTATAGCGACGCCGAACTCACGCCGCTGTGGCGCTCGTTGCCGGCGGTGACGCCGCTTACCCGCGACGTGTTCGACGGTGCCACCGCCGAACGCCGGCTGACATCGTTCTTCGCGGTGGCGACCAGTGAAGCTTTCGGCGCCCTCACCCGGCTTGAAGTCACCGCCGCCGCGGCTTGCGTCACCTATGTCGAACGCACCCAGATCGGCCAGCGTCCGCCGCTGTCGCCGCCGATGCGCGAGAGCGCCGGCGCCACCATGGCGATCGACCAGGCCACCCGCGGCAATCTCGAACTGATGCGCACCCTCGCCGGCGAGCGGCGCGGCTCGCTGCTCGAAGCCATCGACCGTACCGTCACCTCCGCCGGCTCGCGCCTCCTGGCGCAGCGGCTGTCGGCGCCACTCACCGACCCCGAGCAGATCAACCGGCGGCTGGACGCGGTTTCAGCCTTTGTCGACGATGTCGCCGCGCGCGCCGACATCCGTTCACGCCTGCAGGGCGCGCCCGACCTCGCCCGCGCCCTGGCGCGATTGGCCGTGGAGCGCGGCGGGCCACGCGATCTCGCCGCCATCCGCGATGGCATCCTCGCCGCCGCCGAGCTGGCACGCGCTCTCGATGCTTATAAAGAAACGCCGACGGAAATCGCCGAGGCCTTGAAGGCCTGCCTCAAGCCCGACGGCATGTTGGCGGCGGAGCTTTCCGCTGCGCTCGCCGCCGAACTGCCGGCGTTCAAGCGCGACGGCGGCTTTGTGCGCGAAGGCTATGACGGCGGGCTCGACGAAACCCGCGCGTTGCGCGACGAATCCCGCCGCGTCATCGCCAACTTGCAGGCGCGCTACGCCGACGAGACCGGCGTGCGCGCGCTCAAGATCCGCCACAACAACGTGCTCGGCTATTTCGTCGAGGTCACGGCACAGCACGGCGACAAGCTGATGTCGCCGCCGCTCAATGCGAGCTTCATCCACCGTCAGACGCTGGCCGGCCAGGTGCGCTTCACCACCACCGAGCTGGGCGAGCTGGAAGCCAAGATCGCCAGCGCGGCGGAGCGCTCGCTCGGCCTTGAGCTCGATATCTTCGAGCGGCTCACCGCCTCCGTGACCGCCGACACCGAAGCGTTGAAAGCCTGCGCCGATGCGCTTTCCCGCCTCGATGTCGCCAGCAGCCTGGCGGCGCTCGCCGCCGAACGCGACTATGCCCGCCCTCATGTGGACGGCAGCCTCGACTTCGTCATCGAAGGCGGGCGCCACCCCGTGGTCGAGCAGGCGCTGGCGCGCGACGGTACGCCGTTCGTCGCCAACGGCTGCGATCTTGCCCCACCCAAGGAGGCGGAAGCCGGGCGCATTTGGCTGATCACCGGCCCCAACATGGCCGGTAAGTCCACCTTCCTGCGCCAGAACGCATTGATCGCGATCCTCGCCCAGATGGGCTCGTTCGTGCCGGCAAAGGCTGCCCGTATCGGCGTGGTCGACCGGTTGTTCTCGCGCGTCGGCGCCGCCGACGATCTGGCGCGCGGGCGTTCCACCTTCATGGTCGAGATGGTCGAGACCGCCGCTATCCTCAATCAGGCTGGCCAACGCGCGCTGGTGATCCTCGACGAGATCGGCCGCGGCACCGCTACCTTCGATGGCTTGTCGATCGCCTGGGCGACGGTCGAACATCTGCATGATGTCAACAAGTGCCGCGCGCTCTTTGCCACCCACTTCCATGAACTCACCGCACTGTCGGGACGGCTCGACCGGCTGCACAACGCCACGGTGCAGGTGAAGGAATGGCAGGGCGAAGTCGTGTTCCTGCACGAGGTGGTGGCGGGCGCCGCCGACCGCTCCTACGGCATCCAGGTCGCCAAGCTCGCCGGCCTGCCTTCAAGCGTGATCGAGCGCGCCAAACTCGTACTGGCCAATCTCGAACAGGAAGACCGCGCCGCGCCCAAGGGCTTCGAGGACCTGCCGCTGTTCGCGGCGATGCCCGCACCGCCGCACGCCGCCGCATCGACGCATGGTGACTTCGACGTCTTGGCGGCGGGTCTCGGCGCGCTCAACCCGGACGAGATGTCGCCGCGCGAGGCCATGGAAGCGCTCTACAAGTTGAAAGAGACGCTGACGAAGACCGGCAACAAGACAAGCAAGAGCTGACCGGCTGACTCAGAGCGGCTCTTTGCCCCCTTGCGCAGGCACCCACATTCGGGAACCCTTGCGCAGGGAGGTGACAATATGAACGTCGTCGAAAGATCGCGCATAACGGCCCCGGAGGTCGCGCAGCACTGGCTCGAAAGCTTCGAAGCGGCACTTGGCGCGCAAGACGCCGCAGGCGCCGCGGCCCTGTTCCTGCCGGACGGACTGTGGCGCGACATTCTGGCGTTCAGCTGGACCATCCAGACCATGAGCGGACGCGCGGCCATCGAGACGACACTGCGCGAGACGCTCGCACGCACGAAGCCGGCGCATTTTCATATCCCGCAAAGCCGTACGCCGCCGCGCTGGGCCAGCCGCGCCGGCGCGGACTGCATCGAGATCCTGTTCGCCTTCGACACTTCCGTCGGCCCCTGCGCCGGCGTGGCGCGGCTTGTTCCTGATCCGCAGGCGCCCGGACAATTGCTGGCGTGGACGCTTTCGACCAACCTGCAGGAAATCCGCGGCCACGAAGAAGCGTTCAAACGGCGCGACGATCACGATCCGCACGGCACCCGCGATTTCGGCGCCGAGAACTGGCTCGACCGCCGCAACCGGGCGCGCGCCTACGAAGACCGCGACCCCGCCGTGCTGGTGGTGGGCGGCGGCCAGGCTGGGCTGGCGATCGCCGCGCGGCTCGGTCAACTGGGTGTCGATACGCTCATTATCGACCGCCATCCGCGCGTCGGCGACAACTGGCGCAAGCGCTATCACTCGCTGACGCTGCACAACGAGACGCACGTCAACCACCTGCCCTACATGCCGTTCCCGCCGACCTTCCCGGTCTATATCCCGAGGGACAAACTGGCGAACTGGTTCGAGGCTTACGTCGAGACCCTGGAGCTCAATTACTGGCCCGGCACCGCCCTCGTCGCCGGACGCTATGACGAGAAGAGCCGGCAATGGTCGGTGACGCTCAAGCACCAGGACGGTTCGACGCGCGAGATGCACCCGCGCCATCTGATCTTTGCCACCGGCGTCAGCAGCATCCCCAGCACACCCGATCTGCCGGGGCTTAAGGACTTCGCCGGCGAGGTCGTCCATTCCGGCGATTTCGCCGACGCCGACCGCTGGAAGGGCCGCAAGGCGCTGGTGCTCGGCACCGGCACCAGCGGCCACGACGTCGCGCAGGAGCTGCAGGCGCATGGCGCGGACGTGACGCTGATCCAGCGCAGCAAGACCTATGTAGTGAGCCTCAAGGAAGCGCAGAGCGTCTACGCCATGTATTCGGAAGGCATACCCTTCGACGACTGCGACCTGCTCGCCACCTCCATGCCCTACCCCGTCCTGCGGCGCGCCTATCAGCTCTCCACCGCGAACAGCCACGAGATCGACAAGCCGTTGCATGAGGCGCTGGCAAAGCGCGGATTCAAGACCTGGCTCGGCGAGGACGAGACCGGTTTCCAGATGATGTATCTGCGCCGCGGCGGCGGCTATTACTTCAACGTCGGCTGCTCGGATTTGATCATCTCAGGCGACGTGGGCCTGATGCACTTCGCCGACGTCGAACGCTTCGTCGCCGGCGGCGCCCAGCTCAAGGACGGCAGCACGAAGCCGGCGGAATTGCTGGTGCTGGCCACCGGCTACAAGAACCAGCAGGAAACCGTGCGGCATTATCTCGGCGACGACATCGCCGACCGCGTCGGCCCGGTCTGGGGCTTCGACGACGGCGGCGAGCTCAACAACATGTGGCGGCGCACCGCGCAGCCAGGGCTGTGGTTCACCGCCGGCAGCCTGGCGCAATGCCGCATCTTCTCGCGCTACCTCGCGCTCCAGATCAAGGCGCTGGAAGAGGGATTAATGACTTGAGCGCCACCGCCGCGTGCGCATGAGCCACAGCATGGCGTTCCAGGAAACGCCGATGCAAAGCCCAATCAGATAGGACCACCACACGCCGAGCGGCACCGCCAGGAAATGCACCGCAAGCAGGCCGAGGATGAGGCCGATCAGCGGCGCCTGCACATGCGCCGCGACGCTCGCCGCAGCTGGCCCGCCGATGCGCGGATGCAGGATGACGAAGAACGACGACATGGCGACCGGGAAGAACGCGAACAGGCCCGACCAATAGGAGCCGATCGAATAGCTCGCGGTGGTGACGACCACCACGCACAGCGTCACCACGCCGGCGCGCCAGGCGAGGTCGGCGCCGGTGAACTTGACGCTCTGCTTCACGCCCTCGGACCGGAAGCGCTTGCCCGCCCAGATCGTCAGCGGATACACGATGGCTGTCAGCACGACGGCGCGAGCCGGGCTCCAGTCGACGAGCCGCGACAAGGCCGCGGCGCCAAGCCACACCAGCAAGGCGCCCCCGAGGCTCACGATCAGGTTATGCCGCTGCGCCAGCGCCGCGTAGCTGAGCGCGAACGTCGCGACGATCGAGGCCGCGACAATGCTGCCAATGACGCCGGCGGCGATGAAGGCAGGCGGGTGCTGGACGGCGAGGATGATCAAAGCGGCGCCACCAGCTGTCGGCAGTGCGGCGATCAGCGAGCCGATGAACGGCCCGCTGCGCTCCACAACCAGCGTGGCACCGACGACGATGCTCGCGGTCATCGCGATCTTGAGCAGAAGGCCAAGGGCAAACATCAGCATGGCAGGCGCGTCACAAGGGCAATTTTGGTGAGGGAGAGATGAGAGTCGGAAGGCATTCACTGAACTCGTGTGTCGAACGCAGCGCAGCGCGATAGCGATGCGCCGCAGATCCGGGACCTGTGCTTTCTCTCTTCCAAATCGGAGCCCAGGTCGGCAGCGCCAGGGACACGAGGATTCTAAGCCCGCGCCAGTGAAACATCCACCGGGGGACCGTTCCTGATGGTTTGGTACACCACGCAATAGCGTTCGGTCAGCTTGAGCAGCTGATCGAGCTTGTCCTGCGGGGCGTCGCTGTCGATATCGAAGCGCAGACGGATACCGGCAAAACCGACCGGCGCGTCCTTCGCCACACCCAAGGTGCCGCGCACGTCGAGATCGCCTTCGGCAGACACCACGCCGGATTTGAGCGAGATATCGAGCGCGGTCGCGACGGCCTTCAAGGTGACGCCGGCACAGGCCACCAGCGCCTCCAACAGCATGTCACCTGAGCACAGCTCCATGCCGGAGCCGCCGGTCGCCGGATGCAGGCCCGCGGTCGCCAGCATGCGGCCGGTCTCCAGCTTGCAGGCGATATTAGCGTCGTCGAGCGTACCCTTGGCCTTCAGGGTGATGACCGCGGCATCCGGGTCTTCCTTGTAACGCGCTTTGATCGGCGCCTGCATCGCGCGTAGTTCGTCGGCGTCCATTTGCGGCTCCTTTTGATCCCTCCCCCGTGTTCGGGGAGAGGGTGGCGCGCATAGCGCGCCGGGTAGGGGTCACACGATGCCGAATGGCCACCCCACCCGGCTCCTCGCTTCGCCATAGCCCGGCGCCTCGCGCCGGGCGTCCAAATTAAGGTACCAACACCACGCGGCCGACGATCTTGCCCGCGCGCAACTCGGCGTGCACCGCGTTGACGTCATCGAGCGGGCGAGTGGCGACCGGCACGTCGGGCAGGCCGGTACGGCGCACCAGCTCCATCAGTTCCTCCATTTCCGGCACGCTGCCGACGTAGGAGCCCTGGATGGTCAGCGCCCGCATCGGGATCGGCGGCAGCGACACCGTGAGATCGCCGCCGTAGAGACCGACGATGATGTACTTGCCGCCCTTGGCCAGGCTGTCGTAGCCGAGCCGCGCCGACTGCGAAGAGCCGACAAGATCGATCACCGCATAGGCACCGCCGTTGGTGAGACCCTTGATCTGGTCGACCGCGTCCGCCGCCTTGCCGTCGACCACCGCCGCCGCGCCGGCTTTCTTGGCCGCATCGAGCTTGGCCGGATCGATGTCGACCACGATCGCGCTGTGCCCGCCCATCTTCTGATGCAGCGCCAGGCACATCAGCCCGAGGCCGCCGGCACCGATGATGACGGTCGGCTCGCGCTTCAGCGTGGTCACCTTCTTCAAGGCGCCGAAGGTGGTCGCGCCCGAGCAGGCGAGCGGCGCCGCGCGCTCCGGCGACATGTCGCCGATATCGAACAGGTAGCGCGGGTGCGGCACCATCAGGGTGTCGGCGTAACCGCCGTTCGTGAACACGCCGATGCTGCGCATGGCCGCGCAGAGATTGTCCTCGTTGCGCTCGCAGGCCGGACAATGACCGCAGCCGATCCAGGGGTCGACCAGCACGCGCTGGCCGACTTTGACACCCTTGGCGTCGGGCCCGAGCGCCACCACCTCGCCGACGTTCTCATGGCCGAGGGTGATCGGCAGATGCATGCCGCGCGCTTCCAGGCTCAGGCGCTTGCCGCCGCCGAGGTCGAAATAGCCGTCGGCGAGATGCAGGTCGCTGTGGCAGACGCCGGCCGCCAGCACCTTGAGCAGCACCTCGCTGCCCTTCGGCTCGGGCGTCGGCCCCTCGTTGAGCTGCAGCGGCTGGCCACAGGTGCAGACTTGAAACATGCGCATGAGCATTCTCTCCCGGCGACATTTTTTTGCTGCGAGGCCGACTTCCGGCCCCGGTTCCGGCCACAGGGAACCACAACCAGCCGCGCCCGTCACCACACGTCGGGCGCGGAACCGTCATGCGCGATATGCCGATTTTATGGGCAGAATGGGCGCCGGCGCGGGGCCGTGCCGGCCATCGGCCCAAAAATGAACCCGCCGCCCCATAATCTTCGCACCGGGGCGGTGACTTCACGCCTCCGCTCCGCTATCCGGATGGCTCATGGCTTCGCTTGCCCTCGACACCGCCCCACACGCCGCGCCTGGCCACCCGCCGCGCGGCACCACCGAACTGATCGACGCGCGCGCGCTCGCCGCCGAGCTCGATGCCATGGCCGCCAATCGCCGGGGCGATGAGCATGAGCTGCGGGCGCAGGCGGCGCAGCGCCTCAAGGCCGCACTCAACGAGGGCCGCGCCAACGCCGAAGCACTTCTGCTCAAGGACCGCCACGGGCGCCGCTGCGCCCAGCGCCTGTGCCGGATGGAAGACGAGATCATCCGCATCCTGTTCGAATTCGCGCGCACACATCTCTATCCGTCGGAAAACCCGTCCGAGGCCGAGCACATGGCGGTGGTCGCCACCGGCGGCTACGGCCGTGGCCTGCAGGCGCCAAACTCCGACATCGATCTGTTGTTCGTGCTGCCCTACAAGCAGACCGCCTGGGGCGAGTCGATCGCGGAAGCGATCCTTTATTGCCTGTGGGACATGGGGCTGAAGGTCGGCCACGCCACCCGCTCCATCGACGAGTGCATCCGTCAGTCGAAGGCCGACATCACCATCCGCACCGCCATCCTGGAGGCGCGCTATCTCCTTGGTGACAAGCCGCTGTTCGATGAACTGGTGACGCGCTTCGACGACGAAGTGGTGCGCAACACGGCGGCCGAATTCGCCACCGCCAAGCTCGCCGAACGCGAGGACCGCATCCGCCGCGCCGGCCAGTCGCGCTACCTGGTCGAGCCGAACGTCAAGGACGGCAAGGGCGGCCTGCGCGACCTGCACACCTTGTTCTGGATCGCCAAATACGTCTACCGCGTGCGCGACGCCAGCGAACTGGTCAAGCATGGCGTCTTCGACAAGAGCGAATACGCCCTGTTCCGCCGCTGCGAGAACTTCCTCTGGTCGGTGCGATGCCACATGCATTTCGTCACCGGCCGCGCCGAGGAGCGGCTGTCGTTCGACATTCAGCGCGAGATCGCGGTGCGGCTCGGCTACACCTCGCATCCCGGCATGCGTGACGTCGAGCGCTTCATGAAGCATTACTTCCTGGTCGCCAAGGACGTCGGCGATCTCACCGCGATCCTGTGCGCGGAGCTGGAGGACAGCCACGCCAAGAGCGTGCCGGTGCTGAGCCGTGTGATGTCACGACTGCGGCCGGTAAAACGCAAGAAGCTCGGTGGCAACGACGCCTTCGAGGTCGAGAACAACCGCATCACCATCGCCCGCGCCGACGCCTTCAAGCGCGATCCGGTCAACCTGATCCGCATCTTCCGGCTGGCACAGAAGCACAATCTCGCCCTGCACCCTGACGCCATGCGGGTAATGACGCGCTCGCTCAAGCTGATCGACGCTAGTTTGCGCGAGGACGAGGAAGCCAACAAGCTGTTCCTCGACATCCTCACCTCCAAGAACGATCCGGAGACGGTGCTGCGGCGCATGAACGAGGCCGGCGTGCTCGGCAAGTTCGTGCCGGCTTTCGGCAAGATCGTCGCCATGATGCAGTTCAACATGTACCACCACTACACGGTGGACGAGCATCTGTTGCGCTGCATCGGCGTACTGGATGAGATCGAACGCGGCGATTCTACCGACACCAAGCTTGCCAGCGAATTGATGGGCAAGATCCAGCCCAGTCACCGCAAGGTGATCTACGTCACCATGTTCCTGCACGACATTGCCAAGGGCCGCCCGGAGGACCATTCCATTGCGGGCGCGCGCATCGCCAAGCGTTTCTGCCCGCGGCTCGGCTTCTCGCAAAACGACACCAACCTGGTGGCCTGGTTGATCGAGCAGCATCTCACCATGTCGAGCGTGGCACAGTCGCGCGACCTCTCCGACCGCAAGACGATCGAGAACTTCGCCACCGTCGTGCAGTCAACCGAAAGGCTGAAGCTCCTGACCATCCTCACCACCGCTGACATCAAGGCGGTGGGACCCGGCGTGTGGAACGGCTGGAAGGCGCAACTCATTCGCACACTCTATTACGAGACCGAACCGGTGCTCACCGGCGGCTTCTCCGAGGTCAACCGCGCCCAGCGCGTCGCCCTGGCGCAGGACGAGTTCCGCGCGGCCATGACCGATTGGCCGCAGGCCGCGCTCGAAAGCTATATCGCCAAGCACTATCCGGCCTATTGGCTGAAGGTCGACTTGCCGCACAAGGTCGCGCACGCCAACTTCGTGCGCGCCAGCGAAGAGGCCAAGAAGACGCTCGCCACCATGGTCGACTTCGACGCCGAGCGCGGCGTCACCGAGCTCTCCGTGCTCTGCCCCGACCATCCTTGGCTCTTGTCGGTGATCGCGGGCGCCTGCGCCATGGCTGGCGCCAACATCGTCGACGCGCAGATCTACACCACCACCGACGGCCGTGCCCTCGACACGATTTCGGTTGCGCGCGAATTCGACCGCGACGAAGACGAGGAGCGGCGCGCCGGGCGCATCGCCGATTCCATCGAGAAGGCACTGCGCGGCGAACTGCGGCTGCCGGAGGTGGTGGCGGAAAAGCGCGCGGCGCCCAAAGGCCGCATCAAGGCCTTCGCCATCGAGCCTTCAGTCACCCTCAACAACCAATGGTCCCACCGCTACACCATGGTGGAGATCATCGGGCTCGACCGCACCGGCCTGCTCTACGATCTGACGGCGCGGCTGTCGAAGCTCAACCTCAACATTATCAGCGCTCACGTCGCCACCTTCGGCGAACGGGTGGTCGACGTGTTCTACGTCACCGACCTGCTCGGCGCGCAGGTCACTTCGCCGACGCGACAGGCAGCGATCAAGCGCGCGCTGATCGCAGTGTTCTCGAAGGGCGAGGGCAAGGCGGGCAAAGGCGCGAGTTAGAGCGTTTCCAGGTTACGTTAAAAGCCGGTTTTCCGTCCGGAAACGCGATAAAATAAAGACTGAGACATGTTCGCCGCTTCGGTGGTACGGCGAACGTGTCTGGCGAAAATCATTTCTTTTCGAGCGCCCGCCGCAGACCGCGGATGATGACGCCGCGGGCTTTGTCGTCGGCGGCGGCCTCGACCGCATCGTTGATGTCGAGGATCAATTCCGACATGTCGTTGTGCCAGTCGAGATTGACAACGGCCTCGGGCTCGAGCCGCCGGCGGTGCGTGCCGTCGATCGGCGTCGGCGCGCTGGTGGTGAGCTCATAGACATCGTCGAGCAGCGGCGTGAACACCTTGGCCGCCGGCACCGTGCGCTCAGCGATGCGCTCCGACAAGCCGACCATGCCGCGCTCCTCGCCGTGGATCAGGAACAGGCCACGCTTGATCGGTCGGCGCGACGCGATCCAGCGCGCGAGCTCCGGCCCGTCAGCATGACCGGAATAATCGTCGATACGACGGATGCGCGCCTTGACCTTGACCACGTCACCCATGATGCGCACCGCCTTGACGCCCTCGACCAGGAAGCGCCCCAGCGTGCCTTGGGCCTGGAAACCCACCATCAGCACGGTGGCATTGGATTGCCACAGCCAGCGCTTGAGATGATGGCGGATGCGGCCGGCGTCGCACATGCCGCTGGCGGCGATGATGATGTGGAAGCCGGTGAAACGCGCGATCGACTTGCTCTCGTCCACGGTCTCGGTGCAGCGCAGGTGCGGCGAATTCAGCAGGCGCCCGACATCGACATCGGCTTCGAGGCTTTCGGTATGTTCGCGGAACACTTCGGTGGCGTGGATGGCGAGCGGCGAATCGAGGAAGATCGGCGCCGCCGGAATTTCGCCGCGCTCCATCAGGTCGACCAAATCGACGATCAGCTCCTGCGTGCGCTCGACCGCGAAAGCCGGGATCAGCAATGCGCCGCCGGCTTCCGCCGCCGCGCGCACTTCGCTCGCCAGTCTTTCGCGGCGGGATTCGCGCGTCACCGCCGGCCGGTCCTCGTCGCCATAGGTCGATTCGCACAGGACGTAATCGAGCCCGGCCGGCGCCTCCGCCTCCGGCTGCAGCAGCTTGGCGTCGGGGCCGAGATCGCCGGAAGCGAGCACCCGCAGCGGCTTGCCGCCCTCGCCTTCGCCGGCGAACTCGATCTCGATCGAGGCCGAACCGAGCAGATGGCCGGCGTTCCAGTAGCGCGCGCGCACGCCGGGCATGACGTCGACCCAGTGTTCGTATTCGACCGAACGGAAGGATTCGACCGCGCGAACCGCGTCCTCTTGCGTATAGATCGGCGTCACCGGCGGCCTGCCACGCGCGGCGTTGCGCCGATTGAGATGGGTGACTTCCGACTCCTGGATGTAGCCGGAGTCGGGCAGCATGAAGGTGCAAAGATCGATGGTGCCGCGCGTCGCCCACACCGGACCGCGAAAGCCGGCGCGCACGAGCTTGGGGATGAGACCGCTGTGATCGATATGCGCGTGCGTCAGCAGAACCGCGCCGATGTCTTCAGGATTGAAGGGAAAGCGGCCGTAGTTGAGCTCTTTCAGCGTCTTTGAACCCTGAAACAGACCGCAATCGACCAGCAGGCGCCCCTTTGGTGTCTCGAATAGGTAACAAGAGCCGGTCACGGTGCGCGCCGCCCCACAGAAACGGATGGTCACGCTCATCGCGGTAGCCTCGGCAGTTCGGTCAGGCCGGCCTCGTTCAGCAGCGCTTTGCCCAGCACCTCATCGAGCGCGATGGCGTTGCTCGGATGCGGCACGCTGGTGGTCGAGCGGATCGAACGGATACCGGCCTCGTGGAATTTGCGGATCATCTCCGGCGCGAACAACGCGTGGGTGACGACCGCGTCGATGGTGCGGCAGCCCGCTGCGAGCAGCGCACGCGCGCAGGCGATCAACGTGCCGCCGGACGATACGATGTCGTCGACCAACAGCACCGGCCGGCCGGCGAGCAGCTTCGGATCGGGAAGCACAACCTCGACCACATGATCGCCACGCCGCACCTTGCGCGCCACCATATGCGCGGCGCCGAGCAGACCGGCGAGCTCGGCGACCCAGGGCTCCGATTCCCCATCGGGACCGACCACCACGGTGGCGGGATCGACACCACTGAAGCGCAGGGTCTCGAAGATCGCCGGCATAGCCGAGAGGTCTTGCGCCTCGATGCCGGGAAAGACCTCTTCGATATGCTTAGTGCGATGCAGATGGGCGTCGACGGTGACGATGCGGTCGAAGGCCTCCGCCAGCAGCCGGCCGACCACCTTCTGGCTGATGGCCTCGCCGGTGTGGAAGGCGATGTCCTGGCGCATGTAGCAGAGATAGGGCGCCACCAGCACCAGCCGCTTGGCGCCACCGCGGCGCAGGGCTTCCGCCGCAAACAAGACCGACAGCAGCTTGTCGCTCGGCCGGTCAAGCGGCGTATAGAGAATGGTGGTCGGCGCCGCTGCCCCCACGGTGACGCGCAGTTCCTCGTCGGGGAAGCGATGCACCGCAATGGTGTTCATGGCGAGGTCGAGGCGCCCGGCCAATTGCCGCGCCTCGCGCGCCGCCGACGGCAGGCATTGCAGCACACAATCGCTCAACGTTCAGTCTCCGCTTCGTTGCGCGTGCGCGCCGTCGATGGTGTAGCCGGTGGCGGCCTTGGTGGCGGCAACGGCCAGATCGTATTCGGAATCGTCGAAGGCGTGGATGCGATAGAGCGGTTCGCCCTCGTCCACCCGGTCACCGATCTTCTTGAACACCTTGACGCCGGCGCCCTTGTCGATAGGCGCTCCGGCGGTCCGCGCGAGACGCGCAAGCCGCAGGTTGTCGATGGCGGTCACCACGCCATCGTGTGGCGCCAGCACGTCGGCGGTCAGCGTGCCGAGCTCGCTGCGCACCTTTGACGGCCCTTGCGCTTCAATGATCTTTTCCATCTGCTTGAGCGCGGCGCCGCTGTCCAGGAGCGCCTTGGCACGGACATAGCCGGTGCCGCCGCGCAAATCCGGATCGTATTCCAGGAGATGCGCGGCGAGCCGCAGCGACTTCTCGCGCAAATCGGCTGGAGCGGCTGGATCATTTGACAGCACCGCCATCACGTCCTGCGCCTCCAGCACCGGACCGATGCCATTGCCGATGGGCTGGCGACCGTCGGTGGTTATCACCTCGACCGCGATGCCGAAGTGATCGCCGACAAATTCGAACAGCTTGCGCAGGCGCATGGCCTGAAGCGCCGAGGTGAGCTTGGCCGCCGGCCCCACCGGCAAGTCGAGCAAGCAGATGCGTCGAGCCGGCGGCGAGCTTCTTCGACATGATGGAGGCGACCATCTGCTCGCGGGTGTCGAGGCTGAGCGGGCGTTCCACCGAAATGAGGATGTCGTCGGCCGGAGACAGGTTCACATGTCCGCCCCACACCAGGCAGCCGTGGCAGGCGGTTACCACCTCCTTCATTTCCTCGACGCCGAGGTCGACCCGCGCCAGCACCTCCATGGTGTCGGCAGTGCCGGCGGGCGAGGTGATGGCGCGCGATGAGGTCTTGGGGATCATCAGGCCATGCGCGGCGACGATCGGCACCACCACCATCGAGGTGCGGTTGCCGGGAATGCCGCCGATGCAATGCTTGTCGACGACGATCTGGCGGTCCCATTTCAACTGCGTGCCGGCCTCGGCCATGGCGCGCGACAGCGACAGCAGCTCGCTGCTGGTCATGAAGCTCGCCGAGCCGATCAGGAAAGCGGCGATTTCCATGTCGGAATAGCGGTAATGGATCACGTCATCCACAATGGCATTGATGTCGGCTTCGCTGAAAACATGGCCTTGAATCTTGGCGCGCACGGCGTCGAGGCTTTCCGGGGGCGCTGCCGGGGTCACCGTCACCGACGTGCCGGCCGGTTCGGCGAAGCGGCGGAAAGCGGGCTCGGCCAGGCCCAGCTCGTCCGGCCCGATCATGCCGTCGTCGGTGAGGATCAGGGTCGCCAGCATCTCGCGCGAATCCGAGCGCAGTGCCACCCGGGAAAAGCCGCGGAACACCTCGGGCCGCAACGCTTTCGAGCGCCGCGAGATAACCACCACGTTCTCGCGGCCGGTATCGAGGTTGATGCGGCGAATTTTCAACTGCGGGCGGGGATTGATCGTCATCGCGGGGTCCGAGGGTGTCAGGCGTCGTAGCATACGGGACAGGCCCCGCAAGCCATTGATCCAAATCACGACTTTTGGAGCGCCCCGGGCAGGGACCGACGCTGCGCGACGCATGTCATGAAACGGTCGCATGATATGTCCATAATTCTCGACATATCGATGTGCCCCGGTTAAGACCCCTCGGACACGAAGCTTTTGGAGACCCATGCGATGAGCAAAGCGGCGCTCGCCGCCGTCGGCCATATCGGTCCCGCCCCGCGCGGCGACCGGCTCAGCCTGCCGCATGCGCTGGCCGCGCTTGCGGCCCTCGGCCAGCCCACGCGGCTCTCCATCTTCCGCCTGCTGATCGCGGCCGAGCCTGAAGGCCTGCCAGCCGGCGACATCGCGCAGAAGATCGGCTGCCCGCACAATACGCTGTCGTCGCACCTCAGCATCCTGGCACGCTCGGGGCTGGTGCGCGGCGCTCGCGACGGCCGTTCCATTATCTATCGCGCCGACGTCGACGCCATCCGCGCGCTGGTCGGCTTCCTGGTCAACGACTGCTGCGACGGCCATCCCGAAATGTGCGACCTGCGCGAAGCCATCGAAGCCGGTTGCGGCTGCGCGCCCACGCCTAAGAAAAAGCGGAGCAAGTGACCATGCGTGAACCCGGTGACAAACCCTACAACGTCCTCTTTCTCTGCACGGGCAATTCGGCGCGCTCGATCATCGGCGAAGCCGTGCTCAACCGCGCCGGCCAGGGCAAGTTCCGCGCCTTCTCGGCCGGCAGTCAGCCCAAAGGGGAGGTGCACCCCTACACCCTCGACCTGCTGCGCAAGATGCATTTCGACGTCAGCAACGCGCGCTCGAAGAGCTGGCTGGAGTTTGCGCAGCCTGACGCGCCCAAGCTCGATTTCGTCTTCACCGTCTGCGACAACGCCGCCAACGAGACGTGCCCGGTGTGGCCGGGTCAGCCGATGACCGCGCACTGGGGTGTGCCCGATCCGGCGGCGGCGACCGGCACCGAAGCCGAAATCCGCTTCGCCTTCGCCGATGCGCTGCGCATGCTGGCAAACCGCATCAACATCTTCGTCAGCCTGCCGCTCGACAAGCTCGACCGCCTGAGCCTGCAGAAGCGACTGGACGACATCGGCGCAACGAAAGACTCCCAAGCGCCTTCTTCCACAGCCGCCGAATAAGCCCGAACAAGCGAGACGACATGTCCACCTTCGAACGCTATCTCACCGTCTGGGTCGCGCTGTGCATCGTCGCCGGCATCGCGCTCGGCCATTGGTTTCCACCCGTGTTCCACGTCATCGGCAGCGCTGAGATCGCCAAGGTCAATTTGCCGGTGGCGGCTATGATCTGGTTGATGATCATCCCGATGCTGGTGAAGATCGACTTTCACGCCCTGTCGCGGGTGAAGGAGCACTGGCGCGGCATCGGGGTGACGCTGTTCATCAACTGGGCGATCAAGCCGTTCTCCATGGCGTTCCTGGGCTGGCTGTTCATCGGCTGGCTGTTCAAGCCCTATCTGCCGGCCGACCAGATCGCGAGCTATATCGCCGGCCTCATTCTGCTGGCAGCGGCGCCCTGCACCGCCATGGTGTTCGTGTGGAGCAACCTCTCCGACGGCGAGCCGCATTTCACGCTGAGCCAGGTGGCGCTCAACGACGTCATCATGGTGTTCGCGTTCGCGCCCATCGTCGGGCTGCTACTCGGCCTCTCCGCCATCACGGTGCCGTGGGAGACGCTGCTGCTGTCGGTCGGGCTCTACATCGTGGTGCCGGTCATCATCGCCCAGATCGTGCGCATGAGCGTGATGGCGGGCGGCGGCCAGGCCGCATTGACGCGGCTGCTCGCAACCTTGCAGCCGGTGTCACTGGTGGCCCTGCTGGCAACCCTGGTGCTGCTGTTCGGCTTCCAGGGCCAGCAGATCCTGGCGCAGCCGCTGATCATCGTGCTGCTGGCGGTACCGATCATCATCCAGGTCTATTTCAATTCCGGCCTCGCCTACCTGCTCAACCGCGCCGCCGGCGAAGCCCATTGCGTGGCGGGGCCCTCGGCGCTGATCGGCGCCAGCAACTTCTTCGAGTTGGCGGTCGCCGCCGCCATCAGCCTGTTCGGCTTCAATTCGGGCGCGGCGCTGGCAACCGTGGTCGGCGTGCTGATCGAGGTGCCGGTGATGCTGTCGGTGGTCAAGATCGTCAACAGCACGCGCGACTGGTACGAAGCGGGCTCAAGCGTCAAGCAGCGTATCCTCGCCGACGGCAAGGCACGGTAACTCTGACGCCTCATCCGGTCTTCGCGAACCGCACCAAGTCGTCCGGCACCGCGATCTTATGCCCGAGCAGGCGAAAGCTCTGCGTCTTGCCGTGCGAGTCGACATTGAGCGCCTGCGTGACGCCGCCGTCCAGGACGCCGTCGAGCACGAAGTTCATCGCATAGAGCTTCGGCAACACGTAACGCTGCACCTCGCTCGGCTGCCGGTGCGCGAACAGCGCCCACACCACCTGCTCGGTCACGGTGTCGCGCAACAGCGGAAACAGCTCCGGCGCGTAGGCGATGAGCGAGATATTGAGCCGGTCGCCCTTGTCGCCGGTACGGGCGTGCGCCAGGGTGTGCAGCAGCAAGTCAGGCACGACCGGCCTCCACGATCTGCATTTTGGGCCGCACCGCGTCGCGCGGCACGTAGCAGGAGGTGGCGGCAATGCGCGGGCGCAAAGCGGTGCGAATGCCGCCGCCCGCCGCCGGCCCGGCGCAATAGAGCGCCTCGACCTCGATGAGCCCGCGCTGAACCGTTTCTTTGTCGGGACCGGCAAAGGCCACCCGCAGGCGCAGGTCCTCGCTGCCGCGCTCGCCGATGCGCGCGACATCGTCCCAGGCGCGGCCGGCGTCGTCGCCGAGCACGCTCATGACGCCGATCACGTCGCAGCGGATGCGCAAGTTGCGCGGGCTGCGCTTGCGCACGATCTCGCCGGCAAGCCGCGCGCGCGCCAGCGCATTGGGGCCGTAGTATGAGATCTCGCCCTCGCCCAGCCAGCCACCTTCGTAGCAGACGGTGACCTTGAGCGTGTCCGGGCGGGCGTGGCCGGTGACGCCATGAAGCCGTACCCGGTCGCCGCCGAGTTCCTCGACGCTTACATTGCTGATGTCGGCGATGACGTCCGGGGTGAGATACGCGGCGGGATCGTGCACCTCGTAGAGCAGTTGCTCGGTCACGGTGCGGCGATCGACCAGCCCGCCGCCCGCCGCCTTGCCGATGACGCAGCCGCCATCGGAGTCGATCTCGGCGATGGGATAGCCGATGCTCTCCGGGTTCGGCACGTCCTTGAAGCCGGGATCGGCGAAATAGCCGCCGGTGACCTGCGCGCCGCATTCGAGCAGATGCCCGGCCATGGTGCCGCGCCCGAGTTTTTCCCAATCGTCGAACGACCAGCCGAAGCCATGGATGAGCGGCCCGAGCACCAGCGACGGATCGGCCACGCGCCCGGTCACCACGACCTGCGCGCCCTCACCCAGCGCCTCGACGATGGGTGCAGCGCCGACATAGGCGTTGGCGGACACCAGCAGCTTTTCGTCGGGCAGGTCGTGGCAGCAGGCGCGCAGCACCTCCAGACCCTCGGCCCCGAGCATGTCGTCGCCGGTGACGACGCCGATCTTGGCGCGCGTGCCGACCTCTCCCGCGAGCTCCGCGATCACCTGCGCCGCCGCGGGCGGATTGGCGGCGCCGAAATTGCCGACGATGGTGATGCCGCTCTCAACGCAGTCTTTCAAAACAGGCGCGAGCAGCGGCTTGAGCTTCGGCTCGTAACCGGCCGCGGGATCCTGCCGCCGGCGCAATTGCGCGGCGGCGAGCGTGCGTTCGCCCAATGTCTCGAAGATGATGGCCGCGCGCTCGCCCGAAGCGCGCAAGTCGCGCACCACGGCCAGCGGCGCGTCGAGGCGGTCGCCGGAATAGCCGGCGCCCCCGCCGACCCGCATACGCCCGCTCATGTTCAAGAAGTCCCCGACCGCACCTGCCCCGTGGCCGCGAGTGTCGGGGCGTGGCCTCAAAGTGTCAAGCGCGCGGCCCCCCGGTCGCACCGGCGTAAGGCTTTGGAAAGCCGCCGAAATCCCCGCTTAACGGCACCTTAAATCGGCGCTCGTAGCGTCCCGTTTTGGGGCCGGCGCGGGGCGCGCCGGACTAGCGTCGAGTTCAAGCGTCATGGCGTCGAGACGGGGACATTCGGGCGGCCGCAAGGAGCCGTCATTCGGTTCCGGTCCCGAAGTGCGCGTGAAGCCGGGCGATCGCCCGGGCGGCCATGCAGGCGGTGCGCGCGCCGGCGCCAAACGCCGCAAACGCAAGAAGAGCAGGAAGCGCGCGCGCCACAGCGCGCGCACCGTCATCGGACGCGCCGCCTATTGGTGCGCGGTGCTGGCGCTGTGGGCCGGCATCGGCGGCGTCGCGACGCTGATCTGGGTCGGCGCCCATTTGCCGCCGCTGCAGTTGCTCGAAATCCCCAAGCGGCCGCCCTCGATCGAAATCGTCGACCTGCACGGACAGCCGCTCGCCCGCCGTGGCGACAAGGCCGGAGCCCCGCTCGCGCTGAAAGAAATGCCGGCTTACGTGCCGCGCGCTTTCGTCGCCATCGAGGACCGCCGCTTCTACCACAATTTCGGCATCGACCCTTACGGCATCATGCGCGCGGCCATGGCCAACATCCTGCACATGGGCGTGTCGCAGGGCGGTTCCACCATCACCCAGCAACTCGCCAAGAACCTCTTCCTGACGCAGGAACGCACCATCCACCGCAAGCTGCAGGAAGTGCTGCTGGCGCTGTGGCTCGACCACAAATTCTCCAAGGACAAGATCCTCGCGCTCTATCTCAACCGGGTCTATTTCGGCTCCGGCGCTTACGGCATCGAGCAGGCGGCGCAGCGCTATTTCGGCATCTCGGCGCGCCGTCTCACGGTCGCCCAAGCCGCCATGCTGGCCGGCCTCGTGAAGTCGCCGTCGCGGCTGGCGCCGACGCGTAACTACAAGGCCGCCGAAAAGCGCGCCAAGCTGGTGCTCGCCGCCATGGCTCAGCAGCACTACATCAGCAAGACGAAGGAGCGCGTCGCGCTGGCGAACCCGCCGCGCATCGTCGCACACGCGGACAAGGGCTCGAGCAATTACGTCGCCGATTGGGTGATGGACGGCATCAACGACATTCTCGGCCACGTCGATCAGGACATCGTGGTGCACACCACCATCGATGCCCGCATGCAAGGCGAGGCCGATCAGGCGCTCGACGACGAACTGGCGAAGAACGGCGCGAAATACCGAGTCGGCGAAGGCGCGCTGGTGTCAATGACGCCGGCCGGCGCCGTGCGCGCCCTGGTCGGCGGCCGCGATTATGCGCAGAGCCAGTATAACCGCGCCGTCGCCGCCAAGCGTCAGCCGGGCTCCGCCTTCAAGCCGTTCGTCTATCTCACCGCGCTCGAGCACGGCCTCACCCCCGACAGCGTGCGCACCGACGGCCCCATCAACGTGCACGGCTGGAAGCCGCAAAATTACGAGCACGATTACTTAGGTCCCGTTCCGCTGAGCAAGGCCCTGGCGCTGTCGCTCAACACGGTGTCGGTGCGCCTCACGCTCGAATTCGGCCCACGCGCGGTAATCCGCACCGCACACCGGCTCGGCATTACGTCGCATCTCGACCCAAACGCCTCGATAGCGCTCGGCACCTCGGAAGTCTCGCCGCTAGAGCTGACTGGCGCCTACGCCACATTCGCCAACGGCGGCTACCGCGCGACGCCCTACGTCATCACCCGCATCACCACGCCCCAGGGCCGGCTACTCTATGCGCGTCCCGCCAAACCACTCCCGCGCGTGATCGATGCGCGTTACGCCGGCATGATGAACGCGATGCTGCAGCAGACGCTTGCCTACGGCACCGCCAAGCACGCCTCGCTGCCGGGCTGGCCGGCCGCGGGCAAGACCGGCACAAGCCAGGATTTCCGCGATGCCTGGTTCATGGGCTACACGTCGCGTCTCGTCACCGGCGTCTGGCTCGGCAATGACGACGGCAAGCCGACCAAGCGCGTCACCGGTGGCAGCCTGCCGGTGCAGATCTGGAGCCGCTATATGCGCGGCGCGCTGCAGGGCGTGCCGGTCGCCGCCCTGCCCGGCTATTCGTCTGGCGGCGGCCTGTTCGCCAGCCTGTTCGGCGGTGGAAACAATTCTCCGCCGACACCCCCGCAACCGATCGCCGGCAACCGGCAATCGACCACCACCGGCAGCGGCAGCCTCGACGGCTGGCTGCTCAACAGCCTGTTCGGACGACGCTGAGCCTTATTCCTGGTGCTGCGCTTTAGCGCGCACCGCAATGGTCACAAGCCATAGCAGCAGGCTGAGGCCACCCATCAGCGCCACCGCGATCGCCAACGGCCAGGCCGTCCTGCCGAGCATGAGCCCGACCGCCACGCCCGACACCGCCGCCGCGGTCTGCTGAATGAAGCCGAGTAGCGCCGAGGCCGTTCCAGCGTGCCGGGGAAACGGCGTCAATGCGCCGGCCAGGGACTGCGGCAGCACCAGGCCGAGCCCGGCGAGATAGACCGCCATCGGAATCACGAGCGACAGCGCCGAGGTCAGACCGAACGCGACCGCGGCCACCATGCCGAGCCCACCGACCGTCATCGTCACGCCGCCGCAACCGATGGTGCCGTCAATGCCGAGCCGCATGACCAGACGCGTAGCGATGGTCGCGCCGATCATGTAACCGACCGAGCCGAGCGAGAACACGACGCCAAAATTGAACGGCGTCAGCCCATAAAGGTTCTGCAGTACGAACGATGCCGTCGAAATCCACGCGAACAGCCCGGCGTAGCTGGTCGTGGCAAGCGCGGTATAGGCGATATAGGCGCCATTGCGCGCGACCAGACGATAGGACTTCAACATCGAACCGAGCGAGATCGATTCAGGCGCGCGCTCGGCCAGCGTCTCGGGCAGCAGCAGCCAGACCACCGCGACGGCGGACAGGCCGATCAGCGCCAGCGTCGCAAAGACCGACTGCCAGCCGAACGCGGTCTGCAGGGCACCACCGACCGCCGGCGCCACCACAGGCGCCAACGCCATGACCGAGCCGATCATCGACAGTTCGCGACCGGCGCGAGCTCCTGAATGGAGATCGCGCACCACCGCGCGCGCCAGCACGACGCCGCCGCTGGCGCCCAGGGCCTGCAGGAAGCGCGCGCCGATCAGCATCTCGATCGAAATGGAGAAGGTGCAGGCGAGGCTGGTCGCGCAATAGAGCGCCATGGCGGCGATCAAGACCGGCTTGCGGCCATGCCGATCCGACAACGGCCCGTAGAGAATCTGACCGACGGCGAAGCCGATCAGATAGCTGGATATGGTGAGTTGCCCCTCCGCGGCGGTCGCGCCGAACGCCCGCGTCAGCGCGGGCAGCGAGGGCAGGTACATGTCGGTCGACAGCGGCCCAATCGCCGTGAGCGCCGCCAGCAAGACGGTAAGCGCGAAAGAGCCGGTACGCAGCATGAGTGCCGAGATGCCCTAAGAGGTGGATGCCCTGCACATAGGCGTGCGAAACACGCCGCCCTTTGGACGGCTATGGCCGGGCATGATGGTGCCTACATCAACCACGGCACGGATACTAGCGCTGTGCCTGCTGGCTGTCGGGCTCCAAGCCGTAGCGGTGCAGGTCGGTGCCGTGCACCTCGAGCCAGGTCTTGGCGCGGGTGACGTCGGGGCAAAGCCGGTCGACCAGGCGCCAGAACTTCTTCGAGTGGTTCATCTCGACCAGGTGCGCCACCTCGTGGGCAGCGAGATAGTCGAGCACGAAGGGCGGCGCCAGGATCAGCCGCCAGGAATACGACAGCACGCCGGTGGACGAGCACGAACCCCAGCGGCTCGACTGGTCGCGGATCGACACGCGTTTGACCTTGACGCCGAGCCGTTCGGCGGCGGCACGGCTGGCGGTTTCGAGATCCGCCTTGGCCTCGCGCTTGAGGAAGTCGTGGACGCGGCGCGCGACGTGCGCCTCCTCACCGGCCACGCACAGCGCGCGCGAGCCGTCGTCGCCGATCTCGGTCCAGCAGGTGCCGCGCCCGCGCCGGTGCTCGATGCGGTGGTCGAGCCCACGCAGCGGCAGCATGGTGCCGTGCTCGAACGGCGCCGCCTTGGGCAGGCGGCCGAGCCGGGCTGCGATCCAGCCGCCGTGCTTCTGGGCGAAGGCGCGCGCCTCTTTCAGATTGCCGCGCGGCGGCATGGTGAGCAGTACTTCGCGTGTGGTGGCATGGATACGCAGGGTGTAGCGGCGCGCCTGCCGATGCCGGCGCACGCGCACCAGGTAGACTTCGCGATCGAACAGGATGTTGATCGCCGAAGGCTCACTCGGACGCCGGTAAAGCAGGGCGCGTTGGGGCATGGGATTGGTCCAACCGGACGGGGGCCGACGGCCGATATTGCCATAACCGTCGGGCGCGGAAGCCCCTTCGCGATTCAAATCGCCGAGACCCAAGAGCCAGGGGATGCTGTCTTGCCAACCCACGAGATCTTGGGCCTTTCAGCTTTGAAACGGGTTCCGATGGCGGCCGGCAGTGGGCGGCAGCGGCCGTGTCTCAAGCGCGAACGCGGGCGAATCGTTTTTACGCGACAGGGAGTTAATAGACGGCCCCGGATCGACGCCAGGGTGCTAGGCGAAAAAGCCCGTCACTGCTGGCCCGAGGCGGCCAGAGCCGGACCGGGGTCCTCGGCCGGGGCCGAATCGATGGTCGCCGCCCCGTTGGCGGCGCCGTTGCCACGGCCGCGACTGCCGTTGTTCGACAGCACGAAGTCGGAAATGCGCGGCGCGATTTCGGCGCGGAAGCGCGAGCCGTTGAACACGCCGTAATGGCCGACGCCGGGCTGCACGTAATGGGCCCGCATGTCGTCGGGAATGTTCGGGCACAACGCGTGGGTGGCTTCGGTCTGCCCGACGGCGGAGATGTCGTCGTATTCGCCCTCAACCGTCATCAAGGCGACGCCGCTAATCGCTTTCGTTTCGATCGGACGGCCGCGATGAGTCATCTCGCCCTTGGGCAAGAGATGCCGGATGAACACGGCGTCGACGGTCTGCAGGTAGAACTCGGCGGTCAGATCCATGACCGCGAGATATTCGTCGTAGAACTCGCGGTGCTTCTGCGCGGAATCGCCGTCGCCCTTGACCAGGTGCAGGAACAGGTCGTGGTGCGCCTTGAGATGGCGATCGAGATTCATGCTCATGAACCCGTGCAGCTGCAGGAAGCCCGGATAGACGTCGCGCATGAAGCCCGGATTCGGGAACGGCACCTTGGTGATGACGTGGCTGTGGAACCAGTCGAGCCCGCGAGTCTCGGCCAGCTCGTTGACCGCGTTGGGATTGATGCGCGTGTCGATCGGCCCGCCCATCAGCACCATCGAATGCGGCGCGTAAGGATCTTTGTCGGCTTCCATCAGCGCGATGGCCGCCAGCACCGGCACCGACGGCTGGCACACCGCGATCACATGCGCGTCGCCGCCGAGACGATGCAGTATCGAGATGATGTAGTCGATGTAGTCGTCGAGATCGAAGCGGCCTTCGGTGACGGGAACGTTGCGCGCGTCCATCCACTCAGTGATGTAGACATCATGGTTGGGCAGGAACGTCTCGACCGTGCCGCGCAGCAGTGTCGCGTGGTGACCCGACATGGGCGCGACGAGCAGTAGCTTCGGCTGCGGCCGGCGCGGCATATGGCGGAACGAACGCTCGAAATGCAGCAGCCTGCAGAACGGACGCTCCCACACCACGGTCGGATGCACCGGCACACGCTCGCCGCCCACCGTCGTATGACGGATATTCCATTCCGGCTTGTCGTAGCGGCGCGTCGAGCGCTCGAACAATTCCATCGCCGCCGCCACCGACTTGCCGTAAGGCGTGTGCGACCATGGATTGGCGGGATTTTTGAAAAATAGCCGAGCGGCGTCGGCGAATGCGCGCGACGGATTGAGCGCGGCGTGGCCCATCTCGTAGAACCAGTACATCGGCGAGGTCAGCAACATCGCTCTTTCGCCGGAGAGGGTGGCCCCTCCGTCGAACTCGCCGATCGTCATCAATTCCTGCCCCGGCCCGTATTGCACCGCAGCAGACTGCTGTTTTTCCGTCATGGGGTCAACAAGCATATCTATCATATAAACATTGAACGCCCGGTTTACAGGCCGTCGGCGCGCTTAAATCGCTCAATTTGCGGGGTTTTTCCGCTTGTCCGGCGACCTACTCGCCAACCTGGAGCAGTGAGCCGTTTTCGCGCGCGCTGCGCAAGAGCATCAGGAAAGCCGCCGACGCTGCCGCGAATAGTACCGCATTATAGGCCAGCGCCTGCAGCATCAGGTCAGCGCGGAAGACGTGGTGGATGAGCAGCGCACGCATGCCCTCGAACACGTAAGTCGGCGGCAGCGCCCAGGCGACGTATTGCAGCCACTGTGGCAACACGGCGACCGGGTAATAGACGCAGGTCAGCGGCAAGAACAGAAACATGATGGTCCAGGCGAGGCTCTCCGCGCCCAGGCCGTTGCGCAGCAGCAGGCCGGTGACGAAGATTCCGATCGACCAGCTCGTCAAGATCAAATTGGCGAAAAAGGCGGCGAGCGCGAAACCCAGCCCCCACAGATTGAAGCCGAAGAAAGCGATGGCGAGCAGCGACACCGGAATCATGCCGATCGACAGCCGCACCACGCTCATGATCATCAGCGAAGCGATGAACTCGATGGGCCTGAGCGGCGACATCATGAGGTTGGCGAGATTCTTGGCGTACATCTCTTCCAGGAACGAGATGGAAAAGCCGAGCTGGCCGCGGAACAGGATGTCCCACAACAGCACCGAGCCGATGAACACGCCGCCGGCGCGCGCGAAGAAACCGGCGTTCTGCGCCACGTACATCTGCAGGAAACCCCACATCAGCATCTGTACCGTCGGCCAGTAGACGAGATCGAGGATGCGCGGCCAGGACGCCGACAACAGGTACCAGTAGCGCCGCACCATGGCGCCGACGCGCGATGGCGAGAATTCGAGCGCGCCGTTGAAAGCACTCATTGCGCGGCCTCCGCATGCACGCCGCGGCCGCGGGCGACGTCGAGGAAAACGTCCTCCAGCGTCTCGCGCCCGTAGCGGGACAGAAGCCGCGCCGGCGTGTCGTCGTCCTGGATGCGGCCGCGCTTCATGATGATGACGCGCTCACACAGGCGCTCGACCTCGTTCATGTTGTGGGAGGCGAGCAGGATAGTGGCGTTGTGGGCGCGGCGATAATCCTCCAGCCGCGAGCGCACCCAGTCGGCGGTGTCGGGATCGAGCGAGGCGGTCGGCTCGTCGAGTAGCAGCACGTCCGGATTATTCAAGAGCGCCTTGGCGAGCGACACCCGCGTCTTCTGCCCGGCCGACAGCTTGCCGGTGGCGCGGTCGATGAATTCGTTGAGATCGAGATCGATGGCAAGCTGGGCGATGCGCGCGTTAGCGTCGGCGACACCATAAAGCTGCGCGAACACGGACAGGTTCTGCCGCACGGTGAGCCGCATCGGCATTTCCACATAGGGGCTTTCGAAATTCATGCGCTGCAGGACGCGGTAGCGCTCCTTCGGCATCGCCGCGCCCAGGACCGAGACCGTCCCGGCGGTGGGCGTAACCAGGCCCATGATCATGGCGATGGTGGTGGTCTTGCCGGCGCCGTTGCCGCCCAAAAGGCCGGTGATCGAGCCGCGCGGCAGGCGAAACGTGATGCCGTCGACCGCGATCGCGGCCTTGTAGCGCTTGACCAGGTCCTCGACGGCGATGGCGGCGGCGTTGGGGGCGTCCATGACGCCCTCATGTGCCGCCGCGCCGGCTCCGGCGCAAGCCCTCGTTGGTACCGGCGGCCCGAGACGTTACATTGGCCTCATGCCAGCTTTCGGTTTCGCCCAGAGCCATCCGCGCCGCAACGTGCGCCTCGACACGCTGGTACGGCTGCGTTGGCTCGCCATCATCGGGCAGACCACCGCGATCCTTGTGGTCTATTACGGGCTCGACTTCCCGCTGCCGATCTGGGCCTGCCTGGCGGTGGTCGCGCTCGCCGCCTGGCTCAACGTCGCGCTGCGGCTGCGCTTCCACAGCACCCAGCGGCTGGAGCCCGACCGCGCCGCCTGGCTGCTCGCCTTCGACATCGCCGAACTGGCGGTACTGCTGTCGCTGACCGGCGGCCTGCAGAACCCCTTCGCCTTCTTGTTCCTCGGACCGGTGCTATTGTCGGCGACGGCGCTGCCGTCACGCTTCACGGTGCTGCTCGGCGCCTTCGCGGTGGCCTGCGCAACCGTGCTGGTGTTCGTGCATTTCCCGTTGCCGTGGGACACCGACGATCCGCTGCGCCTGCCGCCGATCTACATGATGGGCGTCTGGCTCTCGATCCTGCTCGCCATCGGCTTCATCGGCGTCTACGCGTGGCAGATCACGGAAGAATCGCGCCAGCTTTCCGACGCGCTGGCGGCGACCGAACTGGTGCTGGCGCGCGAGCAGCATCTTTCACAGCTCGACGGTCTCGCCGCCGCCGCCGCGCACGAGCTCGGCACGCCGCTGTCGACCATCGCGGTGATCGCCAAGGAATTGGAAAACGCCATTGCCGAGAACGCGCCGCACGGCGAGGACGTGCAACTCTTGCGCGAACAGGCGAACCGCTGCCGCGACATCCTCGCCAAGCTCACCGAGCTGTCGGCGAGCGGCGGGGAACCGTTCGAGCGTATGTCGTTGCCGGCGCTGTTAGAAGAAGTGGTGGCACCGCATCGTCATTTCGGCGTCGCCATCAATGTCGCGATGCACTCAGGAAGCGACAACGAGCCGGTCGCCGCGCGTAACCCGGCGATCCTCTACGGGCTCGGCAATCTATTGGAGAACGCCGTCGACTTCGCACAGGCTCAGGTCACGGTCGAGGCCACCTGGGACGACGACAGCGTCGAGGCGACCATCACCGACGACGGCCCCGGCTTCGCCTCGGAAATCATGGACCGCATCGGCGAGCCCTACGTCACCAGCCGCCGCAGCAACCTGGCCGACAGCGAAGACGAGCCACACGGCCTCGGGCTCGGCTTCTTTATCGCCAAGACGCTGCTGGAGCGCTCGGGCGCCATACTATCCTTTGAAAACCGGCGCGCGCCGGAGCATGGCGCCATCGTCAAATTGCATTGGAATCGAAGCGATTTCGAACGGCCATTAACCTTCGGCGCGCCTTGAGATCGCCGCAAGCAATCACTATTTTTATCGCACCGTTACGGACTGTATGATGGTCCGCCTGCCGCGCCGGCGCAAACGTGAGCGGCGCGGCAGTGATGTCGGTGATAATGTGGGGTGATGCAACGTGGATATGGTCATGACCGAGGCCGCGCAGCCGGCACCAATGGAGACGGTTCCTGAGGAGCGAACACTGCTCATCGTCGATGACGACCGTTCGTTCCTGCAACGGCTGGCCAAGGCGCTGGAGCAGCGCGGCTTCACGGTCGCCACCGCAGAATCGGTCGCCGATGGGCTGTTGCAGGTGGAACGTGCAGCGCCGGCCTTCGCCATCGTGGACATGCGGCTCGGCGACGGCAACGGTCTCGACGTCATCTCCGCACTCAAGCGCCGCCGGCCGGAAGCGCGCGGCATCATCCTCACCGGCTACGGCAACATCGCCACCGCCGTGAACGCGGTGAAGCTCGGCGCGGTCGATTATCTCGCCAAGCCCGCCGATGCCGACGACGTGGTGGCAGCGCTGCTGGCGCAGGACAACACCAAGATCGAGCCGCCGGAAAATCCCATGTCGGCCGACCGCGTGCGCTGGGAACACATCCAACGCATCTACGAACTGTGCGGCCGCAACGTGTCGGAAACCGCGCGCCGGCTCAACATGCACCGGCGGACGCTGCAGCGGATTTTGGCGAAAAGGGCTCCGCGCTAGCGGAGACCGTCTTAATTGAAAATGCAGGCGCCGCGGTAAGGCACTGCCTCTCCCCGTTCGTCCCCGCGAAAGCGGGGACCCAGAACTCACTTCGCGGCATCTCGATTTGTTGACTGGATTCCCGCTTTCGCGGGAATGAGCGGAGTGCGTTGCAGCTCTCCGGCTTACGTCACATCCCCATAAGGCCCGTTCGGATCGGCGAGCGCCTGCAAGCGCATCGCGGCGGCGCGGGCGAACAACAGCATCATCGCCTTGCGCGTCGCCGCCGGCAGCTTGTGCTCGGGCGCTTCGCCATGAAATGCCGCGCCGAAATTATCGGCGATGATCAAACCTGTGTCGGGCGGGAAAATCTCGCTCGGCACGTCCATGTGGGTGGCAAAGAACAGCCGGTCGCAATGGGCGCGGTAGTCCGGCCATTTCTGGTCGGCACGAAAATCGGCCACCGACGATTTTATCTCAATAATCCAAATGGTGCCGCCGCTGTCGAGCGCCACCAGATCGGCGCGGCGACCGGAGGGCAACGGCAGTTCGCTCACCACCGAGAAGCCGTGCGCATGCAGCAGCCGCGCGGTGCCGCGCGCAATCGCGAGCGCGGTCTCCGACTGGCGGCCGTCGACCGGCGGTTCCAGCTTTTGCGCGTTGAGTGACATCGGCTTGCCCATCCTTCGTCATTCCGGGGCGCGTGCGCAGCACGCGAACCCGGAATCCAGAGCACAAGGCAATGCGCATGCGGCCCTGGATTCCGGGCCCGGCGCATTCGCGCCGTCCCGGAATGACAGCACTATATCACGCCCGCTCCGGAAACGCCTTGGCGAGCGCGGCACGATCCGCCTGCAGCACGCCGCGCTCGGTGATCAGGCCGCTGACGAGCCGCGCCGGCGTCACGTCGAAGGCGTAGTTGGCGACCCCCGAGCCGTCGGGAATGATCTGCACCGTCTCGATGCGGCCGTCCTTGGTCTTGCCGGTCATCAGCGCGACCTCGTCGCCGCTGCGCTCTTCGATCGGGATTTCGGCCACGCCGTCCATCACCGTGAAGTCGATGGTCGGCGACGGCAGCGCCACATAGAACGGCACGTCGTTGTCGCGGGCGGCCAGCGCCTTCAAGTAGGTGCCGATCTTGTTGCAGACGTCGCCCTGCGCGGTGACGCGGTCGGTGCCGACGATGACGATGTCGACCATGCCGTGCTGCATCAGGTGGCCGCCGGTGTTGTCGGGGATGACCGTGTGCGGCACGCCGTGATGGTTGAGCTCCCAGGCGGTGAGCGAAGCACCTTGATTGCGCGGCCGGGTCTCGTCGGCGAACACGTGCACGGGAATGCCGCTGTCGTGCGCCATGTAGATCGGCGCGGTGGCCGTGCCCCAATCGACGGTGGCGAGCCAGCCGGCGTTGCAATGGGTGAGCACGTTGACGCGCTCGCCGTTCTTCTTCTTGGCGGCGATCTCTTCGATCAGCTTGAGCCCGTTGCGGCCGATGGCCTGGTTGATCGCGACGTCCTCTTCGGCAATCTCGCCGGCGCGGTGCAGCGCCACTTCCCGCCGCTCCTCGCGCGGTCGGTTGCGCACCGCCGCCATCATCTCGTCGAGCGCCCATTTCAAATTGATCGCAGTCGGCCGCGTCTCGATCAGCGTGGCGTAAGCACGGTCGAGACCCTCGTCGGAAGCATCCTCCCGGAGCGCCAGCCAGACCCCGTAGGCAGCGGCGGCGCCGATCAGCGGTGCGCCGCGCACCTGCATCGACTTGATAGCGTGGGCGGCCTCAGCAAGCGTCTTCAACTGGACCTTGACGAAGCGGTGCGGCAGCAGCGTCTGGTCGATGATGCCGACGCTTTCGCCGTCGGCCTCCACCCAGATCGTGCGCGTGGGTTTTCCGTCGATTTTCATGGCGTAAGAAATAGCGGGGAATTCCCGCTCTGTCATTCCTGGAACCGTGCCTTGCGCCTCACTCCACCATGCGCCACTGTCGCGCGCAATTTGGAGACGGACATGGCCACTGACCTCGAAGCCCAATATGACAACCGCGCCCACGTACCCGAGCACGAGCAGATATTCGAGCGTTGGGACCAGGAAACCGCAGCCTACCGGGACGTCGCCAGCAAACGCGGTGCCGAGCTCGGCCTGAAATACGGACCTTCGCCGCGCCAGACCGTCGACATCTACCCGGCCGAGGGCGATGCAACCGATGCGCCGCTTGCCCTGTTCATTCATGGCGGCTGGTGGCGCTCGCTGGAGCCGTCGAAGTTCGGCCAGCTCGCCGCCGGCCCCAACAAGCACGGCGTCACCGTGGCGGTCGTCGGCTACGACCTCTGCCCGCAGGTGAGCATCCCCACCATCATCGAGCAGATGCGCGCGGCCTGTCTGTGGCTGTGGCGCAAATACAAGAAGCGCTTCGTGGTCTACGGCCATTCCGCCGGCGGCCATCTCGCCGCCTGCATGCTGGCGACCGACTGGAAGACGATTGCCCCCGACGCGCCCGCCGACCTGGTGCCGGCGGCCTACGCCATCTCCGGCGTGTTCGACCTGACGCCGCTGCTGCAGCTTGCCCTCAACGATGACCTCAAGCTGGACGAGAAGACGGCGCGCGCCTGCTCGCCGCTCTTTTGGGATGTACCGCCCGGGCGCGCCCTCGACGTCGTCGTTGGCGGTGGAGAATTGCCCGCCTTCGTGGAGCAGAGCCGGACCGTCGCCGAAGCCTGGCGGCAGGGGCCGACCGAAATCCGCTACGAGGAAGTCGCCGGCGCCAACCACTTCACCGTGATCGATCCCTTGAGCGACGGCGAGAGCGATATGTCGAAACGCCTGGCCGAGCTCGCGCGCAACGTCGCCGCCATGGCGCTCTAAGCCTGCGCAAGGCTCAGCGTTTGCGCTGGGCCATGTCCTGCATGATTTCGAGCTGGATTTGCTGGATCTCGGCCAGCCGCTCCCATTGCCGGTTGATCAGGTGGTCGATCTTTTCGTGCAGGTAGCGGATTTCCAGCTCCGCCTTGAGATTGACCCGATAGTCGTTCTGCGAGCGCAAACGGTCCTTATCCTCCTGCCGGTTCTGGCTCATCATAATGATCGGCGCCTGGATGGCGGCAAGGCATGACAGCACGAGGTTGAGCAGGATGAAGGGATAGGGATCGAAGACGTCGCGGGTCGCGGCCCAAACGTTGTAGCCCATCCACACGATGAGCACGGCGAAGAAGATGCTGATGAATCTCCAGCTACCGCCGAAATCGGCGACCGCGTCGGCGACCACCTCGCCGGTGGTGCGGTGCTTTTCCCATGCCTTTTCCACGTCGCGGCTGACCGTCTCTTCACGCGCGAGGCTTTCCACCACCTGGCGGTCCAACTCGGAGATCTCGCCGCGCTCGTGCTCGAGCAGACTCTCGACATAGCGGGTGCGGTAGTCACTGAGATGGCGGGCGCAGACGAGATCGTCGGCCGTGAGGTTGGGATGGTCGGTGGTGACCATGGCGGCAATCGCCGGGCGCACCGTCCCGAAGCGCACGGGCACGCGGGCTTCCTTGCCGCAGATGGCGCAATGCGGGCGCGCGCGCCGGCGCGATGGCGAAGGTTGCGAACCGGAAGGATCGGGCTTCGAAGAATCGGACATGGCAAACTCCAAAAGCACCCCGCACAATCCTAACCGAGGTCGGCGGTTACAGCATCACGTCTCGACAATGCCGCCGCTATCACCGCTGTCGGCGCCCGAGCGCGAGCCGTGCGGCAACGCCAGATAACTTTCCGAGCGCATTTCGATCAGCCGCGAGGCGGTGCGCGTGAACTCATGCGCCTCATAGCCGTCCTCGGCGAGATAGAGCTCGCTCGGATAGGCAGCAGCCGAGGCGATCAACTTCACCGCGTTGTCGTAGAGCGCGTCGATGAGGATGATGAAGCGCTTGGCCTCGTTGCGCTGAGGAAAATCCATCACCGGGATGTTGTCGACAATGAGCGTATGGAATTCATACGCCAGCCGCAGATAGTCGTTAGCGCCGAGCGGCCGCCCGCACAGCTCGGCGAAACTGAAGCGCGCCACCCCCATGGCCGCCTGCGGCACTTTCAGCACACGCCCCGCCAATTGGATGTCGCGCGGCGTGGCGTCGAGCAGGCCGGTCAACTGCTGCCAGGCCATGTCGAGCGCGACCTCGGCGTCCTCATCTGCCGGCACGTACCAAACCGACACATTGGAAAATTTTTCCAACCGGTAATCCGTGCGGGCGGCAAGCCGCACCACGTCCACGTGCTTGTGAAGAAGCCGAATGAAAGGAACGAAGAGCGCGCGGTTGAGCCCGTCCTTGTAGAGATCGTCGGGCGCGACATTCGAGGTCGCTACCAGCACCACGCCACGCTCGAACAGGCGCGTAAATAGCCGGCCGAGGATCATGGCATCGGCAATGTCGGTGACATGGAATTCGTCGAAGCAGAGCAGCCACGTCTCGTCGGCGATCTGGTCGGCGGTGAGCCGGATCGGGTCCTCGCCTTTGATCTCGCCGTATTTGAGCTTGTGCCGGAAGATACGCACGCGCTCATGCACGTCGGCCATGAACTCGTGGAAATGGGCGCGGCGTTTGCGCTGAACCGGGCTCGCGGCGAAGAACAGATCCATCAGCATGGTCTTGCCGCGACCGACCTCGCCGTGAATATAGAGGCCCTTGAGCGGAGCCTCCGGATTCTTGCGCTTGCCGAACAGCCAGCCGAGCGCCGACGACTTACGCGCCAGCCGATGCTCGGCAAGGTGGCGCTCCAGGTCGGCGAAGCGGCGCGCGAGATCGGCCTGGGCCGGATCGGCCTCGATTTTTCCGGCGGCGACGAGCGCCTCGTAGCGCGTGCTGAAGGATTCGGACATCGGAACGGGTGAAGGGCGGGTCGGAAGCGACCGGCCGGGGAGAATTATGCCAATCCCCGTTCCCACTTTTCGGGGTCATGCTCAAGGGCGATCCGCGCCGGCCGGCAATGCGCGCCGGCGCCTGGCACCCCCGCAGACTTATGTTGCGCTGCGGCAAATGCCCCGCCGCGTACCAATGCGTGCGGCAAACTTATGTTAAAATATTGTTAGTTATGCATTTTTGGCGTGGGAGACCTCCGCGGAAGCGGGTCATTGGTCACTGTTTTGTTGCGATGCATCATATAGCTATGAGCGACACCGCGGGCTCGATTCGCCCCCGGCGGAAGCTAGGGAACACGCACTTGGCAGGGTCGAAAAAGAAGAATTGGAGACCCAGAAAATGAACGAGCCTTTGCCCGACGGCGGCCTCATCCGCAAATTGTGGCCCGGCGAAACCGACGCCTACCGCGACCATCTCTTGCGGCTCGACTCCGACAGCCGTCACACCCGTTTCTCGGGCGCGATGTCGGACCAGGCAATCGCCAACTACGCCGCCACCGCCCGCGGCATCGACATGGTGGTGCACGGTTTCTTTGTCGACGGAACCCTGCGCGGCGCGGCGGAGCTGCGCCAAATCGGTCCGATGTTCTCGCACGCGGCGGAAGCTGCCTTCTCCATCGAAAAGCCCTGGCAGAGCCACGGCGTCGGCAGCGCGTTGCTCGAGCGCACGCTTCTGAGCGCGCGCAACCGCGGCATCAAAGCGCTGCACATGCAGTGCCTCGCCAACAACCGACGCATGCAGCAACTGGCGCGCAAGTTCGAGGCCGAACTCACGTTCGAATTCGGCAGCGTGGTCGGCGAGGTCGATCCGCCGCGCTTCACTGCCCTGTCGCTGATGCGCGAATGGATGGCCGACGGCCAGGGTGTCGCCTCAGCAATGCTCGCCATGCAGGAGCGCTTCCTGCACGCGACGTAAGACTTTCGGTCATTCCGGGTCCGCGTGCTGCGCGCGCGCCCCGGAATGACGCCTAATTGATGAGCGGATAAGCCGCTTCCACCACATAGGGCCCGCCGCCAACCGACTCGCGTGAGGAAAACAGCACGAAGCGGGTGACCGGAAAGGCGGCGGTGCGGAAGAACCCACGGGTGGCGAGGTACGCCGCCACGTCGCGGCTGGAAGACGCGCGCAGGCGCGCCAGCGTCACATGCGGCGTGTACTTACGGCCTTCCGGCGCCAGGCCGATGCGCTGGAACAGGCGCTCCTGCTCTGCCTGCGCCTCCATCAGCGCCGGCGCTTGCGCCATGTTCGCCACCACCGCGCGCGGCTTGCGGCCGCCGAACGAACTCAAGCCGTCCATGTGCAACTCGAAAGGTTTGCGCTTCACGCGACCGAGCACGGAAGCGACCTCGCGCGCGGTGACGTCGTCGATGTCGCCGATGAAACGCAAGGTCAGATGATAATTCTCCGGATCGATCCAGCGCGCGCCCGGCAGGCCGCCGCGCAGACTGGAAAGCGCCACAACAATCTCTGGCGGAATTTCGACGCCGGTGAACAGACGGGGCATGGCGAACCTGACTTAAGACTGGCGCGCCTTCTTGGCGCGCGCGATCAATTGTTCGACGCTCGGCAGCATGCGCTGCACGATGATGTCGACGCCTTTTGGATTGGGGTGCATGCCGTCGGCCTGGTTCAACTTGGGGTCGGCGGCCACACCGGCGAGGAAGAACGGATAGAAGATAACATCATGGTGCGCGGCAAGCGCCGGATAGATGGCGTCGAACGTCTTCACGTATTCAGGCCCCATGTTGCGCGGCGACTGCATGCCGGCGAGCAGCACCGGAATGTGGCGTTTGGCGAGCCGGTCGAGGATCTTCTCAAGCGTCGCCTTGGTGACTTGTGGGTCGACGCCACGCAGGGCGTCGTTGGCGCCGAGTTCGAGGATCACGCCGGCGGTATCGTCCGGCACCGACCACGCCAGCCGATCGAGCCCGGCGGTGGTGGTGTCGCCGGAAACTCCCGCGTTGACGATGGTGACGTCATCGCCCTTGGCGGCGAGCGCCTTCTGCAACCGGGCCGGAAAGGCCTGGTCGCCCGGTAGGCCGTAGCCAGCGGTGAGCGAATCCCCCAGCGCCACGATCTTGAGCGGCGCGGCGGCGTGCGCCACCGGTGCCATCAGGAAGGCGCAAAAGGCGGCCACCAGGAGCAACCGCCATTGGAACCCGGGGGCGTTGCGCCCATATGATCCTGGTCGTGACCTTCGAGGCCCCATGAGAGCTCCTTCAGAGACGCCAGCCATTGCGCTCACTGGCATCAATTTATCCTTGGGACAGGCCGCCGCCCGGGTCCATGTCCTCAAGGACATCGACCTCAATATAGGGCGCGCCGAGGCGTTTGGCCTGGTGGGGCCCTCCGGCTCCGGCAAATCCACGCTGCTGATGGTGATGGCGGGCCTGGAGCGGCCCGACAGCGGCACCGTGACCGTCGCCGGCGAGGAGCTGACCAAGCTCGACGAGGACGCGCTCGCCCGCTTCCGTGGCCGCCATGTGGGCATCGTGTTCCAGTCCTTCCACCTGATCCCGACCATGACGGCGCTCGAGAACGTCGCGGTGCCGCTGGAGCTCGCCGGCGCCGCCGACGCGCAGGCGCGCGCGCGCGAAGAGCTGACGGCGGTCGGCCTGGGCGAACGGCTCGGGCACTATCCGGCGCAGCTTTCCGGCGGCGAACAGCAGCGGGTGGCCATTGCCCGCGCGCTCGCGCCCAACCCGGCCATCGTCGTCGCCGACGAGCCCACCGGCAATCTCGACGAGGACACCGGCCAGCAGGTCATCGACCTGTTGTTCGCCGGCCAGATGCGGCGCGGCACCACCCTGGTGCTGGTGACCCATGACAATGCGCTGGCCGCGCGCTGCCAGCGGGTGGCGCGTTTGCGTTCCGGCCATATCGACAGCGTGGGCGTGCCGTGAGCATCACTGCCTCTGCGCCAACCTCGGCAAATGGCTGGCGGCTGCCGCTGCGCTTCGCATTCCGCGAATTGCGCGGAGGCTTGCGCGGCTTCTACGTCTTCCTCGCCTGCATCGCGCTCGGCTGCATGGCGATCGCCGGCGTCAGCTCGCTGGCAGCCAGCCTCAACGACGGCCTCGCGCGCGAAGGTCAGGTGATCCTCGGCGGCGATGTCGCCTTCACGCTCATCCAGCGCGAAGCAAAACCGGCGGAGCTTGCGTTCCTCGAACGCCAGGGCACCGTGTCGCGCGACGCCACGCTGCGCGCCATGGCGCGCACCGCCAACGGCCAGGCGACGCTGGTCGAATTGAAGGCGGTCGACGGTGCGTATCCGCTGTTCGGCGCGGTGACGCTCGATCCCGCAGGCAACTCTCGATAGCGCGCTTGCCGACCAGAACGGCGTCTACGGCGCCGTCGCCGATCCGACACTCTTGGCGCGGCTCAACATCAAGCCCGGCGCCGAGGTCACCGTCGGCAACGCCAAGCTCAAGATCCGCGCCGCGCTCACCAACGAGCCCGACAAGCTCATGACCGGCATCGGCTTCGGCCCGCGGCTCATGGTCAGCCAGGCGGCGCTCAAAGCGACTGGCCTGATCCAGCCCGGCAGCCTGGTGCACTGGCACTACAAAGTTCGGCTACCGCCTGGCCGCGACAGCGCCGCCGCACTGCAGGCGGTGGTGGACAGCGCCAAAGCGCAGCTGCCGCAGGCCGGCTGGGGCATCCGCACCCGCACCAAGGCGTCGCCGCGCCTGCAGCGCAATGTCGAGCGCTTCACCCAGTTCCTCACCATCGTCGGCCTGACCGCTCTGCTGGTCGGCGGCGTCGGGGTCGGCAACGCGGTGAAGAGCCATCTCGACCGCCGGCGCGAGACCATCGCCACGCTGAAGGCGCTCGGCGCCAGTGGCGGCCGCGTGTTTTCGATCTACCTCACGCAGGTGCTGCTGCTGGCGCTGGCCGGCGGGTTGATCGGCGTGGCGCTCGGCGCCGTGATGCCGTTCGCGGTGGCGTGGATATTCAAGGCCATCATTCCGCTGCCCATCGAACCGGCGGTGTTTCCGGGCGATCTGGCGTTGGCGTTGCTCTACGGCCTGCTCACCGCTTTGGCGTTTGCACTGTGGCCGCTCGGCCGCGCCCATGACGTGCCGGTGGGCGAACTGTTCCGCGACGAGGTGACGCCTGACACGCGCCGGCCGCGTCTCGCCTACATAGGCGCTGACCGCAGTCGCCGGGCTGGTGCTGGCCGCGCTCGCCGTGCTGCTTGCCTATGATCGCAAGGTCGCGATCGTCTATGTCGGCACCGCCGCCGCCGTGTTCGTGCTGTTACGCGGTGTCGCCTGGCTGGTGATGGCGCTCGCGCGCCGCGCCCCGCATGCGCGCGCTACGAGCCTTCGCATGGCGGTCGCCAACATCCACCGCCCCGGCGCGCTGACGCCGAGCATCGTGCTATCGCTCGGCTTGGGGATCGCGCTGCTCGTTACCGTCATCGAGATCGACGGCAACCTGACCCGACAGTTCACCCACGAAATCCCGGCCAAGGCGCCGTCGTTCTATTTCCTCGACATCCCGTCCACGCAAGCCGACCAGTTCACGTCTTTCCTGCACAGCCAGGCGCCGTCCGCCAAAGCTCGAAGACGTGCCGATGCTGCGCGGGCGCATCGTCTCGGTGAACGGCATCCCCGCCGACAAACTGAAGCCCGCCGACGACGCGCGCTGGGTGCTACAAAGCGACCGCGGCGTCACCTACGCCGACAAGGTGCCGAAAGGCTCGCGGGTCGTCGCCGGTCAATGGTGGAAGAAGGGCTATGACGGCCCGCCGCTCGTGTCCTTCGAGCAGCACATCGCGGATGGCCTCGGTCTGAAGCTCGGCGAGCCGGTCACGGTCAACGTGCTCGGGCGCAACATCACCGCCAAGGTCGCCAGCCTGCGCCGCGTCGACTGGCAGAGCCTGAGCATCAACTTCGTCATGGTGTTCTCGCCCAACACCTTCAGCGGCGCGCCGCACACCCACATCGCCACCCTCACCCTGCCCGACGGCGGCAGCGCGGCGCAGGAAGGCGAGGTGCTGCGCGCGACGGCCAAGACCTATCCCATGGTCACCGCCGTGCCGGTGAAGGAGGCGCTCGACGCGATTGCGAAAATCGTCGGCAACCTGCTGCTGGCGATCCGCGGCGCCAGCGCGATCACGTTATTGTCAGCGGCGCTGGTGCTGGGCGGCGCGCTCGCCGCCGGCCACCGCCACCGTGTTTATGACGCGGTTATCCTGAAGACGCTCGGCGCCACCCGCGCCCGGCTGCTCGGCGCCTACACCATCGAATATGCGCTGCTGGGCGCGGCGACCGCCCTGTTCGGGGGCTTAAGCGGTTCGCTCGCCGCCTGGCTGATCGTCGCCCAATTGATGCACCTGCCGTTCGTCTGGCTGCCGTGGCCGGCGCTCGTCGCCGCCGTTGGCGCGGTGGTGGTGACGGTCGTCCTGGGGCTTGCCGGCACCTTCTCGGCGCTCGGCCAGAAGCCGGCACGCGTGTTAAGGAATCTTTAGATTTCGCGACATTCCGCCGCGTTGCGGGCGTTTGGTGACGCGGCGGCCGGATTCGGCTATATTCACCGCGCTCCCGAATTAACCTTTGGCAACAAAGGCCAGTCATGATCGGGCCATATCTGGCGCGGACACTCCGGACACCTTAGATTTGGAACACGGACGCGACGGCTTGCCGCCGGCGCGTTATGACCGGCCGCGAGGGCCGGACAAAGCCCGGCTCCGGCCGGACAAGAGAGGAAACTTCGATGTCGGACTACGACCGTAACTATGCCGCCCGCTCGGCCTATGGCGCCGGCCAGGCTGCCGCGATCGATGCAGGCCTGCGCGCCTACATGATTCGCATCTACAACTACATGGCCGCCGGCGTCGCTTTGACGGGCGTCGCCGCCTGGCTCACCTTCAGCGCCGCGGTGCAGACCAACGCCGCCGGACAGCTCGCGCTGACCTCGTTCGGCCACGCGATCTACGGCGGCCCGCTGATGATCGTGCTGTTCCTCGGTACGCTCGGCATGGTGTTCTTCCTGAGCTTCCGCATCGGCCACCTGCAGCCGTCGACGGCGCTGGCGCTGTTCATGGTCTATGCCGCGCTGCTCGGCGTCATGCTGTCGTCGATCTTCCTGACCTACACCGGCGCGTCGATCACCCGCACCTTCTTCATCTCCGCGGCCTCGTTCGGTGCGTTGAGCCTGTACGGCTACACGACGCAGCGCGATCTCTCGCCGATCGGCTCGTTCCTGATCATGGGCCTGTTCGGGCTAATCCTGGCGATGGTGGTCAACATCTTCCTGAAGAGCACCGGCCTCGACTTCGCCATCTCGGCGATCGGCGTGCTGATCTTCGCCGGGCTGACCGCCTGGGACACCCAGAAGATCAAGGAGATGTACAGCGCCAACGACGACGGCACCGTCATGGGCCGCAAGGCGGTGATGGGCGCGCTGACGCTCTACCTCGACTTCATCAACCTGTTCCTGTTCATGCTGCGCTTCATGGGCGATCGGCGCTAACGCGCCGTTGGGCGACCGGCGCCAAGCTGCGCCCCTTAAGTGAGCAGACCAGACAAGCGCCCGGGCCTCGTGCCCGGGCGTTTTTGTTTTGCTAATATAAGCGCCGCATGAGCCCCTCCATCCGCCCCGCCGTCCTCGGCGACATTCCAGCCATTACCCGCATTTACGCCCACGCGGTCGCGCAGGGCACCGCCTCGTTCGAATACCAGCCCCCGGACGAGGCCGAGATGACGCGCCGCATGCAGGCGCTGCTCGCCAAGGACCTGCCCTACTTCGTGGCCGAGTTGGATGGCACAGTTGCCGGCTATGCCTATGCGGGACCCTATCACGGGCGGCCCGGCTACCGCTTCACGCTGGAAGATTCCGTCTACATCGTGCCCGATAGCCAGGGGCGCGGCATCGGCCGCGTGTTGCTTACCGCCCTCATCAAGACGGCCGAGGCGCGAGGCTTCCGCCAGATGATTGGCGTGATCGGCGACAGCGATAACGCGGCTTCGATCGCGCTGCACGCGGCGCTCGGATTCCAATATGTCGGCACGCTCAAGAACGTCGGCTTCAAGTTCGGCCGCTGGCTCGATTCCGTGCTGATGCAGCGCCCGCTCGGCCCCGGCGCAAGCGCGGCGCCAGAGGACTGAAAAACAAAAACCCCGCCGGAAGAGCCGGCGGGGTTTTGCAAGCCGAAAAGCGAGCCGCGGTCAGATCGCTTCCTTGAGATCCTTGGCGGCGCGGAAGGCGACCTTCTTGCTGGCCTTGATCTTGATCGCCTCGCCGGTGGCGGGATTGCGACCCATGCGGGCGGCGCGCTTGCGCACCTGCAGGATGCCGAGACCAGAGATCTTCACCCGTTCACCCTTCTTCAAATGCTTGGTGATCATGGCGATGAGATCTTCCATCATCTCCAGGCCCTGCTTCTTGGTCAGCTCGTGCTGTTCCGAGAGGGCGGCGGCGAGCTGGCGAGTGGTCACCGGCTTGCTGGCCGTGGGCTTGGTCGCGGCGGCTTTTGCCATCGAGGTAACTCCTTAGAAGCGCACCATGCGCGTAACGTCAGCACTTAAGGGATTCGGATTCGACTGCAAAGGGCATTTGGGAGGCTATGAACCACAAAAAACGCAATAACGGCGGGCCCGGAACGACATACCGGCGCGGCCGGTAGAGCGCGGTAGGGCGTTGCCGCTGGCCGCGCTATCGTCTATCTAGGCGGCGAAGCGCCCGTAGCTCAGCTGGATAGAGCGTTGCCCTCCGAAGGCAAAGGTCACACGTTCGAATCGTGTCGGGCGCGCCATTTCCGCCGCAAACTCAAGGCTTTCCGAAGACCAAGGCTTTCGCGGGCGCCGCCTCAGGACAGGCGCGCGAGCTCGCTGGCCACCGGAATATGGCGCGGCTCCGGCACGTAGAAGTCGCCGAGTTTTACCATCGGGCGCGGGCGCACCAGGATCGACATCAGGCGCTCGCGCAGGAGCTGGGGCGACGTCGGCTTGAGCAAGAACTCGTGCACGCCGGCGCGCATCGCCTCCATCACGCACAACCGCTGGCCCCGGTCGGTCAGCATGATGATCGGCAGGTTCGGGCGCGGAAACACCCCGGGCGAGCGCACGATGCGGATCACCTCCATACCGTCGAGGATGGGCATATCCCAGTCGAGCAGCATGACGTCCGGGTCGCAGGTGCGGATGGTCTCCAACGCCGCCAGGCCGTCCACCGCCTCGAACACCGATTTGGCGCCGAGGTTGGTCAGCATCAGCCGCGTCAGCTTGCGCATATAGACGTTGCTGTCGACAATCAGGATGTTGAGCCCCTGGATCATATTCTCGACGGCACTGTGTTGCATGGGTGTACGCCCGGTACTCGTTGCACACGATGCAGCCACGGTAGGCGAGAGCCCCCTGCAAATTTCCTAACGAGATGCTTCAATTCTGCGCGAGCCGGGGCCGACGGCGGCTCGTTCCCCCTTATCGGATGGCGCCGCGCGCGATAGTTTCCGATCGGTTAACACCGCCCCCGCAACAGAACCCGGACGAGACGCCATGAAGGAACCCGGCCCCGACCACCCCATCACCATCGCGCCCAACGACAAGCGCGTGCGCGTTCTCTTCGCGGGCCAAGTGATCGCCGACACCAGACGCGCGCTCACCTTGAGCGAGGCCGGCTATCCGCCGGCGCACTACATTCCGCGCGACGATGTCGACATGGCCGCGCTCAAAGGCACCGACCATCACACGCACTGCCCGTACAAGGGCGACGCCAGCTATTTCTCGATTTTCACCGACGGCCGCAGCGCCGATAATGCAGTGTGGAGCTATCAGCAACCTTACCCGGCTGTGAAGGACATCGGCGGCTATCTTTGCTTCTATCCGAGTCGGGTGGATGCGATTGAAGAGAGCGCGGACTGATCCGCAGAGCGCTCAGTGCATCCGCGGGACCTTCAAGAACTTGCCGCGCTCGGATGAGTTCACCTCCACCTCGAAGGTGACGCCGTCGCGATAAAGCGTCAGCGGTATCTCGACGCCCGCCGGACCGAGCGACCAGACCTTGCGGTAGAAGTCACCAAGCGTCGTCACTGACTCGCCCGCCACTTCCAGCACCACGTCGCCGGTCTTGAGCTCCGCGCGCGACGCCGGCCCCTTGGGCGCGATGCCGACGATGACGATCTTGTCCTCGATCTCGGTCGAATAGAGCCCGAGCCACGGCCGCGCCGGCTTGTTGACGCGGCCGAACTTACGCAAGTCGTCGAGGATCGGCTTCAATAGATCGATCGGCACGATCATATTGAGATGCTCGTTCTCGCCGTCGCGCTCGCGCTCGACTTGCAGCGAGCCGATGCCGATCAATTCGCCCTGCGGGGAGATCAGGCCGGTGCCGCCCCAGTTCGGATGCGCCGGATAGGTGAAGATGGCCTCGTCCAGCACGTATTCCCAATAGCCGGCGAATTCCTGCCGGGCAGCGATGCGCGCGGCGACCGAGCGCGTGCGGCCGCCGGCGCCGCCGACCACCACGCGCTCGCCGATCTCGATGTCGTCGGAAGACCCGAGCGGCAGCGACGGCAGATCGATCTGGCCCAGCGCCTGCACCAGGCCGAAGCCGGTCTCCTGGTCGTAGCCGAGGGCGTGACCCGGCACGACGGTGCCGTCGCCGAGATGGAGCCATATGGTCTCGGCCTCGGTGATCAGATAACCGACGGTGAGCACCAGCCCGTCGTCGATCAAAACGCCGTTACCCGCGCGCTCCTCACCGAGCGTATCGGCGGTGAACGCGTCCGGCGGAATGATCGCATGCACGCCCAGGATGGACGACAGCGCACGCTCGAGATCGTAGCTGTAATCCTGCGCGCGCGGCTGTGAGGACGGCGGGACTTTCCATTCTTGCAACGTCGTCATTGCCGAGGTCCGATTGCTGGATGGCGGTGACCGTTTCCCGACTTCATCCTCGTGGGAAAGCGGGCGAGAACATGTAGAGAGCATGTCAGGAAATTGCAGGCGGCCGCAAGAGCCGCGCCGCCGGCGCGCAATTGCCGCGTGCGCGCCGGTTCGCCCGCGAAGACGGTGTTTGCCCGCAACGTCACAATCGGTATTCTCCCCGCCCAAAGTTTAGGACTTGCCCATGCTCCCACTTTCCGTTCTCGATCTGTCGCCGGTGTCAGCCGGCTCGACCGGCGCCCAGGCGCTGCGTAACTCGCTCGATCTGGCGCGCTTCGCCGACCGCCTTGGCTTCACGCGCTATTGGGTGGCGGAGCATCACAATCTGCCGTCGATCGCGAGTTCGGCGCCCGAGATCATGATCGGGCAGATCGCGGCGGTGACGGAACACATGCACATTGGTTCCGGTGGCGTGATGCTGCCAAATTGGGCACCGCTGGTGGTGGCGGAACGCTTCCGGGTGCTGGAGGCGCTCTATCCCGGACGCATCGATCTCGGCCTCGGCCGCGCGCCGGGCACCGACCCCGCCACCTCATACATGCTGCGGCGGCGCCAGGGTGTCAGCGAGCAGGACGATTTCCTGGAACGCTTCCAGGAGCTGATGCTGCTGGAAACGCGCGGCTTCCCGGAAGGCCATCCGTTTCACAACGTGCACGCCATGCCGGCGGACGTAACGCTGCCGCCGATCTTCCTGCTCGGCTCGTCCGATTATTCGGCGCAGCTTGCCGGGCAGATCGGCGCGGCGTTCTCGTTCGCGCACCATTTCGCTACCTTTGACGCGGTGGAGGCGATGCGGCTCTATCGCGACAATTTCCGGCCCTCGCCGTCGCACGATAAGCCCTATGCGATCCTCGCGACCCACGTCGTGTGCGCCGACACCGACGAAGAGGCCGCGCGGCTGGCGAGCACTGTGGAGCTCAATTTCGTCCTCCGTTCCAAGGGCGAATACCGTCCGCTCGCCTCGCCGGAGGACGCGCTCGCCTACGACTACACGGAACCCGACAAGGCGCGCATCGCGCAGAACCGCTCGCGCCTGACGGTCGGTTCTCCCGCGACGGTGAAGGCGCGGCTCGAGCCGCTGATCACTGCGACCAAGGCCGATGAATTGATGGTCACCAGCATGATCTACGACCACGATGCGCGCAAACATTCTTATGCGCTGCTGGCGGAGGCGTTCGGCCTGACGCCGCATTGAGCGCGCGTTCGGGCGCAGCGCAGCAGACCAGCACGCACCCCCGGTTTACCGGCCCTACGTCCGTGCTAAAACCCGCGCGGGCGCGACAGAGATCGCATTCGTCCGCGTTTGACCAAAACGGGAGGCTCCATTGGGCAAGCAGTTCACACTTACGACAAGCGACAAACATGAACTCGGCGCCTACCGCGCCGACCCGCAGGGCACGCCCAAGGGCGGCATAGTGGTCGTGCAGGAGATCTTCGGCGTCAATCATCACATCCGCGCGGTCTGCGACCGCTTCGCCGCGGCCGGCTATGCCGCGGTGGCGCCAGCGGTGTTCGATCGTTTCGTGCGCGACTTTGAATGCGGCTATACGCCGGACGAAATCGCGCACGCGCGCAGCTATCTCGGCAATCTCAACTGGGACCACATGATGGCCGACGTCGCCGCGGCGGTCGCCGACCTCAAGGGCGTTGGCCCGGTCGGCATCGTCGGCTACTGCATGGGCGGCACCGCCGCGTTTCTGGCCGCCTGCCGGGTGCCCGGGCTGTCGGCGGCGGTCGCCTATTACGGCGGCATGATCGGCAAGTTCGGCGACGAGAAGCCGAAATGCCCGCTGCAGATGCATTTTGGCGAGACGGACGAAAGCATCCCGATGGATGTGGTGGCGACCATCAAGCAGAAGCAGCCGCAGGCGGAAACCTACACCTATCCCGACGCGCCGCACGGCTTCTCCTGCGACGAGCGCGCCTCCTACCGCAAGGAAGCGTCCGATCTTGCCTGGAGCCGCACCCAAGAGTTCCTGGCGAAGAATATGAAGTGACACCGCGAACGCGTCAGCGCGCTTGCTTCGTCATCACCGGGCCGCGCCGCAAGGCGCGTGACCCGGTGATCTCGCACCACACGGCAGAGCCTTCCTAAGCGGACGGCCGGGACATCGGCGTTCAGAAAGAACGCCGTTCTTCGAACGGCTATGCCCGGCACAAGGCCGGGCATGACAACGATAGATAGCCTGTTTGGATTAGCTCAGAACCAGCGCTCTTTGACCACGACAGTGTCGCCCGGCCGCAGCGGATAGCCGAGCGGCACGCGCTGGTGGATCTGCTGACCACCCCAGTTACGGGTGAGCTCGACATAGCTCTTCTTGGCACGCGGCGAAAAGCCGCCGGCGATCGCCACCGCGTTCTCCGCCGTCATGTTCGGCACGTACGGATACTGGCCGGGCGTGGTCACCTCGCCCAGAATAAAGAACGGCCGGTAGCTCGCGATCGACACGGTCACGTGCGGATCGCGCACATAGCCCTGCTTGAGCCGCTCGGCGATCATCCCTTCCAGCGCCTTGGTGGTCCGGCCACGCGCCGGCACGCTGCCGACCAGCGGCAAGGTCACCTGACCGCTGGCATCGACAAGATAGTCGCCGGAAATGCCGGTCTGGCCGAACACCACGATGCGCAGCTTGTCGCCAGCATCGAGGGTGTAGCCCTGCGCCGCCGGCGCGTAGGCATAGGCGGAACCATAGCCATAGCCGTAGGGCGAACCGGCCTGCGGTTGCTGTTGCTGCGGCTGATGGTATTGCAGCACGTAGGACTGCCGCGGCTGCTGCGCGGCGTAGCCCTGCTGACCGTATCGGTAGCTCTGCTGGCCGTACTGCGGCTGATAGCTGTAGCGCGGCTGCGCTTGGTATTGTGGCTGATAGGTGTAGGTCTGCGGGCGGCCGTTGAAGTTGAACAGGCCGCGGCCGCCGCTCTGCTGCGGCTGCGCGTAGCGCGGCTGCTGTGCGACATAGCTTTGGGCGTATCGGCCTTGCGCGTAGTACGGCTGTTGGCCGTAAGAGCCGTAACCTGGCTGCGCATATTGCTGAACCACCGGCACCGATCGTCCGGTGGAGGGATCCGTGACGTACTGGGGCGACTGGGCGCCGGCGCTGGCCGCGGCGATCACCGCGATGAACATGGGCAGGAGAAAACGTGCGTACCGCATCAATACAATCCGGGGGCTACTAGCGGCTTGAAGCGGCATTAACGCTTTATATGGTTAATAAATCCCTCACCGCTGTCGTTTCACTGGCGCGAGAGGCGGGCCCTATGCCCGCCTCCGGCTCACTGTTTCGACCATTTCAATCGCTTCAGGCGCTTGCCCCTTGCGCCAGCTTGGCGCCGGTGCCGATCGGGCACGACACGCCGGTGCCGCCGAGCCCGCAATAGCCGAACGGGTTCTTGGCCAGGTACTGCTGGTGATAGTCCTCGGCGAAATAGAACTCCGGCGCCTCCACGATCTCGGTGGTGACGGTGCCGTAGCCCTTCTTGGCCAGCTCCTTCTCGTACATCGCCTTCGACGCCGCGGCGGCTTTGCGCTGCGCGGGCGTGAACGTGTAGATGCCGGAGCGATACTGGGTACCGACGTCGTTGCCCTGGCGCATGCCTTGCGTCGGGTCGTGGCTTTCCCAGAACGTCTTAAGCAGCGCCTCGTAGGAAATCGTGGCGGGATCGTAGACCACTAGCACCACCTCGTTGTGGCCGGTGCGCCCGGTGCAGACTTCCTCGTAGGTCGGGTTGGGCGTGATGCCGCCGGCATAGCCGACCGCGGTCACATAGACGCCCTCCGGCAGCTCCCAGAACTTGCGCTCGGCGCCCCAGAAGCAGCCGAGCCCGAACAGCACTTTCTCGCTGCCAGCCGGATACGGCCCTTTCAGCGGATGGTGATTGACAAAATGCTCGTCGGCCGTCGGGATCGGCCGGTCGCGGCCGGGCAGCGCCTCGCTGGCCGACGGCATGGCAACGGATTTTCTGAAGCCGAACATGGTTCGCTCTCCCACAATGTCCTGAATGTCTTGAGCGCAATATAGGCGCCGAACGGCCCATTCGGAATGCGGCGGCCGATCACGTCTCGGGCAGTGGGGAACACACGCCCTTCACAGACGCGCGAAGGCCAGTCTGTCTCTTATCGCGTTTCCGGACGGCGAACCGGTTCCCATGTCGCCTGGAAACGCTCTATCGCGCGTAGCCGATCAGCGGCTTCTTGCGGCGCCCGAGCAGCAGGAACAGCATGCCGACGACGCCAAGCAGGCCCCAGGCCGGCGCCGCCAGAAAGGCGAGCACGCCGGGGTCCCACAACATGCCGCCGGCATAGGGCGTAATCAGCGGCTTGGTGTCCTGCATGAAGCCCTGCAGGCTGGCGGGATTGATTAGCTGCCAGAGCGCCTGGACACTGGTGAAATAGAGCTGATTGCCGGCGATCGACTTGGTGCCGTCGTAAACCAACAGAATAAAGGCTGCCGCCAGACAAATCAGGCCGAGAAAGCGGAATAAGAAGCGGATCATGGCATGGTGGCCTGACAGGCGTCGCCGGGGTGCAGGGATTACCGCGCGACGGCCCCCGGTTCAACCATGCAAACGCGAAAGGGTGGCATTCGCTTGAGCTTTCGCCGCCGGTTCCGGTAGGGTCCCGCCAGCCGGGCACCGCCGGCTGAGTGATCGGAGTTGAAATGTCCTCGAAACCTCCTGTCGGCCGCAGCCGGCCCACCTTCACCGACCAGGAAGCCCTGGAGTTCCACAGCCGTGGCCGGCCCGGCAAGCTGGAAGTCATCGCCACCAAGCCGATGGCGACCCAACGCGACCTCTCGCTCGCCTATTCCCCCGGCGTGGCCGTGCCTGTGCTTGCCATCGCCGAGGACGAGGGCCGCGCCTACGACTACACGACCAAGGGCAATTTCGTCGCCGTCATTACCAACGGCACCGCCATTCTCGGCCTCGGCAACCGCGGGGCGCTGGCCGCCAAGCCGGTGATGGAAGGCAAGGCGGTGCTGTTCAAGCGCTTCGCCGACATCGATTCCATCGATCTCGAGGTCAATTCCGAGGACCCCGACGAGATCATCAATTGCGTGAAGCTGCTCGGCAAGGGCTGGGGCGGCATCAACCTCGAAGACATCAAGGCGCCGGAGTGCTTCATCATCGAGCAGCGCCTGCGCGAACTGCTCGACATTCCGGTCTTCCACGACGACCAGCACGGCACCGCCATCATCGCCGCCGCCGGCCTGCTCAACGCGCTCGATCTGACGGGCCGCGACATCGCCAAGACCAAGCTGGTGTGCAACGGCGCCGGTGCCGCCGGGATCGCCTGTCTCGAGCTCCTGCGCGCCATCGGCTTCAGGCCCGAAAACCTCCTCCTCTGCGACACCAAGGGCGTCATCTACGAGGGCCGCACCGAGGGCATGAACCAATGGAAGTCGGCGAACGCCGTAAAGACCAAGGCGCGCACGCTTGAGCAGGCCTTCGAGGGCGCCGACGTCGCCTTCGGCCTCTCGGTCAAAGGCGCCTTCACGCCTGAGATGATCAAGTCGATGGCGCCCAATCCGATCATCTTCGCCATGGCCAATCCCGACGCGGAGATCAACCCCGAGGAAGTCTCCGCCGTCCGCGACGACGCCATCATGGCGACGGGACGTTCGGACTATCCGAACCAGATCAACAACGTTCTTGGTTTCCCCTATATCTTCCGCGGCGCGCTCGACGTGCGCGCCTCGGCCATCAACATGGAGATGAAGATCGCCGCGGCGCGTGCGCTCGCCGAGCTGGCGCGCGAGGACGTGCCCGATGAGGTCGCGGCCGCCTACGGCGCGCGGCCCAAATACGGGCCCGACTACATCATCCCGGTGCCGTTCGATCCGCGGCTGATCTCTTACGTGCCGCCGGCGGTGGCGAAAGCGGCCATGGATACCGGCGTCGCGCGCAAACCGATCGTCGACATGGACGGTTATCGCGAGCAGCTCAACGTGCGGCGCGATCCGATCGCCGGCACCTTAGTGCAGGTGTTCACGCGGCTGCGCCGCCAGCCCAAGCGCGTCGTGTTCGCCGAAGGCGAGGAGGAACAAGTCATCCGCGCCGCCGCGAGCTTCGTCCATCAGCGCCTCGGGACCGCGCTGCTGGTCGGCCGTGAAGACCGCGTGCGCGCGACCGCGCAAGAGGTCGGCATCGAGCTCGGCGACGGCATCGAGATCGTGAATGCCGCAGTGTCGACCCGCAATTTGGTCTACATCAACTATCTCTACGAGCGACTGCAGCGGCGCGGCTATCTGCTGCGCGACTGTCAGCGGCTGGTGAACAACGACCGCAACTTCTTCGCCTCCTGCATGGTGTCGCTCGGCGACGCCGACGCCATGGTCACCGGCGTCACCCGCAATTTCTCGGTAGCGCTCGAGGACGTGCAGAAGGTGATCGACCCCAAGCCGGGCCATCGGGTAATCGGCCTGTCCATGATTGTGGCACGCGGCCGCACCGTGCTGGTGGCCGACACCGCCGTCACCGAGATGCCGACCGCCGAGGAGCTCGCCGAAATCGCCATCGAGGCGGCCGGCGTCGCCCGCCGGCTCGGCCACGAGCCGCGGCTCGCCATGCTCGCCTTCTCCACCTTCGGCCATCCGCAGGGCGAGCGCTCGGCGCGTGTGATCGAGGCGGTAAAGATCCTCGACCACAAGCGGGTCGACTTCGAATACGACGGCGAGATGGCCGCCGACGTGGCGCTCAATCCGGAACTGGCCGCGGCCTATCCGTTCTGCCGCCTGTCAGGGCCGGCCAACGTGCTGGTGATGCCCGCGTTCCACTCCGCCTCTATCTCCACCAAGATGGTGCAGGAACTGGGCGGCGCCACCGTCATCGGTCCGCTGCTGGTCGGCCTCGACCGGCCGGTGCAGATCGTTCAGCTCGGCGCCAAGGACAACCAGCTCGTCAATATGGCCGCGCTGGCGGCTTATAATGTGAGTGGGTGAAAACTAGCGTATCGCGATTGCGACATCACGCCATTTGGGGCCGCCGCGAGGCGGCCCTTTCGCTTTTGGACGGCAAAAAGGCTTTCGTCAGGCCCGCCGCGCTGCGCTATAAGGCCGGTCAAGCAATAGCAATGCGTGGAGGTCCGCTTTGGCCAAAACACTTTCCGGCGTCATCGCCGCTGTCGCGACGCCGATCCAAGACAACGGCGCGCCCGACCTCGACCGCGCCACGACACTCGCGCGCCATCTGCTCGACAACGGCTGCGACGGCCTCAACGTGCTCGGCACTACCGGAGAGGCGACGTCTTTTTCGCGCGACCAGCGCATGGCGGTAATGAGCGCATATAAAGACAACGGGCTGCCGCTCGACCGGCTGATGGTCGGTACCGGCGCGGCCGCCGTCGCCGACGCGGTGGCGCTTACGCGCCATGCCGCCGCGCTCGGCTTCGCCGGCGCACTGGTGCTGCCGCCGTTCTATTACAAGGGCGTGCCCGACGACGGCCTCGTTGCCTATATCGAAGAAATCGTGAACGGCACCGCCGACAAGCCGATCCCGCTTTACCTCTATAATTTCCCGGCGATGTCCGGCCTGCCCTGGCACGTCGACCTGATCCGCCGGCTGCTGGGCGCCTTCCCATCGCGGATCGTGGGGTTGAAGGATTCCTCCGGCGATATGGACTACGCCCGTTCCGCGGCGGCGATCTCGAAGGACTTCGCGGTCTTCCCGTCGACCGAGGCCTGCCTGCTGGAGGCGCGCCAGGGCCAGTTCGCCGGCTGCATTTCGGCGACCGCCAATTGCAATGCCGACCTCTGCGCCCGCGCCTGGCACGACGGCGACGCGGAGGCCCTGGCGGCCGCGGTGGCGATCCGCAAGCTGTTCGACGGCAAGCCACTGGTCAGCGGGGTGAAGGCCCTGCTCGCCCATATCCATGGCGATCCGGCGCTGGCTGTGGTGAAACCGCCGCTTTCGGCCTTTTCCGCCGCCGATCGGGCCGCCGTGACCGCCGGACACGACGCGGTCCGGGCCAAGCGCGTGGCCTGACACCGCCGGAACCGGGCCGGCCCGCTCGGGCGTTGACGCCCGGCGGGAGGCTCACTATAAGCCTGGGCAAATGGCGGCGAGGCATGCTCGCCGCCGATTTTTCTTGCAAAATTCGGCCGCTTCAGCCGGCTCTTAGCCGCTGGCGCCAGACGCAAACGAGAGAGTGATGGCCAATACAAAGTCTGCCCGCAAGGCGACGCGCCAGATCGCGAAGCGGACCGCGATCAACAAGTCGCACCGTTCCACCATGCGCAGCTCGGTGCGCAAGGTCGAGGAAGCGATCGATGCCGGCAACCGCAACGCGGCGACCACGGCACTCAAGGAAGCTGAACCGGTGATCATGCGTGCGGCGCAGCGCGGCGTCGTGCACAAGAACAGCGCCAGCCGCAAAGTTTCCCGGCTCGCACACCGCATCGCAAAACTCGCGCAATAAGTTTGCGCAAGATGCGCGCCGCATCGGTGCGGCGCGGTGGCCCGGCATTCGTGCCGGGCTTTTTGTTTGTTATTTCATCCGAATTCTTTGAAACACCCGCATCTGCCGCGCGACGCCGGACGTCGAACGGCACAACCGCGCGCGTGTGCCCGCGATTTCGTCATTCACGCATCATAAAAATATGCGCGCGCCCATTTAGTCGGCTTGAGAGAGGTATGGTCGCACGATAAGCCCACTATTAAGCGAAGAGCTACCCTTCTCATCCGCTCACGAATTTTTATTCAAAGCGAGTAACTTATGATCCATGTCCCGTAAGGGACTTGAAAATCACTGTGGCGCAGACGTTTGCGCGCCGTGCCCCGATCAAAAATATTCTGGTACCGTCTGCCACCGCGCATCCAATTCCACCTGTCGATTCTGTGCGCTTCATCAAACGCTTGCCATCGCGGCAAGGGTTTCAACCGTGTCAACAATGCAACGGTTCTGCGACACGTAACGCTGCCAGCTATAATCACGTATTGCCCCACCCCCATCGTTATGCTCTTTTGCTCAAGCGATCTCGCGCTGCCTTTGTGCGGGAACGCCATCAGGAAAAGGGTTTTGCTCTACGCTCATCGCGCATGAGAACGGCTATCTGTTGTCTACCCGGATTGAATTCGCCGTTTTCATACAAAGTCGTTGGTCCCCGACATTCGGGGCGTGGCTCAAGATGCGCTATCTAGATCGCGACCACTTTTTTGCGGTGCGATGCGGGGCCGAGCGT
>CAWGGL010000048.1:0-59540 GCA_963822085.1 uncultured Pseudomonadota bacterium
CGAGCACATCGGCAGCGCCTTCTTGAAGTTGCGCTTTCCAGGTCGTGATCTGGTTGGGGTGGGCATCGAAATGCTCAGCCAGTTGAGCAAGCGTCATCTCGCGCTCGATGGCAGCCAACGCCGCCTTCGCCTTGAAAGCCGGTGTGTGGTTCCGGCGCGGTCGTCTGCTCATCGTCTCTCTTGCTTCGCGGACCAATCTTGCCCGCCATCAGGCAGAAACTCCACTTATCGCCCCGTTCAGATTCTTGAGGCCAGCTCTAATCATTCGCGAACTCCAATACGCCCCAGACGGAGTTAAACATCGGCGTTCAACCACAAGCATAATCAGGCATTCGCATGCGATATTGGAAAATTAGATCGTACGTCTTCGTAAGCGTTTGTCATGTGTCCCGCATCTGGCAATCGGCGGCATCTAGATCACCTTTAACCATTGCCTCGAAGATTGCAGTATGCTCTCTCCATACGCGCTCAGCGCGTGCTGGCAACCGCAGCACTTCCCCCATGCCGCGTCGCAGATGCTTCCAATTTAGTCGCATAGTTTCGATCACGAGCGAATTATCCGAAAGCTCATAAAGAAAATAGTGGAAGTCCATGTCAGCCTGCGCGAGCGTAGCAGTCTTGCCGCCGGCCGCGAGCGCGGCGCCGCGCGCCAAGATTTCGCGCCCCTGTGTGATGGTCACCGGCGTCAGAGCATTGATCGCATGCCGAACCGCCAACGGCTCGATAGCAGACCGGAACTGGTAGATTTCCTCTAGCAGCTTCGGGTCGATCGACGCCACCGCCAGGCCGCGCCGCCCAACCTCCTGCACGAAGCCCTGCGCCTTGAGGATCTGCAGCGCGTTGTGAATCGGCTGGCGCGAGACATCGAGCCGTTCCGCAACCGACTGCTGCGTTAATCGCTCCCCAGGCTTAAGCGTGCCGTCGGAAATAGCGTCGAGAATTGCCGCATAGGCCTGATCTGACAAGGTTTTCGGACTTATCAGAGATTCCATGCCAAAGTGTCACTCGCCTACTTGCCACATTATTGCATACCGTATACAATAATATAATAAAAATGTCCAGCTAGGGAGGCTGCATTGACCCCGCCAATCCGAGTGTTGCTCGCCAAGGTCGGTTTGGACGGGCACGACCGCGGTGTGAGAGTCGTGGCGCGTGCGTTGCGCGACGCCGGCATGGACGTGATCTACACCGGTCTGCACCGCACCCCAGACGAAGTCGTCACTGCGGCCATTCAGGAGGACGTGGACGTGCTCGGCGTCAGCCTGCTCTCCGGCGTGCAAATGACCATATTTCCCAAGATCTTCGACCGCCTGAAGAAAGAGGGGGCCGACGACATGATCGTCGTCGCCGGCGGCGTCATGCCGGCGGAAGACGTCGTGGCGCTCAAGCGAATCGGCGTCAAGGAAGTGTTGCTGCAGGATACGCCGCCGCAAGCCATCGTCGGCACGTTGCGAAGATTGGTCGAAGAACGCGGCCCCCGCTAGGCGTCGGCGCCATGCCTCCGCATTCATCCGCCAACAGCGTCGCGGCCGTCGTCGCCAAGGCGCTGCGTCTCAGCGGGGTCGAGCGCGTGTTCGGCCTCTGTGGCGGACACATCATGCCGCTCTGGATGGCGCTGGATGCGGCTGGCATCCCGATCATCGACGTACGCGATGAGCGCGCCGCAGTACACATGGCGCAGGCCAATGCCGAAGTAACCGGGCGGGTCGGCGTCGCGTTGGTCACCGCAGGACCGGGCGTCACCAACGCGGTCACCGGCATCGCCAACGCCCACGTCTCTCGCATGCCGGTGCTCGTGCTGTCCGGCACGGCGCCCCGCCCGCAGGCCAATCGCGGCGCCCTGCAGGACATGGACCATACGCTGCTCGTGCAGAGCTTTACGCGCTATGCACGCACGCTGCGCGAACCGGCACTCGCCTTGCAGGAACTAGCCACGGCAATGGCTTGCGCCCAGGGCGAAGGCAGCGAACCGGGACCGGCATTCCTCGACTTCCCGACTGACATTCTGCGCGCTGACTTTCCCGTCGCGCTTGATCTCGACGAGTTCGTTCAACCGAAGCAACCGGCCCCTGCCCCACCCAATCCCGACGCGGTGACGGATGCGGCCAAACTCCTGGTCGCGGCGCGGCGGCCGCTGGTCATTTCCGGCCGCGGCGCGCGGCAGGCCGGCCCCTGCCTGGCGCGCTTCCTCGATCGCATGGACGTCGCCTATCTCGACACCGGCGAAAGCCGCGGCCTGGTGCCGGACGACCATCTGGCGGTCGTCGCCTCGATGCGCGGCAAGGTCATGCAGGAAGCCGACCTCGTCGTCACGGTCGGCCGCCGGCTCGATTTCCAGCTGGCCTACGGATCGCCGGCGATTTTCGGCGGCGCCCAATTCATTCGCATCGCCGACATCGCTTCGGAATTGCGCGACAACCGTCGTGGCGCCGTCAGCATCCTCGCCAATTGCGGCGAAGCGCTACGTGCCATCATCGACGTCATCGGCAACCGCCCGCTGAGCCGCGACCGCGCCTGGCTTGACGGCCTGCGCGATGCACATGCCGAGCGCATTGCCAGACTGCGGCACGCCATGGCGACGGCACCGAACGGAGCCGACGGCCGCATTCACCCCAACCGCCTGCTGGCCGCGATCCAGGCCAGCCTGTCCCGCGACGCGATCGTCGTCACTGACGGCGGCGACTTCCTGAGTTTCGCCCGCGTCGGCCTGTCGGCGCCGACCATGCTCGATCCCGGCCCCTTCGGCTGCATCGGTGTCGGCGTGCCGTACGGCATTGCCGCGGCGCTGGCGTGCCCGGATCGTCCGGTTCTGGTCGCCACCGGCGACGGCGCTTTCGGCTTCAACGCCATCGAACTCGACACCGCGGTACGCCACCAGGCGCCGGCGGTGTTCGTCGTCGCCAATAACGGCGCATGGCAGATTGAGGTGCACGACCAGACCGTGACCTACGGGAAGGTATCGGGCACCACACTTCAATTCGCCGACCACGCCGCCATGGCGCGCGGCTTCGGCATGCATGCCGAACGCGTCGAACGGGCGGAGGACCTGGCGCCGGCGCTGGCCCGCGCCTTCGCCAACCGGCCGGCGCTGCTCGACGTCATCGTCACGCCGGACGCGATCTCGTCCGACGCCAAATCCGGCCTCGCCTGGGTTCCCGACCTGCAGCCGCTGGCGGCATGGGACGAGGCCGAACGTGCCTGGCGCGCCGAACAACAAACCGAGACCACCTAAGGGTCTTCTGCGGGAGGATGGTTCATGGAGTTCTGGTCTTATCCGCCGTCATACGACGACAGCTATTTCCCCGATCGGGGCAGCCGCTACTGGTTCCCTCAGCGTGAAACCATGCCGGCGGCCGAACGGGACAAGGCGATCCTCGCCCGGCTCCAGGAGGTTTGCGCCTGCGCCTACGAAAACACGGCGTTCTACCGGCGCAAATGGGACGAAGCCGGCTTCCATCCGAGCCACCTGAAGTCGCTCGAGGATTTCGAAACCAAAGTCCCGGTGATCCAGAAGAAAGACCTGCGCGAAGCGCAGGCGCGCACGCCGCCGTTCGGCGACTATCTTGGCATCCCAGAAAGCGAGATCTTCCACATTCACGGCACCAGCGGCACCACCGGGCGGCCGACGGCGTTCGCGATCGGCCGCGATGACTGGCGCGCCATCGCCAACGCCCATGCCCGCATCATGTGGGGCATGGGCATGCGGCCCGGCGACACGATCTGCGTCGCGGCGATTTTCTCGCTTTATCTGGGCAGCTGGGGCGCGCTCTCCGGCGCCGAGCGCCTCGGCGCCAAGGCCTTCCCGTTCGGCGCCGGTGCGCCGGGCATGTCGGCACGCTGCGCCCAATGGCTCGACAGCGTCAAGCCGAAAGGCTTCTACGGCACGCCAACCTATGCGCTTCACCTCGCCCAGGTCGCCCAAAGCGAAGGCCTCAATCCGCGCGATTTCGGCCTCAAATACATGTTCTTCTCCGGCGAGCCCGGCGCCTCGATCCCCGGCGTGCGCGACAAGATCGAAGAAACCTACGGCGCCAAGGTCTTCGACAGCGGCTCGATGGCGGAAATGTCGCCATGGATGAACGTCGCCGGCTCGCAGGAAACCGCCGGCATGCTGTGCTGGCAGGATGTCGTCTATACCGAGGTCTGCGACCCCAAGACTATGCAGCGCGTTCCCTATGGCGAACGGGGCACTCCGGTCTACACCCACCTGGAGCGCACGTCGCAGCCGATGATCCGCCTGGTCTCCGGCGATCTCACGCTTTGGACGGACGAGCCCAACCCTTGCGGCCGCACTTATCCCCGGCTGCCGCAGGGCATCTTCGGCCGCATCGACGACATGTTCACGATCCGCGGCGAGAACGTCTATCCGAGCGAGATCGACGCTGCGCTCAACGAATTGCCGCAGTACGGCGGCGAGCATCGCATCGTCATCAGCCGCGAGGCTACGATGGACGAGCTACTGCTGCGCGTCGAAGCCGACACGGTTACCTTCGAAAAAGGCTCGGACACCGTCGCGCGGTTCCGCGGCGACGTCGAACGTCGCATCCAGAAGGTGCTCGGCCTACGCACCCGGGTCGAGATCGTCGCGCCGAATTCGATCCCGCGCACCGACTTCAAGGCCCGCCGCGTCATCGACGACCGCGCCGTCTTCCGCGAAATGAACCAGCAGATCGAGGGAGCAAACAGCTGAAACCCATCGTCTCATCTCTGGCGCTCGTCGAACGCCTGCAGGCCGGCGAAACGACCGCGCTCGCCCGTCTGATCTCGCGGGCCGAAGCGGGCCGTCCGGAGGACCGCGCGGCGCTCGCGCAGATCTACATGCTGGCGGGCCGCGCCCACGTGGTCGGCATCACCGGCGTGCCCGGTTCCGGCAAATCCACGCTGGTCGGCAACATCACCGCCAAGCTGCGGGCTAAGGGTCAGAAGGTCGGCATCGTCGCCATCGATCCGTCGAGCCCCTATTCCGGCGGCGCCATTCTCGGTGACCGCATCCGCATGACCGACATGGCCGCCGATCCCGGTGTCTACATCCGCTCGATGGCGACCCGCGGCCACACCGGCGGCATGGCGCGCGCCACCCTCGATGCCGTTGACATCCTGGATGTGGCCGGTTTCGACACCATCATCATCGAAACGGTCGGCGTCGGCCAAGACGAAGTGGAAATCGTGCGCGCCTCGCACACGACCATCGTGGTCTCGGCCCCCGGGCTCGGCGACGAAATCCAGGCCATCAAGGCCGGCATTCTGGAGATCGCCGATATTCACGTCGTGTCCAAGAGCGACCGCAGCGATGCCAACCGCACGATGAGCGACCTCAAGCAGATGCTGATGCTCGCGCTGGCGCAGCGCAGCCCGAACTGGACGGTGCCGGTGATCGGGACGAGCGCGATCTCAGGTCAGGGCCTCGACGACCTGGTTGCGGCCATCGAAAGCCACCGCAAGGTCTCGTTCGAAACCGAGACCGGCCGGCAACGTCTGCTGGCAGTCGCCGACTTCCGCCTTCGCAAGACGGCCGAGACTATCCTGCTGCAGCGATTTGCCGACCGCTATCAGGCGGACGGACCGCCTTTCGTCACCAAGCTCAGTGAACGCCGTGCCGACCCCTATTCGCTCGCCAACGAGCTTGTCGGGACCCCGGCCGACAGCAGCCCATTTGAAGGAGCGCATCCCCATGAACAAGATGCTCGATCCAAATTCGCTTGACCGCCTCGAGGGCGAAGTTGCCGATTGGGAGGCAAACGAGGTCAGCGCCTTCCTGAAAAAGCAGGCAGAACGCAAGGAGCAGTTCTTCACCATCGGCGACTTCCCGGTGAAGCGGACCTATACCGCCGCCGACATCGCCGACACGCCGATCGAGGACATCGGCCTGCCGGGCCGCTATCCGTTCACCCGCGGTCCTTACCCGACTATGTACCGCAGCCGGTACTGGACCATGCGCCAGATCGCCGGCTTCGGCACGGGCGAGGACACCAACCGCCGCTTCAAGTTCCTGATCAGCCAGGGCCAGACCGGCCTGTCGACCGACTTCGATATGCCGAGCCTGATGGGCTACGACTCCGACCACCCGATGAGCGAGGGCGAAGTCGGCCGAGAGGGCGTCGCCGTCGACACGCTCGCCGATATGGAGGCGCTGTTCGAGGGTATCGACCTGGAGAACATTTCGGTCTCCATGACGATTAATCCGAGCGCCTGGATCCTGCTCGCCATGTATGTGGCGCTCGCCAAGAAGCGCGGCTACGACCTCAACAAGCTGTCCGGCACCATCCAGGCCGACATCCTGAAGGAGTACATGGCGCAGAAAGAGTACATCTATCCGATCGCGCCGTCGGTGCGCATCGTGCGTGACTGCATCATCTATTGCGCCGAGAACATGCGGCGCTACAACCCGATCAACATCTCCGGCTATCATATCTCGGAAGCCGGCTCCTCGCCGCTGCAGGAGGCCGCCTTCACGCTGGCCAACGGCATCGTCTATCTCGACGAGGTGACCAAGACCGGGTTGGACGTCGACAAGTTCGCCGGCCGGCTCGCGTTCTTCTTCGTCTCGCAGGGCGATTTCATCGAGGAGATCGCCAAGTTCCGCGCCACCCGGCGCTGCTGGGCGAAGATCGTGAAAGAGCGCTTCGGCGCCAAGAATCCGGACTCGATGCGACTGCGGTTCCATTGCCAGACCGCCGCGGCGACCCTGACCGCGCCGCAGTACAAGATCAACATCGTGCGCACGGCCATGCAGGCCCTCTCCGCTGTGCTCGGCGGCTGCCAGTCGCTGCACACCAACGGCTACGACGAAGCCTTCGCCATCCCGACCGAAGACGCCATGCAGATGGCGTTGCGGACCCAGCAGATCATCGCCGACGAAACCAACGTCGGCAATGTCATCGACCCGCTCGGCGGCTCGTATTACGTCGAATCGCTGACCAACGAATACGAGAAGAAGATCTTCGAGATCCTCGGCTATATCGACGAGAACGGCGGAACTATCAAGCTCATCCAGGAGGGCTGGTTCCAGAAGCAGATCGCCGATTTCGCCTACGAAACGGCTCTGCGCAAGCAGAGCGGCGAAAAGCCGGTGATCGGCGTGAACAAATACACCATCGAGGAAGAAGAACACGACATCGAGGTGCACCCCTACGATCCGACCACCGCCCAACGCCAGATTGCGCGCACCCAGCACGTTCGTGCGAGCCGCGACGAGACCAAGGTCCAGCGCATGCTCGACGAGCTGGTCGAAATCGCTAAGGACGAGAGCCGAAATATCGTGCCGCTGACCGTCGAACTGGTTGAAAATGGCGCCACGATGGGCGATATCGTGGAAAAGCTCAAAGGCCTGTGGGGTACCTACCGCGAGACGCCGGTGTATTGACCTCGAGCCTCGTTTTTTTTGAAGTCAGGCTCATGCAAGACGTCATTACCCATCCCTACGAGGGCGTTTCGCCCGCTTTCACCACGGCCACCGTTCATCGCGGTGCGGGTTCGTCCGTGCTGGGCCGCGCCACCATCGGCAAAGCCGCCTGGCTTGGCGCCCTGTCGGTGGTGCGCGCGGACGGCCATGTCGTGGAGATCGGCGACGACTTTCATCTCGGCGCGCGCTCGACGGTGCACATCGCCCATGAAGTCTATCCCTGCCTAATCGGCGACCGGGTCACCGTGGGCCGCAACGCCTGCGTTCACGCCTGCACCGTCGGCAACGACGTGGTGGTGGAGGATAATTGCGTCATCCTCGACGGCGTCGCCGTCGCCGGTAACACCGCGTTCGAGCCGGACAGCGTGGTGTTCCCCGGCAAGAAGCTCGAAGGCGGATTCCTCTATGGCGGCGCGCCGGCCAAGCCTCTTCGGCCGCTGGCTCCCGGCGAGCTGGCCGAGCGGGCGGCGTCCCTGCGCGCGCGCGACGACGCCGGCGAACAGATCGAAAGCCGCGCGCGGCCGGCCGCCGGATCGGATCTCGACCCCTCGGTCTTCATCGCGGAAACCGCCACCGTGCGCGGCAGGCTCCTAGCCGCACAGTCGTCGAGCGTGCTATTTTCGAACGAGCTCGATGCCGGCAACGCCACGATCACCATCGGGGCTCGCACCAACATTCAGGACAATACCATCATCCGGTGCAGTGGCGAGGGTTTCCGGATCGGCAGCAACTCGACGATCGGCCATAACGTGCTGCTGCACGATTGCGTCATCGGCGAACGATCGCTGATCGGCATCGGCAGCACGGTCGCCAAAGGCACGGTGATCGGCGACGACGTCCTGCTGGCGGCCGGCGCGCGCACCGCCGAGGGCCAGGTCCTGGAGAGCGGGTTCCTCTATGTCGGATCGCCGGCCCGCCAGCGCGTCCCGCTGGACGCGGGCAAGCGCGACATGATTGCCGCCACCATCCGCGCTTATTGCCATTATTCGAAGGTGTTCAAGGCGGCGCAGAATGCGACCGCCCGCGACCCGGTCCCGACGGACCAGCCGTAACGGCCGGCCGCGCGCCGGACACTACGAGCGCGCGTCCGGCGTGCTGCGCTTCTTGACGCCAGCTTCCGGAAAGATCCACATCGCGACGACCATGAACACCGCCATGATCATCAGGTAGGTGGAGAATTCGTGCCGCACCGGCGACCCGCTCCAATAAGCGAGAATCGCGGCGACGATTAGCACGATGACCGAAAGCACGGCCTTGACGTCGTTTGGCATGACACCCCTGCCTTCGTAACTGGCGGACCGCTTTAATACGCGCCCTTCGGGACGGCCGCAGCTTCGTCCGGACGGCGCGGCCGGGCGCGCAGGTTTTTCTTCAGGTGGCGGTCGTCATAGCCGTTGAGAAGCGTGCCGACGAGGCCGCGGTCGAGATCCGACGTGCCGAACAGCCAATCGGCGATCGGGAACGTCAGGTTCATGTTGGTTTCCATCATCAGCCGCGCGTTGTGATGCGCGGTGTGGTGGCGCCGCAGCGTGTTGACGAACGGGCAATAGCGCACGAACCAGTTCTCGTCGACATGGCAGCAGAAATGCATGAATTCATAGATCAGGTACATGCCAGTGGTCACCGACATAAACAGCCAGCCGACATTGGGCGTGAAGATGAAGCCCAGCACGATGGCCATCGGGATCGACATCAGAATGAACACTACCAGCGCATAGGGCGGGAACACGGTGACGCGCCAATCCTTGTTGTCGCGGAAGCGCATCTCGTCGTCCGTGAAAAACTGGTGGTGGTTGAGCGTATGCCGTTCATAAACGGCGCGCAGGCCTTTGACGTTGATCGGCCGGTGCATGACGTATTTGTGGACCGCCCATTCGAACAGGTTCGTGAAGAGGAAGGTGAGCGGCACCGTCAGCCACTCGAGCCACGAAACGTTCTGGATGTGCTGGAGGTAGATATAGAAGGCGGCCCCGCCCATCGCGTAGATGATCACGACGTGGAAGTAGCCGTCATACCAGCCGATGATGCGCGAACGATACTGTTCGCGAAAGTCGATCTGCCGCTGACCAATCATGATGATTTTCCTCGCCGAGCCGGGACGGCTCAAAGCAACTGCGCCGGCCGCGGCCGACTGTAATATATTACACGTCTATCACGGCGCCGGCCGGCCTGCAAGCGGGCCCTGGCCGGCACTGGACAATCCCGATTAGGGCTTATCTGGCAAAGGGTTCGCTAAGGAACGCCTCGACTTCGGCGCCGGTCAGCACCCAGTCATTGTCGAGATTCGCCACCATCTGCTCCATGAACGGTTTGGACAGCGAAATCGCGCGCTCCTTGTCACCGAGGTAGTCGAACAGGATCGCCAGCGCCAGCTGATGCGGGCTCTCGCCCTCATAGGCCCATTCGAAGCCGTATTTTGTGAAAGTTGCGACGTCGTAGTGTTCGTCGAGCGGCTTGCCGTCGACCGTCACCGACAGCCCGTCGATCGTCCGCTGCCCTTCGTAGGTTTTCATGGCTCACACCGATACCGTTGCCCGCGTGAAGACTTCCACATAGTCCATCAGCTTGTCGCTCGCCCGCGCCGCCGCCTCAGCGTCGCCCTTGGCGATAGCGCGGGCCTGGTTGGCGTGCAGTCGCGCGCACAGCGGCAGATCGGCGGCCTCGCGGTAGTGCATATACCAGAAGCGGCGCGACTGCCCCTGCAGCGACTTCATCGAGCGCGCGGCATATTCGTTGTGCGCGGCGTCAACGGTCAGCGCGTTCATTTCCCGGTCGAAACGCATGAACGAAATATCGTCGTCCGTCTTGGCGGCCTCGTCCATGCCTTGCGCGATCTCCTTGAGCCGCTCGCGCTGCGCGTCGGTGGCGCGCGCGGCGCCGGCCCGGCTCATCAGGCGCTCGATCTCGCGCCGCACCTCAAGAACCAGCAACTGATTGCGGGGATTGATGTCGGAGACCAAGATGCCCTTGCGCGGCAGGATGATGACCAGCCCCTCCCGCGCCAGGCGCTGCAAGGCCTCGCGGATCGGCGTGCGGCCGACCTTCAGCGCCTCCGAGAGCAGTTGCTCGGATAGAACGTCGCCCGGCTTGAGCCGCAAGGTAACGATCCGCTCTTCAAGCATCCGATAGGCCCGCTCGGTCAACGTCTCCTGCCGCTCGTTTCGGCCCGGCCCTGCCTGGCTGGCGACTCCGAGGCCAGCACGTGGGCGCGCGCGTCGAACCACGGCAGCCCGCGATCCTGCCATCAAATCTGCCTTCTCTTCGCCACCATGGATGCGAACTTCTCGTATTCCGCTTCGTTGACCGTGTAGGAGTGCTCCTCATCGGGAAAAGCGCCCTCCTTGACCTCCTTCACATATTCCCGAATGCCGGCAACGGCCACGTCGGCGATCTGCGCGAATCGTTTGGTGAACTTCGGCTTGAAATCGGTGAAGGCACCAAGCAAATCGTAGCACAAGAGGATTTGGCCGTCGGCGCCAGAGCCGGCGCCGATGCCGATGGTCGGGATCGTCAGCTGCTCGGAGATGAGCTTGGCGATCTTGGCCGGCACCGCTTCGAATTCCAACATGAAGCAGCCGGCGTCCTCGATCGCCAGCGCGTCCTCCAGGATCTTCATCGCCGCGTCGGCGGTGCGCCCCTGAATCTTGAAGCCTCCGAACATCGCGATCGTGTGCGGGGTCAACCCGACATGCGAGGCGGTCGGGATGCCGGCGTCGACCAGCGCCTTGAGCACATGCGCCTGCGATTTGCCGCCCTGCGGCTTGACCGCGTCGCAGCCGCCCTCCTGCATGAAGCGCGTGGCGTTGGTCAGCGCGCGCTCGACCGTATGATAGCTCTGGTACGGCATGCAGCCGAGCGAGAACGTGTTCGGCGCCCCGCGCCGGACCGCCTGCGAATGCAGGATCATCATGTCCATGGTGGCCGGCACGGTACTCGCATGGCCGTGCGCGACCATCGCCAGACTGTCGCCGACGACGACCACGTCGACGCCCGCCATCTCGGCCCATTTCGACGACGCGTAGTCGAAGACCGACGTGTAGACCATGTGTTCGCCGGTCTTCTTCGAGTCGCGAATCTCGGTAATGGTGCGCTTCTTGCGCTGTTCAGGCTGCTGCTTGGCGCCCTTTTCGGCGACGGCCTTCGGCGCCCCGGCCACGCTTGTTGTCAACATTCCGCTCCCGCGCCTCCCGGCAAAAATCCGTGGACATCAAGTGATATATGATATGTATATTACTGCTTCCGAGGCTTGGTCAAGTGCGGTCGAGGCGCGCGGGCCGCGGGCAACCAGAGTGTCGCCGTCCGCAGAACATCAAAGCCAACCTCATACGACAGGACATTGAAGCCAACAGCATGATGCCGGTCGAAGCGATTCCCCCGCTCGCACTGTTCGCCGCCGTCGCGTTGTTGTCGGCGCTGTACGTCCTCGCGGCAAGCGGCCACTTCCCACGCCGCCAACACGTCGCCGCCGGCACGGCCATAGAAGGCGCCGTTCTCTGGGGCGCCAGCGCCGCCGCAGTCATCGCGTTGTCGATCGCGCTCGCCGCCGCGTGGCTGCTCGTGCCGTGGTACGCGGCTGTCATCGCCGGCGGCCTCACCGTCCTGGCCGCGCCGCCGCTGTTGCAGGTCTTTCCCGACAGCTTCGTCGACGGCCGCAGCGCGCTTCTGACGTTCGCCGGCGCCTCGGGCGTCTTGGCGTTGGCGCTTTTGTGGCTTATCCAAGCCGCATAGCGCCGCCGACGGCGCGCAGCGTCCGCGCGCGGCAGTGCCCGGCCCTATTGCCGCTCCGGCATCTGAACCACCAAGCCGTCGAGGCAGTCGGTCACCTCGATCTGACAGCTCAGGCGGCTGTTCTCGCTGGGATTCCAGGCAAAATCGATAATGCCGGCCTCGTCCGCCGTCGGCGGCGGCAGCCGGTCAACCCATTCCGGCAATACGTAGCAGTGGCACGTACCGCAGGTACAACAGCCGCCGCACTCCGCCACGATCCCGGCGATGCCGGCGTCCAGCGCGCCTTCCATGACGGAGCGGCCAGCCGCGATCTCCACCACCTGGCTCTGCCCGTCCGGTAAGATGAAAGTGATTTTCGCCACGCGCCAACTCCCTTGATCGTGGCGGCCCCGCGCGGGGCCGGATCACCCGCGGGCTAGACCTCGCCGGGCATTCATTATATCATTCATATCTTACTGATATCTTGGATGCTAACAACGATCAAGATCGATGTCGGCGCAACGCGAGGGACCGGCTCCCATGCACCGTTTCAACACCTGCACTGGCGACGCCAAACGCCGCGGCGGAACGCAAGTCGCCGCGCAGCCGGCCCTCGAAAAACGTCCATTTTTCGCCGACAAACCGGCACGCGCCGCGGCTGCGCGTGAACGCCGCCGGGTCAATGCTCACACGTGCGCATCGCGTGCACGCCGCTCACTACCGGCGCAACGGTTGCACGCCGGCGCGCCGCCACGCGCGCAATCTTCGCGAGCCGAAACCCCGCATGCAGGCGCGCACCAGCTTGACAACCAAGAGCCAGCCCGTACCATACCTCGGATATATCAATGTCCGCGAGGAGAGTGACCAAAGCGTCCTGCATCTGAAGGTCACCGAGACCGGACCTCGATCGGCATCAATCGGCACAGTCCCGCAAAAAGGAGAAACGGAAAAAAAGCGAAACGCGAGTGCCTGACCAATTGAGCGACTCGCGTCCCATGAAGACGTCCCGCCTTTCAAAAAGACTGCCAAAAAATTGGCATTGAAAACAAAGCTTCAGGGAGGAAGATCATGAAATCATTGTGGCACCTTGTTGCCCAAGCGCACGCGCGCGCTTGCGGTGTTTCGGTCAAGCGCTCTGCCATCATCATCGGCGGCACCCTCGCCGTCGCCTGCCTATCGATCAGCGCGGCCTCCGCCGAAAACGTGGTCAAGATCGGCGAGATCGAAGCGCAAACCGGGCCGCTCAGCACCTACGGCTGGATGTCTTCGCAAGGCGTCCGCATGGCGGTCGAGGAGATCAACAAGAGCGGCGGCTTCACCGTTGCCGGCAAGAAATACAAGCTGCAGCTCATCAATCCCGACACCCAAGGCAACCCGCAACAGGCCTTGATCGAGCTGAAGAAGATGCTCGAACAGCAGCAAGTCAAATACGTGCTCGGGCCGTTCCTGACCAACGTCTACAAGGGCATCGCGCCCTACGCGCAGACCCAGAACGGCAAGTTCCTCATGATGGGCGGCGCCACCGCCATCCATTTTGATCTCGGCAAGCCGAAGAACGACTATCTGATGCGGAGCTGGAACTGGGACGCCGGCCCCTCGGGTTTTGGTTCGCTGATGGTGCAAAATCTGAAGAAGCGCGGCGCCAAGAAGGTCGCCATGCTGATGCAGAACGACGCATTCGGCCACGTGGCCCGCGACATCTATGAGCCGCTGTTCAAGAAGGCCGGCATCGAGCTTCACGAAGAATGGTTTGAGCCCGGCACCACGGATTTCTCCAGCGTGCTGGCCAAGATCGCCGCGTGGAAGCCGGACTACCTCTTCCCCGGCTATAGCGACGCGGTGCTCTACGACATCGTCCGCCAGGCCACCGAGCTCGGCATCACCAAGTTCTGGCTGACCCGCGGCTCCCTCGGCCCGGGCCTGAAGAACAAGGCGGCGATCGACGACTACATCATCTACGTCCCGAAATACTTCGAGCAAGCCGAGAAGACCGAGCCGAAGGTCAAGAAATTCGTCGCCGACTACAAGGCGTTCTACAAGACCAAGTTCCCCTACGACCAGGCGCCGCTGTGCTCGTCGTCGTGCTACGACCACGTCTACATGCTGGTCGAGGCCATGAAGAAAGCCGGCACGGTGGACGACGTCGCCAAGGTCAAGAAGGCGCTGTTGTCGATCCACTACAAGGGGGTCTGGAACATCCGCTTCGACAAGACCGGCGAAGAAATCTTCGACTTCGACATCGCCGACGTCAAGAAGGGCGGCAAGATCGGAATCACCCACATCGAGCCCAAGTAACGTAACGACACAATAAGCGAAGTAGCGAAAGGTCGATTGTGGTTCAACTTATCGTCGGACAACTGCTCAACGGCATCATCGTTGGGACGTTGTATGGGATCATTGCGCTCGGGGTTACACTGACCTTCGGGATCACCGGCATCGTCAACTTCGCGCTTGGCGCGTTCATGGCGATCGGCGCGTATCTCGCCTGGTACCTGACGGATGAAGCAGGTGTCAGTTATCCCCTCGCGGTCGGCCTCGCTACCGGCGGCACAGCCCTGATCGGCCTTCTGGCCGATCAGGCGCTGTTCCGATTTACCCGCAACAACCTGATCAACGGCCTGATCGTCTCGATCGGCCTGATCTCGGTCATCCAGAGCGTACTGCTCATTCTTTGGACAACGACACCCAAGAACATGAACTACGTGCTGCCGGGCATCGTGAATTTCGACATGTTCATCGTGCCCAAGATGAAGGGCGTCGTGTTCCTGGTGCTACTGGCGGTCATCCTGGCCACCTACGCGGCCCTCACACGGACATGGGCCGGGCGCGCGGCCTATGCCTTTGCGCAATCACCGGAGGCCGCAAAGCTGATGGGCGTGCGCACGCGACTCCTGCAGACCGGTGTCGTCGTCTATTCGACGGCGCTCGCCGGCCTCGGCGGCGCGCTCTACGCCAGCCTCTATTCGCTCGAGGTTTCGCTAGGATCGAGCTACATCCTCAAGGGCATCGAGGCAGCGATCCTGGCAGGCATCGGCAGCGTGATGGGATCGCTGGTCGGCGGCATCCTGCTCGGCGTCACCGAAGCCATCGGCTCGCTCTACTTCCCACAGGCCTATCGCGACGCCTACGGCCTGATCTTCCTGGTCATCGTTCTGCTGCTGCGGCCGGCCGGCCTGTTCGGAGGCCGGCAATGAAGACCGCCCTGCTCTGGCTCCCGCTTCTACTTCTGCCGCTGGTGCTGCACAACGACGTGGCGCTGACCGTGCTCGTCTTCTCGTTCGTGCTGGGCATCCTGGCCGTCAGCTTCAATCTGATCTTCGGGTTCACCGGTCAGCTGTCGATGTTTCATGCGGCCGCGTTCGGCATCGCCGCCTATGCCACACCGCTCGCCATGAAACATCTCGGCGTCTCGTTCTGGACCGGCGCCCTAATCGCCACCGCCGTCGTCAGCGCCATATCGCTCGTCGTCGGGACCATCTGCTTCCGCTTCCGGCTGAAGGAGTTCTACTTCGCCATCGTGACCCTGGCCTTTTCCGAGATCGCCCGGCTGGTCATCGTCAACTGGAGCAGCTTCACCAACGGCACGCTCGGCATCAACCTGATCGAGAAGCCCATGCTGTGGTGGCCGGGCAAGGGGCTCGTTCCCGTTCAGGGCACCACCATGTGGTACTACCTCACGCTGCTGGCGCTGATCGGCACGGTCTTCGTCTGCGCGCGCGTGGTCAACTCGTGGATGGGCCGTTGCTTCGCCGCCATCCGCCTCAATGACGAGCTCGCGGACACGTTGGGCATCAACGTATTCCGCTACAAGCTGACGTCCTTCATCGTGGGCAATGTCGGCGCGGCCGTCGCTGGCTCGCTCTACGCGTTCTATCTGAGCTACGTCGAGCCCGGCTATCTTTCCATCGAGCAGTCGCTCGCGATCATCGCCATGGCGTTGCTGGGCGGGCGGCAAACCGTCGCCGGCCCGATTGTCGGCGCCTTCGTTCTGACCGCCCTGCCCCACGTCATCGACCTGTCGGCCGAACTCCGCGTCATGGTGTACGGCCTGATCCTGATCATGACGATCCTGCTGATGCCGCGCGGGATCATGGGCCTCGTGTATCGGCAACGCAATGCTGTTTGAAGTCGTCAACCTCGCCAAGCGCTTCGGCGGCCTGACCGCAGTCTCGGGCGTTTCGTTCTCGATCGCCGCCGGCGAAATCATCGGCGTCTTCGGTCCCAACGGATCGGGCAAGACCACGCTGCTCAATCTGATATCCGGGATATACCCACCGACCGACGGGCAGTTGACCTGGAAGGGGCAGATACTGGGCCGGCGGGCCCCGCACGAGGTGGCCAGGCTCGGTATCGTGAAGACGTTTCAGAACCCGCAACTGTTCAGCGAACTGAGCGTGGCGCAGCATGTCTGGATCGCCGCCCATCTGAGCATGAAGCGCAAGCTCGGCTGGCGGCGCATTGCGACCTTGTTCAAGCCATCGCTTCACAACGATGCGCTGCTCAGCCGGGTCGAGCGCGTGCTCGAGCTCTGCCGCCTCGGCGGCGTCCGTGACGAACTGGCGGCGAGCCTGTCCTACGGCAACGAAAAGATGCTCGGCGTCGCCATGGCGATGATGTGCGATCCCGAACTCCTGTTGCTCGACGAGCCCGCCACCGGGCTCGGTCAGGACGAGATTCAGAACCTTGACGCCGTGCTGCGCGATCTGCGCGATCACGGCACGACGCTCTGCATCATCGACCACAAGGTCGGCTTCCTCAAAAGTCTGGCCGATCGTGCCATCGCCATGCATCACGGCAGCAAGATCGCCGAAGGGCCGCCAGCTTCGGTACTCGAGGATCCCGCCGTGGTCGAAGCCTATCTTGGACGCCGCCATGCTTGAGCTGAAGGAGATCAACGTTCAATATGGCAAGCGCCCGGTCCTGCGCGGCGTCTCCCTGTCGATCGCGGCCGGCGAGGTCGTCTCGGTGATCGGCGCCAATGCCGCCGGCAAAACAACCACTCTGCGGACCATCATGGGCCTGAAGGAGCTCGCGAGCGGCGCCGTTGTCTTCGACCGCCAAGACGTCACACACACCTCGACGCTCGAGCGGGTCCGCAACGGACTGGTGCTATCGCCCGAGGGCCGCCAGATTTTCCCCAAATTCAGTGTCGAAGAAAATCTTCTGATGGGCGGTTATCACCGCAGTGACCGCAACCGTCTCAAGGACGAAATCGATCGCGTTTGCGAGATGTTTCCCCGCCTAGCCGAGCGCATGCGGCAAAAGGCAGGCTCCATGTCCGGCGGCGAACAGCAAATGCTGGCGATCGGCCGTGCGCTGATCTCACGGCCGCGCTGTCTGCTGCTCGACGAGCCGACCCTCGGCCTGGCGCCCATCATCGTCGATGAGATCATGCGCATCATGCGCAAGCTCGCCGCCGACGGCATGACAATCCTGCTCGCCGAGCAGAATGCCGCCATGGCGCTCAGCGTCGCCGACCGCGCCTACGTTCTGGAATCGGGACGCGTGTCGCTTGAAGGCCAGGCCGCCGCGCTGATGCAGACCACGGAAGTCCAGCGGCACTATCTCGGCGCCTGACACGCCGGCGCCCACTCCCTTTTCGCCGACGCCCCTTGGCAATCGCCCGTGAGAGCGCGGTCGCGCGCGGATTGACCTTGCCTTCTCTCTGCGGTATTAGTGATATATTAGACGGCAAAAAGCCACCCTCCCCCCAGCGAGGCGAGCCATGACCCCCGAACAGGTGCTTTCCATCAAGCCGCGCGTTCTGACCCAGCGCCAGCGCGAATTCTATTTCGAGAACGGCTACATTCTGCTTGAGAAGCTGCTGCCCGACGACTGGATCGAGCGCTTGCGCGCGGTGACCACGCGCATGGTCAACCAGAGCCGCAACCTCACCCAATCGGACGCGGTCTGGGACCTCGACCGCGGCCACACCGCCGCCGAGCCGCGACTGCGCCGGTTGTCGAGCCCGACCGATCATGATCCGGCCTATTGGGACTACGCATCCGGCGCCAAGTCGCCGCTGCCCGATGTGATCGCCGATCTGGTCGGACCCGACGTCAAGTTCCATCAGTCCAAGCTGAACTTCAAATGGTCGAAAGGCGGCGACGAGGTGAAATGGCACCAGGACATCTCGTTCTGGCCGCATACCAACTATAGTCCCTGCACCGCCGGCACCTACCTGTACGAATGCAATGCCGAACAAGGGCCGCTCGGCGTCCTGCCCGGCAGCCACAACGGCCCGGTCGTCGATCAATATAACGAAGCCGGCGAATGGGTCGGCTGCCTGCGTCCGGAGGAAGCAGCCGCGATCGATATGAACAAGGTTGTGTATCTCGAGGGTCCGGCTGGCTCGGTGACGATCCACAATTGCCGCACGCTGCACTACTCGAAGGCCAATTGGTCGGAGACGCCGCGCCCGCTGCTGCTCAACGTCTATTCGGCCGCAGATGCCATGCCCTACACCTATAACCCGCTCCCGTCGAAATATTACGGCACCATTGTGCGTGGCCAGCCGGCGCGCTGGGCCTATCACGATCCGCGGCCCTGCCTGCTGCCGCCGGACTGGTCCCGCGGCTACACGTCGATCTTCGCCGTGCAGCAGCAGGAGGATTGGGAAAAGGACCGGCCGAAGATCGCGGCCATGATGTGAACGGCGGCGCCGCCCGGCGCTTTGCGGCGCAGCACCCTTGCGACACGATAAAGGCCGGCGAAGAGACTGCGTCGGCCTTTGCTGTCGGGATGGGGTGAACGCCTGGAGGACCCGCCGAACGCCTTAGTTGGCGCGTCCTTCCGCCGCCAGGTACTTCTGCAGGATGCGGCGGGCGTGGATGCCGGCCTTGTCGGCGCCGAGAATGGCCTCGGGGAAGTCCATGCCGCGGGGATCGTTGCGAACGTGCTTCTGAATCTCGTTGAGCATCCAGATGTCCTCGCTGAACGCGCCCGTCACCGCCTCCTTGGTCTCTTCCATGATCGCCTGATCGACATCCGGCACGTCGAACGAGGTCGACCAGAAATAATAAGTCTGGTCTGGGCTGATCGGCGTAGTGATGTGGGTTGCCCGCATCACGAAATCGCTCCGGCGCCCCTTTTCCGGCGCGGGATCGTGCACGGTCCAGGTGCTGTAGTGGATGCCGGGGTTAAGCATCTCGCCGACCTGCGTCCGGTCGCACGGCTTGCCCGGCGGAATGCCCATGGCCTTAGAGAACACGCCCGTCAGTGGCGAATTCTTGAACTCGGCCCGGTACAACACCGTGTCTTCGGTGGCCTCCACGTCGGGCACGATCACCCAGTCGTTCTGGCGGAAGCTGGTCTCATGCAAGAACGGAAAGTGCGTGAGATCGAGCACGTTCTCGCGCAGCAGCATGTAGTTGGAATCGAGCAGGAAATACCCCTTCACGGTCGACCAGCCGGGATCGCCGGTGAAGAAGTGATCGAGCGGCGGCGGCGCCGTTTCGGCCTTTTCCTGATCGCCCATCCAGACCCACACGAAGCCGTATTGCTCGACGACCTTGTAGCTGCGAATGTTCAGGGTCGAGGGAATGTTCTCCTGCGTCGGCACCAGCGTGCAGCGGCCATTACCGGCAAAGCGGATGCCGTGATAAGGGCAGACGATATCGTCGCCCTGAACCTTGCCGTCCGACAGCGGCGCCCAGCGGTGCGGGCAGCGGTCGTCCAACGCCGCGACCTTGCCGTCGGACATCCGGTACAGCACCACCGGCATGTCAAGCAGTTTGCGGGCCAACGGGCGGTCCGTAATTTCTTCCGACCAGCCGGCAACCCACCACATGTTGCGGGGATAATTCGCCTCCAGCATGCCGTTCGGGAACTTTTGACCGCTGGAACTGGGCGACGTCTGGCGCTGGCTCATTGGCAACCTCCATAGGCTGGTCTTTGACCTATTATATCGTTAACATATTAGTGGAATAAGACAGCCCAGGCAAGGGGGGTGGGCGGCGCCGGCTGCGCAGCGTCTCCACTGCCGGGCCCGGATGGCCTGAGGGCTGGATATTGACACGAGCGTGCCCGCCCCTGCCCGCAGGGTCGGCGGCAATGATCGTGCCCGCCCAGCGGTAAGCCAGCGGACCGGCGACGGACCGATTACAATGGGTGATAATGGATGGCGATTCGATTGCCCACCCGGAGGGGGTTAGTATATAGGAACGTCCCCCGACGCACGGAGCGGCATTCTGTTGGCGGCCGATGACCAAGAGCCGGCCGCGGCGATTTAAGTTGCCAGAAGTTCGATCCCTAGAACCGTATTGTTTTCATCGATGCGCAAGAAAGCGACAAAATCGGCAAAGCCAGCCAGGGCCGCCAAGGCAAAGGCAAGAACGTCAGCGCATGGCGCCTCTCAGAGCCAAGCCGAGAAAGCATTTCTCAAGCTCGAAGAGCTTATCGTCAAGCTCAAGCTCGAGCCGGGCAGCATTTGGACCGAAGCCAAATTGAGCGACATGCTCAATATCGGGCGCACGCCGGTGCGAGAGGCCGTTCTGCGCCTCGCCAACTATCAGGTCGTCGAGATCGTTCAGCGCTTCGGCATTCGGATCAGCGAAATCAATGAGCGCGAGCAATTGCTCGTTCTGGAAACGCGCCGCGAGCTCGACCGGCTCATCGCGGTGCAAGCGGCGCGGCGCGCGACTGCCACCCAACGGCAAGAGTTGGAGCGGATGGCGGAGACACTGCGCAAGATCGGAAAGAAGGAGGATGTCGCCGAGTTCGTCCGGCTGTTCTTCGTCATGAAGCGGTTTCTCGCCCAATGCGCGCGGAATCGGTTCGCCGAACAAGCTGTGGTCCCGCTCTACATCTTTTCGCATCGGTTCTATGCGCAGCATCACAGCCTCGACGATCTCGGACTGGTTGCCGACCTGCACGCCGACCTGGTTTCAGCGGTTGCCAAGGGAGACATCGAGAAGGCGGCATCATTCGCCGACAAACAGCTGGACTACGCAGACATGCTGACGAAGCGCGCGATCATGCGAGATCTGTAAAGTCCGTCTTCATTACAGGATCTGGCCACGCGCTTTACCGATCGGCGGGACGATCGCTAGAAAACGATCACAGGTCTGCCCCGCAGGCCGCCGGCTTCAAGCATGCGTTGCGCGTCGGCCACCTGGTGGATGTCATATTTGCCCGTCACCCGCAGACGAATTTCGCCGGCCTCAACAACCTTGCTGAGCAGTTCAAGCCATTCGGTGCGCTCGAAGGCGTGGTAGACAAGCACTTGCTTGATCTTCAGATCGCGCTCGCCCGGCTTGTCGCCCCACATCCGCACTGGGATATAGACGCCGCCGTCGCGCACCGCGCCGAACGCCTTTTCGCCAAGGACAGCGGTATCGAGCAATGCATCGGCACCGTCCGGCACAACTCGGCGAATGGCGGCGGCGAAATCCTCCTTGCGCTCAACAACGTCGTCCGCGCCGTAACCGCGGACCAGATCGATTTCGGACGACTTTGCGTCGGCGATCACTTTCAACCCTTGGCGCTTGGCCAAGGCGGTTGCATAGTGGGCCAATAGGCCTGCGCCGCCGCTGATGGCAAGGGTCTGCCCCGCCTCAAGGCCCGCGAGTTCCAGCGCGAGAAGCGCGGTAAGGCCGTTCATCGGCAGCGTTGCGGCCTCGGTCAGACTTGCATTTGCCGGTATCGGCGCAACCGATGCCGCCGGAACGACAATATGCTGCGCCTGCGCCCCACCTTCCGGCCGTCGCGGCATGGCAACGGCCATGACCTTTTGGCCAACATGCAGGCGCGACACGTCGGGCCCGACCAACTCGATGGCTCCCGCCGCATCCACGCCGGGCACGACCGGCCAAACCTCGACCCCCGGCGCAGGGTCGCGAAGAAGAATGTCGGTGGGATTGACTGCGGCCGCATGGACCGCAATGCGAACCTCGCCGGCCGCTGGCGGGCGGACGGCGCGGTCGACAACCTCGATCACATCATAGCCGCCCCGGCGCGCATAAGTGACGGCAGAACTCACAAGAGGTTTTGCTTCCAACTGGTCCATCATACGACCTTGCCCTTGGGGGTTGGACGCGATTCAGCGCCAAGCGTGTCGAGTTCGGTCAGGATCGCCTCGTCAATCGACAACGTGGCGGAAGCGATATTCTCCTCAAGATGGGTGCGATTCGTCGTGCCCGGGATCAGCAGAATGTTCGGTTTGCGGGCAAGCAGCCACGCTAGGCCCAACTGCGGCGGGGTGGCGCCCAGGGCTGCCGCGATCTCGACCACCCTTGGATGATGGTTGACCTTCGGCCATCCCGGGGAATGCCCCCCGCCCAATGGGAAGAACGGCACCCATGCAATGTCGTTTGCGACGCATAGATCGAGCATGTCCTCATATTGCCGGCTCAGCAGGCTGTAGGCGCTTTGGACACAGACAATTCCGGCGGGAATGGCGCGTTCAAGGTTCGTACGGCTGGTTGAGCCGACGCCGATCGCACCGATCTTGCCTTCGTCTCGCAAGGCAATCATCATGGCCAATTGATCATCGATGTCGACGATCTGGTCCCCTTCGGCCACCAATCCCGGGGCAATATCCAGCCGACGCAGGTTGACGACCGGCAGTTGTTCCAGCCCAAGGCTGCGCAGATTGTCTTCAACGCTGGCGCGAAGCTGCTCGGGGCGCTGGGCTGGTTTGATGGGAAACGCCTTGCCGGGGTCCGGGTCCGCGCCGACTTTGGTCACGACGATGAACTCGGGCCTGTCAAGCCAGACCTTGCGGATGACATCGTTGACAAAGCCATTCGCATAAAACTGGGCTGTATCGACGTGATCGGCACCCAGATCAATCGCCTGTTGCAGCAGCGCCACTGCATCCTCCGGTCGGCTGGTCATGCGTTCGATCTGCATCGCGCCAAAGCCGATACGAGAGACTTGGTGCCCGCCAAGGGAGAAGGAACCAAGTCGGCCGCCGTTCATCACTTTGCCGTGGGACATCAACACACATCCGTGCTAGAAAGTCTTACAAGCGGAGATGCCTCCGCCTATCGAATCTATAAATGGAGCCACCTCCGTTTGTCAACCCCACCTCGTTTGCGCGCCGACGGCGTCAAAAACAAAGCGCGTATCATTGCGGAAGCACAGCGGCTGTTTTCAACGGCAGAGGCCAAGGTCTCGCTTGAAGCAATCGCTCGCGCGGCCGGAGTTGGGATCGGCACTCTCTATCGCCATTTCCCGACGAAGGAGGCGCTGGTTGGGGCCGTGTATCGATCCGAGCTTGACGCGCTCGACCGAGAAGCTGACGACCTTCTTTCCAATCGCCCGCCAGCCGAAGCGATGCGGCGGTGGATGGACAGCTATGCCAAGTTCGTGGTCGCGAAACATGCGATGCACGACGCACTTCTGATCGCGCTCGCGCCCCGTTCAACAGAAGGATCCGAGATACGGACGAGGATCAACGCGACAATCGCAAAGTTTCTGTCAGCGGGATTGAGCGACGGCAGCATTCGCGGCGATTTCCGACCCGACGACGTCACGGTCCTCCTCGCAGGGTCGGTTTTTCCAGCGGCGCTCTCAGCCGACCGCGAGCAGATCGCGCGCGTGTTGGACCTGCTTATGGCAGGCCTGCGTCCGACTGTGCATGAAGCTAGTCATTGATATCTTCGCAGTCACCCGCCCCACGCGGCACAAGCTCCAGTGCTATGCAGGGCAAGCGGCTCAACCATGTCCAAGTCGTCGAGATGACCACCCGTAAGACAGCGGACTGCGGGCGCGGCCTACGACGCGTAATCGGGTTCTTCCCGATCGAGGATTCGTTTCAAGGCGTCGAAGTGCCGCTGCGCCGGCGTTGGCCCATCGTACAAACCGGGCTGGCCGATATCCCGTTTCGTCTTCTCGACCACGGGCGTCGGTAGCTGCTTCAGGGGCTGTCCGGTCCACATGGCATAGATTTGAACCTGCGCGGCCCGTTCGACATAGTAGAGCCGATCATAGGCGTCGGCGACCGTTTCGCCCACAGTCGAAATGCCGTGATTGGCCATGAACAGAATGGTCTTGTCGCCGATCACCTTGGCGAGCCGCTCCCCTTCCTCGGGCTCATTGGCGGGACCGGTGTATTGGTCGTCGTAGGCGATCTGCCCCATCATCCCGACCTCGGTCTGGCCGATCTCCTTGATGCGCGGATCCTCCAGACGCGTGAGCGCGCTCGCGAAGGGCATGTGCGTATGAAACACCGCCTTGGCCTGCGGCACCGCTTTGTGGATCGGCGCGTGAATGCAATAGCATGACTGCTCGACGTCGCCGGCGCCGCGCTTCACCTTGCCGTCATTAATTCCGACTTCCATGAATGTGGACGCGGTGACCTCGGACCAATGCGTCCCGAATGGAATTTGATAATAGCGGTCGTCGTGCCCCGGCACGACGAATGTCAGGTGATTGAAGATGCCTTCGCTCAAGCCTTGCCGGTAGGCGATGCGGTGCGCGGCCGCGAGGTCGACGCGGGCCTGCCACTCCTCCTCGGAGCAGTTCGGGAGCATGATCGGCGAGTCCGTAAGCTGCATAGGAGCTTCTCCTCTTAGATATCGCTGTTAAGTCGACTGCCGAAACCGACGGCGCCTCAATCCCAATTCGGTGACCATGACCAGTCGACGATGCGATCGTTGGCGGCGGAGAGACCGTGGATCTCGCGCATCTCGGCGTCCGTAAGATCAAAGTCGAAGATGGCGAAGTTCTCCTCCAGCCGTTCGCGCTTGCTGGTGCGCGGAATGACCACGATGCCCTGCTGCACCAGATAGCGCAGACTCACCTGCGCGGCACTCTTGCCGTGCGTCGTGCCGATTCTCTCCAGCACCGCGTTGCCCATGGCGCCGCCGCGCGCAATCGGGCTATAGGCGACGAGCGCCATGTCGTGCTTCTTGCAGGCGGCGATCACCTTGTCCTGATTCAGGAAGGGATGGTATTCGACCTGATTGCAGACCAGCGGCTCGGTGGACACCTTGGTCGCCTCCTCAAGCAGCGCGACGGTGAAGTTCGACACGCCGATGGCGCGCGTGAAGCCCGCCTGCTTCATCTTGGCCATGGCGCCGAGCGTCTCGGCAAGCGGCACGCGCGGGTTCGGCCAGTGGATGATCAGAAGATCGATGTGATCGATCCTGAGCTTCGCCAGGCTCTGCTTCACCGACCGCTCGAGATCCGGCGGCGACAACAGCGTCGGCTGCACCTTGGTGGTCACCATCACATCGCCGCGCATGCCGGAGGCACGCACACCCTCCCCCACTGCTTCCTCGTTGTCGTACATCTGCGCGGTGTCGATGTGGCGATAGCCGATGCGGATCGCCTGCTCGACCAGCCGCGCGCAATCGCGCCCACGCAACGCCCAGGTGCCCAAGCCCACCAACGGGATGCGAAAGCCCTTGGCTTCGACAAAGGTGTTCATCGCGACCTCCAGTAATCGTGCACGTGCCGTAACCGGCGTTACGGCGTATCCCATTCCGGCGCGTGCGGCGGGCTGACCACGCGCATGTTGGTGGCGTTGAGCGCCTTCAGTTGCGCCATCTCCGCGTCCGACAGATTGAAGTCGAACACCTCCATGTTCTCCTTCATGTGCTGCGGGTTGGCCGTGCGCGGAATGGCGGCGCAGCCGAGTTGGACGAGATAGCGCAAGGAAACCTGCGCCGAGCTCTTGCCGTGCGCCTTGCCGATCGTCTCCAGCACTTCGGCACCCGGCACCTTGCCGCGCGCGATCGGCACGTAAGCCACCGTTACCATGCCATGCTTCTTGTTGGCGGCCAGCACCTTGTCCTGGTTGATGAACGGATGCACCTCGATCTGATTGCAGACCAACGGCTCCGAGGTGACCGCCCAAGCCTCGTCGAGCAGCTTGGTGGTGAAATTGGCGACGCCCACGTGTTTGGCAAGACCGTCTTTTTTCGCCTGGCACAGCGCGCCGACGCTGGTCTTGAGCGGGATGTCCTTGTTGTTCCAGTGGATCAGCAGGAGATCGACATAGGGCAGTTGCAGGTTTGCGAGGCTTTCGGACAGCGACTGGCGGAACTTGGCCGGCTCAAGGTGGGTTTCGCGCACTTTGGTGCAGATCATCACCTCGTCGCGCTTGACCCCGGACTGGCGCAGGCCCTCCCCGTTCTCTTTCTCGTTGCCGTAGAACCAAGCGGTGTCGAGATGGCGGTAGCCCATCTGCAGCGCGGCCTTGACCGCCCCGACGCAGACGTCCCCCTTGAGGGTCATGGTGCCGAGACCGATGGTCGGAATCCGAGCGCCGTGCGCTTCAACAACCTGCATCAAATTCTCTCCCTGGAATCCTCTTGGAGGTCCTCCGTCCGAGCGGACAGGGCCGGTAGGATATTTCGCAAGCATGCCTCAGAGCCCGGTGGGCTGCCAACCGGGTGTGCTCCCGGCAGCCGCAGACGGCGGTCCGGCCGCGCCGCGGGCCTAGTGCGACAGGAAACGCAGAGATTTTTTCGCAGGCTCGCAATCCGACAATACTTGCGGGGGCAAGCTCTTGGCTGCCCTTCTTAGATTAGAACAATTCGAAAGAGAGATAATGCTCTTGCATCAAGGGCTTTTAATGGTTTTGTGAGGGGGGCAATTGATAATGGATAGCAAATGCGCACCCTCCTGACCCTGACTGCCGTCGCCGTCGTACTGTCCCTCGCCCCCCTCGGGGCCAAGGCCGCCGACTACACGCTCACGCTCAAGAACCACCGCTTCACGCCGAGCGAGATCAAGGTGCCGGCCAACAAGCGGGTCAAGTTGACCGTGGTCAATGACGATGCCACGCCGGAAGAGTTCGACAGTGACGCGCTCAGGGTCGAGAAGGTGCTGGCGGGCAAAGCCAAAGGCGTCGTCCGGATCGGCCCGCTCAAGCCTGGGCGCTATTCCTTCGTCGGCGAATATCACGAGAGCACCGCCAAAGGCGTGGTGATTGCGGAATAACACGACATGCTCGGCGCGCTGATCATCGTATTTCGTGAAGTCCTGGAAGCCGGCCTCATCGTCGGCATCGTGATGGCAGCCACCCGTGGGGTGCCACACCGCGGCCGCTGGATCGTCTTCGGCATCGTCGGCGGCATCGTCGGCGCGGCCGTGGTCGCAGCCTTCGCCGGCGCCATCTCGGAGGCGTTCCAGGGCTCCGGCCAGGAGCTGTTCAACGCCGCCGTGCTCGCCATCGCCGTGGTTATGCTGATGTGGCATAATGCCTGGATGGCGCGCCACGGCCGCGAGATCGCCGCCGAGATGCGCGGCATCGGTGCCGCCGTGAGCGAAGGCGCGCGGCCGCTGACCGCGCTCGCCATCGTGGTGGGGCTCGCGGTGCTGCGCGAAGGCTCGGAGGTTGTGCTGTTCCTCTACGGCATCTTCGCCTCCGGCACCTCCGGCGCGTCGCTGCTGATCGGCGGTCTGCTCGGCGTGGCGGCGGGCGCGGCCTTCACCCTGCTCACCTACGGCGGCCTGCTCGCCATTCCCACCCGCTATATCTTCTCGGCCACCACCTGGCTAATCGCGCTCCTGGCGGCCGGGCTCGCCGCCCAATCGGTGCAGTTCCTCAACAACGGCGGCTACGTCCTGGTGCTCGGCACCACGGTGTGGAACACGTCCTGGCTGTTGTCGGACGGCAGCATCTTGGGGCGGCTGCTGCACACCCTGATCGGCTACACCGACCGGCCGACCGCGCTGCAGCTCGTGGTCTATCTCGGCACGCTCTTGGCCATGTACGTGCTGATGCGCATCGCGCGCTATCAGCCCCGGCGCCAGCAGGTCGCGGTCTAGGCCTCCCCGTCAGGAGGCCCGCTTCAGACCCGCCTTCGCCCCGCCGAGGGCCGCGAAAGCCGCTTCCGGCGCGTGATCGATCAGCTTGAGCAGCGCCCGCGCGGGGCCGCGGGGATGACGTTTGCCCTGCTCCCAGTTGCGCACGGTCTCGATCGGCACGTCGATGCGCTCGGCGAACGCGGCCTGGGTCAGCCCGCAGCGCGCCCGCACCTGGCGCACGAAGTCGGCCGGATTGCTATAATCGATGGTCTTTTCACTGCCATCGGCGAGGATTTCGACGATCCTGCCATCGGCCTTCAGCCGCACCCGCATCATGGCCGTCCATCCCCGTTGCTGGTGGCGTCGGCTTCAGGCCTAGCCGATTCGCGAGGATGAGAGGTTAACGGCGGGGAAGCCGGTCGCCGGCCTGTCCGTCAACGGCTGACTGGGCCTTTGGCTCAGCGATACCGTGAGACGCGGCTACCGCGTCTTCTCGAAAAGCTCCCGGCCGATCAGCATACGGCGGATTTCGCTGGTGCCCGCCCCGATCTCGTAGAGCTTGGCGTCGCGCAGCAGGCGGCCGGTCGGAGAACTCGTTGATGTAGCCATTGCCGCCCAGGCACTGGATCGCTTCCAACGCCATCCAGGTGGCGCGCTCGGCGGCATAGAGAATGGCGCCGGCGGCGTCCTCGCGCGTGGTGCGGCCCTCATCGCAGGCCCGCGCCACCGCGTACACATAAGACTTGGCCGCGTTCATAGTCACGTACATGTCGGCGAGCTTGCCCTGCATCATCTGGAAGCGGCCGATGGGCTGGCCGAACTGCTGGCGGTCGTGCACGTAAGGGAGCACCACGTCCATGCAGGCCTGCATGATGCCGAGCGGTCCGGCGGCGAGCACCACGCGCTCGTAATCGAGGCCGGACATCAGCACGTTCACGCCGTTGCCGACGGCGCCGAGCACGTTCTCCGCCGGCACCTCGCAATCCGTGAACACCAGCTCCGAGGTGTCGGAACCGCGCATGCCGAGCTTGTCGAGCTTCTGGGCCGGCGCAAAACCCTTGAAGCCCTTCTCGATGATGAAGGCGGTGATGCCGCGCGCCCCCGCGGTGCTGTCGGTCTTGGCGTAGACGACGAGCGTGTCGGCGAGCGGCCCGTTGGTGATCCACATCTTGGAGCCGTTGAGCACGTAACGGTCGCCCTGCTTGTCGGCGCGGGTGCGCATGGAGACCACGTCCGAGCCGGCGCCCGGCTCCGACATCGCCAGCGCGCCAACGTGTTCGCCGGAGACCAGCTTGGGTAGATATTTGCGCTTCTGCGCTTCGTTGCCGTTACGGCGGAGCTGATTGACGCAGAGATTGGAGTGGGCGCCGTAGGACAGGCCGACCGCGGCCGAGGCGCGCGAGACCTCCTCCATCGCCACGCAATGGGCGAGATAGCCGAGACCCGAGCCGCCGTATTCCTCCTCGACCGTAATGCCATGCAGGCCGAGCGCGCCCATCTCCGGCCACAGATCACGCGGGAATTGGTTGCTGCGGTCGATCTCGTCGGCGCGCGGGGCAATCTTGTCCTGCGCGAAACCGCTGACGGTCTGCCGCAGCATGTCGACGTCGGTGCCGAGACCGAAATCGAAGCCCATCCAGGCATTGGGGATCATCGCCCAAACTCCGAAGACACTGCCACTTGCCCAGCCGCAAGACCGGGTATGGCCGGACACAGTCTATATTTCCAGATCTTCTATATTGCCAGATCTTGCCGGTCACGCCGTCAGCGAGGCCCGGGCGGCAGGCTCCCGGCCCGCCTCAGCGGCCAGGCGGCCCTGCTTGATCAGGCGGTCGATCGCCTTGGCCGGCGCGGGCCGCGCAAACAGGAAGCCCTGCATCTCGTCGCAGCCGGCAAGCCTGAGCAGCACGCGCTGCTCCTCGGTCTCCACGCCCTCGACCAGCACGGTCAGCCCGAGTGCACGGCCGAGCGCCACGATGGCCTGCACGATCACGCCGCCGTTGGCGCTTTCGCCCAGTGCCGTAACGAAGCTGCGGTCGATCTTGAGCTTGTCGAGGGGGAAGCGCTGCAGATAGCCGAGATTGGAATAGCCCGAACCGAAGTCGTCGAGGGCGATGCGCACGCCGAGCGCATGCAAGTCCTCGATGCGCTTGAGCATCTCGTCCGGATTGTCGATCAGCACGCCCTCGGTGATCTCCAGGATCAGCCGCGACGGGGGAACACCGCTTTCGATCAGGGCCGAGCGCACCAGGTCGACGATGTCGCGGTCGTGCACCTGCACCGGCGACAGGTTCACCGCCACGTCGAGACCCGGCCAGCGCTTGGCTTCCTTGAGTGCGCGCCGCAACACGAAGGCGCCGAGTTGGTCCATCAGGCCCATTTGCTCAGCGACAGGGATGAACTGCGCCGGGCCGATGGGGCCGCGGATCGCATGGGTCCAGCGCAGCAGCGCCTCGACGCCGAGCACACGCCCGCCCTGCGCCGACACGATCGGCTGGTAGTGCAGTTCCAACTCGTTGGCGCTGAGCGCGCGCGGCAATTCGCGCTGGATGAAACGTTCCTCGTCGGACACCGTGTCGATGGAGGCGTCGAACGCGACGATGGTGCCGGGCCCCTTCTTGGCGGCTTGGCGCACCGCCAGCTCGGCGCGCCGGGTGAGCTCGCCGCGGGTGGCGGCATGTTCCGGCGACTGCGCGAAGCCGGCATGGGCGCTGACCCGCACGACGGTATCGACCCAATGCGGACGGGCGATGGCGTTGACCACGCCGCGCATCATCCCGTCGATGTCGAAGTCCGGCGGCGCGGTCATCGTGACCGCGAATTCGTTGCTGCCGATGCGCCCGCAGGTGGCGGTCGCCGGCAGCGATTCCTTGAGCCGCTGCGCAACCGCGACGTAGAGCTCGTCGCTGGCCAAGACGCCGAGGGTAGCGTTGATGTCAGCCATGCCGTCGATGACGATCAGGGCGAAGGCGGTGATTTCATCGGGTGCCCGCTCGGCCAGCGCCAGGTCGAGCAGTTCGAGCATCTTGGCGTGATTGGGCAGCCCCGTCAGCTTGTCGCGGTCGGCGGCTCGGCGCGCCTGCTCCTCGCTCTCGGCAAGCTGCCGGCGCGCGCGACGCAACTGCCGCAGGGAGAACACGGCAAATCCCACCAGCGCGAAGGCCGTGCCGGCCATCAGCGGCAACAGCCACCCCATGGTGCGCATCATGGGATGGGTGCGCTCCCAGGTGAAAAAGCCGGCGATGCGGCCCTGCCCGTCCAGCACTGGCTGCATTTCGCGCGCGTTCGACTGCGGGTCCGTCTCGAAGCGCAGGCCCTTCAGCCGGGTGCTCTGCTCAACCATGCGCAGCAGGCGCGGATCGACCCGCTCGCTCTTGCCGAACAACGTCCGGAATTCGGCGACGGTGCTGCGCAGCGCCGCGCGCTGTTCCGCCCACAGGTGCTCGTCGCTCTGTCGCGCCCAGGTGTAGCCGAGGCCGGCGCACAGCAAGGTGGCGCCGAGCGCGATCACGGCGACCACGACGGTGAAGCGGGAGGACGACAGCAGCCGACGCGCATGGGCCCGCGAGGCGTCGGGGAAATCCGACCCGGCGGCAGCCCGCGGCCGGCGCAGATCCCGCAAGAACAGTTTGGGGTTTCGGGGTGCGCGTTTCTTCGCGCCGATCCCGGCTTCGCCTCGCACTCGAATACTCTCCCCGCGCCAGTGAGCGGTTGCGCTCCTTCGAGGCTTAAAGGAGCAGCCTTAATACGAGGTCAGCAAATACGGTGAACGAAGTGTGACCTGCGCGAAAACGCCCGTTTTCACGTTATACTTCCGGCTTAGACGCGCGGTCGGCGGGCAAACTGCAATATATTAGGGCGCCCGCTACCGCAGCCCGAACCACAGGGTGGCGATGCTCAGGAAAGAGAAGAAGCCGACCACGTCGGTAACCGTGGTCACGAAGGGGCTTGAGGCGACCGCCGGATCGATCTTCATCCGGTAGAGCGTGAGCGGGATCAGGATGCCGCCGAGGGCTGCCGCAAACAGATTGCAGATCATCGCCAGCCCGATCACCACCGCCAGCCCCGGCACCTTGAACCAGGCATAGGCCACCGCGCCGGTAATGACGGCGAAGGCGATGCCGTTGAGGATGCCGACCGACACTTCACGCGTGATCACGCGCCAGGCATTGGCGTCGGTGAGATCGCGGGTGGCGAGCGCACGCACGGCCACGGTCATGGTCTGCGTGGTGGCGTTGCCGCCCTGGCTCGCCACGATCGGCGCCAGCACGGCAAGCGCCACCATCTTCTGCAACTGGCCCTCGAACAGCCCGAGCACCGAGGACGCCAGGAAGGCGGTGGCGAGATTGACCAAGAGCCAGTTGAAGCGGCCGCGGGCGATGGTCCACACGCTGTCGGAGAGCTCTTCGTCGTGGGTGACGCCGCCGAGCGCTTTGATGTCCTCTTCCGCTTCCTCCTGGATGACGTCGGCGATGTCGTCGAAGGTGATGACGCCGACCAGCCGTTCGCTGGCGTCGACCACCGGCGCGGCGACCAGGTCGTAGCGCTGGAACATGCGGGCGACGTCTTCCTGGTCCTCGGCGGCGTGCACCCGCCGGCGCTCCGGCTCCATCAATTCGGCGACCGGAACCGGCCGCTTGCTGCGCAGCAGGCGGTCGAGCGGCACCGCGCCTTGGAAGCGACCGTCGTCGTCGACCACATAGAGTTCGTAGAAGCGGTCCGGCAGGTCGGCGGTCTCGCGCATGTAGTCGATGGCCTGGCCGACAGTCCACGACGGCGTGGCGGCGATGAACTCGTCCTGCATCCGCCGGCCGGCGGACTGCTCCGGGTAGTTGAGGCTGCGCGCCAGCGCCACCCGCTCGGGCACCGGCAGCTCGCGCAGCACCTCGGCCTGCTCTTCTTCCGCCAGGCTCTCGAGGATCGTCACCGCGTCGTCGGATTCGAGGTCGCGGACGCCGTCGGCCACCGTCTTGGCCGGCAGCTCGTCGAGGATTTCCTCGCGGACCGTGTAATCGACCTCGGTGAGCGCGGCGAAATCGAAATGAAGCCCGAGCAGCTCAACCAGGCGCGGGCGTTGTTCCGGCTCGAGCGCCTCGATCAGTTCGCCGAGATCGGCCTCGTGCAGATCGCCGGCCAGCGTTCGCAGGGACTCGACGTCGCCCAATTCAATCGCGTGCGCGACGCGCTCGACGTAGTCGGCGCTGACCGTGCCGTCCTCGGCCCGCAGCGGCGGGGCGGTGGTCTCCTCGTCGAGCATGCCGATCCTCGGCGGTGGAACATAATGGCCGCTTGTACGCCCGCCCCTGCGCGCGGGCAAATCATTAGCGCATAAACCTCATTACAAACTTGCGAACGGCGGGCCCGCGCGCTGAACTGCCGCGGCCAAGGGACCCCGATGTTTCGCACGCTCATTGCCGCAACGCTTTGCCTGACCCCGTTGGCCGCCACGGCAGCGCCCTGCCCCGGCAACTCGGACGCGCTCGGGACCGCACGCGTCATGACCGTCGATGCAGCCAGCACCCCGCAGGTCGGCCGCAAGCAGTTCCCGCAGACCCTGCCGCTCGCCGACAAGGAGCTGGTGCTCACTTTCGACGACGGGCCCTGGCCGACCACGACCCCGAAGGTGCTGGCCGCCCTCAAGCACGAATGCGTCGAGGCCACCTTCTTCCTGATCGGCCGCAACGTGGCGGCGCATCCGGCGCTCGCCCGGCGCGAGCTCGCCGACGGCCACTCGATCGGGAACCACACCTATTCGCATCCCCTGCTGAAATACCTGAAGCTCGCCAAGGCGGAGGCCGAAATCGAGCGCGGCTTTGCGGCCGACAACCTGGCGCTCTATGGCCGGCACGGCAGCGCGCCGGTTACGCCGTTCTTCCGTTTCCCGGGCTTTGCTTCCAGCCCCGCCCTGCTCGACTGGCTCAAGGCGCGCGGCATCGTGGTGTTCGGCGCCGACGTCTGGGCGAGCGACTGGAATGCGATGACGCCGGGCTTCGAGCTCAAGCGCCTCATGCACCGCATTGCCAAGGTCGGGCACGGCATCGTGCTGCTGCACGACACCAAGACGGAGACCGCCCGCATGCTGCCCGCCTTCCTGCGGGCGCTGAAAAAGGACGGCTACCGCATCGTCCACGTGGTGCCGGCGGCAAGCGCCCCGCGGCCACTGACCAACTGACCGGCCCTTTGCCGTGGCCGGCGGGCCCGTCAATTATGGTTAATATTTCGTTAACACAAATTTCCCCAATGTGCTCAAATAGCTCCCAGGGGAACGAGGTCCCGGCCGCCTGTCGGCGGACCGGCCAAGGGGTATCGGTGGAGCGTATGCGTCGCGTTGCGTTGCTGGCGTGCGGCCTGATCGGCGGCACGCTGATAGGCGGTCTGGCGCCGGTCGCAGTGACGTCGGCCTCGGCGCAGGAATGGCCGGTCGAAACCGCTTCGGCCGCAACGACGGCCACGGTGCCCGCCAAGCCGGCGGCCGCTGTGCCGACTGCCAAGCCTGACGCTAAACTCAGCGAGACCCCGGCCCCGCCGCCGACCGCAACAGCGATCCCCGCGAAGCCGAAGGCTTGTGCCGGGGTTATCGGCACCAGCCGCACGATCGTCGCCGACGCGACCGTGCCGCGAGAGATCGGGCTGATGCAGTTCAAAACTTCGCTGCCGCTCAAGGACCACGAGGTGGTGCTGACCTTCGACGATGGGCCGGTACACACCTACACACCACGCGTGCTCGACATCCTGGCGAAGAATTGCGTGAAGGCCACGTTCTTCATCGTCGGCCAACAGGCCACCGCCTATCCCGCGCTCGTGCGTCGCGCCTATAACGACGGCAACAGCATCGGCACCCACAGCGAGCACCATCCGCTGAACTTCAACCGCATGGCCGAACCGGCGGTCGCGCGCGAGGTCGAAGGCGGCATCGCCGCCGTGCAGGCGGCGATTGGTGATCCGCGTGCCGTGGCGCCCTTCTTCCGCGTGCCGGCACTCAGGGTCAGCAAGACGGTCGACAATTTCCTGGCCGCGCACGCGCTGATGGACTGGAGTGCCGACGAGGACGCCGACGACTGGCATCGCGGCATCACCCCGGCCAAGATCGTGCGGCTGGCCATGGAGCGCATCGCCGCGCGCAACCACCGCGGCGTGCTGCTGCTGCACGATATTCATCCGGCCACCGCCGAGGCGCTGCCGATGCTGCTCGCCGAACTGAAGGCGCACGGCTATCACATCGTGCACGTCATCCCCGCGGGCGTTCGGCCGAAGTCGGTGCCGCCCCTGCCGGCGACGATGATCGCGCACGCGCACCGGCACAAGACGACGCGGCATCGGCACGTGGCACATCTCGTACGCCACCATCGTCGGAAAACGCGGCGGCACCGGACGCATAGCCAGTCGCTGAGCGCCTTGAAACACAAGAAGCACAACGCGCGCACCGCGGCCAACGACGGGCCGAAGACGCTGTTCGACTGGTGGCGGCCGACACCAAAAACGGCCAAGCCAAACGGGTAGCGCAGCCGCACCATCTGCGACGACGTGCTGACGGAGGAAATCGCCCCTCGGTTGCTCTATGGTCCGACCCCGGGGCAGCGTTTCGATTCCGGGAGCCGGGAGGCATTCATGCTGCGCGCAACGCATTACGCCATCGTTGCAACGCTGGCGCTCTTCGCCGTGGCCGCGACGGCGCCGGTCAAGGCCGCGACGCTGTCCTTCCGGCCGGCGGCCGGACAGGGCCTGTTCCTGCACGTCACCGACATCCATTTCGACCCCTTCGCCAGCCTGCCGGCGGACCCGGCCAAGCGGCGGGCCGCGCTTCGTAAGCTGATCGCGACGCCGCTTGCGCGCTGGCAACGCTTCTTTCGGGCCGCCAAGAACACGCCCTTCCCGCGCCGCGGTCACGCCGACACCAGCTATCCGTTGTTCGCCTCCATGCTGGCCGCCGCCAGAAGCGTGACCGTCGGTAACGGCAAGCGCGTGCATTACGACTATGTGCTCAATACCGGCGACAACCTGGCGCATAAGTTTCACAAGAAGTTCCTGGCGGCCGGTGGCCAGGAGGCCGCGTATCAGGGCTTCGTCGTCAAGACGCTGCGCTTCGTCGACCGCATGCTGCGCAAGCGCCTTGGCGCCCCGCTAATCTACGCGCCCGGCAACAACGACGCCGTGTGCGGCGACTACAAGGTGGCGCCGCACAGCGCGATGCTGGCGCGGATCGCGCGCGACCTGCCGGTGCTGAGGCGTCACCCGCAAGCGCGGCGCGATTTCGCCGTCGGCGGCTTCTACATGGTGCCGCATCCGACCGTGCCGAAGCACGATATCATCGCGCTCAACTCGATCTTCTGGTCGATCAAGTACCAGGACGACTGCAACAAGACCGGCGGCGATCCCGGCGCGGCCGAGCTCGACTGGCTGGCCTGGACGCTCTATCGCGAGAAGGCGGCGGGCCGCACCGCGACGCTCGCCATGCACATCCCACCCGGCATCAACGCCTATACGTCGTCGAAACAGGCCTGCCCGCAGACCGGCACGAGCTTCTGGCGCAGCGATGTGACGAAGCGCTTCCGCGCGCTGATCGAGGAATACAAGGGCGTGCTGACCGCGAGCTACGCCGGCCATACCCACATGGACGACTTCCGGGTGCTGCCGGACAAGACCGGCGCGCCGTTGCTGGCGACCCGCATCACGCCGGCGGTCAGTCCCGTGTTCGGCAACAACCCGGCCTTCGCGGTGATGCTCTACGCCCGCAAGAACGCGGTCGTGCAGGACTCCGCGATTGTCTATCTCACCAACCTGGACGCGGCCGGCCGCACGGTGCCGGCCAGATGGCGGCGCGAGTACGATTTCGCCAAGACCTACGGAGTCACGCGCTATACGGCGGCGAACCTCGCCACGCTCGCCAAGCGCATTGCCGGGAATGCGGGCGCCGCGCAGGCCTATATGAAGTCCTATCCGGTCGACGCGCCGACGCCGATCAATGAGGGCAATTTGAAAGCCTTCGCCTGCGCGCAGACGGCACCGACGCCGGCGGCCTACGCCGCCTGCCGCTGCCCGGCCGGCACGCCGCAGCCCTCAAATTAGATGATTCAATCGAATTGGTGCGGCCGAGAGGACTCGAACCTCCACGGTTTTACCCGCTGCCACCTCAAGGCAGTGCGTCTACCAATTCCGCCACGGCCGCATAGGAAAAGGGCGAGCGGCTCGAAACCCCCGCGCCCCTGAGACGGCGGACCATGTAACAAATAGGCATTGCCGCCACAAGAGCCACGCGCGCCCTCTCCCGCCCTGGTTGGCGGCCGATTCGGGCGAAGAATCAGCGATTTGCGCAAATGCCCGCCGCGGGCGGCGACGGCACCCACCCGCACCTATATGGAATCGGGAGGCGGGCTGCCCGCCGCTCAGCGGCTGTCGGGCCGGCGCGGCAGGATCTCGCTCACTTCGACGGTGATGCGGTTGCCGTTCACCGCCACCGCGCCGGCGGCGACCGGCATGTTGTTGGCGAGGATTTTGACGTCGTCGTCCTCGGTCGCGTCCAGCTCGATGATGGCGCCCCGGCCAAGGCGCAACACCTGATGGACCGGCATGGACGTGGTGCCGAGCACCACCGTGATGTCGACGGAGACCTTGTCGATTGTGGCCATAATTCCCCCTGCGTGGGCCCGTCTGCGCGGGCGGGGACTAGGTCATCATGGTATGGTGAATCGATGGTTAACATTCGCGACGAACTGACGATTGGCCTGGCCGCGCCGGCCGGAAATCCGCCCGTGGAATGGCAGGTGAGCGACGCCCTGGTCGCGTATGAGGACGCGCTCGCCGCCATGGACGCGCGCGTGGCCGATATCGTCGCCGGGCGCGCGGGCGAGCTCGTCTGGCTCCTGGAACATCCCCCGCTCTACACCGCCGGCACCAGCGCCAAGGCGGCCGACCTGATCGAGGCGCGCTTTCCGGTGCACCAGGCCGGACGTGGCGGCCAGCTCACCTATCACGGGCCCGGCCAGCGGGTGGCCTACGCCATGCTCGACCTGCGCCGGCGCGGCCCGGACGTGCGCCGCTATGTGGCAACGCTGGAGGAATGGATCATCCGGACGCTGGCCGCCTTCAACGTGCGCGGCGAGCGGCGCGAGGATCGCATCGGCGTCTGGGTGCGCCGGCCCGACAAGGGCGACGGCTTTGAGGATAAGATTGCAGCCATCGGCATCCGCGTGCGTCACTGGGTGACGCTGCACGGCATCGCGCTCAACATCGAACCGGACCTCACGCACTTTACCGGCATCGTGCCCTGCGGCGTGAGCGAACAACGCTACGGCGTCACCAGCCTCGCCGATCTCGGCATCCCGGTGTCGATGCCGGAGGTCGACATGGTGCTGCGGCAGGAGTTCGAGACGCTGTTCGGGCCGACCGTCGCTCAGGCCGCCGAGACGGCCGGCGCAGAGAGCTGACGCTCGACATGACGCGCACGCTCGCGCTGCCATTCGCACGAACGCTAATGCGGATCATGCAATCAGTTCTGAGGTTCAGCTCCGCTGGATCATAATATATTGAAACAGCGGCAACGCCCATTTGGTCCGAGGGCAACCTGCGCCGCTATTTTGGATCGACGTCTCGATGTTCTATGCGGGCGGCGAGAGCTGGCGCCAGGCCCCGCGTCGCCTTCGCTGGCGGCCGCCGGAATGATCCCAAAACCGACTTGCGCGGTCCCAGAGCCACCAGCGCCTCTGCCTGCTTCACCGCGGCTGAAACTGGATCGACAATTGCTACCGGAATGCGATCGCGCGCCCGGTTCGCCAGCCCCGCAAGGGGCGCGCCGCCGAAAATCAAGCAGTCGGCTCCGCTCTCTTTCACGACGCGTTCGGCGAACTCCACCAGAAGGCTTTCATTGCGTTCCATATCGCTGGCGACATCGGAAAACGACAAGTCTAGCGTATGAATGCCGGCACATCGCCCGAGCATACCGTTGAGCTCGACGCAGTCGCGATACCAGCCGACGAGATGCTGTGAAAACGAAACGACTGCAAAGCGATGTCCGAGCATGCAAGCCGTCAGCATCGCAGCCTCGGATACCCCAACGACGGGGAAATCGAAAAGTTCTCGAGCAGCAAGAACACCAGGATCGCCGAAAGCTGCCACGACGGCCGCATCAATCTTGCCGATGTGATCAGCGAGCATTTCCAAAGCAATTGCCCCGCCGATCTGAGCTTCTGCGCGATTGGAGATATAGGGCACGCCCTTTTCGGCGGTGGCTTCAATGATCTGGGTGCCCACCGCCATGACCGAACGACCTGCCTCGGCCATGCGTTCGGTTACTGATTGAGTCATGTTCGGATTCAGCAACAGGATGCGCAAGTTGTTCTCCGTCTTATAGCGCCTTACGTGACCTACACGCCTTTTGAGCCCGCTATGAACGCAAGCGCAACTCAAAATGCGAGCGTGCGAGGGAGCCTAGCGACGATACTCGGAATTGTCAGGCAAAGCACTAGAACAGCATATTGCGCCGCGACATAGGGTGAGAGCCGCGCAATGATCGGCGAAGCGGCCGTGCAACCCTCACGCCGTCGGCAGCACCGAGAACACGTCGCCCGGCCGGCGCAGCCTGACATCGGCGGCACTCCCGTCGCGCTGATCGATCTGGTCGACGCGCGCGGCATAAGGCCCGCGCCGACAGGACGCGATCATGGCTTCGATGATCTCGGCTTCGCCCGTAAACAGCGCCTCCACCGTGCCGTCGCGGCAGTTGCGCACCCAGCCTTCCAGGCCGAGCGACAACGCCTCCCGCTCGACGAAGGCGCGGTAGCCGACGCCCTGCACGCGGCCGCGCACCACGATGTGGCGGATCGCGCTCATACGATCTCCCTCGCAAGATCCCTCGTCATATCCCTTGCGCTTTCTCCTACGTCCACCCTCGCAGCACCTGTAAAACCCGATGGCGACCAGCGTTCGACAGCGCGAACATAGCCTTCCGGCAATTCCCATTCGCGCGCGCCCGCGGCAACCGACTCGATATAGCCGGGGTGCGGCCGCCCGGGCACGCGCCGCCGCAGCAGATAGATCAGCGCCGACACGCGGCGGCCACCATGAAGCACCGGCAGCCGGTTCAGATCGTACATGCCCTTGTGCAGCAGTTCGTAAGCGTGCAGCACGGCCAGATCGCGTAGCGTCACCCGCCACAGCACGCCGTGCACCGTATCGCCACGGCTGAGTTCGACCGAGCCGCAGCCCTCGCGGCCGATGAAAAACCGATGGCCTTGCAGCACCGCCGGCCCCACCGCTTGCGCGCCGGGGCAGCGATGGCGCATGGCGGCCACGCTCATGTTCGCGCCGTAGGCAAAGTAAGGGGTCATTGCGGAGGCATAGCAGATCCGGGAGGCAACCGTCAGCACATCCGCCGACGGCCGGCGCCGGGTGGCACCGAGCCAATTGTCTGTCGCCACGCGGCACCAAAATCATGATAATCCGAAGCGGGGCCAACTCCCAAACTCCCCGCCGCTTCGCCCTTCTGCCGCCAAATCCGCGTCTTTGAGGAAGCGCACCGCCCGATGAACGACCAAAACGAGCGCCTGAACCGCGCCCTGGCCGCCTATCTGCGCCAGGAGGTGCAAGCGCCGACGAGCGCGATCTCCGAGTTTCTTGACGCTCTTCTGGCGGATGCGCGCGCACTCGAAGCCGAGGCCATGCTAAGCGACATCCAGCGCATGCATGACGCCGGCTTGCGGCTCAATATCTTTGTCAACGAATTGATCGAAAACTTCTCCTTCGGCCGCCAGCAAGACGAGAGCGACGACGATTTCCATCGCCGCCTGCGCCATGACCTGCGCACGCCGCTCAACGCCATCATCGGCTACAGCGAAATGCTGATCGAGGACATGGAGGACGGCGAGCATCCCCTGCGCAACGACCTCACCCATCTCAGAAACGCCGCCGACGGCCTGCTCGGCCAGATCGCCGCCATGGTCGCACTGACCCGGGACAAGGAGATCGCGCCCGAGCACGACCAGGATCACGCGCGGCGGGTCGATATCATCGCCGACGTCCTGCGCACGGTACGGCCGTTGCACATGAGCACTGCCGAGGACGGCATACCGCCGAGCGCAATTCTGATCGTCGACGACAACGCCGCGAACCGCGACGTATTGGCGCGCCGGCTGGCGCGCGACGGTCATCGGATATCGACCGCCGAGAACGGCGCTGCTGCCTTGGCGCTTTGCGAAACCAAGGTGTTCGACCTCATCCTACTCGACCTGATCATGCCGGAGATCAGCGGCTTCGAGGTCCTGACGCGGCTAAAAGCTGCCGAGGGCACCCGGTATATCCCCGTAATCGTGATCTCGGCACTCGACGAGCTCGACAGCGTCGTCCGCTGTATCGAAGCTGGCGCCGAAGATTACCTGACCAAGCCGTTCGATCCGGTGCTGCTGCGCGCCCGCATCAACGCCAGCCTGGAGCGTAAACATCTGCGCGACCGGGAGAAGCAGTTCATTGCCGAGCTGGAGCATGAAAAGCGCCGGTCCGAAACCCTGCTACTGAACATCCTGCCGGAAAGTATCGTCGATCGCATGCGCAAGGGCGAAACATCCATCGCCGACCGCATCGCGGAATCGACGATCCTGTTCTGCGACCTCGTTGGCTTCACGGCGCTCAGCCACACCCTCTCCGCCGACCGTACCGTCGATTTCCTCAACCGCATCTTCATCGCCTTCGACCGGCTCGCCGCCGAGGAAGGGATAGAGAAGATCAAGACCATCGGCGACGCCTACATGGTGGCCGCTGGCATCCCCGAGCCGCAGAGCGACCACGCCGTGCGCGTCGCCCGATTCGCGCACCGCATGCTGCATGAGGTCAGGAACGTCGCGGCGGCGACCGACCTCGATCTCAAGGCGCGCATCGGCATCCATTCCGGCCCGGTCGTGGCCGGCGTCATCGGCACCCACAAATTCATCTACGACGTCTGGGGCGACACGGTGAATACGGCAAGTCGCATGGAGTCCCACTCGCTGACGGGACGCATCCAGGTGTCGGCCGCGACAGCCAGTGCGCTCGCCGGCCAATTCCCGCTCGAGCCGCGTGGAATCATTGACGTCAAAGGCAAAGGGCCGATGGAGACGTTCTTTCTGCGGGAGGAATGAGCCGTCGCGGAACGGGCGGCGCGTACCACCATCCGATTGAAGAAGCTGATTCTGCCTGATAGCTTGCGCTGCTCTGACCGAGCCGCCGCCGGGCGCCGTCGCTCGGCCCCGTCAAGGACAAAAGCGTGAACGCCAAGGAAAAGGCCGCTCTCAACGCCGAGCAGGAGCATGCCCTGCTGCGTGCCACCTTGGAGAATATGTCCCAGGGCGTGGCGATGTACGACGCCCAGCACAAGCTGGTCACCTGGAACGAACGCTTCGTCGCCTATCTCGAAATGCCGGAAGAGTTCCTCGGCACCGACCGGACCTTTTCCGACTATATCCGCTATCTCGGGGAGCGCGGCGAGTTCGGCGACAAGGACGTCGAGGAGGAACTACAGAAGCGCCTGCGGATTTTGGAAACCTCGCATTCGTTCGAACGGGTGCGCCCCGATGGCATGGTGCTGGAGGTGCGACGCGATCCCATTCCGGGCGGCGGTTTCATCGCCATCTACACCGACATCACCGAGCGCAAGAAGGCGGAAGAAGCGATCCGCAAGGCCAAGGACGATGCCGAGGCCGCCAGCCGCGTCAAGTCGACCTTTCTCGCCAATATGAGCCACGAGCTGCGCACGCCGCTCAACGCCATCATCGGCTACAGCGAACTGCTGGCGGAAGACGCCCAGGACCGCGGCGACGAGGCCACCATCGAGGATCTCGAAAAAATCCAGGCCGCGGGCAAGCATCTCCTCGGCCTGATCAACGATATCCTCGATCTGTCCAAGATCGAAGCCGGCAAGATGGAGCTCTATCTCGAGCGCGTGTCGCTGCCCGCGATGGTCAACGACGTCAAAGCGCTGGTGGCGCCGCTCATCGAAAAGAACGCCAACACGCTCGTTATCGAATGCCCACCTGACCTCGGCTCGATCCGCACCGACGCGACCAAGCTCAAGCAAAGCCTCATAAACCTCTTGAGCAACGCCGCCAAGTTCACGAAGGACGGCACCATCACGCTCCGCCTGTCGCGCCGGCAGGAGGCCGACGGCCCGCCGTCCGTGACGTTCTCGGTCGCCGACAGCGGCATCGGCATGAGCGAGGAACAACTCGGGCGGCTGTTCCAGGCCTTCACCCAAGCCGACGCTTCGACCACGCGCAATTTCGGCGGCACCGGTCTCGGCCTGGTTATCACCCGGCATTTCTGCGAGATGCTTGGCGGCACCATCGAGGTCACCAGCACACCGGGCCAGGGTTCAACTTTCACCATCACGCTGCCCGACCGGCGCGAGAAGGCGGAAGCCGCGATCCGCGCGCGCGCGACGGCGGCGGTCGAACCCGGCCACCCGCTGTCTGCCATCAAGGTGCTGATCGTCGACGACGATATCGTCGTGCACGACCTGCTGTCGGCCACGCTCGCGAAGGAAGGCTATTCCCTGCTGCACGCGCGCGACGGCGCCGAAGCCTTGGACATCATGCACAAGACACTGCCCGACATTGTCACGCTCGACGTGGATATGCCCAAAGTGGACGGCTGGTCGGTGCTCGGCTCCATGAAATCTGATCCGAGCGTCGAGCATATCCCGGTCATCATGCTCACCATGTTCGACGACCGCCATCTCGGCTTTTCGCTGGGCGCTTCTGAATTCATGACCAAACCGGTGGACCGCACCAAACTGCTGGCGCTGGTGCGCAAGCTGGCGCCCGCGGGCAAGGATGCCACAGTGCTCGTCGTCGACGACGACCCTGATGTGCGCGCCATCGTTCGAGTAACCCTCCAGGGCAATGGCATGCAAGTGGCCGAAGCTGCCAATGGCCGCCTCGCGCTCGAATGGCTAGACGGCCATCCGCCGCCGGCGCTGGTGCTGCTCGACCTGATGATGCCGGAAATGGACGGCTTCGACTTTCTCGAACGGGTCCGCCAGAGCGGCCAGTTGTCCGATGTGCCGATCGTCGTGCTGACGGCGAAGGACCTGACTGAGAAAGAACGCGCATTTCTGACCCAGCGAACCCTGCTGGTCTTGAGCAAGAGCGGGCAGCCAATCGGCTCGCTCGGCCCGGCGCTGGCGGCGCTGGTGCGGCGCCATCATGCGGCATCGGCTGAACCCGCCAGGGAGGAGTGACCTTCGTGAAGATTCTTCTGGTCGAAGACAACGAGATGAACCGCGACATGCTTTCGCGACGGCTGGTGCGCAAAGGCTACGACATCGTTATCGCCATCGACGGCCAGCAAGCGCTCGACATGGCAGCTGCCGAGAGCCCCGACCTCATTCTCATGGACATGAGTCTTCCCGTCATCGACGGCTGGGAAACGACGCGCCGGGTCAAGGCCAATCCAGATACGAAAACGATCCCGATCATCGCGCTTACTGCCCATGCGATGGTGGAGGACAAGGACAAGGCGATCGAGGCCGGCTGCGACGACTTCGACACCAAGCCGATCGACATCCAGCGGCTTGTCGGCAAAATTCAGGCTCTGCTCGACGGGCACGCGGGCTGACACCTTTCGAATTTCCGCACGACCCGGGCCTAATGCGCCAGCCTGCCGTGTCAGGCACCTGTCGGCTAATGCAGTGCGCCTGATACATCATGCTCACCGCGGCGCTCGTGCGCTGAGTGTAGCTGTCGAGTATCCCTTCCGGCGAGAAGTTGCGGCCGACGCCGCCTTCCTTGCCGCCGCCATATGAATGGCCCGGGCTCTGGCCGAGGCCCTGGTTGATCTGCACCCAACCAGTCCCCGGCGGCACAGCGCCGGTTCCAAGCGGCCGACATGACTATTGCTTCCAACCGAGGACTGACCTACAGCACCGCCTCAGCGTAAGGAAAACTGGCTCTCCGGTAAGGCAAGAACGGGGGCGCGAGCCAGGGTTATCCAACCGGGCATGGCCGCCGCCGTTCTGTGCCTGAGGCCAGCTGTGATTCCTACAATATGAAAGCAATCCGCATTGGCCGGCACGTCCTCCGCCGCCGGCACATTCGGCTTATGAGGGTCATGTCGGCGCACTGGCAGCGGCGCGCCATCTTCCTGCTCGGCGGCGTGACCGTCGGCGCCTCTGCCATGCTGCTCGCCAAGACCGCCGATTGGGTGCAGGAAGCCTTCGCGATGTTCGTGGGGCATTGGCGCTACGGCGCTTTGGTCGTGACGCCCCTCGGCATGGCACTGTCGGTCTACCTCACCCACCGCTACTTCCAGAATTCGCAAGGCAGCGGCATCCCGCAGGCGATCGCCGCGCGCCAGCTCACCGACCAGACCGCGCGTAGCAAGCTGGTGTCGATGCGGATCGCCGTCGGCAAGATCCTGCTCACCCTGCTCGGTCTGTTGTGCGGCGCCTCGGCCGGCCGCGAAGGCCCGACCGTGCAGGTCGGCGCCTCGATCATGTTCGCCGCCGGGCGCTGGTCGCCGCGCCGCCAGCCCGGCCTGGTGCTGGCAGGCGCCGCCGCCGGCGTCGCCGCTGCCTTCAACACGCCGCTCGCCGGCATCGTATTCGGAATCGAGGAGATGAGCCGCAGCTTCGAGGTGCGCACCAGCGGCCTCATCATTTCGGCGGTCATCGCCGCCGGCCTCACCACGCTCGGCCTGGTCGGCAACTACACCTATTTCGGCACCACCACCACCATGCTCGCAGACGGCGCCGACTGGCTGGCGATCCCGATCTGCGGCGTCATCGGCGGCTTGGCCGGCGGTCTGTTCAGCCGGATGGTGATCGTCGCGACCCGCGGGCTGCCCGGCCCAATCGGCAAGTTCCTGAAAAAAAGGCCGGTGGTCTTTGCGCTGCTGTGCGGGTTCGGCGTCGCGCTATGCGGGCTTGCGTCCGGCGACCTGGTCTACGGCACCGGCTATAGCCAAGTTAAGACGGCGCTCGAGAACGGCGTGCCGCTGCCGCAAAGCTTCGGCATCTTGAAGCTGATCGCGACGACGCTGACGGCGGCAAGCGGCATTCCGGGAGGCATCTTCGCGCCCTCGTTGGCGGTCGGCGCCGGCATCGGCAGCCTCGCCGCCGATATTTTTCAGAGTGCGCCGGTGGCCGCGATGATCATCCTCGGCATGGTCGCCTATTTCGCCGGCGTCGTGCAGGCGCCGATCACCGCCTTCGTTATCGTGACGGAGATGACCGACAACCACGCCATGGTGGTGCCGGTGATGTGCGCCTCGGTCATCGGCTACGCCTGCTCGCGCCTCATCTGCAAGGAAGGCATCTATCACGCGCTGGCCAAGGAGTTCCTCGAGGGCCAAGAGGTCGTGCAGCGTCACTGAGGCGCCACGGACGAACGATCACGCGAACTCGAGGATGACCGCGTCCACCGCCAGGCTGTCACCGGGCTTGGCGTTGATCTTCTTCACCGTGCCGTCGATCTCGGCGCGCAGCACGTTTTCCATTTTCATGGCTTCGACCACCGCCACGGTCTCGCCGGCCTTCACCTCCTGGCCTTCCTTGACCGCGATGGAGACGACGAGGCCCGGCATCGGGCACAGCACCTGCTTGCCGCTGTCGGCCTTTTCCTTCACCGGCATCAGCCGCGCGTATTGCGCTTCGCGCTCGGTGTAGACGTAGGCGTGGGTTTCGACGCCGCGGTAGCTAAGCGCAAAGCCGTTGGGGATATCGCGCACCTGCACCGCCACTGGATGGCTGTCGATGGTGCCGGTCCACAACGGATCGCCCGGCTTCCAGTCGGAAGCGATGTGGCGCGCCGCCTTGTCCTTGGCTTTCTCCTTGCCCAGAAAGCGCACCGCGATGGTGCCATTCTCGCGCTTGACCTCGAGCGCGATCTCCTCGCGCCCGAGCCAGACCGCGCGCCGGCTCTCGCGGGTGACACCGTGGCCGTTGCCAAGACCGCTGCCATGACCATTGACCTGGCCGGAAATCTGCCGCTTGCGCTCGCCCAGCACGTGGTCGATGGCCGCGGCCACCGCAGCAATCACTTCAGCGCGCTCGCCTTCCGGGGCCTGCGGATGGAAGCCTTCCGGAAATTCCTCGGCGATAAACGCCGTTGAAAGCTTGCCCGCGCGCCAGCGCGGATGCGCCATCAGCGCCGACAGGAACGGGATGTTGTGGCGGATGCCGTCGATGACGAAGGCATCGAGCGCGTCGGACTGCGCATCGATGGCCTTATCGCGGGTGTCGGCGTGGGTCACCAGCTTGGCAATCATCGGATCGTAGAACAGCGAAATCTCGCCGCCCTCGGTAGACGCCGGTGTCGTTGCGCACCGTCACGCCATGGGTGCTGCGTCTCGGCCGGCGGCCGGTAGCGCACCAGACGGCCGGTCGAGGGCAGGAAGTTGCGGTACGGGTCTTCCGCATAGATGCGGCTTTCCACCGCCCAGCCGTTGAGCTTCACGTCGCTCTGCTTGATCGAAAGCTTCTCGCCGGCCGCGACGCGGATCATCTGCTCGACGAGGTCAATGCCGGTGACAAGCTCGGTCACCGGATGCTCGACCTGGAGCCGCGTGTTCATTTCGAGGAAGAAGAAGCTCTTGTCCTGGCCCGCAACGAACTCGACGGTGCCGGCGCTGTCGTAGCCGACGGCTTTCGCCAGCGCCACGGCCTGCTCGCCCATGGCATGCCGCGTCTTCTCGTCGAGCAGCGGGCTCGGCGCCTCCTCGATCACCTTCTGATTGCGGCGCTGGATCGAGCATTCGCGCTCGCCGAGATAGATGACGTTGCCGTGCTTGTCGCCGAGCACCTGGATTTCAATGTGGCGCGGATCGACGATAAACTTTTCGATGAACATTCGGTCGTCGCCGAACGACGATTTCGCCTCCGAGCTTTGAGCGCGCAAAACCTTCAGCCACTTCCGCTTCCGACCAAGCGATGCGCATGCCCTTGCCGCCGCCGCCGGCGCTGGCCTTGATCATGACGGGATAGCCGATGTCGTTGGCGATCTTCACCGCCTCTTTCTCGTCGGCGATCACACCGAGATGGCCGGGCACGGTCGAGACCTTGGCCGCCGCCGCCGCCTTCTTGGACTCGATCTTGTCGCCCATGGCCGCAATGGCCTTGGGGTTCGGTCCGATGAAGACGATGCCGTTATCGGCCAGCGCCCTGGGGAAGGTCTCGCGCTCGGACAGGAAGCCGTAGCCAGGATGCACGGCCTCGGCGCCGGTCTCCTTGCAGGCGGCGATGATCTTGTCGACGACCAGATAACTCTCGGCCGCGGCCGGCGGCCCGATGGCGACCGCGGTGTCGGCCATTTCGACGTGCAGGGCGTCCTTGTCGGCCTCGGAATAGACCGCGACCGTCTCGATCCCCATGCGGCGAGCGGTCTTGATGATCCGGCAGGCGATTTCGCCGCGGTTGGCGATCAGAATCCGTTTAAACATACTGGCTGAACGACTTTCCGGCGTGAGCAGGACCCTTTTTGACGACCTTTGCGGCGGCGCAGCGAAAAGTCAATGTCGTGTCACATGGTCATATCACCTGGCGGAAAAGGCCAGCGCGCCCCAAAGCCCTAAGCCCCCCGCAAGCCAGCAGCCGACGGTCATCGCCGCCATCTCGCCGGCAAAACGGCCGCGGCCGATCACGCCCGCGATCACCAGCTTGCTCAGCATGTTGCTCGCGACCGCCGCCAAGATCGCAGACGCCGCCCCCACCGTGCTGAGCGGCACCGGCACCAGCCGGCTCATGGCCACGGTCACGGAGTCGACGTCGGCGAGCCCCAGGCCGGCCGCGCTCACGAGCGCACCGCCAGTGCCGAACGTGTCGCCGATCATGCGGCTCGCCACGATCACCAGCCCGAGAAAGACGGCAAAGCCGACCACCGGCCAGAAGCTGAACGGGTTGGTGAAGTCGGCCGGCGCGGCCTTGCCGGTCTTGCCGCCGCCGCGCCAATGAACGGCGGCGACCGCATAAAGGCCCGCCACAATCGTCGCCAGCGCCAGCCCCGGCACCACCAGCCGCAGTAAGCCGGGCTGCATGACCGCGACGATGGCGATCACCCGCAGGAACGACACCGCGCTGGCGGTGGCGACGCCCGCCGCCAGCAGCCGCGGCGCGCCCTCACCTGCCGCCGCGCGCCGAGCGCTGGTCAGCGCCACCGCCGTCGACGACACCAGCCCGCCGGCCAACGCGCCCAGGAGCACGCCGCGCTCGGCGCCGAACACCCGCACCGCGCCGTAGCCGACGAAGGAGACGCCGGCGAGCACGATGGCGATCAGCCAGACCTCACGTGGGTTCACCCCCGGGGCCGGGCCGATCGCCGTATCCGGCACCACCGGCAGAATGACGAAGGTCATCGCCAGCAGCACCAGCGCCGAGCGCAATTCGGGCCAGGTGATGCGCGCGACCCAGCCATGGATCTCCGCGCGCGCGGCCAGGATGCCGGTCGTTGCCACCGCCGCGGCGGCCGCGACCCGCACGTCGCCCATGACCGCGTAGGCGCCGAGGATAAAGGCCAGGAGCTCAGCAACGATGGTGGTGGCGGAAAAGCTGCCGGCGGCGCGGTCGGCATCGCGCTCGAACCAGGCGATCACCGCCGCATAGACGGCAAACGCAAAGCCGAGCACCAGGCCGGCGCCGACCGCCGTGCCGACGGCGTGCGCCAGCGCCGCGCTCAGTCCGCCGAGCAAGCCGCACAGCGCAAAGGTGCGCACGCCGGCGGCGCGCTTGCCGGCTTGAACGCTGCGCGTCTTCCAGCCGCGTTCGAGCCCGATCAGCAGCCCGATGCCGAGCGCGACCGCCAGCCGGGTGAGCAGATAATCGAGATCCATGGCGAGCCGGGTCCGTGAATGGTCAACATCCGTTCAAGCATACTCCGCGCGCAGTTCGCGCTTGAGCAACTTGCCGGCGGTGTTACGCGGCAGGTCCTCACGGAAAATCACCCGCTTGGGGATCTTGAAGGGCGCCAGCGACTGGCGCGCGTGCGCCAGCAACGCCGCTTCGTCGACCGTCTCGCCTACGCGCAGCACCACCACCGCCGTCACCGCCTCGATCCATTTGTCGTCGGGCAGCGCGATCACCGCGACCTCGGATACGGCCGGATGCGTGAACAGCGCTTCCTCGACCTCGCGGCTTGCGACCATGGTGCCGCCGGTCTTGATAACGTCCTTCACCCGGTCGACGATGGTGAGATAGCCCTCGTCGTCGAGCACGCCGACGTCGCCGGAATGAAACCAGCCGCCGGTGAACACTTCGCGCGTTTCCTCCGGCTTGCCCCAGTAGCCGAGCAGCAGATGCGGCGAGCGGTGGACGATCTCGCCCTGCACGCCGGGCGCCACGTCGCGCATTTCTTCGTCGACCACGCGCGTCTCGACGTTGAGGACCGGCCGTCCCGCCGAGGCCGGCCGCGCGTCGTGCTCTTCCGGCCGCAGCACGGTCGCGAGCGGCGCGATCTCGCTCTGGCCGTAACAGTTGAACGGCTGGGTGCCGGGCAACCGGCTGCGCAGTTCCTGCAGCACCGGCACCGGCATGATGGAGGCACCGTAGAAGACGTGGCGCAACGAAGAGAGATCGCGCTTGTCGAAATCCGGACAGCGCAACAGGCTGATCCACACCGTCGGCGGCGCGAAGAAAGACGTGATGCCGTGCTTCTCGATCAGTTCGAGGCAGAGCTCCGGCTGCGGCGCTTCGATCAGGATGGTGCTCGCGCCCACCAGGAACTGCGGAATGGTGAAGACGTGCATCTGCGCCGAATGATAGAGCGGCAGCGCGGCGAGCGCCTTGTCGGCGCCGCTGAAGCCGAGCTCGTAGATGCAACTGACGTATTCCGCGATGAGGCCGCGATGGGTCATCATGGCGCCCTTCGGCGCCGCCGTGGTGCCGGAGGTATAGAGCAGTTGCGCCACATCGGTGTCATCGACCGGATTGTCGACGAGCGGCACATCCTTGCCGTTCAGCGCGGCGTCGAGCACGTCGAAGCCCGTGCCGCCATAGAAGGTGCCGATCGTCTTGATCTGTCGCTCGGACCCGATGGCCTCGATCGCCTTCTCCTCCAGCTTCGGATCGACGATGAGCGCGCTGGCGCCGGATTGGTCGACGATGTAGTTGAGCTCGCGTCCGGTCAGCGCGTAATTGACCGGAACATGCACGAGGCCGACGCGCGTGCAGGCCAGCCAGAACAAAATATAAGCGTCGGAATTGCGCCCATAGGCGGCGACCCGCTCGCCGGGCTTGAAGCCGGCATCGACGATGGCCGCGGCGACCCGGTTCACCGCGCGTTCGAGCTCGCCGAAGGTCCAGTCCCGGTCGCCGAAGCTGAGGGCATGCCGGCTCGCGTGCCGCAGGGCGGAGCGGCGAAAAGCGTCCGATATGGTGTTGCGCCGCGCGCGGTCGCCCGTGCGCACCGCGTCATTTGCTGCCGCGTCCATTGGAATTCCATCCCCCCGAATTGTGCATCTTGTTATTTCGGCCATCTTAGCGTCGGCATCCGGATACGGTCCAGCCGCTGCGTCGGCTGATCCGGGCCGCTGCGGCTGGCGGCCGCCCAATCTTTGCGCACAGAAAAGTTGTCGATAGTAGGTATGGAATCGCGCCCGGGCGATAGGCTGTCACCGTAGGGTCATGGAGGTGGCTCAAATGTGCGGTGTCGCTCACCCCCTTGCCCTTTTGAGGAACACCGATGCGCAATCGTTTGCTTGGCGCCGCCGCAACCTCCATCCTCGCTGCCGCCGCCGCCACTACCGCCTTGTGCGGCCCGGCGGCCGCCGCTCAATCGGTGGCGCCGGTCAATCTGGCCGCCCTGTTGAGCGCGAAGACCACCCCGGAGGACGCGGCCAAGACCGCGACGCCAATCAAGCATCTGGTGATCATCTTCAGCGAGAACGTCTCGTTCGACCACTACTTCGCCACCTACCCGAAGGCGGCCAACCCGCCGGGCGAACCCGCCTTCACCGCCAAGCCGGACACGCCCAAGGTGAACAACCTGGCCAACGCCGGCCTGCTCACCAACAACCCCAATTTCACCAACACCGAAAACGGCAAGGACGCCGCCGAGCCGTTCCGGCTCGACCGCACGCAGGCCTTCACCGCCGACCAGAACCACGCCTATACCGCCGAGCAGATGGCCTATAACGGCGGCAAGGCGGACCTGTTTCCGAAATACACCGGCCGCGGCAGCAAGGGCGGCGCCGGTGCCTTCGGCACCCGCGGCCAGGTGATGGGCTATTACGATGGCAACACCGTCACCGCCCTATGGAACTACGCCCAGCACTTCGCCATGAGCGACAACGCCTATACCGACACCTACGGGCCGTCGACGCCGGGCATGTTGAACGTGTCGTCCGGCCAGACCAACGGCATGACGATCGTCAAGACGACCAAGAAGCCGTCCACGGTCAAGAAGGTGTCCTATTACATCAAGGACGGCCAGGGCGGCCTGACCATGATCAACGACGTCGATCCGGGCTACGACATGTGCTCCAAGCCCAAGAACCAGGCGATGATGGAAGGCAAGAACATCGGCAACCTGCTCAACGACGCCGGGCTCACCTGGGGCTCGTTCATGGGCGGCTTCGATCTCGGCGCCAAGAACGCCAACGGCTCGACCGGCTGCAAGCGCAGCACCTATTCGGCGACGGTGCATGCGACGGTGAAGGACTACATCCCCCACCACGCCTGGTTCCAGTACTACGCCTCGACTTCGAACCCGAAGCATCTGCGGCCGAGTTCGCTCGCCGCCATCGGCTACAGCTTCGAGCATGACGGCAAGACCCGCGATCCCGCCAACCACAACTACGGCCTCAACGACTTCTACGCGGCGGTGAAGGCGGGCAATTACCCGTCGGTGTCCTACATCAAGATGCCGGCCTACCAGGACGGCCACGCCAAGTATTCCGACCCGCTCGACGAGCAGGCCGGCATCGTGAAGCTGATCAACTTCCTTCAGCAGCGGCCGGACTGGAAGAATACCGCGGTGGTCATTACCTGGGACGACTCCGACGGCTGGTACGACCACGCCTTCGCCAAGGTGACCAACCCGTCCGCCGACGCCGAAGCCGACCAGCTCGACGGCCCCGGCAAGTGCGGCAGCGGCACGCCGCTTGCCGGCGTTCATGGCAAGCCGGTGAACGGGCGCTGCGGCCCCGGCACCCGCCTACCCTTCCTGGTGGTCTCGCCCTGGGCCAAGGCCAACTATGTCGGACACGAGCGCATCTCGCTCGCCTCCGTGGTGCGCTTCGTCGAGGACAACTGGCTTGACGGCAAGCGCATCGGCGGCGGCTCGTTCGACGCCACCGCCGGCTCGATCGACGGCCTGTTCGACTTCACGTCCGGCGGCCACACCGCCGCGCTCTATCTCGATCCGAAGAAGGGCACGGTGCTGTCGGGCCCGCCGTCGACCACCACGAACTGAGGGCGGCCTTTGCGCGCAATCGCTGCGTTGCTGTTCGGCGCCGGTTGCCTGATGGCGGCCGGCGCCGTTCCGTCATGGGGGCCGGCGCGCGCGGACAGCGCCTCCGGCGTCAATCCGCATCCGGTCAAGCTGGTGCGGCCGGCGGCCAAGCCGCTCTCGGCCATGGCTGAACTCGGCAAGCTGATCTTCTTCGACCCGTCGCTCTCGTCGTCCGGGCGGATGTCGTGCGCCTCCTGCCACAGCCCACAACATGCCTACGGGCCGCCGAACGACCTGCCGGCGATGATGGGCGGGCCCCACCTCACGCGGCAAGGCGTACGCGCGGTGCCGTCACTGCGCTATCTCGAGCGGCAGCCAGCGTTCAGCATCGGGCCGGAAAACGAAGAAGCCGAAAACACCAACCTCCTGCAGCAGGTCGCGCTCAGCCGCGCCGCGCCGCGGGTGACGAAGACCGCGACGCAGACGGCGCAAGCGGCAGCCAACAGGGTGCCGCAAGGCGGCCTGTTCTGGGACGGCCGCGCCGATACGTTGCAGGGCCAGGCGCTGGTGCCGCTGCTCAACCCGCTGGAGATGGACGGCGGCAGCGTCGACAGAATAGCCGGCAAGCTCAAGGACGCGCCTTATGCGCCGCGCTTCGCGCAATTGTTCGGCGCGTCGGTGTTCGCCGATCCGCGCCGCGCGGTGAGCGAAGCGATGTTCGCGGTCGGCCGCTTCCAGATCGAGGACGCGAGCTTTCATCCCTATTCGAGCAAGTTCGACCGTTGGCTGGAAGGCAGGGCGCGCTTTAGCCCGAGCGAGATGCGTGGCTACAGCCTGTTTAACGATCCAAACAAAGCCAATTGCGGCGGCTGCCATGTGGATACGGTGAGCACCGACGGTCTACCGCCACTCTTCACCGACCACGAATACGAGGCGCTGGGCGTACCGCGCAACGACACGCTCATCGCCAACAAGAACTCGGCCTATTTCGACCTGGGCCTGTGCGGGCCGTACCGCACGGACCTGAAGCGGGCGCGGCAGTATTGCGGCATGTTCCTGACGCCCACCTTGCGCAACGTCGCCACCCGCCGCGTATTCTTCCACAACGGCGTCTATCATTCGCTCGATCAGGTGCTGGATTTCTACGACTTCCGCGACACCGCACCGGGCAAGATCTATCCGCGCGGCGCCGACGGCCAGGTAATGGAATACAACGATCTACCGGCGCGCTATCGCAGCAATATCGACGTGACCGATCCGCCGTTCGACCGCCACGCCGGCGAAACGCCGGCGATGACCGACCGCGACAAGGCCGACATCATCGCGTTCCTGAAGACGCTGACCGACGAAGACCTCCAGCCGCGTTAGACCGCCGAAGCGAGACTCGACGACGCCGGCCCGTAACCGAGCTTGTCGATCAGTCCGGGAAACATCACGCGCGCCAATTGATCGACCGCCGCGCGGTTGTCCGCGCCCGCCTCCGGCGCCCAGCGCAATTCGCCGCCCGCCACCACGTTCTCGGAGCGCGACGGCGGCGCGATGCGGGCGGGCTGCATGCCGAGCCGCCGCCCAAGGCGCTGGATGGTGTCCTCGAAGTGCTCGGCGAGGTCCTCGTAGCGCACGATGTGGATGTTGTTCGCCCGCCGCGCCGCGTCGACCCAGTGCTCGACGTGGTTGGCCCAACGTTCCAGCATGCTCGGGTACTGCCGGAACTGATAGCGCATCAACTGCCCCATGGGCGCGGCAGTGGCGAAGCCGAGCGCGGTGTCCTCCAGCGGCCCTTCCGCCCAGTCCCAGGTGTGCAGGAAGCGCCAGAACGACGACATCACGTCGGCCGGGTTGCGGTAGACGTAGACGATGTGGAGCTTGCCCTCGGTCGCCGGCATGAAGCGTTTGACGAATTCGAACTCGTGGTGGCTCTTGACGATGTTGGCCGGCCGCACCTCCGCCACCTTGAGCAGCAGGCCCTTCACGCTGGGAGTGTGGAAATAATTGATGTTGAACTGGTGGCGGTCGATGTCGATCCACGGGTTGGAGACGTAGTCGAAGCAGCCGGCAAGCGAATTCATGGTGAAATGCGTGCCCGAGCGCTCGTGGCTCACGACCACGATCGGCAGGCGGCCGGCGGGCAGCGGGGTCGATTCGTTCGACATGAATCCTGTCTAACCCGGCGCTCCGAATTCTCCAACGCTGGCGCACCTTTCGGCTGGGGACAGCACGCTCGGCTGGGGCGGGAATTCCTTCCCCGCCCGCGCCCGCCGCGTGAAAGTCTGTGCTTTTCGATGGCTGGTATGCGGGCCAGAGCAACTCTTTATCGCTCAGGCTATTCCGGCCCGATACGGCACCTTATATAAGCCTGCGAACGTCACCTCACGACGCGGTATTGGAGGCATAAAATGACATTGGCGATCGGCGATACGGCTCCGGATTTCGAGGCGGACACCACCGAGGGGAAGATCCGTTTTCACGACTGGCTGGGCAGTTCCTGGGGCCTGCTGTTCTCGCACCCGAAGGACTTCACGCCGGTGTGCACCACCGAGCTCGGCACCGTCGCCCGACTGAAGCCGGAATTCGACAAGCGCAACACCAAGATCATCGGCCTGTCGGTCGATCCGGTCGACAACCACGCCAAGTGGGCGGTCGACATCAAGGACGTGGTGGGCTTTGCGCCCAACTATCCGATGATCGGCGACCCGGACCTGAAGATCTCCAAGGCCTACGGCATGCTGCCGGCCTCGACCTCTGGCACCTCGGAGGGTCGCACACCCGCCGATAACCAGACCGTGCGCAACGTGTTCATCGTCGGACCGGACAAAAAGATCAAGCTGATCCTGGTCTATCCCATGAGCACCGGCCGTAACTTCGACGAGATCCTGCGCGTGCTCGACTCGCTGCAGCTCTCCGCCAAGCACCGCGTGGCGACGCCAGCGAACTGGAAACAGGGCGAGGACGTCATCCTCTCGAGCGCGATCAGCAACGAGGAAGCCGACAAGCTCTATCCGCAGGGCTACAAGACGTTGAAGCCCTACCTGCGCGTGGTGCCGCAGCCGAAAGACTGATTTTCCGCCTGAGGCAAACAACGCTCGGGGCGCCGGAGCCAATCCGGCGCCCCGTTTGTTTTGGGCCCACAGCCAATCGACGACCGTCACATGACAGGGCACGGCGTACCTCCGCGCCCTTCACGTATTCGTCCAATACTATGTTAGGGTTGTCGCAAGGTCTCGGTCGTCATTCTCCGGAGCAGCGCCATGCCAGACGCCACCCTTCTCGCCTCGACGTCGCGCGTCATGGTACCGCAAGCGCCCGGAGCTTCCCGCCCTCTCGCCGAAATGGCCACCGCGGCCGAAACCGCCGCGCGCGATCGGGCAATGCTTGCCGCCCATGCGGCGGGCCGGACCGGCGACAGGATCGTCGTCCGCCGCTTCCGCCCGGCGGTTTCCGTGGGTTGCCACCAGACATTCGTGCATGAGGCGCGCCGGCAGTATTGCGACGAAGCCGGTGTGCAGGTGGTGCGGCGGCCGACGGCGGGCGGCGCGCTCTACCTGGACGAGGGCCAGCAGGCGATGAGCCTGGTGGTGCCGGCCGCGGCCTTGGGAACGAACCTGGCGGAGCGGCTGGCGACCGGAGCCGGCATCGTCGCCGCGGCGTTGGCGCGCCTCGGCGTGCAATCGGAATTCAAGGCGCCGAACGATCTGCAGGTGGCCGGGCGGCAGAAGATCGCCTCTGTGTTTCTCGCCGAGCAAGACGGTTCGGTGCTGCTGTTCGCGACCATCATCGTGCGGCTCGACCTGAAGGCCGCGATGCAAGCGCTGCTGGTGCCGACCGAGAAGCTGACAGTAACCGGGCTCGAGCACGCCAAGGAGCGCATGACCTCGCTCGAGGAGCTCCTGGGCAGCGCGCCGGAGGCGGAGAAGATCGCGCAAGCGCTCGAAGAAGCGGCGGCGCAACGGCTCGCGCGCGACCTGACGCGCGGCTTGGCGCGCGGCTGGGACCAGACCGTGCCCGCGCCTGCGGAAACGCCATGGCTGCTGGGCGACAACCGGTTCGAGACGAAAGACAAGGTGCCGGGCGCCACGCTGCGCGTGCTGCTGGGAATGGCGGCGGACGATGTAGCCGCCGAGGTGCGCTTTGCCACCGACGGGCATGTGGCGCCGGCGGATACGCTCGCGCGGCTTGCCGGACATCTACAAGGGCGCAAGGCCGGACAGCTCGCCGAGGCGGCGGCGGCATGGCTCGCCGCCGAGAAGCCCGACACCGCCGGCTTCGACACCGGCGATCTGGTGAAGCTGATCGACCGCGCCGCCTCGAAATGGTCGATGCAGGAATGGCTCGGCCTCACGCCCGAGCAGACGTCGGGGCTGATGCTGGCGGGGCGCGAGGCCGACCCGGCGGCGGCGCTGGCGCGGGCCAACGTGATGCTGGTGCCCTATTGCGCCAAGCCATCGTGGTGCAAGTGGCGGCACACGATGGATTGCGTGGAATGCGGCAAATGCGAAGTGGGCGACGCCTACCTGATGGCCCGCGAGCGCAACATGGAAGTCGTGACGATCACCAACTTCGAACATCTCGCCAGCACGTTGGCCGACATGAAGGCGGCCGGCGTGGAGAGCTACGTGGGCATGTGCTGCGGCGAATTCTTTCTGAAGCGCCACCATGCCTTCCGCGACAGTGGCATGGAGGCCGTCCTCCTCGATATCGAAGGGGCGACTTGCTACGAGCTGAAGGAGGAGCAACTGGCTTACGCCGGCAAGTTCACGGCCGAGGCGGCGCTCGACCTTGACGCGGTGAAAAAGGTGATGGCGAAAGTCCCGACGCAGGACGCGGCCCGCCGGCCCTGCCTGACGGGCAGCGCGCCGCGGGTCGGCGAGCGGCATCATGCGATCGTGACAGGTGGCGGCTGCAAGGGCTGCGCCTGTAGCAAACCCACGCCGGCCGACCCCGGCACCACGAATTAGCGTAGCCTTCGGGAGCGGCACGAGGCCTACACGCAATTGAGCCTTTCTCCCCACGGAACACCACCATGAGCAAAGCCGCCATCCTCGGCGCCACCGGTCCGACCGGCTTTCATCTGACCGCGGCACTGCGCAAGTCCGGCACGCCGGTGCGCGTGGTCGCACGCGAGCGCGGCAAGCTCGAACGGCTGTTTCCCGATGCGGCGGTCGACAAGCATCCCGCCGACGTGCTCGACGCCCATCAGACGCTGCGCGCCATCGAGGACTGCGACTTGGTCTACGACTGCATCGGCCTGCCCGGCGACCAGATGCACCTGCACCCAGTCACCGCCCGCAACATCGCGCAAGCGCTCGAGCGCACAAGAGCGCGCTGCGTGCAGGTGTCGAGCTACTGGGCCTATTATCCGCAAATTCATCCGACGATGAACGAGCAGCATCCGCGCCGCGGCGGCCCGTCCTGGATCGAGTGGCGGCGCGAGGCCGAGGACATCCTGTTCGCCACCGGCGCCGCCATCCTGCACCTGCCGGACTTCTACGGGCCCTTCGTGCACGCCAGCACCTTGCAGAACGCGCTCCTGGAGGCGGCGCAAGGCCGCACCGTCAACTGGATCGGCAAGCCGATCACGCCGCGCGAATACATCTACGTGCCCGACGCCATGCGCATCGCCGCCGAGATCGGCCGCAAGCCGGAAGCTTTCGGCGCGCACTGGTGCCTGCCCGGCAGCGGGCCGCTCAGCGGGCACCAGTTCGCAGCAATCGCCGGACGGCATCTCGGCCACCGGGTGAAGCTGCGCGGCGCCGGCATGATGACGCTCAGGCTGGTGGCGTTATTCAACAAGGACCTGCGCGGGTTGCTGCAGGTCGTGCCCGACTATCTCAAGCCGGTCAGCTACGACGCGAGCAAGCTCACCGCCCTGCTCGGCCCGCAATCGATGACCTCTTACGAGGACGGCATCGCGGCAACGCTGGACTGGCTCGCCCGCGTGCGCGCGGCCGGTTAGGCGTTCGCGAACTCGGTCCCTTTGGCCCCTTGCTTTCCGCCCCGGCCCTCGCGATTAATGCCGGCCGCAAGAAGCTGGAGCCTTTCCATATGACCGATTTCAATCCGCTCGCGCTCGAGCAGCCGCAGTTCGCCGATTTCCTCGGCCTGAAGATCACTCACGTCTCGGCCGAACGGGTGACCGCCGAACTGAAGGCGCGCGACGAGCTCAACAACCGCTTCAACATCATGCACGGCGGCGCCATCATGGCGCTCGCCGACAACCTCGGCGGCACCGCGGCCACCGCCAACCTCAAGGAAGGCCAGCAGACCACCACGATCGAAAGCAAGACCAATTTCTTCGCTGCGGTGCCGATCGGCGACGTGGCTTACGCCGAGTGCACCCCGCTGCACCGCGGCCGCTCCACCATGGTCTGGCAAACGCGCGTCACGCGCGG
>CAWGGL010000049.1:0-25086 GCA_963822085.1 uncultured Pseudomonadota bacterium
GTTTCGCTGAAGCCCGCTTTCATCATGGCTTCACGATCTTGCGGCCGAACCACCGCGCCGGAGCCTTGGCTGTCGAGAAGGCGGTAAGCCCAGCCGAAGTATAGGTCGGTACGCTCGGCGTCGCCCGCATCAAAGCCCGCATCCATCTTGGCGGCAGCAGCGAGCCGGTCGAGCTTGGCCGAATGCGCGGCGACGATGGCACGCATCATCGCGTCGATTTTCGGCCGAGAAAGAATGCTGCGTTCTGCTAACATTACGATCTCCGCAAGTGCTGCATCGAGCTGCGCGCCTAAAGTGCATGCGTGATTAGGGTCAGCGGTATTCAAACTAAGTTGAACATGCGGCCGTTGCCAGCAAGCTGCAAGGCGGCTGGGGATACGTCTGCGCCAGTAGTAGACGGCACCGCGACGGATGAGATGAGCAGCGAGCGGCATGAGCGACATCCTGTGCAACAGGTGTGTGCCGCAGGGCTGTGCATCAGCTCCCCAGCTGGGGCGATTTTACCGTGTTATCAGTGGGATAGGGAGCGCTGGCTGGGGCGGCAGGATTCGAACCAGGGAATGGCGGGATCAAAACCCGCTGCCTTACCACTTGGCTACGCCCCAATGTGCCGGGAACCCACGGGGATTCGGCCGCAGGCGGGCGGACCATAGCGATGCGCCCGCGCCCAATCAACGCCCACGAAAACGGCCGGTTTCGGGCGGGCATTTCGCCGTGCCGAAGCGCGTTGACCCGCGCCCCACCCCGGTTAGATTGGCGGCCATGACCGACACGCCCTACCGCGCCCCTGTTTCCGACATCGCCGTCGCCCTTCTCAACGCCGCCGGCCTGAAAAGCGCGCTACAAGAAGGCCTCTACGGCGACCTCGACGAGGAAACCGTCGCCAGCGTACTGGCGGAAGCCGGCCGATTTGCCACCGAGGTAATCGCCCCGCTCAACAGCGTGGGCGACAAATTCGGCACGCCTTTCAAGGACGGCAACGTGACCACGCCGCCGGGCTGGAAGCAGGCCTACACCTCCTGGGCCGCCGCCGGCTGGAACGGGCTCGCCGGACCCGCCGACTTCGGCGGCCAGGATCTGCCGCACGCCATCAACGCCGCCTGCATCGAGATGTGGAATTCGGCCAGCATGGCGTTTGCGATTGGGCCGGTGCTGACCATGGCCGCGGTCGATGCGCTCCATGCATATGGGAGTGCGGAACTGAAGGAAAAGTATCTCGAAAAGCTCACCACCGGCGCGTGGATGGGCACCATGCAACTCACCGAGCCGCAGGCGGGCTCCGACGTCGGCGCGCTGCGCAGCAAGGCCGAGCGCGCGGGCGACGGCAGCTACCGTATTACCGGCTCCAAGATCTTCATCACCTACGGCGAGCACGACCTCACCGACAACATCATCCACTTCGTGCTCGCCCGCCTGCCCGACGCGCCCGCCGGCACCAAGGGCATCTCGCTGTTCCTGGTCCCGAAGGTGCTGCTCGACGGCACGCGCAACGACGTGCGCGCGCATTCGGTCGAGCACAAGATGGGCATCCACGCTTCGCCGACCTGCACCATGGTCTACGGCGATCAGGGCGGCGCCGTCGGCTATCTCATCGGCGAAGAGCATAAGGGCATGCTCTGCATGTTCACCATGATGAACCGGGCGCGGCTGGCGGTCGGTTTGCAAGGCGTGGGCATCGCCGAGCGCGCGTTGCAACAGGCTTTGGCTTACGCGCGCGAGCGCAAGCAGGGCGCCGCCGGCGAAATCATCCATTACCCGGACGTCAAGCGCATGCTGCTCACCATGCGCGGCCTGACCGGCGCGGCGCGCGCGATCTGCTATCAAACGGGTGTTGCCATCGACCGCTCGCTGCGGGCCAAGGACGGCGCCACCCGCAAGGCGGCGTTTGAGCGCGCCTCGCTGCTGACGCCGGTGGCGAAGGCGTTCTCCACCGATATCGGCATCGAGGTGGCCTCGCTCGGCGTGCAGGTGCACGGCGGCATGGGCTTCATCGAAGAGACCGGCGCCGCGCAGCATTATCGCGACGCCCGCATCGCCGCGATCTACGAAGGCACCAATGGCATCCAGGCCCTCGATCTCGTCACCCGCAAGGTGCCGCTGGAAGGCGGGAAGACCATCGCGCTCTATCTCGACGAGCTGCGCGCGACGGTCGCCGCGGTAAAGGCGAGTAACGCACCGGCTTTCGGCGAAACCGCGGCGCGGCTTGCTGAGGCAATCGACAGCCTCGAGCGCGCGACGCAGTGGCTGCTGGCGCAGAAGGGCTCGCAGGCGGCGCTTGCCGGCGCCACGCCATACTTGAGGCTGTTCGGCAACGCCGCCGGCGGATGCCTGCTCGCCGAGCAAGCGCTCGCGGCGCTACGCGACGGTGGCGACGATGCCGGCCGCACGGCGCTGGCGCGCTTCTTCGCCGAGAACGTCGCGGTGCAGGCGCCGGGCCTGGAGATGAACGTCACCGCGGGCGCCGACAGCATCCTGCAGGCGGACGCGGCGCTGGGCGAATAGTAGCACGAGCGCGTGGACTGCTTAACGCGCAGCCATGGTCAGTATCGAGGCAGGTTGGACAGCCCCTGGATGATTGGGCCGACTTGACGCAACGCGAAGTCGCCGTGGGCCCGCCCGTCCTTTATTTTGCGATTGCGTCAGTGCCCGGACCCTGGTCACGTTCGGCCATTTCAAGCCTGTCGATATCGGGGTCGAAATGACAATGCCGATTTCGGCCACCGCGTTTTGCCCGGTAAAGCGCCAAATCTGCGCAGCGCAATAACTCGCGCGGAGAGCAGGCATCGGAAGGCGCGATTGCGACGCCAATGCTCACGCCGATTTCAAATTGATCTGCGCCTATCGGCATCATTTCGCTGATGATCTCGATGATCTTTTCGGCGAGCGAAGCCCCTCCCTTTCGGCCGCAGCCCGAACGGAGGAACGCAAATTCGTCGCCGCCGAGGCGCGAAACCGTATCGGTTTTCTCCGCAATCGAACGCAGCCGACGGGCCACGGCTTCGAGCACCGCATCCCCGGTTTGATGCCCGCGCGTATCATTGACTGACTTGAACTGATCCAAGTCCAACAACAGCAAACTACAGCAACCCTCGCCCTCGTCCAACTGCCGCGCGAGCCGATCGAGGAAATGCCGACGGTTGGCAAGCCCGGTCAGCAAATCGTGGCGCGCCATGTGCTCGATCAGCGCCTCGGTGCGCTTTCGCTCGGTGATATCCGTGTAAGTGCGAACGAACCCACCGTCTGGCAATGACGCCGTTCGCACTTCAATGAACGTTTGGTTCGGGCGCGCGCGCTCGTAGAGAGGCAAATTGCCCAGCAAATCGCGACCCGAGAGGACCGTCCTAATCATGCGGCGAAGGTCGGACGCGACATGCTCGCCATTCGGCCCGTACTCGCCGGACCGCCACTGAAGGTCCAGGATGTCGCGGAAGTCGGGCCGATTCTGCACCTTTTCTTCGGGCAAGCCGAGCAGATCGATTGCTTGACGGTTAGCCATTGGAATCTTCCCCTGGGCATCCACCAGGAGGATGCCGTGGGGCATGCGCGCAAATGCCAATTGGCATGCCGGATCGAGAAAGGCGGCGAGCGGGAGTTCGCTGGCATCGTCTTGAAACGCGGATTGCAGGATCATGAGTTGGTAACCCTGATGTCGCCGTGAAAAATAGATTTTAGCGCGGAACTTCGTGGCGCGCGCAAGACACGCTAGGACAACCAGCGTTACGCATTGACAAACGAGCGCAACAAAATGCGCTGAATTGAAATTTTACTTAGTTGCAGGTTAACGAAGCCGGGCGGCCGCGCGGCCTGGATGTTGATGATGTGTTCATGCTTGGCCCTGGATTCCGGGTCCGCGGCTTCGCAGCGTCCCGGAATGACAAGCCGTTATCCCCGCACCGCCTTTTCCAGGAAATCCTCCAGCGCGGTGACGCAGGCGCGGTCGCGGTAAATCTTGTCCTTGGCGGCGCCCATGCGGTTGCTGATCTTGAGCCGCTCTTCCGGCGACTTGGCCAGCCGCACGGCGATCGCCACGTAGTCGTCGGTGTCGCGTGCAATCGTTTCGGTCACGCCCATCATCTCCAGGAGTGCGGCGCTGTGGCGCCCGCGCATGAAGGCGCCGGGCAGCGTGACGATCGGCAGGGCGTGCGGCAGGCTCTCAATGGCGGAATTGCAGCCCGACCAGTCCAGGCTGTCGAGGAACACGTCGCAGAGGCCGATGACGCCGGCAAACTCGCTCGGAGTCAACCGGTCAAGGAACACGCAATGGCGCTCGACGTCGAGGCCGCGCGCCGCGAAGGCGGCGGCCAGCCGCTTCTGGAAAACCTCGGTGACGCGCGGGCCACCGTGATGCTTGATGAACACGAACTGGCTTTGCGGCGCCTCGCTCGCGAGGCGCGCGAAAATGTCGTCATGCTGCGGCAGATACTTGTAGAGCGACTGGCCGCACCAGAACACGGCGGCATCGGTGCGAAGTCCGTACCGTGCACGGCTCGACTCGATCGTGCCGAGATCGACCGGCTCGTAATAGATCGACAGGTTCGGCAGCCGCACCAGCTTCTCGGTGTAGAGCGCATCGGCGCCCGGCGGCTCCATGAGATCGCTCGACAGGAAATAATCGAGATTGGCGATGCCGCTCGTTTCCGGATGGCCCCAGGAGGTGCACTGCACGGGCGCCAGGCGTTGGGCTGCGAGCTGCACCGACACCGTATCCATCAGCAGCCCCGGATAGATCAGCACGTGCGGCGCATCGACCAGGATCTCGCGGCGCCAGCCTTCGGCGTCCAAGGTGCGCTGGATGAAGCGGTCGCAGATATCCTCGGCGGCGTCGGTTTCGGCGTCGCGTACCGTGCCCGGATAGTAGCCGTAGATCCGGAAGCGCGAACGGTCGAGTTGGCTGAGCCAGCCCTTGATCGGAATCTTCCAGTTGGAATGCAGATAAAAGAAGCTGCTGACCACGCCGACGCGCAGCGGTTCATCCGGCGCGGGCGGTGGCGGCATGTCAACGGCCGGAAATTCCCGCGAAACGATCTGCGAGACCATGCCGCCGTAGATACTCTGCAGGTCGCGGTCGTTTTGCGCCTGATAGGCGAGCAGGAACGGCTGGCGCGGGGTGATCGCCGCGGTGAGGTCGCCGGCGAGCCGGCCCGCCGTCACGTCGTCGGCAAGCGCGCGCAACTTGCGCTCGTAGGCCGCGCGCCGGCGTGGGACTTCGTCAGCGGTTTCGTAGACGATCGGCAATTCGGCCATGCACTCGGCAAAGCGCGCTTCCGGATAGTCCGGCTTGAGCGCCAGCGCGCGCTGAAAATCCTCAATCGCTTCGTCGTTGCGGTTGAGCTCGACCAGCACGATTCCGCGTCGATAATGGGCCCCGGCATTGTTGGGGTCGTGCTGCAACTGGCGCTCGAAGGCGGCGCACGCCTCATCGAAGCGGCTGAGCTGGATCAGCAGGCGGCCGAAATTGTCGGCGGCTTCACCGAAGGTCGGGTCGATGTCGAGCGCGCGCTGGTAGCTCGCCAGTGCGCCGTCGAGCTGCTCGAGCGCCTCCAGCACGGCACCGCGATTGTTGTGCGCCTTGACATATTTCGGATTGAGCGCGAGCGCGCGATCGAGGCTGACCAGCGCCTCGTCGTAGCGGCCGAGCGTGCGCAGCAGGCTGCCGCGGTTGTAATGCGCTTCCGCGTAATCCGACTTGAGGAGAACCGCCTTGCGGTAGGCGTCGAGCGCCTCGTCGGTGCGGCCCAGCGCCGCGAGCACCGCGCCGCGGTTGTTGTGCGCCTCGGCGAACTTGGATTTCAGCTTGAGCGCACGGTCGAAGCTTTCCAGCGCTTCCTCGCGGCGCTCGAGCGTGTTGAGGATGAGGCCGTGGTTGAGCAGCATCTTCGGCGACGGCGTGCGCACGCGCATGGCGGTGGAAACGAGATTGAGCGCTTCGGCCGCCTGGCCCCTGGCGAGCTTGACGAGCGCCATCATCTGCAGCGCGTCGGCGTGGTCCGGCCGCGCGGCCAGGACCTGCGCGTAGAGCGGCTCGGCCTGAGCGAGTTGCCCGCGCTCATGGAATTGCAGCGCCTGGGCGAAGGCCTGCGCCACGTTGAACGAGCCAGGCTTCGTCAGCGGTTGCGGCATGCGGATCGGTTCTCCCCAGTTGAGAGGTAAAAAAGGCCAGCTGAGTCGTCCAGTGCAAATCGCCTCTGTTGTCATGCACTTGGCCCCCCGCTCGCGCGCGAATTTCCGGCCCGATGTAGAGAAGGCGCGCGCCATCACCCGCGTTCTTTGACGGCCCCGGGGAGGCCGGTGTCCCTTTTTCCACTTCCCCACGGGGGAACTCCCCCGAAGACGGGGGATGGAGCGCCGGGAGGGCGCCAGGGGTTTGCGAGACCCCACATGGGCCGCCCTTGCGATCGGGCAGGCCCTTGCGCGCCTTGCGAGGACGCGCGCCCGCGGTTTGGTCGCGGGCTGCGCCCTCCCGGCGCTCCACCATCAAGCCGGCGCTGTTCGCGCAAGCTTGACCCGCGCGGCGCCATTGTCGGGCGCCGCTCCTTGATCCGCGTGCCGGGCACCCTCGAGACGGCGCCCGGTGCCTGAGCAAGGCGCGAGTATGATACGGGCGCCGAAGCGAGCGGGGATAAGTTAACCGCAATTTTTTCGGGGGCGGCGCGACCGGCAATGGACCGCGCCGGACTGACGCCCGCGGAGAATTGCCGCTATGGTCGGTCGGACAAGAGGCGTTAAGGGCAATTTTGCGAGGCTTTGCATGTCGTTGAAGAACAAGACGCTCTTTATCACCGGCGGTTCGCGCGGCATTGGGCTGGCCATCGCGCTCAAAGCCGCGGCCGACGGCGCCAATGTCGCCATCGCCGCCAAGACGGTGGAGCCGCATCCCAAGCTCGACGGCACCATCCACACGGCCGCCGCGGAGATCGAGCAAGCCGGCGGCAAGGCGTTGCCGCTCGCCGTGGACATCCGTGACGAGGAGGCGGTGAAGGGCGCGATCGACCAGACCGCAGCAGCCTTCGGCGGCATCGATATCGTGGTCAACAACGCCAGCGCGATTCAGCTCACGCCGGTCACCCAAACCGACATGCGCCGTTTCGATCTCATGCATCAGATCAACACGCGCGGGACCTTCATGGTGTCGAAATACGCCATCCCGCATCTCGTAAAGGCGGCGAACCCGCACATCTTGATGCTGTCGCCGCCGCTCGACATGAAGGAGGAGTGGTTCGCACCGCACACCGCCTATTCCATGGCCAAGTTCGGCATGAGCCTGGTGGTGCTGGGGCTTGCCGGCGAGTTGAAGGACAAAGTGGCGGTGAATGCCTTGTGGCCGCGCACGACGATTGCCACCGCGGCGATCAAGAACCTGCTCGGCGGCGACGCCATGATGCAGCGCTCGCGCACGCCGGCGATCCTGGCGGACGCGGCTTGTCGCATTTTCGAGAAGGACAAGCGCTTCACCGGCAATTTCCTGATCGACGATACGTTCCTTTCATCGGAAGGCGTCGACGATTTCGACCAGTACCGCGCCGATCCGAGCCAGCCGTTGCAGGTGGACTTCTTCGTGCCGGAGGACATGCCGCCGCCCAAGAGCGTGAGTTTGGCGGCGAAGGAATAATCTCTCCGCTCACCCCCGCCCCCGCCTGCGCGGGAACAGGCGCCAGCGGGGGCCAGCGCTGGCTTCCCGCAAAGGCGAGCGAACGCTCGCCGTTCGGCGAGCTATGCGCGGGAATGAGCGGGCTACGCTAGCGCCGCGACCGGCAAGCGATTGCACCGACCCTTCCACCCGCGTTACAAATCTTCCCATGTCCACGACCCTGTACGTCACCCATCCCGCCTGCCTGAACCACCAGACCCCGCCCGGCCATCCGGAGCGGCCGGACCGCCTGCGCGTAGTCGAGCGCGCACTGGAAGACGAGCGCTTCCAGATGCTGGCGCGCGAGCAGGCGGACATGGCGGAACACGACATCGTCGCGCTCTGCCACCCGGCCGACTACGTCGATGCAATCCGCAACGCCTCGCCCGACGAAGGCATGGTGCAACTCGACGGCGATACGTCGATGTCGCCGGGCAGCTTCGAAGCGGCGCTGCGTGCGGTCGGCGGCGGCGTCCAGGCCGTCGACGAAGTGATGACCGGCAAGGTGGCGAATGCCTTCGTCGCCGTGCGCCCGCCCGGACACCACGCCGAGACGGCGCGGCCGATGGGCTTTTGCCTGTTCAACAGTGCGGCGATCGCGGCGCGCTACGCGCAGCGCAAGCACGGCGCCGAGCGGGTGGCGATCGTCGATTTCGACGTACACCACGGCAACGGCTCGCAGGACATCTTCTGGTCCGACAAGACGGTGATGTACTGCTCGACCCACGAGATGCCGCTTTTTCCCGGCACGGGTGCCGCGAGCGAACGCGGCGAATTCCAGAACATCGTCAACGCGCCGCTGTCGGCCGGCGACGGCAGCGATGCCTTCCGCGAGGCGATGGAGACGGCGATCCTGCCGCGGCTCAACGGCTTCAAGCCCGACCTGATCGTGATTTCGGCCGGCTTCGACGCCCACACCCGCGATCCGCTGGCCAATCTCAATCTGGTGGAAGCGGATTACACCTGGGTGACGCAGAAGCTGATGGAAGTCGCCGACGACAGCGCCAACGGGCGCATCGTGTCGATGCTGGAAGGCGGCTACGACCTGCAGGGACTGGCGCGTTCGGCCGCGGCGCATGTCTTGGCGCTGATGCGGGGGTAGCGATCCTGTCATTCCGGGGCGCGAGCGCCAGCGAGCGAACCCGGAATCCATAACCCCTGTCTTTCGATCGATCGATACACTGGGACTATGGATTCCGGGTCCACGCCTTCGGCGTGTCCCGGAATGACAGTAATAGTTACCGCGCCGTCAGCCCGCCATCGATCGGCACGTCAGCACCGGTGATGAAAGCGGAATCCTCCGACAACAGATAAACGATGAGCTTGGCGACTTCCGCCGGCGCACCGAGGCGGCCGAGCGGGATATCGTTCGACAGCCGCTGCTTCACCGTCGCCGGATCGCGCGTGCCGCCCGCGATGTCGTCGACCATCGGGCCCTCGATGAAGGCGGGGCACACCGCATTGCAGCGCACCGGCGGCTTGTAGCGCGCGCCGTGCAACGCCACCGATTTGGTCAAGAGCGACACGCCACCCTTCGAGGCGCTGTAGGCCGGGAGATTGGCGCTGCCGACAAGCCCCAGCACCGAGGAGAGATTGACGATCGCCCCACCTTTCTTTCGCAAGAGCGGGAAGGCGGTTTGGCAGCCGAGAAACGTGCCATCGAGATTGACCGACAGCACGCGACGCCAGTCGGCGAACTCGGCCTTTTCGATATGGGCGACGCTGGCGATGCCGGCGGTGTTGACGAGCCCATCAAGCCGGCCGTGCTCGCGCTCAAGATCGGCGGCAAGGCGCTGCCAGCCCGCTTCGCTCGTCACATCGAGTTCGGCGTCGATGCCGGCGCCCCTTTTCAGATCGGTGGCAATGGCGGTGCCGCCGGCAGACCGGATGGCCTCGACCACGGCGGAGCCGATGGCGCCGCCCGCGCCAGTCACCAGAACGATTTTGTCGGTCAGATCGGCCATGCTCATCTATTCCCAAGGGATCAATTACAATTGCTTTTGCGCGTGACCTTGTCCGAAAACCGGTTCCCACTTTTCGGGATCACGCGCTGACGCGCTTGCGTTTATCGCGATTGTCGAGCATTCACCAGCGCATGTCACCCGCCGCGCCCATCTGCCTCGTCACCGGCGCCTCCTCCGGCATCGGCGCCGCGCTCGCCCGCGAGTTCGCCCGCCACGGCCACGCGCTGGTGCTGACGGCGCGCCGCGAGGCGCCGCTCAAGGCACTGGCGGACGAGATCGCCGCCGCCGGCCACACGCGGCCGCAGGTCATCACCGCCGATCTCGCGGCGCCGGAGGGCATCGCGGCGTTGGCCGACGCGCTCACCGAACGCGGGCTCGAGCCTTCCTACCTCGTCAACAATGCCGGCTTCGGCGCCTTCGGCGAAGCGGCCGGGATCGCCCTCGCCGACCAACTGAGACTGATCGACCTCGACGTGCGCGCGCTCACCGACCTGACGCTGCGCTTTGCCGACAGCGTCACCCGCCACCGGGGCGGCATCCTCAACGTCGCCTCCATCGCCGGCTTCCTGCCCGGGCCGGGCTTGGCCACCTACCACGCCGCCAAGGCCTACGTGATCTCCTTCACCGAGGCGCTGCACCAGGAGCTCGGCAGCGAGGGCGTCAAGGTCTGTGCCCTCTGCCCGGGGCCGGTCGAGACCGAATTCTTCGACCAGGCCGGCATCCCGTCCGGCTATTTCCCGGCCTTTCTGCTCCGCTCGGCCGAGCGGGTGGCGCGCGCCGGCTACGAAGGTCTGATGACCGGCCACCGCATCGTGGTGCCGGGCAAGCCCAACCGGGTCATCACGCTGCTGCCGCGGCTCCTGCCGCGCGGACTCATCCTGGCCGGCAGCGCCTGGCGCTGGCGGCGAGCGGTTGGCCGCAAGCGCTGATCCCTCTATGGTCGGCCCCGACGAATCCCCCGAGGACCCGCGCGCAATGGCCGATAACAATAGCGATATCAAGAAGATGCCCTTCGAGCGGGCGATCGAGGAACTGGAGACGATCGTCAAGCGGCTCGAGGAAGGCAAGGTCCCGCTCGAGGAATCGGTGGCGATCTACGAGCGCGGCGAGGCGCTGAAGGGGCGCTGCGAGGAGCTGTTGCGCCAGGCCGAGGCGCGGGTGGAGAAGATCACCCTCGACGCCGCCGGCAAGCCGACCGGCAGCGAACCGCTCGACGTGGACTAAGGCCAGGCCGGCCGGTACAACCGCCAGGGCGGCGCGCCCCGCGCCGGCGACCCCTCAGGATGTCCCTGGGCAACCCCTACCCCCTAAAATAACACCTCTGCTGCCATGGAATTGCCCAGACTGCCTTTTCTATGGTTATGCTCATCAAGTTCCATGGGGGAATTCCGACCGGTGCCGCGACCCGCGTAGGGGCCCCGTGCTTTACCCCCGAAACCTTTGCCGTCCGTGACGCCCATTTCCGGAGTGTGCTTTGCACGAACCGTCTAAAACGCCGCTGCTCGACCGTGTCCACGTTCCAGCCGACCTGAAGAACCTCTCTCCAGAGCAACTCAGGCAGCTTGCCGACGAAGTGCGCGCGGAGATGATCGACGCCGTCGCCAAGACCGGCGGCCATCTCGGCGCCGGCCTCGGCGTCGTGGAATTGACCGTCGCGCTGCACTACGTGTTCGACACCCCCGATGATCGCCTGATCTGGGACGTCGGCCACCAGGCCTATCCGCACAAGATCCTCACCGGCCGGCGCGACCGCATGCGCACCATCCGCCAGGGCGGCGGGCTGTCCGGCTTCACCAAGCGCGCGGAGAGCGAATACGACCCGTTCGGCACCGCGCATTCCTCGACCTCGATCTCCGCCGGCCTCGGCATGGCGGTAGCGCGCGATCTCGCCGGCAAGAAGAACAACGTCATCTCCGTGATCGGCGACGGCGCGATGTCGGCTGGCATGGCCTACGAGGCCATGAACAACGCCGGCGCCCGCAACGAACGGCTGATCGTCATCCTCAACGACAACGAGATGTCGATTGCGCCTCCGGTCGGCGCCATGTCGGCCTATCTGGCGCGGCTCATCTCCGGCAAGACCTACCGGTCCTTGCGCGAATTCGGCAAACAGGTGGCCCACAAGCTGCCGAAGTTCATCGAGGAGCCGGCGCGGCGCGCCGAGGAATACGCGCGCGGCATGTTGACCGGCGGCACGCTTGTTCGAGGAGCTCGGCTTCTATTACGTCGGGCCGATCGACGGTCACAATCTCGACCATCTGCTCCCCGTGCTGCGCAACGCGCGCGACAGCGAGACGGGCCCGATCCTGATCCACGTGATTACACAGAAGGGCAAGGGCTACGCGCCGGCGGAAAATTCCGCCGACAAGTATCACGGCGTGGTCAAGTTCGACGTCGCCACCGGCGCACAGATGAAGTCGCAGCCGAAGGCCCCGCAATATACCAAGGTGTTCGCGCAGAGCTTGGTCAAAGAGGCCAAGAAGGACGACAAGATCGTCGCCATCAGCGCGGCCATGCCGTCCGGCACCGGCCTCGACCTGTTCGAGAAGGAATTCCCCAAGCGCTTCTTCGACGTCGGCATCGCCGAGCAACACGCGGTGACCTTCGCCGCGGGGCTTGCGACCGAAGGCTACAAGCCGTTCGCGGCGATCTACTCGACCTTCCTGCAGCGCGGCTACGACCAGGTGGTGCACGACGTCGCCATCCAGAAGCTGCCGGTGCGCTTCGCGCTCGATCGCGCCGGCCTCGTCGGCGCCGACGGGCCGACCCATGCCGGCGCGTTCGATACCGCCTATCTCGGCTGCCTGCCCGGCTTCGTGCTGATGGCGGCGGCGGACGAAGCCGAGCTGGTGCACATGGTGGCGACGCAAGTCGCGATCGACGACGCGCCCAGCGCGCTGCGCTATCCGCGCGGCGAAGGCACCGGCGTCGAGATGCCGGAAGAAGGCCGCCCGCTCGAAATCGGCAAGGGCCGCGTGCTCGCCGAAGGCAGCAAGGTGGCGCTGTTCTCTTACGGCACACGGCTGGCCGAATGCCTGAACGCGGCCAAGGAGCTCGGCGCCCACGGGCTCTCGACCACGGTGGCGGATGCGCGCTTCGCCAAACCCCTCGACAGGGATCTGTTGCTGCGGCTTGCGCGTGAGCACGAGGTGCTGATCACCGTCGAGGAAGGCTCGATCGGCGGCTTCGGTTCGTTCGTGCTGCAGGCGCTCGCCGAGAACGGCATGCTCGACCGCGGGCTGAAGGTGCGCAGCATGGTGCTGCCGGACGTGTTCATCGACCAGGATTCGCCCGCCGCCATGTATGCGACCGCCGGCCTCGACACCAAGGGCATCGTCACCAAGGTGTTCGAGGCGCTCGGCAAGGACGTCGCCGCCGAGACAGTGAAGCTGGCGTAACGCGCCTGTCCCGGGCCGGTTCGCGTTGCGCCCGGGAAATGTGGCAATGACACTCCCTCCCCGCCTGCGCGCCGATCGTCTGCTGGTCGAACGCGGGCTGTTCGACAGCCGCGCCAAGGCGCAGGCCGCGATCGCCGCCGGCCTAGTGAGCGCCAATGGCGTGGCCGTGCGCAAGGCGTCGGAAGAAATCGCAACCGACGCGGCGATCGAAGCCACCCCGGCGCATCCTTACGTCTCGCGCGGCGGCTTGAAGCTTGCCGCCGCGCTCGACCATTTCGGATTCGATCCCAAAGACCGCGTTTGTCTCGATGTCGGCGCCTCCACCGGCGGCTTCACGCAAGTGCTGCTGAAACGCGGCGCTACCCAGGTCTACGCGGTCGATGTCGGGCGCGGGCAGTTACACGAAAGCTTGCGTGCACGGCCGGAGGTGGTGTCATTGGAGGCGACCGATATCCGCAACGTCGCGCCGAACCATTTCGACCAGAAACCGGATCTCGTCACCGTCGACGTGAGCTTCATATCGCTGAAACAGGTGCTGCCAGCGGCGCTCGCGATGGCACAACCGCCGACACAACTGGTGGCGCTGATCAAGCCGCAGTTCGAAGCCGGCCGCGACGCTATCAAGAAAGGCATCGTACGAGACGAATTCGTGCGCCAAGCCGTCTGCGACGATATTGCCGCCTTCGTGACCTCGCTCGGCTGGCACATTACGGGCATCATCCCCTCGCCCATTGCCGGTGGCGACGGCAATATCGAGTTTCTGCTGGGGGCGACGTGTGACTGAACAGGTGACCATTACCGGCCTCGGCCACCGCGGCGACGGCGTGGCGGCGACGCCAGCGGGCACGGTCTACGTGCCCTATACGCTGCCGGGCGAGACGGTGACGGTCGGGCGGGTACCGGGACATCCCGACCGGCGCCATCTCCTGCACGTCGACACGCCGAGCCACGAGCGCGCGACGCCGATCTGCAAGCATTTCGGCCAGTGCGGCGGCTGCGCGCTACAGCACTGGTCGCTCGCCGAATACCATCTGTGGAAGCGCGGCCTGGTGGCGGAAGCGCTGGAGCAGCAGGGCGTCGTCGCGCCGCTCATGCCCCTGATCGACGCCCATGGCGACGGCCGCCGCCGCGCGGTGCTGCATGCGCGGCGCGGCACCCACGACGTGCTGGAAGTCGGGTTCACGGCGCCGCGCGCCCATCACGTCATTGCCATCGACGCCTGCCCGATCCTGGCGCCGGGCCTCACCGGCGCGATCAAGACGGCCTGGGCCATCGCCGACGTGCTCAAGGTCACCGAAAAGCCGCTCGACATCCAGGCGACCGCGACCAACTCCGGCCTCGATGTCGATGTTCGCGGTTCCGGCAAGCTGACGACGGAACGCATGGCGGCGCTGGCGCGCGTTGCGCAAACCAACAAGCTCGCTCGCCTCACCCGTCACGGCGAGTTGGTCGTGCAGAACGCGCCGCCGCTCATCACCGTCGGCCGCACCAAGGTTCCGCTGCCGCCGGGCGCCTTCCTGCAGGCGACGGTATTGGGCGAAGAGACGCTGGCGCGGCTGGTGACGGCTTATGTCGGCAAGGCCAAGCGCGTCGCCGATCTGTTCGCCGGCATCGGCACGTTTGCCTTGCGGCTGGCGGAAAGCGCGCGCGTTACGGCCGCCGACAGCGAAGCCGATGCCATTGAAGCCTTGAAGAAAGCGGCGGCGGGCGCCTCCGGCCTGAAGCCGATTGAAGCGATAACGCGCGATCTGTTCCGCCGGCCGTTGATGGCGAGCGAGCTGAAACCTTTCGACGCGGTGGTGTTCGATCCGCCACGTCAGGGCGCCGAGAGCCAGGCGCAGGAACTGGCGAAAAGCGGCGTGCGCACCGTGGTCGCGGTGTCGTGCAACGCCAACACCTTTGCGCGCGATGTGCGGCTATTGGTGGATGGCGGCTATCGCATCGACGAGATCACGCCCGTGGATCAGTTCCGCTATTCGCACCACGTCGAGGTGGTGGCGAAGCTTTCGCGCTGATCACGGAAATTTACCCGGAGCACCCCAGCGCTGCTGCCACAGCGTCTCGCCGATCAGGCAGGAGACGCGCGGGTGTTCGGCGGACGCGCGGATGACGCGGGCTTTCGGCGTCCGTCCGGCGACTTCCAGTACCAGCTTGTTGCGCGTCGCCTCGACGAACTGCTCGCGCCCGCGCACCGGAATGACGAAAGAGCCGGGCCCGCCGGTAACGCAGTCCTCGTAGTACCAGTCGAGATGGGCGATATCCATCATGCCGCGGTAGGGCCTTTTCAGCATCAGCGGCAGACCGTTGATGACGATGCCCTTGTTGACGATCACGTCGCGCACGGGCGCCACCGGCATCCCGCTATTGTTGGGCCCGTCGCCGGAAACATCGATCACACGGCGCAAGCCGCGATAGCCGCTGGTGGCGAACAGCCCTTGCGCGAAAGCCAGGCCGCCGGAGATCGAGGTGCGCGAGGCACGCCGGTAAGGCGCGCGCGCGATCTCGGCGGCGACCGCGTCGGCCGATTCCGGGCCTTCGATCAGCCGCCAGGGAACGACCACCTGCTGGTCGTGCTGGCCGGCCCATTCGACATAAGTGATGGCAATCTTGCCGTGGGCGCCCTCGCGCAGCGCCTGCAGGAATTCCTTGGAGGTCAGCGCGAGGCGATAGCCCTCGCGTTGCAGCGCCTGCTCGTCGGGGTCCATGGAATAGGAGACGTCGACCGCCAGCACCAATTCGACGTCGACCGGAATGGCGTTCGGTCTCGTGTCGGCAAGCCGGGGCAAGGGCGCCGCTTGGCCGGCGACGCTGAAGGCAAACCCTACAAGAACCGCGGCGGCCAGGGCGCCGCCTGCAAGCCTCAAGAGACCATGCCGCCCCATAATCTTCGCCTCGCCGGAGGAGTACGAGAATGCTGGCACGCCATCCGGGGCAAAATAAAGGCGGACTGCGCGGCGGTGCGCGCGCGGCAAGCATGCATCACCGCATTCACGGCGTGCCCCCGGGTTGGTAGATGTCGCCCAACAGACAGGAGATGCGCGGACGCCGGGCCGACACGCGGATGACACGGGCTTTCGGCGTGCGTCCGGCGACTTCCAGCACCATCTTTCTTCGCGTCGCCTGCACAAATTGCTCCGGTCCACGCACCGCAACGACAAATGAGCCGGCCCCGCCGGTGACGCAGTCCTTGTAGTACCAGTCGAGATGAGCGGCATCGTCCGTGCCACGGGAAGGATGGTGGATCATCAGCGGCAAGCCGTTGATGATGATGCCATTGGTCACGACGACATCGCGCATGGGCGCAACTGGCCCGCCACTGTTGTTGGGACCGTCGCCGGAGATATCGATTATTCGGCGCACGCCGCGGTAACCGCTGGTGGCGAACAAACCTTGCGCGAAATTCAAAGCAGCCGAAATCGAGGTGCGCGCCGCGCGCTGATAGGGCGCGCGCCCGAGCTCGGCCGCGACCGCGTCGGCCGATTCCGGGCCTTCGATCAGTCGCCAGGGCAAAATCACGTGCTGGTCGAACCGGCCTGCCCATTCGACGTAGGTGACGGCGATCCTGCCGTAGGCGCCTCCGCGCAGCGCCTGCAGGAACTCCTTGGAGGTCAGCGCCAGGCGATAGCCCTCGCGCTGCAGCACCTGCTCATTCCGAGTCATGGAAAAGGAGACGTCGACCGCCAGCACCAATTCGACGTCGACCGGAATGGCGTTCGGCTTCGTGTGGGCAGGCTGGCGCCAGAGTGGCGCCGCCTGACTGACGATGCTGAAACCCAAGCCGCCAAGAACCAGACCAAGAACCGCCGCGGCCAAGGCGCCGCTTGCAGGCCTCACCGGGCCGTGCCGTTCCATGTTTTCGACTCCCCGGAAGGGAAGTCGAAATGCTGGCACGGCACCCGGGGCAAATAAAGGCCATTGTTGTCATTCCGGGACGGCGCAAAAGCGAGCGAGTCCGGAACGACGAAGAATTCTCAGCTTTCGGTCTCGGTTTCGACGATCTCGATGCCGAAACCGCTCAAGCCCACGTAAGTGCGCTTCGAGGAGGCGAGCAAGCGGATCGAGGAAATGCCGAGGTCTTTCAGGATCTGCGCGCCGAGGCCGATCTCGCGCCACTGCTGCGAGCGGGCTGACTCGGTGCCGGTCTCGCCCTCGTGCGGTATCTGCGCCACCGGCACGCCGGCGGTGCCGTCGCGCAGATAAACAATGACGCCGCGGCCTTCCCGCTTGAAGCGCGCGAGCGCGGCGCGGATCGTCTCGGCGCCGCCGAACACGTCGCCGATGACGTCGGCGCGATGCAGGCGCGCGGGCACGTCGAGGCCGTCGCCGAGGTCGCCATAGACGAAGGCCATATGGTGCACGCGGTCGAACGGCGTGACGTAGGCGTAACCCTTGAGCTCGCCGATCTCCGAGGCGAGATGGAATTCACCGACCCGCTCCACCAGCTTGTCGCGCACCTGGCGGTAGGCGATGAGGTCGGCGATCGAGACCTGCGTCAGCTTGTGCTGCTCGGCGAAGGCGGCGACCTCCGGCCCGCGCATCACGGTGCCGTCATCCTTCATCAGTTCAGACAGCACGCCGACCGGCGGCAAACCTGCCAAGCGGCAGAGATCGATGCAGGCTTCGGTATGGCCGGAGCGCATCAACACGCCACCTTGCCGTGCCACGAGCGGAAACACATGGCCGGGACGCACGAAGTCGGTGGCACCGCTGTTGTCGTTAGCGAGCGCGCGCACGGTGTTGGTGCGCTCCTCCGCCGAGATGCCGGTGGTGAGACCGTGGCGCACATCGACCGTCACCGTGAAGGCGGTGCCGAGTGGGGCGTCGTTTTCCGCCACCATGGGATCGAGATGCAGCCGGCGCGCCTGCTCGGCGCCGAGCGGCGCACAGACGATGCCGGAGGTGTGGCGGATGATGAAGGCCATCTTCTCCGGCGTGCAAAGCGAGGCGGCGACGAATAGGTCGCCCTCGTTCTCGCGGTCGTCGTCGTCGGTGACGACGACGAGCTCGCCTTGGGCGAAGGCCTTGATCGCCGCATCGACTTTGGCGTGGGTGTCGGACACTCGGATTACCTCGGAGACTATGTGTTACGCGCCGGACGGAAACGGCCAAACCGCCCCCTCGCCGGCATTGGCGCCCATCTGCCCGCGATGCATGAGATAGTGATCGGCGAGCACGCACGCCACCATGGCTTCGGCCACCGGTACCGCGCGAATGCCAACGCAGGGGTCGTGGCGCCCCTTGGTCATCACCTCGGTGTCGTTGCCATGACGGTCGACGGTCTTGCGCGGGGTCAGGATCGACGAGGTCGGCTTGACCGCGAAACGCGCGACGATCTGCTGGCCGCTGGAAATGCCGCCGAGGATGCCGCCGGCGTGGTTGGACAGGAACAGCGGCTTGTCGTCGTTGCCGACACGCATCTCGTCGGCGTTGTCCTCGCCGCGCAGTTCGGCCGTCGCAAAACCGTCGCCGATCTCCACGCCCTTGACCGCGTTGATGCCCATCAGCGCCGACGCCAGATCGGCGTCGAGCTTGGCGTAGATCGGCGCGCCCAGACCGGGCGGCACGCCGTCAGCGATGACTTCGATCACCGCGCCGATGGACGAGCCGTCCTTACGGATGCCATCGAGATATTCTTCATAGAACTTGGCCTGCACAGGATCGGGGCAGAAGAACGGATTATTGCCGACTTCGTTCCAGTCCCAGCGCGCGCGGTCGATCTTATGCGGACCCATCTGCACCAGCGCGGCGCGCACCGTAACGCCGGGGACGACCTTGCGCGCCACCGCTCCGGCGGCGACGCGCGCGGCGGTCTCGCGCGCGGACGAACGGCCGCCGCCGCGATAATCGGTGATGCCGTATTTGACGTCGTAGGTGTAGCCGGCGTGGCCGGGCCGGTACTTGTCCTTGATCGCCGAATAATCCTTCGAGCGCTGATCGACGTTTTCGATCAGCAGCATGATCGGCGTGCCGGTGGTGACCTGCTGGCCGCTTTGCTCGTCGGTGAAGACGCCGGACATGATCTTCACCGCGTCCGGCTCCTGGCGCTGGGTGGTGAAGCGCGACTGGCCGGGCCGGCGGCGGTCGAGCTCGGCCTGGATGTCGGCGGCTTGAAGCGGAATGCGCGGCGGGCAGCCGTCGACCACACAGCCGATCCCCGCCCCATGGCTTTCGCCGAAGCTGGTGAAGCGGAACATGTGACCGAAGGTATTGAACGACATGGGCCGGTTCGTACCCTGCGGGCAAACGGCGGTCAAATCGCCCCGTTACCTAGTGTAAAGGCACCCGCCTGAGCGGGGACGAACGGACATTAAGCATACCGCGTCAGCGTCTCGCCCTTGAACACATAGATCACGCCCTGCTCGATATCGATCATCGGCGCCGCCGCCGGCTTGGCGATGCCGAGCGCGGCCATCAGCCCGCGGGCGGTGCCACCATGGGCGGTCGCCACCGTGTCACGCGTGAGGCTCGTGTACCAAGCGCTCATGCGCGCCGACACGGCCTCGTAGCTCTCGCCGCCGGGCGGCAGGAAATGCCACTTGTCGTGCTCGCGGGCGGCGACGCCGTTGGCGTCGCGCGCGCGCATTTCGGCGATGGTGGAGCCTTCCCAGGTGCCGAAGGAGATTTCGGTCAATTCATCGAGAAGCCGGTAACCGTCCGGGCCGAGTCCCAGGACGCCACGCGCCAGCTCCATGGTTTCCCGCGCGCGGCCAAGCGGGCTCGAAACGTAATCGAGAGCGGTGGGGTCGATACCGTCGCGTGCGAACAGGTCGCGCAGCACTTCTCCGCAGTGACTCGCCTGTTCGCGGCCGCGCGCGTTGAGCGGGATGTCCCGGCGGCCCTGCAGGCGCGCTTCGACGTTCCAGTCGGTTTCGCCGTGACGGAGATAGTAGAGAACGGACGCGGGCATCGAACCTCGAAAGTCATGCCCAACCCGAGCGCCAAGCGCCAATGGAGCGGGGCCATATACCTCATACATCGGCGCGCCGCGACCGCAAAGGGGTTAGGCCCCATGACGGTTGTTTTTGAGCAACATTCACGCCATCATTTTTGCGGCGACGGCCGGATGCTGCGCAAGATAACAACAAAACAGTTAGTTATATGAATGGGGTCGGGAAATGCTCAATTCAATCGGCGAAGTCCTCCCGAACGCGGCGCGCCGCTTCGGCGACAAGACGGCGCTCGTCGCCGACGGGCGCAGCTTCAGCTTCCGCGAACTTGATGGCCTGTCGAGCGCGCTGGCGGCGAGCCTCGTCAAACTCGGCATCGCGCCCGGCGATCGTGTCACGCTCTACGCGCCCAATTCCTGGGAATGGATCGTCAGCTATTACGGCGCGCTGAAGACCGGTGCGGTCATCAACCCGGTCAACGTGATGCTCACGCCGGCCGAGGTCGCCTACGTCACCAAGGATTGCGGCGCAAAGGCGTTGATCGGCAGTCCCGACAAGATCGCGCCGGTGCTGGATGCGGGCGTGTCGGGCCTCACGACAATCGTCTTCGGCGAGACATCCGTGCCGGGTGCGACCGCTTTCAACGAGCTCGTCGCCAAGCCGGCAGCTTTCGAGCCGGTCGCGGTCGACCGCAAGGCGGTGTCGACCATCGGCTATACCTCGGGCACTACCGGCCATCCGAAAGGCGCCATGCAGTCCCACGAAGCCGTGATGCTCAACGGCGCGATGACGGCGCAATTCCACGCCAAGTCGAACCTCGATACCGTGGTCACGGCGCTGCCCTGCCCACACGTCTACGGCAACGTGGTCTTCAACGGCGCCATGCTCTACGGGCTGACGCTCGTGCTGCACTCCCGCTTCGACGCCGTCGAAATTCTCTCAAGCATCCAGGCCCACAAGGCCACCATGTTCGAGGGCGTCCCGACCATGTATATGTACATGCTTGCGCATCCGGACTTCGACACATTCGACCTATCCTCGCTGACGCGCTGCACGGTCGGCGGCCAAACCATGCCGATCGCCAAAATGCAGGAGGTCGAGCAGCGCTTCGGCTGCCCGCTCATCGAGCTGTGGGGCATGACCGAGCTCGCCGGCCTCGGCACGACGTTCCCCTCCTACGGCCCACACAAGCTCGGCTCGATCGGCATCGCGCTGCCTTATGTCGAAGCCCGCATCGCCGACGTCGCCGACGCCGACAAGACGATGCCGCACGGCGAAGTCGGCGAACTCATGATCCGCGGCCCGATCGTCATGCAGGGCTACTACGGCAATGAGAAAGCCACGCGCGAGACCATCGAGCCTGACGGCTGGCTGCACACGGGCGATCTCGCCAGCATGGACGAGGACGGCGCGGTCTTCATCGTCGACCGCAAGAAGGACATGATCAACACCGCCGGTTTCAAGGTGTTCCCGGCCGAGATCGAGCGCGTGGTGGCCGCGCACCCCGACGTCGCCATGGTCGCCGTCGGCGGGCAAGCCGACGACATGAAGGGCGAAATCGCCAAGGCCTATATCGTGCTGAAACCCGGCGCGGCCGGTAACGCGGAAGAGATCATCGCGCTCTGCCGCAAGGAGCTCGCCGCCTACAAGGTGCCGCGGGAGGTGCAGTTCGTCGCCGACCTGCCGAAAACGTCAACTGGCAAGATCATGCGGCGCGAGCTGCACAAGCTCGACGGCTGAGGCCGCCGCTATTCCTTGACCGCGATATCGGGCGCGTCGGGATGCTTCATGCCGACGACGTGATAGCCGGCGTCGACGTGATGGATTTCGCCGGTGACACCGCTCGCCATGTCGGAGAGCAAATAAACGCCGGTCTTGCCGACATCCTCCAGCGTCACGTTGCGCCGTAGCGGCGTATTGTACTCGTTCCACTTCAGGATATAGCGAAAGTCGCCGATACCGGCGGCGGCGAGCGTCTTCAGCGGCCCGGCCGAGATCGCGTTGACGCGGATGTTCTTCACGCCGAGATCGGCTGACATGTAGCGCACCGAGCATTCGAGCGCCGCCTTGGCCAGCCCCATGACATTGTAGTGCGGCATCCACTTCTCGGCGCCGTAATAAGTGAGCGTCAGCAGCGAGCCGCCGTTGGTCATCAGCTTCTCGGCGCGCTGGGCGACCGCGGTGAACGAATAGCAGCTCACCAGCATGGTCTTGCTGAAATTGTCGGCGCTGGTGTCGACGTAGCGGCCGTCGAGCTCGTCCTTGTCGGAGAAGGCGATGGCGTGCAGGACGAAATCGAGCGAGCCCCAGGCCTGCTCGACGGCGGCAAAGACGGCGTCGAGCGTCGCCGGCTCGGTGACGTCGCAGTGGCCGACCACCAGCCCGTCCACCTCCTCCGCCAGCGGCTCGACGCGCCTCTTCAGCGCCTCGCCCTGGTAGGTGAAGGCGAGGTCCGCCCCGTGGTCGCGGCAGGCCCGCGCGATGCCCCAGGCGATGGAGCGGTTGTTGGCAACGCCCATGATGAGCCCGCGTTTGCCATGCATCAAACCTGCATTTTCAGCCATTTCCGTCCTCGGATCAGCCAGCTTCACGCCGGCCGCTTCCTATGGCACAGGGCCCTGGGGCCATCAAGCAAGGCCCCGCCCCGATCGCAGGCTCTGCTAATTCGGTTCTTTTCCGGGAGTGTGACCGTCCGCGCGCGGGCGCTCAGCCCAAGTCTTTGCGCGGATCGTAGGGACTCGCCTCGCGCAGCTTGGTCATCAGCGCCTTCAGCTCGTCGTCGGCCTTCTCCGGCAGCACGATGCGCGCGGTGGCGAGCAGGTCGCCGGTGACGGCCTTGCCCTTCTCCTTGCCCTTGAGGCCCTTGCCCTTGAGGCGGAAGGTGCGGCCCGAGCTGGTGCCGGCGGGTATCGCCAGCTCCACCGCGCCGTCGAGCGTCGGCACCCGCACCTTGCCGCCGAGCACCGCTTCGTAGAGCGTGACCGGGAGCTCGAGCCGCAGGTCGTGACCGTCGGGCTTGAACAGCGGATGCGCCGCGACGTTGACGGTGATCATGGCGTCGCCCGGCTTGCCGTGCGCGCTCGGCCAGCCCTGCCCCTTCAGGCGGATCTGCTGGCCGCTGGTGATGCCGGCGGGAATCTTGACCTCGACGTCCTTGCCGGTCGGCAGGTGCACCCGGGCGGTGGTGCCTTTGACCGCCTCCGGCAGGTTGATGGTGATCGACGCCAGAAGATCCTGCCCCGAAGGCGGGGGGCCGAAGTCCTCCGGCTCGAAGTGCGCGCCGGGGCCGGCGCCGCCGCCGCGCGCAGCACCGCCGAACATGCCGCGCAGGATGTCTTCGAAACCGCCGCCGCGGAAACCGCCGGCGCCGCCGGCACGCTGGAACCCGTCGGGACCGAAATGGAAGTTTTCGAAACCGGCACCGCCCGGCCCGCGCTGGAAGCCGCCGGCCCCCGGGTGTGCGCCCGCGCCGAAGCCCTGGAAGCGCGGCTTGCCCTCGGCATCGATCTCGCCGCGGTCGAACGCCTTGCGCTTCTCGTCGTCACCCACGATCTCGTAGGCGGCGTTGAGCTCGGCAAAGCGGGTGGCCGCCTTGGGGTCGTGCTTATTGGCGTCTGGGTGATGCTTCTTGGCGAGCTTGCGGTAGGCGCTCTTGATCTCGGCCTCGCTCGCACTCTTAGGCACCCCCAGAACGTCGTAGGGGTCGCGCATTTGTCCTCTTTCTCCGTGACTTATTTGAGCATGATCTTTTCCGAAAATCGGTTCCTATCCCCGATCGAGCCGGGGACAGACATTTTTCGGGATCATGCTCCCCCAGCCTCCGGTCTTGGGCCGGAGATTCGTGATGTTCGGCCATTAATGTGGGGTTTCGGCCGCCTTAATTCAATTCCGGGCCGTTCCGAAGCTCCGGGCAGCGCTCAGGAGCTCGTCCAGGGCTTCATGGAGCGCACCACCCACGGCCCCGTGTGGTGCTTGCAGGCCTCGCCCTGCAGCCAGGACTGCAGACTGCCCTTGATGTAGCTCGCCAGGAAATCGCGGCAGGTCTGGCCGCCGTCTCCGGCGTAGGCCGAGGTGATCGGCGTGATGGTGCCGCGCGCGCCGGTCGTGGGATTTTCCCAGGGCAGGCTTGCGTATTTGCGCCCGAGCGCCAGCAGCTTGCTGACCGCGGCCTTGGCGTAGGCGAGATCGTCGGTGGGCGGCAGCTTGTCGGCGGTCTTGGTGCCCGGCCGTGGGGTGATCGAGCCGGTGATGTCGGACGTGTCGGCCTTGTGGCTGTTCCCGAAGAACGAGCTGAAGTCGTAGGAATTGAGCTGGTAGGACATGCTGCAGCCGCCGCTCGCCAGCGCCATGGCCAACAGGCCGATAACGGCGCCGCCCCGCCATAGGCGCAGGCCTCGGCATCCATTATATAGGCAGCAACGGAACTGACGGGTGGAACCCCAGGTCACGCAAGCACTCCAGAGCCAGCGAATGTCGGACACGACCTCAATTGAACACCCATCTTGGTTAACGTCTGGTGATTTTACGGCCGCCGACGAGCCGTTTCGGCTGTTCGCGGCTTGGCTCCAGGACGCCACGAGCGCGGAACCGCGCGACCCCAACGCCATGACGCTCGCCACCGTCGATGCAAGCGGCATGCCCGACGCCCGCATGGTGCTGCTGAAGGGCTTCGACGAGCACGGATTCGTCTTCTACACCAACAAGGACAGCCAAAAGGGGCAGGAGTTGGACGCGCAGGCGAAAGCGGCGCTGGTGTTCCACTGGAAGTCGTCGAACCGCCAAGTGCGCGTGCGCGGCCCCGTGCAGCCCGTGAGCGAGGCGGAGGCCGATGAATATTTCGCCACGCGCGCCAAGCAATCGCAGATCGGCGCCTGGGCGAGCCAGCAATCGCGGCCGCTGGAAAGCCGCCTCGCCTTCGAGAAGGCGATCGCCCGCTACGCGGCCAAATACGCGCTCGGCACCGTGCCGCGCCCGCCCTACTGGTCGGGCTTTCGCGTCGTGCCGATCAGAATTGAGTTTTGGCAGGAGCGGCCGTTCCGCCTGCACGACCGCATCGAATTCACCCGCGCCGGCGCAGGCGAAGCCTGGACCAAGACGCGGCTTTATCCGTGACCTAATATGCGCATGATCCTGAAAAGTGGATACCGGTTTTCGGACAAGATCATGCGCGAACGAAATGGGCGCGCAGAGCGCCGCGGGGGCAAGACGTA
>CAWGGL010000050.1:0-44717 GCA_963822085.1 uncultured Pseudomonadota bacterium
CGCCCCACATCGGGTGACGGAGAACTCTATGCCCGCGCCACGCCAATGAACTGTTCGAGTTTGGCGGGATCGTCGCGCAGCGTCTGGCTGGCGCCATCATAAACGATCTGGCCGCGGTCCATCACCACCGCGCGCGGCGCGATCTCGAGCGCGAGCCGTGTGTTCTGCTCGACCAGGATCAGCGCCAGGTCGGTTTCGCTGGTGAGCCGCTTCACCGCCCGCGCCAGTTCCTCCACGATCACGGGCGCCAGTCCCTCTGACGGCTCGTCCATCAAGAGCACGGTCGGATTGCCGATCAGCGCGCGGCCGATCGCCAGCATCTGCTGCTCGCCGCCCGACAATTGGTTGCCGCCGTTGCCGGCGCGCTCTTCGAGCCGCGGGAACATCTCGAACACTTTCTCGATGGTCCAGTCGCCCGGCTGCGCCGCCACGGCCAGGTTTTCCCGCACGGTCAGCGACGGGAATATCTCGCGCTCCTGCGGCACTAGCCCAAGCCCCGCGCCCACGCGCCGGTAGGTGGCGTACTTGGAGACGTCCTTGCCGTGCAGCCGCACGCTGCCGCCGTGCAGCGTGGTGTGGCCCATGATGGTAAGCAGCAGCGTCGATTTGCCCACGCCATTGCGGCCGATAATCGACAGCGTCTCGCCAGGCGCGAGCGTCAGGTCGATGTTTTCCAGCACCACGGTCTCGCCGTAGCCGGCGGAGACTTTTTCGAGCGCGAGAGCAACGTCAGCCATCACGCCCCTCCCGCCATCGCGTGATGGCCCGCATGATGCCCTTCCTGACCAAGATAGACCGCCTTCACGTCCTCGTTGGCCATGATCTCGTCCGGCGTCCCTTGCGTGAACACCGCGCCCTGCACCAGGACGGTGATCTCCTTGGCGAAGCGGAAAACCACGTCCATATCGTGCTCGATGATGAGGATGGCAATGTCGGGATCGAGCGAGGCCACCACGTCGAGGATGAGATGGCTTTCCGACGACGGCACGCCCGCCGCCGGCTCGTCGAGCAGCAGCACGCGCGGCCGCTGCGCCAGCGCGATGGCAATCTCCACCAGGCGCTGCTGGCCGTAAGGCAATTCGCGCACCAGCTTGAGCGCGTCGCCGGCGATCCTGAGCGATTCCAGATGATCGAGCGCCTCGTCGATCACCGCCTGCTTGGCGCCGGCCGAGCGCCACATGTTGTTGCAGTTACCGTCGCGCTCGCCGATGGTCATGGCGATGTTTTCCATGACCGTCAGCCCGCGGAAAAGCTGGTTGATCTGGAAGGTGCGCGCCAGCCCGCGCCGGGCCCGCTGCGCCTGGCTCAAGCCGGTGATGTCCTCGCCGTTGAGCATGACCTTGCCGGCCGATGGCTTGAGCGCCCCGGTGATCAGGTTGACGAGCGTGGTCTTGCCGGCGCCGTTCGGCCCGATCAGGGCGCGGCGGGCGCCGACCTCGAGCGTCAGATTGACCTCGCGCGTGACATGCAGCGCGCCGAAGCTGCGGTTCAAGCCCTGCACCTCGAGCGCGGCGGTCATGACGACTTCCTCCGCGAGAACAATTGGCCGGCGTCCTCGACGACGCCAAGCAGTCCGCGCTTGGCGAACAGCACCACCAGCACCAGCATCAGGCCGATGCCGAACTGCCAAAAGGTCGGCGACAGCTTGGAGAAATAGTCCTCCATAAACATGTAGACGACGGCGCCGATGAAGGCGCCGTAGAGCCGCCCGGTGCCGCCCAGGATCAACATCACCATCACCTTGGCCGAGTTGTCGAAGTCGAACACGGTCAGCGTCACGTAGGCGTTGGTCTGAGTAAATAGCGCCCCGGCCACGCCAGCGATCGCCGCCGAGATGGCGTAAATCGTAACAAGCCGGCGGTGCACCGGCGAGCCGATGGCGTGCATGCGCCGCACGTTCTCGCGGATGCCGGTGAGAGCCTGTCCGAACGGCGAATAGACGATGCGGCGGACGAAATAGAAGACGATTGCCAGCACCACCAGAACGTAGATGTAGTTCACGTGGCCGTAGAGGTCGTACTGGAAATGGCCCAGCAGCGGCTTGTACATCAGACCCGGCAGGCCGTCGTAACCGCCGGTGATGTCGGAGCGCAAGTTGCCCGACTCCTGCAGCATGGCGGCAAAGGCGATGGTCAGCATCAGCAGCGTCAGGCCGCGGTAGCGCAGGACGAACCAGCCGGCGGCGATGCCGGCGAGGCCCGCCACCACGCCGCTCACCAGGAGGCCGCTGATCGGCTCATCCCAGCCGAGCTGTAGGGTGATCAGCGCGGCGACGTAGGCGCCGATGCCGAAGAACGCCGCATGACCGAGGGTCACGATTCCGGCGTAACCCAAGATCAGGTCGAGCGACAGCGCGAACATCACCATGATCAGCACTTGATTGCCGAAAGCCATGCGATCCGGAAACAAGAAATAACACGCGACCGCGATCAGCCAGGGCAGCGCCTCCGGCCAGCGGAAATAGTGGCGGCGAACGAGATAATCGGTCGCCCGAATACGTGCTTCGACGTGGGCGGCGTCGCGGGGGGGCTCACTCACGGCCGAAGAACCCCGCCGGCTTGATCAGGAGCACCGCCACCGTGATGCCGTAGACGAACAGGTTGCCCGCGACCGGAAAGGCGTATTTGCCACCGGTATCGAGGATGCCGATCACCAGCGCCGCGAGTAGCGTACCCTTCAGGCTGCCGAGGCCGCCGACTGCCACCACAATCAAGAACAGCACCAGGTAGAGCACCGCGAAGCTCGGCGTCAGCCCGAACAGCTGGATGGCGAGCCCGCCGCCGAGCGCGGCGAGCCCGGAGCCGAGCGCAAAGGTGAGCGTGAACAGCCGGTCGACGTTGATGCCGACCAATTCCGCCATGCGCCGATTGTCGACCGCGGCGCGGATCTTGGCGCCGATATTCGTTTGCTCGAATCCATACCACAGCACGGAGATCAGACCGGCGCCCACCACGATCAGGAACACGCGATAGCTCGGAAACGACCGAAAGCCGAGACTGACGTCACCGGTCAGCCAGTGCGGCAGCGGCACCGACTTCGGGATCGGCCCGTAGAAGTAAGTGAAGGTGGCGATCGCCATGAAGGCGAGCCCGATGGTGAGCAGCACCTGCTCAAGGTCGGTCGACTTGTAGAGGCGGCGGTAGAGATAGCGCTCGAACGGGATGCTGATGACACTAACCGCGATCGAGGCGAAGATCAACGACGGCACGAACGGCACGCCGAGACTGCGCGTCAAGGAAACCACGAAATAACCGCCGCACATGGCGAAGGCGCCATGCGCCAAGTTCACGAAGCCCATCAGCCCCATCGTGATCGACAGGCCCACGGACGTGATGAACAGGAACATGGCGTAAGCCAAGCCGTCGAATAGAATGCTGACGACTATTTCAGCTGCGTGCGACACGAGCCCCACCTCGTTGTGCAAGAGAAACGCCGCCGCGACTTTATGCGCGGCGGCGCCAGTTCATGTCAAATCGTCAGCCGATCACTTGCAGCGGCCGATCTTGAGGATCTTGCACTCGTCCTTGACCTGCTTCTCGGTATAGAGGACGCGTTCGCCCAGCTTGCCGTCGGGCTTGCGGTAAACCTCCATGGCGTGCTCGTCTTCGATGATGTCGCGCGTCTTGGGGTCGATCATCACGTGTCCACGCGGACCGTCCGTCGACCAACCTTTCATCGCATCCACCACCTTCGAGGCGTTGGACAGGTTGCCCTTCAGTTTATTGATGGTGTCGAAGATGGCATGCATGGTGTCCCAGCCCGCCGCCGACATGAAGTCGGGATAGGAGTTGGGGCCGTACTCCTTGTGCCAGGCGGCCTGGAACGCCTCGTTGGCATTGTTCTTGAGATCGACGGCGTAGTGCCCCATCACGATGGTGCCGATGGCGGCGTCACCCATGTCCTGCAGCTTGTTGTCGGGGATCAGGTCCATCGGGCCGATCAGCTTGATGCCGGCCTTGCGCAAACCGACTTCGCCATAAGCCTTCATCAGGCCGGTCGCGTGCGCGCCGGACGGAATGAAGCCGTAGAGGCAATCCGGATGCGCATCCTTCACGCGTTGCATGAACGGCGTGAAGTCGGGCACCCGGGTCGGCGGACCCATCGGGATCGACAGCACAACCTTGCCGCCGGCCTTTTCGAAGCCGACCTTGAACGCCTCGACTGAATCCTTGCCGGGCGGGAAGTCGGTGTAGGCGACCGCCGCGGTCTTGCAGCCGATCTTATTGTAGGCATAGGAGCCCATTGGGTAAGCCGGATGCCACATGCTGAACGACAGCCGCACGTAGTACGGCGACAGATCGGTGATCCAGGCGGTGCCGGCATTGGCGATGATCATCGGAATCTTGGCCTGGTTGATCACCGGCGCCAGCGCGATCGCCGACGGCGAGAACACGAAGCCGGTCACGAGCTGCACCTTGTCGTTGGTGATGAGCTCGGTGGTCACGCGCTTGGCCACCGCGCCGGTCGGCGGGCCTTCGTCGCGCTTGATGATCTGCACCTTGTACGGCGCGATGTCCTTGGCATGCAGTTTGACGTAGAGATCGAACGCCTTGTCGATCTGATGGCCAAGGTCGGCATTGGGGCCGCTGAACGGCAGCACCACACCGATCTTGATCGGGGCAGCCTGGGCCGTCGCGCCCACCGTAACGGCCAGGGCCGCAGCCCCGAACCAGCGCCAGAGTTTCATTTGTTTTCCTCCCGTCATTTGGGATTAGTTGGAAGCCCCACTAATCCATGGGCGGGCATCTGCCCGCTCGATTTCGAATTGGCCCCAATTGGCGCGCGCGGTCAATCGGCAACGGCGCCGCAGCGCGTTAAGTGCTGCACGCCGCCGTACCGCGAAGTGGGACCCCGCTTTCAGGAGCGTACAGGCTGAAAATGTGCCGGGGTCGTCCCGTTCAATCAAATGAATAAAATGTCGCCATTCATGCATGCCGTACATGCAGGCCATTCTTGCTTTTCATTTCCTCGATCAAGAAGCCGCGCAGGGCGGCGGCCGGCGGCGACAGCGGCGTGCCGCGCCGGGTCAGCAGACCGTAGCTGCAGATCAACCGCGGCGCGCGCAACGCCACCACGGCCAGACCGCGGCCGCGATGCAGCGTCACGTCGACCGCCGGCACGAGCGCGTAGGCCAGCCCCGCCTCGACCAGATTGACCGCGGTCTCCACGTGCTGAACCTCGTATTGCCAATTGAGCGCCAGCCGCGCGGCGCCCAGTGCATCGTCGATCATGGGCCGGATCGCGGTCTTCGGCCCGACGCGGATCAGCGGCAGGTTGCGAAGCTCGCTCCATCCCAACGAACGCTTCTTGGCCAACACGTGCCTCGACGGACAGACGAGCACCACCGGCGACCCGAAGATCGCCTCGACGTCGAGGTCCCAGCGATTGGTCGGCAGAACGCTCAAACCGAACTCGACGTCGCCCGCCTCCACCAATTCGGCGATCGCCGCCGACGGCGTTTCGTGGATGCGCACCTGCACACCCGGCTGCGCCTTGTGGAACTTGCTGAGCACGGGCGGCAACGAACTGACGGCGAAGACCGGCAGGCAGGCAATGTCGAGCCGCTCGCGCCGCTTGGCGCCCTGCTGCTTGAGATCGTCGAACGACTGCTCCAGTTCGGCGATCGCCTGGTGTGCCTTGGGCAGGAAATCGATGCCGGCACGCGTCAGCGTCACCTCGCGCGTCGTGCGTGCGAACAGCTTGAGGCCTAAGTCCTCCTCCAGTTTGCGCATGCGGTGGCTGATCGCCGTCTGCGACAGGTGCAGATGTGCCGCCGCGCGCTGGAAGCTGCCGCGCTCGGCGATGCTGAGAAAGGCTTCGAGACCCAGAAAGTCGATGCGCATCGCGCCGGCTCCCGCTTGCGGCGCCCCGGGTGGGCGGCCGCAGAACACATGCATTCAGTTCATGAATACCCCCAAAACTCCCATTTGTCGCCCAGAGCCGCTTCCGAAACAAAAGACGTTCGTGACGGCCTTCGGACAACGTCAAACCGGCTCCGATCCGCGAGGGCCGCGCCAAAGGGGAAGGAACCATGCAGGCAGAGCCGGTCTACGACATCGCCCATCTCGGCCACGTCGAGATCCTGACCGATAGACCTGAGGAAAGCCTCGACTTCTTCACACGGGTCTATGGGCTCAGCGAAAGCGGGCGCGAGGGCGACAGCATCTACCTGCGCGCGTTCGACGACTACGAATTCCACTCGCTCAAGCTGACTGCGGCCAAGACCACGGGCATGCGCCACGTGGGCTATCGCGCCGCCAGCCCGCAGGCGCTCGAGCGGCGCGTCGAGGCGATCGAGGCGCTCGGCGCCGGCATCGGCTGGACCGCCGGCGACGCCGGCCACGGGCCGGCCTATCAGTTCCACGATCCTGACGGTCACGTCTTCGAGATCTATTACGAGACGCGCCGCTATCAGCCGCCGCCGCAGGAGCGCCCTGCCCTCAAGAACCAGGCGCAGCGCACGCCCAACCGCGCCATCGCGCCGCGCCGCCTCGACCACATCAATCTGCTGGCGGTCGACGTTGACGCCATCCGCGATTTCTTGACGAAGGCGCTCGGCAGTCGCGTCACGGAAATGATCCAGCTCGACGACGGCACGCTCGGCGGCTGCTGGTTTACCTGCAACAACAAGTCCTACGACGTCGCATATGCGCGCGACGCTACCGGCACCCGCGGCCGCTTCCACCACGTCACCTACGCCGTCGACCAGCGCGAGCACATCCTGCAGGCGGCCGACGTATTCCTTGAGAACGGCGTGCACATCGAGACCGGCCCGCACAAGCACGCCATTCAGCAGACGTTCTTTCTCTATGTCTGGGAGCCGGCGGGAAATCGCGTCGAACTCGCGAACGCCGGCGCGCGGCTGGTCCTGGCACCGGACTGGGAGCCGGTGGTGTGGACGCTGGACGAGCGCAAGAAGGGCCAGGCCTGGGGGCTCAAGACGATCGAGAGTTTCCACACCCATGGCACGCCGCCGGCCGGCGGCGCGTCACAGGATTGATTCAAGCTGTTTCGTGACACGTGTCGCCCGCCGCATTAGAGGCGGCCGCGCCAGGAAAGCCATTTGCGCTTCGGCAACGGGCTCCCCTCAACAGGTTGCGCGTCGCGCGGCCCGACCAAGCGATAGCCCGCAGCGGTCATGAAAGATTTCGCAAATATCATCAGCATGTCGCTCTCCTTGGGTATCCATGTTTGCCCTTTCAATATTGGACAAAACCTGTGATTTTGCAACTCAGGAATATCTCTACCGTGTAAGAAGGACTTACATGACATCCTGGCGGTTGCTGCCGCCTCTCGCGGCGTTGCGAGCCTTCGGCGCGTTCGTCGAGGCCGGCTCTGTGAGCCGCGCCGGGACCGAGCTCAACGTTAGCCATGCCGCGATCAGTCAACAGCTGCGCGCGCTGGAGACGCATCTCGGCCTGACGCTGTTCGACCGTAGCGGGCGGGAGCTGGCGCTGACGGCCGAGGGCCGGCTTCTGGCCGATGCGACGACCGCCGGTTTCGACGGCATCGCTAGGGTCGTGGAGCTGCTGACCGGGGCGGAGGCCGGCCGGGCCCTGCAGATCACCACCACCCCGTCTTTCGCGGCCGGTTGGCTGATGCCCCGGCTTGCCGATTTCCGTGCACATCACCCTGAGATCGACCTCGCCATCGATCCAAGCGGAGGTCTGCGCACGCTCGGCCCAGGTGGCTATGACGTTGCCCTGCGTTTCGGCGACGGGATGTGGCCCGGATGCGACTCCCGCCTGCTCGCCCGGTCCCGGGCTGTGGTGGTGGTGGCGCCATCGCTGGTCGGTAACAAGCCGGCCGCCGATATGGCCGAGCTCGCCCGGTTTCCCTGGATGCAGGAGCTCGGCACCAACGAGGCAACTGCCTTTCTGCAAGCCCGCGGCCTGACGCAGAGCGCAGGTATCACCTCGCTGCCCGGCAATATGATGATCGACGCCGCCCGTGACGGACAGGGCATCGCGGTAACGGCGCGGGCCATCGTCGACGCCGACATTGCCGCAGGACGGCTGTTGCTGCTGTTCGAAGACGACAAGGATACCGGCTACTATGTGGTAACGCCAAAGGGAATTCTGCGGCCCGCGGCGCAGGCCTTCGTTCGCTGGGCCGTCCGTCAGGCAAAGGAGAGCGGCACCGGCGGTTGACGCCGGGCCCTATTTCAAGACGGACCGCTCAGGCTGCGGGCTTGGCGCTAAGCGACAGGGCCGCGGTTTCGCCGCCGGCAGGTTGCTCCGCCTTGTTGTCCGCCTCGCCCTGCAGCACCATGCCGAGGGACGCGAACTCCACCCGATTGCGGCCGCGCTCCTTGGCGAAATAGAGCGCCTGGTCGGCCTGCGCCATCAACTCGGTAACGTCCAGCACCGGTCCGTCGCATTGCGCCACGCCAATGCTGACGGTGGCGCAGACCGGGCGGCCGTCAACGTCCTGCGCCGCCTTGGCGAAGCTTTCGCGCAAACGGTCGGCCGCCGCCATCGCCTTCTCGCCGCTGGTGTCGCGCAGGATGGCCGCGAACTCCTCGCCGCCCAGCCGGCCGACCAGATCGGTGCCGCGCAGCGACTCGCGCGCTGCGTCCGCGAAAATCTCCAGCGTGCGATCGCCGATGGCGTGGCCGAAGCGGTCGTTGACCGACTTGAAATGATCGAGATCGATGAGCAGCACCGCGGTCGGGCGCGGATTGCTGCCGTGGCGCAGGGCCATCGCCTTGGCGTCTTGCAGGAAGGAGCGGCGGTTGGCGATGCCGGTGAGCGGGTCGACCATGGCCGCGGTGCGGTGGCGCAGCTCGGTGCGCTCCTTCGCCATCGCCAGCAGGATGAAGGCGATCGAGATCGTGAACAGCAGCGCCTCGAACGACAGCACGGTCAGCCACACGCTGCCGTAAACGGCGCGGGTCGGCGCCCAGGGCAGGACTGCCACCAGCGGCGTGCGCAAGAGGAAGAGCGCGCCGTGCGCGAACAGCATGAAAATCGCCGGCCAACGCGAGACCAGTTGCTCGTCGCGTCCGCGCCAGAATTCGTAAGCCGTGAGCCATGTATAGGCGGTGATGATGCCGGCGGCGATGAGCGCGCGCCCTTGCACGTCGTCCTGCAGGACCGGCAGCCGGCAAACCAGCAGCCAGATCACCGCGCCCGTCACCAGATAGACCGGCTCGACCGGCCGGCCGTCGAACACGCGCGCACCGGTCCAGGTCACCGCGAAGGCGGTGAACAAGAGCACGTTGGCGAGATCGATGCTGATGAGGTTGGGAACCGTGCCGTAGAGCCCGAACAGCGCCACCGAGCCGGCTCGCATCAGGTGCGCAAAACCCCACCAGGCGACGGCGTGGATCTGCGTGTTCTGCACCCAGGCGAACAGCAGCAGCAGGCCGAGGATCGCCTCGACGTAGATCGTCACCATGAAGAGGGTGTTGACGTCGAGATTCATGGCGTGGAAGTCTGATCGTCCCTTCGGCGCTTGCTGTTTTGTGGCGTTTTCGAGCGATATTCATAGATTCCCGGCCCCAATAACTCGTGAACACGGCCCGCCGCCGCCGCGGCAATGCCGGTTATGGTTTCAATACGGTTTCAGACACGGCACGGATTGCACCGGATTACCGTCTCACGGCCCCATGGCAGGCTCCGGTCCCCTGCCCGCGCGTCCGCGGCCGCCGCGGCAGGCCTGCGAGCAGGCGGCCTTGTGGCCCCCGGACGCCTCCACTAGTGTCGCGCCATCCCTATCGGCGACCTGGAATTCGCGGCGAACCCCGGCATGCATATTCGCGACGGCATTATCGACGCCATCGGCAACACCCCCCTGATCGAGCTTACGGCCGCATCGCGGGCGACCGGCTGCACCATCCTCGGCAAGGCCGAGTTCATGAACCCCGGCGGCTCAGTGAAAGACCGCGCCGGCCGCCAGATGATCATGGAGGCCGAGATCCGCGGCGAGCTGAAGCCCGGCGGGCTGGTGGTGGAATCGACCGCCGGCAACACCGGCATCGGGCTCGCGGTAGTCGCCAACGCACGCGGCTATCGCACGCTGATCGTGATCCCGGAAACGCAGAGCCAGGAAAAGAAGGACATGCTGCGGCTGTGCGGCGCCGAGCTGGTCGAGGTGCCGGCGCTGCCCTATTCGAACCCCAACAACTACCAGCATGTCGGCCGGCGGCTGGCAGACGAATTGAGAAAGACCGAGAAGAACGGCGTCATCTTCGCCGACCAGTGGAACAACCTCGACAACAGCAAGGCCCATTACGTCTCCACCGGGCCGGAGATCTGGGAGCAGACCGACGGCAAGGTCGACGCCTTCATCTGCTCCGTCGGCACCGGCGGCACGCTCGCGGGCATATCGCGTTATCTGAAGGAGCAGAACGAGGACATCGTCGTCGGCGTCGCCGATCCGCGCGGGGCCGCGATGTACAACCTGTTCGCCCACGGCGAAGCCAAGGCGAGCGAAGGCGGCTCGATCACCGAAGGCATCGGCCTCGGCCGTGTCACCGCCATCGTCGAACAGATGAAGGTCGACAACGCCTATCTGATCCCGGACGAGGAAGCGCTGCCGGTCGTGTTCGACCTGCTTGCCCACGAAGGGCTGTGCCTCGGCGGCTCCACCGGCGTCAACGTCGCCGGCGCCATCCGACTCGCCAAGGAGCTCGGCCCCGGCCACACGATCGTCACCATTCTCTGTGACGGCGGCGCGCGCTATCAGTCCAAACTGTTCAATCCGGAATTCCTGCGGGCGAAGAACCTGCCAGTGCCGGCATGGCTGGAGCGGCGATCGACAATCGAGCCGCCCTTCGTGAAGGCATGACCCCCTTACCGTTCGTCCCCACGCAAGCGGGGACCCTATGGAATGACGACACTTGGCATTGTGATATTGTGTCTGGATTCCCGCTTGCGTGGGATTGAACGGAGATTTTGATGGCTACGGACTGCCTGTTCCGCGACGACAGCTACCTGCAATCGTGCACGGCGAACGTCGTCGCCTTGACCGATAAGGGCATCGTGCTCGACCGCACGGTGTTCTACGCCACCTCCGGCGGCCAGCCCGGCGACACCGGCTGGATCACCACCGCGTCCGGCGTGTCGATCCCGATCGCCAGCGCGGTCTATACCGACAAGGCCAAGACCGAGATCGCCCACGTCCCCGCCGAAGGCGCCAACGTCTCTGCGCTCAAGGTCGGCGACACCGTCACCGCCTCCATCGACTGGGAGAAGCGCCACGCGCGCATGCGCATGCACACGGCGCTGCACCTGCTGTCGGCCGTGCTGCCCTATCCCGTCACCGGCGGCTCGGTCGGCGACGGCAACGGCCGGCTCGACTTCGACATACCCGAGGCCAGCCTCGACAAGGACGCCATCACCGCCAAGCTCAACGAGATGATCGCGAGCGCCGCGCCCATCACCAGCCGCTGGATCGACGATGCCGAGCTCGAGGCCAATCCCGGCCTGGTCAAGACCATGTCGGTGGCGCCGCCCAAGGGAACCGGCAAGGTGCGGCTGATCGAGATCAAGGGCCTCGACCTGCAGCCCTGCGGCGGCACCCACGTGCGCTCCGTCGCCGAAATCGGCGAGGTCACCATCACCGGCATCGAGAAGAAGGGCAAGCAGAACCGCCGCGTGCGCATTGCGCTGGTGCCGCAACACGCGGACTAGCGTGCCCAACGGAACATGTGCGCGATGTTGCGCGTCAACGTTTGAATGAGGCCGGTTTCATGAGCGACAATTCCCCGAACAGCCGCTGGCTCAAGACCCCCGCGTGGCTCGCCGAGCAGCTCGGCAAGCCCGATATCGTGGTGGTCGACGGCTCGTTTTATCTGCCGGTGCATAAGCGCGACCCAAAAGCGGAGTATCTCGCCGGCCATATTCCCGGCGCCGTGTTCTTCGACATCGACGCGGTATGCGATCATTCCACCGACCTGCCCCACATGCTGGCGGGGCCGGCCGACTTCGGCAAAGCGGCGGGCAAGCTTGGCATCTCCGACAAGGACACCATCGTCGTCTACGACGGCGCGGGGCTGTCCTCCTCGCCGCGCGTGTGGTGGAACTTCCGCATCATGGGCGCGAAAAACGTCTTCATGCTCGACGGCGGGCTGCCGGCCTGGACGGCGGAAGGCCATCCGACCGAGGCGGGCGAGGTCAAGCGTCAGCCTGCCACCTTCAACGCGGAAATGAACACCCGCGCCGTCGCCATGCACGACGACATCCAGATGGCGATCAACGACGGCAGCGTGCAGATCGTCGACGCCCGTCCCGCCGGGCGCTTTGCCGGCCGCGACCCGGAGCCGCGTCCGGGCCTGCGCGGCGGCCACATGCCGGGCGCGCTCAACGTGCCGTCGAGCAGCTTGGTCGAGGGCGGCAAGCTGGTCGAACCCGCGCGCATCAAGGCGGCGTTCGAAAAGGCCGGCGTCGATCTCGACAAGCCGGTGATCACGAGCTGCGGCTCGGGCGTTTCCGCCGTGATCCTCAGCCTCGGCCTCGACGCCATCGGCAAGCCCTTGGGCCGCGTCTACGACGGCTCATGGACGGAATGGGGCGGAAGGCCGGACACCGAGGTGGTGAAGGATTAGGGGCGGCTCGTGGCGGCTCGACCGAAACGCAAGGCCCGTCGCCGTAGCCCTCGCCCCACTGCCATCGTCACTGGCACCGCCAACGGCATCGGTCGAACTATGGCGCGTCACCTGATCGCGCAGGGCTGGAACGTCGTCGCGGTCGATCTGCCGAAGAGCGGTCTCAAGCGCGCTATACCGGCGAAAGCACACGCGGTAGCGGTGGAAGGCGACGTGCGCGACGAACGCACCGCCAGGCGCGCGGTCGAGGTTGCGCTAGACCAATACGGCCGGCTCGACGGCTTGGTATCGAACGCCGGCACCATGATCCGCAAGCCGTTGCGCAAGCTCACGCTAGGTGAATGGCACCGCGTGCTCGACACCAACCTCACCGCCGCGTTCCTGTTCGCGCGCGCCGCCGAGAAACCCTTGCGCCGGGCCAAGGGCGCGATCGTCACCATCGCGTCAACGCGCGCCACGATGTCGGAGCCCGATACGGAGTCCTATTCCGCCTCCAAGGGCGGCATCATCGCCCTCACCCACGCGCTCGCGATGAGTCTGGCGCCCGACGTACGGGCCAACTGCATCAGCCCGGGCTGGATCGACACCGGCAAGTTCGGCGCCTTGCGCAAGAAGGACCACGCCCAGCACCCGGCCGGCCGGGTCGGCAGGCCGGAGGACATCGCCGAGATGGCCGCGTTTCTCCTTGATGGCAAACGCTCCGGCTTCGTCACCGGCGCCGATTTCGTCGTCGACGGCGGCATGACGCGCAAGATGATTTACGAGGATTAGCGAGGGTAGCCCGGATGGAGCGCAGCGAAATCCGGGAACGACATTCGCGGCGCCTCATTCAATCGCGCATTCCGCCTCGCTCCGTGCGGGCTAAAGGCGACAAGTTACGCCGCGTCCGCCGGCCTCACTCGCTTGGCGATCTCGTTGCCCTTCTCCCGCTCCACCACGGCGATATCGTATTGGCTCTGTAAGTCGAGCCAGAACTGCGCGCTGTTGCCGAAGTAGCGACCGAGCCGCGCCGCCGTGTCGGCGGTGATCGAGCGGCGGCCGTTCACGATGTCGGTAATGCGACCCGACGGCACCCCGATGTCGAGCGACAACCGGTTAGCCGACTGCTTGCGCGCCGCGAACTCGCGGTTGAGAGACGGCCGGGGTGGGAAATAGAGCGGTTCATGCTGACAGCTTAGCACATTCTCCGCTCATTCCCGCGCAAGCGGGAATCCAGCGCTGGGTCCCCGCTTTCGCGAGGACGAACGAAGAATATTGCGCCACTTTGCCCTCAGCGGACCGCCAATGACAAACTGACCCTCCCATGCTATCAATTCCCCATGCTGCGCATTGAAACCGAACGCGAGGAAGACGGCCGCTGGCTAGCCGAAGTGCCGGCGCTGCCGGGCGTGCTGAGCTACGGCGCGACCGACGCGCAAGCGCGCTCCAAGGCGACCGCGCTCGCGCTGCGGGTCGTCGCCGAGCGGGTCGAAAACGGCGAAGCGCTGCCGGGCGATCTTGCTGGCATGTTCCAGCTGGCATGAGCCACTGGCCGGCCGCCAAGGCACAACGGGTGCTGGCGGCGCTGTTGCGGATCGGCTGGACCGTCAAACGTCAGAGCGGCTCGCACCGCACCTTGCAGCGGCCGGGGTGACCTGATTTCGTTTTCGCATTTCATGATGGCGACGAGATCGGCCCGCGCATGCTCGCGCGCATCGCAAAGCACACGGGTCTGAGCCAGCACGATTTGTAACGGCTAGCGGCGCTGCCGTCCCGCGAAGCGGAGACCCAGGGAGCAACAAGCACTGGATTCCCGCTTGCGCGGGAATGAACGGAGAGCGTTGCACCGCCCAGCCCGTAGGACTCCAATCACATTTCCGTGAGAACTTATCCCCGCGCCCTCCGCGCGGGCTTAGGCTTCCCGCGCCCGATCCCTTTTGAGGGGTGCGAACCGGTTGCGCCGTTTCGTGGGGGTCGGGCCGGCGCCCGCGGGCGTGCCCTCGCAAGGCACGCCCCCGGGAGGCCCCGGGTAGCCGTCCGGCCCTACTACGAGGGCCTGCCTTCAATGGCTGGACGCGGCGCGGACGAAGGGCGGCGAAAGCTGCCCGGATCGGGGGCCCGGCTCGGGCTCCGTCCGCGTCCGGAAGCACGGCCCCGGGGACGGAAATCGCCGAGACGGCGCGCCGAGAGGCGCCACGCGGTCCGCGTATGCCGCGTGCACAGAAGGACTGGTTGCGCTTCTTCGGCGCGCCGTCCCCCTCGCATTTTCCGGGGGCGACTCCCCGGACCCCTGTTGCGAGGGTCGCCTGCCAAGCCTCGGGCGCGAAAGCGCGCCGCGAGAACGAAGGAGTTCGTCCCACGCGCAACCGCCATTTTCGCCCGTCACAAGATCTGGCTGAGGAACAGCTTGGTGCGGTCGTGCTGCGGATGGGCGAAGAACTCGTCCGGCGTGTTCATCTCGACGATCTGGCCCTCGTCCATGAACAACACGCGGTCGGCGACCTGGCGCGCGAAGCCCATTTCATGGGTCACACACAGCATGGTCATGCCGTCCTCGGCGAGCCCCACCATGGTCTCCAGCACTTCCTTCACCATCTCGGGATCGAGCGCCGAGGTCGGCTCGTCGAACAGCATGATCTTCGGGTTCATGCACAGCGCGCGCGCGATCGCCACGCGCTGCTGCTGCCCGCCCGAGAGCTGGCCGGGAAATTTGTCGGCCTGCTCGGGGATCTTCACCCGGGCGAGATAATGCAACGCGATTTCCTCGGCGGCCTTCTTCGGAATCTTGCGCACCCAGAGCGGCGCCAGCGTGCAGTTCTCCATCACGGTGAGGTGCGGAAACAGATTGAAGTGCTGGAACACCATGCCGACTTCGCGCCGCACCTCGTCGATCTTCTTCAGGTCGTTGGTCAGTTCCACGCCGTCGACGACAATCTTGCCTTGCTGGTGCTCCTCCAGCCGGTTGATACAGCGGATCATGGTCGACTTGCCGGAGCCGGAAGGCCCGCAAATGACGATGCGCTCGCCGCCCATCACCTTCAGATTGATGTCGCGCAGCACGTGGAACTCGCCGTACCACTTGTTCATATTGGCGATCTCGACCGCCACGTCGGTCTTCAGCGGCGCCGGCTTGAAGCGGTGCGCCTCGCCTGCCTGTCCGTCGACTTTCTCGTCCATGGCCGGCCCCTATCGCTTGTCGCCGCTGGCGAGGCGGGCTTCCGTCGCGCGCGCGTAGCGCGACATGCCGTAGCAGAACACGAGGTAGAACATCGCCGCGACTGCGTAACCGGTGGTCGAGGTCACGGGCGTCGCCCATTTCGGATCGATGCGCGAGACCTCGATGGTCTTCAAGAAATCGAAAATGCCGATGATCAGCACCAGCGAGGTGTCCTTGAACAGGCCGATATAGGTGTTGACGATGTTCGGAATGGTGATCTTGAGCGCCTGCGGCATGATGATCAGCCGCATCATCTGCGGGTATTTCAGGCCGACGGCCATGGCGCCTTCGAACTGCCCGCGCGGGATCGCCTGCAAGCCGGCGCGCACCACCTCCGCCATGTAGGCGGACCAGAACAGCGCCAGCCCGATCATGGCGCGCAACAGCTTGTCCGGCTCGTATTGCTGCGGCACGAACAGCGGCAGCATCACGCTCGCCATGAACAGCACGGTGATGAGCGGCACGCCGCGCACGAATTCGATGAAGATCACCGAGGCGAGCCGGACCGCCGGCATGCGCGAACGCCGGCCGAGCGCCAGCACGATGCCGATCGGCAGCGACGCCACGATGCCGACCGTCGCCAGCACGATGGTCACCAGCACGCCGCCCCACAGCACCGTATCGACCGCCGGCAGGCCGATCGCCGGCCAACCGGCCAACAGGATGATGGAGCCGATCGGCAGCACGACGAAGAAATACAGCATCCCGAGGTCGCGCCGCGGCGCGTTGATCCACAGCAGCCAGGCGACGCCGACCGCAAGCGCGGCGAAGAATATGTTCACCCGCCAGCGCTCGGGGATCGGATAGGAGCCGTAGATGAAATACTGAGCGCGCTCGTAGACGAACGGCCAGCACGCGCCGATCGGCCGGTGCTGCACGATCTCGCGGCAGGCGTCGCGGTCGGTGCCGCTCCACACCGCGTCGAAGAACAGGAAACGCAACAGGTCGGGGATGATCCATGCCAGGAACAGCGCGATCAGAATCGTGAGCACGATGTTGAAGGGCGTCGACAGTAGGTTCTGCCTGAGCCAGCCGAGCGAGCCGGTCATCGCCACGGGTGGCGGCCGGCCCTCGATCTCCGCCTTGCGCACGAAGCGCAATTCGGTGACGGCGAGATCGCCTTCAGCCATGCTCATGGCGCGGCCCCCTCACCGTTCCACCAGCGCCATGCGCCGGTTGTAGATGTTCATTCCCAGCGAGGTCACCAGGCTGATGAACAGATAGACCGCCATGGTGATGGCGATCACCTCCACCGCCTGGCCGGTCTGGTTCAGCACGGTGCCGGCGAAAACCTGCACCAGGTCGGGATAGCCGATCGCCACCGCCAACGACGAGTTCTTGATCAGGTTGAGATACTGGTTGGTGAGCGGCGGAATGATCACCCGCATCGCCTGCGGCACCACGATCAGCCGCAGCGTCAGCCCCGGCTTGAGGCCGAGCGAAAAGGCGGCCTCGGTCTGCCCGCGCGATACCGCCAGGATGCCGGCGCGCACCACCTCGGCGATGAAGGCAGCGGTATAGAGCGACAGCCCAAACAGGAGCGCCAGAAATTCCGGCTGCACGCTCACGCCGCCGATGATGTTGAAGCGCCCCGGCTTCGGCAGGAGGAATTCCACCGGCCAGCCGAGCAGTGCCGCCAGGATCGCCGGCAGTCCGACGATCAGCGCCGACGACACCCAAAAGGTCGGCGCCTGCTGGCCGGTGCGCATCTGGCGCTTCCGGGCCCAGATATAGAAGCCGATCGACGCGACGATGCCGACGACGAAGGCGCCTGTCACCCAATCGAAATCGGGTTGCAGCACCGGCTGCGGTATGATCAGGCCGCGGTTGTTGAGGTAGATGCCGCCGGGAAACTTGAAGCTCTGGCGGACAATGGGCAGCGCTTTGAGAACGGCGTTGTACCAGAACAGCAGCTGCAGCAGCAGCGGGATGTTGCGCAGGGTCTCGACGTAGCCGCTTGCCGTCCGCGCCACCAGCCAGTTGCTGGAGAGCCGCGCGATGCCGACGGTGAAACCGATGACGGTGGCGAAGAAGATGCCTATGCCCGCCACCAGCAGCGTATTGAGCAGGCCGACCCAGAAGGCGCGGCCGTAGGTGGAGGCATCCGCCGAATAGGCAATCAGCGTCTGGCTGATGTCGAAGCCGGCCGTGTTGTCCCAGAACCCGAAGCCCGACGCGATGTGGGCGCGGTGCAGGTGGTCGATGGCGTTGACGGTTGCGCCGTAGACGACCAGACCGATGGCAACGCAGAGAATGACCTGGTAGGCGACGCTGCGGACGCGCGGGTCGTTATAAAAGGGAACGGCAGCGGGGCCTTCGCCGCTCGAATCTTGCACCGACATCCGCCCCCTCGCCCCGTTGTCGAATGGCGCCCGGCCGCACCTTTCTTTGTGCAGAATTTCTTCTTGCAGAATTCATTCCGCCGCCGCGAGGGCTCCCCCCTGCGGCGGCGCTTTCGTGTTCCCTTAGCGGATCGGCGGGGCGTACATGATGCCGCCCTTCTCCCACAGCCGGTTGAGACCGCGGTTGATCTTCAGCGGCGAGTCCTTGCCGACGTTGCGGTCGAACGCTTCGCCGTAGTTGCCGACGCCCTTGATGATGTTGACCGCCCAGTCATTCTTGAGGCCGAGCTGCTCGCCCATGTTACCCTCGGTGCCGACGAAGCGCTTGATGGCCGGGTTGGTCGATTTCATCATCGAGTCGATATTCTTCTGGGTGACGCCGAGTTCCTCGGCGTTGACCATGGCGAAGAGCACCCACTTCACGATATCGAACCACTGGTCGTCGCCGTGGCGCACGGCCGGGCCGAGCGGCTCCTTGGAGATGATCTCCGGCAGCACGATGTTGTCATCGGGATTGGAGAGCCGCAGACGCTCGGCATAGAGGCCGGAGGAGTCGGTCGTATAGGCGTCGCAGCGCCCGGCGTCATAGGATTTCACCGCCTCGTCGGAGGTGGCGAAGGTCACCGTCTTGAGCTGCATGTTGTGGGCGCGGAAGAAGTCGGCGAGGTTGAGCTCGGTGGTGGTGCCCTGCTGCACGCAGACCGAAGCGCCGTTGAGCTCGAGGGCCGAGTTCACCTTCAGCGCCTTGTGCACCATGAAGCCCTGGCCGTCGTAATAGTCGACGCCAGTGAAATTGAGACCCAGCGACGTATCGCGCGACAGCGTCCAGGTCGTGTTGCGCGAGAGCACGTCGACCTCGCCCGATTGCAGGGCGGTGAAGCGGTCCTTCGCCGTCAGCGGCACGAACTTGACCTTCATCGGATCACCGAAGATGGCCGCGGCGATGGCGCGGCAGACGTCAACGTCGAGCCCGTGCCAAACGCCCTTGGCGTCCGGCATGCCGAAGCCGGCGAGCGAGCCGTGGGCGCCGCAGTTGAGGATACCACGGTCCTTGACGGCCTTGAGCGTCTGCTGGGCGGAAGCGGGATGCGCAAAGACGAAGGCGACGGCGGCGAGCGCGAGAATCGTGAACAATCGTTTCATGGTGAGATCCCTCCAGCGCGAACGCGGTTACAATGTTCGTTGGGCGGGACAACAGGTAGAGTCAGGTCAAACACTATCGCCCCGCTGGGCCAAGGCCCAGCGGTGAAAAGGTCAGGTTATCCGCCTTTGTCCCCCCACGGCCCCCGCGCCGGTTGCATCTGAAACCCATCACGTAACGAGGTCAAGAGGCGGATGCTTCGCCTCGCCGCATTCCTTCCGCGCGGACCGCCGGATTGGCGTCTCTTCGACCAAAGCATTAGATCGCGGCGCCATGACCACGGGCACTCGCGGGAACCACCGCCTATCGCGCCTTGGAAACGCACCGTCAAACCGGCCATCGCCGGCTCGTTCTGCGGCGCTTTGCGCGGCCGAAGCGGGCTCAGCCCGGTTTCGCGACGATCCCGCGGCGCTCGCGCAGCACGAAATAGAGATTACGGAAATAGACAAACACGCCGAAGGCCTGACCGGCGATGAACACCGGGTCGCGCCGGTAGAGCGCGTAAGCCAGGAGCAGGATGCCGCCACCGATCGACAAGAACCAGAACGCCAGCGGAATGACACTCTTGCCTGCCCGCTCGGAAGCGATCCATTGTACAACGAAGCGCGCGGTAAAGAAGGCCTGCGCGACGAAGCCGAGCAGCACCCACCAGTCCATCCGCGTGACAAACACGTCGTGCAGATAGCCGCCAACGGCGTGGGCGAGTTCGATCAGCATTTACTCTTACTCCTCCGAGACCTGCGGCACCCGCTTCTTGCGGCGGACGAGCCACCACACGCCGGCGAGATCGAGGATGCCGACCCAAAGCCGGTCCCACATGCCGTAATTCGAGACGCCGTGCGCGCGCGGCCGATCGACGACGTCGACATAGCCGACCTCATAGCCCTCGCGCCGCACCAGCGCCGGCAGAAAACGATGCAAACCGTCGAAATACGGCAGGCTCAAGAACATGTCGCGCCGAAACGCCTTCAGCCCGCAGCCGGTGTCGCGGGTGCCGTCGCGCAGCACCGCGCCGCGCACCGCATTGGCAATGCGCGACTGCAGCTTCTTGAAGCCGGAGGCCTTGCGCCCTACCCGCTGGCCGGCGATCAGCCCCATGCGAGGACCGCCACCGTCGAGCGCCTTGACCAGCGCCGGCAGGAAGGCCGGATCGTTCTGGCCGTCGCCGTCGAGTGTGACGACCAGCGGCGCGCGCGCGGCGCCGACGCCCGTGCGCACCGCCGCCGACTGGCCACAGGACTGGACGTGCCGCAGCTGGCGCAGGAAGGGGTATTGCGCCTTCAGGCGGCTAAGCTCGGCCGGCGTATTGTCGCTCGAGCCGTCGTCCACATAGACCACCTCGAACGGCCACTGGCCCTCGAGCGCGGCAACGATCTCGCCCACGAGCGGCGCGATATTGTCCGCCTCGTTGCGCACCGGGACGACGACGGACACCGCCGGATCACTCGTAGTCATCGAATTCAAAGGCCCTGTTGCCCTGTTAATGTGCCCGGGGTTCTAGGGGGCCAGGAGGTCGCGGGCAACCGCTTTGAGGCGCCGGACCGAGGGTCCGGGCAACTGGTGCAGCCGCCCGTCCGGCGTCAGGGAAAAGCCGAGCCGGCGCAGCGCGAACCAGCGCCGCACCAGGAGCGCCCCCACCGTGCCGACGACGGCGCCGGCCACGACGTCGCTTGGATAATGCGCGCTCACCACCACCCGGCTGACCAGGATCGCGATCGCATAGATCCACAGCACCGTGCGCCCGCGCGGCCACAGGCTGCCGAACGCCACCAGAATGGAGAACACGGTCGTGGTATGGCCGGACGGCATGCTGGCGTAGGCCGCGGTCCAAAACGGATGAAACTCGAACGGATGCGGCCCGTGGTCCACATACGGCCGGGCACGGCCGATCACGCGCTTGACGATGGCGACGAACAGGCCCGGCGCGCCGACCGCCAGGAACACAAAGCCCACGCGCACCATGAACGCGGCCATCACCGCCTGCGACATGCGCGTCGTCGCCGTTGGCAGGGCCGCGAGCGCCAGGAACAAGAGGCCGAGCGGCCACAGCACCCAGCCCGACTTGCCGAAGTCGGTGATCTGCTCGTTGAACCAGCGATACCAGTGCGGCAGGTGCGTGGCGGCGCGAGCAATTGGCGCGTCAACCAGGAACATCATGACCACGATGGCCGCGACCACGATCGCGCCCGCGACCGCCGTCTGCTGCAGCGACGGCGTCCACAGGCTGCCCGCGATGCGCTGCGGCCGCAGCACGAGCGCGATTGCCGCGCCGGTGTTGCGCCAGCAACGGCGCAGCGCGGCCTGCGTCTGACTTTCGTTTCCGATTCCGTTCGCCGTCGTCATCTAATTCGACCGGAACACGGTCAGCCGCACCGGCCGGCCGATACTGATGTTATAGCCGTTGATGCGCTTGCTGAGCGCGTAGCGCAACCCGATGGCGTTGGCGCGCCGGATGAAGGTCTGCTCGCTGCGCGCGTCGATCAGCGCGAACCGGCAGACACCGCCATTGAGGAAGTCGGCGGCGCCGGCCGCGTTGGTGAACTTGGTGCCGGTGCCGAGCAGAAACACCAGGCTCGGTTCCTGGTAATAGCCAGTGGCGGCGACCTGCGGGCTCTTGCAACCGGTCTCGTGCACCGCCTCCGACACGAGCTCGCTCGGAAACAGTGTGGGCATGGCGGGAAAGGTGATCGCGTAGACGGTGATGCCGACCAGCACGGAGGCCGCCATGGCGCGCAAGAGCGCGCGCTCCGGTCCGTCGACCTCGTAGAGCCGCCAGGCGAACAAGCCGACGATCACCGCAGCGCCCGCGGTCGGCCACGCCTGCAAGCCGAGATCGTGGTCGAGCAACAGGAAGCCGACCACCACCGCGATGGCGATCACCACCGGGAACAGGAACCAGCCGACGGTGCCGTGGATGAGCCAACGGGCCTTGCTCATCGCTCCACCTTTGGCCCCACCTCTGGCCTCGCCTTCCAGAATGCCCGCGATCAGAATGGCGATGGCCGGATAGAGCGGCATCACGTAGTGCGGCAGCTTCGTCATCACCGCTTCGAACACGAGCCACGATGGAATGAGCCAGGCGAGCAGGAACTGCGCGCCCGGCTCGCGCCGTGCCTTCCACACCGCGGGCACCGCGAAGCCCGCCAGCAGCGAGGCGGGCCAGAACGTCACGAAGAACAGCAGCAGGTAAAGCCCGGGCGGTGCGCCATGGGCCTCCTGCCCGCTCGTGACCTTGGCCAGCATGTCGTGGCCGACCGCGTCCTTGAAGAACAGGAACCCCGACTTGGCCATGATGGCCAGAAACCAGGGCAGCACCAGGATCAGCAGCCAGATGAGCCCGGTGACCGGACGCGTCGCCTTCAGCCAGCGCGCCGAGCGGTCGACGATGGACAGCGTCGCGCACGTGAGCACCACGAACATCACGATGAGCGGGCCCTTGATCAGGATGCCGCCGGCCATCGCCGTCCACAGGATCGCGGGCCATCGCCAGCCGACCGGTCCCTCCGGATGACGCCGCTGGCTGAGATAGATGCGTCCCAGCGCGCCCATGGCGGCGACGCAGGTGGCGAGCAGCACGGCGTCGGTGGTGGCCAGGCGTGCCTCCACCCCGAGCAGGATGGAGCTGGCCATCATCAGCGCGGCCACAAGCGCCGCGCGGCGGCCAACGAAGGCGAGCGCGGCCCAATAGATCAGGAGCACCGCGCCGATGGCGCCGAGGAGCGATGGCAGCCGGTAGAGCCAGATGGTGGTTTTCGCCTCCGGCACGCCGAGCGCTTCCCCGGTCTTCACCGCCGCCACCTGCAGCCAATAGATGCCGATCGGCTTCTTGTACCGGACCTCCTTCTGGAACCGGATGTCGACGTACTGTCCGGCCTCGATCATCTGCTTGGAGGCCTGGGCGTAGCGCGCCTCGTCGCGGTCGACCGGCGGAACCTGGAAGAAGCCCGGCAGGAAGGCGGCGAGGCAGAACAACACCAGGAGCAGCGCGGCTCGCCCATGCGAGCCGGTGGCCCAATCGAGACCGGCCGCCAGCCCGCGCGCCTCAATCGTTGCTGGCCGGGCGTCGTCGGAGGTCGCGCTCATGGTCTCGTTCTGGTTCGCTTGGATTCGGGCCGCCCGTCGGCGCGGACCATAGAGCGATGCGCTTGGACTGTCATGGGTAGGTTTTGGGCCGGCTTCGGGCGGGCTTCTGGGCCGCTTTCAGGCAGATTTCGCCTATTGGAGCCGCACCATGATGCTATCGCTGGCGCCGCGGGCGTCCATGACGGTCAGCCGCACGAAGCCGGGCCCATCGGGCCGGAAGAACACCGTATGGCGCCCACGCGGCGCCGGCAGCGGCACCCCGTTGACCATGACCGTGAGCGGCGCCCGCCCGCCGGCAAGTTTGAGCGCCACCGGATCGAGGGCATTACGCGGGCCGTCAAGCTCCAGCCGCGCGCCGTTGGGCGGGAACATGATGCGCGGCGCGGACGCCACCGCCCCCATGGTCTTGTCCGGATTGAAGTATCGCAAGGGCGGCGGCAGCTTGCCGTTGGTGGCGATGATCACCCCCTTGGGGGCCGGCGGCAGCGGCGCCGGGGCAAAACCGGTGCGCGCGAAGGCGTCGAACAGGATGGGTGCCGCCACGGCGCGCCCGACCAGCCCCGGCACCGGCGTGCCGTCCGGCCGGCCGACCCAGACGCCGATGGTCAGGCGGCCGTCGTAGCCGACCGCCCAGGCGTCGCGATAGCCGTAGGAGGTGCCGGTCTTGTAGGCGATGCGGCCGGGCGGCGCGTTCTGCGGCGGCGGCGCGCCGATGAGGATGTTGCCGACGTACCAGGCCGCGACCGGGCTCATGAGCCGGCGCGCCGGCGCGGGCTTCTCCCCCACCCGCTCGATGAGCGGCGTCACCGTGCCGAGGCGGGCAAGCCCGGTATAGAGCATCACCAGATCCGACAGCCGGATGCCGACTCCGCCCAGCCCCATGGCGAGCCCCGGCGTCTCGTCCGGCGGCAGCACCAGCCGCGCGCCGTCTTGGCCTAGGCGCGCATCGAGCCGGCTGGCGCCGACGCGGTTGAGCACCGCGATCGCCGGCACGTTGAGCGACCATTGCAGCGCCTGCCGCACCGTCACCGTACCCTGGAAGCTGAGGTCGAAATCGTGCGGCTGGTAGTCGCCGAAACGCTGCGGCTTGTCGTCGATCAAGGTCTCGGGATGGATAAGGCCATCGTCGAAGGCCATGCCGTAGATGAACGGCTTCAGGGTCGAGCCGGGCGAGCGCAGCGCGTCGGTCATGTCGACCTGGCCGTCGCGCTCGTCGTCGAAATAGCCGGCCGAGCCGACCCGCGCCAACACCTCGCCCGTGGCGTTGTCGACCACCATGATGGCCACCGACATGTGGGCCCCCAGCGCCTGCGCACGGTCCTGCGCGAGCTGCTGCAGGGTACGCTGCAACGGCGCGTCGATGGTGAGGCGGTCGACTTCGAGCTGCGGATGCATCGCCACCATCTTGTCGGCGGTGTGCGGCGCCAGCATCGGCAGCTCCATGCGCTTGTCCGGCACCGGCTGCTGTTTGGCGTGGGCGATCTCGTCGCGCGGCGCCACGTCGTCCTCCGCCACCCGGTCGAGCACGACGTTACGCGCTTCGAATGCCGCCTTGGGATGGCGGTCGGGCCGGCGGTACTCCGGCGACTGCGGCAGGGCCACGAGCAGCGCCGCCTGCGCCAAGGTCAGGTGCAGCGGCTCCTTGCCGAAATAGGCGAGCGAGGCCGCGCGGATGCCTTCAAGATTGCCACCGTAGGGCGCGAGCGAGAGATAAAGCGCCAGGATCTGCTTCTTGCTTAGCACCCGTTCCATCTCGAGCGCGCGCACCATCTGGCGCAGCTTGGCCTCGATGCTGCGATGGCGCCGCGGCTCCAACAGCCGCGCCACCTGCATGGTGATGGTGGATCCGCCGGAGACGATATGGCCCGTGCTGATCCATTGCCAGGCCGCCCGCATCATGGCGTACGGATCGACGCCGTCATGCTCGTAGAAACGTTTGTCCTCGTAGGCGAGCAGCACCTTCAGGAACAGCGGATCGACGTCCTTCACGGTCGCGGGCAGCCGCCAGCGCCCTTCCGGCGTGGTGTAGGCGCGCAGGAGCTTGCCGTTGCGGTCGACCACGATATGCGAATACGCAAGGTGGCGGCCGAGCGGCACCGGCCCGAGCGCATGAACGTACAGCGCCGCGGCAACGACGAAGGCCACCGCTGCGACGCCGACGCCCGCGAACGCATAGCGCAGCCGCCACCAGATGCTTGGTCTTCTCGTCTCCTGCTCGCGGGTCTCCTCGCTCATTTCGCGGCCGAAACCTCGATGGCGCCGGTGGCGGTACGCGCGAAGCGTTCCGGCCGGTACATGTCCTCGACGAACGCCTGCGGCAGCACGTAATGGCCCGGCGTCACCGCGCGCACGACGTAGGCCACGGTAAACACCGGTTTCGAGTTTTTGTTCCGGTCGAAGGCCGCGGTGAAGCGGTCGTCGCGGAATTCGGTGTGCACCGGGGTCGCCACATCGGTGATCCAGGGCAGCGTGCCGGTATCACCGGACGAGACCAGATGCGGGTTGTCGATCTCGAAGCCCGCCGGCAGATAGTCGGCGAGGATGACACGGCCGAACTGCGGTGTCGGCTCGGTCACCTTGAGCACCACGACGAAGCGCTCGTTCTGCTTGGCGTGGGTCGGATCGGCCGGCTTACCGTCGAGCGTGAAGTAGCTCCGTTCGATCTTGAAGCCGTGCGAAGCGGCCGGCTCCGGTGTCGTCGGCGCGCCGGAAACCGACACCACCGCCTGAACCGTGCCCTTGCCCTCGTTTCTCACGGTGATTGGCTGGTGGCCGAGCGCGGCGGCGGTGAACGAGCGATAAAGCGCGCCCTCGTGAGACTTGCCGTTGACGTCGAGCTTGAGGCTCTTGAGCTGCTTCTCCAAAGCACGCGCGGCCAGCACCAGCCAGGCGTCTTCCTGGGTAGAGGTGAAGGTGAGCTGCGCGCGCGCGGCATCGACACGGCTAACCGCCTGGTCGATGGTCCGTTGCGGCGCACCGCCTTCGGAGGCGAGCGTCACCAGCGCTGCGGCATCGCGCAGGTCCGAGCCGAAATCCTCGCGGCTATAGGTGGCGAGCGTCGGCTTCGGCGGCAGCGCATGAAGCGCCGCGCGGTAGACCTGGTCGGCGCGAGTCTTGTCGCCGAGCATGCCGAGCGCGGCGGCGATCTGCGCCTTGCCGATGGGCGTGGCGATAGCGCCAAGTTTGACGTCGGCGATGTAGCGCAGGTCGCCGACCGGCGCGGCGCCGTTGCGCGCCAGCACGTAGAGCGCATAGGCGAGATCGCGCCCGCCATTGCGGCTCGGATCCTGCTGGTTGGCGACGTAGTTGCGCAAGCGGTCGAGCGCCAAGGTGAAGGCGGTCGCCGGCACCATAAAGCCGCGCTCGCGCGCACGCGTCAGGAAGTCGGTGACATAGGCGTCGAGCCAGACGTCGTTGCCGCCCACCGACCATAGCCCGAACGAGCCGTTGGAATCCTGGCGTGCCAGCAGGCGCTGGATGGCGTCCTTGATGCGGGTGTCGATGTCGCCGTCGATGGCGAGATGCGCTTCGCCCCCGAGCTCGTTGATATAGAGCATCGCCATCGCCGTGCTGGTGATCTGCTCGGAGCACCCGAATGGATAGCGGTCGAGCTTGCCGAGCAGGGTCGCGGCATCGAGCGAGGTGGAAACCGCCACCGACAGCGCGGCGCGGCCGGTACCGGGCACGAAGTCACCGAACAAGGCGTTGTTGAGGGTCAGGCTCTCGCCCGCTGTGAGCTTGCGCACACTGCGCCGCGTCAGAATCTGCGTCGCCGGCCGCACATTCAGCGGGTACGAGCGCGCGAGCTTATAGCCGTTCGGCCCGCTGACCTCGACCGACACTGTGCCTTCGCCCGTGTCGTGGGCGGTGACCGGCACGTCGACCTGGCCGCGCTGCTTCTCGGCAAGCGTCAGTCGCGGCGCCGCATTGCCGTCGACGGAGACGGGGCCCTGCCCCGCGACTTTGATCGTATAGTCGCCGGCAGCGCCCTCGACGTTGTCGAGCACGAGCTGCAGCGAGCCCTTGTCGCCGGTGCGCAGGAATCGCGGCAGCGTCGCCGTGAGCACCACCGGATCGCGCACGATGACGTCGCCGGTGGTGTGGCCGACCTTGTCCTTGCTCCAGCCGACCGCCATCACCCGCACGGTGCCGGCGAAGGCCGGTATCGTGAACTTGACGTGCGCGACGCCATCGTCGCCGACCTTGACGATGCCGGAATAGAGCGCCAGCGGCGGCTGCACTGGCGGCGAGCCGGTCAAGGCCCCGGCGCCGATATCGCCGCCGCTGCGGATATTGCCGATCACGCCCTGCATGCCGTCGATCAGTTGCCCATAAAGATCGCGGATCTCGACGGTGAGCCGGCGCTGGCCGAGATAATAGGCGTCGGGCGCCGGCGGCTTGTAGTTGGTGAGATTGAGGATACCGACGTCGACCGCCGCCACCACCACGCGCACGTCATCGCCCGCCTTGAAGTCGGCAACCTTCACCGGCACGTCGAGGGTCGTCTGCGGACGGATCTTGTCCGGCAGGTCCATGTGCATGGCGAGCGTATGCTCGGCGCGGTCGATGCCGAACCATTTCACCCCAATGGCACGGCCGGGCATGCGCTTCTTCGGCACGTCGAGCGGCCGGCGCAAAGTCGCGACCACATAGGCGCCGGTGCCCCAGTCCTTGCCGACCGTGATCTTCACGTGATCGGTGCCGGCTTTGACACTCTCTTCCTGGCTCGACACCAGCTTGTCGGTGAAGACGTTGACCGTCAGGCGGCCGGCGGTGCGCGCGGTCACCGCCACGTCGACAGTGTCGCCACTCTTGACCTGGTCTTTGTCGAGCGCGATTTCCAGCAAGTCCGGCGTGTCTGCGCTCGACTCCGCATAGAAGCCGGCGTCGAAGGTGTAGGACGTGATCGGCCCGTTGGGATCGGCGGTCTCGACCTGCAGGCGGTAGCGGCCCCATCGCAACGGCAGCGACAGGCGCGCCGGCTTGCCGGCCGTCGTGTCGATGGTGCCGTTGGCGACGCGCTCGGTGCGTTTGATCGGCTCGTACGACCACTGCCCGTTCTGCCGGTACCACTGGTACGAGGTCTCGATCTTGAGCAACTCGTATTTCAGACCCTTGCGCGCAACGGTCTGGCCGTCGGGCGCGGTCATGATCACGTCGAAGTCGGCATTGGCGCCGTCAGACAACGAACTGCCTTTGAACAGCGGCTTGACGCCGATCATGTCGGCGGTGGGCGTCACCGGGAGGGTGATCTGGCGCTCGACCGCACGGCCGCTGCCGTCCGACATGCTGACATTAACGGTCGCCTGCAGCGGCCGCGAGCTCTGCGGCAGCTTGTCGAGCGCCACCGGGAAGGTCGCCAGCCCCTTGGCGTCGGTTTCGGGCAGATCGCCGAGTTCCTGGCGCACCGAGGTCACCTGGTCGTCGGCGAGCCCGAAGGAATAGCCGTCGAAGCCGGGCCGCTCCTTCGCCACGCCGACGGTCACCGCGCCGGAAAGATCGAGCTTGGACGCCGGCGCGCCGTAGAGGAAATGGCCGTCGACGCTCACCTGCGCCGGGGTCTTCTGTGAGATCGCCTTGTCGTTCGAGCTGAGATCGAACTGGATGCGGTCGGGTACATAGTCTTCCACCATGAAGGTGGTCTGGCCGACCGGCGGCTGCTTGGGATCGGTATAGGCGGCGACCCGCCACGTGCCGGTCATGGCCGACGCGATGATCGGCACATCCCAGCTGCGTCCGCCGAGTCCGCCGTCCCGCACCACCGCGCGGCGGTATTGAACGCCGTCCGGCCGCTGCATCACCAGGGTAAGCGGCGCACCGGTCGCGGCAACGCCTTGGGCGTTACGCAGCAGCGTCGTCACGTGCACGGTCTCGCCGGTACGGTAGACGCCGCGCTCGGTGTAGACGAAGGCGTCGAGTCCCGCCGGCACCTGCCGCCCGCCGACGCCGCGGTCGGAGAGATCGAAGGCCGCCGACTTCAAATTCAGGAAAGCGTAGTCGCCCTTCAGCGTGGCGACGACCGCCGCCGGCGACTGGCCGCCCTGCCCGCGCGTCAGCCCCGCGGCGAAATGGATGAAGCCGTTCTTGTCGGTCTTCTTGGTCGCCAGCACCTCGTTGTCGCGCGCCATCAGCCGCACCTCGACCCCCGCGTCGGGATCGGCGCTCGCCAGCGAATGGATGAAGACGTCGACGCCGCCGTGGCCCGAATAGGCGGTGAGGCCCAGGTCGGAGACGATGAACCACTGCGTGGCGCGCTGGCCGTAGTCGTTGGCGACCAGTTCTTTCGGCCGCGCCGTCATGGCGTAGACACCGGGCTTCAGATTGCCGACCGCCTTGCCGACCGGAAAGGCCGTGGTCACCTCGGTGTTGAGCTTCGGCGTGACGGCAAGCTCGCCGCTCCACACCTTCTGCCCGCGCTCGCTCGCCAGCCGCTCGGCTTCGTACTGGCTGATATTGCGCTGGAAATTATAGCCCAGCACGGTGTCGATCAGGTTGCGGTCGCCGACCCGGTAGATCGCGATCTCCACCGCCTTGGTATTGACGCTCAGCACCGGAATGCCGCGCTGGCCGGTCTTCGGCAGCACGTAGGCCTTGCCGGAAAAGCGCACGAACGGCTGCCGGTCGCGCACGAAGATCTTGTATTCGACCGTGCGCGGCAGGGTCTCGTGCACGGTCGAGGGCAGCCCCGCGCGCAGCGTGACGGCGTAGTGCTCGCCGTGCTTGAGGCCTTCCACGCAGAGCTGGCGGTCGCTCGCCGTGATCGCCGGCTTGTCGACGCCGACGACGGCGACATAGGGCGAGAAATCGGTGCGCCCGCCGGGCAGGTTCTCGGAGAACTGGAAGCAGGCGCGTGGGCTGGTGGCGTCGGAATCGACCGAATAGTTGAGCACGCGGAAGCCATGCACTAGGCGCAGATTCTCATACTTCCGGCGCAGGTCGGCCTGCTCGCGCAAGGTGAGCGACAGCCGCATGGTGTCGAGCGCGGCGCGCCACTGGCGGCGGTCGGCAAAGGTCGCGCCGAGCACCGCGAGGCTCGCCGCCTCCGCGTTGGTGCCGTGCGCGCGCTGATAGGCGATGTAGGCGGCGGTATTGGCGCGCTCGAACAGGAAGTTGCTCTCGCCGGCGTTGACGGGCTTGATCCGCAGAATGGTGCGCGCCAGCCGCAGCCAGTTGGCGCTGTCGGCGGGCGCGACGGTCACCAATTGCCCCAACACCACCATGCCGGCGCGGTAGTTGTGCTTGCTAAAGGCGGCGTCGGCCTCCTTGCTCAAGGCTGCGGGGGTCTTGGTCACCGTGCCGGCGTCATGCTTGATCTGCGCTTCCAGCTTGATCGCGGCGTTGTCGAGGTCGCTGCGGTGGAAGGCCTTGTCTGCGGCAACGGCAGGAACCGCGACCAGAGCGACGAGCGCGACCGCGAGAGCGGCGCGGAGCAGACTGAGCATCGGCGAAACCTCCCGCTTTCGGCCTCTTCGACAGCAAAGGCCGCGCTTTGAGCCACTATCATCCGAGCACTGGATGGTGTCGAGCGCATGGCGCGGCCACGATGGCGCCACAGGGCTGCAACCCCGGGACCCGGAATCCCCAGCGACAACTATGGCGATGAGGGCGCTAGACTAACATCTTCAGACATCACTTTAACTGCCTTAGGAGACGGCCATAAGATGCTATTTTAACAAGACATTTATGGCATCCACACGTTTCAAGCCGGTCTGCTGGCCGCGGAGAAAGCATGGGGACGCGACCAAACGAGCCGCCCGAAACTGGCTGGCGAGACGCCTCTTCAACCTTCCAATGGTAACGTGAGCCGGGTAAACCCGCATGCGAGACCCCGTAGCTCAGCCGGATAGAGCATCAGCCTTCTAAGCTGAGGGTCGTTGGTTCGAATCCAACCGGGGTCGCCAGTGCTCAAATTGCGTGGAATGGACAACCCGCCCAGCACGCTGGTGCCAGCTTAATGTGTCCAGGCGTCGCGGCGCTTGAAGGCGAAATTGTCGGAATAAGAGATGGCGCGCCGCGCGGCGGCGGGCTTGGCCTCGAACACCTGGTAGGCGATGCCCTCGCGCTCGCAATAGGCCACCGCCTCCTCCTTGCTGGCAAAGCGCAGACGCACCTGCTGGCGCATGTCGCCGGAGGAGGTCCAGCCCATCAGCGGCTCGACCTGGCGCGGTTGCTCGGGCGCGTAGTCGAGCACCCAGGCCTTGGTGTTGGCGAGGCCGGATTGCATAGCAGTCTTGGACGGCTTGTAGATGCGAGCGGTCATTTCTGGATTCGCCTCGGGCAGTGACTGGGGTCGGTATACGGCCATGGTGCCAACCTGGCAACGGTGCCCCCGGGCCCCGGTGTGCGGCCCACAGAAACCAGCCCTCGAGAGCCTGCCCCAGAAGAAAGCAGCCTCGCAAAGCCCCCCGGCGGTTTCCCGCCGGGACCCTTGGAGCCCAATCAGCTGAGCCGATCAGAAGTTCCACTGCACGCGGAAGAGGCCCGCGAGGAAGCTTTTGTTCCCGCAGGTGATGCCGGCAACGATGCCGGCGGTGCTAGCGGTGCCGGAGGTACCAGCAGTCTGTCCGCTCCAGGCCGTCCCCACCTGCGAGTAGAGGCTGCAAATCTTCACGTACTGTGAAGCATTGAATTCGCCGGACTTGGTCGGGGCAGCAGGATTCGAACCTGCGACCTTCTGGTCCCAAACCAGACGCGCTACCAGACTGCGCTATGCCCCGATGTCCGAAAGCTCAATTTCACAGGAATGAACCGATCGGTTCGCGTGAGATACACGCTCGCGCCCAGGCCAGCAAGCAGACCACGGACTGAGCCGGCAACCGAACCTCAACGCCCGCTAAAGATCGGAAACGCCACGCGATCGCCCGGCTTGATCCCGAGCCTGGCACAGGTACCGCCGGCGATCTCCAGCACCGCGCGCACCGGCACGACCGAGGGGATGATGGCGGTCGACATCGGCGTGGTGTTCGCCGCGATGCGCGCAATGCGGCCGTCGCCGCGGATGAACAGCATGTCGAGCGGGATGTAGGTGTTCTTCATCCACATGGCGACATCCTGCTCGCTCTTGAAGTCGAACAGCATGCCCTGCCCGTCCGGCAGGTGCTTGACGAACATCAGGCCCTTCTCGCGCTCGGCCGGGGTCTTGGCGAGCACGACCGAGAACACGTGCACGCCGGTCTTGCTGACGATCTCCAATGACTTGAACGGCGCCGCCCGCAGCGGGGCTGCGGCCATCAGCAGTCCGGGAAGCACCAGGCCGAGGAAGAGGGCGGCTACGAGCCGTGGAATGCGCATGGCTGCGGATGTACGCGCCGACACCGGCGCCTGCAACGAAAATTCGCGTGACAAGAAAAGCTGTCGGCCTGCCGCGCGGCGCCGGCCGGGTCAGTGCGAGGCCGGCCCCAGTGCCCCGCCGTCCGGCCGGACTTCGGCCGCCATCAGGCCCTTGGGACCGTCGCCGAAGCGGACCAGCACGGTCTGTCCCGGCCGCAGCTCGGCAATGCCGTAGCGGCGCAGGGTCTCCATGTGCACGAAGATGTCCGGCGTGCCCTCGCCCCGGGTCAGGAACCCGAACCCGCGCAGGCGGTTGAACCATTTGACCTGGGCCCGCTCGAGGCCGCTGGTCGGCGTCACCGTGACGTGGGTGCGTGGCGGCGGCATCTGCGCCGGGTGCACCGCCGTGGTCTCATCCATCGAGATGACCCTGAAGGCCTGCAGGCCCTTCGGCCGCTGCAGCACCTCGCAGACGATGCGGGCGCCTTCGTAGGCGGTCTGGTAGCCGTCGCGACGCAGGCAGGTCACGTGCAGCAGCACGTCAGGCATGCCGTTATCGGGCACGATGAAGCCGAAGCCCTTGGAGACGTCGAACCACTTGATGACGCCCGCCATCTCAATGAGATTGGTCGGCGCCTCGTCGCCGACGTCGGTGTATACGTCGGTCCGGAGATCTGCCCCCGTCATTTTCGAATCTGTCCCGTCCGACACCATGAGGCCGTACGCCGCTTCTTGATCAGGCGCCTCTTCAAGGGCGCTTCCACGAATCTCTTAACCTGAATTGAAGATAACACTGGCGACCGAACGACAAAGAGCAAAATGTGCTTGCGCACAACCTGTGCACAGCCGCAGAACCTTGCGAATCAATGCCCGATGAAGGGTCCGAGCACGTCGCCAATGTCGTCGTGCACCACAAGATCGGCGATTTCGTCGAACTCGGTCGGCTCGCGGTTGATGATCACGAGAGCGGCGCTATTTCGCTTGGCCAGCAAGGGAAATCCGGCCGCAGGCCATACCACCAGCGATGAGCCGATGGCGAGGAAGACGTCGCAAGCCGTGGCCAATTCTTCGGCACGCTGCATCGCATCAGAGGGCATGGCCTGGCCGAACGAGACGGTGGCGGTCTTGATGTAGCCGCCGCAGGCGCAATCGGGCGCATGTCCACCGGCAGCCTCGAACATTTCGCGCACCAAGGTGAGCTCGTAGCGCTTGGCGCAGTCGAGACATTGCGCATAAGTGGTATTGCCATGCAGCTCCACTACGTCCCGCGGCGCAATTCCGGACACCTGGTGCAGATTGTCGATATTCTGCGTCACTAGGCCCGGCACCTTGCCGGCGCGATAGAGGCTCGCGAGCGCCAGATGGCCCCGGCCGGGCTTGGCGCCGCCGAAACTGTCCTCCATGGCGAAGCGTCGGCGCCAGGACTCGTCGCGCATCTCGCGGCTCGAGACGAAATCCTCGAACTGGATCGGCTTGTTGCGGGTCCAGAAGCCCCCGGGCGAACGAAAATCGGGAATGCCGCACTCGGTCGAGATGCCGGCCCCGGTAAAGGGCACGATACGGTTCGCCTCGGCGATCAGATCGCGCAAGCGGTCGACGTCGGCATCGCGATTGGGAGCGATCATGGCGGACAAACTCTATATAATCCTCGCGACTGACGTGAAGTGCTAAAAGAATGAGGTTATTTTCATGCGATATCTGCACACCATGCTGCGCGTGCGCAATCTGGATGCCGCGCTCGATTTCTACTGCAACAAGCTCGGCCTGAAGGAGACCCGTCGACGCGAGGACGAAAAGGGGCGCTTCACCCTGGTGTTCCTGGCCGCCCCCGGCGACGAGAAGCGGGTCGAGGAGACCAAGAAGGAAGGCCGGCCCGGTCTCGAGGTGGAGCTCACCTACAACTGGGATGGCGATGAGGACTACGGCGAGGCGCGCTATTTCGGCCATCTCGCCTACGAGGTGGACGACATCTACGCCACCTGCGAGCGGCTGATGAAGGCCGGCGTCACCATCAACCGCCCGCCCCGCGACGGGATGATGGCCTTCGTGCGCTCCCCCGACCTCCATTCCATCGAACTGCTGCAGACGGGCGAGGCCAAACCCCCGCAGGAGCCCTGGAAATCCATGCCCAACACCGGGCACTGGTGAAGCTTGCCGCTGGCGGCGAAGGCCTTTATACCTCGCCGCCGTCGCGGCCGGTTCGGCCGGCCGCGGGTGAGCGCCCATCGTCTAGTGGCCTAGGACACCGCCCTTTCACGGCGGTAACAGGGGTTCGAGTCCCCTTGGGCGCGCCATTTTCCTCCAAAACTCTGCCGGCAGATTGAGAACCGGCCCACAGGCCGGCCTGACCCTTGATCCGGCGGCAACGCCGGCGCGCCATCATGTCGCGCCGCAAAAGGCGCGCTATGGCAGGCGTGCGAAATCGTGCCGCATTCTCCTGGCGTTTCGACGTATAAATGATGGAATGCATGAGTCCGGGGCGGGCCCGGTAACCGGGTCCCGGCGTCAGCTCCTGAGAGGAGCGTCAGGGCATGTTGAAGAACAAGAACCTGGTGGCCGCGTTACGACGCGACGTGTCCTTCATCTGGCACGCCGTCATCGCGGTGATGTTCATCGGCTTCGCCAGCCTGGCGGTGGCCGCCGCGCTGCTCGACCTGCTGTCGATCTCTCACTAGTTCCGCGGGCGTATCGCCTTGCGCATAGCAATGCCGGCGTCCGGTATAGTCTTCGACGATCCAGTGCGCGCCGCCGTTGACGCCGACACGCTCGGCGTACGTCGGCCCGAGCGGCGACTTGCCGTGGCCGCCGGGGATATCGAGCATGTAGGTCGGCTGGCACAGGCCCGACAGCCGCCCGCGCAGCTGCCGCATCAGCGCCTGGCCGGTTTCGATCGACGTGCGCAGATGCGCGGTACCGGGCGCGAGATCGCCGTGGTGCAGGTAGTACGGTTTCACCCGGCATTCGACCAGCGCCCGCATCAAATCGGCCAGCACTTGCGGGTCGTCGTTGACGCCCTTGAGCAGCACCGACTGGCCAAGCAGCACCAATCCAGCATCGGCCATGCGCGCCAGCGCCGCGCGCGATTCGGCCGTCAATTCGCGCGGGTGATTGACGTGCACGGCGACATACACCGCCCTGCCCCCGTCCTTGGCCTTCGACTTCATCGCCCGCACCAGCTCGGGCGTGATGCGTGCGGGATCGGCGACCGGCAGGCGGGTGTGGATGCGCACGACCCTGACGTGCTCGATGGCGCTCAAGGCTCCCATCACCGCGCGCAGGCGCCGCGCCGACAGCACGAGCGGATCGCCGCCGGTGAGGATCACCTCCCAGATGTCCGGATTGCCACGGATATAATCGAGCGCCCGCGTGATCGCGTCGCCCGACAGAGCACCCGGCTTGCCAGGGCCGACCATCTCGCGGCGGAAGCAGAAGCGGCAATAGACCGCGCACACGGGCGTGAGCTTGAGCAGGACGCGGTCGGGATAGCGGTGCACGATGCCCTCGACCGGACTGTGCGCGTCGTCACCGATGGGATCGGCGTCCTCCTCAGGATGCTGTTCCAATTCCGCTATGTCAGGAATGAACTGGCGCGCGATCGGATCCTTAGGATCGTGGCGATCGATGAGTGCAGCCAGTGCCGGCGGCACAGCAATGGCATAGCGCTCCGCAACCGCTTCCAGGGCCTGGCGCTCACCGGGCGCGATCAGTCCGTCCTCGCTCAGCTGCGCTGGGCTTCGCAAAGTCTGTGATGTCATCGCGTCGCTCATTTACTATTCGGAATCTGTTTCCACCACCGGCGTCCAGATTACCTGGTCGATGCGGCTCGCGCCGGCAGCCAGCATGACAAGGCGGTCGAAGCCGAGCGCAATGCCGGAGGCTTGCGGCATTTGTTCGAGGGCCTGAAGGAAATCCTCGTCGATCGGATAGCGCTCGCCATGGATACGTTGTTTCTCGTCCATCGCTTCATTGAAGCGCGCGCGCTGCTCGGCGACGTCGGTCAACTCACCGAAGGCATTGGCAAGCTCGACGCCACAGGCATAGAGCTCGAAGCGTTCGGCGACGCGCGGATCGCCCGGCTTGGCGCGCGCCAGCGCGGCGTGCGGCATCGGGTACTCATAGAGGACGGTGGCGCGCCCCACCCCCAAATGCGGATCGATACGCTCGACCAGGATGCGGCTGAAGATATCGCCCCAGGTGTCGTCGGCGGCAATGGAAACGCCCGCCTTCTTGGCCTCGGCGGCGAGCCGGGCGCGGTCGCCCTCGCCTTCCGCCGTGATGCTCGCCAAGCAGGTCGACGCCGGCATAACGGGCAAAGGCCTCCGCCACCGTCAAGCCGTTCCGGCGCGGCGAAGGGATCGACGGTCTTGCCGCGGAACGAAAACGTCTTGGCGCCCGCCGCGGTCGCGGCTTCGCGCAGCAGCGCCGCGCAGTCGTCCATCAACGTCTCGTAAGGCGCTTGCGCCCGATACCACTCCAGAAGCGTGAACTCGGGGTGGTGCAGCGCGCCGCGCTCGCGGTTGCGGAACACACGGGCGAAATCGAAGATTTTTGTCTCGCCGGCCGCCAGCAGCTTCTTGCAGGCGAATTCCGGCGAGGTGCGAAGGTACAGTTGCCGCCGTTCCCCGCCCGGTCCGATCAGGTCGGTGGCGAAAGCATGCAGATGGGTCTCGTTGCCGGGCGAGACCTGGAGGGCCGCTGTCTCGACTTCGAGAAAGCCTTGCGCCCCAAACCAGGCCCGCACCGCGCCGGCGATCCGGCCGCGCGCCAAAAGGTGGGGCCGGCGCGCGCCATGCACCCCCGGCAGCCAGAAAGGGACGTTTTCGGCCACATTTACCTCATTTTCCGGGGGCGCGGGAAAGGCTGGCATCCCCGGCCAGGATCAGTATGTTGCCCCGAATCCGCGGCCCGGGGCGCCTTTCCAGCGCATCCCACGAGCCGCCGCAAGCCCGCTCTCCATCCAAGGATTTTACCCCGTGAAGGTCATCGCCAGCCAAATCCGCAAAGGCAATATCGTCGAGGTCGACGGCAAGCTCTACGCCGTGCTCACCGCGGAAAATTTTCATCCCGGCAAGGGCACGCCCACCACCCAGATCGATATGCGCCGGATTTCCGACGGTGTGAAGGTGTCGCAACGCTACAAAACCACCGACCCGCTCGAGCGCGCCCACGTCGAAGACCAAGATTTCAGCTATCTCTACCAGGACGCCGAGGGTTTCCACTTCATGAACCAGGAAACCTACGACCAAGTGCAGGTGCCGGCCGACGTGGTCGGCGACTACGAGAAGTACCTGCAGGAGGGCATGGTGGTCAGCCTCGCCATCCACGAGGGCCTGCCGGTGTCGATGGAGATCCCGCAGAAGGTGACGCTGGAGGTGGTCGAAACCGAGCCGGCCATGAAGGGCCAGACGGCGTCGGGTTCGTTCAAGCCGGCGGTGCTGTCGAACGGCGTGCGCACCGGCGTGCCGACCCACGTCACCACTGGCACCCGCATCGTGGTCAATACCGCCGACGGCACCTACGTCGAACGCGCCAAGGACTGAGCTAAGGACTGAAGCGCCTCTTCATACCTCCGCATGAGACCTTGGGCCGCCCGGCCCGAGCCTTGTGCGCCGCATCCCGATGCCTTTTAGTTCGAGGTTCCGGAAGCCATCGGCCGGGGCCGGCGGGCGGACAGGCAAGGGAGCGGTCTTGAAGCGTACCATTGTCGCGACCCTCGCCGCGTTGCTGGCGGGTGCCGCCATTGCCCAACCAGTTCGTCACGCGGAGCCGCCCCCAGGCGGCATGGCGCAGCCGCTGATCACTGCCCTTCGCGTCGATTGGCAGGCGGCGGCATCAACGCTCGACTCCGCGCCCGGAGCCACGCCGGCACAAGCCTTCGCGCCACGCAACGCCGCCGCCGACGCACGCTTCCCCGGCATCGCCAAGAGCGCGGTGCCGGTGCTGCTGCCTTTCGACATCGACGGCTATCGCAAAGCACTTCGCACGGCGCGCATCGCCAACCCCGACCAGCAGCCAAACGCCGACGATTTCGTGCTTGGCGGCTTCCACGCCTCCAGATTTTTCCTGGCGGGGCCGGCCGGCTACGACGCCGCCTTCTCGCTGCGCGTCGCCGGCGTGCCGGGACTGACCGACATCGACTACCGCAAGCCGGTGCATCTGCTGATGTCCGGCTTTTCCATGCTTTACGACCTCGGCGGCCCGCCGCTGCCGGAAGGCGACTTGGTCAACGACCTGCAGAACAAGTTCCCCGGCATCCGCCGTTATTTCTTCGAGTCCTACGTGCGCTATGTGTTCCGGCGCTACGGCGTCGTCTACGCGGTGGCCACCTATTGCCAGGACCGGCCGCCGCGGGCGCGCTATCTCACATGCCGCCAGAGCGACCGCATCATCAAACGCTTTCTCGACGCGCTGCATCTCGTCGGCGGCACGCCCGCGCCCGCGCGCACGGCCATCGCGCCGCCGCCAATCAAGCGGCCGCAGCAGGTGTCGCCGGACTTCAGCTATTTCAGTCCGGGGTTCCTCATTCCCGGCACCGGCCTCAAGCCCGATCTCGGCGGGCGCGCCGACTACACCGTCTACGGCGACTTGCGGTTTCCCCTGAAGAACGCCCCCGATTTCGCCAACTCGCAGTCGTTCAACAACTGGGGCAACTGCGACACCACCGGCCGCAGCCCGCGCCATCTTGGCCGCAAGGGCATGCACTACACCTGCAAGGTGAACGGCCGCAGGCTCGTGTTCGATGAATCGGCGGGGCGCAATTACTCGTATCCCTGGCGCGATAACTTCTGCGAGCACCGCCATTTCTTTGCCGGCCAATGCCCCGGCGGCCAGGGCCATCAGGGCCAAGACATCCGCCCGAGCTATTGCAAGATGTTCAACGCGGGCGCCGACCGTTGCCTGCCCTACCAGCACGATGTGGTGGCGCCGGCCGACAGCATGGTCCTGCGCGCGCGCAAGCACGAGGCGTTGCTGTTCTTCCTCGATACGCCGAACGCCCACCTGCGCGTGCGCTACATGCACATGAGTCCGAAGCGCATGGACGCCGCCGGCCTGTTGAGCGGCCGGCAAGTCAAGCGCGGCGAAGACATCGGCCAGGTCGGCAATTACAACGACTTCGCCGGCGGCACGACCTATCACCTGCATTTCGACCTGCAGGTGCCAACCGAGGTCGGGTGGTCGCTGGTCAATCCCTACATGACGCTGGTCGCCGCCTACGAACACCTCCTCGGCGCGCGCGGCACCGAGATCAGGCCGGGCGATTCCGTGCCGGCGATCGCCGCGGTGCCGCCGGTCGTTGGCCATCCCGACTACGACGCCAAGGCGGACGGGATCGCCCTGCCGCCCGCGCGCCCGGCGGCGGCAAACGCCGTGGTCGAGTTGCCGACGCCGAAGCCGCGCATGACGAAGAAGGCCAGAGCCCGGCAGCATCGGCACCACCGCCGCAAGGCGCGTCGCCTGAGCCGCGAATAGAGCCTTTATCTGGTCGCGTTTCCGGACGGCAAACCGGCTTCCACTACGCCTGGGAACGCTCCGGGTAGCGGCCTTTGGCCGCGCGGCAAAACCGCCGCACCGTTAGCTATGATGAACGACGCGAGGCCGCCGCCAATTGTCTGCCTCAATGCGACCGATAGAATGCCGACATGTCGCGAATCTTCGACGACGCCGACGACATCGAGCTGGCCGAGCACCTGAGCCGGCGAAGCGTGTTCACGGCTGCGTTCGGCGGGGCTGCCGCGCTCACGCTCGGCGGCATGACGGGCGATTTGGCGCAGGCGAAGCCGTCGCCTGCCTTCGAGCACTGGGTGGCGCGCTTCCGCCCCTACGCGCTGAAACGAGGCGTGTCGGCCGCCACCTACGACCGGGTGATGCGTTCGGTCTCGCCCGACATGAGCGTGTTCGAAGCGCTGCATAAGCAGCCCGAGTTCACCGAGAAGCTGTGGCAATACGTCAACCGGCGTTGCTCGGACTGGCGCGTGATAACCGGCAAGGAACGCGCTCGCCAATACGCCGGGCTGCTCGACCGCATCGAGCGCGACTACGGCGTCAACCGCTATATCATGCTCGCGCTGTGGGGCATGGAGTCCTCGTTCGGCGACGTCGTCACCAACCTGAAATACATGCGACCGGTGATCCCGGCGCTGGCGGCTCTGGCCTGGCGCGATCCGCGTCGCCGCCGCTACTGGAGCGCCGAACTGGTGCACGCGCTGGTGATCGTCCAGCGCGGCTGGGCAAAGCCATCGCAGATGATCGGCTCCTGGGCCGGCGCCATGGGCCACACTCAATGGATGCCCGAGGTCTGGTTAAAGATGGGCGTCGACTTCGACCACGATGGCCGTGTCATGCCGTTCGGTAAGCCGGACGACGCCTTCGCCGGCACCGCGCGTTATCTGGTTCAGCGCGGACATTACCGGCGCGGCGAGCGGTGGGGCTACGAGGTCACGCTGCCGGCCCATCTGCGCGGACGCAGCGGCTGGCATTCATACGCGCAATGGCACGCCGAGGGCGTGCGGCGCGCCGACGGCAAGGCGTTCCCGCGCCCGCACGACCGCGTCCGGTTATGGGTACCGGTGCGCGGCGGGCCGGCGTTCCTGATCGGCCGGAACTTCTACGCGGTGCGTTCCTACAATCCGTCGATGAGCTATACCCTGGCGCTGGTGCATCTCGCCGATCTCATTCGCGGCGATCCGCCCTTCCACAAGCAGTTCCCCGGCGGCGAGCGCATCCCGACCCTGGCGGAGGTGAAAGAGATCCAGCGCCGGCTCACCGAGCGCGGCTATGACACCGGCGGCATCGACGGCCGCACCGGCAGCCAGACCATCAAGGCGGTGCTCGCCTTCGAGCGCAAGGTCGGCATGCATCCGGCCGACGGCTATATTGGGCTCAAGGTGCTGGCGCGATTGCGGCAGGGACCGTAAGCAATTTAAAGCTTGAAGCTCTCCAGCGTGCCGGGGTGAAACAGCTCCTCCGGCTTCACCAGCCGTGATGACAGACCCTGGCGATGGTGGTGGTCCAAGAAATTCTCCAGCGTCTTGCGGCTTTCCTCCACGCCATAGGCCCAGAAGTCTTCGCCCATGAGCGCGCGCGCTTCCGCCAGTCGCTCCTCCACGAACGGCAGGGTCACCTTGGTCGCCGAGGTGTCGCTTAGAAGATCGAGCGCCACGCCCTTGGCCTGGTTGAACGCCTTGAACACGGCGCCCGGCAGCCACGGGTGCTGCTCGACGAGCGTGCGGCGCACGCCGACCAGATGCATGATCGGGAAGATGCCGGTGCGCTTGAAATAAACCTGCGCCGCCTTCACCGGGTCCGGAAACAGCCAGCCGACGTTGGGGGTATTCTTCGGCAGCGACGGCGGGCGCGGCGCGATGAAGCCGTCGATGTCGCCGTCGGCGAGCATGCGTGAAATGGTCTTGTCGGCCGGCGCGTTCTCCAGCGTCACGTCCGTCGGCAATTGAATGGGGATCTTCTCCGGCCGGCCGGCGTCCTCGATGCCGCCTCTGATCCAGTGGATGTCCGAGGGCTTTACGCCGTAGTCGTCTTCCAGGATGGCGCGCGCCCACACGTTGGCGGTCAACTGATATTCCGGCAGGCCGACCTTCTTCCCTTTGAGGTCTTCCGGCTTCTTGATGCGGTCGGTGCGCACGCGCCCGGTCAGCTCGGCTGGCTCTTGAGGAAATCCCGGAAGCTGCCCTGCTCGTAGGCCTTCTCGCGCACGAAGCGGAACATGGCGAGAAAGTCGTTGGGCCTCAGATACCCCGGCGCGCGCGCGACCTCGCGCTTCAACGGCGGCAGCGCCTTGATGGCGGCAAGATCCGACGGGAAAAACTGGAAGGTGGGCGTGAAGCGCACCCCGTATTTGGCGGCAAGCTTCTTTTCCGGCAATTGCTCGCCGTCGAAATCAGTCACCGGCAGCGAGCCGATGATGTTGAGCTGGGTGATGTTGAAATTGGCCTTGATATAATCGGCGATGCGAGCTTGCGCGAAATTGACGAAATGCGTCTCCTTGCAATAGGGGCAGCCTTTCAGCTCCCACATAATGGCGAAACGCTTGCCTTCCTTGCTGGTCTGCTGCAGGTCGTCGCGCAGGTCCAGGAAGCTTTCCAGGAACCAGGGCTCGCGGTAGAGCCCGTCGGCGGTAAGGACGGGCTTTGCGCGGGCGGGAACGAGCCCCGCCACGCCCACGGCGGTGGCACCGGCGGCCAGAAGCAGGTTGCGGCGGGTGATAGACATGGGGCGTCCCGGGCGGTCTATATTGCGAGAATACTACATCTAAGCGCCCCGGGTGCGGTGAACAATCATGCGGCGTTCCATCACGATCCTGTTCGTTCTCGCCCTGCTGGGCGGCGCGGCCCCCGCAAAGGCCGGAGGTCTCGCCGCCTTCAATGCCGCGGTGGAGGCGGCGAGCAGCCATAATCGGGTGGCCATTGGCTACCTGCGTACCGGCAACCCCGGATATCTCACACAAACAGGCGCATCGGGGCTACGAATCAGCGAAAGTTGTTGTGAAGCAACGACTTTTTGCAGATTAGCGGAGAGCCCCGATGCCGACAGAATGTAGCGCAGAATCATTTGATTTTGGAAGCGTTGAAGGCCGCCGTGTGGAAGCTGCCTTCGATGCCGGCTTGGTGACGTCGGATGCGGGGGCGTTGCTTTTGGGAGCAACCGATCGTGCGATCCGAATGATCGACCGGTTTGCGTCGTGCTTTCACGACGAGCGACGTCCTGAATGGATCGAGCACGAGGTCTCGACCCTGGTGGGTCAACGGGTATTCGGGATCGCGCTCGGCTACGAGGATCTCAACGATCACGACGAACTGCGCCACGATCCGATGATGGCGGTGTTGGCGGGCAAGCTCGCGGCGCGGCGGGAGGACTGCGCGCCGGTCGCCGGCAAGTCGACGCTGAACCGGCTGGAACTGAGCAAGCTGGAGCCGACGCGCTACCACAAGATCAGCCACAATCCGGTGGCCATCAAACGGCTTCTGGTCGACCTATTCCTGGAAGCGCACGCGCGAGCCCCTCAACAGATCATCCTGGACCTCGATGCGACCGATGATCCGGTGCACGGCGAGCAGGAGGGCCGCTTCTTCCACGGCTATTACGATTGCTACTGCTACCTGCCGCTCTACGTGTTCTGCGGCCGCCACCTGCTGGCGGCCAAGCTGCGGAGCGCGAGCATGGATGCGGCGGCGGGTTCGGTGGAGGAAGTGGCGCGCATCGTCAGGGACATCCGCCGCCGCTGGCCGCACGTGCGCATCCTGGTGCGCGCCAACTCAGGCTTTGTGCGGGACAACCTGATGGCGTGGTGCGAAGCCAACGGCGTGGACTATGTGTTCGGTGTGCCGCAGAATCTCCGGCTGAATGCCGAGATCAAGGACGAACTGGCGCGGGCTGAGATGAAGAGCCGACGAACCGGCAAGCCGGCGCGCTACTTCAAGGAGTTCAAGTGGAGGACGCGCAGCAGTTGGAGCCGCGAGCGCCGGGTCATCGCCAAGGCCGAGTTCACCAACGGCGAGGCTAATCCGCGCTTTGTCGTCACCTCGCTGAGGCGGGCGCAGTGCAAGCCAAAATACCTCTACGAGAAAATCTACTGCGCCCGCGGCGACATGGAGAACCGGATCAAGGAGTGCCAGCTCGATCTCTACGCCGATCGCACCTCAAGCGCGACGATGCGGGCAAACCAGTTGCGCCTGTGGTTCGCCTCAATGGCCTACGTGCTGCTCTGCGCCATGCGCCGGATCGGGCTGCATCACACGCCGTTCGCCGACGCAAGCTGCGGTACCATCCGGCTCAAGCTGCTCAAGATCGGCGCACTCGTGCGCATCAGCGTTCGCCGCATCAAGGTCGCCATGGCATCGGCCTGTCCCGCCGCTCAAGACTGGGGCCTTGCCGCAATCCGGCTCGCACTCGCCGCATTAGCCCGCGCCTCGCCTGCATGACACGCGCCGCCGCAGCGCGTCACCATAGGTGGCATCACCCCTGGCCCGCCGAGACCCCTTCTTCGCTGTCGCAGCAGCACCGGAAAAATCCCAGCTCTCGTCGCGCCTCAGGCGCCACGGCGCAGCGCGGTCATTGAAAACGCGAGAAAATCGCCCGCCCATTTTTTCAATTATGCCAAGATAGCGTGAGATATCCGGG
>CAWGGL010000051.1:0-71958 GCA_963822085.1 uncultured Pseudomonadota bacterium
GCGCAGCCGCGAGATACTGAGCCAGATGCCGAGCAGTTCCTGGTCGATGGCGTCGTGGGGGTCGTCGAGGGCCGGATCGTCGCTGAAAACCGGCTGGCTCCGGGCCGGACGTCGATTGGTTACCGTTTCGGGACGTTTACGCATGTCTGCCTCCTCAGTCGGAGGCGCCGCGTTGCGGTTTATAACCAACGCCCCCGCAACTGGAAGCATACTGGGCCACCGCAGGTTGTCAAACTATTTTTATACCACACTTTACATCTTTGGGGTCGTGCAAACCGTGGCCCGCCCTCCATCACGGCGTTGCGGCATAGACCGCAAGGCCTGTCAGCATCAGCACTAGGTCGGCCGGGTTTTCGCGCAACTGATGCGCCAGATGGCGCAGGCTGATGCGCGTCGCCGCCGTCGGAAGCTGCAGCATGGCCTCGCTGCCGTCGCGCAGCGGAACGATCGGCGCTTCCTCGTGCCCGGCTGCGAGACCGAGGCAGGCGATAGCGCGGCGCGCTTGCTCGGCATTGAAATGCAGGCGGTCCGCCAAGGCGCCAAAGAAGCTCTCGTATGCTTCGCGGGCATCGCGCGGTGCCGTGGGATGCGCGCGCAGGGACTTCAGCCCGTTGAGCGCGCTCTGCACGACCGCCGCGCGCGCGGTTTCTTCCGACGTGTCCTCCAGTTCGAGGCCGAGCTCCGGGATGCGCGCTTCGGCATCGCCGTTCTTCATCTCGACCTTGGCGAAGCGGCCGATCTCGTCGCGGATCAGGCGGTCGCACACGTCGATGCGGAACAGCGAGACCACCTTGTCGCGATCGCGCGCATCCTTGAGATGGCGGGCGTCCTTCTCGTCGTATGTGGGTGTGGCGCAGAGCGGCATGATCTCGAGGCTGATGATCGGCATGCCGTCGTGCAATTCGAAATCGCCGCCGCCAGCATTGAACAGGCAGAATTGCAAATTACCTTGAAAACCTGGGTCAACTTGAAAGCCGTGCGAGGTCAGGATGCCGCGGCTGGCAAGGCTGGTCATGCCGCCGACGCGGCCGACATAGTCGCGCGGTAGCGCGATCCATTCCTTGGTGCTGACGTTGACGGCGAGGCCGGCCCTGAGAACGAAGGTCTGGCCGTCGGTGATGTCGATCTTCTCGCCTGCCGTGGTGATGATGAAGTCGTCGAGCGTGAGATCGATGGAGGCCGGCTGCAGGTTGGCTTCCTCGAACGGATCGATCTCGATGATGCCGTCCTTCACCGCGCGCTCGATCTGATGATTGACCAGCACCCCAACGCCCAGTGGCCGCGCGCTGTCGTCAGCGGTCGTGGCGGCGCCGTGCGCTTCGCCGGGCCGGGGAAACTCCGCGCGCAGCCAATAGTCGGAGCTGCGCCCGGTAAGGCGGCCGAGCTTGCCGGCCATGGCACGCGAGATCGGCTGGCGACCGTTGACGATGTTGTTGATGGTCTGCCGCGACACACCGGTGGCTTGGCTGACCGCGATCTGGTCGAGCCCCAGCCGTTCGATCTCGGCGCGAAGGTGCTCGCCGGGCGCGAGCGTGTCGCCCAATACGCTGGCCGTCGCATTGCCCCGGAATTCCGCGGACATGGGGACCTCACTACGCGGGCTCGGCTACACGGGGCGTCTCGGCGCCCCGACGGGCATTCATTGCGCCGGCGCGGGGCGCTGTAAACCTTCTTTTGTCACATGACATAGGGGCGGGGCCCGGACGCCGCTCCCCAATGGGACGAAATCCTTTTTGGCTCAAATGGTTAATATCATTTACGATGTTCACCTATCGCAGGTTGCAGGCAGTTGTATCCGGCTCCGCGCCCACAGGCCGCGTCCCGGAATGACGAGCCGACAGCTCGAGGGCCGCATCAGAGGATGAAGCGCGAGAGGTCGGTGTTCTTGGCCAGATCCCCGACGTTCTTCTGCACGAAGTCGCCGTCGACCTTCACCGTCTCGCCATGACGGTCGGTTGCGGTGAACGAAATGTCGTCGAGCACCCGCTCCATAACGGTCTGTAGGCGGCGGGCGCCGATGTTTTCGACACTCGAATTGACCGACACCGCAATGTCGGCGATGGCGTCGATGGCATCCTCGGTGAGGTCGAGGGTGACGCCTTCGGTGCTCATCAGCGCGACATATTGTTTGATGAGCGAAGCTTCCGGCTCGGTGAGGATGCGGCGCATGTCGTCGCGGGTGAGCGCGTTCAATTCAACGCGGATCGGGAGCCGCCCCTGCAATTCCGGCAGCAGGTCGGAGGGCTTGGAAATATGGAAGGCGCCGGACGCGATGAACAGGATGTGGTCCGTCTTCACCGGCCCGTGCTTGGTGTTTACCGTGGTGCCTTCGATCAGCGGTAAGAGATCGCGCTGCACGCCTTCGCGCGAGACGTCGCCGCCCTGGCGGCCTTCGCGCACGCAGATCTTGTCGATCTCGTCCAAGAAGACGATGCCGTTCTGTTCAACGGTGCGGATGGCATCCTGGGTCAGCGCTTCGTCGTCAAGGAGCTTGTCGGATTCCTCGTTGACCAGAATGTTGTGCGAATCGCGCACGGTGACGCGTCGCGTCTTGGTGCGGCCGCCGCCGAGCTTGCCGAAGATGTCGCCGATGGAGATGGCGCCCATCTGCGCGCCCGGCATGCCGGGGACGTCGAACATCGGCATGCCGCCGCCGCCCTGTTGCACTTCGATCTCGATTTCCTTGTCGTCGAGATCGCCTTCGCGCAGCTTCTTGCGGAAGCTGTCACGCGTGGAAGAGCCGGAGCCGGGCCCGACCAGCGCATCAAGCACGCGATCCTCGGCGGCCAATTCGGCCTTTGCTTTCACGCCTTTTCGCTTCTGCTCGCGGGTGAGGGCGATGCCAATCTCGATGAGGTCGCGGATGATCTGCTCCACATCGCGGCCGACATAGCCGACCTCGGTGAACTTGGTGGCCTCGACCTTTAGGAACGGCGCGCCAGCAAGCCGCGCCAGACGGCGCGAAATCTCGGTCTTGCCGACGCCGGTCGGCCCGATCATGAGGATGTTCTTGGGCAGCACTTCCTCGCGCAGCTTGTCGTCGAGCTGCAAGCGGCGCCAGCGGTTGCGCAGCGCGATGGCGACCGCGCGCTTGGCGTCGGCCTGGCCGACGATATAGCGGTCGAGTTCGGAAACGATTTCGCGGGGGGAGAAGTCGGTCATTGGGCCTCTTTTCCCGGGCGCAGCGCTGCTGCCCTGGGATCGTTACATACTCAACATTCGTAACGGCCCCGGATCAGCGTCGCAGCATTGCATGCCGCGCCGCATCCGGGGCACGCCTCAACTTGTCTTCAGACTCTCGATCGTCAGGTTGCGGTTGGTGTAGACGCAAATCTCCGCCGCGATGTCGAGCGACTTGCGCACGATCGCTTCGGCGTCCATGTCGGTGTCAAGCAACGCGCGCGCGGCGGCGAGCGCGTAGTTGCCGCCGGAACCGATGCCCATGACGTTGTGCTCGGGCTCCAGCACATCGCCGGTACCTGTGAGCACCAGGGTCACCTGGGCATCCGCGACGATCATCATGGCTTCGAGGCGGCGCAGATAGCGGTCGGTGCGCCAGTCCTTGGCGAGCTCGACCGAGGCGCGCATGAGCTGGCCGGGGTATTGCTCGAGCTTCAATTCCAGCCGCTCGAACAGGGTGAAGGCATCGGCGGTGGCGCCGGCGAAGCCGCCGATCACCTCGCCCAATTCTCCCGATTTTTTGCCGAGCTGCCGCACCTTGCGGGCGTTGCCCTTGATGATGGTCTGGCCGATGGAGACCTGGCCGTCGCCGCCGATGACCACGCTGCCGCCCTTGCGGACGGTGAGGATGGTGGTGCCGTGCCAGGTGGGATTTTCGCTTGATGACATAAGGGGTCCTCGGGGTGAGGCACATGTAAGGGGGCCGGCCGGGGGATGCAAACCGAGGGGCGCAGGCACCCTTCGGCCCAGGAATGGCCGGTTAAGGGTATGGGCCGGGGCTGTCGCGCCGCAGTAGCGAACCCCGCCGACCCCTGATAAAAGGCGCGCGGATCAAGGGTTTCGCGGCCCGAAAGGCCGCCCAAAGGAGCGCCCAATGTCTTCGGGCAATATGTCTGGCGGTAATTCACGCACCGGCAAGGTGACGCGCAAGACCAAGGAAACCGATGTGGCGGTTGCGGTCGACCTCGACGGCACCGGCCGTTCGCAGGTCGAGACCGGCATCGGCTTCCTCGACCATATGCTGGACCTGCTGGCGCGCCATTCCCGCATCGACATTACGGTCAAGGCCAAGGGCGACCTGCATATCGACCAGCACCACACCACTGAGGACGTCGGCATCGCGCTCGGCCAGGCGGTGAAACAGGCGCTCGGCGACATGAAGGGCATCACGCGGTATGCGGATGTGCATGTGCCCATGGACGAGGCGCTCACCAGGGTTGCGCTCGACATCTCCGGGCGCCCGTTCCTGGTGTTCAAGGCTGAGTTCGTGCGCGACAAGGTCGGCACCTTCGACACCGAGTTGGTGCAGGAATGGTTCCAGGCCTTCGCCATGAACGCGGGCATCACGCTGCACGTCGCTTGTCTTTACGGGACGAACGACCATCATATTGCCGAGTCCTGCTACAAAGCCTTGGCGCGGGCGCTGCGCGCTGCCGTGGCCATCGACCCGCGCGCCAAGGATGAAGTGCCCTCGACCAAAGGCTCGCTGGGCGAATAGGACGCTGTCATTCTGGGATGCCGCCGAAGGCGACGAGCCTGGAATCCAGTGGTGGCAAGTACAGAATGTGTTGCTCTGAATTCCGGGTACGCGTAGCGCGCGCCCCGAAATGACAGAGTGGAGAGTCATCGAGATGCCCACCTACACCGTGCACGAACCGCCGCCACGCGAAGGCCGAAGCGCCGATCCCGAGCGCTTCGTGTTCGTGCGTGACGGATTCCATTTCTGGGCTTTCGTGCTGGCGCCGCTGTGGCTGTTGTTCCGGCGGCTGTGGCTGGTGTTCGTGCTTTATGTGGTGGTCACCGGGGTAGTCGACGGACTGTTGGCACTTCTCGGCCTTCATGGCGCCGCGCAGTTCGCCGCCGGTGCGGTGATCGCGCTGCTCATCGGCCTCGAAGCGGGCGCCCTGCGGCGCTGGACCCTGGAACGGCGCGGCTGGAAGACGCTCGGCTTCGTGGTCGGCGACGACCTCGAAGTCGCCGAGCGGCGTTTCTTCGGCGAATGGTCGCGCGAGGCAAACGTAGAGGTGCCGCCACCGGCATCATCGTCGGGGCCGCAATATAATGCGCCGGTGCGGCGCGGCGCGCCGTCGGGCAGCGACGTCATTGGCCTGTTCCCCGAACCGGGAGGCACCTCGTGAGCGTTGCCATCGTCGATTACGGCTCGGGCAACCTGCACTCGGCGGCCAAGGCCTTCGAGCGCGCCGCGCGCGAGATCGGGCACGCCGAGGCGATCCATGTCACCAGCGATCCCGACACGGTAGCGCGCGCATCGCGCGTGGTGCTGCCCGGCGTCGGCGCGTTTGCCGACTGCCGCAGCGGGCTCGACGCCATCGACGGCATGGTGGAAGCGTTGAACGAAAACGTGCTTCAGCGCGGTGCGCCGTTCTTCGGCATCTGCGTCGGCATGCAGTTGATGGCCGAGCGCGGGCGCGAATATCAGGTGACGCCGGGGCTCGGCTGGATCGCCGGCGAGGTGGACCGCATCGCGCCTAGCGATGCGTCGTTGAAAATTCCGCACATGGGCTGGAACACGCTCGATATGTTGAAGCCCCACCCGCTGCTTGCCGATCTCGCACTCGGGCCGGACGGGCTGCACGCCTATTTCGTGCACTCATATCACCTGAAGACGAGCAAGCCTGACGAGCTGGTGGCGCAGGCGGATTACGGCGGCCCGCTCACCGCCATCGTCGGCCGCGACAACATGGTGGGCACGCAATTCCACCCGGAGAAGAGCCAGCGCTTGGGGCTCGCCTTGATCGCCAATTTCTTGAGGTGGACGCCGTGAACAATCAGTTGTCATTCCGGGACGGCCCGAAGAGCCGGACCCGGAATCCATACTCCGCAGCACTGGGGTTATGGATTCCGGGTTCGCGATCTTCGATCACGCCCCGGAATGACGGAGTCAGTGCATGATCCTCTTTCCCGCCATCGACCTGAAGGAAGGCCTGGCCGTGCGTCTCGAGCAGGGCGACATGGCGCGCGCGACCGTGTTCCATCGCGATCCGGCGGCGCAAGCCAGTGCCTTTGAAGCGGCGGGTTTCGAATACCTGCACATCGTCGATCTCGACGGCGCCTTCGCCGGCAAGCCGGTGAACGCGGCTGCGGTCGAGCGTATCCTGGAGAACGTCAACATTCCGGTGCAGCTCGGCGGCGGCGTGCGCGACATGGCAACCGTGGAAGGCTGGCTTAACAAGGGCGTCACCCGCGTCATCATCGGTACTGCGGCGGTGCGCGATCCCGATCTCGTGAAGGAGGCCGCGCGAACATTCCCCAACCGCGTGGCGGTCGGGCTCGACGCCCGCGACGGCAAGGTGGCGGTCGAGGGTTGGGCGGCGGCCTCGGAATTGTCGGCGCTCGACATCGCCAAGCGTTTCGAGGACGCCGGCGTCGCCGCCATCATCTACACCGACATTGCACGCGACGGCATGTTGAAGGGCCTGAATCTCGACGCCACCATCGCGCTGGCCGATGCCATTTCGATTCCGGTGATCGCGTCCGGCGGGCTTGCTTCGATCGACGACATCAAGGCGATGCTGGAGCCGCGGGCTTCGAAGCTCGAAGGCGCCATCGCCGGCCGCGCGCTCTATGACGGGCGGCTCGATCCGGCGACGGCGCTAAGCCTGATCTGGCAATCGCGCGGCAAGGTGCCGGCCGGCGCGCAGCCGTAGCGCAACCACCAATGAGGCGCCCTTGATCAAACGGCTGATGATCCTGGCGCTGGGACTGATCGTGCTGTTCGCGGCGATGCCGGTCCTGTTCACCCTGGCAGCGTCGGTTATCGCCAGCGCGCTCGGCTGCAAGCTGAATACGGGCGGCGTCCACGCTTGTCTGCTGTTCGGCCACGATATCGGCGGCGCGCTCAATGTCATTTTCGTCAGCCACTGGTTCGCCTATATGACGATCCCGGGCGCGGTGGCGGCGTTGGTGGTGTGGATCGTCGTCGCGCTAATCTTGCTGGTGCTGCGTCGCTGGCGTCGGCGCCAAACGGTATAGAAAGAAGCGATGTTCAAAGTCCGCGTCATCCCCTGCCTCGACGTCAAGGACGGCCGCGTGGTCAAGGGCGTCAATTTCGTCGACCTGCGCGACGCCGGCGATCCGGTGGAGGCGGCCATCGCCTATGACGCCGCCGGTGCCGACGAGCTCACCTTCCTCGACATCACCGCCAGCCACGAAAACCGCGACACCATTTTTGACGTGGTGACCCGCACGGCGGAAGCGTGCTTCATGCCGCTGACCGTCGGCGGTGGCGTACGCACGGTCGAGGACATCCGCAAGCTGCTCACCTGTGGCGCCGACAAGGTGTCGATCAACACCGCGGCGGTGGCGCGGCGGGAATTCGTGAACGAAGCGGCGGAGAAATTCGGCGGCCAGTGCATCGTGGTGGCGATCGACGCCAAGAAAGTCTCGAAACCCGGCGAGCCCGACAAGTGGGAGATCTTCACCCATGGCGGGCGCAACCCAACCGGGATCGACGCTGTGGGCTACGCGCGCGAGGTGGTGTCGCTCGGCGCCGGCGAGATCCTGCTCACTTCCATGGACCGCGACGGCACCAAATCCGGCTTCGACATCGCGCTCACCCGTGCGGTGGCCGATGCCGTCACCGTGCCGGTGATCGCCTCGGGCGGGGTGGGTACGCTTCAACACATGGTTGAAGGCATCCGTGACGGCCACGCCACCGCGGTGCTGGCGGCCTCGATCTTCCATTTCGGCCAGCATTCGGTGCGCGAGGCCAAGGAATACATGGCCAAGGCCGGGCTGCCGATGCGGCTGGATGCATGATTTCCGGCATTGTAGGCCTGCGGCGCTTGGCCGCGACCTGGAATGACGCGGGCGGCGAGGGGTGCTAAACCCCGCCCGAAGGAACCGGACATGAGCGATTTCACCCTTTCCGATCTCGAAAAGAAGGTTGCGGCGCGCGCCGAGGCGGCTGCGACCGAATCCTATACCCGCGCGTTGATCGACAAGGGCGTCGCCCATTGCGCCAAGAAGCTGGGCGAAGAAGCATTTGAAACCGTCATCGCCGCGGTGCAGGAGGACAAGGGCCGGCTGGTCTCGGAGACCGCCGATCTGCTCTACCACCTGCTGGTGCTGCTCAAGGCGCGCGGCGTGACGCTCACCGAAGTCGAGGCGGAGCTGGCCAAGCGCACGGCGCAGAGCGGCCATGAGGAAAAGGCTAGCCGCGCAGGCGGTTGAACGGACCTTGTGATGGAACAGCGCATCGAAACCGAAGAAGCCCTGTCGCCTTACAGCAATTTCTCGCGCGAGGAATGGGCGGCGCTGCGGCAAGACACGCCGATGACGCTGACGCCTGACGAGGTCACGCGCTTGCGCTCGCTGCACGACCGTCTCGATATGAGCGAGGTGGCTGAGATTTATTTGCCGCTGTCGCGTCTGTTATCGATGTACGTGGCCGCGACCCAGCGGCTGTTCATTGCGCAGCAACGCTTCCTTTCCACCGAAGACGCCAAGATGCCCTACGTCATTGGCGTTGCCGGTTCGGTGGCGGTCGGAAAGTCGACCACCGCGCGCGTGCTGCAGGCGCTTCTTGCGCGCTGGCCGAACGTGCCGAAGGTCGATCTCGTGACCACCGACGGCTTTCTTTACCCGAACGCGGTGCTCGAGCGCGAAGGCCTAATGGAGAAGAAGGGCTTTCCCGAAAGCTATGATCTGCCGGCGCTGTTGCGTTTCCTCACCGACGTGAAAGCGGGCAAGCGGCCGGCGCGTGCGCCGATCTATTCGCATCTGATCTATGACGTCATCCCCAACCAGTGGGTGGAAGTGGACCGGCCCGACATCCTCATCGTCGAAGGGTTGAACGTGTTGCAGACCGGGCGTTTGCCGCGCGACGGCAAGGCCATTCCGTTCGTGTCCGACTTCTTCGACTTCTCGGTCTATCTCGACGCCGACGAAGACGTGCTGAAGTCCTGGTATGTCGATCGCTTCCTGACCTTGCGCGGTACCGCGTTCCGCGATCCGAAGTCCTACTTCCATCGCTATTCGAGCCTGTCGGACGACCAGGCGGTGGAGATGGCGACCGGCATCTGGGAGCGCATCAATCTCATGAACCTGCACGAGAACATTCTGCCGACGCGCCAGCGTTCCGATTTGATTTTGATGAAGCGCGCCGACCACATGGTCGAGCAGGTGTCGCTGCGGAAATTGTAATTGCTCTTCTGTCATTCCGGGGCGCGACCGCAGGTCGCGAACCCGGAATCCATGATCCCGGTGCTGCGGTGTATGGATTCCGGGTCCGCCGCTTCGCGGCGTCCCGGAATGACTGAAAAGTAGTTTCTGGATTTCTAAGCTGCCCGCCGGCTCAAATCGAAGTGCTCGAAATAGCGCTGCTGGATCGCCGACACCGGCAGCACCACCAGCACGTCGGTGGTGCCGAACTCGTAATCGATCACCGCGCCGTCGCCGATATAGGCGCCGAGCCGCAGATAGCCTTTGATCAGCGGCGGCAGCTGGCGCAGCGCGGCCTTGGGATCGATTGCCTCTTTCGATAGCCGGTTCATCTCGACATAACGCTCCGGCAACGCGCGGGCGCGCCATTCTTCCGGCGCGCGGGCGTAGTGATGCAGGAACGACAGCGCCAAGGCGAGCTGCCGGGGCTCGGTGCCGTCGAGGCTGGCGCAGCCGATCATCACGTCGCAACGGTGCTGTTGGAAATAGGCGTGGATGCCGTGCCAGAGCAGTTCGACCGTGCGCTTGTTGCGGTACGGCGCCAGCACGCAGGAGCGGCCGAGCTCGAGGAATTGCAGGCAGTCGTGACGCTCGATCAGGCCGGCGATGTCGAACTCGCTCGCCGTGTAGAAGCCGCCATTGTCTTCCGCCAGCGGCTGGCGCAGCAGCCGGTAGGTCGCGACGACCGCCGGCTTGCCGGGGCTCGCGTCGGGCGCGGCGTGGTCGATGACCAGGAGATGGTCGCAGATCGGGTCGTAGCCGTCGACGTCGCGGCGCGCGAACAGCCGGCCCGGGTTCGGGATGGCGGAACCCTCCTGGTAGAAAATGCGATAGCGCAACTTCTGCGCCTGGCGGACTTCGGCCGCGTTCTGAGCCAGCCGGACCTCCAGCGAGCCGACCCGCCCAAGGCTCTCCGACGGCCGCCGCGTGCGCGCGGCGCCTGCCTGGAAGCCACTGTAGGCTTGCAGCGAGGAGATGAAGCCCTGCCGGCCGGCGCCGGGCGTGGCCGGGCGGAAGCGCTCCAGCAGGCGACGCGGCGGCTCGGAGGGGAGACGGCTTACCATGAGGAGTCCTCTGCGGCGGGGGCAGCAAGTCTGCCGATCAATTCAGGTCGGCGAATCAGCGCGCTGATGCCGATGCCGCCCCCTACACCACGGCCTGGATACGGAAATATGACAAGGCAGGAAAGTGGTCTTCACGCCGCAGCTTCGGGCGCCGAGGCGGGCTGTGGAAGGTTCGAGATCGCCTCGATCAGCCGTTTGCGGGCGAGCGGCTTGACCAGCAGCCCGTCCATGCCAGCGGCAAGGCAGGCGGTGCGGTCGTCTTCGCTGGCATTGGCGGTGAGCGCCAGCATGGGGCTGCGCGCGCGGCCGTCGGCGGCCTCTGCCTCAGCGGCGCGGATGCGGCGGGCGGCTTCCAGTCCGTCCACAGAGGGCATCTGGACGTCCATGAGCACGAGGTCGAAGGGCTCGCCCGCAGCGCGCGCTTTCGTCCAGGCCGCGACTGCGGCCTCGCCGTCGCTAGCGACGGTCGGGCGGTGGCCGAGGCGGTTCAGCAAAGCGCTGGCGAGCAGCGCATTGATCTCGTTGTCCTCGGCGACCAGGATCGAAAGCGGCTTTTCCGGCGCCGCCTCGCCGTGGCTGACGTCCGCTTCGGGGACGAGCGTCGGCGCAGCTTCAAAGGCGTTGCCGCTAAGGCGCGCCGTCAGCGAAACCGCGCGCACCGGCTTGACCAGATAGCCGGTGAAGCCGGCTGCCTTCAGCGCCGGCAATTCATGGCGGTCGGTGGGCGCGATCAGCACGATGCGGCGCGGCACGCTTTGGATGTCGGGCGCAAGTCGCGCGGCGTATGCGACGTCGACCAGCACCGCGTCGCATCGCGTGGCATTTGTTGCGTCGGCAAGCCGCGCCGCAGCGGTGCTCGCGTCTTGTGCGATGGCGACGCGTGCGCCCCAGGCGCCGAGCCGGCGCGCCAGCAGGGATGACTGCACATCCGACGGCGAGACGATGAGCATCGCGTTGTTATGGAGGTCGGGTGCGGAGAAGGGACGTTCGCCTTCGTCCGCCGCCGTCAACGGCACGGTAAAGCTGAAATCGGCACCGATGCCTGGCTCGCTCTCGACGGCGATGGCGCCGCCCATGCGCTCGACGATGCGCTTGGAGATGGCGAGCCCGAGGCCGGTGCCGCCGAACTTGCGGGTGGAGGAACCGTCGGCCTGTTCGAAGTCGCGGAAGATGCGCCGCTGATCCTCGATCGCGATGCCGACGCCCGTGTCGCGGACAGTGAAACGAATGGAGTCCTCGATCGCGTCCGGCTCCGCGATGACCGCGACACCGCCCGATTCCGTGAACTTGATGGCGTTGCCGGCGAGATTGAGCAGAACCTGGCGGATGCGCGCGGCATCGCCGACGAGGCGCGCCGACAACCGGTCGTCGACGAAGGAGGCGATTTCGATGCCCTTGGCCTGCGCGCGCGGCGCCAGCAGTTCGACGGTTTCCTCGATCAGCGGCAAAAGCGCGAAGGGGCGCGGGACGACGTCGAGCTTGCCGGCCTCGATCTTGGAGAAGTCGAGGATCTCCTCGATCAGCGCCAGCAGCGTCTCACCAGAGGCCTTCGATGCCTTGACGTAAGTGAGCTGCTCAGCGCTGAGCGACGTGTCGAGCAGGAGGTCGGCCATGCCGAGCAGGCCGTTGAGCGGCGTACGGATCTCGTGGCTGACGGTGGCGAGGAAATTCGACTTGGCGCGGTTGGCGGCTTCCGCTTGGTCGCGCGCGTGCGCCAAAGCATGCTCGGCTTCGACGCGGGCGGTGACGTCGCGGCCGACGCCCTGCACTTCGCTGCCGTTCTCGGTGCGCACGGGGGTTTCGCGCCAGGCGATCCAGCGCGCGCCGCCGGCGCTGGCGACTTTCTGGTCGTAGATGCGGGTGCCGTCGGCGAGCACGGTCGCCATGCCTTGCGCCGAGACGGGTAGGGCGCCGGTCAACTCGCGGCTCTTGCCGATGAGCGCGTCGCGGCGGCGGCCGGCGAGTGCGCAGTAGGCGTCGTTGGCGTAAGTGATGCGGCCCTGGCCATCGCGCCGCACGATCAGGTCGCCTTGCGCCGCCAACAGGCTGCGCGCACGCTCTTCCGCCTCGCGCAGCTCCCATTGCTCGTCGGATAGCTCGTCGATGCGCGCTTCCAGCCGGCGAACCTTGCGCAAGGTGACGCGGCGTCGGATGAGCATGTAGGCGATCACCATGCATGCGACCGCGAGCAGTGCGGCGACGCCGATGGCGTAAGTGTTCGGGTCGTAGTTTTTCGCCTGCACGCGGGTGCCGGCGAGGAAACCTAATATGGCGGACGTCACCGACAGCGTGATCACCACCGAGCGGCCGAACAGGACCAGCGCGGCGCGATCGCGTGCGCGCTTACGGTGAGCTGCGGTGATGGAATTCGCCTTTGAACGCATGACACCCCGTGTCCCGCCGCGCGCGTGCAGCGCGCGTGCCGTCCATTTGGCGCCGGTTTTATTGCGATTCCATTCCCGAACGCGGGCGGCCGGCGCCTTGCGCGCCGGCATGGTGAAAGCGGCGTTAACGGGGACTCTAGTGCGGTGGATTTGAAGCTCGTTACATTGGTTGCAGCGAGTCCGAGAACGAACTTTAAATCCAAAACCGCACTAGAATCATAAAGTTGCTAGTGTCCTTTCGAATCCGAAGTTCGTACAGCGCAAGCTAAATAATTCGACGAACTTCGGATTCGGGACACTAGTTGCGGGCCGCGACTTCCATTCCGCCGGCGTCCTGCTGCATCACCGCGAACAGGGCGGCGGCGTCCTGCGGCGTGTAACGCGACGACCGCACGTAGATCTTATAGGGCGCGGGTGCGTGCGACAGCGCCACCGTCAGGTCGGGACTCTCTCCCCTGTCCCCCTTGGTGGTGCCGGCATCGAGCCGAATGCTCTTGATCGTGCCAATGCCGCGGCAGGCGGTGGTGCCGCTGCTGTCGTCGACCAGCACGAAGTCGGCGGTTGCCGGATCGTTGACGAGCTGCATGCGCATGTCGGGGCGCTGCGCGGTGTTGTCGACCCGCACGGTGACGGCGGCGTGGCCGCTGGCGGCGATGCGGTAGGCGTGGGTGCCGGCGACAAAACAGGGTTTCGGCGTGGCCGTGGCAAACGAAAGGGCCGCGACGGCGGCAATGGGTACAACGACTGCCCATCCCATCAGTGAAACGAGACGCCAGCGCGTCATGGCAACCTCCCCCGGTCCCCGCGCGAACGATTGCGCGCGTCGCGAGGCTAGGGCCGGTATGCTTAATCGACTGTTAAAGCGGTGATGGCGACCGGGCGCGGTAGGCTTGCGGCAAGCGTTTAGGCCGCCCGCCGCACTTCGTCGGTGAGCGCGCGGTAAGATAGCGCCTCGGCGAGATGGACGCGGCCGACGTCGTCCGCGCCGTCGAGGTCGGCGAGCGTGCGGGCGACCCGCAGCACGCGGTGATAGCCGCGCGCGGAAAGCTGCATGGCGTCGGCCGCGTCGCGCAGCAGCGACAGCGCCGCCTTGTCGAGAGCCGCGACCTCTTCCAGTACCGATCCCGCGGCCTGGGCGTTGGTGCGCACGCCCTCAAGCGCCATGGCGGCATAACGCTCGATCTGCACGTCGCGGGCGCGCGCAACGCGGGCGGCGACCTCGCGGCTGCCCTCCGACGGTGGCGGCAGGATAAGATCGGACGCGGTCACCGCCGGCACCTCGATATGCAAGTCGATGCGGTCGAGCAGCGGGCCGGACAGGCGCATCTGATAGTCGGCGATGCAGCGCGTGTTGGCGCCGCGCCGGCAAGCGTAACCGGGATCGTTGGCGCGACCGCAGCGGCACGGGTTCATGGCGGCGACCAGCATCAGCCGGGCGGGATAAGTGATGCGGTGGTTGGCGCGCGCGATCGCGACCTCGCCGGTCTCCAGCGGCTGGCGCAGCGAATCGAGTACCTGCGGCGTGAACTCCGGCAGTTCGTCGAGAAACAAAACGCCATTGTGCGCGAGCGAGATCTCACCCGGTCGCGCGCGTAAACCCCCGCCGACCAGCGCCGGCATGGAGGCCGAATGATGTGGGCTTCGGAACGGTCGCCGGTTGGTGAGCGCGCCGCCTTCGATCGCGCCGGCGACTGACGCGATCATCGACACTTCCAGCAGCTCGGTTGGCGTCAGCGGCGGCAGGATCGACGGCAGACGCGCGGCCAGCATCGACTTGCCGGCGCCGGGCGGGCCCACCATCAGCAGGTTATGGCCGCCGGCAGCGGCCACTTCGAGCGCGCGCTTGGCGCTCTCCTGGCCCTTGATGTCGGCGAGATCGAGGGTTGAGCCCTCGCGCGCCTGGATCTTCGGCGTCGGCCGCGAGAGCGCTTGCGTGCCGCGGAAATGATTGGCGAGCTGGATCAGTGAATTGGCGGCGACAATCTCGATCTCGGGGCTGGCCCAGGCCGCTTCCGCCCCGCACGCCGCCGGACAGATCAGCCCCATGCCGCGAGCATTGGCGCCGATGGCCGCCGGCAGCACGCCGGCGACCCCGGCGATGGAGCCGTCGAGGCCCAGTTCGCCGAGCACCGTGAAGCCGGCAATAGCGTCCGACGGAATGGCCCCGATCGCGGCCATCAGCCCGAGCGCGATCGGCAGGTCGTAATGGCTGCCTTCCTTCGGCAGATCGGCGGGCGCCAGATTGATCGTGATACGGCGCGCGGGCAGCGCCAGGCCGGAGGCGATCAGCGCCGCGCGCACGCGTTCTTTCGCCTCCGACACCGCCTTATCCGGCAGCCCGACGATGTTGAAGGCTGGCAGGCCGGGCGCGACCTGCACCTGCACGTCGACGGCGCGAGCCTCTATCCCCTCAAAGGCGACCGTCGCAACGTGCTGGACCATGGCGTGTCCTCGTCTGTGGTTCTGCAACCCCGGGCTGCAGAATAGCGGGTCCTGGGGATAACGACAAGAACATTTGCAGAACAAATCTTGTTGGGCTAGTATATTTTTGATGGTCTGGACGCGGAGGTCCCGATGATTGATGCGATGACTGTGGCGCACGAACTCGAGCAGGCCCGTTCTATCCGTCTGGCGGCGGAGGCAGCGTGCTGCGATGTCGAAGAACTCTTGGACGAGATGCAGCGCGGCCCAACAATCTGGCAGCGCCTCGCGCTGACCGAGGGCGCCGATGAACTGCGGCTCTTTGTAGAGGCGCCGCGGCCGCAAGCCGAGCCGATGGCGATGGCGGCCTGAGCGCCGGTCACGCTTGGTCGTTGCGATACGCGCACGGCTCGCCGTGCGGCGGCCTTTCCGATTGCGTCATTCTAATTTCATGTTGAGCGGTCGGCGAAGACGACGACGCCGTATGCGCCTGCAATCCAGGTTTGCTTTCTTTGCCAAAGACAGTCTTTTGACTGTCTCTGCTGCGGCACTTTCCGAATTGCTGCGACCGGTATCCGCCTTTCGCCAATTGCGTTAACCAAGCCCGCTTGCATCGCCGCCAATCCACAGGCGAATTTTGGTGACGTTAACGCCTGGCGGAGTTCAATGCGCCGCACGAAAGAGCGGCGGCGTCATGCACGGCATCAAATCGAAAATACATGCGCTTCAATCGGAGATCCTGGAGGCCACGGCGCTCGGGCAGCCGTTCGAGGTGGTAGCCAACCTGTTGTGCCGCCGCGTCGAAGCACTGGCGCCGGCGGCGACCTGCTCCATCCTGCGCATCAAGGACGGTCGCATAAAGCCCGTCGCCGGTCCAAGCTTGCCGGTGCATTATTCGCAAGCGGTCGATGGTCTGGAGATCGGACCATGCGCCGGCTCCTGCGGGACCGCCGCCTATCGTGGCGAGCCAGTCATGGTGACGGACATCGCGACAGATCCGTTGTGGGCGCCCTATAAGGCGCTCGTCTTGCCGCTCGGGCTCAGGGCGTGCTGGTCGAGCCCAATCAAAGCGAGCGACGGCCGCGTCATTGCGACTTTCGCCTTCTATTACCACAAGCGGCGCGGGCCGACCGCGCTCGAACGGCGCATTGTTGAGGCCTGCGTCCATCTCTGCGCCATCGTCATCGAGCACGACGAGGCGCAGAAGCGGAATTTCCAGCTCGCCTACTACGATCAGCTCACCAACCTGCCGAACCGGCGCTGCTTCGACGAGCTGATTGAAAGCCGCGTGAGCGCGAAATCACCCTGCTTCGGGCTGCTAATGGTCGACATCGACAATCTCAAGATCGCCAACGACACCATGGGTCACGTGGTCGGCGACGGCCTCATCAACGAAGTCGCCAAGCGATTTGGCGAAGTCGATCCGCCGTTGCTCGCCTGCCGCCTCGGCGGCGACGAGTTCGTTGCGTTCGCCGACGGCTGCAACGACCCGGCTGAATTGCGCGCACAGGCGGAGCGTCTCGGCGTCGTGATGAAGACGCCGTTCGAATGCAACGGCAACATGGTTGCGCCGCGCGTCACCATGGGCGGCGTACTTTATGGTAACGACGGCGCCACCGCCTGCGAGCTGCGGCAGAATGCAGACTTCGCCCTCTACCACGCAAAGGAAACGAACCGAGGCGGTTACGTCCCGTTCGAGCCCGGCCTGCGGACGTCGATCGGCCGGCGTGCGGCGGCGATCAAAGAGGTTGATCTCGCACTCAATGACGACCGCATCGTCCCCTACTACCAGCCCGTCGTTCATATGAATGGCAACCGGATCGCCGGCCTGGAGGCGCTGGCAAGGATGCGGACCGTCGACGGCAAGATCGTCACCGCCGGCGAGTTCCTGCCGGCATTCTCGGATTCGAACGTCGCGCGCCGCACGACGGACCGCATGATCGCGCAAGTCGCGAGCGATCTCCGCCGCTGGCTAGACATGGGCATTTCCATGCCGCACGTCGCCATCAACCTGTCGATGGCCGATTTCCTGCGCGACGACCTGGAGCAACGGCTGTCCTGGCAATTCGACAAGCAAGGTGTGCCGTTCAGCTATTTGTTGCTGGAGGTCACGGAAACCGTGCTCATGAACAGGGCAAACGACGATGCCGTGCGCGCGATCCAGCGTCTGCGTAAGCGCGGCATGGTGGTCGCGCTCGACGATTTCGGCACCGGCTACGCCTCATTGACGCATCTGCTGACCTTCCCGGTCGACATCATCAAGATCGACAAGTCCTTCATCGACCGCCTACTGACCGATCGGGACAGCCAGTTCATCGTCGAGGCGCTGATCGACCTCTCGCGCAAGCTCGACCTGCGCATTGTCGCGGAGGGCATCGAGACCGAGGCGCAGGCAAGGCGCCTGCGCGAGCTGGGCTGCATGGCGGGGCAGGGCTATTACTTCTCGCGCCCTCTCGATTCCGCCAGCGTCACGTCCCTGCTGCGCGACCGCGTCGAGACCTCTGACGAGCTGGCCGACATCGCGCCCCGACAGCGGCGCGCTTGAGCGCGCGGCGCCTCGTTCAACCCCGGCGTTTTGCCTCGATCTTGTCCCAGATCATCGCCGCGATGTCGGCGCCGCCGAGATTGCGGATGGCGCGGATGCCGGTCGGCGACGTGACGTTGATCTCGGTGAGGTTGCCGTCGATCACGTCGATGCCCACGAACAACAGCCCGCGCTCTTTCAATGTCGGGCCGATGGTCTCGCAGATCTCACGTTCGCGCGGCGTGAGCTTGGTGTCCGCCGGCGATCCGCCCCGCACCATATTGGAGCGCAGGTCGTCGGCTGCCGGAATGCGGTTGACCGCGCCGGCGTATTCACCGTCGACCAGGATAATGCGCTTGTCGCCGTGCTTGATGTTGGGCAGGAACGCCTGCACCACCCACTGTTCGCGAAACGTGGTGGCGAACATGTCGTAGAGCGAGCCGAAATTGAGGTCGTCGTGCGTCAGGCGGAATACGGCGCCGCCGCCGTGGCCGTAGAGCGGCTTCATGACGATGTCGCCGTGCTCGGTGCGGAACGCTTTGATTTCGTCGAGGTCGCGGGTGATCAGCGTCGGCGGCATGAGCTGCGGAAACTCGGTGACCATCACCTTCTCAGGCGCGTTGCGCACGCTCGCCGGGTCGTTCACCACCAGGGTCTTCGGGTGGATGCGCTCAAGCAGGTGGGTCGAGGTCACATAGGCGAGGTCGAAAGGCGGGTCCTGGCGCAGCAACACCACGTCGAACTGGGCAAGCTCTACGCGCCGCGGCTCGCCCAGCGTGAAATGGTCGCCGACGACGTCACGCACGTTCAACGGCTGCACGCGGGCGAACACCGTCCCGTCGAGCAGCGCCAGACGGTCGGGGGTGTAGTAGCTCAGGGCGTGGCCGCGCTTCTCGGCCTCCAGCAGCAGGGCGAAGGTGGAATCGCCCTTGATGTTGATGCGCTCGATCGGGTCCATCTGGACCGCAACGTTTAGTTTCATGGCTGGCACGCTTGACGAATTTTTAAGAAAAACAAACCGTTAAGGTTTCTCGCGCAGACTGGCGGCGGGGATAGGTGTCACCCTGACAGGGGTCGTCCGTTGACTTTGCCGAAGCTTTCGATAGCTGCCAAGCTCTATGCCATCTTCGCGCTGTTGGCCACCGCGATCCTGTTGCTGACGCTGGTCGGCGGCGCCCATATCCAGGTCACGAACGCGGTGGGCCAGAACCAGGTCGCGGGCTGGACCGAGTGGGCGTTCCTCGCCCTCGCGTCAACCGCCATCTTGGGCGCTGCCGCCGGCATGGCGGTCATCCGCCATTCCGTCACAGGCCCTCTCGCCGCCATCACCCGGGTCACCGAGCAGGTCGCGGCCGGTGACGGCAAGCTTGAGATTCCGTACAGCGCGCGCGCTGACGAGATCGGTGCGCTGGCGCGTTCGATCAGCGTGTTCCAGCACGCCATAACACACAACGCCGAACTCAATCATACGGTATTGCAGGACGCCGACGCACGGACGCGTCGCCAGCAGATGGTGTCGGCGGAGATCGCCCGCTTTTCCGGCGAGGTCGAGGAGACCCTGGTGGCGCTCGGGCGCATCAGCGACCAGATGCTGGCGGCCTCGACCGAACTCGCGGGCGCGGCCGCCGCCGCCGCCAACAAGACCGCGCGCGCAGCACTGGCCTCATCTGAAGCCTCCAGCAATGTGCGTGACATCGCCTCCGCCGCCGACGAATTGTCGGCCTCGGTCAACGAGATCGATCGCCAGGTGGCGCAGTCCAACACTATCGCAACCAAGGCGGTGAGCGAGGCGACTCGCACCAATTTAGCGGTCAAGGAACTGGGCGATGCGGCCGCGCGCATCGGCGACGTCATCAAGCTGATCACCGACATCGCTGAGCAAACCAACCTGTTGGCGCTCAACGCCACCATCGAGGCAGCGCGCGCCGGCGAGGCTGGCCGCGGTTTCGCGGTGGTCGCGGGCGAGGTGAAGGCGCTCGCCGGCCAGACCAGCCGTGCGACTGAGGAGATCGCGACGCAGATTGCCGGCATGCAGCGCGCGACCGATCGCTCTATCGAGGCGATCAGTTCGATCGAAACGATCATCCGCGAAATCGGCGAAATCAGCGGCGCCATCGCCGCCGCCGTCACCGAGCAGGGCGCGGCTACCCAGGAAATCGCCCGCAGCGTCGACATTGCCGCCCAGCGCACCAGAGACACCGCCGACGAAGTCAATCTGGTGGGTACCGCCACCGATGGCACGCGCGACAGCGTCGGCAGCGTGAAGAGCGTGGCCGACGAGCTCGGCGCCGTCGCCGGCCGCATCCGCGGCCAGGTGGACGAGTTCTTCGAGCGGTTGAGCGCCTAGAGCGTTTCCAGGTTACGTTAAAAACCGGTTCGCCGTCCGGAAACGCGACCAAACTAAAACTTGGACGCGTTCGCTGTTTCCGTGAAACGGTAAACGGGTCTAAGCGCACGAGAGCCCCTCACATCCCGAACGCCCCCGGTATGTGCCGCGGCATCTTGCCGGGCACGACCAGGATTACGTCGAAGCGGAAGTCGCGTAAGCTCCCCGTTCCGTAGGCCGCAAGCCACGCTTCCGCAGCCGCCGCGATACGATGCTGCTGGCGCGTGCTCACCGATTCCGCGGCGGTGTCAAAGTCGGCGCGCGCCTTCACCTCGACGAAAATGAGCAGGTGCTTGCGCCGGGCCACGATGTCGATCTCGCCAGCAGGACTTCGCCAGCGCCGCGCCAGAATGCGGAAGCCCTTGGCGACCAGGAGCGCAGCGGCGCGGCTCTCCGCCGAGATGCCGACGCGGAAGGCCGCAATTTTTTCAGGACGCGGTTCGTGCTTTTGCCCTAACGCCGTAGGCTTGGGGCGTGGCGGCTTCGGTTCATTCGCCATCGCCGGCCTCTTTGCTGAGCGCGAGCGCCCGCTGATAGACCTCGCGGCGCGGACGGCCGGTCGCTAGCGCCACCTCGCCGACCGCGTCCTTCACCGACACGCGCGCCAGCGCATCGCGCAGCAGCGCATCGACGTCGCTCTCCGTGGCGCTCTCCTCAACTGGCGGCGCCACTACGACCACGATTTCGCCGCGCGTCTCGGCCCCTTGTGCATAGTCGTCTGCGAGCGTCGCCAGATCGCCGCGACGCACTTCCTCATGCAGCTTGGTGAGCTCGCGGCAGACGGCGCCTGCGCGCGCGCCCAACGCCGCCGCGAGGTCGGTGAGCATGGCTGCAAGCCGCGGGCCGCTTTCGTAGAACACCAGAGTCGCCGGCACCGTCGCAAGCTGGGCGATGCGCTTCTGCCGCGCCGCCTGCTTGGGCGGCAGGAAGCCTTCGAACAGGAAACGGTCGGTCGGCATGCCCGAAACCGAGAGCGCCGCCAAGAGCGCGGACGCGCCGGGCACGGCGGTGACGGGATGGCCGGCATGCTGAGCCTCACGCGCGAGCTTGTAACCGGGATCGGAGATGAGCGGCGTGCCGGCATCGGAGACGAGCGCCACCGCCTGGCCAGTGGCAAGCCGCGCTAGCAGTTTCGGCCGTGCCTCGGCGGCATTGTGCTCGTGGTAGGACGTGAGCGGTGTGGCGATGCTGTAGCGCTCGGTGAGGCGGCGGGTCACGCGGGTGTCTTCGCAGGCGATGACGTCGCAGCCTGCCAAAATGTTGAGGGCACGCAGGCTGATGTCGCCCAAGTTTCCGATCGGGGTGGCGACGAGATAGAGGCCCGGCGTCGGCTTCGGCGCCTTCAGGGTGACGTCGCGCGTACCGTCACGGTGCGGCGCTGCCTTGTCTGCGGATTGATTGTCCGACTTGGTTTCTCTGACCATGGCGCAGTCTAACCCTTTGGGTCCGACAGGCGCCATCCTTGTGCCAAATTCCCTTTCTTTTTCATTGCCTTAACTTTTCGGGGACAATATGCGAAAGTATGGTTACGAAAGCCCTGGGAGATTGTTGCCTGGGGAAGCGGTTGTTTATCGGGGACGCCGCGCAACCATGAGGGACTACTGATGCGCGGATTGCGCGGCTTAACCGCGGCAGTGTGTGTCGCCGCAGCGGCGGCGATTCTGTCGTCCTGCTCCAGCACGCAGTTCAATCAGCTCGGGAGCAGCCCGTCGGCCGCGCCGCCGGCGCCGCAGCCGCAGGCCACTATGGGCACGGGGCAGATCCGCGTCGGGCTGATCCTGCCGCTGTCGGCGCCGGGCAATGCGGGTGTTGCCGCGCAGTCGATGAAGAACGCCGCGCAGATGGCACTCGACGAGTTCAAGAACCCGAACATCCAGTTGCTGGTGAAGGACGACGCCGGTAATCCGCAGTCGGCGCAGGCCGCCGCTCAGCAGGCGCTCAACGAGGGCGCGGAGATCATTGTCGGCCCGTTGTTCGCACAGGCCGTGCGCGCGGTGGGCTCGGTGACGCGGCAGCGCAACGTCCCGGTGATTGCCTTTTCCACCGACTCTAGTGTCGCCAGCCCCGGCGTCTATCTCCTGAGCTTCCTGCCGGAGACCGACGTCAAGCGCATCGTCGATTACCAGATCAGGCGCGGCAAACGCTCGTTCGCGGCGCTGCTGCCGGACAACGCCTATGGCTCCGTGGTGCAGGCGGCGTTCCAGCAGGAAGTGTCGCGCCGCGGCGGGCGCATCCTGGCGATCGAGAAATATTCGACCGATCCGGCGAGCCTCGCGCAGGCGGCGCACCGCGTGGCGCAGGTGGCGCATCGTGTCGACAGCATCTTCATTCCGGACAACGGGGACTCGGTCGCCAAGGTCGCGCAGGCGCTCGCCGCCGACCACGTGAACCTGCGGCGGGTGTCGCTGCTCGGCACCGGCCTATGGGAGGACCAAGCGGTCTTCGGCAACAAGCTCTTGCAGGGTGGCCTCTACGCCGCGCCGCAGGCGAGCGGATTCCGCAATTTCTCGAAGCGCTATCGCGCCCGCTTCGGCCAGGAGCCGGTGCGCACCGCCACGTTGTCCTATGACGCGGTGGCGCTGATCGCGGCGCTGGTCAAAACGCAAGGGGTGCAGCGCTTCAGCACGCAGATCCTGACAAACGCCTCCGGCTTCGCAGGCATCGACGGCATCTTCCGCTTCAACCGCGACGGCACCAACAGCCGCGGTCTGGCGGTGATGCGCGTGACGCCGAGCGGCGGCCAAGTCGTGAGCCCGTCGCCGCGATCGTTCAAGCCGGGGATGTAATCTAAAATTGTCATTCCGGGTTAGCGCCTTCGGTGCCCCCCGAAATGATCAGCTTTGCTACGCCGCCAAATCCGCCACCACCGCGTCGAGTACGGGAAAGCCGGACTGCGTGACACGCAGGCGGCCGTCGGCGGTCGCTTCGACCGCGCCTTCGTCGCTCAAGATCGCCACACGCTTGGGATCGATCTCGCGCCCGCACAGCTCGGTGTAGCGTTGCGTCTCGATGCCTTCAGCAAGGCGCAGGCCCATCAGCAGATATTCGTCGCCAGCCTCACCGGGCGTGAGCTTCTCATCGACGATGAGGCCGGTGCCGCTCGCTTCCACCCGCATCAGCCAGCTTTCCGGACGCTTCTCGGTTTCGGTGGCGGTGCGGCGGCCGTCGAGGGTAAGCCGCCCGTGGGCGCCGGGGCCGATGCCGGCATAGTCGTGGCCGCGCCAGTAGACCAGATTGTGCCGACATTCCGCGCCGGGCCGCGCGTGATTGGAAATCTCGTAAGTTGGCAAACCGGCGTCGGCGCAAACCCGTTGCGTGAGGTCGTAGAGATCGCGCGCCAGGTCTTCGTCGGGCACGATCAGCTTGCCGGCTTTGTGCAGGCCGAAGAACGGCGTGCCGTGCTCGATGGTGAGTTGATAGAGTGAGAGATGCTCGGCGGCCTCAGAAATGGCGCGCTTGAGCTCGACTTCCCACGAATGCAGCGTCTGGCGCGGCCGCGCGTAGATCAGATCGAAGGAATAGCGCTCGAAGTTGGCGCGCGCGATGGCGACGGCGTCGAGCGCTTCCTGCGCCGTGTGCAGGCGGCCGAGTTCTTTCAGCACGCTGTCGTCGAGCGACTGCACGCCGAGCGACACGCGATTGACGCCGGCTGAACGATAGCCGCGGAAACGCGTCGCTTCGACGCTCGACGGGTTGGCTTCCAGCGTGACTTCCACGTCGGGCGCGACGCTCCAGTGCTTGGCGATTGTCTCAAGGATCGCTTGCACCGACGACGGCTGCATCAGCGAGGGCGTGCCGCCGCCGAAGAAGATGGTCGAGACAGTGCGGCCGGGCACGCGCGCGGCGGTGTTGGCGATCTCGGTCTCGATGGCGCGCACGAAGCGCGCTTCGTCGATGCCGCCGTGGCGGACGTGGCTGTTGAAGTCGCAATAAGGGCACTTCGACAGGCAGAACGGCCAGTGGACGTAAACCGCGAAGGGCTCAGGAAGCGTGGTTAATGACATGTTAAGCAGTATGACTGTGCCGCGCGCGCGCCGCCAGCGTGAAAACGCGTTCCCTGTGAGAGATGATTAAGATTGTAACGATCGGGAACCAGCGCAAGGGGCGCTACTTCAGGCACGCATCCGCCAGCTTCACGAAAGCCCGCGCCCGATGGGAAAGCCCTTTGCCCTTGGGCGGCAGGCCGTGCTTCTCGTCGGCACCCATCTCGCCGAAGGTGATGTCGAATCCATCTGGCTTGAAGAGCGGATCGTAGCCGAAGCCCTTGTCGCCGCGCGGCGGCCAGACCACGACACCGTCAGCTCGGCCTTCGAATTCCTCGACGTGGCCGTCGGGCCAGGCGAGACACAGCGCGGCGATGAAGTGGCAGCGCCGCTGCTCCGGTTGCTTGGCGTCGCGCTCGATCAGCAACGTCTGGATGCGGTTCATGGCGGCGCGGAAATCCTTGTCCGGCCCGGCCCAACGCGCGGAGTAGATGCCGGGCTCACCGCCGAGCGCATCGACCACCAAGCCGGAGTCGTCGGCAAAGGCCGGCTTGCCGGTGGCTTGTGCCGCGGCCTCGGCCTTGATGCGCGCATTGGCGGCAAAGGTAGTGCCAGTTTCTTCCGGCTCGGTGAGGCCTAGCTCGCCCGCCGATTGCGCCTCGATGCCATAGGGTGCCAGCAGCTCCCGCATCTCGCGTAGCTTGCCGGGGTTATGGGTGGCGATAACGACGGGAGAGGTAAGGTGTCGGTGCATTCGTTTCTTTCTTATCCCTCCCCCGATTGCGGGGGAGGGTGGCGAGTATCGAGCGCAGCGAGATGCGAGACGGGTGGGGGACGTTGCAATCGGAAATGTGACCCCACCCCGGATCGCGCTTGCGCGCGATCGACCCTCCCCTTTCAGGGGAGGGATGAAGAAAGCTACGCTACCGCCAGCTTCTGCAAATCCACCAGCTTGCCGATGCCTTTGCGCGCCAAGCCCAGCAACGCCATGAACTGATCCTCGCTGAAGGCGATCTTCTCGGCGGTGGCCTGGATCTCGACGATATTGCCGTCACCGGTCATGACGAAGTTGGCGTCGGTCTCCGCTTCCGAATCCTCGGCATAGTCGAGGTCGAGCACGGCAGTGTTCCTGTAGACCCCGCACGACACCGCCGCGATGTGGTCGCGCATCACCTCGCCGCCCTTGAACATGTCGCGCGCCTTCATCCAGGTCAGGCAATCGGACAGCGCCACCCAGGCGCCTGTGATCGAGGCGGTGCGGGTGCCGCCGTCGGCCTGGATCACGTCGCAGTCGATGGTGATCTGGCGCTCGCCCAGAGCCTGCAGGTCGACGACCGCGCGCAAGGATCGCCCGATCAGGCGCTGAATCTCCACCGTGCGGCCGCCCTGCTTGCCCGCGGAGGCCTCACGGCGCGTGCGTTCGGACGTCGCCCGGGGAAGCATGCCGTATTCGGCGGTGACCCAGCCGCGGCCCTGGCCCTTGAGCCAGGGCGGCAGGCGCTCCTCGAGGCTGGCGGTGACCAGCACGTGGGTGTCGCCGAATTTCACGAAACAGGAGCCTTCGGCGTATTTCACCACCCCGCGTTCGAGCGAAACCGGGCGCAATTCGTCCACTTCTCGGCGGCTCGGCCGCATTGGGCGTGTTCCTTCTCTTGTTTTCCTTGGGCTTTTCCTGGGGGCCGCCCGCGTCCCGGCGCGGCCTCCCTGCCCCATAAAGACGGCCACCATACCCATACGTCCGGCTTGAACAAGAGCGTGGGAATGGTCAAATTCAAAGCCGGTCTCAAGGAGTTAACAGGTGGCCTCGCACGACGTCCCGATCGGTTCGGCCCAGGTGAGTCTGGCGGCGCTCAACGAACGCTCGCGCGAGATATTCCGCCAGCTGGTCGAGAGCTACGTGGCAACCGGCGAGCCGGTCGGCTCGCGCAATCTCGCCCGTATCCTGCCGATTCCGCTGTCCCCGGCATCTGTGCGCAACGTGATGTCGGACCTGGAGCACCTCGGCCTCATCTACGCCCCGCATACATCAGCGGGCCGGTTGCCGACCGAGCTGGGCCTGCGCTTCTTCGTCGACGCGCTGATGGAGATCGGCGATCTCACCGAGGAAGATCGCCACTCGATCGAGGCACAGGTGGCCGGTGCCGGCAGCAGCCAATCTTTGGAGTCGATCCTCACCGACGCCTCGCAGATGTTGTCGGGACTGACCCGCTCGGCCTCGATCGTTCTCACCACCAAGATCAACGTGCGGCTCAAGCATATCGAATTCGTGCGGTTGGAACCGGAGCGCGCGCTCGCCGTGCTGGTGGGTGAGGACGGTCAGGTGGAAAATCGCGTGCTCAATATACCCGCCGGTTTGCCGAGCAACATCCTGGTCGAGGCCGGCAACTTCCTCAATGCGCGCATTCGCGGCAAGACGCTGGCTGAACTGCGCAACGATATGGAAACCGCGGTCCAGGAAAGCCAGGCCGAAATCGACCAACTCACCCAGAAGATCATTTCGGCAGGGCTGGCAAGCTGGTCGGGCGGCGAGACCGACGACCGCCAGCTGATCGTGCGTGGCCACGCCAATCTGCTCGAAGACTTGCATGCGCTCGACGACCTGGAGCGCGTGCGCTCGCTGTTCGACGCGCTGGAGACCAAGCGCGGCGTCATCGATCTGCTCGGCCGTGCCGAGCGCGGCGAGGGCGTGCGTATCTTCATCGGCTCGGAAAATAAGCTGTTTTCGCTCTCCGGCTCCTCGACGATCATCGCGCCCTATCGCGACAGCAAGGGCAGTATCGTCGGTGTGCTCGGTGTCATCGGGCCCACCCGGCTCAATTACGCGCGGGTGATCCCGATGGTCGATTACACTGCGCGGGTGGTAAGCCGGCTGTTGTCCGGCTGAACGCGCTAGTAGCCGACGGTGAAGCGCTGCCGCGAATGCTGCGGCTTTTCCAGCTCATCGACCAGCGCGATAGCGTAGTCCTCGAACGAAATGCTGCTACCCTTGTCGGTGGTCAGCAACCGCTCGGTGCCGAGACGGAATTTGCCGGTGCGTTCGCCGGCCGTGAACAGGGCCGACGGCGACAGGAATGTCCAGTTGAGCTCCTTTTCCGGCCGTAGCAAGTCGAGGAACGCAGCTCCCGCCGCGGCTTCGGCCTTGTAGGCGGCTGGGAATTCCGGCGTGTCGATCAACTTGACGCCGGGAGCGACCTCGAGGCTGCCGGCGCCGCCGACCACCAAATAGCGCTTCACGTCCGAGGCGCGCACCGCCGCGATCAGCTTGTGCGGATCGCTGGCCGCGAAATGAACCGAGCTGACGACCGCGTCGTGGCCCTTGAGCAGTTCGGCGAGACCGGCTTGATCGAAGACATCGCCTTTTTTCGCGACAATATGGGGGCCGGACGGCACTTTTTCGGGGTTGCGCACGATGGCGGTCACATCATGACCGCGGGTCACGAGTTCATTGAGAATACGCGAGCCGGCATTCCCGCTGGCACCGATGAGAGCGACTTTCATAAGGGGTCCTTTGTGTACTAAGTATCGCATAGATACTAGATGGCAAAAACGGCTATTGATGTTAAGAAGGCACTATGAAGTCATCAGGTCACCGCAAGGAAACCGAGCCAGCGCCCAATCCTTATTCCGCCCGCTGCGCCACGCGGCTGGTGCTCGACCGCATCGGCGACAAATGGGCCGTGCTCGTGCTCGGGCTGCTGGCGGAGGAGCCGACACGCTTCAATCAGCTCCGCCGCGCAATCGAGGGCGTGTCGCAGAAGGTGCTGTCGCAGACGCTGAAAAGCCTCGAGCGCGACGGCCTGGTGCGCCGGCGCGCCTTTGCGACCGTCCCGGTGACCGTGGAGTACTCCATCACGCCGCTGGGGCAGTCGCTGGCCGAGACGGTGAGCGCGCTCCGAATCTGGGCGGAAACGAATATCGGTGAGGTCCAGAAGGCGCAAAACCGTTACGACCGGGCCAAACAATGATTCTTGATTTTTGGCCTCCGAGCCCTGATATGCGGGGCAATCGGAATATTTTGGAACAATTTGAGGGGATTAATCGACGATGACGGACCCGACCGCGCGCAAGGCTGAGGACGCGGCCGCCGAGGCCCAGGCCAAAGTGGATGCGCAGACCGAGGCCGATCCGCAGGCCAAGTCTACCGAGAAGCCCGCCGATCCGCTCACCGAGGCCCGGCGCGAAGCCGCCGACTATCGCGACAAGCTGCTGCGCACGCTGGCCGAGATGGAAAATCTGCGCAAACGTACCGAGCGCGAGATCGCCGATGCGCGCGCTTACGGCATCACGGGCTTCGCGCGCGAGGTATTGGCGGTCGCCGACAACATGCACCGCGCGCTTGAAGCGATCGGCCCCGAGCTGCGCGAGACCGCCGATGGCAAGGTGAAGAGTCTGATCGAAGGCGTGGAGCTGACCGAGCGCGAACTGCTCAAGGCGCTGGAAAAGTACGGCGTGAAAAAGTTCTCGCCGGAAGGCCAGAAGTTCGATCCCAATTTCCATCAGGCGATGTTCGAGATGGAGCATCCCGAGCTGCCGCCCGGTCATGTCGCCCAGGTGATGCAGGCCGGCTACATGATCGGCGAGCGCGTGCTGCGCCCGGCAATGGTGGGCGTCAGCAAGGCGGCGGCCAAGCCTGCGCCGGCTTCTGCGAATGACAATCCCGGCCCAAGCGAGGTGAAATGAATTCGTCGGCCTGCGTTATCTTGTTGTGACGACGCGCGCCGGCCTTGGCTCCACTGGAGTTCAGCACAAAAGCTTTGCAGTACGGGCCGGCATGGCCGTTCGAAGAGCGGCGTTCTTTCAGAAGGTCTGCGTTCCGGCGACTCACGCTTTTGGCGACGGCGGAAATCTCACCGTGGCTTGATTCCGTCGCGCACCGCGCGGAAGCGGGTGAACAGCTTGTCCCAATCGTTCTTCGGTGAAACGCCAACGATGCGCATGAAGCCGCCGGTGCCGAAGCGCAGCCATTGCACCACGCTGACCGCCTTGCCGCTCGGGTCCTGCGCGTCGGCGCGCAGCTCGAGCGTAGGCGCGCGGTTGAGACGAATTTTGTCGGCCGAGGTGATTTGGACATTGCTCAAGGGCCCATTGCGCAGCATGTCGCGCGCAAACTTCCCCTGCAGCGCGGGATCGCTGGGGACTCCGCGTCCAACGGCGACAATCACGTAAGGAGGGCCGATCTTGCCGGCCGGGTCGGCGGGGCCGTCGGTGAGGATGGCGCCGCCCGGCAGCACGTGCGCCACCTGGAAGCCGGCAAGATTGCCCAGCTTGAACGGCAGCATGCCGAGCAGCTCTTGGGTCGGGATCGGCCGGAAATCAGCGCTCGCCAGCATCTTTTGCACGACCGCGTCGGAGTAGACGCTGCGCGCCTCGTCCGGCACGTCGACGCGGATGACGGCGGTCAGGGGACCGCCCTTGGTGGCGCCTTCGGGCTTGGCCAGCAGAAACCAGCGATGCAGTTGGTGACCCTGCACCGTGATCCCGCCGCTGACCAGGAAGCCCGTGCCGCCGGCGACCGTGAAGTCGGTCTTGCTGACATCGGTCATGCTCTGGGTTTCCTTCCGGAAACCGGAGCTCTTGAACTGGTCGTAGGCGCGGCCCGGGAATTCGAAGATGGCCACCACCACATGGTGGCCGGGGTCCTCGAAGCCCGGGATGCGGTGGCTCGTCACGAGCCCCGGCGGCAATTCGAGGCCGACCCGCAGGCCGGTCGGAAACACCGCGGCGGCACCCGCGGGCGCGGCGAGCGCAAGGGCGGCCACGGCCGTCAGCGCGGGAAAAAGCAAGGCGATTAGCAATCGGCGCAACATTGGAAATTTCCGGCTTATCCTTAACGGTCCCGGCCAGGATGGCCGGAAGGCACCTTAACGGGCAACACGCCAGCCCAACACGGCTTTGCGACCTGACTGGGGCGGTGCCATCCCCCGGCCCTCAGCCATCCCCTATGAGCCGCCTCGCGAATTCGTGAGCGTCTGTCTTGCGAGCCATGGCAGCCCTCCTATATGAGCCTTTGAGCCGCCAAACGCGGCGAATCGCGTATCCAGGGGGCTGGATCAAGGGGGGTCAGCGGACGAGCCGCCGACACACCTAACGGGCGCCAAGGGGCCTTAACCGGCACAAGTGGCCCGGCCGGCCTGCCGCAATTTGAGAGGAACAACTATGGGCAAGGTCATCGGCATCGACCTCGGGACCACAAACTCGTGCGTCGCCGTCATGGAAGGCACTTCGCCGAAAGTCATCGAAAACGCCGAAGGCATGCGTACGACGCCCTCGATCGTCGCGTTCACTGACGATGGCGAGCGGCTCGTCGGCCAGCCGGCCAAGCGCCAGGCGGTCACCAATCCGGAAAAGACCATCTTCGCGGTCAAGCGCCTGATCGGACGGCGCTACGATGATCCGATCATCGAAAAGGACAAGAAACTCGTCCCCTACAAGATCGTGAAAGCCGGCAACGGTGATGCATGGGTCGAAGAGGACGGCAAGACTTATTCGCCCTCGCAGATCTCCGCTTTCACCCTTCAGAAGATGAAGGAGACGGCGGAAGCTTATCTCGGGTCCAAGGTTGAGCAGGCCGTCATCACGGTCCCCGCTTACTTCAACGACGCCCAGCGCCAGGCCACCAAAGACGCCGGCAAGATCGCGGGCCTTGAAGTGCTGCGCATCATCAACGAGCCGACCGCGGCCGCACTCGCCTACGGGCTCGACAAGCAGAAGAACGGCCTGATCGCGGTCTACGACCTCGGCGGCGGCACCTTCGACGTGTCGGTGCTCGAGATCGGCGACGGCGTGTTCGAAGTGAAGTCTACGAACGGCGACACGTTCCTGGGCGGCGAAGACTTCGACATGCGTCTGGTCGGCTATCTCGCCGACGAGTTCCAGAAAGAGCAGGGCATCGACCTGCGCAACGACAAGCTCGCGCTGCAGCGGTTGAAGGAAGCCGCCGAGAAGGCCAAGATCGAGCTGTCGTCCACCACACAGACCGAGATCAACCTGCCGTTCATCACGGCGGACGCCTCCGGCCCGAAACATCTGACCATGAAGCTCACCCGCGCTAAGTTCGAAGCGCTGGTCGACGACCTCATCCAGAAGACGGTCGAGCCCTGCCGCAAGGCGCTCAAGGACGCCGGCGTTACCGCTGGCGAGATCAACGAGGTGGTCCTGGTCGGCGGCATGACCCGCATGCCGAAGGTGCAGGAAGTCGTGAAGCAGTTCTTCGGCAAGGAGCCCCACAAGGGCGTCAACCCGGACGAGGTGGTCGCCATCGGCGCCGCCATTCAGGCCGGCGTGCTGGCCGGCGACGTCAAGGACGTGCTGCTGCTCGACGTGACCCCGCTGTCGCTCGGCATCGAAACGCTGGGCGGCGTGTTCACCCGCATCATCGACCGCAACACCACCATCCCGACCAAGAAGAGCCCAGGTGTTCTCCACCGCCGAGGATAACCAGAACGCGGTGACCATCCGAGTCTTCCAGGGCGAACGCGAAATGGCGGCCGACAACAAGATGCTCGGCAACTTCGATCTGATGGGAATTCCGCCGGCCCCGCGCGGCGTGCCGCAGGTGGAAGTCGCCTTCGATATCGACGCCAACGGCATCGTCAACGTGTCGGCCAAGGACAAGGCCACCGGCAAGGAACAGCAGATCCGCATCCAGGCCTCGGGCGGTCTGTCGGAAGCCGACATCGACAAGATGGTGAAGGACGCCGAAAGCCACGCCGAAGAGGACAAGAAGCGCAAGGCGGCGGTGGAAGCCAAGAACCACGCCGAGGCGCTGGTGCACTCCACCGAAAAGGCGGTCGCCGAACACGGCGACAAGGTCAGCGAGACCGAGCGTAGCGCGATCGAGAGCGCCATGTCCGACCTCAAGGAAGCGCTCAAGGGCGACGACGCCGATGCCATCCAGGCCAAGGCCAACGCGCTGGCGCAGGCTTCCATGAAGCTCGGCGAGGCCATGTACAAGGCGCAGCAGGAGGGCGGTGCCGCCGAAGGTGCCGCGGAAGGCGGCGCCGAGGAGAAGAAGGAAGACGTTGTCGACGCCGAGTTCACGGAAGTCGACGACGACAGCAAGAAGTCGGCTTAACGATCGGAGCCACAGCATGGCCCTCATGCTGAGGAGGCCCAACGATCCCGGGTATACCCGGGATCGTCTTATCTGTTGGGCGCAAGTCGGCACAGCCGACTTGCCGGGCCGCCTCCAAGGGTGAGACCACTGCATTTGTGGTGACTGAAGGGGCTATCGTCCTCCGAGATGCGATCCTTCGGATCGCTCCTCGGGACGGGGGGATGGGATAAGCGGAAGCGGCATGTCGAAGCGCGACTACTATGAAGTCCTCGGTGTTTCCCAAGAATGCACCGAAGTCGAGCTGAAGGCGGCCTTCCGCAAGCTCGCCATGCAGCACCACCCAGATCGCAATCCCGGCGATACCGAGTGCGAGCACAAGTTCAAGGAAATCAACGAGGCCTACGACGTCCTCAAGGACGGCGACAAGCGCGCCGCCTATGACCGCTTCGGTCACGCCGCCTTCGAGCAGGGTGGCATGGGCGGCGGCGCCGGCTTCGGCGCCGATTTCGGCACCACCTTCTCCGACATCTTCGAAGGCATCTTTGGCATGGGCGGCGGGCGCGGCGGTGGTCGCGCCTCGGGCCGCGAGCGCGGCTCGGACCTGCGCTACAACATGGAGATCGACCTCGACGAGGCCTTTGCCGGCAAGACCGCGGAGCTGCGGCTGCCGACTTCGGTCACCTGCGAGGCCTGCTCCGGCTCCGGCGCCAAGGCCGGCACCAAGCCGAAGACCTGCTCGACCTGCGGCGGCGCCGGCCGCGTGCGCCATGCGCAAGGCTTCTTCACCCTCGAGCGCACCTGCCCGGCCTGTCAGGGCCGCGGCCAGACGATCGACGATCCGTGCCCGAGCTGCTCGGGCGCCGGCCGCGTCACCCGCGAGCGCACGCTCTCGGTCAACATCCCGCCCGGCGTTGAAGACGGTACCCGCATCCGGTTGGCCGGCGAGGGTGAGGCGGGCATGCGCGGCGGGCCGTCCGGTGACCTCTACATTTTCCTTTCCATCATCCCGCACGAGTTCTTCCAGCGCGACGGCGCCGACCTGCACTGCCGGGTGCCGGTCTCCATGGTGACCGCGGCGCTCGGCGGTGAGTTCGAGGTGCCGTCGATCGACGGCAGCAAGGCGCGGGTGAAAGTGCCGGCCGGCACCCAGACCGGCCGCCGTTTCCGCCTTTCGGGCAAGGGCATGCCGGTGCTGCGGTCCAAGCAGGCCGGCGATATGTACGTGCAAGTGGTGGTCGAGACCCCTCAGAACCTGACCAAACGCCAGCGCGAGCTGCTCACCGAGTTCGAAACCCTGTCGTCCGACAATACCCAGCCGGAATCGGTCGGGTTCTTCAGCCGCGTGCGTGAGTTTCTCGACGGCCTGGGGGCGCGCGGAACTCATACCGGCTAGTACCTTGACCCCCCGCCTGCCGCTCTGTACCGGTGATGGTGGGGCGGGATTTTGGCGCCCCTCGGCATGACCACCATGGCCCCTCAGACTGCCACCGCGAAGAAGCCCATGCGCCTCGACCACGAGGTGCAGCTCATCCGTTCGTGGATCGAGAAGCCGCTGCGCACCGGCGCGGTGGTGCCCTCCAGCAAGGCGCTGGCGCGCACCATGGCGCGCTACATCGATCCGCAGGGGACCGGCCCGGTGATCGAGCTCGGGCCGGGGACCGGCCCGGTGACCGAGGCGCTGGTCGCCCACGGGGTCGATCCGGCGCGGCTGGTGCTGGTGGAGTTCAACCCCCATTTCTGCCGTCTGCTACGCAACCGCTATCCGGCGGCGACCGTGCTGCACGGCGATGCCTACCGGCTGCGCAAGACTGTGCAGGCCGTGATCAAGGAGCCGGCCGCCGCGGTCGTCTCCAGCCTGCCGCTGCTCACCAAGCCGCTGCGCACACGTCTGCGGTTAACGGCCGACGTGATGGCGCTGATCAAGCCGAACGCGCCCTTCGTACAATTCACCTACGGCATGCTGCCACCGATCCCGAAAACGCTCGCGGGTCTCACCGCGCAAGCGTCCAACGTGATCTGGATGAACCTGCCGCCGGCGCGGGTGTGGGTCTACCGCAGCGCGCGGTAGGTTGCTGCTTTCAATTATTCCGCCGTCATTCCGGGACGCGAACGAAAGCGAGCGGACCCGGAATCCAGAGCTCCACGCTCTGTGCTGGCTGCCCTGGATTTCGGGCTCGCGCACTTCGTGCGCGCTCCGGAATGACGGGCTGCGGTTCGCGTGCTAAGCAATGGCGGAACGCGACGGAGCCGCCAATGGCCACGCCCAAGATCCTCGTCTTTTCCAGCTCGACCCGCACCGGTTCCCACAACACCAAGTTGGCGGCGCTCGCGGCCAAATATCTGACGCTCGCTGACGTTGACGTCACCCGCATCTCGCTGTCCGACTATCCGCTGCCGCTCTACGACGCCGACCTCGACGCCCGCACCGGCCAGCCCGCCAACGCGCTGCGGCTCAAGCAGATGATCATGGCGCACCACGGCGTGTTTATCGCCAGCGCCGAATATTCCGCGTCGGTCACGCCCATTCTCAAGAACGCCATCGATTGGGTGTCGCGCGTGCGCGAGAAGGGTGACCCGAGCTACGCCGCGTTCAAGAACCGCGTCTTCGCCGTCAGCGCCGCTTCGGTCGGCCGGGGCGGGGGCTTGCGCTCGATCATGGCGCTGCGCCAGGTGCTCGAACTCGGCTGTGGCGCGCTGGTCATCCCCGAGGTCGTGGCGATCCCGCGCGCCGACCAAGCTTTTGACGATATGGACAACATCGTCGATACGCACACCGCCAATCTGTTTCACGGACAGCTCGACCGACTGGTGGAGATGGCGCGGCTGATGATGTGACAAGAGAAGGGATGAGCATGGCTTTGGATGCGCGCGAACGGCTGATTGTTGCTCTCGATGTGCCCTCGGTGAGCGAGGCCGAAGCGCTGGTGGCGCGGTTGGGCGATAGCGTGGTTTTCTACAAGATCGGCTATCAGCTCGCCTATGCCGGCGGCTTGCCGTTTGCCGCGGGTCTGATCGCGGCGGGCAAGCAGATGTTCCTCGATTTCAAGCTGCACGATATTCCCAACACCGTGCAGAAAGGAGTCGAGAGCGTCGCCGGTCTCGGCGCGACCTTCCTCACCGTGCACGCCTATCCGCAGACCATGAAAGCGGCGGTGGAAGGAAAACGCGGCTCGCCTCTGCGTATACTCGGCGTCACTGTGCTGACCTCCTATGACGACGGCGATCTTGCCGCCGCCGGCTACGACATGAACGTTGGCGAGCTCGCCGCTGCGCGCGCGCAACAGGCGCGCGATATCGGCGTCGACGGGCTCATTTGTTCGGGAGAGGAGGCGCCTAAGCTGCGCGATATCGTCGGGCCCGGCATGGCGCTGGTGACACCTGGCATCCGCCCGGCGGGCAGCGCGATCGGCGAGCAGAAGCGGGTGATGACGCCGGCGCACGCCATCGAAGCCGGCGCCGACTATCTGGTGGTCGGCCGCCCGGTGGTGGCGGCGGCCGATCCCAAGCGCGCGGCCGACGACATCGTTTCCGAGATCGAACAGGCGACTGGAAAATAACACAAAGAGGTGGCGAATGGCGAAGGGCTACTGGATCGGGCGCGTCGACGTGCATAACGAGGAGGGCTACAAGCCCTATGCGGAAGCCAACGCGGCGATCTTCAAGAAGTTTGGCGCGAGATATCTGGTGCGCGCCGGAAAATTCGAATGCCCCGAAGGCGCGGCTCGCTCGCGCAACGTGGTGATCGAGTTTCCGGACTACGAGACCGCGCTCGCCTGCTACAATTCGCCGGAGTATCAGGAGAACCTCAAGGTGCGGCAGCCGCATTCCGATGCGGACATTGTCATCATCGAGGGTTACGACGGCCCGCAGCCTTAGGCGTCGTTTTTCAGGAGTTTCAGATATGGCCGAGATGCGTTTGATCGTAGCGGGCGCCGGCGGGCGCATGGGGCGCACGCTGGTGAAGGCGATCGCCGAGCACAAGGATCTGGCGCTGGCGGGTGCGCTGGAGGGCGCGGGCTCGTCCTTGCTCGGCCAGGATGCCGGCATGCTCGCGGGGCTCGGCGACAACGGCATCAAGCTGACGAGCGATGCCGCGGCGCTCATGGCCAAGGCCGATGGTATCATCGACTTCACCGCGCCGGCGGCGACGGTGGCCTTTGCCGCGCTTGCCGCGCAGGCGGGCAAGGTGCACGTCATCGGCACCACCGGCTTGAGCGCCGACGACGACGCCAAGATCAAGGAAGCGGGCGCGAAGGCCGTTATCGTCAAGTCCGGTAATATGAGCCTGGGCGTCAATCTGCTCGCCGCGCTGACCAAGCGCGTGGCGTCGACGCTCGACGATTCGTTCGACATCGAAATCGTCGAGATGCATCACAACAAGAAGGTCGATGCACCGTCCGGCACCGCACTGCTGTTGGGGCAGGCGGCGGCGCAAGGGCGTGGTATTAATCTCGCGCAGCATTCCGAGCGTGGGCGTGACGGACACACCGGCGCGCGCACCCAAGGTGATATCGGCTTTGCCTCGTTGCGCGGCGGCACGGTGGTGGGCGAGCACACGGTGATGTTCGCGGGCCCGGCCGAGCGCATCGAGCTGACGCATAAGGCCGAGGATCGCATGATCTTCGCGCGCGGGGCCCTTCACGCCGCGCTGTGGGCGCGGGGACAAAAGCCCGGGCTTTATTCGATGATGGATGTGCTGGGACTGGCGGACTTCTAGTCCTGCGCCGGCAGATACGCGTCCGACCATTTCAGCATCACGTTGAAGCTGATGCTGATGCGTGGCGTCTCGCTCAGGTTAGGATGCACGAAGTGGGTCAGGAACGCGGGCCACAATAGAATGTCGCCCGGCTTCGGCTGGATGGTGTGCTCGGGATTGACGTAAGGGTCGTCGCGGATCGCGCCCATGTTCACCGCCGGCCCGCGCGGATCGTAGAACGTGATGCAGCCCGGCCGCACGTCCTTGCGGCTTCGTAGCAGCGCGCGCTCGGTCGGTACCTGCACGTAATAGGTGCCCGACAGGTAGCAGTGCGGGTGATTGTGCGGGTCGTGGTAATCGCCGAGGCGGTTGACGTTGGCCCAGCCGTGCACGGTCCAGTCGACCTGATAGTCGATGCCGAGTTCACGGAAATATTCCATCACCGTGCGGTTGATGCAGTCGCGCAGCCATTGGATCGCCGGATGATCGGCGACCAGTAAATTGTCGTTGCGGTAGTCGGTGGTGAGCTGGGCGTTGCCGGCCTCCAACTCCAACACGAGCTCGGCCAGCACCTGGTTGGCGACATCGGCACCCGGCAGTGTCCGCCGCAGCATAATCGTCGGCCACAGCCGTTCGACGCCGTCGGTGTTCTGGTCGGCCACGCTGTCCTCCCAACATTTTGTTTGCGCATCATCTTTCCCGAAAACCGGTCCCCACTTTTCGGGATTATGCGCTGGCCGGGCTTGACCCCAGGCGCTATCTGCTCTGAAAGATGGAGCGCCGGGGCCCAAATTGAAAGACGCCGCTTCGTGCCTTTTGCCCCGGCAACGGCCAATTTCGAAGGGTTTTGCGCAATGTCCGACCGCCTTCTCGTCCTCGTCCGCCACGGCCAGAGCGACTGGAACCTGAAGAACCTGTTCACCGGCTGGCGCGACGTCGACCTCAGCCCGAAGGGCGTTGAGGAGGCGCGCGACGCTGGCCGCAAGCTCAAGGCGCAAGGGCTGCAATTCGACGTCGCCTATACCTCGGCACTGATCCGCGCCCAGCGCACCCTCGACCTGATGCTGGCGGAGCTGGGCCAGACCGGCATTCCGGTCACCAAGGACCAGGCGCTGAATGAGCGCGATTACGGCGACCTCTCCGGGCTCAACAAGGATGACGCGCGTAAGAAATGGGGCGAGGAGCAGGTGCACATCTGGCGCCGCTCCTACGACGTGGCGCCGCCCGGTGGCGAGAGCCTGCGCGACACCGCCGCGCGCGTGCTGCCGTACTACGTGCAGGAAATCCTGCCGGCGGTGCTGCGCGGCCAGCGCGTGCTGGTGTCGGCGCACGGCAATTCGTTGCGCGCGCTGGTGATGGTGCTGGATCGGCTTTCGCCGGAAGGCATTGTCAAGCGCGAGATCGCCACCGGCGTGCCGATGATCTACCGGCTGAACGCGGACTCGACCGTGGCGTCGAAGCTGGATCTGGCGGCGTAACTTACGTCGTCGCCACCGGGGCTTCCCAACCGAGCATGGCGCGCTTGCGCGCGAAGCCCCTCATCATCGACATATCGTCGCAACCGACAATGCCCTCGGCCGCTCACGCTTCGGGCATCCTGAAACACGTGAGAGGCCCAGCCCAGGATTCCTTGACCGTGAGCAGATAGACTGTCAGTCGACAGCATCAATGCCCATAGATCCGGGGATCGCCGCTATGAGCCGAACTCTCGTAATAATGCTGGCCTTCGTTGGGGGCTGGGTGGACGCCGGCTCCTTCGTCGGCCTGCACCACATCATGGCCGCGCATATCACTGGAAACCTCGTCATCCTGGCCGCCGATATCGCGACCGGTTTTCAGGCCACGGATCTTCTGAAGATCGTCATCCTGCCGATCTTCTTTGTGGCGGCCATGGCCGTGACCTTGATCCACGACCGCTACATCGCCCTATACGACGAGCCGGCGCGGCATATACGCGGTATGCTGGCCGTCGAGGCGGTTCTGGTTGCCGGAACGGGAGTACTGGGTCTTGCCGCCTCCCTCAAAGGGTGGCCCCTCGACTTCTGGCTAGCCCTGGCCGTTGCCACACCGGTGACCTTCGGCATGGCGCTGCAGAACGCGATTCACCGGCTTTACCCGATGGTCGGGCCGGCGACGACGGTTATGACCGGGAACATTACGCAGTTTTTCATCGACCGAACCCGCAGCCTGACCGGCAAGCCCTCGCGCTCGTTGATCAACGACATGCCGAAGGACGGCGGCCTCCTGCCCATCCTCATCCTCGCTTTCGGCATCGGCTGCGTGCTCGGCGCCTTGACGACGAGGCAGACCGGCAACGGCGCTTTCTTGATTCCCGCCGCTCTGGTCCTTGCCACCGTGCCGTTCGCCCGTAAAGCGGACGCGCCCGCCTGACGACCGTCCTGCTCCGATGGGCCAGGGATACCAGGAACTAGAGGTGCTGACTTCGTGCCACGGAAGCGATCAGGCTTCCACCATGCCGGCTTCCCAGCCGAGCATGGCACGCTTGCGGGTGATGCCCCAGTGGTAGCCGGTGACGTCGCCGCATTTCCCCACCACCCGATGGCACGGCACGACGAAGCTGATCGGGTTCTTGCCGACGGCGGCGCCGACCGCGCGCGCGGCCTTCGGATTTCCGGTGTGTTTGGCGAGATCGGAGTAGGTGGTCAACTTACCCATGGGGATGGTGAGCAGATTCTCCCACACGCGTACTTCGAAATCGGTGCCGATCAGCACGACGCGTAACGGCTGATCCGGTCGCCATCGTTCTGTTTCGAAGATGCGGCGCGCCGTCGGCGCGGTGGCCGCCATGTCTTCGACGTAGCGCGCCTTCGGCCAACGCGAGCGCATATCATCGAGCGCTGCGCGTTCCCCGCCGGGATCGGCGAACGCGAGGCCGGCGAGGCCGCGCGGCGTGGTCATCACCAGCGCCAAGCCGAACGGCGAGGGATGGAAGCCGTAGCTGACGGTCAAGCCTTCTCCGCGTGCCTTCCATTCGCCCGGTGACATCGCCTCGTGGGTGACGAACAGGTCGTGCAACCGGCCGGGGCCGGAGAGCCCGACCTCGTAGGCGGTGTCGAGCACGCTCGCTGACCCGCGCAGCAGCTCGCGTGCGCTATCGAGCGTCAGCGCCTGCAGGAACGCCTTGGGCGTCAGTCCGCACCAGCGGCGGAACAGATGGTGCAGGTCGGTGGCGTTGACGCCGGCGGCTTCGGCGATGGCTTCAATTTCGGGCTGCGAACGCCAATTGCCGCGGATATGGGCGATGGCGCGCCGCACAACGTCGTAGTCAGCGGCGGCGGTGGGCAGCGGGCCGAGATCGGGTATGCGGGGCGCCGCAGCGGTCTGGTCGACGGTCATGGTGTCCGAGGTCATGGTCATGCCCGGGATATTGGAACGGCGGGCCAACGAAGCCACCCGATTTCTGGCGCCGCCCTTTATCCCCCCCGCAAGCGGGGGAGGGAAAAGTGCTGTGGATTAAGGCAATACCGTCCTCGTCACGCCGCGCTTGGCCTCGTTTATGGCGTTGCCGAGTGCCTTGGCGAAGCTCGCCTTCTCGTCGGGCCCGAGAAAGGCGGCGACGATCAAGTGCTTGCCGCGTGAGGTCAAGAACAGACGCTCGATGCCGAATTCCTCGTGCACCACCTTTTCGAGCCGCACCCAGAGCGGGTTGAGCACCCATTCGCGCACCGTGCCGAGGTGGCTGACCTTGCGCACTGTGAGCGCGATCGGCGTCACTTTCACTTCCTCGTAGGCCGCCGCGTGCCGGTAATTCACCTTGAACGCCCAATAGAGCAGCAACACGTCGAGCCCGAGAAAGCCGATCACCGGCCAGGCGCCCGCCAGCATGCAGGTGAGCCCCGCCACGAAGCTGAGCAGGCCGTAAGCCCCCATCACCAGGAAAAAGCCGCGTGCGCTCAGGGAGCGGTGGGGCGTGATCACCGCGGAAAAGATGGTGGGTTCGAGTTCGTCGTCGTTGTCGGCGCTCATAACGGCCAGTATACCCTGAATCATGGCGAAAAAGGCATCCCGCAAGAAGGCGAGTAAGAAAGCGGCCAAATCGCCGGCTCGCAAAGCCAAGGTCCGCAAAACGAAGGCCCGTAAGGCCGCGGGTAAGGCGCGCCCGACGGCCAAGAAGGCTAAGCCCAAGTCCGTTCCTAAACGGACCAAGACCGCGTCCAAGACCGTCACCAAGCCGGTGGCCGTCGCCGTGCCCACATGGACAACGGCGGACATCACGGAAGCGTTCCGGCGCCTGCGCGACGCCACGCCGGAGCCGAAAACCGAGCTTCAATACGTCAACCCGTTCACGCTCCTGGTCGCCGTGGTGCTGTCGGCGCAGGCGACCGACGCAGGCGTCAACAAGGCGACGCCCGCATTGTTCGCCGCCGCCGACACGCCGGCCACGATGGCGGCGCTGGGCGAGGATCAGGTGCGCGACCTGATCAAGACCATCGGTCTGTTCCGCACCAAGGCGAAGAACGTGGTGGCGCTATCGCGCATCCTGGTCGAGCAGTATGGCGGCGAAGTGCCGCGCTCGCGTGAAGCGCTGGAAGCATTGCCGGGCGTCGGACGCAAGACCGCCAACGTAGTGCTCAATGTTGCCTTCGGCGAGCCGACCATCGCGGTCGACACCCACATCTTCCGCGTGGGAAATCGCACTGGCATCGCGCCCGGCAAGACGCCGCTCGAGGTGGAACAGAAGCTGGAGCAGGCGATACCTGACGAGTTCAAGCGCCACGCGCACCATTGGCTGATCCTGCACGGGCGCTACACCTGCATCGCGCGCAAGCCTTTGTGCGAAAGGTGCGTGATTGCCGATCTGTGCAAATGGCCGGAGAAGACGGTGGCAGCGTAAGCGATTTATTGCCGCGGCTCGATCAACTCCGCGCGCTTGTCGCTCATGCGCTTGTGGATGTGCACCATGAACGTCATGGCGAAGATCGGCGTTGCCAGGTTGATGATCGGGATCGACACGAACACCGCGATCACCATGCCGGCGAGGAAGACATAAGCGCCATTGGCCTTGCGCATGGCCTTCGCCTCGTAGGCCGGGCGGAAGCGCATGGCGGCGAGCTCGAAATATTCACGGCCGAGCAGGTAGGAATTCGCCAAAAACAAAATCACTATGCCGAAGCCGGCGAACAGCACGAACGGCAGCGCGAAGAAATAGACCACCAGCGAGACGAGGGCGATTTTGACGCCTTCGAGGATACCGCGCCAGAACGGCAGGGCTCGGCCGAGCGGCTCGGCCGGGTAGTATTCGCGCTCTACCGCCTCTGCGGTCTCGTCAACGAAGAAGCTGCCGACGAAGGCGGTCACCGCCGGCATCAGGAACAGCGCGCCGGTGATGACGCCGAGGCCGGCTGCGAACGACAGCAGCCAAGCCATGGTCGACCACAGGGCATGTGGCGCGAAGCTGGCGGAATGCTCGGCCCAGGTGGCGCCATCGTCGGCGAGCGAGGCCAGGAAGCGCTGCAGCAGGATGCCGGCGATGACGATGAGCGCCAGCGCCAGGCCGACGGCCTTGAGCAGCACCCCGCGCAGGGCGGGTGTCAGCATCTGGGCGATGGCTTTGGCGGCGGCGTCGAGCATGCAGGGAAGAGGTAAGCGGGCGGAGCGCTCAGGGCAAGCCCAGGCGGGCCCCTCGCCGCTTTACCCTCTCAGAAAAAAGCCCCGATCGCCCGCCGCTGAAGCCGTCGTCCATGGCGCAAGCCGGCGTTTGGTCCATGCTCGTTGAGGCTATCCGCCATGATGCGCGCCCCTTGATGAGGGCGCGGTGAGCCGCGTCATTGTGTTCGGCGCCTTAACTGGCGTCACTGGCGAACATCGTGCCGAGCAATCTATCGACGATCGAATCCCAACAAAAATTCATGGCGGCGTGACGCTCGCCAGCGGCAGCGGCTTGTTTGCGCCATTCGACATCATCCATCACTTTCAGCATAAGGTGAACGAGGTGGTCGACATCGGGTTCGAGCCAAAAGCCGCCGTTCTTCGTACGATTGACCGGCTTCAGAACGCTGTTTATGCGATAAGCGAAATCATTTTCGACAAAATCGTCAGTAGGCCCTCCGTTTGTGCAAATGACCGGTGTCCCACACGCGCTCGCTTCAAGAACCGGCAAATTGAAGCCTTCCGCATGATAGGGAGACACGTAGACATCGGCGATCTGATAGAATTCGGCCATCTTTTCATTCGGTAGCGTGCCGCCGATATAAATAAGCCGATCCAACACCACGGTCTGCAATTTGGATGGCAGCTTTGCAATGGCTTGGCCCAGAAATCCTTTCGACTGATATAGCTGATCTGTACCCTTCAATAGCAATCTACAGTCGCCGCGCTTCTCGGCGACAACAGCGAATGCACGCAGTAACAAATCGATACCTTTATTTCCCGTCATCGACGACGCATTGGCAAAGACAAAACCTGGAACCCGAATCCGTTCTCGGATAGCGTTCCGCTCTTCTTCAGGGATCTTGAAAAATACATTTGGATCCACGCCGTGTGGAATCACGATGACTTGTTCGCTGCGCAAGCCAAGATGCAGAAATGCATCGCGTGACCAGTGGGAAGGAGTGATTACAAAAAAACGGTCCGACTCGGCCAAATTTCGAATGTCATCAAGGCTTCCAAAATAGCTCTCATCGAGGCGTCTATATTCAGCGGTTCCAAAGACAAAATTGCGATGTGCAGATGGTGCGGAAAAGTCATAGGGAAATGAAATTTTGTAGATTGAATTGAAGGCATCGTCAGAAGCCTGCGCGGGCAACGAAGCCAGTGCCTCTTCTTGCTCTACGCTAAAGAGCCCTCGAACTGGGCTCCAATGCTCTTCATAGAATGGAGCGTCACGAATGTTGAGTGCAATGTCGTTGCGCTTAATCAGTGAAAGGAGTTGCCACTGGTTGACCATTGCGTATGAGTGAGGGATGAACCGCCACCCTTGTATGCAAAGAGATCTCATCAAACGCTCTCAATGAACGCCAATATTGGCGTCACCATTTTTTGATTGTAACGGATATCGCTTTGATAATTCAACGGAATTCACACCAATTGGTGTGATGCAATCGGGGCATTCAATTTATGATCGTCAGTTTCGGCAGATCAATGCGCCGGCGCCAGGGCGTCGTCGTCCGCGGTCGGCAGCGGCACCAGCGGCGCGCCGCCGGTATCGGCGGTTTCGAGATCCGCCCAGGCGACCGCCTTGTAGTCGAAGCCGCGTTCGAGCGTCGGCTTCACCACTTCGAAATAGGGCGAGATGTCGAAATCGCGCGGCGCGTAGAGCGAGGAGTGGCGGATCTCCAGGATTTCCTGTCGGGCGTCTTCGTTCTCGGTCAGGATCACCTTGGGCAGGATCGGGAAGCGCACGTTTTCGAAAGCCTGCGCGATGAGTGCCGAGCAGATGATGCGGGTCGGATGGCCGGAGCCGAGCGCTATCATGCGCCGCCTGAAGCGCTGGGGCACCGGCAGCGGGATCAGATAGCGCATCAGGTCGATGATGTTCTTGAGATCATAGTCGAAGCCGATGCGCTCGGCGGCGTAGATGCACACGCGCGCGCAGTCATCTTCGCTAAGGCCGATCGGCCGGCAGATGCGGGTGTGGAAGCGCGCGTATTTCGACAGCGGCGCCGCCACCACGCCCTGGCCGATATTGGCTTCCACCAGCACCAGCGGCTCGCCGTCCGCTGTGACGCGGTCGCCGATCGGTCCCACATAGAGCGCAGCGTGCGACCAGGTCGACTGGGTGAGGTACTTGATGATGCCGGAAATGTGGTTGTTGCCTTCGACCAGCAGCACATCGCCGGGCTTGAGCGATGCGCGCAAAGCGTCGGCGTCGCTCGGCGTGAACGGCAGGTAGCCGTGCTCCGGCTCTTCCAGGTAGCGGGCAATCACGCGCCCGACGCGTTCGGTCATCCACCCCATGGTTCGCCGTCCGTGGCGCCCTTCCTGGACGCCGAGTGTGACACTTTCCTCCTGGCGCGCTGTTCTTATGCGGCGCGTCTTTGGTGGGTGAAGCTAATGAAGACTCATTGCAAATTGGTTCATTGACGAAGGACCGACAGTTACCGACTATGAACCATGTTGAAACCCGTCATTCCGGGACAGGCCTTCGGCGTGGCCCCGAATGACCGGATGAGATCAAGGATTTGGTCACCATGTCATTAAGCAAACCCAAGGCGCTGATCGCCTGGTCGAGCGGCAAGGACAGCGCCTGGGCGCTGCATGAGGTGAGGAAGAGCGGCGACTACGACATCGTCGGCGCGTTGACCACTGTGACCGACAACTTCGGCCGCGTGAGCATGCATGGGGTGCGCGAGGAACTGCTGATGGCGCAGATCGAGGCCGCGGGTCTCGAGCCGATCATCGTGCGCATTCCTTATCCGTGCTCGAACGAGATCTACGAACACGAGATGGCCAAGGCGATGGAAGCCGCCAAGGCGCGCGGCATCACCCACATCATTTTTGGCGACCTCTATCTGGAAGACATCCGCGCCTATCGCGAGGAGAAGCTGAAAGGCACCGGCATTACCCCGGTGTTTCCGATCTGGTTGAAGCCGACCGCGGATCTGGCGCGCGAGATGATCGCGGCCGGCGTCGAGGCGCATCTCGCAGTCGTCGACTTGAAGAAACTACCGGCGTCGTTCGCCGGCCGCCGCTTTGCGGCGGATTTACTCACCGACCTGCCGTCTGAGATCGATCCGTGCGGCGAGAATGGCGAATTCCATTCGTTCGTGTCGGCCGGGCCGATGCTGTCGCGTAAGATTGCGGTGAGCGTCGGCGAGACGGTCGAGCGGGACGGGTTCGCGTTCGCGGATTTGGTGGCAGGGTAGCGCTAGAATGTTTCGCTGCGAGCGCGGCACACTCGTTTCCCTCTCCCCTTGTGGGAGAGGGGAAGAGTGAGTGTCGCACTGCACTCTGAATCGACTAGCCCCTCAACACCCCGCCGGTGCGCTTCGTGACCTCGCCGACGATTTTCGACGCCAGCGCCTCGATCTCCTCGTCGGTCATGGTCTTCTCGCGCGGTTGCAGGGTGACGGAAATCGCAATCGACTTCTTGTCGGGGTCGATGCCCTTGCCCTCGTAGACGTCGAACACGGCGACGTTGCTGATCAGTTTCTTGTCGGCGCCTTGCGCCGCCCGCACGATGTCGGCAGCCTTGACGTCTTGGCCGACCACGAAGGCGAAGTCGCGCTCGACCGGCTGGAACGGCGACAGCTCCAGGAGTGGCTTGGCGCGTGTCGGCTTGGCCTTGGGCTCTGGGATGTTCTCCAGGATCACCTCGAAGCCGACCAGCGTCCCTTCGGCGCCGAGCGCGGCCAGAGCGCGCGGGTGCAATTCGCCGAAATGGCCGATGACGTTCTTCGGCCCCATCTGGATGGTGCCGCTGCGCCCCGGGTGCAGCCAGGACGGTCCACCCGGAACCACCTGCAGCGCCTGCATGGGCGCGCCGGCGGCCGCCAGCACGGCGAAAGCGTCAGCCTTGGCGTCGAAAGTATCGACCGGCTTGTTGGCGCTCTGCCAATGGCGCCCGACCCCATCAGGCTTGGCGAGTGCGCGGCGCAAGCCCGTTGCGGCGGTGTACTGGTCTTCCGGCTTGTCGCCGCGGAACACCTGGCCGACCTCGAACAGGCCGGTATCGGGGAAGCCGCGGTCGGCATTGCGCTGCGCCGATGTGACGAGGCCCGGCACCAGGCTCGGGCGCATGTCGGAAAGCTCGGCCGCGATCGGGTTGGCGAGCGCCAGCTCCGGCTGGCCGCCGCCGAACAGCTCGGCCTCGCGCTTGGAAATGAACGACCAGGTCACCGCTTCGGTCAGGCCGCGGGCGGCGAGCGCACGCTTGGCCTTGCGGGTGCGGACCTGAATGGGCGTAAGCACGGCTTTCCGCGCATGGTCGCCGCGCGGGAACGGAGCAGGCGGCACCTTGTCGACACCGACGATCCGCACGATCTCTTCCACGATGTCGGCGCGGCCGTGCACGTCCGGCCGCCATGACGGCACCGCGACCTTCATGCGCTCGCCCTGGCCGGCGGCGAAGAAGCCGAGCTTCTCCAGCACGCGCCGCACCTCAGGAAGCGGCAATTTCAGGCCGGCGAGCCGCGGCAACTCGCTCATCGGGAAGTCGATGGCCATTTCCGCCGGCGGCGTCGGGTTGCCCGCGACCACGATCTCCGACGGTTCGCCGCCGCAGAAGTCGAGCACCAACTGCGTTGCCAGCTCCAGCCCGGGCACCATGAAATTGGGATCGACGCCGCGCTCGAAACGGTAGCGCGCGTCGGAGTTGATGCCGAGCTGGCGGCCGGTCTGCGCGATGTTGAACTCGTTCCACAGCGCGGATTCGATCAGCACGTCGGTGGTATTGGCGTCGCAGCCGGATTCCTCGCCGCCCATGATGCCGGCGAGCGATTCAATGCCCTTCTCATCGGCGATCACGCACATGGCTTCATCGAGCGTATAGGTGCGGCCGTCGAGCGCCAGCACCTGCTCGCCGTTCTTGGCGCGGCGCACGGTGAGGTTTCCTTTGACCTTGGCGGCGTCGAACACGTGCAGCGGACGGCCACGGTCGTAGGTGAGGTAGTTGGTGATGTCGACCAGCGCGTTGATGGGGCGCAAGCCGATCGCGATCAGCCGCTTTTGTACCCAGTCGGGCGACGGCCCGTTCTTGACACCGCGCACCAGGCGCAGGCCGAAAGCGGGGCAAAGCTCCGGCGCATCGATCGTCACCGCCACCGGGCACGGGAAGGCGCCCTTCACCGGTTGCGGCGGGTTTTCCTTGTAGTCGCCAATGTAGGTAGCGCCGAGATCGCGCGCGATGCCGTTGACGCCGGTGCAGTCGGAGCGGTTCGGCGTCAGGTTGATCTCGATCACCGGATCTCCGAGTCCCGCCCATTCGGCGTAAGCCTGCCCCACCGGCGCATCGGCCGGCAATTCAATGATGCCGTCATGATCGTCGGAGATCATCAGTTCGGCGCCCGAGCACAGCATGCCGTGGCTTTCGACGCCGCGGATGGTGCCGACCGAGAGCGTCAAGTCCTTGCCGGGAATGTACGTGCCGGCCGGCGAGAACACGCCCTTCATGCCGGTCTTGGCATTGGGCGCGCCGCATACGACCTGGATCGGCTTTTCGCCCTTGGCGACCTGGCCGATGTCGACCATGCACACGCGCAGGCGGTCAGCGTTCGGGTGCTTCTCGGCCGAGATCACGTCGGCGATGACGAACGGCTTCAACAACGCCGCCTTGTCCTCGACGTTCTCGACCTCGAGGCCGATCATGGTGAGCTTGTCGACGATGTCGTCGAGCGACGCCGGGGTGTCGAGATGGTCTTTCAGCCAGGAGAGTGTGAATTTCATGCGCTCAGGCCTCCGGCGAGCGTCGGGAAGTCGAGCGGCCGGAAGCCGTAGTGCGTGAGCCAGCGCACGTCGGCCTCGAAGAAGGCACGCAGGTCGTGCATGCCGTATTTCAGCATGGCAATGCGGTCGATGCCCATCCCCCAGGCGAAGCCCTGATACTCGTCGGGATCGAGGCCGCAATTCTTCAGCACATTCGGGTGCACCATGCCGCAGCCGAGGATCTCCAGCCAGTCCTCGCCCTCGCCGAAGCGGATCTCATCCTTGCCGCGTTTGCACTGTACGTCGACTTCCAGCGACGGCTCTGTGAACGGGAAGAACGACGGTCGGAAACGCATCTGAAGCTGCTCGACCTCGAAAAACGCCTTGAAGAACTCCTGCAGGATCCACTTGAGGTGGCCGAGGTGCGAGGTCTTGTCGATCACCAGGCCCTCGACCTGGTGGAACATCGGCGTGTGGGTCTGGTCGCTGTCCGAGCGATAGGTGCGGCCCGGACAGATGACGCGGATCGGCGGTTTCTGGCTCAGCATGGTGCGCACCTGCACCGGCGAGGTGTGGGTGCGCAGCAACAGGCGCGAGCCGTCGGCCTTCTGCGGGAAATAGAAAGTGTCGTGCATGTCCCGGGCCGGATGGCCTTCCGGGAAGTTCAACTTGGTGAAGTTGTAGTCGTCGGTCTCGATATCGGGACCTTCGGCAATCGCGAAACCCATGTCGGCGAAGATGGCGGTGATCTCGTCGATCACTTGCGTGATAGGATGCACGCGGCCGGTCTCGGCCGAAGGCGCACGCACCGGAAGCGTGACGTCGACCGTCTCGGTGTTGAGGCGGGCGTCGAGCGCGGCGGCGGCGAGCTCATCCTTGCGGGCCGCGATCGCGGTGCCGACGCGGTCCTTCAGCCCGTTGATGGCCGGCCCTTGCACCTTGCGCTCGTCCGGCGTCATGGTGCCGAGCGTCTTCAACAGCGCCGACACCGAGCCGCTCTTTCCGAGCGCGCCGACGCGCACCGTCTCCAGCGCCGCCTCGTCCTTGGCGGCGGCGACGGCGGAGAGGATTTCGTTTTCGAGCTGCGCGATATCGGACATGGCAAGGCGATCCTATGCCTCGTCATGGCCGGGCTTGTCCCGGCCATCCACGTCTTGCTGGCAGAACGGAAGGCGTGGATGCCCGGCTTGGACGCCGGGCATGACGGCTGAAACTTACGCCGGCAACGCCGACTTGGCCTTCTCGACGATCACCTGGAACGCCGCCGGCTCATGGATGGCGAGATCCGACAGCACCTTGCGGTCGACCTCGACGCCCGCCTTGGCGAGTCCGTCGATAAACTTCGAGTAGTTGAGGCCGAACGGCCGCACGGCGGCGTTCAGGCGCTGGATCCAGAGCGCGCGGAAGGTGCGCTTGCGCCGCTTGCGGTCGCGGAAGGCGTACTGGTTGGCCTTCTCCACCGCCTGCTTGGCGGTGCGGATGGTGTTCTTGCGGCGGCCGTAATAGCCCTTAGCGGCCTTGTAGACTTTCTTGTGCTTGGCGTGGGAAGTGACGCCACGTTTGACGCGGGCCATGGGGAAACTCCTATCAGTCTAGGCAAACGGGATGAGCGACGGGGAAATCCGGATTAGCCGTTCGGCATCCAGTATTTCTTGATGTTGTCGCCGTCGGTCTTGAACAGCACCGCAGTGCCGCGATGCTCGCGGATCGTTTTGGTCGTCCGCTTGATCATGCCGTGGCGTTTGCCGGACTGCTGGTATTTCACCTTGCCAGTGCCGGTAATCTTGAAGCGCTTTTTAGCGCCCGACTTGGTCTTCATCTTGGGCATTTTGCTCTCCATGACGGCCCGGGGCTCGATGAAAGCCCGTTCGGCCGAAATAAAGCTCTCAGCGAAGCCGTGGGGGCCTCGGGAGCCGGTGCTCGGGATTGAGCGCAAGTCGCCGCCACGGCAGCCCTTTTCAGCCGGGCGACGAGCGGGCGGGTTATGGCAGAGCCGAGGGCGGTTTTCAACAGCGGCGAAACGATTGGCGGCCGGGCGAGCCGGCCGTGCATCCATGCCCCGGCATCAAAATATTCTATAAATAAATCAATGTCTTATGGACATACCCAAAAACAAACGCGCCGTCCGTGTGCGACGGGCGGCGCGTTACAAACCTCAGTAGGCCGGCGGCGTCGCCTCAGCGCGGCGCCAGGATCATGATCATCTGCCTGCCTTCGTAGCGTGGCTCGGATTCGACCTTGGCGATGGGCTCGACATCGTCTTTGACGCGATTGAGCAGCTTGGTGCCGAGCTCTTGGTGCGCCATCTCGCGGCCGCGGAAGCGCAAGGTGACCTTGACCTTGTCGCCTTCCTCGAAGAAGCGCTTCATCGAGCGCATCTTCACGTCGTAGTCGTGGTCGTCGATCATCGGCCGGAGCTTGATCTCCTTGACCTCTACGACTTTCTGTTTCTTGCGGGCCTCGGCCGCCTTCTTCTGCGCCTGGAATTTGTACTTGCCGTAATCCAGAATCTTGCAGACGGGCGGATTGGAATTAGGGGCGATCTCCACCAGATCGAGCCCCGCCGCCTGGGCGAGCCCCAGGGCGGTTTCGATGTCGACGGCGCCTTTGTTGTCGCCGGTTGTATCGATCAGCTGTACCTCGCGGGAGCGGATCTCCTCGTTAATGCGCGGGCCTTCCTTTTGGACGGGCAGCGCTGCTTTCATCGGACGACGAATGGCTGTGCTCTCCTCATGCTGTTAAACGGAACGGCGAACCTGGGGAGCGCCGGGCGCTCTCCTAGACGTGGAAAGATTGGTACAAACGGCGAATAAGTCAACGCGGTTCCCGGCACATGGTCGACAAAATTGCCTGGAACCCGGACAAATTCTCCAAATGTTTCAAATTTGCCGCGTTCCCGACTGGCCAAGGGGCGTTTCAAGGGGCGTTTCGTCGCCGGCCCCGGCGTCCTCGTAGACCTGCAGTGCCTGGCTCGCCACGGTTGAGCCGTCGAAATGGTCGAGCACCCAGGCACGACCGCGGTTTCCCATGGCGCGGCGGGTCGGCTCGGGCATAGAGAACAGACGCAGCAAGGTACCGGCGAGCGCGGTATCGTCGCCGGCGGGAAAGCGCAGGCCTGTGATGCGGCTTTCCGGCACTGCCGGCGGACTCAGGACCACGTCCGGCCCGGCCGCGAGGTCCGACACGATCACCGGTCGCCCCATCGCCTGCGCTTCAAGAATCGCGCGCTGCGCGCCTTCCGGCTGCACGGCAGCCGAGACCACCACGGAGGCTGCGGCATAGGCGGCGGGCATGTCGGCGACGGCGGCCGCCATGCGCACCACGTCCATGCCCTCGGTGGCGAGCACCAGGTCCCACAGCTCGCCGGTGTAATGGGTGCGGCCGTGGTCCTCGCCCACGAAGACGCAGAGGAAATCCTTGAGCCCCATCTCCTTCAGCCGCTGCACCGCGCGCACCACCACATGATGGCCCTTGCGGCGTACGATGCGGCCGGTGATGAGGATCACCTTGGTGTCGCGCGTGACACCCCAGGCGCGGCGCACCGCCTCGACGCGCTCGCGCGTGACCGCGGCCGGATCGAAGCGCGCGAAGTCGATGCTGTTGGGCACCACGGCGATGCGCTGCCAGGGCGTGCCGTAGCGGTCGTGGATGAGCTGGGCGATCTGCTCGCTCACCGCCACCACGCGGTCGCCGCGCGTCATGATGCCGTTGTAGAGATGCTTGAACAGGTTCTGCTCGCGAAAGCCCTTGTACCAGCTGGTGATAAAGGGAACGTGGCGCAGCCGTGCGGCGAGATAGGCGCTCCAGGCGGCGGAGCGCCCGAGCGCGTGCACCGCGTCGCATTGCCGCTCGCGCACCAGCCGCATCAGCACCGCCGTGTTGCGCAGCATGACCGCGGGATTGTTGCTGGCGACGTCGAGCGGCACGAATTCACCGCCGGCCGCGGTGACGTCGGCGACCAGCCGCCCAGCGCGCGAGACCACCACCGCGCGGTGGCCGGCGCTCGTGAGCGCGCGCGTGATCTCGACAGCGCCGGCGTCGGCGGCGCCGCTGTCGAGGCTGGGCACGACGATGAGAACGGTCAGCGGCGCGCGCGCAAGGCTCGGGCGGGCGCGCTCCCCGGACGAGGAAGACAGACGGGCAGTCTCGGCTGAGCGATTGTCGGCGACCGGAAGCTCGGCCGCGGGCAAACTCGACATGACGTCACGACCTTGCGAACCAACGAATCCGGCACTTTCGCCGGCCAATATCTACATGCTTTGCGCCGGTATTGCGGCGGGCACCCAATCGCGCACGCCGTACAGCCTGGGCCCCGAAAACGCAAGAGGCACGGGGTTTTCAGGGCTCGCGCGACAACAACGACGTGTAGACGCCGCGGATCGCTTCGGCAACGCTCTGTGGGGAAAACATGAATTCGGCGAACTGGCGGGCGCGCGCCCCGAGCGCCTCGTAGGCCGTCTCGTTGAGCTTGAGCGCCGCGCTCACGGCGCGCGCGATCTGGCCGGCATGGCCCGGCCGCACCAGCCAGCCGGTGCGCAGCTCCTCACGCATGCGCGGCGGGCACAGCACGTTCTCCGGCAGCATGCCGACGGTCGTGGTCACCACCGGCCGGCCCATGGCCTGCGCTTCCGCCACCGTGCGGCCGGTGAGCGGCGGCTCGAGTGACGGCACCACCACCACGTCGGCGGCGCGCAGCGCGGCCGGCATGTCGGGGCAATGGCCGACGAAGCGGCAGAGCGTATCGACGCTGTGCGCAGCGGCGCGTTGGTGCAGCGCATTGAGATAGCGCGGCTGCCCACGGTCGTCGCCGGCGAAGACAAAGACGATGTTGCGCTCGCCATTGGCGACGATGAAACGCGCGGCATCGACCACGCTCATCTGTCCGTTCCACGGCGCGATGCGGCCGGGCACCAGCACGATGCGCATCTCCGGCAGCACGCCCCAGGCGCGGCGCAACTGGCCGACGCGGTCGTCGCTGACCGCTGCCGGGCTGAACGTCTCGGTATCGATGGCGCGTGGGATCACCGCCACGCGCTCGGGCGCGATGCGATAGCGCTCGATCATGGCGCGCGAGATGTAGCTCGACGGCGCGATCACCCGGTCGCCGCGCGCGAGCGAGGCGCGCAAGGCGTTGCTCGGCAGCGAATGCGGCGCCAGGCGGTCGGGGAACGAGGTGACGAGATAGACTGGTTGCTGCTGGCGGATCGCGTGAAGCGCGCTCCAGGCCGCCGCGGCGCAATGGGCGTGCACGATGTCGACTCGTTCGCGCGCGATCAGCTCGCCGATGGCGCGGGTGTTGCGGGCGATGCGCAGGGGATTGAGGGTATCGGCCGGCATCGGCAGCCACTCGCCGCCGAAGGTGCGCAGTTCGCCCACCAGCGGTCCACCGTCGCCGGCGACCAGCGCGCGGGCGCCCGATTGCAGCAAGGTGAGCGCGATGTCGGCGACCGCCTGGCCGGCAGGATCGTCGGAAAGCGCCGGTACGAGCTGTAGGATGGTGGCGCCGGCGAGCGAGCGCGGGTGGGTTCGGCCGGTCGGAATGGGCGTCGCCCGGGGAGGCGCGTCATTCGCGGGTTGCGGGGCAGCTAGCGGATCTGCCTGGGGCGCCGCCTGGGCCCCCTTGCGCTGGGCCCCTGCTTGCGGCGAGAACGGGCGACGGCCGTCATCGACCCTGGCCAGCCCGGCCGCTGCCGCCATCCTGCCCGAAGCCCGCATGACCGATCCCCGCCTCACCTCGATAGCCGTCGAATCACCTCCGCCTGCAAGGACCATCGCCGTGCGCGTGCGCGAGGGCAAGAGTCATGACCGGCCGGCAGTTTTCTGGCTGGGCGGTTTCAAATCCGACATGAAGGGCACCAAGGCCGCGGCGCTCGACGCCTGGGCTGACGCCCAAGGGCGGCCGTGCGTGCGCTTCGACTATTCCGGCCACGGCGAATCGGGCGGCGACTTCACCGACGGCACCATCGGCCGCTGGCTGGCCGAGAGCCTCGCGGTTTATCTGGCATTCGCCAAAGGCCCGCAGGTGGTGGTGGGCTCGTCCATGGGCGGCTGGCTGGCGCTGCTCTTGGCGCGCGCGCTCATGGGCCACAAGGACGCTGCGCCCATGGCCGGCATGGTGCTGATCGCGCCGGCGGTCGACTTCACCGAAGAGCTGATGTGGAAGCGCTTTCCGCCCGAGATCAAAAAGGAGATCGAGGAGAAGGGCGTATGGACACGGCCTTCCGACTACGACGAAGGCGGCTATGCGATCACCAAGGGGCTGATCGACGAGGGCCGCCAGCACCTGATGATGCAGGGGCTGATCGAATGTCGCTGCCCGGTGCACATCCTGCAGGGCGTGCAGGACCCGGACGTGCCGTGGGAGCACGCGGTCGAGCTGGTGTCGCGCTTTGCGCGCGACGACGTGGTGCTGACACTGATCAAGGACGGCGATCACCGCCTGTCGCGGCCGGAGGATATCGAGCGGCTGATGGCGGCGGTGGCGGAGTTCACCTGACTCGTGTCCCGGATGCGGTGCAGCGCGAAGCGGTGCTCCGCTGATCCGGGACCCCGGTTCCTTATTGGTTAGGCGAAGAAAGCTGGGTCCCGGGTCTGCAGCGCACCACCAACGTGCTGCGCTGCGCCCGGGACACGAGTCATGCGGTCGCCGCCACCCATTCTTCTCTCACCGACTCGTCTTCTTCATTTTCGTTCTTGAGTCCGACGACTTCATCACGCTCCAATAACCGCGACAGCGCCCAAACCGCGGCACCGCGCACCAGCGGCGAAGCATCGTCGAGCAAGCGCTTGGCTTCATCCGCCAACGACGCATCGCCCGAATTACCAATGGCGATCAGCGCGTTCCGTATGAACCGATCGCGGCCGGTGCGCTTGACGGGGCTCTTGGTGAACAGGGCGCGGAATTGCGCATCGTTGAGCCGGACAAGCTCCTCAAGCTTGGGCGCGCGCAACGCCTCGCGCGCGGCGAGCTTGGCTTCGCGGCCTTGTTGCGCGAACTTGTTCCACGGACACACGGCGAGGCAATCGTCGCAGCCGTAGATGCGGTTGCCCATGAGGGGGCGTAAGTCGCGCGGGATCGGCCCTTTGTGCTCGATGGTCAGATACGAAATGCAGCGCCGCGCATCGAGCCGATAGGGCGCGGGAAACGCCGCGGTCGGACAGATATCGAGACAGGCACGACAAGAGCCGCAATTGTCGGGCTCCGATCCATCTGCCGGCAAGTCGAGCGTGGTGAAGATCGCGCCGAGAAAGAGCCACGAACCAAATTGCCGCGATACCAGGTTCGTATGCTTGCCCTGCCAGCCGAGGCCGGCGGCTTCGGCGAGCGGCTTTTCCATCACCGCCGCGGTATCGACGAACACCTTCACGTCACCGCCCGCTTGCGCGATGAGCCAGCGCGCCAGTTCCTTCAGCCGTTTCTTGATGAGGTCGTGGTAGTCGCCGCCCTGCGCGTAGACCGAGATCGCCGCGCGGTCTTTCCGTGCCAGGATCGCGAGCGGATCGGTATCGGGGCCATAGTTCAGCCCGAGCATGATCACCGAACGTACATCCGGCCACAGCGCGGCGGGCGCGGCGCGCCGGTCGGCAGTGGTCTCGAGCCAGTCCATGTCGCCATGCATGCCGTCTTCGAGAAACCGCGCCAGCCGTTCCTTGGCGAGCGGAATCGGCATCAGGGCTCGGGCGACACCGATTGCCGCAAAGCCGAGCGCCTGCGCCTTCTCGATCAGCGCGGCTTTCAGGTCGGCGGGCGTGTTCAGAAGTCGAGATCGGCGTAGTGCGCCGCCGGCGGCACGCCGGCCTGGGTCTCGGTCAGAATCGGACGGAACGAGGGCCGCGACTTGAGGCGCGCGTACCAGTGCTTGGCGGCTTCGTCTTCGCTCCACGGGACCTCGCCCAGGTAATCGACGGCCGACAGATGCGCCGCGGCGGCGAGATCGGCGAGCGTCAGCCGGTCGCCGGCGAGCCAATCGCGCGACCGCGCGAGCCAGCCGATATAAGCCATATGATAGCGGATATTGTGACGGGCGGCGCGCAGCGCATCGGTGTCGGGCGACCCGCCGCCCTGCTCCTTGGTCATGTAGCGCTTGAACACGCGCTCGGTCGTGAGCGGGCGGCTGACCTCCTCGTAGAACTTGTCGTTGAACCAGCCTGCCAGCCGCCGCACTTCCGCCCGCTCGCCGGGTTGCGGCGGCATCAGCCCGTTGGGGTCCTGCTGGCCGGCCTGGATCTCTTCCAGGAACTCGGCCATAACGGTTGCGCCCGCAATCGTCGGCTCGCCCTCGAGCACCGCCACCGGTAGTTCGCCGGCCGGATTGAGCAGCAGGAATTCCTCCCGCCGCTCCCAGAAACGCTCTTCCACCAGCCGTGACTCGATACCGTATTCGCCCATGATCAGGCGCACGTAGCGCGAGCGCGGACAGAGCGGATGATGAAACAGTGTCAGCATGAGCACCTGGGCTTAAGCGGAAATCGGCTGCCGCACTATCGAAATCATGCCGCCCATGCAACTTCCCCACTTCGGGAGTCTAGTTACCCCGTTTTAAGGTGTCCGCGGCAAAGAACTGGGACAAAAGCGCTGACCTGCCCGTTTTCTGTGGTTTACGTGCCGCCGCCCATCCCGGAGCTCCAGTCTCGATCATGACGATTGATACCATGCAGATGGTGGGCCTCGGCCTGACCACGTCACCCGTCGATCTCATCAAAGCCGCCGTACTCGGTGTGGTCGAGGGCCTGACCGAGTTCCTGCCGGTGTCTTCGACCGGCCATCTGCTGCTGATGGAGCGGGTGCTGGGCTGGGGCGGCGACAACTTCGGCAAGTCGTTCACCATCCTGATCCAGCTCGGCGCCATCCTGGCGCTGCTGACCATCTATTTCGGCCGGCTGTGGGGCCTCGCCAAGAACATGTTCACGAGTTGGCCGGCGGCGCGCTTTGTCATCGGTATCCTGCTGGCGTTCCTGCCCGCGGCGGTGATCGGCGCCCTCACTTACCACTACATCAAGATGTATCTGTTCGACGTGCGCGTCGTCTGCATCTCGCTGATCGTCGGCGGGTTCATCCTGCTCTGGATCGAGCGGTTGGACCTGCAGCCACGCTATCGCGACTCGATGGACTTCCCGCTCTACATGTATTTCATCATCGGCATCTTCCAGTGCTTCTCGATGATCCCAGGCACGTCGCGCGCGGGCGCGACCATCGTCGGCGCCATGCTCTACGGCGCCGACCGCCGCTCGGCGGCGGAGTTCTCGTTCTGGCTGGCGATGCCGACCATGGTCGGCGCCTTTGCATTCGAGGCGTTTAAGAACCGTCAGGAGCTCGCGCACGGCGACATCACCGCCATCGCCGTCGGCTTCGTGTTCTCGTTCATCTTCGGCTGGATCGTGGTGAAGACGTTCCTGGGCTACGTGCAGCGCCACTCGTTCGACGTGTTCGCCTGGTGGCGTATCATTCTCGGCACGTTCGGGATTTTCGCGCTGTATTTCCTGTGAGAGTTCAGGCCGCCCGGCTGCGGAACTGGCCGGTCTTGCGGAACCGCCACAGGTAAGACGGCACGATCGCCTCGATCGGCTCCGGCTCGATGCCGAAGGCTTTCAGCGTGCGGCCTTCCGCTATCGCCTGCTCCGACACCACGTTGTCGACCTTGAGCAGCTCGACTTGGTCGGGAGTGAGCAACGGCTTCGGCATCAACTGCAGAACCATCGCCTTCATCGAGGCGACGAAGAACGGCACCGGCACCAGCAGCCGCTTGCGCTCGATGGTCTTGAGCACGAACTGCATCAGCTCCTTGAAGGTGTGCACGTCCGGCCCGCCCAGCTCGTAGACGGTGCCACCTTGCGCCTTGCCGTCGACCGCGTCGGCGATGGCGGTTGCGACGTCACCGACGAACACCGGCTGGAAGCGGGTGTGGCCGCCGCCAATGAGCGGCAGCGCCGGCGACATGCGCGCGAGCGCTGCGAAACGATTGAAGAAATCGTCCTCCGGCCCGAACAGGATCGACGGTCGGAAGATGGTGGCCATGGGCTGCGCCGCCATCACCAGCCGTTCGGCCTCCGCCTTGGAGCGGGCGTAGTGGCTGGGCGAATCGGGGTCGGCGCCGATGGCTGAGACGTGCACGATGCGCGCCCCGTGGGCCGTCGCCGCCAGGGCCACCTGTTCCGCGCCGGCGGTGTGCACGGCGTCGAAGCGCTGCTTGCCACGCTCGAACAAGACGCCGACCAGGTTGATCAGCACGTGCGCGTCGCGGGCGGCCGCGGCCACCGAGGCGGCGTTGCGGATATTGGCCTGCACCGCGTTGATCTGACCGACTTTGCCCAAAGGCTGCAGGTGGTTGGCGAGCTCGGGTCGGCGCACCGCCACCCGGATGCGGTAGTCGCGGCGGGCCAATGCCCGGACCACGTGGCGGCCGAGGAATCCGGAGCCGCCATAGACGGTGATTAGGGTCTCGGAAGGGCTTCTGACGGTCATTTTCCGCATCCCGCGGCAGGAAAGGGGGAGTGTCCGGCGACTTACAGGATCGGCCGGTGCCTGTACAGGGGCGGCGGCGTTTCTGCCGTCTCAATTGACAAGCGGAAAGCGGCTCAATACCTAGGCGCGACGTGCCCAGGTGGCGGAATTGGTAGACGCGCTGGCTTCAGGTGCCAGTGGCCGAAAGGCCGTGAAGGTTCGAGTCCTTTCCTGGGCACCATCTTTCAGCGCATGATCCCGAAATGTTCGGTTTCGGACGAGGTCATGCGCTCCTGACCGAAGGCCTGCATGACCGTCCGTCTGCACCGTGGCGACCTGCCCGACCTTTCCGCCTACAAGGGCGCGGTCGCTATCGACACCGAGACCATGGGGCTCGATCCACAGCGCGACCGCTTGTGCGTGGTGCAGCTTTCGCCCGGTGACGGTTCCGCCGACGTGGTGCAGATCGCCGCCGGCCAGACCAAAGCCCCCAATATCGAGCGCCTGCTCGCCGACCGTTCTATCCTCAAGCTGTTCCATTACGGCCGCTTCGACATCGGCATGATGTACAAGGCCTTCGGCGTCATGGCCGAGCCAGTCTATTGCACCAAGATCGCCTCGCGGCTCGCGCGCACCTATACCGACCGGCATGGGCTGAAGGATCTTGCGCGCGAACTTCTCGGTGTCGACCTGTCGAAGCAGCAGCAGTCTTCGGACTGGGGCGCCGACGAATTGAGCGACGCGCAGGTCGCCTATGCGGCAACCGACGTGCTGCACCTGCATGCGCTGAAGGAAAAGCTCGACGCCATGCTGGCGCGTGAGGGGCGGGATGAATTGGCCGAGTCCTGCTACCGCTTTCTGCCTGAGCGGGTCCGGCTCGACCTCGCCGGCTGGGCGCACCAGGATATATTTTCGCACTCGGTCTAGAGTATCTAGAGTACTGTATTTGGGCCGTTTTCGGTCGCCGCGGCGGCTCGGTCTGGGCGCGGAATTGCCGCGGACGGGCCATATTCATGCGGCACGGTTGCGTCTCGGTGACGTCAGCGTCGCGTGACTTCCTAACCCGAACCGTCTTGGACCCAGAACGCCAGCCCCGGCATGAACCGCGTGATCTCAGCCAGAACCGATCCGCAGACGGCGCGTGCCTATTGGACGATGGACCGGCGCGATAGCGCACGCGCCTTCCAGTCCGCGCGTCGCCACAGCCGCATCGTGCGCATTCTGCGCATCGCAGTGCCGGTCGCCGTCGCGCTGGCATTCGTCGTGATCACGCTGATGACCTATTTCAATCCGCTGCGTAGCCTTGGCCAAATCCCCGTGAACATCGGCGCCACGGTGGTGCACGGAAGCAAGGTCACCATGGAGCAACCGAAACTATCCGGTTTCACGCGCGACGAACGTGCCTACAATCTGACCGCCGATTCGGCGGCGCAGGACCTGACCAAGCCCGACGTCATCGAGCTCAACCACATCCGGGCCGGAATCGAGATGAAGGACAAGAGCACGGTGCACATGTCCGCGCTCAAGGGCGTTTACGACAGCAAGAAAGAGATACTCAAGCTCGACAGCAACATCAGGCTCGTGTCCAGCAACGGCTACAGCGGTCTCTTGAGTGCGGCGACCGTCGATATCAAGAAGGGCGACGTGCTTTCGGAGCATCCGGTCCGGCTGAACATGATGCACGGAACGCTTGAAGCCAACCGGCTGCGGATCACGGAATCCGGTGACGTCATCCTTTTCGATCGCGGCGTCGAAATGACAGTAATGCTCAACGGCAGCGACTTGGCCAAGCCGGGCGATACCGGCACTGACAAAACCGGCGCCGCCAAGGGAGCTCAGTAATCGTGCTTGTCCGCCTCGGCCGTCTCGTCCTGATCGCGCTCGCGTCACTGGCGCTCGCAGGCGCCGCCACGGCCGCGCCACGCAACGTCAGGGAAGTACCGAAGGGGCCGCCGAACGCGCTGCAGGGTTTTTCGCAGAACCACGACCAGCCGGTTCACATTCAGGCCGCCAAGCTCGAGGTGCGCGACAAGCAGCAGATAGCGACCTTTAGCGGCGACGTACGTGTCAGGCAGGGCGATACCAATATGCGCTGTCGCAGCCTCAAAGTGTACTACGAGCGCGATAAAGAGGGGGCTAAGAAGGGCGGCAAGGCCAACGTCAGCACCGTCAAGGCCGCCACGCCGGGGCCCGGCGGCGCGCAGAAGATCAGGCGCCTGGAAGCGATCGGCAATGTGGTGGTGACCCAGAAGGGCCAGACCGCCAGCGGCAATCTCGGCGTTTTCGACATGAAGTCCAACACGGTTACGCTGACTGGCCATGTGGTGATGACCGAGGGCAAGAACGTGCTGCGCGGCGACAAGCTGGTGGTCAATCTGACCAGCGGCGTGTCGCGCATTGAGTCGGGCCGGCATGGGCATGGCCGGGTCGAAGGCCTGTTCGTGCCGAGCGGAAGCGGGCCCTCCGCCAAGAGCCCCTTGGGGCCGCTTCATTGATGCCGTGCGAGCCCGCGAATCGCCGGCGGAGCCGGTCCGTCCCGCCCGGGAATCGGCTAATGTCCGGTCCTTCGGCGAAGGTGGGCGATCGCCGCACGGGAACCAAGCACCGCAGGACCAACGGGTGAATATCCTCACACTGTTCCGGCGCCAGGTACGACGGCCGCGCATAGCCGCGGCACCGGCCGTCGCGCGCCAGCAGAAGCCGGGGCAGCCGCGCGCGCCGGCACCGGCACCCGCCTCGGCTGCGCGTCAATCCGCCGGCGCCGGGCAGCCGGCGAGGCCCCGCCGCGACAGTGATGGCCGGCAGGCGGTGCGGCACGCCTATCTAGCCACCCACGGGGTCGAGAAGAGCTTCGGCGGCCGCAAGGTGGTGAAGGGCGTCACGATCTACGTGCGACGCGGCGAGGCAGTTGGCCTCTTGGGCCCCAACGGGGCCGGCAAGACCACGGTGTTCTACATGATCACCGGCCTGATCAACGCCGACCGCGGCCGCATCGAGCTCGACGGCTACGACGTCACCGCGCTGCCCATGTATCAGCGCGCCCGGCTCGGCATCGGCTATCTGCCGCAGGAGGCCTCGATCTTCCGCGGCCTCAACGTTGAGGAAAACATCCGCGCGGTGCTTGAGGTCGTCGAACCCGACCGGCGCCGGCGCGAGGCCGATCTCAACGCGCTGCTAGAGGAATTCAATATCACGCGCCTGCGCAAGACGCCGACCATCGCGCTGTCCGGCGGCGAGCGGCGGCGCGTGGAGATCGCCCGGGCGTTGGCGACAAGGCCGAGCTACATGCTGCTCGACGAGCCCTTCGCCGGCATCGACCCGATCGCGGTCGGCGATATCCAACAGCTGGTCCGCCACCTGACCAACCGCGGTATCGGGGTGTTGATCACCGATCACAATGTGCGCGAGACGCTGGGCCTCACCGACCGCGCCTACATCATCTATTCCGGCGAAGTGTTGATGGAGGGCCGCCCCGACGACATCGTCAACAATCCGGACGTGCGTCGGCTCTATTTGGGCGAAGAGTTTAAGCTCTGAAGGTTCCAGGCCGATGGCGCGGCCCCTATCCGATTAAGATTTTGGCAGCAAGCGGTAGCTGATCAAAATTTATGCAATGCTGCGGTGCGCAATCGCATACCGTTGCCGGCGAGAACCTGCTATAATTTTTTAAAGCAAGAATCGGACCAGTTTCCGCCGGGAAACCTCTATGGCTTTGTCGCAACAACTCGAGTTCCGCCAGTCCCAAGCGCTGGTGATGACGCCGCAGCTGATGCAGGCCATCAAGCTGCTGCAGCTCTCCAGCCTGGATCTCGCGGCCTACGTCGAAACCGAACTCGAGAAGAACCCGCTGCTCGAGCGCGGTAGCGATGACGACGAGGGGCCGGCGGCGGCCGAGCGCGAGGACGTCGCGTCCGAGGGCGGTGACGCCGGTGATGGCGGCGATAGCGCGGACTGGATGGGCGAGGAGAATTTCGACAGTAGCCGCGCCTCCATGGAACAGTCGCTCGGCACCGAGCTCGAGAACGTCTTTCCCGACGACGGCGCCGAAAAGAGCGCGCCCGCCGAAATGCCGCCGCCAAGCTACTCGGAGTGGTCGGGCACCGGCACCGGCACCGGCGGCCCCGACGACTACAATCTGGAAGCCTTCGTCTCGGCCGAGGCCACGCTCGCCGATCATCTCGCCGAGCAGATGGCGCTGACCATCATCGACCCGGCCCGGCGCATAATCGGGCAATACCTTATCGACATGGTGGACGAGGCAGGCTATCTCGCCGGCGACCTCGAAAGCGTGGCGGAAAAGCTCGGCGCGCCGCTTGCCGACGTCGAGGCGGTACTCGCCATCCTGCAAACCTTCGATCCGCCCGGCATCTGCGCGCGCAACCTCACCGAATGCCTGGCGCTCCAGTTGAAGGAGCGCGACCGATTCGATCCCGCCATGGAGGCGCTGGTCGGCCATCTCGATCTTCTTGCCAAGCGCGACTTCGCCGCGCTCCGGCGCATCACCGGGGTAAACGACGAGGACCTCGTCGACATGGTCGCCGAGATCCGCAATCTCAATCCCAAGCCCGGCGCCGCCTTCGGCTCCACCATGGTCCAGCCGATCGTGCCCGACGTGTTCGTGCGGGCTGCGCCCGACGGCACCTGGCAGGTCGAGCTGAATTCCGACACGCTGCCGAAAGTACTGATCAACCAGCGTTATTACGCGCAGGTGGCGAAGGGTACAAAAAGCGACAAGGACAAGACCTATGTCGCCGACTGCCTGCAGACCGCCACCTGGCTGGTGCGCGCGCTCGACCAGCGCGCCAAGACTATCTTGAAGGTTTCCGGCGAGATCGTGCGCCAGCAGGACGCCTTCTTTGCCCAGGGCGTGCAGCATCTGCGCCCGCTCAATCTGAAGACCGTGGCCGACGCCATCGGCATGCACGAATCGACGGTGTCGCGCGTCACCGCCAACAAATACATGGCGACCAGCCGCGGCATCTTCGAACTGAAGTATTTCTTCACCTCATCGATCGCCTCTGCCACCGGCGGCGAGGCGCATTCCGCGGAGGCCGTGCGTCACCGCATCCGCCAATTGATCGACGGCGAGACCGCATCCAACGTGTTGTCCGACGATAATATTGTCGACCAGCTGCGCAAGGCCGGCATCGATATCGCCCGCCGCACGGTCGCAAAATACCGCGAGGCCATGCGCATCCCGTCCTCGGTGCAGCGCCGCCGCGAGAAACAGGCCGCAGCATTGTGAAGCCGCGACGCGGCGTCACGCATTGACCTTTGTCACAACACTTTTAAGCTCAACCATGTTAGCCGGGTCGGGTAATGCGCGGCGAATCGAACCGTGCGAGCACAGGAGGCCAAGCATGCCTTTGCGTGTTTCGGGTAAGAACATTAGCGTTGGCTCGGCTTTGCGGCAGCGCATCGTCGAGCGGGTCGAGGACGCGACGGCGAAATACTTTCGCGGCGGCTACTCCGGTCACGCCATCGTCGGCCGCGATGGCTTTGGGTTCCGCACAGAATGCATTCTGCACCTCGATTCCGGTGCATTACTCGAAGCCGAGGGCAAGGCGACCGACGCCTATGACAGCGCCGATCAGGCGGCAGTTCGCATCGAAAAGCGCCTGCGTCGCTACAAACGGCGCCGAAAGGACCACCAGGCCCTGCGGGCAGGTCGTTAACTTTTCAAAATTGCAAGAAAAATCGGCAAGTTCTGCACGGCATCCACCATTGACGGGGCGGCGGACCGCTCTTATGGTCCGCGGCCTTCACCACCCCTTGCACCGCGCCGCCGATTTTTCCGATCATTGGACATGTCCATGACGCTCAGCGATCTCGTCGGGCCCAACGCGATTATTCCCGCGCTCAAGATCAACGGCAAGAAGCAGGCGATCCAAGAGCTCGCCGCGCGCGCGGCTGCGCTCACGGGGCAGAACGAGCGCGCGATTCTGGAGATACTGCTTCAGCGCGAGAAGCTCGGCTCTACTGCTGTTGGCAACGGCGTTGCCATTCCGCACGGCAAGCTGCCCAAGCTCGGCCGCCTGTTCGGTCTGTTCGCGCGTCTTGAGCGGCCGATCGATTTCGAGGCGCTCGACGACCAGCCGGTCGATCTGATCTTCCTGCTGCTGGCGCCGGAAGCTGCCGGCGCCGATCATCTGAAGGCGCTGGCGCGCGTGGCGCGCCTGCTGCGCGACCCAGAGATCGAGCGCAAGCTGCGCGAATCGAACGACGCCGACGCGCTTTATGCCGTACTGGCGATGCCGCCGGAAAGCAGCGCGGCGTAAGGCCGGCGCAACATCCTTGCGACAACGGAGAGCTGTCATCGTCCGCGAATGCGGATGATCCGGCACGTCCGGCTTTTTTCGATTAATTGAGGACAGTGAATATTGGATGGCTCATCGCAAGTCGGCTTTAGCCGACTTGCGCACTCTGAAGTGCCGATATCGCGTATACGCGACCTCGGCGCGCGGGCCATGACAGCATCATTGTTGGCGGTGCGGCCGCGCGCCTTAATGCACGCTGACCGTCTCAAGCTCCTGGCTCCAGGCATTGGCGACCGCGGCTTCGCGGGTGTCCGTCAACATGATCGGCGTGCCGTCGGCCGCGTGCAGCGAGAACAGCTGCAGGCCCGGCTCGACCGTCGGTGCCTGCGGGAACATGGTGGCGACGTCTTCGGAGCGGATCGCGCGCACATAGGCAATCTCGCCGTCACCGAGCTGCGCCAGCGCTTCCTGCGTGATGGCGGAATGGGCGTCGCCGGCTTCGATGGTCGTGTTGTCGATCTTGTCGTTGGTCATATCGTTGGTCATGGCCCTCAACTCCTTTCTGGATGCGTGACGCGGTCGAGTCCTGTTATCGAGCTCTCATTCCTGGTCGTTGATGGAGATGGTCTTCACGATCCGCTCCGGTTGCGGCCGGATGAGGTCGATCGACAACAATCCATTCTTCAAGTCTGCGCCTGCAACCTCCATGCCGTCTGCCAGAACGAAGGTGCGCTGGAACTGACGGGCCGCTATGCCGCGGTGGAGGTAATGGCGCGACTTGTCGTCCTGCTGCCGCCCGCGAATCACCAACTGGCTTTCCTCGACGGTCACGTCGAGCTGATCGCGGGTGAAACCCGCCACCGCGAGCGTGATGCGCAGCCGGTCCGGGTTCTGGCCGTCGTCGGCCAGCCGTTCGATGTTGTAGGGCGGGTAGCCGTCGGCGCCCTTGGTGACGCGGTCGAGCACCCGCTCGATCTCGTCGAATCCCAACAAAAACGGGCTGGACAGGGACGGAACTCGTGACATGGCCTCAAAGTCCTCGCTTGAAGCGACTTTGATGGAGCCCTGGATAGGCACCCCATAGCCGGGTGGCTCCTGCCATCCGGCCTCGTCTAATATGGGCAAGGCCGGTTAAGGGTTCAAGAACACGAGGGAAACCGGCACAGACGGCGGCTATAGTGGCGCCAAGGGAGCGCTCCATGCCGGACCAGACCGTCTTTCCGCACCTCACCGTACGAACCGTTCGCGCCCGCCCCGTCGAGGTGCCGCTCAATTTCGTGATGGGCACCAGCCAGGGCGCCCTGCGCCAGGTGCCGCTGGTGCTGGTGGACCTCGAGACCGAAGAGGGCGTCACCGGGCGTTCCTGGCTGTTTGCCTATATGGCGGCGGCCGGGCCGGCGATCGCCAGCCTGGTCGGCGAGGTCGAGCGAATGACCAAGGGCGAGCAGCTCGACCCGGCCGCGCTTGGGGCGCGGCTTAACCGCCGCTTTGCCCTGATCGGCGTGCAGGGCATCGTGCGCATGGCGCTGGCCGGCTTTGACACAGCCTTATGGGACGCGCTCGCGCTTGCCGCCGGTGAACCGCTGGCGCACTTCTTGGGCGCGACCCCGAGGCCGATCCCCGCCTACAACAGCTGCGGGCTCGGGCTGACGGAAGACCTAGGCGCGCTCGCCGCCGAAGCCGAAACCCTGCTCGCCATGGGCAATTTCACCGCCGTGAAGCTGCGGCTCGGCTACCCGACGCTTCAACAGGACATCGCGGCGGTGCGGGCGGTGCGAAAGCGCATTGGCGATAAGCCGTTGCTGATGGTCGACTACAACCAAGCCCTGTCGCTGCCCGAGGCGCTCGAGCGCGGCGCCGCGCTCGACGACGAAGACATCTATTGGCTGGAGGAGCCGGTTCGCCACGACGACTACGCGGGCGCCGGGCGGCTTACCCGCGAGTTCAAGACGCCGGTGCAGATCGGGGAAAACTTCTCGCTGCCCGCCGGCATGGCGGCGGCGCTCGATCAGAGCTGCTGCAACTATGTGATGCCCGACCTCGAACGCATCGGCGGCGTCAGCGGCTGGCGTGAAGCCGCCGGGCTCGCCGCCGCACGCCGTCTTCCGATGTCGTCGCATCTCTTTCCGGAAGTCAGCGCGCACTTGCTCTGCGCCACGCCGACCTGCCATTTCCTCGAATACGTCGACTGGGCCAACGTATTGCTGCAGGAGCCGCTCACCATCGTCGATGGCCATGCCGTAACGCCCGAGCGAGCCGGCAACGGCTTGGCGTGGGACGAACAAGCGGTCGAGCGCTATCGTCTGCGCTGACGACACAGCGTTTCCAGGCGAAGTGGGTACCGGTTCGCCGTCCGGAAACGCGACAAAATAAATCCTGTTAACAAACATCGTAAAGACGGGCACGCGAATGGTTAAATTAATCACGTGCGTTTGCCTTGTTTGGCTAAAAATCTCCTAACGCCCGACCCAATGCGTAACGCACCGTTTATGATCGCTCCCGAACGGCAAGCGATAAGCCGGCATTCGATATCGGGGGAATTGGCGTTGCTGAGACGAAGCATCTATCTCGACGACCCGTTCGAGCTGACCATCGAAGAGAAAGTTTTTCGGGCGGCCAAGATCACGTGCGTCGTGTTCGCGGGCGCGGCGCTCACGCTCAGCACCCTCGACCTGATGAACGTGAAGTCGGTCGAGAGTGCGTCCGAGTTTCTCCATAACCACAGCGTCGCCGACATTCCGCATGCGCTGCGCGTGCAGTTGACCGACGTCGCTTTCGCCGAACCGTCGCCCTATGCGACCGTGGAGATCCCGCGCGGCAACATCGCGTTTGCGCCGGTGGCGCCCGCGCTACCGATGAGGCGTGCGGCCGCTGCATTGCCCGCCGCCGGGCTCAGCGAGACCACGCCGCCCGTCACCCCGTCGCATAACGCCAATATGCGCGCCGCGTTGGAGCGCGACCTGTCGCCGGTCGATGCGCTGTCGAACGCGCCCTATCAGGATGCGGTGGACGTTGCGCTTGAGGCGCCCCCGACGACCGTGGCGATGAAGCCGCCGCAGACAATTCTTGCTAAGGTGACATCGAGTGTGGCGACGCCCGGCGCCGCGTCGGCTTCGACTGCCGGCTTGGTCAAACTTGCTAGCCTGAATGCCACCGAATTGCTGCCGGCCGGGCCGCTGACGGCGCCGCCCGCGCCGCCGCCGATCTCGTTGCCGTCGGTGATTCGCGTGCTGCCGCGTCCGGCGCCGCCGATGTCACCGGCGCAGCGCTTGCATCTCATCGGCAAATCGCGCGCGCACGCTGAGAATTGCCTGGCTCGTGCGATCTATTTCGAGGCGCGCAACCAGCCTTATCGCGGCCAGGTCGCGGTGGCGCAGGTGGTGATGAACCGCGTGTTCTCCGGCGTCTATCCGCGCGACGTCTGCGGCGTGATCTATCAGAACGCCCACCGTCGGCTCGCTTGTCAGTTTACGTTCGCGTGCGACGGCAAGCCTGACATCATCACCGAACGGCGCCCCTGGTACCGCGCCGAGCGCATTGCCCGGAAGACCCTTGACGGCAAGCTTTATGTGCAGGCGGTGGGCACGGCGACGCACTACCACGCCACTTACGTCCATCCCTACTGGGTGCGCGAGATGCGCCGCTACGCCCGCGAGGGCATCCACCTATTCTATCGCCCGCGCGCCTGGGGCAACGGCTCGAACGAGCCGATCTGGTCGAGCAAGGAACTGGCGGCCAACGAGTACTACAAGCGGCGGCGGTGAGGATCGCTTGGCCGGACTTGTCCCGGCCGATCGTCAGCCGGTTGCCTGTAGCTCGCGTGGAGTCCCCGGGTCGCGCAGCGCGCGCCGAGAATAGACTCCGCGACATTCGGGAACGGCGCCGCTTCGCGATCAAGAGTCCCGGCTTTCGCCGCGCCCAAGCCGGGCTACGCGCTCCCAAGCCGATAAACGTATTTCATGGAGAAAGTTCAGCCCGCCTTCGCCCTTCAGGCGATGGCGGGGCGAGCCTTCGCTCGCTTTGCGGGCCGAGTTCGCGATCAGGCTCTGTTCGGAGATTGGTGGAGCCAGGCGGGATCGAACCGCCGACCTCCTGCATGCCATGCAGGCGCTCTCCCAGCTGAGCTATGGCCCCAATCAGTGGAACTCTCTGCCGCCCCTTAGGCTAGGCGGCCGCACCATAATGTGCGTTTGCCGATCCGGCAAATCCCGATCAGCTCTCCTCTTCCTTTTCGATCCCGTCGCCAATGATGTCGCTAACGTCGGGATCGTCTTCCTCGTCTTCCTCGATGAACGCGGCGTCGTCCAGGCTCTCGTCGATCTCGACGTCGTCGTCCTCGGTGTCGGCTTCCGCCTTCGCGGTGCCCTTCTTCTTGCCCTGGGTCTCGGCGTCGGCGTCCTCGAGCGAAACCAGCTCGACGTCGGCGGTCTCCGGCGCGGCTACCTCCGCTTCCACGGGGGCAGCGGCTTTGGGGGCCGCCGGCTCAGGCCGCGAGCGCGACGCCGGCACCGCCGCGATCGGCACGACCTTGCCGGTATAGGGCGAGATCACCGGCGTCTTGTTGAGATCGTAGAACTTGCGGCCGGTATCGGGACAGACGCGCTTGGTGCCCAGATCGGTTTTCGCCACGGGTCGGTGTTCCTCGCAATAAGGCAGCTTGAATCGGTGCTTCACTTGGCTAGTTGCAGCGCGCCTGTCAATACCGCAGACGGTCTCTCGTTGCCGCGCCCCGGCGGGATGACGGCGCGCGCGGCCGCGTGCTAGGAGGACGCGGCCTTTCAAGGATAACGCCCGGTGAACACCGCCGTTTCGACCCCCGGTTTGACGCCGGATTTGATCCCTTTGACCGCCCGCCGCGGCGGCCCCCTGCAGGGCCGCGTCCGGGTGCCGGGCGACAAGTCGATCTCCCACCGCGCCCTCATTCTCGCCGCCCTGACCGTCGGGGAGAGCACGGTTTCGGGGCTGCTGGAGAGTGAGGACGTCCTGCACACGGCCGACGCCATGCGGGCGCTGGGCGCTCGGCTCACGCGCGGCGAGGACGGGCTCTGGCGGGTCCATGGGGTCGGGGTTGGGGGCTTCGCCGCCCCGACGGCGCCCCTCGACTTCGGCAATTCCGGCACCGGCTGCCGGCTGGTGCTGGGGGCGGTTGCCGGCTCGCCGGTGACCGCAACCTTCGACGGCGACGCGTCTTTGCGCAAACGGCCCATGCGCCGGGTGCTCGATCCCCTGGAGCGCATGGGCGCCCGGGTGATTGCGGAGGCCGAAGGCGGCCGATTGCCGATCACGCTGCAAGGCGCCGCCGATCCGCTGCCGATCGTCTACGAATCGCCGGTGCCGTCGGCTCAGCTCAAGTCGGCGGTGCTGCTGGCCGGGCTTTCCGCGCCGGGCGAAACAACGGTGATCGAAGCGGAAGCGAGCCGCGACCACACCGAACGCATGCTCAAGCATTTCGGCGCCAAGATCGTCACCAAGGCGCACGGCCAGAACGGCCGCCGCATTACGCTCACCGGTCAACCGGAATTGAGCCCGGCGCAGGTGGTGGTGCCGGCGGACCCGTCGTCGGCCGCGTTTCCGCTGGTGGCGGCGCTGATCGTGCCGGGCTCCGAGGTGGTGCTGGAAGCCGTGATGACGAACGCGCTGCGTACCGGCCTTTTTGCGACGCTGCGCGAGATGGGCGCCGATATCGAAGCCCTGGAAACGCGCTCCGATGGTGGCGAGGAAGTGGCCGACCTGCGGGTACGCTTCTCCAAGCTGAAGGGTGTCGAGGTGCCGGCCGAACGGGCGCCGGCGATGATCGACGAATACCTGGTGCTGGCGGTGGCTGCGGCGTTTGCTGAAGGCACGACGCGCATGAAGGGCCTGCAGGAACTGCGAGTGAAGGAGAGCGACCGCCTGGAAGCCACCGCCGACATGCTGCGCGTGAACGGGGTGACGGTGGAGATCGAAGGCGACGACATGATCGTGCACGGTGGGTCCGTGGTCGGCGGCGGCGAAGTTGCCACTCACATGGACCACCGAATCGCCATGTCGGCGCTAGTGATGGGGCTCGCCAGCCACGCGCCGGTTCGGATTGACGATTCCGCCTTCATCGCCACCAGCTTCCCCGGCTTTGTCGATCTGATGCGCGGGCTGGGGGCGGATCTGGCATGATCATCGCCATCGACGGCCCCGCCGCCTCCGGCAAGGGCACGCTCGGCAAGAAGCTCGCCGCCCACTACGGCCTGCGCCATCTCGACACCGGCCTGCTGTATCGGGCGGTGGCGAAGAGCCTGCTCGACGCCGGTGAGCGCCCCGACAACGCTGCCGCCGCCCTGTCCGCGGCCAGGGCGCTCGATCCGGCGAAATTCGACGAAAAGGCCCTCAAAGGGGCGGCGGTGGGCGAGGCCGCCTCCGTGGTGTCGGCGATTCCCGCTGTGCGCGAGGCCTTGCTGGCTTTCCAGCGCGAATTCGCCGCAAAGCCGCCCGGCGCCGTGCTCGACGGGCGCGATATCGGCACCGTCATCTGCCCGGACGCCGACGTTAAGATCTTCGTCACCGCCAGCCCCGAGGTGCGGGCCGGGCGCCGGGCCAAGGAATATGCCGCCGGCGGCCAGCCGGCCGACCTGGCGGTGGTGCTCGCCGACATCAAGAAGCGCGACGAACGGGACATGAGCCGGGCCGCCGCCCCTTTGAAACAAGCCCCGGATGCATACTTGCTGGACACGACAACTTTGGATATAGACGCGGCAATTAGGGCCGCCATCGACCTCGTCGAGGCTGGCCGAGCGGGCCGAGGGCGCGGTTAACGCCCCTCGTGTTGGAGGACAAAGTCCCGCTCGAGCCTCTGCGTTAGGCGCCCCGCCACGCTCAATCGTTCCAGACGCACGGATTTTGCGCCGGCCATTCGGGATTCCCGGAGGCCGCCGAAGCATTGCGGAAACTTCGGCCCGCGCTTCTGAAACGCCATTCCAACCCGCCGGCGCAACCGCTCAACAGGAGATTCTATGGCCACCGCTGCAACCCAGACCCCTACGCGTGAAGATTTCGCCGCCATGCTTGACGAGTCCTTCGAGGGCGGAAGC
>CAWGGL010000052.1:0-133221 GCA_963822085.1 uncultured Pseudomonadota bacterium
CAACTTCATCCTGACGCTCTACGAAAAGCGCGTGGCGGAAGGCGACCTGCCGTTTTTCCTCGGGCTGATGGAGCATCTCTCCACCCGCGGCATCACCTGCCCGCAGCCGGTGCAAAACCGTCACGGTGGCGTGCTTGGCCGCCTTGCCGGCCGCCCGGCGGCGATCGTTACTTTCCTCGATGGGCTGTGGATCCGCCGCCCCACCGCCGCCCATTGCGCGGCGCTCGGCGAGGCGCTGGCGCACCTGCATCTCGCCGGTGCCGACTTCGAATTGAAGCGCGCCAACGCGCTCGGCATGGAAAGCTGGAGGCCGCTCTATGTCCAGGCCAAGGACCGCGGCGACAGTGTCCGACCCGGCCTGTGCGACGCCATCGCGCAAGAGCTTGACGTCCTGGCGCAGAGCTGGCCGCGCGATCTGCCGCAGGGCGTCATCCACGCCGACCTCTTTCCCGATAACGTGTTCTTCCTTGGCGACGAATTGTCCGGGCTGATCGATTTCTACTTCGCCTGCACCGACACGCTCGTCTATGACGTCGCCGTCTGCCTGAACGCCTGGTGTTTCGAGCCGGATCATTCCTACAACGTCACCAAGGGACGCGCGCTGTTGAAAGCCTACGCGGGCGTGCGCGCGCTGAGCCTGGACGAGCGCGACGCGTTGCCGGTGCTGGCGCGCGGTGCGGCCATGCGCTTTCTGCTGACACGGCTGGTGGACTGGCTGGCGGTGCCCGACGGCGCGCTGGTGCAGCCCAAAGACCCGCTGGAATATTTCCGTAAGTTGCGTTTCCATCAGTCGGTCAAGAGCGTGGGCGACTACGGTTTTGACGCATGATCCCGAAAAGTGGGAACCGGTTTTCGGATCAGATCATGCGCCAGGAAGAAACAACATGAGCGGTGAGCGCGTCACCATCCACACCGACGGCGCCTGTTCGGGAAATCCCGGCCCCGGCGGCTGGGGCGCGATCCTTTCCTTCGGTGAGCACGAAAAAGAGCTGATGGGCGGCGAGCCGCACACCACCAACAACCGCATGGAGCTGATGGCGGCGATCTCGGCGCTGGAAGCGCTCAAGCGCCCGTGCACGGTCGATCTGCACACCGACAGCCAGTACCTGCGCAACGGCATCACGCAATGGATCAAGGGCTGGAAGCGTAACGGCTGGCGCACCGCCGACAAGAAGCCGGTGAAGAACGTCGATCTTTGGCAGCGGCTCGATGCGGCGCTGGGCGAGCACACCGTGCACTGGCACTGGGTCAAGGGCCACGCCGGCCATGCCGAGAACGAGCGCGCCGACGAATTGGCGCGCAATGGCCTCATCGCCGCGCGGGCAGGGGCCAAGGGCGCGATGTCTCCTTAGGGCGCCTCGAAAAATAGCATGTCCCTCAGACCCGTGCGAGTCTGCTGCCCTGAAGGCATGATTCTCGGAGACGGATGATGGGGCAGCTCGGATTTTTCGATGCGGATAATCGGCTGGCGGCACTATCGGCGAAGGGAGATCCGCTTGAGGCAATCGACCGGCTGGTGCCATGGGAGAGCTTTCGCGGCGACATTGAGGCCGCAGTGCTGACGCCGGAGACAGAGCGCAAGAGCATGGCCGGTCGGAAGCCGATCGATGCGATCGTGTTGTTTCGGATGCTAATCTTGCAGTCGCTGTACAATCTCTCGGACGAGCAGGTCGAGTATCAGGTGCGGGATCGCCTCTCGTTTACCCGGTTTCTGACTTCCGGTATTGAGGACTGCATCCCGGACGGCACAACGTTATGGCTGTTCCGCGAGAAGCTCGCCAAGGCCGGTGTCATTAAGAAGCTGTTCGATCGCTTTGACCGACATCTCGGCGCGAAGGGCTATATTGCGCGCGGCGGTCAGATCGTTGATGCCACCATTGTGCCCGTTCCCAAACAACGGAACACGCGCGAGGAGAACGAGGCGATCAAGGGTGGCGAGACGCCCAAGGCGTGGAAGAAGAAGCCAGCCAAAAACCGGCAGAAGGACAAGGATGCGCGTTGGACCAAGAAGCATGGGCGGAGCTTCTACGGCTACAAGAACCATGTGAATGCGGACGCCACGCACAAACTGATCCGGCGCTATGACGTGAGTGACGCGGCAGTCCACGATAGCCAGAAGCTGAATGGGCTTCTGAACAAAGCCAACACGTCTGCGGACGTGTTCGCCGACAGTGCCTATCGCTCGGCCGAGACTGAGGCGAGGCTCAAGGCCCGCGGTTTTCGCAGCCGTATCCACGTCCGCGCGACGCGCAATCATCCGCTCTCACGGCGGCAGGAGGAAGCGAACCGGAAGAAGAGCCAGGTTCGAGTTCGCGTTGAGCATGTGTTTGGAGCTCAGGAAACCTCAGCCGGCGGCCGGCTTGTGCGGACGATCGGCATCGTCAGAGCGCGAGCGAAGATCGGATTGCAGAACCTCGTGTACAACGTCCGTCGCCTCGTGACGCTGGAGCGGATGGCTGCAGTATGAGGGAAAAGTCAGCTTGTGCCGCCCTCAACAGGACGCCTGGTGCACCTGGCGGAGCCCCACCGGCGTCAGATCATCTGCCAATTGCCCGCCAATCCGCGCGGACTGACGATCACGCAGCAAAAAAGGTATTATTCGAGGTGCCCTTAGTCATTCCGGGGCGCGCACGACGTGCGCGAGCCCGGAATGACGAAGAAATTAAATCTGCCCCAGCAGCGCCTCGCCGCCGGAGATGTCGCACTTGCCGGGCGCGTCCTCGACGTTGAGGTTCTTCACCGTGCCGTTGTCGACCAACATCGAATAGCGCTTGGAGCGGACGCCTAGACCCGCGCCCGAACCGTCGAAGTCCATGCCGATCGCCTTGGTGAACTCGGCGCCGCCGTCGGCGAGGAAGTCGATCTTGCCGTCGCCGCCGGTCGCCTTCGCCCATTCCTTCATGACGAACGGATCATTGACGGAGATCACCGCAACGGCGTCGACGCCCTTGGCCTTGAAGGCACCGAGGTTATTGAGGAAGCTCGGCATGTGCAGGTTGCTGCAGGTCGGGGTGAAGGCGCCGGGCACCGCGAACACCGCGACCTTCTTGCCCTTGAACACGTCGTCGGTGGTCTTCGGCTTCGGACCCTCCGCGGTCATGACGCGGAACGTGGCGTTCGGAACGGTATCGCCGACCTTGATGGCCATGGGGCTGTCCTCTCGTGCTGAAGTTTCTGGTAGGGGGAGCGCGCAAATCCGCGCTGACGACGAATTAGCCGAGATTGGCCGTTTAGTCGAGACGGGTTAGTCGAGATGGGCTTTGGTCTCGTAAGCCTTGTTGCCTTCGACGACCGTGAAGGTGAGTTCCGCCGGCGCCTTGGGGCTGACGCCGGGCGGCAGCCCATCGAGCGCGAAAGTAAAGCGGCGCGTGCCCGTGGGTGTGCCGACCGTTTCCTTCGGCATCGGCAGTGCCCATTCCGCGGTCGGCCCCTCGGCAAAGACCTGTACGGGAGCGTCCTTGGCGGCCTTGACGTCGACCGCAACCGCGGGCTTGCCGTCTTCGCTCACGCGCTTCAGCGTCAGGCCGAGCGTCGCCGGCGCGACGGGCTTCGGCACTTGGGCTTGCGCCGCGGCAAGCGCCGCTTCGTTGGCGCTGGTGCCGGGAGCAAGCGTCAGTTCCGCTTGCCCGCGCGCTGGCACACACAGCTTGTCGCAGATGGCGTAGTCGATCTTCACATGCAGCGCGACCGGCCGACCCGGCTCTTTGGGCGTCACGCTCACGGGAAAGATCACGTGATTTTTGTAGCCCAGGGTGTTGCCGGTCTCATCGGTATAGAGGTGCGGGGCCGGATAGGACACCTTGGCGGCGGCGAGATTGCGCGATCCGGAAAAATCGAAGCGCGGCGGCAGACCGGAATCGCCCGGATAGCGCCAGTAGGTATGCCAGCCCGGCGCGAGTTCGAGCTCGATGCCGGCGTGCAGGGTCTTGGCGTCCGGTTTGGCGGAGCCGGCGATCAGCCGCATGGCGGCTTGGTTCTCGCGTGCCCAGGCCGAGGCGTCGACGGCATGCGCCGGTGTCGCGGCGGCCACGAATGCGGCGCAGGCCGCGGCAAGCCCCATCTGGCAAAATAGCGTTCGGTGCCTATGTCTCATCATGACCTCCGCTCTAATTGGTACGGGCGTGCCGCGCCACTGAATTGATCGTGAGCAAGGGGTGAACGAAAACCGTGCAGCGCGGCGGCTTTTGCCACAATTGGCGGCCCAAAATGTGACGTCCGCTGATTGAAACTGTGGCGTTCGTATCGTTTGCAAAAAGGCGACGATCGGCTACCCTTATCAGTCATGAAGATCACCAGCAAAGCGCCCGAACCGGCCGACCGCGGCTATCTCGACGGCCAGATGCTCATTGCCATGCCGGTGATGAGCGACGACCGTTTCGCGCGCTCGGTGATCTATGTCTGCGCCCATTCGAGCGAAGGTGCCATGGGCATCGTGGTCAATCAGCAGGCGCAAGACATCAAGTTCCCCGACCTCCTGGTCCAGCTCGAAGTGATCCCGGCGAGTGAACGCATCGAACTGCCGACGCGCGCCGAGGACGTGCAGGTGCTGAAGGGCGGGCCGGTCGAGACCGGGCGCGGCTTCGTGCTGCATTCCGCCGACTTCTTTATCGAGAATTCGACGCTGCCGATCGACGAGGGCATCTGCCTTACCGCGACGCTCGACATCCTCAAGGCGATCGCGCACGGTAACGGACCGCACGAGGCGGTGCTCGCGCTCGGCTACGCCGGCTGGGCGCCCGGTCAGCTGGAGCAGGAAATCCAGCAGAACGGCTGGCTGCACTGCGAGGCCGATCCCGAGTTGATCTTCGGCAGCGACATCGATGGCAAGTACGCGCGCGCACTCGGCAAGCTCGGGGTCGATCTTGCCATGCTGTCGAACGAAGCGGGCCACGCCTAGACAACGCTATCCGCGCGTCTTCGAGAAAGTTGAAGTGTGAACGAGCGGAGCGGCGCTCAGCGCGCCATCGCCAGCCGGTCGCCGGTCAGGAGCTCACTTGCTTCCTCCGCGCTCATCGGCTCGCCGAACGCAAAGCCCTGCGCGTATTCGCAGCCGAGCTGGTAGAGTTCGACCGCGTCGGAATCGCTCTCGGCGCCTTCCGCCACCACGTCCATGCCGAGGTCGTGTGCGAGCGCGATGATCGAGCGCAGGATCACCGGCCGTGTGCCGCGCGTCGTAGTGCGCACGAACGACTGGTCGATCTTGATGGTGTCGAAGGGGAAGCGCTGCAGATAGGCGAGCGAGGAATGGCCGGTGCCGAAATCGTCGAGCGACAGGCCGGCGCCGAGCTCGCGGATGCGGGTCAGCATTTGCGCGGCGTGCTCGGGATTTTCCATCACCAGCGACTCCGTGATCTCGAGCTTGAGCGTGCCGCGCGCGAGCGCCGTGCGCGCCAGCACGCTACGCAGGTCCTGGATCAGGTCGTGGCGCAGCAGTTGACGTGACGAAACGTTGACGCTGGCGAACAGCGGCTCGCGGCCGCGCATGCTCGCCTGCCAGGTGCCGAGCTGGCGCGCGGTGCGCTCCAGCACGAACAGGCCGAGGTCGACGATGAGCCCGATCTCCTCGGCGATGGAGATGAATTCCGCCGGCGACAGCCGGCCCATCTTGGGATGGTCCCAGCGTGCCAGCGCCTCGAAGCCGGCGATCATGCGGTCCTCCAGCCTGATGATCGGCTGGTAGAGCACCTTGATCTCCTGGCGTTCGATCGCCCGGCGCAATTCGGATTCCAGCGCCAGCCGGTCGGTCTTGCGCGCGCGCATCGCCGGCTTGAAGATTTCGATGCGGTCGCCGCCGATGCGCTTGGCGTGATACATCGCGAGCTCCGCATCCTTGAGCACTTCCTCCGGCCGGTGCGGCTGGCTATCGGCGAGTGCCAGGCCGAACGAGGCGGTGAGGAAGATCTCGCGGTCGTTGAAGGCGATCGGCGCGCGCAGGGTGCGGCGCAGGGTTTCCGCGAAGGCGACGATGCGCGCGGACTCGCTTTCCGACGTCAGAATGAGCGCGAACTGGTCGCCGTGGAGGCGCGCCAGCGTGTCCTGCGGCTTGAGCAGGCGGGTGAGCCGGCGCGCGGTGGTGAGCAGAATGGAATCGCCGACCGCGATGCCGACGGAATCGTTGACCTGCTTGAAGCGGTCGAGGTCGATCACCAGGATGGTCGGCCGGATCTGCGCATCCGAGCGGCCGTAGGCGAAGGCCGCCTCCATGCGATCGAGGAACAGCTCGCGGTTGGGCAGGCCGGTGAGATTGTCGTGCACCGCGTCGAAAAGCAGCCGCTCTTCCGCGTTCTTGAATTCGGTCACGTCGGTGACGGTGCCGACGAGGCGCACCACCTCGCCGTCGGAACCGACCACCGGCCGCGCCTTCAACGTGAACCAGACATAGTGACCGTCGTTGGCGCGCAGGCGGAAATCCTGCGTCAGCCGGCCGCGGCGCTGCTCCACCACGCTGTCGAGCGCGGCGCGGAAACGGTCGCGGTCGAGCGGGTGCAGCACTTCGAGCCAGCTCGCCGCCGGGCCTTCCAGCGCGCCGCGCTTGAGGCCGAGCACGTGCTCGGTCTCGGGGCTGGTGAACACCCTGTCGGCGGAGACGTCCCAGTCCCAGATCATGTCGCCGGCGCCGGTTAGGGCGAGAGCCTTTCTTTCCACGTCGCTGACGATGCCGTGGGTTATGCCGCCGGCAAAGGCGTGCTGCATCACCGTGAAGCCGATCAGCATCACGATCAGCACCAGGCCGCCGAGCAGTGCCGGGGCGATAATGTCGTTGGTAACCGCGCCGGTGACCGCAAGGCCGGCACCGAAGGTCCACACCACCAGCAGGACCCAGGTCGGGATCAGGAGCACCGCGCGGTCGTAGCCGTGGGTCGACAGATAAATGACGAGCGCCAAGCCCAGCACCGCGATGCCGGCAAGCGATATGCGCGCGATGCCGGAGGCGATCGCCGGATCGAACACGGCGACGCCGACGAGGGCGGCAAGCGCCGCCAGCCACGCCACGGTGATGTGGGCGTAGCGCACGTGCCAGCGCGAGAGATTAAGATAGGCGAACAGGAACACCAGCAGGGTGGCGGACAGGATCGCCTCGCCGCTCGCGCGCCATATGCGTTCGACGCCGGCCGACATGTCGAACACCTTGCCCCAGAACCCGAAGTCGATGCCGATATAGATCAGCACCGCCCAACCGAGTGCGGCAGCGGCCGGAAACATCACCGAACCCTTCACCACGAACAGGATGGTGAGGAACAGCGCCAGGAGGCCGGCGATGCCGATGACGATGCCGTAGTAGAGCGTAAAGGAGTTGACGTTGTCCTTGTAGGCGTCGGGATCCCACAGATAGATCTGCGGCAGCTTGCTGGAACGCAGCTCCGTCACGAAGGTGATGACGGTGCCGGGGTCGAGCGTGACGCGGTAGATGTCGGCGCTGTTGCTGGCGAGTTTGACCGGGCGGTCGCCCGAGCTCGGCGTGATGGCGGCGATGCGCGAGAGCCCCAGGTCGGGCCAGAACAGGCCGGAGCCGACCATGCGATAATGCGGCACGACGATCAGCCGGTCGATCTGCTCGTCGCTGTTGTTGGTCAGCGCGAACACCGCCCAGTTGGTGTCGTGCTCGCGCGCGCGCACCTCGATGCGGCGCACGATGCCGTCCGGCCCGGGGGCGGTGGAAACCTGGATGCGATCGTGGTCGGTGTGCACCAGCTGCGTGGCGGTGGTGAGGTCGATCGCGGGCACGTTGATGCGCACGTTGACCGCTTCCACGGCCCGTGCCGCGCCCGCGCCCATGAGGGGCACGACAAGTGCGAGCGCAACCGCGGCGGCCGTCACCCAGCGTCTCACGATCAAACCCCGTCCCCCGCGCGCGGCCTGCGCCGGCGATGCGTCTAAGTCTGCGTCCAAGTCAAAGCCCCGATGGACCCCCATTAGGGCCGACATTGCGCCGATTTCGGGGCCTGTCTGGCGGTACATGACGCGCAAGTTATCGGCCCGGCCGGCCCTGGGGCAAGTCTCTGGCTGGACGGGTGGTCGATTGGGCCATCTTTGATTGGACAAGTCCTGGACCGGACGGGTTTCGGTTTCCGCGCGTCATACCGTCAGCACGATCTTGCCGATATGGGCGCTCGATTCCATCAGCGCGTGTGCTTGCGCCGCCTCCTTCAACGGGAACGTTTTGTACATGACCGGCTTGACCTTGCCGGCCGCGATCAGGGGCAGCGCGTTGTCTTCCACCGCCTTGGTGATGGCGCCCTTGTCGGCGTTCGAGCGCGCGCGCAGCGTCGAGCCGGTGTGGTGCAGGCGCTTGAGCATCAGCCGCATGAAATTCACCTCGGCCTTGGCGCTGGCCATGAACGCGATCTGCACGATGCGCCCTTCCACCGCCGCCGCCTCGTAGTTGCGGCCGATGTAGTCGCCGCCCACCATGTCGAGGATGACATTCGCGCCCTTGCCGTCGGTGGCGTTCTTCACTTCGGCGACGAAGTCTTGTGTCTTGTAATTCACCGCCACGTCGGCGCCGAGCTTGCGGCACGCGTCGCATTTTTCATCCGAGCCCGCGGTGACGATGACGCGCGCGCCGAAGGCTTTGGCGAGCTGGATCGCGGTGGTGCCGATGCCGGAGGTGCCGCCGTGAACCAATAACGTTTCGCCGGCTTTCAAGGCGCCGCGCTGGAACACGTTGTGCCAGACGGTGAGGAAGGTTTCGGGCACCGCCGCGGCTTCTTCCATCGTGAGGCCGTCGACCGGCATGGCGTGGCTTGCGTGCGCGATGCAGTATTCGGCGTAGCCGCCGCCGGAGACGAGCGCCATCACGCGATCGCCGACCTTCCAGCGCGTGACGCCGGCACCGAGTGCTGCGACCTCGCCGGCGATTTCCAGACCGGGAATGTCGGAGGCGCCGGGCGGCGGCGGATAGAGGCCCTTGCGCTGCATGACGTCGGGCCGGTTGACGCCGGCGGCCGCGACCTTGACCAGAATCTCGCCCTCGCCGGGTGACGGAAGCGGGCGTTCCTCCGGCACCAACGCTTCCGGGCCGCCGGGTGTTTTGATGCCGATGGCGGTCATGCGGGCGGGAAGGGTGGCCATGAAATCCTCAAAGATTGCTCATGTTTTGCGAGGCGCGCGGGCACGCGCGGAGCCCTGCGCGGGCGGCCCCTGTTTAGGGGGCCTGCCGCGGTGTGACAAGGCGGGCCAAGACAACCGGGAGAATGACGGGTAGGAATCGGCGGTGAAGGGGGCCAGGTGAGGGCAAGCTGGGTCGAGGTCAGGCTTAAGGGAGGAACGTGCCATGGGCATTTTCGACGATGACGATCAGCCGAAGCGGAAAGTCAGCCACGAGATCGGCCAGGATCTGAAGATACTGTCGGTGGAGGAACTGAGCGCGCGCGTGCAGCTCCTGCACGACGAGATCAGTCGGTTGGAAGCCGACATCGCATCGAAACGTGCGACACGCGCGGCCGCCGATCAATTCTTCAAGCGTTAACCATACGCATTGCGAAAGAGGTGTTGGGGTAGGTCAGCGTGAACAAATAATCGCGCAACTGAACTGTCGATTTAAGCCGTCATTAAGCTTTCTCGTTCATTACTATGAGCGTCCATCTTCATGGACATTGAGTGGCTCCTGTCCACTCTGTTTGACGCCTCCCTGTTATCACCTTCGAGCCGCCGGCAACGGCGGCTCCTTTTTTTGTCCCGTTTTGGGTCAACGCCGGCACCGGGTTCCCGCATGCCGGCGTTAACGTTGTGCGACAACTATGTCTTAAGGAATGGAGCCGGCGCTCTGGACAGGACAGGGTCGGACGCGCGATGCTAACGACCTGTTAACGAGAGCCGCAGTGTTCCCGGCGTCTCGCGCGTTAGTAAAGCGTACCGGTGAGGCGTGGCGTCATGTCCGAAAAATCGTACAGCGATTTTCAACCCGTGTCGTTCGGCGAACGGCTCGCCAATTCGCAGGCGTTCGTCAATCTGTTTCGCGAGGGCATGGGCCTGGTGGAAGAGACCGCCACTTATCTCGATGGCCCCGGCCGGCAAGAATCCAAGAATCTCGCGCGCGCCGCGTCGCTCGCTTACGCCACCGAGAGCATGCGGCTGACCACGCGGCTGATGCAGCTCGCGTCGTGGCTGCTGCTGCACCGGGCGGTGAAGGAAGGCGAGATGTCGCTTGACCAGGCCAACAAGGAAAAGAGCAAGGTCAAGCTCTCGGCCACCGATCATCACGACTCGAACAATTTCGATCTGTTGCCGGAAACGTTGCGCGAGCTGATCACGCGCGCGCAGGCGCTCAACGGCAAGATCCGCCGTCTCGACACCAACATGCACAACCGCACGGCGCCTGTGCAGGCGGCGGTCGCCAACCCCGTCGAGCATCAGCTCGGGCTGCTGAAAGCCGCCTTCGGCGCCGAGAGCGCCTGAGCCGTCGCTCTGCGCTGGCGCGATCCACAAACGAAAAAGCCCCGCGCGGGAGCGCGGGGCTTTTTTATTGCCGGGCGCGATGCCCGCTTATTTCTTCTCGCCCAGGAAGCCGGAGAACTTCTTCTGGAAGCGCGACACGCGGCCGCCGCGATCCATGAGGTGCTGCTGGCCGCCGGTCCAGGCCGGGTGCGAGGTGGGGTCGATGTCGAGCGTCAGCACGTCGCCCTCCTTGCCCCAGGTGGAGCGGGTGGTGAACTCGGTGCCATCGGTCATTTTCACCGTAATGGCGTGATAGTCGGGGTGAATCTCGGATTTCATCGTCGTTTTCGCTGTCTATTCGAGGGTTTTGGGCCGCGCGCCAAGGCTGCAGCGCCAGAAAAGGCCTGTTTCGCCGGCTCTATATAGGAGCGAGGCGGGAACGGCAAGCGCGCGCCGGAAATTAGCTGTCTGCCTCTCAGCCTTCCATTTCCCACCGCATCCGGTTCACCGGCAGTCCCGACACCGGGTTCTCGGCCTCGCCGGCGTAGGCGAAGCCGTTCTTCTCGTAGAAGCGGATGGCGCGGAGGTTATCCTTGTTGACCAGCAGCTCGAGCCCCTCCGGTGACAGCCGCTTGGCCTCGTCGAGCAGCGCGGTGGCAACGCCCGTGCCCCAGAATTCCGGCACCACCACGAGCTGGTCGAGATAGCGCGTCTTGGGATCGACGGTGACGAAGCCGGTCAGCTTACCGCCGACCTCGGCCAAGATCACGTGCGCGACCGGCACCAACTCCTGCTTCCATCGCTCGCGCCACCATGCCTGTCGCGCGTTGAAGTCGATCTGCGGAAAATGATGCGCCCAGGTGCGCCGCCACAGCTCGATGGCGGCGTCTTCGTCGCGGTCGGCATAGGGGCGCAGGGTGGGGGTGGTCATGATGAGCTTATCGTAGTCGTGGAATCGATAGATGTCTTGATGCGATGCAATACGCGCGCCAGAGCGCCGGCGCGACGATCTTGGCTGAAAGCGAGACCGGCGCTCCAAGCGCGAGGCTAGATCTACCGCTCTGTCAGCTTGAACTCGATGCGGCGGTTGCGGCGATAGGCGTCGGGCGTGTCGCCGGTCGCGATCGGGTCGTACTCGCCGAAGCCTGCGGCCACCAGCCGCTTCGGTTCGACGCCCTTGCTGATGAGATACTTCACTACCGAGAGCGCGCGCGCCGTCGACAGGTCCCAATTCGACTGGAACGGGCCGCCGGTGATCGGCCGCTTGTCGGTATGGCCGTCGACCCGCATGATCCAGGGAATGTTCGTCGGGATTTCTTTCTGCAGACCAACCACCGCGCCGGCCACCTTGTCGAGTTCGGCCTGGCCTTCCGGCTTGAGCGTGGCGCTGTTGGTATCGAAGAACACCTCCGACTGCAGCACGAAACGGTCGCCGACGATGCGGAAGTCGGGCCGGTCGCCGAGGATCTGACGCAGCTTGCCGAAGAACTCGGAGCGGTAGCCCTTCAGCTCGCGCACCTTTTCGGCCAGCGCGAGGTTGAGCCGCTGGCCGAGTTCGGTGATACGGCCTTGCGCTTCCTTGTTCTTCGATTCCGTCAGGTCGAGCGCGCTCTGCACTTCCGACAACTGCCGGCGTAGCGCGGCGATCTGCTGGTTGAGCACCTCGACCTGGGCGAGCGCGCTGGCGGTGATGGTCTTCTGCTTGGAAAGCTGGTCGCTCAGCGCGCCGATCTTATCTTTGGCGGCGGAAGCGCCCTGGCCGACGCCCTGATAGAGGTTCTTGTATTTCTCGCTTTCGCCCTGCGCGGTGGCGAGCGAGGCGCGCAAAGTCGCGAGCTGGTCCTGCAGGTCGCTCTTGCTGGTCTTCTCCATCGACAGCAGGTCGGTGAGCTGCGCGATCTGATTCTTGAGGCGGTCGAGCGCGGTGTCCTTGCCCTGCACTTCCTGCTGCAGATAGAACTGCACCACGACGAACACGGTCAGAATGAAGATGATGCTGAGGATCAGCGTCGACAGCGCGTCGACGAAGCCCGGCCAGTAGTTCATGGTGCCGTTGTCGCCGCGGCGCGATCGTGCAAGGGCCATGAGTTACGCTCTCAGCAGTCTGATGCTTATCCGCTCATGCCCGCGAAAGCGGACATCCAGGACTGGGTCCCCGCTTTCGCGGGGACGAGCGGAAAAACCAATCACCGGTTCACGTTCTCGCGCACCATGACTTCCAGCAGCCGCTTGATCTCGCGCTGCTGCTCGGCCTGCGCATCGACCCAGTCGCGGATCATCTGCTGCTCGGTGCGCATGTGGTGCACGAGTCCTTGGATCGCCTCCGCCAGATTCGACATGGCGCCGGAGGCGGCCTTGCTGCCGCCGGCTTCGGTCACGGCCTCACGTAGTTTGTCGAGGGCGGAGCGGATCTCGCCGGCGGTGCCAACCGGCGCGCCGGTGCCCGGTTCGGCGGCGGTGTCATAGACCGTGGTCGACAGCCAATCCTCGAGCTCGGTGTAGAAGCGGTTCTGCGCCTGGCTCGACTGCAGATCGAGGAAGCCGAGGATCAGCGAGCCAGCGAGACCGAAGAGCGAGGACGAAAACGAAATGCCCATGCCGGAGAGCGGCGCGGCGAGACCCTGACGCAAAGAGTCGAACATGCTGCTGGCGTCGCCGCCGGCCTTCAACCCCTGAATGACATTACCGACCGAGCTTACCGTCTCAATCAGGCCCCAGAAGGTGCCGAGCAGGCCGAGGAAGACCAGCAGGCCGGTCATGTAGCGCGAGATGTCGCGCGCCTCGTCGAGGCGGGTAGCAATGGAGTCGAGGATGCCGCGCATCAACTGCGACGACATCGCCATGCGGCCCATGCGGCTGCCGAGGATCGCCGCCATCGGCGCCAGCAGCACCGGTGGTCGATCCACTGCCAGGCCGGGGTCGGCGAGGCGGAAATTGTTGACCCAGGAGATCTCGGGATAGAGCCGGATCACCTGGCGGAACGACAGGATGATGCCGATGCCCAGGACCGCGATGATCAGCGTGTTCAGGCTGGGGTTGGCCATGTAGGCCACCTGCACCTGGCTGTGCAGGACGAAAGCGACCAGCCCGCCCAGCACCACGAAAACGAGCATCCGGAACAAGAAGATGCGGGGCGAGGACAGTTTGAGCGGATCGAGGTCTTTTGCCATGTGATTTCAGGATCGCGCCGGCCCGGGGAAATATGCCGAATCAATATGGCACAGACGTGTGACGAGTAAAAACCGCCCCGCCGGGGATACGTACCATAAAACCGCCGATTGAGTTCAAAATGCGGTGGTTACTTTAACCGCCACGCGCGCCCGGTGGATCGGGCCCTCAGTCCCGGCCAACCTCGCGCAAAACGCGTAGGATTTCCTTCTGGATCGCCTCGTTGCCGGCCACCACGTTGCCCTGGGCCATCATTTCGTCGCCGCCGTCGCAGTCGGAGACGTAGCCGCCGGCCTCACGGACCAGGATCAGCCCGGCCGCCATGTCCCAGCGCTGGATATCGCGCTCCCAGTAGCCGTCGATGCGCCCGGCCGCCACCCAGGCGAGATCGAGCGCGGCCGCGCCGAACCGCCGCAGCCCCGCCACTTGCTCCTGCAGGGCCCCGGTCTCCTTCTTACCGAGCGGGATGCCGGGCCGGCCGCGGTGGGGCAGGCCGCAGGCGATCACAGCGTCGCCGAGCGTCTTGCGGTTGGCGACCCGGATGCGCTGCTCGTTGAGGAAAGCGCCCTTGCCGCGCTCGGCCAGGAACATCTCCTCGGTCGCCGGATTGTAGATCAACCCCGCCACTATCGCCCCCTCGCGCTCCAGGCCAATGGAGATGGCGAACTGGGGGATGCCGTGCAGGAAGTTGGTGGTGCCGTCGAGCGGGTCGACGATCCAGGTATGGGTCTTGTCGGCGCCTTCGCGGTGGCCGCCTTCCTCGCCCAGGAAGCCGTAGCCCGGCCGCGCCTTGTTGAGCTCCTGATAGAGGGTTTCCTCGGCCCGGCGGTCGGCGGCGGAGACGAAATTGGCCGGTCCCTTGAGCGAAACCTGCAGTTTCTCGACCTCGCCGAAGTCGCGCTTGAGGGCGCGGGCGGCCTTGCGGGCGGCGGCGATCATGACGTTGAGCAGGGCGGAATGGACCATAATCTTCCTTTTCCGCCACGCGGACGGCTATATCGACGGGACGTCGGCAGGCTTGTTTCAGGCGAGGACGGCAGCCGTCAAGGGCGCAGCGCCAGCAGCGTCGAGAGCCACTCCTTGGCCTTCTTCTCGGCCTGGTCGCGCACCTTCTTGCTCTGCTTGGCGGCAAAGGCGTCGAGCTCCGCGTCCTTGTCGCCGCCGGCCTTGGCGATGATGTGCCATTTAACCGCCTCGACCGGGTCGGCCGGCATGCCGCGCCCGGCCATCAGGATGCGCGCCAGCCGGTCCTGCGCGATCGGGCTGCCGCGCCGCGCCGCGCGCAGGAACAGCTCTGCCGCCGCCGGCTCATCCTTCTTGACGCCGTTGCCGTTGAACTCGGCGATGGCGTATTCGACCATGGCGTCGATGTTGCCGGCGGTCGAGGCCGCGCCCATCAACTGCATGGCCTTCTCCTGGTTCTTGGGCACGCCGTGCCCCTGCTTGTAGAGCGTGCCGAGCGCATACTGTGCCTTGTCGTTGCCGGCGGCCGCGGACTGCGTGAGCAGTTGCACCGCCTGCTTGACGTCCTTCGTCACCGTCTTGCCCTGCAGGTAGAGCAGCGCGAGATCGTAAGCGGCCAGCGCATGTCCTTTGTCGGCCGCCTGCAGGAGCAGGCTGGCGGCCTTCTTCGGATCCTTCGGCACGCCCTGGCCGGCGAAGTACATCATCGCCAGCGAGAATATGGCGTCGGGGTCGCCGCGCGCGGCGGCGAGCTCGTACCAATGGGCCGCCTTGGTGCTGTCCTGTCCGACACCGAGACCGTTGGCGTAGAGTACGCCGATCAGCGTCATCGCCTGCGGGTCGTCCTTCTCCGCGCGCGCGGTCGCGTATTTCAGCGCCGTCAGATAGTAGCCGCGCTGGAACGCGCCGTAGGCGAGATCGGGCTGGTTGCTGCCGGCTTGGTCAGTGGCGGTTTGGGGCGCCGGCACCGCGGGAGTCTTTTCGGGCGTCTTGTCACTTTGAGCGAACGCGGGCGAAGCGAGCGCCAACGCAGCGAGCGCCAGGAGCGCCGCGCGGACCGGGTGCCGCCGCATTACGCGGTCGCCTCCGGCAACCGCAGATGCGCGGTCGCCGTTTGCAGCGTTGCGGCGACGGCGGTTTCGTCGCGCCACAACCACTCGCCGAGCGCGACGAAGTCGGCGCCGGCCGCGACCAGCGGTGCGATCTCGTCGAGATTATCGGCATAGGCGACGCACGGCAGTTCGAACAGCTCCGCCCACCAGGCGACGCGCTCCTCGACCGCCTCGAACGGCGACCGCCGGCCGGCGGCGTCGGGCTCCCCGAACAGGACATAGTCGGCGCCGCGCTCGGCGGCGACCATGCAATCGTGCCGGCTCGCAAGCCCGCCGAGGCCGACGATGCGTTCGGGCTTCAGCCGTTCCAGCGCGTCGTCGAAATCGTCGCGGCCAGTGAGATGGACGCCATCGGCGCCGGCGCGTGCCACCAGGCCGACATGGCCGTCGAGGATGAGAGCCGCATCGGCACCTTGCGCCACCGGCGCCAGCGCCTTGGCGCGGTTGATCAGGGTGCGCTCGTCTGCCTCCTCAAGCCGCAGCAGCACGGCGGCGACGTCGGCCGCCGCCAGCGCCGTCTTGAGCGGCGCGGCAAAAGGGCCTGTGTCCGCCAGTTGCGGGGTCAGCAGATAGAGCCGCGGCTGCGGCCGCGGTTCGGTTTGGGTCGGTCGCGAAGCCATGGTCCCGGCATGGTAGCCCAATCGGGCGGTAGTTTGACGCTATTTTGAGTTTACCCTGCGCTGACGCGCTGCGTCTTGGCGAATTCGTCGGCATCGGCGGCAAGTTCGGCGATGACGCTGTCCCAGTCTCCGGGCCTGGGCTGCCGGTACAGGCGCGCACTCGGGTACCAGGGGCTGTCGCGGCCGGCGAGCAGCCAGCGCCAGTCCTGGATGTGGGAGAGCAGAATCCAGACCGGCTTGCCGAGCGCGCCGGCAAGATGCGCGACCGCGGTGTCGACCGCGATCACCAGGTCGAGCTGGCAAATCGCCGCCGCGGTATCGGCGAAATCGGCGAGTTCGCCATCGAAGCGCGTCAGGTTCGGCCGGCGCGCGGCTTCGGCGAGGTCGCGCTCGTGGGTCTCAGGCTGCAGGCTGACGAACTGCACGCCCGGCACCGCCAGCACCGGGGCGAGACGCGAAAGCGGAATGCTGCGGTTGTGATCGTTGACGTGGTCCGGCCGGCCCGACCAGACGAAGCCGACGCGCGGCGCTGGAATTTCGGCGAGTTTTGCCCGCCATTTCTCGAGCCGCTTGGCCGGTACATGCATATAGGGCACGTCCGCCGGAATGGTCTCGAGCGTCGTGCCGAACGCCAGCGGCAGGCTCATGAGCGGGCAATGCATGTCGAACGGCGGCAGCGGCGCGCCAGGCTTCACCAGCGTGACGGTCGGATCGCCGATCAGCGGCTGCAACGGCGCGGGCAGTTCGAGCACGACCTTGCCGGCCTTTTTCGCCACCAACGGCAGATAGCGCAGCATCTGGATGCAGTCGCCCAGGCCCTGCTCGGCATAGAGCAGGATGGTCTTAGCCTTCAGGTCCTCGCCCTGCCAGAGCGGCTCAGAGAACCCGCGCGGCGCCTCGATACCGCGTCGCCAGCGCCATTCGTAGCCGGCAAAACCGCGTTCGAAGTCGCCTTGCGAGAGCAGCAGCAGCGCCCTGTTCCAGTGCGCGTCGACGAGATCGGGCGCCTTTTGGATGGCGCGCTCGAAACTCGCGAGCGCCTCGTCGGTGCGGCCGAGATAGCGCAGCGCGCTGCCGCGGTTGACCAGTGCAAAGGTGTATTCCGGATCGATCGCCAAGGCGCGCTCGTAAGCGGCAAGCGCTTCGTCCAGCCGGTTGAGCTCCACCAACGCGTTGCCGCGGCAATTCTGGGTGCGGGCGTCGTCGGACCCAAGCGCCAGCGCGCGGTCGTAGGCGCTAAGCGCCTCATCGAAGCGGCCGAGTTCGCGCAACAGGTTCCCCAGGCTGGCCTGGATATCGGCATCGTCGGGCTTCTGCGGGGCGAGGCGTTGCAGGTCGGCGAGCGCGCCGGCGATGTCGCCGCGCGCCTGCCGCAGTTGCGCGCGCCCCTGCAGGGCGGCGGGATGGTCAGGCTTGAGCGCCAGCGCACGGTCGAGGCTCGCCATGGCCTCATCCTCGCGCTCGAGCAGGCGCAGCGCCTCGGCGCGGTTGACCAGGGCGTCGACGTAGGACGGCCGCTGCGCCAGCGCCTCGTCGTAGCTCTTCAGCGCCTCGGCGGTGCGCTGCATCGCGACCAGCGCGTTGCCGCGATTGTTGAGCGCTTCCGGATAGCCGGGATTGAGCGTGAGCGCGCGTTCGAAGCTTTCGATCGCCTCTTCGTTGCGGCCGAGCTTGCGCAGCGCGTTACCGCGGTTGTTGATGGCGCCGGCGAAGTCGGGCTGCAGGGCGATGGCGCGGTCGTAGCTTTCGACCGCCTCGGCGTCGCGGTTGAGCGCGGCGAGCACCATGCCGTAGTTGGAATGGGCGGGGGCGGCCCGCGCGTTGGCGCGCAGCGCCTGGCCGATCAGCTTGAGCGCCTCGACCGGTTGGCCGCGCTGTTGCATCAGCACGCCGCAAAGATGCAGCGCGTCGAAATTGTCCGGCTGGGCGGCGAGGACCTGGGCATAGAGCTTTTCCGCCTCGCGCAGGCGCCCGCCCTGATGCATGGTGACGGCGCGCTGCAGCAGGGTCGGTATATCAATGCGGGGAGATTGCGGTGCGGCTTCGGCCATGGCGTTTCACGCGGGACGGCGAGGGGACGGGACGCTTGAGCGAATGCGGAACGCGACGAACGGCGAATCAAAGAGGAGGGTAGTCGGTTCGGGCGCGAGCGTCCAAGCGAAGTGCTGCCTGCCCGTCACAAACGAAATGGCCGGAGCGTGCCCCGGCCATTGTCAGTCTCGCATGTCGGCGCCGCCTCATGGCATCGGGATCGGGCCCATGTCCTTGGGCACCTGATAGCCCTTCTGTACCGCCGGGCGCTCAGCGATGTTGACGTACCAGCGCTTCACGTTCGGGTACTGGTTCATGTCGATGGTCTGCCACTCGAAGCGCGAGATCCACGGCCAGATCGCGATGTCGGCGATGGAATAGTCGCCGGCCACGAAGTCGCGGCCTTCGAGGCGCGTGTTGAGCACCTTGTAGAGCCGGTGGCCTTCCTTGAGATAGCGCTCCTCGGCGTAGGGCGCCTTGCCCTGGTTATATTTCACGAAGTGATGCACCTGGCCGAGCATGGGGCCGGGGCCGCCCATCTGCCACATCAGCCATTCGATGACGCGGTAGCGCGCTTCGCCTTCCTTGGGCAGGAGCTTGCCGGTCTTGTCGGCCAGATAGATGAGGATGGCGCCGGACTCCATCAGCGACATGCCGTTGTCGCGGTCGACGATGGCCGGGATGCGGTTGTTGGGCGCGATCTTGAGGAAGTCAGGCGCGAATTGCTCGTCCTTGGAAATGTTGATGGCGTGCGCGGTGTAGGGCAGGCCAAGCTCTTCCAGCGCGATGGAGACCTTGCGGCCGTTCGGGGTCGTCCAGGTGTAGAGATCGATCACGGCGGAAATTCCTTGTGTCGTGTTCGCGGAAATCGGCGTTGTGCTTAGCGAAAAACGGTCGCGCCGTCACGCCGCCTACGAATTTTTGAGGCTTGCGCCATGCGAAAGCGGGCCGAGCAGGGCGCCCAAGTCTTCGCTTTGCCCCTCCCGGCCGCTTCGCGGGGGAGGGTAAGCCCCCGCGTCAATTTGGGGCTGGATCGGCGGCCCGCGGTCTCATAGGAACAGCGGGTGAAACCGCCAAAAAGCGCCATCGGGGGCGACGGGACTTCTGGCGCGGCCGAGAACGGCGCGGCGCCCAACCGAAACCGCCCTGGAAAGATGCCGAAACCTCGTACCAATGCTGTGAAGTCCCTCATGACCGTCTTCAGCCGCCGCGCCTTCGCCCTGGCCGCCGCCGCGCTCGTTAGCGTCCTGCTGCTTGTGGGCACACAGGCCAAAGCCTGGAATTCCGATGACATGACCGGCGCGCTGCCCAAGCTCGCCTTCACCATGAAGCGCGCGTCCGACGGCAAGACGGTCACCGCCGCCGACTACAAGGGCAAGATCGTGCTGCTCTATTTCGGCTACACCTTCTGCCCGGACGTGTGCCCGACGACGCTGCTCAATATCACCACCATGCTGAAGAAGATGGGCAAGAAGGCCGACGACGTGCGCGTGCTGTTCGTGACCGTCGATCCCAACCGCGACACGCTGCCCGTGCTCAAGCAGTATACGAATGCCTTCGCGCCGGAGGTGGTGGGCTTGCGCGGCACGCCGAGCGCGCTCGCTAATCTCGCCAAGCGCTACCGGGTGTCCTATTCGGTGACGCCGGCCCACGACGGCAAGCCCTACGAGGTCACCCACGGCGCGGCGGTCTACGTGTTCAACCGCGCCGGCGACATCAAGCTCTTGTTCACCAGCCTGTCGAAGCCGAACGCCAAGCTCGCGCCCGCTGCGGCGGATCTGCGGGCGATGGTCAACGGTGCCGGCAGCAATAGCTGGTGGCGGCGGATCCTGAGTTATCTTTAGCTGTCATTCCGGGGCGCACGCGTTAGCATGCGAACCCGGATTGACCGAAAGAGAGCGTCCTACTTCTTCATCCCGCCCGGGCCGGTGACCGCGAACTTGGCGGTCAGCGTCTTGCCGTCGGCGAACTTCAGCGTCACCGGCACGCTGTCACCGATCTTCATCTTCGGCTTCATGCACATGATGTGATAGCCGCCGGGCCGGAAGGTGAGCTTGCCGCCGACCGGCACCGCGACGCTCTTGACCGGCAGCATCTTGGCGACGCCGTTTTCTTCCTTGGTCTGGTGCAGCATGGTCATGCCGCAGGCGCTCGACGACGCGCCGGTGAGGCTGACCGCCTTGTCGGTGCCGTTGTGCAACGTGAAATAGCCGGCGGCCGGCCGTGCCTTGATGATGAAGCGCATCCAGGGTTTCTCGATGGTCACGCCGGCGGCATGGGCCGCGCTGCCGGCCGCGGTGAGAAGCGCCCCGGCGAGCGCCGCGCTCAAGATGAGCCGCGCGCTAGCCGGTCCACTGGCTCGACTGGATGACGATGCCGCTGCTTCGATTTTCGCTTTCATCGTTGACTTCCTTTTCTTCGTATTTGCGCAAGGCATTGAGCACCAGCACCACGCCAAGGACCCCCATCATGGCGGGCGGGATCCAGACGATCAGCCCGCCGACGGTCTGGTCGTAGTGCGCGCCCAGTTCCGGATAGATGCGGCCGCAGAGTTCGTAGAACGGGTAAAGGTCCTGCGGACTGAGCGCGATCCAGGCGCCGATGGCGATCTGCGGGAAGATGGTCAGCATCGACAGCGCCGCGCGCCCGCCGAACGAGAGTCGTGCCGGCGGCTTCGGCCGGGGGTCGAGCACCAGTGCCCAGAACAGGATGCCATCGACCACCATGCTCCAGTTCATGATGTGGAACAGGCGCGGGTCGATCATGGCGCGGAAATGGATCGACGGGATGAGCCAGAAGATGACGAGCCCGACGAACAAGACGCCGGCCAGGATCGGCTGCTGGATAATGTGCACCGGGCGCACCACGAAGCGATGCCTGACGACGCGCGTCAGCCACGCGGGCATGCCGCGCAGCAGTGTCTCGCCGGGCCAGGCTAGCGCCAGCAGGAACGGTCCGATGTGATGCATCGCGACGTGCTGGATGCGGTTGAAGAAGAACTGGTGCTCGGCGAGATATTCGTAGCGCGTCTCCATCACCGCATAGATCAGCGCGAGTCCGATGAAGAAGGCGAGCTTGCGCCCGAACGAGGGGCGCTCTGCGGCCGGCGTGCGGGAAAGGCCGCGCAAGTACCAGAACAGGCCGAGCCAGCCGCTTAAGAATTCGACGAAGGAGAACTCCCACGGCGCCCAGAACGGCAGCCAGACGACATGCGCGCGCGTCAGCCACCAGAACGCGACTGCGCTCACGCCGATCGCCGTATAGACGATGAGGTCGTTTCTGACGGGCCAGCCCGCGGCGGCGGGCCGGATGGGGGTGTCGGCCTGGCTCATGGGACGCTTATAACGCCCGGCAGGGCGCGGGCGGTACCTCTCACGTCGCCGCAACCGGGACAAGCGGCATGCAGTCGCAAGGGCGCTTTAAGCGCAGCGTCCGGCGCGATTAAGGCAGGGAGGGTGGGAGGTAAAAGGCCGTAGCCCTATCCCTCCCCCGCGAAGCAGGGGGAGGGGATGGCAGTGCTTTAGGCCGCCTTCTTCTCCATATCGGCCTTCCATTCGCCTTTTGCAGCAAGGCCGTTCATGGCGGCGCGGTGGGAGAAGGCGGCTTGCGCGGCCGGCACGTTGTCGGCCTTGCCGCTCCAGGTCTTCTGCGGCGCTGCCTGCAGCGCGCGGCCATAGGAGAAGGTGAGGCCCCAGGGCAGGCCGCCGATCTTGTTCATGGCGTCGAGATGGGCGGTGGCGTCCTCGTCGGACTGGCCGCCGGAAAGGAAGGCGATGCCCGGCACCGCGCTCGGCACGCATTCCTTCAGCATCTTCACCGTGCGCTCGGCGACCTCCTGCACGGAGGCCTGCTTTTTGCTCTTCTTGCCGGCGATCGCCATGTTGGGCTTGAGCACCATGCCTTCGAGCGCAACCTTCTGATAATAGAGCTGCTGGAAGACCTCCTTCAGCACCCACGAGGTCACGCCGTAGCAGGTGTCGATGTCGTGGTCGCCGTCCATCAGCACTTCCGGCTCCACGATCGGCACGATCTGGTGCTCCTGGCAGAGCGCGGCGTAGCGCGCCAGAGCGTGCGCGTTGGTCGAAATGCAGGCGTAGCTCGGCTTGCCGGCGCCGATGTCGATCACCGCGCGCCACTTGGCGAAGCGCGCGCCCTGCTCGTAGTACTTCGGCAGCCGCGTCGGCAGGCCGTCGAGCCCGTAGGTGATCGTTTCGCCCGGGCAGTTCGGCAGCGGCTTGGCCCCTTCGTCGACCTTGATGCCGGGGAGCGCGCCCGCCTTCTTGATGATGTCGACCAGCGGCGTGCCGTCCTTGCCCTTCTGCCAGATGGTCTCGTCGTAGAGGATGACGCCGGAAATGTGCTTCATGCCTTCGGCCGAACGGAACAGCATCTCGCGATAGTCGCGGCGATTGTCCTCGGTGCATTCCACGCTGATGGCGTCGAAGCGCTTCTTGATGGTGCCGGTGGATTCGTCGGCGGCCAGGATGCCGCGCCCCGGCGCGACCATGGCGTTAGCGACTTTGTTCAGTTCAGCGAGATTCATGATTCCGTCTCCCTCTTAACGCGTCATTCCGGGGCGCGCTGAAAGCGCGAAACCGGAATCCATAACCCCTGCATCTCGAATCCATCTCCCAACGGGAGTATGGATTCCGGGTTCGCGAGCTGCGCCCGCGCCCCGGAATGACGTCGAAAATTATCTTACCCTCAGCACCTCGACCCCCGGCAGGGCCTTGCCTTCCAGCCATTCCAGGAAGGCGCCGCCGGCGGTCGAAACATATGTGAAGCGATCGGCGGCGCCGGCAACGTTGAGCGCGGCGACCGTGTCGCCGCCGCCCGCCACCGTCACCAGCTTGCCGGCCTTGGTCAGTTCGGCCGCGGCTTCCGCCACCTCGACCGTGCCGTTGTCGAACGGCTCCATCTCGAAGGCGCCGAACGGGCCGTTCCACACCAGCGTCTTCATGCGCGCCAGCACCGAGATAGCCTGCTCGATGCTGCGCGGGCCGATATCGAGGATCATCTCCTCCGGGCCGACCTTGTCGACGTCGATGGCGCGCGAGGGCGCGTTGGCCTTGAACTCTTTCGCCACCACCACGTCGACCGGCAGCACGATCTCGCGCTTTTCGGCCTTGGCTTTGTCCATGATGTCGCGCGCTGTCTGCACCAGGTCCTGCTCGACCAGCGACTTGCCGACCGGCTTACCTAACGCCAGCAAAAACGTATTGGCCATGGCGCCGCCGATGATCAGGGCGTCGACCTTCTGCAACAGGTTCGACAACAGATCGAGCTTGGTCGAGATCTTGGCGCCGCCGACGATCGCCGCCACCGGGCGCTCGGGCTTCTCCAGCGCTTTCTCAAGCGCCACCAGCTCTTCCAGCATGGTTGCCCCGGCATAAGCCGGCAGCACGTGGCCGAGCCCTTCGGTCGAGGCGTGCGCGCGGTGGGCGGTCGAGAAGGCGTCGTTGACCCAGAGGTCGCCGAGCTTGGCGAGTTGCTTGACGAAGGCGGGATCGTTCTTTTCTTCGCCCGGATAAAAGCGCGTGTTTTCCAGGCACACGATCTCGCCGGGCTTCATGGCGGCGACCGCCTTCTCAGCGACCTCGCCGACACAATCATCGACGAACTTCACCGGCCGCTTGATGACATGCGAGACTTCGGCCGCCACGACTTTGAGCGAGTACTTGGGATCGCGCTTGCCCTTGGGCCGGCCGAAATGGCTGAGCAGGATCACCTTGCCGCCGGCGTCGGCGATTTCGGTGATGGCGTGTGCGGCGCGCTCGATGCGGGTGGCGTCGGTGACGACGCCGTTTTCCACCGGCACGTTGAGGTCGACGCGCACCAGGACGCGTTTGCCCTTTACGTCGACGTGGTCGAGGGTGCGGAAGTTTTCCATGAAGCGTTCAACCCGTCGCCCTCATCCTTCGAGACGCCTCGCCGACGCTCGGCTCCTCAGGATGAGGGCTGATGCTTCGATCCTCATCCTGAGGAGGCGGCGTAAGCCGCCGTCTCGAAGGATGAGGCCAATGGTTTCTTAAATCAGCTTCCCCATCGCCACGGCGGTGTCCGCCATGCGGTTGGAGAAGCCCCATTCGTTGTCGTACCAGGACATCACGCGCACCAGCGTGCCGTCCATGACCTTGGTCTGGTCCATGTGGAAGGTGGACGAGTGCGGGTCGTGGTTGAAGTCGATCGAGACGTTGTGATGCACGGTGTAGCCGAGGATGCCCTTGAGCTGCTGCTCGGCGGCCCGCTTCATCGCCTCGTTGATCTCTTCCTTGGTGGTCTTCTTCTTGGCGACGATCTTGAGGTCGATCACCGAGACGTTCGGCGTCGGCACGCGGATGGCGACGCCGTCGAGCTTGCCCTTGAGCTCCGGCAGCACCAGGCCGATCGCCTTGGCGGCGCCGGTCGAGGTCGGGATCATCGACATCGCCGCCGCACGCCCGCGGTAGAGGTCCTTGTGCATGGTGTCGAGCGTCGGTTGGTCGCCGGTGTAGGCGTGGATCGTCGTCATGAAGCCGGTCTCGATGCCGACTGTGTCGTTCAGCACCTTGGCGACCGGCGCCAGGCAGTTGGTGGTGCACGAGCCGTTCGAGACCACCAGGTGGTCCTTGGTCAGCGTGTCGTGGTTGACGCCGAAGACGATGGTCGCGTCGGCGCCGTCGGACGGGGCCGAGACCAGCACGCGCTTGGCGCCGGCGTCGAGATGGGCCTTCGCCTTTTCCTTCGCCGTGAAGATGCCGGTGCATTCCAGCGCGATGTCGATGCCGAGGTCCTTCCACGGCAGCTTGGCTGGGTCGCGCTCGGCGCAGACCTTGATGGTGCCGCCGCCGACGCTGATGGTGTCGCCCTTGACGGTGACCTCGTGCGGGAAGCGGCCGTGCACGCTGTCGAAGCGCAGGAGATGGGCATTGGTTTCGACCGGCCCGAGGTCGTTGACGGCGACCACTTCGATATCCTTGCGCCCGCTCTCGACGATGGCACGCAGGACGTTGCGGCCAATGCGGCCGAATCCGTTAATGGCAACGCGAACTGTCATTTTTTCCTTCTCCCGGCTTCATCTACCGACTGGCCAGCCCCGCAAACGCGAGGCATCCAGCAACCCCCTGCCGTTCTGACCCGCGCCCCTTATGCAATCGCCCGCTTTCGCGGGCGATGAGTTGAGGTGGATCAATCCTTCCCAAGCTTGTGCAAGGCCGCGTCGGCAATTGCCTCAGGCGTAATGCCGAAGTGCTTGTAAAGTTCCTTGTAAGGCGCGCTGGCGCCGAATGATGACATGCCGACGAAGGCGCCGTCGGAACCGATAATGGCGTCCCAGCCCTGGCGGACCGCGGCTTCGACGCCGATCTTGACCGGCGCGTCGCCGATCACCGCCTGGCGGACGGCGTCCCGCGCCTCGGCCAGAAGCTCGAAGCAGGGCACCGACACGACCCGCGCGGCCACACCCTTGGCGGCCAGCAGCTTCTGCGCCTCGACAGCGAGCGAGACTTCCGAGCCGGTGGCGAAGATCGAGACCTCCGCCTTGCCGTCGGCCGCCGAAATCTCGTAGGCGCCGGCAGCGCAGCGGTTCGTGTCGAGGAAATCCTGCGACAACTGCGGCAGGCCCTGGCGGGTCAGCGCCAGCACACTCGGCCGGTTCTTGTTCTGCAGCGCGAGTTGCCAGCATTCCACCGTCTCGACCGCGTCGGCCGGGCGGAACACCAGCAGATTGGGGATCGCGCGCAGCGCGGCGAGCTGCTCGACCGGCTGGTGGGTCGGCCCGTCCTCGCCGAGGCCGATGGAGTCGTGGGTCATCACGTGGATCGCCCTGACGCCCATCAGCGCGGCGAGCCGGAGCGCCGGCCGGCAGTAGTCGGAGAACACCAGGAAGGTGCCGGAATAGGGCACGATGCCGCCGTGCAGCGCCATGCCGTTCATGGCGGCTGCCATGCCGAATTCGCGGATGCCGTAGTGGATGAAGCGGCCGGAGAAATCCGACGCGGTCATCGCCTGCATCGACTTGGTGCGGGTGTTGTTGGAGCCGGTGAGGTCGGCGGAGCCGCCGATCATCTCCGGCAGCGCCGGCACCAGGGTCTCCAGCGCGAACTCGGACGACGAGCGGGAGGCGATGTCCTTAGGCGTGGCGGCGAGGCTTTCCTTCACCGCACGCACGGCGCCGTCGAGCGCCTGCGTCGAGATCTCGTTCTTCGTGCGGCGTTCGAACTCGTTGCGCTGCTTGGCGTCGAGCGCGGCGAGGCGCTTATCCCAGTCGGCATGGGCCGGTTTGCCGCGCGCGCCGGCCGCCCGCCAGGCATTCAGAATGTCGTCGGGAATTTCGAATGGCGGGTAATCCCAGCCGAGTGCCGCGCGCGCGCCCTTGATCTCCTCGGCGCCGAGCGGCGAGCCGTGCGAGGAGGACTTGCCCTGTTTGGTCGGTGCGCCGAATCCGATTTTCGTCTTGCAGGCGATCAGCGTGGGGCGATCCGATTCTTGAGCTTTTGCGATTGCTGACGCAATCGCCTGCGGATCATGGCCATCAATACGCGAGGCGTTCCAGCCGCAGGCTTCGAAGCGCTTCACCTGGTCGACGCTATCCGACAGCGACAAAGCGCCGTCGATGGAAATGCCGTTGTCGTCAAACAGCACGATCAGCTTGTTGAGCTTCAGGTGCCCGGCGAGCGCGATGGCCTCATGGCTGATGCCTTCCATCAGGTCGCCGTCGGAGCAGATAACGTAGGTCTTGTGGTCGACCACTTCGGCGCCGAATACGGCGGCCGTGTGCCGCTCGGCGATCGCCATGCCGACCGCGGTGGCGAGCCCCTGGCCGAGCGGGCCGGTGGTGGTCTCCACGCCCGGCGTGTGGCCGTATTCCGGGTGCCCTGGCGTCTTGGAACCGAGCTGGCGGAAGCGCTTGATCTCGTCCAGCGTCATTTCCGGATAGCCGGTGAGATAAAGCAGCGAATACAGCAGCATGGAGCCGTGGCCGGCCGACAGCACGAAGCGGTCGCGATCGGGCCAAGCTGGATCAGCCGGATCAAATTTCAGGAACTGCGTGAACAGCACCGTCGCCACGTCCGCGGTGCCCATGGGCATGCCGGGATGGCCGGATTTGGCCTGCTCGACCGCATCCATGGCAAGCGCCCGAATGGCGTTGGCCATGCGGTCGTGGCTTACCGCGGCAGCGGCGTGCGAGTCGCGGGATTGCGCGGGCGCCGCGGCGGCCGTCGAACGGGTTGCATTCATGGAAATGGCCTTAATTGTCGGGGGTGGATAGCATGTGCCGGCCCGGAGTCAATGTGACGGCGCGGCCCGTAAACGGCCATGCACAGCCTCCCGAAAACAACGGTTCATATCGTTATCGCCGGCGTTGACGAGCGGATCGCGCAGCACGTAAGATTCTTTGCCTAAACAGTTGCCGACATTGGCATTTTTGCACGCAAAGGTCCGGGGCAACGGCAATGACTGACGAAAGTGCCGCCGATGCGGCCGTCAAGCGTCTGGCGCTGGCGCTCGATGCGCTCGACGCCGCCGTCGAGCGGCGCGCGCAGGCCGATCAGAGCGAGGCGGCGCTGGCCGCCCAAGTGCAGGCGCTCGGCACCGACCGTACCCGGCTCGCCGCCGCGCTCGACGGCGAGGCGGCGCGGTCGCGCAAGCTGGAAGAGACCAACCGCGCGGTCGCCGACCGGCTGGATGCGGCCATGACCTCGATCCAGTCGGTGCTGGCAGCGCACGGCGAAGCCCCAGAACCACAAGCGCCACAAGAAGAAATTCAAGAAGAGCCGCAAGAAGCCGAAGAGGCGGACGAAGACGAAGAAGACGAAGAAGAGCAAGAAGAGCAACAAAAGGCGTCATAGGGAATTCGACATGGCCCAGGTCACCGCCACCATTGCCGGCCGCCAATTCCGCCTTGCCTGCGAGGACGGCCAGGAGGAGCACCTCCTGACGCTCGCGTCCGAGGTCGACGGCCGCATCGCCGAATTGCGCCAGCGCTTCGGCGAGATCGGCGACACCCGGCTGACGGTGATGGCGGCGCTGATGGTGGCCGACGAGGTGAGCGAAGCCAAGACGCAGGTGCGCCGCCTGGAGGAGGAGATATCCGCCCTGCAGGACGCCCGCATGGTCGCCGGCGACCGCGCCAAGCAGGCCTCCGCCGCCGTGGTCGGGGCCTTCAACTCGGCCGCCGAGCGCATCGAAAGCATCACCCGCCGGCTCAACGAGACCGTCGGCGAGAGTGTGGCGATCGGGTAGGGCCGGGCGCTGCGGCATCCACGTTTCCCCTCTCCGACAAGGGGAGAGGGTAAGTAAGAAGGTAAGTGGCGCTTTCCCCGAACACACACTACATTCCCTCTCGCGGGGCTGCGAGGCGCGACGGAGATAAATTCCCCGGGGCCTTACGATCCCAACGGGAGCTGTCCCTGACCGGACCCGTGGGTCCGGACATATGGCGCCCACCTACTTATGTAGGTTCCCGGGATCACGCTCTGACGGCCGTTGCGGCTCCGCACTCAATTCTCTTTTTTCAGTGACCCGTCATGGCCGGGCTTGTCACCGCAAGCCGGGTTTACCCGACTTGCGGCGTTTAGTAAGTGCGGAAGTCGGGCAGGCCCGACTTCCGATGCCATCTCTCTTCGGGAGGCACGGCCTTGCCGTCCTTATCGGGATGCCCGGCACAAGGCCGGGTATGACGGGTTGAGATGTCCGACACCGCTGAGCTTCAAGACCAGAAAGCAAAGATCCGCGCCGAAGCCCTCGCCAAGCGCGACGCCATGCCGGCGGACGAACGCGCGGCGGCGGCGGAGCAGATCGCCGCGCGGGAATTCCCGGTTGCGATCACGCCCGGCGTCCTCGTCTCCGGCTTCATGCCGATGAAAACCGAGATCAATCCGCTGCCCTTGTTGAAGAAGCTGGCGCAAGCCGGCGCGCAACTGGCGTTGCCGGCGATCAAAGGCCGCGGCCATCCGCTCATCATGCGTGCCTACGCGTTCGGCGACGAGTTCGCGCGCGGGCAATGGGGCATCCGCGAGCCCAAGCCGGAGGCGCCGGAGGTCGCGCCCGATATCGTCATCGTGCCGCTCGCCGCCTTCGACCGTACCGGTAACCGCATCGGCTATGGCGCCGGCTACTACGACATGACGCTTGCCGCCCTGCGCGCGAAGAAGAACGTTACCGCCATCGGCCTCGCTTTCGCCGCCCAGGAAATGCCGCAGGTCCCCACCGGTGCCCGCGACGAGCGCCTCGATCTCGTGCTAACGGAGCGCGAGGTGATAGATCTGCGGGCGTGAGGTTAAGGTAGGCGGATGCGAATTCTCTTTGTCGGCGATGTGGTGGGGCGTAGCGGGCGCCAGGCGGTGACCGAGCGGCTGCCCGGGCTAATCTCCAAGTGGAAGCTCGACCTGGTGGTGGTCAACGGCGAGAACGCCGCCGGCGGCTTCGGCATCACCGAGAAGATTTACGACGAGATGATCGACGCCGGCGCCGACGCCGTCACCCTCGGCAACCATTCCTGGGACCAGCGCGAAGCCCTCGTTTTCATCGAGCGCGCGCCGCGCCTCATTCGCCCGGTCAACTATCCCGCCGGCACGCCCGGCCGCGGCGCCGCGCTGGTCGAGGCCAAGAACGGCCAGCACGCACTCGTCGTCAACGCCATGGGCCGCATCTTCATGGACCCGATGGACGATCCCTTCGCCGCCGTCGACCGTGAGCTCACCGCCTGTCCGTTGCGCGAGGGCGCCGATGCCATCATCGTCGACATGCACTGCGAGGCTTCCAGCGAGAAGCAGGCCATGGGCTATTTCTGCGACGGCCGCGTCAGTCTCACCGTCGGCACGCATACGCACGTGCCGACCGCCGACCACCGTATCCTCCCCAAGCGCAGCGCCTTCATCACCGACGTCGGCATGACCGGCGACTTCCAGTCGGTCATCGGCATGAACAAGGGCGAGCCGCTCAACCGTTTCCTGACCAAGATTCCGAGCAGTCGGTTCGAGCCGGCGAGCGGCCCGGCCACCTTCTGCGCGGTGGCGGTCGAGACCGACGACAAGGGCCTGGCCAGCAAGGTCGCCGCCGTGCGGCTCGGCGGCCAGCTGGAAGAGGCGCGGCCGGCGTTCTGGGAATAGATTTTCTTGGCCAGCCGCTCTATATAGCCGCCAAACTCAACCCATTCGAACGATCAAGTCCCGCTCAAAGATCAGCACAAAGACCTGCATATGGCCGGCCATTCCCAATTCAAGAACATCATGCACAAGAAGGGGCGTGCCGATAAGGCGCGCGCCAAGCTGTTCTCCAAGCTCGCCCGCGAGATCACGGTGGCGGCCAAGCTCGGCATGCCGGACCCGGCGTTCAACCCGCGCCTGCGCGCCGCGATCCTGGCCGCCAAGGCCGAGAACGTGCCGAAGGATAATATCGAGCGCGCCATCAAGAAGAGCCAAGGCGGCGACGGTGAGAACTACGACGAGATGCGCTACGAGGGCTACGCGCCCGGCGGCGTGGCGGTGATCGTGGAAGCGCTCACCGACAACCGCAACCGCACCGCCGGCGAGGTGCGCTCGATCTTCACCAAGGCGGGCGGCAACCTGGCGGAGACCGGCGCGGTGTCGTTCATGTTCGATCACGTGGGCGTGGTCGAATACGATGCCGACAAGGCGAGCGCCGACGCCATGCTGGAAGCGGCCATCGAAGCCGGTGCCGAGGACGTCGTTTCCGACGACAGCGGCCACCAGATCTTCACGCAGGTCGACGATCTCGCCGAGGTGACCAAGGCGCTGGAGGCCAAGTTCGGCGAGCCGCGCAAGTCGGCGCTGACCTGGAAGCCGCAGAACAGCATCGCGGTCGACGACGAAGCCGGCGAGAAGATCCTCAAGCTGATGGATTCCCTCGACGACAACGACGACGTCCAGAACGTCTACGCCAACTTCGAGATCTCCGACGAATTGGTGCAGAAGCTGAGCGCGTAAAGCCCATCAACCGCTCATCCCCGCGCAAGCGGGGGAGGGGCCAAACTTACGATCTCTTGTGTGTCGCTCTGGATTCCCGCTTGCGCGGGAATGAGCGGAGTGTGCGGAGACGCCGCCGCAAAGGTGCCGACGCTTTCAGTGAAAAACCGGTCCAGCACCGGCAGGCTGACCAGTGCGGCCAGCGCCACGATGACGTAGGCGATGCGGCGATATTGGCTGGTCGAACTGCCCTTGAACCAAAACGCGCCTATCGTCAGCGCCAGCACGTAGACCGGCCACAGCAGCCCGGCGAGCACGATCGGATGCAGCGTCATCAGCCCGCGCCAAGCGTAGTTGGCGAGCAGCGTGATGCCGAGCAGCATGAAGAACACCAGCAGGTTGGCGCGGACTACCGTGACGGGTTCCGGACTGCCGAGCCAATAAAGGATGGTCGGCGGCCCGCTCATCTGCGTCGCGCCACCGGCAAAGCCCGACAGGGCGCCGGCGCCGAACGCGGCCGGCGTGCTTGGCTTCCACGGATAACGAAAGCCGGCCGCCAGCAGCACCACAAAGGTGATGACGAAGGCGGACATGCCCCAGCGCAGGACCGTCGGATCGACCGCGTATTGAACGTATACGCCGATCGGTACCGTCAGCAGCGCGGCGGCGAAGGCCGGCCACACCTCGCGCCGGTTGGCGACGGGAAAAGCGTGCACGGCGAAGGGTAGCGCGCAGACGTAATCCATCAGCGCGTAGGAAACGGTGGCGATCTTCGGCTCATAGAGCGCGGAGATCAGCGGCACATAAATGAGGGCCGAGCCAAAGCCGGAGAACCCGCGCACCACGCCGGCGAGCAGGGTCACGCCGACGGCCAGGAGGAAGCGTTCGCTCTCAATCGTGGCAAGAAGGGTCGAAAGGGAAGGAAGGTCGATCAAATGGGGCACTCGGGTCGACTTCGGGCTTAACAGCCGGCGACTGGGGGCACGAGCAATGAATTGTCATAAGGGGCGATTGGGGGGCATTTGCGGGTTCTTTGCCTGACGCCCGGCGAGGGCTATCAACGGGGCCATGCGCCGCCAACCGATTCGCATTCTCGGCATCGATCCCGGGCTCCGCCGTACCGGCTGGGGCTTGGTGGAGAGCGACGGCAACCGGCTGATCTACGTCGCCTGCGGCTCGCTGGCGACCAGCGACAAGGCCGATCTCGGCGCCCGGCTGGTGGCGATCCACGACGGCCTCGCCAAGGTGATCGACGAATTCGCCCCACACGAGGCGGCGGTGGAGCAAACTTTCGTCAACACCAACGCGGCCGCGACCCTGAAGCTCGGCCAGGCGCGCGGCATCGCCATGCTGGTGCCGGCGCGTGCGGGCTTAACCGTTGCCGAATACGCGCCCAACCTGGTGAAGAAGACCATCGTCGGCGCCGGCCACGGCGAGAAGGCGCAGATCCGCATGATGATCGGCGTGCTGCTGCCGCAAGCGGAACCCGAGAGCGAAGACGCCGCCGATGCATTGGCCATCGCGATCTGCCACGCGCATCATCGGCAGAGTATGATGATGAAGGTGAAGGCAGCGGCGCGATGATCGGCAAGCTCAAAGGCGTGATCGATAGCTACGGCGAGGACTACGTCATCCTCGACGTGCACGGTGTCGGCTATCAGGTGCATTGCGCGGTGCGCACGCTGCAGCACTTGCCGGCGCCGGGCGAGGCCGCGACGCTCGCGATCGAAACCTACGTGCGCGAGGACCAGATCAAGCTGTTCGGCTTCGCCAGCGACACCGAGCGCGAATGGTTCCGCCTCTTGCAGACCGTGCAGGGCGTCGGCGCGCGCGTCGCGCTGTCGGTGCTCGGCACGCTGAGGCCCACGGAACTCGCCAATGCCATCGCCACCCGCGACAAGGCGGCGGTGGCGCGCTCGCCCGGCGTTGGCAGCAAGGTGGCGGAACGCATCGTCTCGGAACTCAAGGACAAGGCGCCGGCCTTCGCCAGCGTCGATGCGGGTGTGGTGCATCTCGCAGGCTCGCTCGACGAAGCGAGCGCGCCCAAGCCGGTGGTCGATGCGGTCTCCGCGCTGGTCAATCTCGGCTATGGTCAGCCGCAGGCGGCCGCGGCCATCGCCGCCGCCGCGCGTGCGGCCGGCGAGGGCGCCGATACCGCCACATTGATCCGGCAGGGTCTCAAGGAACTAGCGAAGTAGTGAGTAAGATATCGAGATGACGAAGCTGACCGCCAAGGACAAGGAATTGATCGCCGCCGCCACCGAGGCCATCACGTCGCGCTACCGCAACGACTGGCAGGAGGTCGGCGCCGCCATGCGCACGCGCGACGGCCGCGTGGTGACCGGCGTCAATCTCGACGCCTATGTCGGGCGCGGCGCGGTCTGCGCCGAGGCCATCGCCATCGGCACCGCGCTGACCGAAAAGGGCGATAACGGCATCGACACCATCGTCGCCGTGCGCCATCCCAAGCCCGGCGAGAAGGGCAAGGTGGCGGTGGTCAGCCCCTGCGGCACCTGCCGCGAGCTGATCCACGATTACGATGCCAAGGCGCGCGTCATCGTGCCCGACGGCAAGAACGGCCCGACCGTCACCACCATCGGCGCGTTGCTGCCGAACAAATACCGGCGGGGGATGTCGTGAGCAGCAACCCGCGCCTCGTCAACTCTGAGAAAGCGCGACGACGACGTCGACGCCTCGTTGCGCCCGCAGAAGCTCGGCGATTTCATCGGCCAGGAGCAGGCGCGCGCGAACCTGTCGATCTTTATCGAGGCGGCGCGGTCGCGTCAGGAAGCACTCGACCACGTGCTGTTCGTCGGCCCGCCGGGCCTCGGCAAGACCACGCTGGCGCAGATCGTTGCGCGCGAATTGGGCGTCAACTTCCGCTCGACTTCCGGTCCGGTGATCGCCAAGGCCGGCGATCTCGCCGCCTGCTCACCAATCTCGAGCCGCGCGATGTTCTGTTCATCGACGAGATCCATCGTCTCAATCCGACCGTTGAAGAGATCCTCTATCCCGCGATGGAGGACTTCCAGCTCGATCTCATCATCGGCGAGGGGCCGGCGGCGCGCTCGGTGAAGATCGATCTGGCGCCGTTCACGCTGGTCGGTGCCACCACGCGCGCGGGGCTCTTGACCAATCCGCTGCGTGACCGCTTCGGCATTCCGGTGCGGCTCAATTTCTATACCGAGAAGGAACTGGAGCAGATCGTCAATCGCGGCGCCCGCGTGCTCGGCCTGCCCATGAGCGACACGGGCGCGAACGAGATCGCGCGCCGCGCGCGCGGCACGCCGCGCATCGCCGGCCGCCTGTTGCGACGCGTGCGTGATTTCGCCCATGTCGAAGGCGCCAAGCAGGTTGACCGCAAGGTCGCCGATCGCGCGCTCTCCGCGCTCGAAGTCGATGCAGCCGGTCTCGACGCCATGGATCGGCGTTATCTCTCCGTCATCGCCACCAACTACGGCGGCGGCCCGGTCGGTGTCGATACCATCGCCGCCGCACTGAGCGAGCCGCGCGACGCCATCGAAGACATCATCGAGCCTTTCCTGATCCAGAAAGGCTTCGTGCAGCGCACCCCGCGTGGACGGTTGCTGACCTCCGCAGCGTTCAAGCACCTCGGCATGCCCGAGCCCACGCGCGACCTGGGCCAGTTCGGGCTGTTCGGGGAGGGGGAGGATGACTAGATTTCAGGGCGACCTCGGGTGTGCTAGGATGGCAGCATGAAAACGACGACCGAAAAAGCTGCGGAGGCGCTGGAGCTCTTGCCCGAAGAGATGCGGGAGCCGGCGGTTGCTTACCTGTTGGAGCAGGCCGAAAAGTTTAAGGTTCTGAAAAGCGAAGTCGAAAAAGGCGTCGCCTCCGCCGATGCAGGCCGCGTCCGTGAGTGGGATTTTGCCGATTTTCTCCGTCGCGCTGGCCTTTCCGACGTCGATCATAAGGTCGGATGAGGGTCCTCCTTACCGAGGACGCTGACGCTGATTTGCTGCAAATTCACACTTATATTGCCGAACGAAATCCTGCCGCAGCCCTCTCACTGGCTCATGAGTTCGAGCAGAAGTTCGTGAGCCTGTCACGGTTTCCCTTCATTGGCGCGAGAGCGCCCCAGCCTTTCGAAAAACATTCGCAGCGTTGTTGCGGGGAACTACGTTATCTTTTATCGGATAGAATCTGATCGGGTGACGATCGTGAGAATTTTGCATGGTCGCAGGGACATTGATGTGGAATTTCAACAGTGACGAGCGCTAACGCCCTCGACGGTGAAATCCGCAACGGCCGCCACCTGCAACAGGTGCGCGTCTACTACGAGGACACCGATTTCTCCGGCATCGTCTATCACGCCAGCTACCTGCGCTTCATGGAGCGCGGGCGCACCAACTATCTGCGCCTGATCGGCGCCGACCATCGCGCGCTGTTCGAGCAGGCGGAAAAGGAAGCGCCCGGCTTCGCCTTCGTCGTGCGTCATATGAGCATCGACTTCAAAAAGCCGGCGGTGATGGACGACGTGTTGACCATCGTCACCGCGCCGGAAGAGGTGAAGGGCGCCTCCGTCATGCTGCATCAGCAGGTCATGCGCGGCGACGAACTCCTGGTCGAGGCGCATGTGCAGGTCGCCTTCGTGTCCGGCGGCCGCGCCAAGCCGATCCCCAAGCCGTTACGCATCGCCATGAAGGCCGACCAGGAAGCGGGTGGCGTCGCCTGAGGGCGCGGCTTAGATTGGCAGCATGCAATTCGCGCTTTTCGACACCGCCATCGGCACCTGCGGCATCGTGTGGACCACGCGCGGTATGTGCGGCGTGCAGCTGCCGGAAGCCGATGCCGCCGCCACGCGGGCGCGCGTCACGCAACGTTATCCCAACGCGCGTGAAGCCGCGCCGTCGCCCGAGGCGCAACACGCCATCGACGGCATCGTCGCGCTCACCGCCGGCGAGCCGCGCGATCTCGCCGACATCGTCATCGACGATGCGGCCATCTCCGATTTCAACCGCAAGGTCTACGCCATTGCCCGCGCGATCCCGCCCGGCCAGACCATGACCTACGGCGAAGTCGCGGAGAAGCTCGGCGACAAGCAACTGGCGCGCGCGGTCGGCCAGGCCATGGGCGAGAATCCGACGCCCATCGTCATGCCGTGCCATCGCGTGCTGGCGGCGAACGGCAGGAGCGGCGGCTTTTCCGCACCCGGCGGAGTCGTCACCAAGTTGCGCCTGCTCACCATCGAAGGCGCTTCGCCGAACGGCCCCACGCTGTTCGACCATCTGCCGCTCGCGGCCTCGCCCCGCCGCACCTGAAAAACCCGCCATCGACGCCGCCGATTGACTCATGTAAAGCCTCTTTACATGAGGACATCATGACCTGGGGTAAGCACGGCCGGGGCCCGCGCGGCTATCACCACGGCAATCTCAAGGAGGCCCTGGTGCGCGCCGCGCTCGAGCTCATCGCGGAGAAGGGGCCGGGCGGCTTCACCTTCGCCGATGCCGCGCGCTGGGCCGGTGTCAGCCCGGCCGCGCCCTACCGCCACTACCGCGACCGCGACGCGCTCATCGCCGACGTCGCCAAGCGCGGCTTCGCGGAATTTGCCGACGCGCTCACCAAGGCCTGGGATGATGGCAAGCCCGACCTGATGGCCGCCTTCGACCGGCTCGGCAAAGCCTATCTCGCCTTCGCCCGCACGGAGCCGGCCTATTACTCGGCCATGTTCGAGGCGGGCGTGCCGGTCGATGCTGATCCGGAGCTGCGTGAGGTGGGCGACCGCGCCTTCAACGTCCTGCGTGGGGCCGCGGAAAAGCTGGTGGGCTCGATGCCGGCGCAAGGCCGGCCGCCGGCACTGATGGTGGCGCTGCACATCTGGTCGATGGCCCACGGCATCGCCTCGCTGTTCGGCCGCGGCGACGCCGCCCGCCGCGCGGTGCCGATGCCGCCGGAAGAACTGCTCGAAGCCGAAGTGCTGATCTATCTGCGCGGCCTCGGCCTCGACGGGCCCGCGACGGGTGGTCGCAGCTAATCCTCAACACCCGTCATTCCGGGGCGCGGGCTGAAAGCCCGCGAACCCGGAATCCATAATCATTGAATGGGGTTATGGAATCCGGGCCCGCGCCTGCGGCGCGTCCCGGAATGACCTGTCAGAGCGCCACCCCTCCCAAACCCGCCGCCGAGCCCTATGTGAAGGGTGTTGACATTCACCCCGCCCGCCCTTACTAATGTAAATGTTATTTACATTCACGCGAGGCCCACTATGCCTATCACTGCGAAGCTCGACGAATTCGGTAAGCCCGCCTGGATCGCGCTGATCGTCCTCGGGTTCATCGCCTGGTGGCCGATCGGCCTTGCCACCTTGGCCTTCACCATATGGAGCGGACGAATGGGATGCGGATATCAGGGCGGTCGTGACCGCTGGCACCACAAGATGGATCGCATGCAGCGCAAGATGGACTGGATGCGCGCCAAGATGAGCGGCTCGACCGGCGCCTACGCCTACGCGCCGCCAAGCGGTAACCGCGCCTTCGATGAATACCGCATGGAGACGCTGCGCCGCCTGGAAGACGAGCAGCGCGAGTTCCGTGGCTTCCTCGACCGTCTGCGTATGGCCAAGGACAAGTCCGAATTCGATCAGTTCATGGCCGAGCGGCGCAACCGTCCGCCGGAATCCCAAGGACCTGGTCATGAGTCGGGTCAGGCGCCTGAGGCGCCGCTTCAGAACTGAGCGCTTCTTCCTCCCGCGCACTGCCCTCGCGCTTTTTCCCCTCAAGATCTAAGCGCGAACCGGACCGCCCGCCTTTCCCCGAAGGCGGGCGGTCTTTCTTTGTGTCACCCCTCATGGTGAGGAGCGCCCACCGAAGTCGGGTTTACCCGACTTCGGCACCATCTCGGCGCAAGTCGGCAGCAGCCGACTTGCGTTGGCGCGTCTCGAACCATGAAAGCCCCATCCTTCGAGACGGGCGCTTCCGCGCCCTCCTCAGGATGAGGCCCTCAGTAACCCATTGTTAACCACAATCGGCGCTGTTAGAGGGGCAAAACACAGGCCCCCGTGCACGGCCCACGCCCAAGTTCGGCCAAGTTTCGCGCAGATTGCCTCACCCGCCGGTGGCGGGATTTTGGGGTTTCGCGAACCAAGCGGTACGCGGCGGAGCGTTTCGCTTCGCGGTCTTGCCGTGGCGTTTCCCTTGGTCCGACGTGATTGGCGTGCCGTGCGCCGGGCCTTGATCTGGCCGCGACACGCCCGGTCAAGCGGAAAGGACTAAGGCCTATGCATCCTGCCGACGTTGCCCAGTCGGTTCTCCCGGTCACCGCCGACCTCTCCCTGCTGACCTTGTTCCTGCACGCGAGCTGGATCGTCAAGGTGGTGATGCTCGGCCTGCTCGCCGCCTCGGTCTGGGTCTGGGCCATCGCCATCGACAAGATGGTGCTCTACCGGCGCTCGCGCCGCGAGATGGATCATTTCGAGACCGCTTTCTGGTCCGGCCAGTCGCTGGAGGACCTCTACCGCTCGCTGGTCTCGCATCCGACCCATTCCATGGCCGCCCTGTTCGTCGCCGCCATGCGCGAGTGGAAACGCAGCTTCGAGGGCAGTCCGCGCTCGTTTGCCGGGCTCCAGATGCGCATCGAGAAGGTGATGGAGGTCTCCATTGCCCGCGAGATCGAGCGGCTGGAGCGCCGCCTCCTGGTGCTGGCGACCGTCGGCTCGGCCGGCCCCTTCGTCGGCCTGTTCGGCACCGTCTGGGGCATCATGACCAGCTTCCAGTCGATCGCGGCCTCCAAGAATACCTCGCTGGCGGTGGTGGCGCCCGGCATCGCGGAGGCGCTGTTTGCCACCGCGCTGGGCCTGGTGGCCGCCATACCGGCGACCATTTTCTACAATAAGTTCGCGTCCGAGGTGAACAAGCAGTCGCAGCGCCTCGAGGGCTTCGCCGACGAATTCGCCGCCATCCTGTCGCGGCAGATCGATGAGCGCGGATAAGCGCCGTTCAGGTGCGCCCCGCGTAGGGAAGTGGGATTGATACGATGGCAGCGGCCAATGCCGGCACACCGGTGAACGGACGGCGGCGGCGCCACCGCCGCCGCGGCGTCATGAGCGAGATCAACGTCACGCCGATGGTCGACGTGATGCTGGTGCTGCTTATCATCTTCATGGTGTCGGCGCCGTTGCTCACCGTCGGCGTGCCCATCGACCTGCCGCAGAGCCAGGCCAAGAGCCTCAACCAGGACAAGGAGCCGCTCACGATTTCGGTCGATGGGAAGGGTAAAATCTTCCTGCAAAATGCCGAAGTCGCCGAGGATGCTCTGCTTCCGAAACTGCAGGCCATCGCGCAGGCGCGCGGCGGCACCGCGGCGCGCATCTATGTCCGGGGCGACAAGTCGGTTTCGTACGGGACGATGATGAAGGTGATGGGGCGGCTATCGGCGGCCGGGTTCAGCCACGTGGCGCTGGTCACCGAATTCGAGCAGGGCTCGAAGCCATAGTGATGAAGCAGTCGACAGCGATTTCGGTCGCGCTCCACGTGGCGGTGCTGCTGTGGGCGACGCTGTCCTATTCCGGCCACGCCCTCGAGGCGCCGAAGACTAAGGCGATGCCGGTCGACTTCATCAGCGAGAAGGACTTCTCGCAGATGACCAAGGGCATCAAGGAAGCGCCCAAGAAGAAAAAGCCGCAGCTCAAGGTCGAGAAGATCGACAAGCCCAAGCCGATCGAGCAGCCGAAGGCCAAGGTCGCCAAGAAGGAAGTCAAGGCCGCGCACGACAAGACGCCGCCGCCTCCGCCCAAGGTCAAGCCTCCGGAAAAGAAGCAGGAGGCCAAGGCCAAGCCGAAGCCGCTGCCCAAGATCGATCCGATCGCCGACAAGCTGAAAGAGCAGAGCGACAAGAAGCGCCTGGCCAAGATCGCGCCCGAGTTGCCGCCGCGCCGCCCGCCACGTCCGCGCCACAAGGAGCCGAAGTTCGACGCCAACAAGATCGCCGAACTGCTCAACAAGCGCGATCCCACCCGCTTGTCGGCCACTGGTGACAAGCTCAACAATGGCGCCTCGTTCGGTCAGGCCCTCGGCAACTCCGCCTCGCTTTCGCAGTCGGAGATCGACGCCCTGCGCGCGCGGCTGATGTCGCTATGGAATCCGCCGAACGGCATCAAGAACCCGCAGGACTACGTGATCCGCATCCGCATTCGGCTCACTCGCGATCGCCGGCTGTCGGGACCGCCGATCCTGCTGAGCACCGGCCACGACCAGATCTTCCAGGCCGCCGCGGCGAGCGCGCTACGGGCCGTGTTTCAGGCTCAGCCTTTCGATATGCTCAAGCCGGCGCACTACGAGCTCTGGAAAGATATTGAAGTCACCTTCGATCCGCGCGACATGTTCCGCGGTTAAACCTGGGTATTTGCGATAATCCGATGAAGCAAGCCGATCTCGCTCCCACCCTTTCGCCGCCGCGCCGCGGACCCGTCATCGACCGCCGCGGCGTCCTGATCGGGGCGGGTGCCGGCGTCGTCGCCGCCATGGCGTCGCGTCCGGCCAACGCCATGGTGCAGCTCGACATCACCCAGGGCAATTTCCAGCCGATGCCCATCGCGCTGCCCGATTTCCTCGCCGGGAGCCCGGAGGAGGCCGACACCGCGCGCAACGTCACCCAGGTCATCACCGCGGACCTGAAGCGCAGCGGCCTGTTCGCGCCCATCGATCCGGCCGCCTTCACCGAGAAGATCACCAACACCGATGCGGTGCCGCGCTTCGCCGACTGGCGCGTCATCAACGCCCAGGCGCTGGTCACCGGCCGCCTCACGCGCCAGCGCGACGGCCGGCTCAAGGCCGAATTCCGTCTCTGGGACGTGTTCGCCGGCAAGCAACTCGACGGCAAGCAGTACTTCACCACGCCCGACAACTGGCGGCGCATCGCCCACATCATCGCCGACGCGATTTACGAGACGCTGACCGGCGAGAAAGGCTATTTCGACACCCGCATCGTTTTCGTCGACGAGACCGGGCCCAAGCAGCGGCGTATCAAACGCCTCGCGCTCATGGACCAGGACGGCTACGGCGTGCGCTATCTCACCCGCGGCACCGATCTGGTGCTGACGCCGCGCTTCAATCCCACCTCGCAAGAAGTCACCTACATGTCCTACGGGGTCGGGCAGCCGCGCGTCTATCTGCTCAACATCGAGACCGGTCAGCGCGAGATCGTCGCCAACTTCCCCGGCATGTCGTTCGCGCCGCGCTTCTCGCCCGACGGGCAGAAAGTGATCTTCAGCCTGCAGCAGGGCGCCAACGCCAATCTGTTCGTCATGGATTTGCGCTCGAAAAAGACCACCCGCCTCACCGCCACACCGGCGATCGACACTGCGCCGTGCTATTCACCGGACGGCCAGTGGATCTGCTTCGAAAGCGACCGCGGCGGCTCGCAGCAGGTCTACGTCATGCCGGCGGCGGGAGGGCCTGCCAAGCGCATCAGCTTCGGCGAGGGCCGCCACGCCGGCCCGGTGTGGTCGCCGCGCGGCGACTACATTGCGTTCACCGGCATCACCAGCGGCCAGTTCTCCATCGGCGTGCTCAAGCCCGACGGTTCGGGCGAGCGCATCCTGACGGAAGGCTTCCACAACGAGGGGCCGACCTGGGCGCCCAACGGGCGCGTCATCATGTTCTTCAGCGACAATCTCGGCGACCAGGGCCCGCACCTCTATACGATCGACATTTCCGGCCGTAACAAGCTGCTGGAGCCGACGCCGAACTTCGCCTCGGATCCCGCCTGGTCGCCGCTGCTGTCCTGATGGCGGAATCGGCGCACTACCGGCGCACCGTGTCCACATATTATCGCGTCTCCGGACGGCGAACCGGTTCGCAACTTCGCCTGGAAACGCTTTAGGTAACCGGCGGGCCGCGCCTTGAAATGACCCTTATTCACCGGCTTTTAACCATCAAAAAGGATTTCGTCGTTTCCGACAATTTTAGCGGTACCCGGCAAGGGCCTATCAAGGTTGACGGAACGTTCGTTTAACGACCGTGCTGATAGAGCATCGGCTGGGCTGGTCGGTGCGAGTAATGGAGACATCCGAATGATCAACCTGAGGCAAATGCTGCGCGGCGCGCGGCTCGTGGCGCTCTTGGGGGTTGCGCTGGCTATTTCGGCCTGTGCGAACCAGGCCAATAACGGCCCGCAGGTCGGTGCCGCGGCCACGCCGGGCAGCAAGCAGGACTTCGTGGTCAATGTCGGCGACCGCGTCTTCTTCTCGACCAACTCCTCGGATCTGTCGCCGGAGGCCCGCACGACGCTCGACAAGCAGGCCCAGTGGCTGAACCACTATCCGCAATACACGTTCGTCATCGAAGGCAATGCGGACGAGCGCGGCACCCGCGAATACAACCTCGCGCTCGGCGCCCGCCGCGCCCAGGTGGTGCGCGACTATCTGATTTCGCGGGGCGTGGCCGCCAGCCGCATGAGTACCATCTCCTACGGCAAGGAACGCCCGGTCGCGACGTGCGACAATATCACCTGCTGGTCGCAGAACCGCCGCACGGTCACCGACCTGCATCCCAACGGCAGCTCGTAACGCGCGCGTCCGCTTGCTCGCATGGTCTTCTGATGGGCCGCCCGGGTTTTTCCCCGGCGGATGCGCGCGGGGCTTGCAAATTCCTGTAATTCACCGATGCTAGCCTTCGGGCGGCGGTCGGCCGGGTTTATCCCGGGCGGCCGCCGTGATCTGCCTTGCGGTGGCAGAAAAGGGGGCATGAGGTGGTTTTCGCTCGGAAGCGGCGGGCGGCCGCTGTGTTGTCGCTGGCGTTTGGCTCGCTGGTGGCGCTCGCCGGTTGCGGCGAGAAGAACACCTATGTGGCGCCGCCGCCGCCCAAGGTCACCGTCGCCAAGCCGACCCAGCGGGCCGTCACCCATTACCTGCAGGCTACCGGCACCACGGCGGCGGTCAACAGCGCCGACCTGGTCGCGCGCGTTTCCGGATTCATTCAGGCCATCAAATATAACGACGGCGACTTCGTGAAGAAGGGCACCGTGCTCTTCGTCATCGAGCAACAGCCCTATGCGCTCAAGGTCGAGGAGTCGAAGGCCTCGGTGGAAAGCAGCAGCGCCTCGCTGAAGAGGTCCAAGACCGACTACCAGCGGCAGGCCGAGCTGGTCAAAAGCGGCAGCACCACCCAGGCCAAGCTCGACGACGCCATCGCCAGCCGCGACAGCGCGCAGGCGAGCTACGACCAGGCGGTCGCCAACCTGAAGCAGGCCCAGATCGACTACGGCTATACCAGCGTTGCCGCGCCCTTCGACGGCATCGTCACCGCGCGCCAAGTCTCGATCGGCGCCTACGTCAGTTCCAGTGGGCAGCCGACGACGCTGGCGACCATCGTGCAGCCAAGCCCGATCTACGTGAACTTCACCGTCAACGAGCGCGACGTGCTGCGCATCCGCGCCGAGATCCGCAAGCGCGGGCTGTCGCCGAGCGACCTCAAGAAGGTCCCGGTCGAGGTCGGCCTGCAGAACGACCAGGGCTATCCGCTCAAAGGCCATCTCGATTACGCCTCGCCCATGGTCGATGCTTCGACCGGCACGCTCACCGCCCGCGCCGTCCTCGACAACGCCAAGCACGTTATGCTGCCCGGCATGTTCGTGCGCGTGCGCATCCCGACCGAGACGGAGCAAAACGCCCTGCTGGTGCCCGACGCCGCGCTCGGCAACGACCAGAGCGGGCGCTATGTGCTCGTGGTCGGCAAGGACAACGTAGTCGAGGAGCGCAACGTCACGGTGGGTGACCGCGAGGGGAGCTTGCGGGTGATCGACAAGGGCCTCAAGCCCGACGATCAGGTCATTGTCGCCGGCCTCATGCGCGCGGTGCCGGGTCAGAAGGTCGAGCCGCACACGGCCGGAAAGTGACGGCCGCGCCATGATCTCGAAATTCTTCATCGAGCGACCGATCCTCGCCAACGTCATCGCGATTCTGATCGTCGTCATCGGCGGCGTGGCCGTGTTCGGCCTGCCCGTCGCGCAATATCCCGATGTGGTGCCGCCGACCGTGCAGGTGACCACGCGCTATCCCGGCGCCAGCGCCAAGACCGTCATCGACACGGTGGCGCTGCCGATCGAGCAGGAAGTCAACGGCGTCGACGGCATGATCTACATGCAATCCTACGCCGCGTCCGACGGCTCCTATACGCTGACCGTCACCTTCAAGATCGGCACCGACCTGAACTTCGCGCAGATCCTGGTGCAGAACCGCGTGTCGACGGCACTCGCCTCGCTGCCCGACGCGGTGCAGTCGCAGGGCGTGACGGTGCAGAAGAAGTCCACCTCCATCCTGCAGATCGTCGCGCTGACCTCGCCGGACAAGCGCTACAACAGCCTCTATATGTCGAACTACGCGACGATCAATCTCAAGGACGAGATTTCGCGACTGCCCGGCGTCGGCAACGTCACCGTATTCGGCGCCGGCGAATACGCCATGCGCGTCTGGCTCGATCCGCAGAAGATGAAGGCGCGCGGGCTGACGGTGTCGGACGTCACCAACGCCCTCAAGCAACAGAACGTGCAGGTCACCGCGGGGCAGATCGGCACGCCGCCGTCGCCGGCCGACGTGGCGTTCCAGTACACGCTCAACGTCGCCGGCCGCCTCGACACCCCCGCCCAGTTCGCCAACGTCGTGGTCAAGACCGGCTCGAACGGCCAGCTGACGCGCGTCAGCGACATCGGCCGGGTCGAGCTCGGGGCGCAAACCTACAGCCAGGACTTCAAGCTCGACGACAAGGCGGCCGCGGGCCTTGCGATCTTCCTCGCGCCCGGCGCCAACGCGCTCAACGTCGCCAACGAGGTGACGAAGCGCATGACGGCGCTCAAGAAGAACTTTCCGCCCGGCCTGACTTATTCGATCCCCTTCGACACCACGGTGTTCGTCAAGGCCTCGATCGACGAGGTCTACAAGACGCTGTTCGAAGCCACCATCCTGGTGCTCATCGTCATCCTGGTGTTCCTGCAGGACTGGCGCGCCATGCTGGTGCCGGCGACCACGGTGCCGGTGACGATCATCGGCGCCTTCGCCGCCATGTGGGCGCTTGGCTTCACGGTCAACTTTGCCACCTTGTTCGCGATCGTGCTGGCGATCGGCATCGTGGTGGACGACGCCATCATCGTGGTGGAGGGCGCCGCCCACAACATCGACAAGGGCATGACCGGCCCGCAGGCCTCGATCGAAGCCATGCGGGTGCTGCTCGGGCCGATCATCGGCATCACGCTGGTGTTGCTGGCGGTGTTCCTGCCGGCGTCGTTCCTACCGGGCCTCACCGGGCAAATGTACGCCCAGTTCGCCCTGGTGATCGCGGCCACCGCGCTGATTTCCGCCATCAACGCGGTGACGCTCAAGCCCACGCAGTGCGCGCTCTGGCTCCGGCCCACGGTGCCGGTCGCGCAACGCAACATTTTCTACCGCGGCTTCGACGCGGCCTATGCCTGGCTGGAACGCGTCTACACCGCCTTCATGGCGCGGCTGGTGCGTCACGCCGGCCTCATGTCGCTTCTCGGGCTGGCGATTATCGTCGCCACGGTGTGGGCCTTCTCGCGCATCCCGACCGGCTTCATCCCGTATGAAGACCAAGGCTATATGCTGTCGATCGTGCAACTGCCCGACGGCGCCTCGCTCGCGCGCACGCAGAAGGCGCTCGCCCATGTCAGCGCCATCGCGCGCAAGAACCCCGGCGTCAAGGAAGTGGTCACCATCGCCGGCGTTTCGCCGCTCGACAACAACGCGACGCTGTCCTCGAGCGGCGTCGCCTACATCATCCTCAAGGACTGGGCGGTGCGCGGCAAGAAGTACGGCCTGCGCAACATGCTCACCGGCCTCAACGACGCCATGAGCGGGGTCGAGGAGGCGCAGGTGCGCGTGCTGCCGCCGCCGCCGATTCAGGGCGTGGGCTTCGCCGCCGGCTTCACCATGCAGGTGAATCTGCAGGACGGCAGCTCCGACTACACCAAGCTCGCGCGCATCGTGCGCAACACGGTGAGCAACGCCGCGTCGCAGTCGGAAATCCAGATGGCGATGAGCTCGTTCCGCGCCGAGACGCCGCAGTACACCGTCGATCTCGATCGCGTGAAGGCGCAATCGATGCACGTCAACGTCAACGACGTGTTCAACGCGCTCGCCGGCTATCTCGGCTCGACCTACGTCAATCAGTTCAACAAGTTCGGGCGCACCTTCCGGGTGTTCGTGCAGGCGGGGCCGGACTACCGCCAGCGCCTCGAGGACATCAGCCATCTCACGGTGAGCAACGCCGAGGGCAAGATGGTCCCGCTCGGCACCCTCGTCAGCATCAAGCCGGCGATGGGGCCCTCGCTCATCAGCCTTTATAACCTCTATCCGTCCGCCACCATCATCGGCCTGCCGCGGCAAGGCTATTCCAGTGGGCAGGCCATGGGGCTGATGAACGAAATCGCCAACAAGACATTCCCGCCGCACGTCAGCTCGCTGTGGTCGGCGATGTCGTACCAGGAGAACCTGGTCGGCAACCAGATGTACATGGTGTTCGGCATGGCGCTGCTGCTGGTCTACCTGGTGCTCGCCGGCCAATACGAGAGCTGGTACCGGCCGCTCGCCGTCTTGTGCGCGGTGCCGATCGCGCTCATCGGTCCGGTGGCGGCGCTCTCGGCGCTGCACATCGACAACAACCTCTATACCCAGATTGGCATCGTGCTTCTGATCGCGCTGTCGGCGAAGAACGCCATCCTGATCGTCGAGTTCGCGCGCGAGCTCCGCGAAGCCGGCAAGCCGATCGCGGAAGCCGCGGTGGAAGCCGCACGCGCCCGCTTCCGGCCGATCCTGATGACCTCGTTCGCCTTCATCCTGGGCGTCCTGCCGCTGGTCCTGGCCACCGGCGCCGGCGCCAGCGCGCGCGCTTCGATCGGCATCGCGGTGTTCACCGGCATGCTCGCCTCGACCTGCATCGCGATCCTGTTCGTGCCGTCGTTCTTCGCGGTCATCCAGCGCTTCGAGGAATGGCGCCTGGTGCGCAAGGGCAAGCCGGTGCCGGCGTCCGCCACGGAGTAGGGCGCTCGTTGCCGGCGACATCGCCGGCAACAAGGCCCGCGCGGTCACCGGCCACATTCTGGTCCCGATCGGCTGGCTATGGTAGGAAACGCCGCTGATCGGGGATATTTTTTCGGGCTTGATCCCGATATCGGCCGCCGAAATCACAAACAGACGCAGAACATGACCCGCGCTCGCACGCTTCTTGGGCTTACGCTCCTCGCCACCTGCCTCGCCGTCTCCGGCGGGACCGCCGTCGCGCAGCAGGGCGGCCTCATCGGCAATCTTTTCAACGGCGGCAGCCGGCAGGCGCAGGCCCAGCAGGTTCAGCCGCCGGCGGCCGTAGGCGGCCAGGGCGGGGCCGGGGTCGATGCCCGCATCGACCGCATCGAGAGCGTGCTGCGCCAGCTCACCGGCCAGGTCGAAGTCATGCAGCACCAGATGCAGATGCTGCAGATGCAGCTCAACCGCATGCAGGGCGGCGGCGCCGGGCAGGCGCCCTATCGTCCGCCGGGTCAGCGGTCACAGGCCTTGCCGCCGGCGCAGAACTCGCAAGCACCGCAGAACCAGAGCGCGGCCAACACCGCCCCGCAGGGCGATGCCTTCAATCCGGCGCAGCATCCCAACGCGCCCGGCGTGCCGCATTCGCTCGGCGGCGGCCAGCCCATGGTCGGCGGCGCGGGTAATGGCATGAACGGGACGATGATGGGGAACAACGCGCCTGTCGGCGCCCCCGGCGGGCGCGAACCCGGCGCGCCGCTCGATCTGAACGCGCTTGCCGGCACGCAAGGCGCCGCGCAGCCTGCGGTGCCTGGCGGCACCATGCAGCCGGGCAACATGCCCGCCGGCAATCTGCCGCCGCCGCCACCGCGCAATCCGAGCGCGACCGGTACCAAGCTCGCGACGCTGCCGCCGTCGGCCTCACCCAAGGACGAGTACGAGCTCGCCTACGGTTACGTGCTGCACAAGGACTACGGCCTCGCGACGCAAGCTTTCCGCGATTTCCTGGCGAAGCACCCCAAGGACAAGCTGGTGCCGAACGCGCACTACTGGCTGGGCGAGAGCCTGTTCCAACAGCAGCATTATGACGACGCGGCGCGTTCGTTCCTCACGGTCTCCACCAAGTACAAGCACTTCAGCCGCGCGCCCAATGCGCTGCTGCGCCTGGGCCAGTCGCTTGCGGCGCTCCATCACAAGGAAGCGGCCTGCGCCACCTTGAGCGAGGTAACGAACAAGTATCCGCACGCCTCTTCCAGCGTGAAGCGGGCGGTGGCGCGCGAACTCAAGCGCGTCCACTGCTAGAGCGTTTTCAGGCGAAGTGGGAACCGGTTCGCCGCCCGGAAACGCGACAAAATAGAAACGAGAGCATGATCCCGAAACAGCCTGTCCCCGGCTTGACCGGGGATGGGAACCGGTTTTCGGTTGAGATCATGCCCGCTGAAAAAATCGTGCCGGTCTCGCTTTCGGAAGCCAAATCGCTTTTCAGCGATCTCGGCGGTATGCCGGCGCTGGTGCTTGCCGTTTCGGGCGGACCGGATTCGACGGCACTGATGGTGCTCGCCGCGCGCTGGGCCCAAAGGATTCACAAGACGCGTAAGCGCGTACCGAAGCTGATCGCCGTCACCGTCGATCACGGCCTGCGCGCGGAATCGGCGCGCGAAGCGGTGGCGGTGAAGCGGCTCGCGCGCTCGCTCGGCATTGAACACCGCACCGTGCGCTGGACCGGCGTCAAACCGAAGACGGGCTTGCAGGAAGCCGCGCGTGAGGCGCGCTATCGTCTGTTGAGTGACGTCGCGCGCAAAGCCGGCGCGCCGTTCGTCCTCACCGCCCATACGCTCGACGACCAGGCCGAGACGGTGCTCATTCGTTTGACGCGCGGCAGCGGGCTCACCGGTTTGGCGGCAATGCAAAGGGTGACGCCGCTCGCGGAGGGCACACTCTCCCTCGTCCGCCCGCTCCTCGACATCCCCAAGGCCCGGCTGATCGCCACGCTGAAAGCCGCCAAGATTCCGTTCGCGCAGGATCCCTCCAACCGCGACCCGCGCTTCACCCGCGTGCGGGTGCGCGACCTGATGCCGGCGCTGGGTAAAGAGGGGCTCGACGCCCGCCGGCTGGCGCTGCTGGCGCGCCGGCTCAGGAGGGCCGACGCAGCGCTCGCGCGCGAGGCCGACCGGGCGCTCACTGCACTCGCCCGCCCGGGGGCCGTGCCGCGCTCGCTTGAGCTGGACGCCGCTGGCTACGCGGCGCTGCCGGACGAGATCGGCCTCAGGCTGCTCGCCTGCGCGCTCGCCCCCGCCGCCGACGGCGCCGTCGGGCTCGGCAAGCTGGAGGCGCTCAAAGCGGCGCTCGATGCGGCCCAAGAAGCGGGCACCGGGCGGTTCCGCCGCAGCCTGGCCGGGGCCATGGTGACCCTGGCGAAGGGTAAAATCGCGGTGGAACCGGCTCCGCCGCGCCGGCCCAAAGCCTTAACCAAGTCCGAATCCGCGCCCCCCCGCGGCAAGGCGCCGTCAAGGAAGCTCAGGTAGAATACGTAAAATCGAGCCCTTTCCTTGCCGGCCGCCGGTGCCTACATTGGGCAGACAGTCGGACGTGAATTCGCCCCGAATCGCGGCCATAGAGAAGCAAAGAACCATAAATACGGCTCATGAAAAGGCGAATCCGCCTTCAAGCCAAAAGTGACCGCGGCGCCTCGCGCGCGGTGTAGGAACGCCTGATGAACGCAAACCTGCGCAATTTCGCCCTCTGGGTGATCATCGTTCTCCTGCTGTTGGCCCTGTTCACCCTGTTTCAGAACCCGGGGCAGCACACCAACTCCCAGGAAGTCTCCTTCTCGCAGCTTCTCAACGAGGTCGATCAGGGCCACGTGCGCAGCGTCGTAATCCAGGGCCCGAATATCCACGGCACGCTCGCCAACGGCTCTAGCTTCCAGACCTACGCGCCGAGCGATCCGAACCTGGTGCAGAAGCTCTACAACAAGGGCGTTTCCATCACCGCGCGGCCGCCGTCCGACAACGTGCCGTGGTTCGTCTCGCTGCTCGTGTCGTGGCTGCCGTTCATCGCGCTCATCGGCGTGTGGATATTCCTGTCGCGCCAGATGCAGGGCGGCGCCGGCAAAGCCATGGGTTTCGGCAAGAGCAAGGCCAAGCTGCTGACTGAATCGCACGGGCGCGTAACCTTCGAGGACGTCGCCGGCGTCGACGAAGCCAAGATGGATTTGCAGGAGATTGTCGAATTCCTGCGCGATCCCGGAAAATTCCAGCGCCTCGGCGGACGCATTCCGCGCGGCGTGCTGCTGGTCGGCCCGCCCGGCACCGGCAAGACGTTGATCGCGCGCGCGGTCGCCGGCGAAGCCAACGTGCCGTTCTTCACGATTTCCGGGCTCCGACTTCGTCGAGATGTTCGTCGGCGTGGGTGCATCCCGCGTGCGTGACATGTTCGAGCAGGCCAAGAAGAACGCGCCCTGCATCATCTTCATCGACGAAATCGATGCGGTCGGCCGTCATCGCGGCGCCGGCCTTGGCGGCGGCAACGACGAGCGCGAGCAGACGCTCAACCAGTTGCTGGTCGAGATGGACGGCTTCGAAGCCAACGAAGGCATCATCCTCATCGCCGCCACCAACCGGCCCGACGTGCTGGACCCGGCGCTGCTGCGCCCCGGCCGGTTCGACCGCCAGGTGGTGGTGCCGAACCCGGACGTGGTCGGCCGCGAGTCGATCCTGAAAGTTCACGTGCGCAAGGTGCCGCTGGCGCCCGACGTCAACCTCAAGACCGTCGCGCGCGGCACGCCCGGCTTCTCCGGCGCTGATCTCATGAACCTCGTCAACGAGGCCGCGCTGATGGCCGCGCGCCGCAACAAGCGCATGGTCACCCAGCAGGAGTTCGAGGACGCCAAGGACAAGGTTATGATGGGCGCCGAGCGCAAGTCGCTGGTGATGACGGAGGAGGAGAAGCTCCTCACCGCCTATCACGAAGGCGGCCATGCCATCTGCGCGCTCAACGTCGTCGCGACCGATCCGGTGCACAAAGCCACCATCATTCCGCGCGGCCGCGCGCTCGGCATGGTCATGCAGTTGCCCGAGCGCGACAAGCTGTCGATGTCGCTCGAGCAGATGACCTCGCGGCTCGCCATCATGATGGGCGGGCGCGTGGCGGAAGAAATGGTATTCGGCAAGGAAAAGGTGACGAGTGGCGCGGCGTCCGACATCGAGCAGGCGACCAAGCTCGCCCGCCTGATGGTGACGCGCTGGGGCCTTTCGGACGAACTCGGTACCGTGGCCTACGGCGAGAACCAGGACGAGGTCTTCCTCGGCTACCAGGTTTCGCGTCAGCACAACATCTCGGAAGAAACCTCGCGTAAGATCGACGCCGAAGTACGGCGCTATGTCGAGGCCGGTTACGCCGAGGCGACGCAGATCCTCACCGACAAGCGCGCCGATCTCGAAGTGCTGGCCAAGGGCCTGATGGAGTTCGAGACGCTGACCGGCGACGAGATCAAGGACCTGCTGAAGGGCAAGCGCCCGGTGCGCGAGTCGGTGATCGAGCCGACCGGCCCACGCTCCTCGGCGGTTCCGCCCTCCGGCAAGCCGCGCCCGCGGCCCGACGCGCCGCCCGCCGGCGACGTCGCCCCGCAGCCGCAGGGCTGATCAGGCACCACATCAAGCAAGCGCAATGGCCGGGCTTCGTCCCGGCCGTTTCGTTTTGGGGGGTAGGGCGGTTCGCCTTGCTCTGCTTCACCCTCGCCCGCCAGGGGGAGGTGAGCCGAGTTTGCCGCACGCTCTTTGCCCTGCATGGTGGGCGTTCTCGTTTGTGGGTTCACGCGTGGCCGGCGTCACGCTAAGTCACGCACGGTCGGATTTCATGAACGCACCCAGATCACATAGCGCTGCTTCGCAGTGGACCCTCGCCGGCTTCCGCCAGGGCGCCTTTGCCGCGTTGCCGCTATTGCCGGGCGTGTTCGTCTTCGGCCTCGGCTTCGGCACCGTCGCGGCCGGCAAGGGCTTCAGCCTCATCGACACCTTCATCATGAGCGCCACCGTGTTCTCCGGCATGGCGCAATTCATCGTGCTGCAGTCCTGGCCCGACCAGTTCACACTTACGGCCATCGCCGGCGCCGGGCTGATCACCGCCATGGTGTCCTCGCGGATGCTGCTGATGAGCGCCGCGATGCGGCCCTGGTTCGGGGGGCTGCCGGCCCGCCGCGTCTATCCCTCGTTTTTCGTGCTCACCGACACTGCCTGGATCGTCGCCATGACCTACCACGCCAAGGGCGGCCGCGATCCGGCCTACTTCCTTGGCGCCGGCACGATCATGTGGTGCATCTGGGTGCTGTCGGTGGCGCCGGGCTATTGGCTGGGGGCGTCGCTCGCCGACCCGCGCACTTACGGTTTCGATCTCGTCATGCCGGTGTTCTTCGCCGCCATGCTGGTGCCGCTGTGGCGGGGGCTGCGCGGCTCGATCGGCTGGATCGTCGGCGGCGCCGTGGCGCTTGCGGCCGACCAGCTGTTCGGCGGTTACTGGTACGTACTGGCCGGCGCGCTGGCCGGCGCCGTGGTGGGAGGGCTGGTCGATGATTGACTCCCATCCGCTCGGCTATGCCGGCATGCTGGCGGTGATGGTGGCCGGCGCCTACGGCATGCGCATCGGCGGCTATTGGCTGATCGGGTACATCCGCATCGGCCCGCGGCTGGAGCGCATGCTCAACGCGCTGCCCGGCGCGGTGATCGCCGCGAGCGTGGTGCCGGTCGTGGCCAAGGGGGGCTTGAGCGCCGTGTTGGCCGTCGCCGCCTCGATGGTGACCATGCTGGTCGCGCGCAATAATTTCGCCGCCGTGGTGGCCGGCGTCGGCGCCGCGGCGCTGGCGCGCGCTGCAGGCTTGTAGTGCAATGGCAGGGCCATGACCCTGACCATGACCCTGCAAAGCCGCGTCGATCCTTTCGCAGAGCTGTTCGCCGCGCCCGTACGCGGCACGCTGATGGGCAATCGCGGCGGGCGTATCCACGACGCTGACAGACAACTCGGTGCGCGGCGCTGGGCGTCCAAGCAGTGGATCTGCTGCCGGCTCGAATTCAATGGCCGTCATCGCAATGTGTGGGGCGACAGCTACACCGAATTGTTCTTTCTCGACGAGGTGACGGCGTTTGCCGCCGGCCATCGCCCGTGCTTCGAATGCCGGCGCAAGGATGCGGAGACATTTTGCCGCGATGTTCAGCGGCAAGCCGCAACGCGCCAGCGCGCCGGCGATGGACAATATCCTCCACGCCGAACGCCTCGACGGCAAAGCCAAACGTACTCACCAGCGCGCTATCGATACGCTCCCCGATGGCGCCATGATCGCCATCGACGGCGCCGCCGTCGCTGTGCGCGGCGATATTCTGCTGCGCTGGTCGCCTGCCGGCTACACCGACACAACGTCGCGTGCCAGCGGAATTGCCGTTGCCGTGCTCACCCCGCCGTCGATCCTTGCCGTGTTGCAACGCGGCTACGCGCCGCTCTGGCACGCAAGCGCCGGCTAAACGCTCCTTGCGCTGGCGCAAAGAGCGCTTGGGGCCGTCGGGCTAGGGAAGGGGCCTGACAAGTTCCCGGAGGCCAGAAGTCGATCATGTCCGCCCCTGCCGCCCTGCAACGCCGCCGCGACTACGCGGGACCCGCCCTGTTCGCCTACGGTTTCCGGCCGTTCTTCCTCGCCGCCGGCCTGTGGGCCGCGTTCGGGATCCTGCTCTGGCTGCCGCAATTCCTCGGCCTCGTCACCGTACCGACCGTCTTCAGCGCGCTCGACTGGCACATCCACGAGATGCTCTACGGCTATGTCGCCGCCAGCATCGCCGGCTTCCTGCTCACCGCCATCCCGAACTGGACTGGCCGGCTGCCGGTGAGCGGCTGGCCGCTCGCGGGTCTCGCCGCCTTGTGGCTCGCAGGCCGCGTCGCCATCCTGTTCTCGGCCGATATCGGCGGTGTGCTGGCGGCGGCAATCGACGTCAGCTTCCTGGTCACGCTTGCCGCCGTCGCCGCGCGCGAGATCATCGCCGGCAAGAACTGGCGTAACCTGCGCGTCCTCATCGTGCTGGGCGTGCTCATCGCCGGCAATATCGTTTTCCACGTGGAAGTGCTGACGAAGGGTGCCGCCGATTATGGCATCCGCATCGCGCTCGGCGCCGTCGTTGGGCTCATCATGTTGATCGGCGGCCGCATCGTGCCGAGCTTCACCAACAACTGGCTGGCGCGCAACAACCCCGGCCGCAAGCCGGTGCCGTTCTCGCGCTTCGACACGGCGGCTATTGCGGGAAGCGTGGCCGCGCTCGTCGCCTGGATCGCCACGCCGTTCTCAGCTGTCGCGGGCGTGCTGCTGCTCGTCGCCGGCGCGTTGCAGGTCGTGCGGCTGGCGCGCTGGGCCGGCGACCGCACCGTGCGCGACCGGCTGGTACTCATCCTGCACGTCGCCTACGCCTTCATCCCGCTCGGCTTCCTGCTGTCGGGCGCCGCGATCCTGTGGCCGCAGGTACCGGCGAGCGCCGGCATCCATGCCTGGACCGCCGGCGCCGTCGGCTTGATGACGCTCGCGGTGATGACCCGGGCCACCCTCGGCCACACCGGCAATGCCTTGCATGCCGGCCCGGTAACGCAAACGATCTATGCGCTGGTCTTCCTCGCGGCTGTCTTGCGCATCGTTGCAGCGTTCACCGGCTCGCTGGCGCTGCTGGACTATGCCGGTGGCGCCTGGATCATCGGCTTCGCCACCTTCGCGGTCGTCTATGGCCGGCTGCTGGTCACGCGCAAGCCGGCCTGGGCGGAAGCGCGCTGCTAGAGCGTTTCCAGGCGAAGTGGGAACCGGTTCGCCGTCCGGAAACGCGATCAAATAAGACCTAGCTTTGCGCCGGCTCGGCCGTGGGCGCTATCGGCAGGCCCGGCGTCCAGGCGAAATGGACGATGGCGCCCATGATCACCAGCATCACCACTACCATCGCGACGCAGGCCGGCCAGTTGCCGAACGTCCAGGCGAGGCCGCCGAGCGCGGCGCCGAAGCTTCCGCCGCCGTAAAAGCTCGTGACGTAGAGTCCGACCGCCGACGAGCGGCCGGCCTTGGCGGTGATGGTCACGCTCGCCGTCGACACCGCCTGGCAGAGCAGGCCGCAGGCGGCGCAGAGCGTCAATCCAAGGACGATCAACGGCAGCGGCGAGGCCAGCATCAGCGCCGCGCCGCCGATCCAGGTCGCGATCACGCACGTCATGAAGCGGCGGCGCCCGAAGCGGGTAACCGCCCAGCCGGTCCACGGCGTCAGCGCGGAGCCGGCGAGATAGGTCACGAACAGCACCCCGAGCCAAGTGGGCGAGAGATTGTAGGGCGGGGCCGCGAGATGGAAGCTCACGAAGGTGAAGGTAGCGATGAAATTGAACAGCACGCCGAAACCGACCGCGTAGACCGACAGCAGTTGCGGATTGCGGACGTGCCTCAGCATCTGCTTGCCGGAGGCGAGGATACCTTCCGAGCGCACGAACTTGCGTTCGCGCGGCAGCAGCAGCGCGACGGCGATGGCGCCGGTCAGCGCCACGCAGGCGAGCGCGAAGAAGCCGTAGCGCCAGCCGAGCCAGTCGGCGAAGAAGCCGGTCACCAGCCGGCCGGAAAAGCCGCCGAAGCTCGAGCCGGAGGAGTAGATGCCGGCGGCGGTGGCGGCCTCGTTGTGGGGCCATTCGTCGCCGATATAGGCGACGGTGACCGCGAAAATCGGTGGCAGCACCAGCCCCTGGATCCCGCGCCAAGTAATCATCCAGGTGAGGTTGGGGGACAGCCCCACCATGATGGTGGGGATCGCCAGCAAGAACATGGCCGTCACGATCACCCGTTTGCGGCCGAGCACGTCGGCGACCGTACCGGTGAACGGCGCGGTCAGCGCCACGGCCATCGTACTGACGGTGATGATGGTAGAGACTTTTGCCGCGCTGGCGCCGAAGTCGTGCGACAGCAGCGGCAGGATCGACTGTGGCGAATACAGGTTGATGAAGCAGCAATAGCCGACGATGCCGACCGCGAGCTGGCGCGCAGAGAAGGTTCTGGCAGTCGCGGGGTTCATGGGGTCTCGGCGCTCGCGGTTGCGATCGGCGTTCGCCGTGCCCATGCCAGGATCACGATCATGGTCATGATCGCTTGCATCGAGACCACCAGCGCGACGCAGGCGGGCCAGCCTGCGATGTTCCAGGCAACGCCGCCCAACATGGCACCGAAGCTGCCGCCGAAATAGAACGCGGTCACGTAGAGCCCGACCGCCGACGAGCGCCCCGCCTGCGCGGTGACGGTCACATAGCCGGTCGACACCGACTGGCACATCAGCCCGCAGATCGTGCACAGCGTGAGCCCGGCGAGGATCGCCCACAGCGACGCCATCAGCGTCAGCGCGATGCCGCACATCCACAGCCCGATCGCGCCGATCATCAGTCCGCGCCGTCCCAGCCGGTTGACCGCGTGCCCGGTCCAGGGCGTCAACGCCGAACCGGCTAGATAAGTCAGGAAGATCGTACCGAGCAGCGTTGGCGACAGATTGTAGGGCGGGGCGGCGAGTCGGAAGCTGATATAGGTGAAGGTCGCGACGAAGCAGAACAGGACGCCGAAGCCGACCGCGTAGGTCGCCAGCAGTTGCCCGTTGCGGAAATGGCCGAGCATCTGCCGGCCGGAGGCCATCAGCCCGGCGGGGCGCACGAACTTGCGCTCGCGCGGCAACAGCCAGAACACCAGGACCGCACCGGTCAGCGTCATCAGCGCCAGCACGTCGAAAGCGTGGCGCCAGCCGATGAGATCGGAGAGCATGCCGGTGATGAAGCGTCCGGAAAAGCCGCCGAGGCTGGCGCCGGACGTGTAGACGCCGGCGGCCGCCGTCGCCTCGTGCGCCGGCCACTCGTCGCCGATATAGGCGACCGTGACGGCGAAGATCGGCGGCAGCGCCAGGCCCTGGACGAAGCGCCAGAAGATGACCGACCCCAGGGTCGGCGCCAACGACACCATCACCGTCGGCACCGTCAGAAGCACCATGGCGGAAACGATCACGCGCTTGCGCCCGATCACGTCGGCGACCGTGCCGGTGAACGGCGCGGTGATCGCCACGGCCAGCGTTGCGGCGGTTATGATGGTGGAGATCTGGGCGGCGCCGGCGTGGAAGTCCTGCGACAGGAGCGGCAGGATCGCCTGCGGTGAATACAGGTTGATGAAGCAGGAATAGCCGGCAAGGCCGACCGCGAGCTGGCGCGCAGAGACGTTTCGGGCAGTCGCGGCTTTCATTAAGGTCCCGGCGGCAACGAGGCGACCCTAGCTATGCATGGTTTTGGTGCGCGGCCCAAGGGGCGGGGCTTGCTTGGCCGCCCGCCGTTTGGTGCATAGCTCGCTTGCTGCGCCGCCGCATTCAAATCGCAAGCATCTTCTTCGCATTTGCCAGCGTCTCGTCCGGCGTTCCCGACGCATCCACCGTCGTCCAGTCGAGCGCGCCGAGATCGTATTCTTCCTGGGCGCGGGCGACCGCGGCGTCGGCGTCGGAGGCGTCCTTGACCCGTGCGCCGACCCGGGCGACCCGGGTGGCGAGATCGGCGGTCAGGAACAGGCCGTGAAAATCGAAACCGGCGGCGGCGCGGGCGACGTCGGCGCGCTCGAAGGTTTCCGCGAACACCGCGTCGATGATGGCCGCATGGCCGGCAGCGAGCACGCGGGCGGCCTTGTCGGCGAGCGCGCCATAGACCCGCGCCGTCACCTCCTTGGTGTAGGCGTCCGCCGGCAGCTTCTCGGTTTCAGGGACACCGAACAGGCGTTTGCGCGCGATGTCGCTGCGCAGCACCACCGCGCCCGGCGCCGGTGGCAGCGCAGGCGCCAGCGCCCGCGCCAGCACCGACTTGCCGGTGCCTGACAAGCCGCCGACCGCCACGCAGCGCGGCGTCACCGGTGCGAGCAGCGCTTGCGACAATGCGAAGTAATCGCGCGCGCTCTGTTCGGCAGCCGCGCGGTCCTTGGCGTGCAATTGACGTCCCTTGGCGCGCGCCGCCGTCACCTTGGCGCGGATCGCCGCGCGCACCGACAGGAACAAGGGCAGCGCCGCCAAGGCATCGAGATCGTCGTCGCGCCCGCGCTCGGTGAGATAGCGGTTGAGCACGATATTGGCGGCGGGCTTCAAGCCGCGCTCGATCAGGTCCATGAGCAGGAAGGCGAGGTCGTAGAACACGTCGCCGGTGGCGAGCTTGGGATCGAACTCGATGGCGTCGAACAACACCGGCGCGCCGTCGATGAGGACGATATTGCCGAGATGCAGGTCGCCATGGCAGCGCGCCACTTGGTCCCCGCGCTCGCGGGTCTCCAGTAGCGGCCGCACGCGCGCAAAGGCTTCAAGCGTCGCCTTATCGAGTGCTTCGACTTGGGGCCCCGGAAACAGTGCCGGCGTCTCGCGCAATTCGATCGTGTTCTGCCGGATGATCTCGGCGAGCACGTCGGCGAAGCCGGCATCATTCACCACCGGCACCACGTCATGGGCGTGCGCCACCGCGCGCCCGAGCGCATCGGCAAGCCGGTCGTCGATGCCGCCCTGGTCGGCGAGATGGTCGAGGGTCGCTTTCTCGTCGAAGCGCGCCATCTCCACCGCCCATTCCACCGGCTGCCCTTGGCCAGCCAGCGCCAGCCGGCCGTCGGCTTCGCGCGTGATCGCCACCACGCGCCGGTAGATCGCCGGCGCGAACGGCCGGTTGACCGCGAGCTCGGCCTCGCAGGCGGCTTTGCGCTTGTCGAGGGTGGAATAGTCGAGGAACGGAAAGCGTACCGCGCGCTTTATCTTCAGGGCGCGGTCGCCGGCGAGGAACACGGACGCCGCGTGGGTGTCGATGCGCGTCACCGGCTGCCCGCCGTGGGTCGCCGGATCCGCCAAGAAATCCATGACCGGCTGTTGGTTGTCGGGCGCGTCCATCACCGCCTCATTCGCGGGGCGTTTGCCGAGCGTTTCCAGGCGAAGTGGGAACCGGTTCGCCCTCCGGAAACGCGACAAAACAAAAACTTAGGCACTTTCGCCATGTCTGTGAAATGGCGGACGTATCTAGCCTAACGCCACAGACGCTGGCCTGATCCAGATCAATACGCAAGGCTGTCCGAGTAGGCATGTTGTGGCAGAAACTTGGAGCGTTTCCAGGCGAAGTGGGAACCGGTTCGCCGTCCGGAAACGCGACCAAACAGAGACTTAGACACGACGATTTGGAGACCTGACCCGTGACCACCCTGCCGCACAATTTCAAGCGCATCCGGCTCAACCTCGCGCGCTCGCCTCAGTTCCCGCAAGGCTCCTCCAAGCATGGTTACGAATTCGTCGTCCCACTCGATGCCGACGGCCATATCGACATCGAGGCTTGGCGCAAGGATCGCGATCACTGTCGCGTCGTCCGCTTCTGGGAGGGCGAGGACGACCAGGTCGGCCGCCTCGAGCACAAGGCCGGCGGTCCGCGCGGACGCTGGATCTTCGATTACGACCCGCAGGACGTCGACGACGACGAGGCCGGCTTCCACTTCGAGAGCCACGCCTTCCGCCAGGGCGAATACGTCTCCATCCGCGGTGAGGACGGCGACATGCACACCTATCAGGTGATGTCGGTGACGCCGGCGACCTGAGCGTTCGGCAGCGCGCCGGCTTTTGCCGCGTCCTCGCGGCACACGGTGAATGCCGGCCCATGATTTGCGGCAAACAGGGCGCAAAGACTTGCGGTAAACAAATTCAAATCACGCGCACGGGGTTGAATCCACCGATTGAATCGCCATGTGTCAAAAGAGGGCGATGACTAGGTACCCTGGTGCTCATGCGCGCTTTGACGGTCCAGCCCGGCCTCGCCCATTCCGAACAGCTTGAAGACGTTCCGGCACCGCCGCTCGGCGAAGGCGACGTGCTGGTTGATGCGCTTGCGCTCGGCATCTGCGGCACCGACCGCGAGATCATGTCGGGTGCCTACGGCTGGGCGCCGCCGGGCCAGGAACGACTCATTATTGGACACGAATCCCTTGGCCGCGTGGCCGACGCGCCTGCCGGCAGCGACTTCAAGCCGGGCGATCTCGTCGTCGGCATCGTGCGCCGGCCCGATCCGGTGCCGTGCGCGGCTTGCGCTGCCGGCGAATGGGACATGTGCCGCAACGGGCAGTACACCGAGCGCGGCATCAAACAGCGCAACGGTTACGGCTCCGAGCAGTGGCGCATCGAGCACGACTTTCTCATCAAGATCGATCCTGCCCTCGGCAAGCTCGGCGTCCTGATGGAGCCGACCAGCATCGTCGCCAAGGCCTGGGAGTTCGTGGAGCGTTTCGCCGCGCTCAACGCCTACTGGCAGCCGCGCGTCGCGCTCGTCACCGGTGCCGGACCGGTCGGCCTGCTCGCCGCGCTCCTCGGACAGCAGCACGGCTACGAGATGCACGTCCTGGACCGCGAGGCCGACGGCCCCAAGCCCGCGCTCACGCGCTCTCTCGGCGCGACCTACCACAATGACGATCTCGGCGACCTCGAGCCCGATATTGTGATCGAATGCACCGGCGCCGGCTCGGTGGTGCTCGACGTGCTGCATCGCAATGCGCCGACCGGCATCGTCTGCCTCACCGGTGTGTCCTCCGGCGGTCACACGCTCGATTTCGACGTCGGCGGCTTCAACCGCTCCATGGTGCTGGAAAACGACCTCGTCTTCGGCACCGTCAACGCCAACCGCCGGCATTACCGCGCCGCGGCCGAAGCGCTCGCCAAGGCCGACAAGGACTGGCTTTCCGGCCTCATTACCCGCCGCGTGCCCTTGGACCGCTGGCGCGAGGCGCTTGAACGCAAGCCCGACGACATTAAGGTCGTATTGGACTTCAATTGATGAGTCGGCATGGCCTCACGCATTGAAGACTACGCCCTGATCGGCGATCTCGGCACCGCGGCGCTGGTCGGGCGTGACGGCTCGATCGACTGGCTGTGCTGGCCGCGCTTCGATTCCGACGCCTGCCTCGCCGCCATCCTCGGCAACGGCGACAACGGCCGCTGGCTGGTTGCCCCGGATGACACCAAGGCTCGCATCACGCGTCGTTACCGCGGCTCGACGCTGATCCTGGAAACGCGCTTCGAGACCAAGGACGGCGCCGCCACGCTCATCGACTTCATGCCGCCGCGCAACGGCGGCTCGCACATCGTGCGCATCGTCGTCGGCGAGCGTGGCCGCGTCGACTTCTCCAGCGAATTCGTGCTGCGCTTCGGCTATGGCGCCGTCATGCCCTGGGTGACACGCGTCGACGAGACCACCATGCGCGCCATCGCCGGTCCCGACATGGCGGTGCTGCGCACGCCGGCGCCGGCGCGTGGCGAGAACTTCAGGACGGTGGTGGACTTCACCGTGCACGCCGGCGACCGCAAGGCCTTCACGCTGTCCTATGCGCGCTCCAACGAGCCGCTGCCGCCGCCGCTCGACGCCGAGGCGGCGTTGCGCAACACCGAAGAATTCTGGACCGAATGGTCCGGCCGCAACCAGATCGTCAGCCCCTGGAACGAGGCGGTCACCCGCTCGCTGATCACGCTCAAGGCGCTCACCTACGATCCGACCGGGGGCATGGTGGCCGCGCCCACCACCTCGCTGCCGGAGCAGATCGGTGGCCCGCGCAACTGGGACTACCGCTTCTGCTGGCTGCGCGACGCCACGCTTACGCTGCTCGCGCTCATGAACGCTGGCTATTACGAGGAGGCGCGCAACTGGCGCGACTGGCTGTTGCGCGCCGCCGCAGGTTCCCCGCGCCAGATCCAGATCATGTACGGCATCCGCGGCGAGCGCCGCCTGACCGAATGGGAGGCGCCCTGGCTTTCCGGTTACGAGAACTCCGCGCCGGTGCGCATCGGCAATGCGGCGCACGAGCAGTTGCAGCTCGACATCTTCGGCGAGGTGATGGACGCACTGCACCAGGCGCGCCATGGCGGCCTCGGCGCCCATCAGGCCGGCTGGGACCTCGAGCGCGAATTCCTCATCCATCTGGAGGAGATCTGGCAGAACCCCGACGAGGGCATCTGGGAGGTGCGCGGCGGCCGCGAGCACTTCACCTATTCCAAGGTCATGAGCTGGGTCGCCTTCGACCGCGCGGCCAAGAGCGCCGCCGACTTCGATTTACCGGGGCCGGCCGCGCACTGGCGCAAGATTCGCGATCAAATCCATGCGGACGTCTGCGCGCAAGGCTTCGACGAGGGGAGCAATACCTTCGTGCGCGCCTACGGCAGCAAGGAGCTCGACGCCTCGCTCTTGCTGCTGCCGGCGGTCGGCTTCCTGCCGGCGACGGACCCGCGCATCCGCGGCACCGTCGAGGCGATCGAACAACGCTTGATGTCGGACGGCTTGGTGCTGCGCTATGACACCGCTACCGCCAAAGACGGTCTGCCGCCGGGGGAGGGGATGTTCCTGGCCTGCTCGTTCTGGCTCGTCGATGCCTATCTCATGATCGGCCGCCAGGACGACGCCGCGCGGCTGTTCGAGCGGCTGTTGGACCTGCGCAACGACGTCGGCCTGTTGAGCGAGCAGTACGACCCGCGCGCGCGGCGCCTCGTCGGCAACATGCCGCAGGCGTTCTCTCATCTGGCATTGGTCAATAGCGCCAGCAACCTCGGTCATTACCGCAAGCCCGCCGAGCAGCGCTCCCAGCGCGCGGTGGACGAAGGTGCCCAAGCCGAGGCGCTGGAGGTTTATTGAGCGGCGCTTGCGGAAGCGACCGGCGCCCGACACAATACGCGTTGCTTGCTGACCATCCAATGTGAGGTATGGTCGCCTTCGTGGGGCGCACAAGAATAATGATGAGTTCGCAAGACCGGGTTGGCCCCGACGATCTGCATCTCGAACGCTTCGACACCTTTCCTGACGCACTCCTGGACCTGCCGGCGTCCGAACTGTGGCGGCAATTGCGCGGCCCGTCGCTCTTTCATCTTCCCGGACGGCAGGCGCGGCCGCTGTTCGTGAGCGTCCTGCTCCATGGCAATGAGGATTCCGGCTGGCGCGCCATCCAGTCGGTGATGCGGCAGCATCGCGGCACGCCGCTGCCGCGATCCATGCTGCTGTTCGTCGGCAATGTGGCGGCAGCGCGGGCCGGCGTGCGCACGCTGCCCGATCAGGAAGATTGCAATCGCGCCTGGCCCGGCACGCCCAATCCGGGAACGCCGCTTGCCCGCCTGCTGGACAATGTCGTTGAGATCGTCCGGCGTGAGGCGCCCTTCGCCAGCATCGACATCCACAACAACACCGGGCGCAATCCGCATTACGCCTGCGTGAACAGTTTCGACGAGGCGCATCTCCATCTGGCGCGCCTGTTCAGCCGGACGGTGGTCTACTTCGAAGAGCCGGTCGGCGTGCAATCGGCGGCGCTGGCGTCGGTCTGCCCGGCGGTGACCGTGGAGTGCGGCCGCGCCGACGACGAGACCAGCGCCGAACACGCTGCGGAGTTCGTGCACGCGGCGCTGGCCCTGCAGCACTTTCCGGACCATCGCGTGCCTGACAGCGACCTCGATCTGATGCAGACGTTCGCGGTCATCAAGGTGCCGGCCGACGCCAGCTTCTCGTTCGACGGCAGCGATGCCGATTTCCGTCTGCTGCCCGATCTCGACCGGCTGAACTTTTCGGAACTGGACCCCGGTGTCGTCTTCGGCGCGCTGGGCGGCGGCGGCCGCCGCCGGCTCGACATCGTTCAGGCTAAAAGCGAGGGGGCCGAGCACGGCTATTTCGATTATAATGGCGGCGAGATCCGGCTGGCGCGGCGCGCCATTCCGGCCATGCTGACGCTCGATCCCAATGCCGTGCGTCTCGACTGCCTGGGCTATCTGATGCATCGGATCGGACGTGACGGCCGGCGGATCGCGGAGTAGGGCAAGTGGTGTAGAGGAAGCGGCGTAGGGGCAGAAGAGGGGGCGCGTTCGCGTGTCGACAATCGGGCGGCAACCAGCCATCGTCGACGTCGGTGCGCCGGCCACGGCGGACGAGCTCGCACGGTTTCGCGCGTTGCAAGCGCAGTTCGCCCGCTCGTTTCCTACTCTGTTCAGCGATCCCGCCCTGCCGCGCAGTGTCCTGGTCGTCCCCAGCCTGAGCCTCGATCAGGAGGTGCTCACCAAGATATCCGGCGTGCACCATTACGAAGAACGGATGCTGTGCCTGTTGTTGCTGCTGCGGATGCCGCGCACGCGGGTGATCTACGTCAGCAGTACGCCGATCTCCGATACCATCATCGATTACTATCTGCACATGCTGCCGGGTGTGCCGAGCGTGCATGCCCGCCGCCGGCTGACGCTCGTTTCCTGCGACGACGACTCCGCGATTCCGCTGACCCGCAAGATTCTCGACCGGCCGCAGGTCCTCACGCGCATCCGCCAGTCGATCCCGGACCTTGCTTCCGCGCATATGACATGCTTCGCGGTGAGCGAGCTCGAGCGCAAGCTCGCCTTAACGCTAGGAGTGCCGATCTATGGCTGCGACCCCTCGCTCCAGCACTGGGGCTCCAAGAGCGGATCGCGCCAGATTTTCCGGGAAGCGGGAATCGACTTGCCGCCCGGCTTCGAGGATCTGGCCGACCCCGACGACGTCGCCCGCGCGCTTGCCGAATTGAAAGGCCAAGATCCCGCCTTGCAACGGGCGGTGGTCAAGCTGAACGAAGGGTTCTCCGGCGAGGGCAATGCGGTTTTCAGTTTCGCGGATGCGCCCGCCGGTCCCGCGCTTGAGCGCTGGGTGCGCGACAGGCTGCCGGACCTCGCCTTCGAGGCGCGCGGCATGAATTGGGAGCTTTATGAATCCAAGCTGCGCGCCATGGGCGGGGTGGTCGAGGCCTTCGTGGCGGGCGCCGTCAAGCGCTCGCCGTCGGCGCAATTCCGCATCGATCCGCTCGGCGGAATCGACGCGGTCTCGACGCACGATCAGGTGCTCGGCGGCGCCAGCGGCCAGATCTTCCTCGGTGCCCGCTTTCCGGCCGACCAGGACTATCGGCTCGATATCCAGGCGGGCGGCGCCAAGGTCGCGCAGGCGTTGGCCGAAAAAGGCGCTCTCGGACGGCTCGGCGTCGATTTCATTTCGGTGAAAGAGGCCGACGGCTGGCGCCATTACGCCATCGAGGTCAACCTGCGAAAGGGCGGCACCACCCACCCCTTCCTCATGCTGCAATACCTGACCGACGGGCATTACGATCCGCAGACGGGCACGTTCCTGACCGCCACGGGCCAACCTTGCTGCTATTACGCCACCGACAATCTCGAATCGGAACGCTATCGCGGGCTCACGCCTTACGATCTGGTGGACATTTCCGTGATGAACGGGCTGCATTTCCACGCCGCCACCAGCGAGGGCGTGGCGTTCCACCTGATCGGGGCGCTGACCGAGTTCGGCAAGCTGGGTGTCGTTTGCATCGGCCGCACCCCGGAGCAGGCCGATCAATTGTACCGGAGCACGGTTGCGGTCCTCGACCGCGAATGCGGCTCCGCCGCGGCCGCATCGCGCTGACGCGCTAATTCGCCGTCGCCGCCTCCCGCGCCGCCACGCGCAACGGCTTGCGCGCCATGATCCGGTCGATGCGTTCGCGCTCCCGCTCGAAGTCCGCGAGTGCGGGCCCACGCAGCTTGTGGCCGTCCGGCAGCTTGACCCGCATGGGATCGACGAAGTGGCCGTTGAGGTGGATTTCGAAGTGCAGGTGCGAGCCGGTCGATAGGCCGGTCGAACCGACGAAGCCGATCACCTGGCCCTGGCGGACGTGCTCGCCCACGTGCGTGCCCTTGGCGAAGGCGCTCATGTGACCGTAGGCGGTCTCGTAGCCGTATTTGTGGCGCAGCATGATGAACCGGCCATAGCCGGACTCCCAGCGCTCCCGTTCGATGACGCCGTTGCCGGCGGCGTAGATCGGCGTGCCATAGGGCGCCCCCCAGTCGACGCCAGTGTGCATCGCCACGTAGCCGAGCAGCGGATGCCGCCGCCAGCCGAAGCCGGAGGTGAGATGGCCGGTCGCCACCGGCTTGCGCAGCAGGAACTTGTGCGCGCTTCTGCCTTTGGCGTTGTAGTAATCGGTGTCGCCGTGCGGCCCGTCGCGGAAGCGGTAAAGCGTCCGGGTCCGTCCGTCGACGGTCAGCGAGGCGTACAGGATGTCGTTGCGGCTGTCGTCCGCGTCCCCGTCCGGAGCGCCGGCATAGAGCATTTGCAGGGAATCGCCGGGGTGCACCGTGCGGTCGAAATCGACGCCGAAAGCGAAGATGCGGATCAGCTCTTGGATGATCGGATCCGGGACATGGTTGCCAAGCGCCGTCTCGTAGACGCTCTGATAAAGCGAGATGCCGGGCTTGACCTGTTTGCCGGCGGTGCGGTCGGCGGTCGCCGCCCAGGCGTCGTCGACGCTCTTGGGGTCGACCGAGACGTATCGTCCGCTGTCGGCGAACGCTGAGACCGCCTCGGGGCCATGGGCATCGGCGACGATGACGCGCAGCGGCACCTCGCCTTTGCCGCCGGGCATGGGCGCCAGCAGTACCAGCACCTTGTCGCCGCCGGTGAGGCCCTGCTTGCCGCCATAAGAACCGAGCGCGGGAAGAATGGCGGCGATCCGCGCGGCCGTCGCGCCGAGCCCGCGCAGAATGCGCGCTACGCTCTCGCCTTTCCGGGCGACGACGACGCGCTCCTTGAAGGCGGTGCCGCCGGTGATCTTGTCGGCCGTCTTCGATTTCAGCGTGACGTTTTCCGGCACGATGCGCGCGTGCAGGCCCGCGAAGGGATCGCGGCTGTCCTCGTCGGCATAGGCGAGCTTGATACCGGTGATGTCGGATGAGGGCGAGGCCTTGTCGGCGGACTTGCGGCTCCAGACGGCGGCCTCGCGCACGCGCGCCATCACCTCGGCAAGCGGCGTGACGAACCGGGTCTTGATCTTGCGCATCGCCCCGAGGTCGCGCGTCACGAACGAGACCGCGGTGCTCGCTTGCGCCGCGGCTTTGGGCGCGGTGTGGCCGCCGGGCGCGGAGGCGGCCAGCAGGCGTTGCGGATTATAAGGCGGGATGTGGGCGAGCAGACCGGAGGCCGCCAGCGAGAGCTTGCCGCCCACGCGCACGAAGGTGCGGGCGCGCACCATCTGCCGGTTCCCCACGCGGCTGACGATGGAGATGGGAACCGTCTGGTGAATGAAGGCCGGGCGTCTTGCGATCGGCAGACGGTCGCTCTTGCCCGCCTCGTCGACGGCGCTGCCGCCGAGCGCGCCGCGCAGGAAGTGCGCGGCTTCCTCGGGCTGCGCGATGCTCAGGCTGTCGTGGTCGAGTGCGGCGAGCACCGCGCCGCCCATCAGCCCCGCGCCGCAGAATGCCGCCAGCACCGTGGCCACGAGCCAATGGATGGAGACGCGATGGTGATCGAGCAGGCGGGTGGGGCTGCCGTCGACCGACAGCGGCAGCTCGTTGCCGAGGTTTATTGGTTCGGCCCGCGCGGGCCGGTATCGGTAGCCAGCGAGCGATCGTGAATGGGCCAATAAGCCGTCCCCCGCACTCTGCGGTCGATGGCGGCCCGTCGCTGCCGCAATTGCCAACCCCCCGACGTAAATCGGGTCTCAAAAGGAATCGGTCGGACCGTGCCGCAAAAACGGCCGTGCCCGCAACCCGCCCCCCGGTTCCGCAATCTGCGGGCAAAACGGAACGGAAATATGGCCTCGGCGTGCCGGGCGCGCGCCTGGCAGGGGCCCAGGGCGATGCGCGTCAGGATTGCGAGCTTGTCGGGCTCACTGCGGCGTGCGCGCCGCGATCGCCTGGAGTAGCGGCAGTCCGGCGCCGTCGGGCACCTGGCCGATGAGATTGACCTCGGCGATGGCGTGGCCGCCGATCGCCCGGAAGTGCGCCGACACGATGGTCATTTTCAGCTTGCGAAGCTTGGCCGGCAGCACCCCCGTCAGCTTGACAGGGTTGATCGCGCGCGCGAGCGCAGCCTGCGCCTTCCGCCTGATGTCGGCTTTGGCAAGGCGCAGGCTGGTTTTGTTCACAATTGCCTTTTTGCCGACCAGTTCGATGGTGGGCGCGGTCGCCTGCAGCGAAACCGCCGCGTCGCGCCCGTGGACCAGATAGACCGGCAGATTGCCGAAAAAGCGCTGTGAGCCCTCTTTTCTCTTGGCCACATGCCGCCACGTCCGAATGACCGGAAGCTTGATCCTGAGGGGCGCGGTGCTCATCCTTCGCCACCGCAGAGCGAATTTCCGATGTCCGGGCCGGCACGACCAAACATCGATGCGGCCGCGCATCGACAGGACGAGTTGATCGTCGCGGGCGATCAGGCTCACCCGCTTCAGCGCCGTGACCGGATCGGTGCGGCCACCGCGCCGGTTGGCGCAGCCGTTTGCCGGCGCCGCCAAGGTGGCCACGATGTCCGGAAACTTGCGCTGCAGATCGATGAGATCGGCGAATATTCTGACCTTGGCGATGATGTCATCGCCGGCCGATTGCAGGGTCAGCCACGATGTCACGCGCATGGTCACCGGCACGCCGCCGACGTCGTTGGTGATGTCGCGCGGTCCGAACGCCTGCTGAGCGCCGGCGCTCGAACCCAAGCCGATCAAGAGCAGTGCCGCCGCAAGAAGACCCTTCATGGTTCATCCCCTCATCCCTCGCGTTCGACAAGTCTGATGCGGGCTTGCCGAAAGCGCTAGCACGAGGAGATGGACGGTAAGGCGGGATGTAGCTCAGGATTGAATCGAAAACGCACGCGATGTTCATCAGTGAAAGCGTTTGACAACCACCGATTTCACCGGACCGCAGTTGCGGCAGCTGAAGCCGTGGATCTCCCATTCACCCCGCCTTGGGTGCGGTTCGACTTCGCTGATCCTCAGTTTCGAGCCGCAGATTTGACAAGCGTGATCGTTTTCAGCGGATTTGCGACAGTTCTGTAGATGCACGGCACACTCCCCCGTAGTGTTCTTGATCCTGCGCCCCGTTTCGAAACCGCGATTTCTTTCTTGGCGGCTTGCTCGAAAATGATCGGAATCCTTTCGGCGGCATATCGAGGCAGCTCTGTGGTTTTCCCCGTTTTCCCATAACGGCGACGTGAAATTCGCCGATGCCTTTTTTCCGGCCAACATTCGCCGAAGTTCCCCGCGCCCAGCAGTGCGTTACCGTCCGATCAATCCACCTGGCACGTGAATACCGTATCGCGCGCTTCACGCCGTCGCCGCGCGACGCGCGCACAGGCGTTTGAAGCGACTTGGGCACGCTCACCGTTTCGGTAAAACGGTGAACGTGTCTAGCGTTTGGCGTGTTTGGGTGTGATGACGATCGGCCCCGTGACAACCAGCCGGTTGGTCGCACTCAGCGTCATGTTGACGGTCACGCTCCATATGCCGGGTCGCGACAGTTTGACGTTCTTGATCTTCCAGTTGCCGTCGGCGCCGATCGACGCGATGCGCGTCGTCGGCTTGCTGCCAGCCGCAGGTGCGGTCAGCGTCATCGTCACCGCATCGGCCGCGAGCGGGCCGAGATCCTCGGCCAACAACCGGATCGATGCATTGCTGGTGCCGGGGTGGCCGGGCGTGATGGTGACTTCGGCCATGCCCTTGTCGGAATGAATGTGCACGAAGGCTGCGCCGGGCGGAATGACGGACGCGGTATAGGAGCCGCTGTTCTGGCTGTGGCTGGCTGGCGGCATGGTCCCGAGCGCGCCGACCACCAGCAGGACGCCAAGGCCGAGCACGGTCTCGGCCATGCTGTTGCGTTGCAGTCGGCCGATGGTCGTGGCTGCGGCGAGCCGTGGTGTGAGACGGAAGCGGTTGATCGCCGCGATGCCGACCATGAGCAGGAACAGCCCGATCTTCACCAGCAGCAGCTGTCCATAGTCGGAGTGGAAGAGGGCGCCGATGTTGCCGACCAGACTGACAGCGTTGATGATACCGGTCACCAGCAGGGTACCCACGCTGGCGATGCCGAGCAGCGAGAAGCGGCGCACCGCGGTGGCCGTGACGGCCGGCCAGCCTAGCGCCTGAGAGCGCCGTGCGCTGGCAAGTAGCATGGCCAGTGGCGGCAATCCGCCGACCCAGACGCCCGCCGCCATCAGGTGAAGTGTGTCCGCCGCCAGGTGAAATTGACCCACGAGGCCGGGCGCCGCGCCGGAATGGCCGAGCAGGGCCAGGCTCGTCAGCAAGGCAATCGCCAGGGCTGCCGCAACGACAGGCCGGCGCATCGGCGCCGCAGCCATTGCCGGCCGTCCCAGCGCCAGCGCGAGCAGGATCATGAGCACGAGCCGAACGACTGAAACCTGACCGAAGCGCGTGCCGTTCAGCACCGTCCAGATGCCGCCATTCAGGCACACCTGCGATGACGGCTTGCCATAGACGCTCGCCGCCAGCAGCACGAGCCAGGCCAGAACCGACAGCGCGGCGCCGATGAGGCTCGCGAGGATCAACCACGACCATCGCCGGCGCAGCGTCTGCACCTCGGGCGGCGGGTTGTCGCCCGCCGCCCGAAAGGCTGGTTCGGCCACGAAGAGACGGAAGAAGAGCGTTCCCGTCGCGAGGATCGTCGTCGCAAAATGAAGCGCCCGCGCATCGATCAGCGGATCAAGGAATGTCTGTTCCAGGACCATGCCGCACTCACCCGTCTTTTCTCATCCGTCTTTGCCGCGCCGCCTCATTTGGCGACGTGGAACAGGAAGTCGCCTTGCGTGTGGTGACCGTCCACCGACAGCGCGTGCCAGTGCACGTCGTACTTGCCGGGCTTCAGCGGTTTCACGCGCACCCGCAGCAAGGTGTGTTTGGCATGGTCCACGCGCGCCTTGCCGATATCCACCCGGTTGGCATTGATATCGCGGACGACGGCCCCGCTGAATCCGGGCTCAATGTCCTCGGTGAACCACAAGTCGATCTCGCGCGGCGACTTGTGCACGGTCTTGTTCACGCCCGGCTTGGCGTGGTCGAGCATGGCGTGCGCCTGCGCTTGATGGCCCGCGCCTGCGAGCAGCGCCAGCGATGCGATGGCAGCGATGATGGTGATGCGCATTGAATGATTGCCGAACCTCGGCATCCCTTATTGAACCCAAGTTTGATCAAGTTTGATGCGGCGAATGAGCCGTCGCGATCAGGCGAACGGTGGTCCTCGCGCGGGTTCGATAAAGTGGCGCGGTTTGTAGGGCAGGAATGATGAGACTGCCATCGGAAGCGGCTGGCGCCATTCAACCGGCGAGGGCAGTGGCAGCGAAGAGGGCGCTGCGGTCTTGTTCAGGGCAATGGTGCCGCAGCACTTGCAGCGCAGGCCGTCATTGTCCTGCCGGCCGGTGGGAAGTTGTCGGTGTGCGACGTCCCGGTCAGCGGCGTGATGTGTGCAGATGGACTGGCCCGACGCATCCAGTTGGGGCCGAGCGCAGGGGCAGAACGCGCCGATCGCGACGTTCAGGGCGAGCGCAAACACCGCGACGAGCGCCGCGATCTGCCGCCAGTCAATGCGATGCCATCTCACGCAAGCTACCCCTTGCCCACAGCCTGGACACTAGGCTCCGACAAACGGGAGCGCCAGGGCACGCCAGCCTGTAACTAATTACGACGCCTGTGTGTATCCGCCAAGCGTTGCGCGTTGGCGCGCTGCGGTGCGCCGGGCAGGGTGCCTTGACCCGCCCTTGACCCGCCCTTGCCGCGCCGCAGACACTTGTCGCGTCGCCGTCATCATCCAGGTCGGCCGCAATCAAAGGGAGACGCTCGCCGTGATTATCGATCTTCGCACCTACAAATGCCTGCCGGGCCGGACGGCCGCTCAGCTCGAGATGTACGGCAAGTACGGCTACCCGATTCAGCAGCGCTATATGGGCGACGCGTTGTGCTATCTCGTGGCCGAGAGCGGCGGCCTCAACACCCTGGTGCACGCCTGGGTCTACGAGAGCGCGGCCGACCGCGAGGCCAAGCGCGCCCGCATGGCGCAGGATCCGGAGTGGAAGCAGTATCTCGTCGAGAACGGCAAGGCCGGTCATCTCATCGAGCAGACCACCTCCCTGATGACTCCGGCGCCGTTCGCGCCACCGCTGACGGTCGGCAAGCCGAAGGGGTGAAACTAGAACGTTGACGTGTCCCGGGCGCGGCGCTCCATGCTGCAGCGCATCCGGGGCACGAGTTATGCACGCGACCCCGCTCGCCCCCGCGGGCGTGATCGTCTATAGCTTTGCCCGCCTTTTCAGACCCTGACGGAGGGAGTTTTCTCGTATGCGATCGAACGACGGCACGCGCACCGGCGGCGAAATTCTGGTCGACCAGCTGCTGGTCCACGGCGTCACCCACGCCTTCTGCGTGCCGGGCGAAAGCTATCTGGCCGCGCTCGACGCCTTCCACGACCGCGACATCGCGCTCACCGTCTGCCGCCACGAGAGCACGGCGGCGATGGCGGCGGAGGCGATCGGCAAGGCGACCGGCAAGCCTGGCATCTGCTTCGTGACGCGCGGGCCGGGCGCCACCAACGCCTCCGCCGGCATCCACATCGCGCGCCAGGATTCGACGCCGATGATCATGTTCGTCGGACAGGTCGGCCGTTCCATGCGCGAGCGCGAGGCGTTCCAGGAGCTCGACTACCGCGCCGTGTTCGGCACCATTGCCAAATTCGTGACCGAGATCGAGGACCCCGCGCGCATCCCCGAACTGGTCTCGCACGCCTTCCACGTCGCCGTGAACGGCCGCCCCGGTCCGGTGGTGATCGCGCTGCCGGAGGACATGCTCACCGAGCGCGTCGCGGTACCGGACGCCGCTTGCTTCGATCAGGCGGAAATCTGGCCCGGCCTCACCGACATGAGTCGGCTGCAGAAATTATTGTGGGCGGCGAAGAAGCCGGTGGCGCTGATCGGCGGCAGCCGCTGGTCGGAAACCGCCACCGCCGCGCTCATGCGTTTCGCCGAGCGCTTCCAACTGCCGGTCGCCACCACCTTCCGGCGCGGCCATCTGTTCGACGCTGAGCATCCCTGTTACGCCGGCGACTTCGGCATCGGCCCCAATCCGAAACTGCTGGCGCGCGTGCGCGCCGCCGATCTGGTTCTCTTGATCGGCGATCGCATGAGTGAAATGCCGTCGCAGGGCTATACGCTGTTCGACATCCCCGAACCGCAAACGAAGATCGTGCACGTTCATCCCGGCGCCGACGAACTCGGCCGCGTCTATCACGCGCATCTTGCCATCAACGCCTCGCCCACCGCCTTCTGCTCGGCGCTGGAAGGCCTGCAGCCGCCGAACGAGATCTCCTGGCGCGGCGAGAGCGACACCGCGCACGCCGATTATCTCGCCTGGTCGGAAAAGGCGACGCCGGTGCCCGGCGACGTCAATCTCGGTGAAGTTGTGGTGTGGCTGCGCGAGAACCTCACGCCGGACTCGATCATCACGCTTGGCGCCGGCAACTTCACCGGCTGGGTGCACCGCTTCTATCGTGTGCGAAAGTTCGGCGGCCTGGTCGGCCCGACCTCGGGCTCCATGGGCTACGGCTATCCGGCCGCGCTCGCCATGCAGACGCTTCATCCCGACCGCACCGTGGTGTGCGTCGCCGGCGACGGCGACTTCCTGATGACCGGCCAGGACTTCGCCACCGCCGTGCACTACGGCCTGCCGCTGATCGTCATCGTCTCCGACAACGGCGTCTACGGCACCATCCGCATGCATCAGGAGCGCGAATATCCCGGCCGCACCGTCGCCACCGCGCTCACCAATCCCGACTTCGAAGCCTATGCCAAAGCCTTCGGCGGCTTCGGCGCCAGCGTGGACAAGACCGCGGATTTCCCGGCGGCGTTTGCCGCCGCGAAGGCGTCCGGCAAGCCGTCGATCATCCGGCTGAAGATCGATCCGGAGGCGATCACGCCCGCCGCCACGCTCGCCGGCATCCGCGCCAAGTCGCTGGCCGGGAAGGGGTGACCTGGCGCTAACGGCACGCTCTCTCTTCCCTCGCCCCACATAGCGGGGAGAGGGAAGAAGCGCGCGCTGCGACTTGCCTTGCGGCCCTGAATCATCATTCACTCGTTCCATGCCCTACCGCCGCACCGAACGGGTGGTTCGCCGGCTGGCCGCGCGCGAGCAGGCCATCCTGGAGGCCGCGCGTGCGCTCGCGGTCGCGCATGGCATGGCGGCGGTCCAGATCGCGGCGGTGGCGAAGCATGCCGGCATCGCTGCCGGCACGGTCTACCGCTATTTCCCGTCCAAGGCCGATCTCGTCGCCGCCCTGATCGCCGCGCTCGCCGCCCGCGAGATCGAGGCCATGCGCAAGGCCGCCGACGCCGCGCCGGGCCCGCTGTCGGCGCTTGCGGCCTCGATCGGCACCTTCGCCGCCCGCGCGCTTGCTTCGCGCAAGCTCGCCTGGGCGGCCATCGCCGAACCGGTCGACGCCGACATCGACGCGCTCAGGCTCGACTTCCGCCAGTCGCTCGCCGCCGAGCTCGAAACGCGCATCCGCGCGGCCATTGTCGGCGGGCATTTGCCCGAGCAGGACGCGCGCGTTTCGGCGCCCGCAGTCATCGGTGCGCTGACGGAAGGGTTGTTGGGGCCGCTGGCGCCGACCTATGACGAGCCGGCGGCGGCGCGTGAAGGCGTGCAACTGGCGACGCTGCTGGCGCTGCGCGCGCTCGGCGTGGTCGACGCCCGCGCCCGCGGCCTGGTGGTGCAGGTGACGTTGCCCTAGCGCATGATCCCGAAAAGTGGAAACCGGTTTTCGGATAAGATCATGCGCAAACAACAGCGCATGATCCCGAAAAGTGGGAACCGGTTTTCGGGTAAGGTCATGCGCAAACAAAAATGGTGCCGCCTCAGCGCGCCCCGGCCAATTCATGCAGCGGCAGATCGACCACCTTCACCCCGCGTTCGTCGGGGTCGTCCTTGGCGTGGAAACCGAGCTCCTCGCACATGGTCAGCATCGAGGAATTCTCCACCAGCACCTGGCCGTGCACGTGGCCCAAGTCCTTGTCGCGCGCGTAGGCGATCATGTGCTTCATCATGAGCCAGCCGAGCCCGCGGCCCTTCAGCCGCGAGCGCAGAAGAATGGCGAACTCCGCCCTGTCGCCGCCGGGGTCGTCGTGCAGGCGCACCACGCCCAGCATCTTGCCCGTCGCCTCCTCGATGGCGATGAAGGCCATGGCGATCTTAGGGTCGTAGTGGATCAGCTTGTCGATGAGGGCAGGGTTCACCTGCCGCATGGGCGCGAAGAAGCGCAGCCGCAGGTCGTCAGGCGTGATCTCGCTGAGGAAATCGGGATAGAGCGCGGCATCCTCCGGCGTCAGCGGCCGCAGGAATACCTTGGTGGTGCCGTCGCGCAGGGTGACGTGACGTTCGAGCAAATGAGCCTCCGGTCATTCCGGGGCGCGAGCCATAAGCGCGTCACCGTGCGTTCGACGCGCCATGGCGAGCGAACTCGGAATCCAGGGGCGGATTATGAAAGTGTATCTGGATTCCGGGCCCGCCCGCTTCGCGGGCGTCCCGGAATGACAACTTAAGCGTATCGCGTCAATGCGACATCAGCACCGGCACGGTCATCGACCGCAGCAGGCCGTGCGTTACGCCGCCGAGCACGAACTCGCGCAGGCGCGAATGGCCGTAGCCGCCCATCACGATCAGGTCGCTCGAGGCGTCCGCCGCGTAGGACAAGATGGTGGAGGCGGTATCGATATCCGGCGAGGTGATGCGTTTCACGTCCACCTTGATGCCGTGCCGCGCCAGATGCTGGCCCATGTCGGCACCGGAGATCTCGTTGGTCTTCGGCTCCTTGGCGGCGACGATCACCAGGTCCACCTGCTTGGCCTTCTCCAAAACCGGCATGGCGTCGCCGATGGCGCGGGTGGCGGCGCGGCTGCCGTCCCAGCACACCATGACGTGGTCGAGCTTGAGCCCGCCCTTCTGGATGTAGGGCACGAACAGCACCGGCCGCCCGCTATCGAACAGCACGCCTTCGTCCAGCACTTCCTCCGGCATGCCCTGGTCGCGGTTGGGCTGGCCGACCACCGCGAGGTCGAAGCGGCGGGCGAGGCGGCCGATCTGGTCGGCGGCGCCCGATACGCTCGAGCTGATCAGGCGGGTTTCGTAGGAACTGCCGGCACGTTTGGCCGCCTCTTCGAAGCGGGCCATGGCCGCGCGCGCGCTCTTTTCAGCTTCGGCGCGCTGTGTTTCCAGGAATTCCGGCGGAATGCCGCCCATCACCGAGCCCGGGATCACCGGCTCGTAGGCAAGCCCAACGCCGAGCACGTGTGCGTCGAAGGTCGACGCGATGGAAATGGCATAGTCCCCGGCGGGATCGCGGTCGCCCAGCCCGAGGTTGACGATAAGGTCCTTAATCATGATGTGACGTTCTCCTGAGCGAGCGTTGTCCTCGAATGGGCATTCTTATGGCCGCCCGCCGGCGCGGTGGCCTTGACCGAGGTCAAAGCCCTGATCTTTCCGCCGTTTCGCCCCCGCCGGGCGGGCCGTTTGGGTTTCAACCCCCTTGCAACTCACTTCTTGCTGCCGTCCGCCTTGAACTGGCTGAGATAGGCCCACAGGTTTTCGATCTGATCGTGATCGTGGAGGCCGGCGAAGAACATCTTGGTGCCGGGGATCATCTTCTGCGGACCCTGAATGTACTTCTCGAAGGTCTCTTTGTCCCAGGTGATGCCGGACTTCTTGTTGGCGGCCGAATAGTTGTAGCCGGGCGCGCTGCCGGTGTGGCGGCCGTCGAGGCCGTTGAGCTCGGGCCCCACCAGGTTGGTGGCGCCCGGCCCGATGCGGTGGCAGGGCATGCACTTCGTGAACACCTGGGCGCCCTTGGCCGGGTCGCCGTCGGCGCGTGCGCCTTGCGTCACGGATCCCGCCGCCAGAACCGTCGTGGCCAGCACGGTCATTGCCAGTCTGAACCTCATTGTTGTCGCTCCCTTTGCAGCTTGTCGCCGTTTCGGGGGGCATCGCACCAACCCCGCCCCGGTACCGGAAACCTATCTGCCAGCCCTATATATCGAACGTCAATTCGCTGTATCGTGGGTGCACGAACGAAGCGGGAGCCGCCATGTCGGTGAAAATGCCGGAAACCGATGCCGCCGTGCTGGCGCGGCGCGCCAGGATCGTGGCCGCCTTGCGCCAGCTCGTGCCGGGCGAGGGCGTGATCGCGCACGAGCGCGAGATGAAGCCTTACGAGAGCGACGGGCTCACCGCCTACCGCCAGCTTCCCATGGTGGTGGTGCTGCCGGAGACCACCGAACAGGTCTCCCAGGTGCTGAACTATTGCCACGAGCAGGGCATCAAGGTGGTGCCGCGCGGGGCCGGCACGTCGCTCTCCGGCGGGGCGCTGCCGCTCGCCGACGGCGTGCTGCTCGGCATGGCCAAGTTCAACAAGGTGCGCGAGATCGACTTCGCCAATAGGGTGGCGGTGGTCGAGCCCGGCGTCACCAATCTCGCCGTCACCAACGCGGTGGCGCATGAAGGCTTCTACTACGCGCCCGACCCGTCCTCGCAGATCGCCTGCACCATCGGCGGCAACATCGCCGAAAACTCTGGCGGCGTGCACTGCCTGAAATACGGCATGACCACCAACAACGTGCTCGGCCTCGAAATGGTGCTGATGAACGGCGAGGTGCTGCGCATCGGCGGCAAGCATCTGGACAGCGCCGGCTACGACCTGCTCGGCATCATCACCGGCTCGGAAGGGCTGCTCGGCGTCGTCACAGAGGTGACCGTGCGAATCTTAAAGAAGCCCGAGACCGCGCGCGCGGTGCTGGTCGGCTTTCCCTCGTCGGAAGACGCCGGCGAATGCGTCTCCCGCATCATCGGCGCCGGCATCATCCCCGGCGGCATGGAGATGATGGATCGCCCCGCGATCAAGGCGGCGGAGGAATTCGTCCACGCCGGCTATCCGCTCGACGTCGAGGCACTGTTGATTGTCGAGCTCGACGGCCCGGCGGCGGAGGTCGATCATCTGATCGAACGCGTGGAAAAGATCGCGCGCGAGTGCAACGCCGGCGAATGCCGCGTCTCGACCTCCGACGAGGAGCGGCTGCAGGTTCTGGGCCGGCCGCAAGGCGGCATTCCCGGCGGTGGGGCGCATCTCGCCGGACTACTACTGCATGGACGGCACCATCCCGCGCGCCCAGCTGCCGCGGGTGCTCGCGGCCATGCAAGGAGATGTCGGAGAAATACGGTCTCGGCGTCGCCAACGTGTTCCACGCCGGCGACGGCAACCTGCATCCGCTCATTCTCTACGACGCCAACAAGGAAGGCGAGCTCGACCGCGCCGAGCAGTTCGGCGCCGATATTTTGAAGCTCTGCGTCGAGGTCGGCGGCGTTTTGACCGGCGAGCACGGCGTCGGCGTCGAGAAGCGCGACCTGATGGGTACGATGTTCTCCGAAACCGATCTCGACCAGCAGCAGCGCGTCAAATGCGCCTTCGACCCGAAAGGCCTGCTCAACCCCGGCAAGGTGTTCCCGACGCTGCACCGCTGCGCCGAACTCGGCCGCATGCACATCTCCGGCGGCAAGCTGCCGTTCCCGGATATTCCGAGGTTTTAAGAGGAACGCTTTGCGATACAGTCTCATCTTTCCGAAGCGCATGCGCTTCCGGAATCCATACGCTGCCGCACCAATCGTTTGTTGCTTCTCATGACCGACACCCTCAAACCGCGCGACGCCAAGGAAGTCGAAGAGGCCGTCCAGCTGGGCGCTCGTCCGAGGACAAGCCGCTGGAGTTGGTCGGGCAGGGGACGAAGCGCGCCATCGGCCGCCCCACCCAGACCGACGCGACGCTCGACCTCTCCGACCTCACCGGCGTCACCCTCTACGAGCCGGCCGAGCTCATCCTCTCGGCCAAGGCCGGCACGCCGCTCGCCGAGATCGACAAGCTGCTCGCCGACAACAACCAGGAGCTCGCCTTCGAGCCCATCGACTACGGCCCGCTGCTCGGCGGCGAGGCCGGGCGCGGCACCCTCGGCGGGGCGATTGCCGCCAATCTTGCCGGCCCGCGTCGCATCAAGGCTGGCGCCGCCCGCGACCATTTTCTCGGGGTTACCGCCGTCACCGGCCGCGGCGACACGGTCAAGTCCGGCGGCCGGGTGGTGAAGAACGTCACCGGCTACGATCTCTGCAAGCTCATCGCCGGCTCCTGGGGCACGCTCGCCGCCATGACCGACGTCACCGTCAAGGTGCTGCCGCGGGCCGAAACCGAGGCGAGCGTCCTGGTTATGGGCCTCGACGACGCCCGCGCCTGCGAGGCGATGGCCGCGGCCATGGGCTCGTCCTGCGACGTGTCGGGCGCCGCCCATCTGCCCGACCACATCGCGTCTTTTTTCACCGGTGTGCCGAAGCCGGAAGCGACCACCGCGCTCCGGCTCGAAGGCGTGGCGCCCTCGGTCGCGCACCGGCGCGAGATGCTGGCCGCGCTGATGAAGCCGTTCGGCCCGGTCGAGATGCTGGAAGCGGACCAATCGCGCGCACTCTGGCGCGACGTGCGCGACGTCAAGCCGTTCACCCTTGGCGCGGCGCGCGAGCGCCCGCTCTGGCGCCTCTCGGTGCCGCCGGCGCAAGGCCATGCCATCGCCGCCACGGTCACGCCGGCGGCGCAGATGTTCTACGACTGGGGCGGCGGGCTGATCTGGCTCGCCATGCCCTTTGCCGGTGAGCCCGGCGCCGCCGCCATCCGTGAGGCCGTCGCCGCCGTCGGCGGCCACGCCACGCTGGTGCGCGCCGACCCCGCCGTGCGCGCGGCGGTCGACGTGTTCCAGCCGGAACAGGCTGCCATCGCCGCGCTGAACAAACGCGTGAAGGAAAGCTTCGACCCCAAGGGTCTGCTCAATCCTGGCCGCCTGTGGGCGGGGGTGTAGCCGCATGCAAACCCACTTCTCCCTCGCGCAGCTCGCCGACCCCAACATCGCGGAGGCCGACAAGATCCTGCGCGCCTGCGTGCACTGCGGCTTCTGCACCGCCACCTGCCCGACCTATGTGCTGCTCGGCGACGAGCTCGATAGCCCGCGCGGGCGCATCTACCTCATCAAGGAGATGCTGGAGAACGACCGCCCGGCCGACCGCGACGTCGTCCGCCACGTCGACCGCTGCCTGTCGTGCCTTTCCTGCATGACCACCTGTCCCTCGGGCGTGCATTACATGCACCTCGTCGACCAGGCCCGCGACCGCATCGAAAAGACCTACAAGCGCCCGCTGCCCGACCGGCTGATCCGCGCCATCCTTGCCCGCGTCTTGACCGAGCCGCGCCTGTTCCGTCTCGCCGCCGTCGGCGGCCTGATCGCCAAGCCGTTCGCGCCGCTCCTCGCCGCCGCCGGGCTGACGCGGCTCGCCGCCATGGCGCGGCTATCGCCCCGCCATATGCCGGCGCCCAAGCCCGATCCGCGCGGCACTGTCTATCCGGCGCAAGGCGCCCGCCGCGGGCGGGTGGCACTCTTGGCCGGCTGCATCGGCCCGGTGCTGGCGCCGTCGACCAACGAGGCCGCCATCCGCGTCTTGAACCGCGCCGGCATCGAGGTGGTGGTGGCGCCCGGCGAATCATGCTGCGGCTCGCTCGAACACCACATGGGCCGCGAGGCGCCCGCGCTCGCCAAGGCGCGTAACAACGTCGACGCCTGGACCCGCGAGCTGGAGGGCCAAGGAGACGGTAAAGGGCTGGACGCCATCCTCATCACCGTCTCCGGCTGCGGTACCACGGTGAAGGACTACGGCTTCATGCTGCGCGGCGATAAGGCCTATGCCGACAAGGCCGCGCGCATTTCGGCGCTCGCCAAGGACATCAGCGAGTACCTCGCCACCCTCGACCTGCCGTCGGCTCCGTCATCCGGCATAACGGTGGCTTATCACGCCGCCTGTTCGCTGCAGCACGGACAGAAAGTTTTGCACCAGCCGAAAGAATTGCTTTGCAAGTCCGGATTCGTCGTCAAAGATGTTCCCGAGGCTCATTTGTGTTGCGGCTCGGCCGGCACCTACAACATTCTGCAGCCGGCGCTGGCGGAGCGTTTGCGTAACCGCAAGGTCGCCAACATCGAAGGGCTTCGGCCGGACGTGATCGCCGCCGGCAATGTCGGCTGCATCACGCAGATCGCCGCCGGCACCGATATCCCGGTCGTCCACACCGTCGAGCTGATCGACTGGGCGACCGGCGGCCCGGTGCCCGAACCGCTCAGCCGCCTGCCGGGCTTGAAGCCCGCGGAGGCGGCCTCCGGCTAGCCAACAGGCCGCGGCGCGGCGCCGCGCCTGAGACATTGCGCAAGGTCTTGGTTGAACCGGTCCGGAGGATCACACATGGCTAAGTCCAAGAAGCGTAAGAAGGCGAAAGCCAAAAAGAGCACCAAGAGTAAGAAGACCAGGCGCGCCGCCCCCGCGCGCAAGAAGAAGGGGCTGAAGAAGACCGCCAAGAAGACGACGAAGAGGACGGCCAAAAAGGCGGTCAAGAAGACGAAGAAGGCGGCCAAGAAGAAGACGGCGACGAAGAAAACGGCGAAAAAAGCGGCCGCGAAGAAGACAGTGAAGAAGCGCGCTGCGCCCAAACCCAAGCCGGCGCCTGCGATGGCACCACCGCCGCCACCTGCTCCGGTGCCCGAGCCCGAGCCGAGGCCCGAATATGGGTCCCTGTTCAGGTCGACGCCGTTTGGCGACAGCGACAACGATTAGACGACCAAGCGTCGCGCGGCGGCCGCCCGTCATGGGCGGCCGCTGAGCCCGGGCTCACGCCCCGCCGAACAGCGTCCGGCTCGCCAGGGCGGCGCCTTCCGTCAGCGATTTCAATTTCGCCCAGGCGATCTGCGGATGGCAGCGCCCGCCGAAGCCGCAATCGGCGCCGGCGATGACGTTCTCCGCACCCACCCGATCGGCGAAGTTCCTGATGCGCTGCGCCACCAGCTCGGGGTGCTCGACGACGTCGGTGGAATGGGTGACGACGCCCGGAATGACGATCTTGCCCGCCGGCAGCTTGACGTCGTCCCAGACCGCGAACTCGTGCTCGTGCCGCGCGTTCGCCGCCTCGAACAAATAGGCCTGCGCCTTCACCCGCAGCATGATGTCGACCATGTGCCGCATCTCGATGTCGAAGGCGTGCGGCCCGTGCCAGCTGCCCCAGCACAGGTGATAGCGGATGCGGTCCTCGGGGATGTTGCGCAGCGCGTGGTTGAGCGCGTCGACGCGCACGATGCAGCGGGCGCGGAAGGCCTCGAGACCCATCTCGATGCCGATGCGGTCCCACAGCGCCGGCAGCCAGGCGTCGTCGACCTGCACCAGCAGGCCGGCCGCGGCGATCGCCTCGTATTCCTCGCGCAGCGCCTCGGCGAGCGCGAACACGAACTCCTCGTCGCTCTTGTAGAATTCGTTGCGCCAATAGGGCTCGAGGCTCGCCGGCGCCGTGCAGCTCAGGAAGCCTTCCTCGTCCGGCTTCAGCGCACCTTTCAGCAACGCGATCTCGCGCGCGTCCGCCGCCTGGCCCTTGTAGGTGATGGGGCCGGTGCAGACCCAGTGCACACGCTTGATCTTGATGTCGGACGCGGCGGTGTAGAACAGCGTCTGCTTCTCGGTGGCGTACTTGTAGAAGTCGGCGAAGGCCTCGCGGTCCTTGCCCTGCAGGATGACCGGCGTGCCCGACGGCGGGCGCGCCTCGAAGCCGCCGAAGCGGTGGTCGGCGTAGGACAGCCAGTCGCCGCCCTTGGTGTATTCGCCCTCGTTGATGATATCGAGCCCGACCGCGCGCTGGCGCGCCACGACCTCGGCGACACCGGCGGCGACCTTCGCCTCGTAATCCGCATCGGCGGGATCGAAACCCGACAGGCCGGGCAGGCTGCCGACGTGGGTCGTGAGAATCTTTTTGCTGCTGCGGTTCAATGGACGACACTCCCACGTGCTTTATCGTTGCATCGGCCCCTTGCGCCGTTTCAGCATGGGAGAGGGGCTGTGTGCAATATCGGCTGGCCCCGTAGCCCGGATGGAGCGAAGCGAAATCCGGGGACGCCGCTCCCGGGTTTCGCTGGCGCTTCATCCGGACCAGGCGCCGATACAACGGCACGTGAACATCGCCTCCAAAGAGGAGTGGGCAGAGCGCGCCGCCGCGTTCCTGAAGCACAAGCTCCGGGAAGGCGAGGCGATCTATGTCGAGAGCCACGGGGCGGATGAGCGCAGCGTAATCCGCCGGACGCAAATGCAGCGGCGCAATACGCTTCGCTATTGCGCCCAAGGTCCTGGAAGGGTTATTGGCAATGGGCATGCTAGCTTTGATAAAGCTCACCCCAAGCTGATTGCCATAAATTATGCGGGTCAACGACCACGATCGCCAAGTGTCGCTTATTGGCGAGGCCGACGGCCGCATTTAATGCAGCGGGCGCCTCTAGGCGATCCGCCATCATAACATCAGCAACAATCGAGTCGCCTTCCTGCCGTGGCGGGATATCGATAGTTCCGTACGTCTTTCCGTCATCCTGCCAAAGGGTAACGGTTATTGCATTGTCGCTGATCTCAACAAGTCTCTCAAAACAGTTTGGCATCTGCGTTTCTCCAAGGCCGTTAAATCATGTTGCCGAGCCGATGCATAGAAAACTGGTGCGCAACCTACCGCTAAATGTAGCTGGTGACTGTGCGAAATATGGAGGGGCTTGCTAGAGGGCCGTAGGGCGGATGGGCGCAGCGTAATCCGCCGGCCGCAAACGCAGCGGCGCAATACGGTTCGTTATTGCGCCCTACGTGCTAAGGGCGTTGGCCTCACCGGTAGCGCTCGTCATTATCGCGGTCAGCGCGGATGTCGGCGATTGAATTGCTCTTGAGCTTGCCGGCCTTGCGGCTGATCTCGTTCCGAATCCTGTCGACGGCCGCCCAGGCATCCGCCCGAGTCCGGCTTCGCGTCGGCGGGCGGCGCCTTTCGTCCGGAGGTTCCCATCGGTCCGTTCGCCTATTTCCCTCGAACCTTCAAGACAAGTTTAGCATCCGCTTCGAATGGCAGCAGGGCAATTCCTCGGCCTCATGCTGAGGAGCCCGCCGAAGCGGGAGCGACGGCGGGCGTCTCGAAGCATGGGGCCGCCCCATCCTTCGAGACGGCGCTGCGCGCCTCCTCAGGATGAGGGCGGGGATAACTCGCGCGGGGGTAACTCGCCGAAACGGGGATAAGTTTTTTTTCATATATTGTCATTGACGGCTTTTATTCACTGACTATAATCCTCTCCATCCCGCCCCGATACCGAGGGGTCTGCAGTCTCCAGATGCGGGGCGGGGAGCGGTGGCCGGTTCGGGGGCGTCGGAGATGCGGCGTTCAATTCCCTGGTCCGGCGGTCCAAGCCGCGGACCTCCAGCGCGTCGACGTCGCGCCCGGGGGGCTCTGATGGCCCGTGGGTCTGGAGGCTTGTCAGAAGCCGAAGGGCTCCAGTGCCTGCCCTCCGCCAGGTAGTGCGTGCCGCAAAGGCCATGAAACGCCCGGCTGCCTGGGACCTTCGCGGAGCAAACCTAGAAACACCGCGCGCGGGACGCCGAGGGACTGGCGGACTTGCGGCATGATCTGCTTCGACAAGCCTCGATGTCGCGAGGCGTCGAGGCCCGTGGGTCCGGTAGACCCGACAGCGTCCCGCGCGCCCTCGGTACTTGTGCGAGAGCGGCGGAAAACAGCGCGGAAAGAGGGCGCACCCGGCGCCGACCAAAGAATACGGGCGGCGGAGCGTTGGCTTATCTCCGCCTCATCCTGAGGAGGGCGCATGAGCGCCCGTCTCGAAGGATGAAGGCGGCCGCCGCCGAGGCATCATACTGCGAGGCGCGCCCACGCAAGTCGGCTGTTGTCGGCTTGCGCAGCTAGAGAGCCGAAATCGGGTAAACTCGACTGCGGGGCGCGCTCCTCGGATGAAGAGAGAGTCGGCCGCGCGCACCTCGCGCAAACGAGAGGCTTTCACCATAAGACAGTCGATGTTCATCATCTTGAACTTTCGGCGTCGCGATTGCATCGCCCGTCCCACGCGCCTAGCATGGCCCGCAAGCGACGGTCGGCCTTAACGGCCGGAACGCCAATCCCATTTCAATGACTGACGAGAACGGAGCTGCTGCAGTATGTCGGCATATAAGATTTTGATCATGGGCGCGTCCTACGGGTCGCTGCTGGCTTCCAAGATTCTGTTCGGCGGCCATTCCGTCCATCTGGTCTGCCTGCCTGCGGAGGCCGACCTCGTCAACGCCGAAGGTTTCCGCGTGCGGATGCCGGTCAAGGGCCGCGAGGGCCTGGTCGAGATCGACTCGCGCAAACTGCCCGGCAAGGTCACCGCCGGCGGCACTGACGGCGTCAATCCGGCCGACTACGACCTGGTCTGCCTCGCCATGCAGGAGCCCCAGTTCGGCGCCCCCGGCGTGCGCGAGCTGCTCGACAAGGTGGCGAAAGCGAAAGTGCCGTGCATGTCGATCATGAACATGCCGCCGCTGCCTTACGTGAAGCGCATCCCCGGCCTCGACTACGCGCCGCTCGAAGCCGCCTTCACCGAGCCGCGGGTGTGGGACAATTTCCACGCCGGCCTGGTGACGCTGTGCAGCCCCGACCCGCAGGCCATCCGCCCGCCGGACGGCCAGGCCAACGAGCTGATGGTGACACTGCCGACCAACTTCAAGGCCGCTGGCTTCGCCGACGACAAGCACACCAAGATCCTGCGCGATCTCGCGAAGGACATCGACGCCATCCGCTTCGATCCCGGCGACGGCAGCAAGATCGAACTGCCGGTCAAGCTGCGCGTGCACGATTCGATCTTCGTGCCGCTCGCCAAGTGGGCGATGCTGCTCGCCGGCAACTACCGCTGCATCACGCCGGACGGCATGCGCACGGCGGCGGAAGCGGTGCATTCCGACCTGGAAGCCTCGCGCGAGGTCTACAACTTCGTGTTCGACGTCTGCGTCAAGCTCGGCGCTTCGCCGAATGATCTTGTGCCGTTCGAGAAATACGCGGCGGCGGCCAAGAGCCTCACGCGTCCGGCGTCCGCGGCGCGCGCGTTGCAGAACGGCGCCAAAAACATCGAACGCTCCGACAAGCTGGTGCAGCTGCTCGCCAAGCAGAAGGGCATGAGCAACGCCAAGGTCGACGCCATCGTGGCGCTGGTCGACAAGCGGCTCGCCGAGAACCGCGCCAAAGCGGCGGCCTAAAGCCGAACGTCTTTGGCGAGGAATAAGGGGAGGGCGCCGGCGCCGGCCGGCGCCTTCTCTTTTTGTATACTTTGCTTGTTTTGCTGCTCAAGAATCAGGCGCGTGTTTATTTCCAATTTATGCGTCGATTGATTGCGCGCTCGTCGGTCCGCGTCCGGCTTTGTCGCATTTCTGCAACATAAAATCCGCTTCGCGCGCGAAGCCGCTTTACGCCGGCCTGTTTGCCCAAAGAGGCAGCACATGCCGATGTTTTCGCCTTGCCGGCTTTTGCTTTCGAAGCTGTAACTTTTGCCGTGAACGCACGTCCTGCCGCGTCCTGATCGGATGACGAGGTTTCGTGGGGGTGGCGGGCAAGAGTGAATCGGCGAAGCGCCGGTCGAACCTAGCAAGGGGCAGGGTCAATGCAGAAGAAGTACGTTTTGTCTATTGTCGCGGCGTTGGCGCTTTTCAGCGCGGCGCCCGCAATCGCGGCCGATATGCCGACGAAGGCCGCGCCGGCGCCGGTCGTCGAAACGCCGAGTCCGTTCGACGTGCTTTTCGGCGTCGCTTTCACCAACGACTATCGCCTGCGTGGTATCTCGCAGACCGACAGGCAGGCAGCGATTCAGGGCTACGTCGAGGGCGACTATACCGTCACGCCCTGGCTGACGCTCTATGCCGGCATGTGGGGCTCCAACGTCGACGGCTTCGCGAGCTCGGAATTCGACTTCAGCGGCGGCGGTCGCTTCAGCTACAGCATCTTCGGCCTCGACGTCGGTTACGTTTATTACGAATATCCGAATCCGACCGGCGGCACCAACATCAGCTATGGTGAGTTTTACGCCAAGCCGTCCGTCAAGGTGACCGACTGGCTGTCGTTCAATGGCCAGGTCGTCGGCGGCGATAATTTCGGCAATGGCGGCAACAGCGCCTGGTACTACGCCGGCGGTGCCGTCGTCACGCTGCCGCAGTTCATGCCGATGGGCATCACCACCAGCCTGTCGGCCAACGCCGGTTACCAGACCTACGCGGCGGCCATCGGCAACACCGACTACTGGAACTGGGATGCGGGCGTGACCTTCGGCTACAAGGCCGTGTCGCTGGATCTGCGCTACATCGACACCAATATCGACCAGACCAATTCGCCCGGTCAGTGCGGGGGGATCGGCACGCGTGACCTGTGCGGCACGACCTTCCTGGCCACGCTCAAGTTCGACACGTCGCTTTCGGCTCTGAAGTAGGCGGCGGCAAAGCGCGGAGGATCATCCAAATCCTCTGTCCACGATTGGTTCGGGCGGTGGCTTCCTCGGGAGCCGCCGCCCGACGTCATTTGTGGGAAGGCGCTTTCCGCTCGTTTGCCTATTTGCACACGTAGCCGTAGCGCTTCTTGTCGGAGCCCGGCAGCTTGATCTCGATGTGATTGACGTGCACGCCGTAACCGACCGGCACGATGATGATCGGCGGCGCATTGTCGCGCTCGGCCACCACCTTGGCGCCGTCAATCCGGTAGCGCACCGGATAGCTCGCGCGGTGCGGCCGGCCGGTGCGAAGGCTGCCGTCCTGGATCACCACGTCGTCGAGGCATATCGGTGGCACGTAGGCGTCGTCGACCCGCATCGGCTGGTCGTAGAGCGCCCAGCGCCCGATCAGAAACGGCGGCGCCTCGGTCTGCGGCGTCTGGCCTTTGAGAGCGGCAAACTGACGCAAGTATGTGCGGAAGCCCTCCGCCTGCCGGATCTTCGCCAGATAGAGATCCGGGTCGCTCACACGCAGCGCGGCATAGGTGCGCTCGGTGGTGTGCTGCATCTGCGTCAGCGCAATCACATAGGCGCCGAACGCAACCAACAGCCCGGCGGCGAACCAGGCGTTGATGCGAAGCTTGCGCGCGCGGCGCGCGAGACGAAAACCGACCATCAGCGGACACTTTGCTGATTGGCATTGCCAGAGCGTGGCCGGAACCTGGGCGGGTTCAGCGCATGGCCGCGCCCGACAAAAGAAAATCTGGGGAGTCGCCCTTGGATAGGCGGCGCCGAGACTGGAAGACCCGGCAGCCACGTATCCACTACCTGCTTAGGCGCCATGCGCCGGTTGCGCAAGCCTTGCGGCAAGCGGGCAGGCGTGGTGGGATTGCGGTGCGCGCGGATTCCGCGATGGGCCGCGTGTAGCGTGAGGGGCGAATTTCTTGTCGCTAGAGGCTACCAGTTCTGATCCGGCAGGGGGGCTGCCGGCTCGGCAGAGCGGGCTTGTCGCGCTGTGCTTCTACGCCCTCGTGGTCGGCATGGTCACCAGCGTCGGCGCTTTTGTGCTGCGCTCGCTGATGGCGTTTTTTCATAACGTCTTCTTCCTCGGCCATTTCTCCTTCGTCTACGACGCCAACGTCTTCGACGCGGAGGACCCGTTCGGGCCGTGGATCATCTTGGCGCCGGTCATCGGTGGCCTGGTCGTGGTCTGGATCGTGCGGAACTTCGCGCCCGAAGCGCGCGGCCACGGCGTGCCCGAGGTGATGGACGCCATCTATTACAAGGGCGGCCGCATCCGCATGGCCGTGATCTTCGTGAAGTCGTTCGCCTCCGCCCTGTCGATCGGTTCCGGCGCCTCGGTCGGCCGCGAGGGCCCGATCATTCAGGTCGGTAGCGGCATCGGCTCGACTCTCGGCCGCATCTTCAACCTTCCGACCTGGCAGACCATAACGCTGGTCGCCGCCGGCGCCGGCGCGGGGATCGCCGCCACCTTCAACACACCGCTCGGCGGCGTGATGTTCGCCCTCGAATTGATGCTGCCGGAAGTCTCCTCGCGCACCTTCCTGCCGGTGGTTATCGCGACCGGCGCGGCGACTTATTTCGGCTGGCTGTTCTTCGGTTTCGAGCCGGCGTTTCTGGTGCCGGTCACCGGCCTGCCGGAGTCTTCGTTCGCGGACTCGATCGCGTTCTTTCCCTTCTACATCATCCTTGGGGTCGTCTGCGGCGTCGCCTCCGCCGCCTTCGTACAGTTGCTCGCCTGGATGGACGAACTGTTCGAAAAGCGAATCCCCGGCAACGCCTATACGGCGAACATCATCGGCATGTCCGTGGTCGGCCTCTTGATCTACGGCCTGCGGCAGACCACGGGCCAGGGTCATATCGACGGCGTCGGCTATGCCACCATCCAGGCGGTGCTGACCAGTGACATCAACGTGGGCTGGGTGCTGGCGATCCTGTTTCTGGCCAAGTTGTTCGCCACCACGCTCAGCCTGGGTAGCGGCGCCTCCGGTGGCATCTTCTCGCCGTCGCTGTTCATGGGCGCGACGCTCGGCGGCTCGCTCGGCTGGCTCCTGCATGCGATGTGGCCTGGCCTCGGCGTCAATACCGTGATGCTGGCGGTGATCGGCATGGCGGCGATGGTCGGCTCGGGCACCGGCGCCGCCATGACGGCGATCTTGATGATCTTCGAGATGACGCGCGACTATGCCGCCGTGGTGCCGTCGATCGTGGCGGTGGCTATCGCCTTGGGTATCCGCCGCACGCTGTCTTACGAGAATATCTACACCATCAAGCTCGCCTGGCGCGGCCACCACATCCCGCGCGAGCGCCATTCGCACATGTTCATGATCCGCCACGCCGGCGACATCATGAAGCCGGTGCACGGCATCGTCGCCGAGGATCAGTTGGCCGAGGCCACTAGGAAGGCGCAGGGCGGCGAGGAAGGCTACCTGATCGTGCGCAAGGGCGGTATCATCCAGGGCTTGGTCAAGGTCGGCGGTACCGTCGACGTGGGCGAGGAGGTCGTCACGCGCGATTTCGTGGTCGCGCGCAGCGACAGCTTCATCCGCGACGTGATGGCGCGCATGTCGCACTCGCCGCGCGGGGCGCGGCTGGCCATCGTGGTCGACCGTAAGGGCGTGCCGCGGCCCGAGGACGTGCGTGGCGTGGTCACCCGCAGCAGCATCGCCGAGACCATCATCGGCGAGCTGAACAAATAGCCGCTTATGTTGCCGGTGCCTCGTTGGTTTTGATCGGCGCGTCCTGTAGCCGGTGGCCGCCGTCCTCAGGCAGAAGCGCGAGATGGCGCTTATGAAGCGCGAACAGCGTCGAGCGGTGGCCGATCGAGATGATCGCCGCTTTCGGCAGCCGCGCCTGCAATAGGTGGTAGAGCGCGGCTTCCGACGGCTCGTCGAGCGAGGCGGTGGCCTCGTCGAGGAACAGGTAATCGGGGCGCTGTAGGATGGCGCGGGCGACGCCGAGGCGCTGCTGCTCGCCGGGCGACAGCATGCGGTTCCAGTGCTGCTCCTCGTCGACGCGGGCGGCGAGCGCCGGCAGCCCGACGGCGGCGATCAGCTCGGCGATCCGGCCTTCGTCGAATTCGCCGGGCTCGGCCGGATAGGTGACCGCTGCGGCGAGTGGGCCGATCGGGAAATACGGCCGCTGCGGCAGGATCATCACCTTGGCGTCCTTCGGCAGTTGGATAGTGCCGCTGCCGAACGGCCAGACCCCGGCGAGCGCGCGGAACAGCGTCGACTTGCCAGCGCCCGAGGGGCCGGTCACCAGCACGCGCTCGCCGAGCTTGATCGACAGATCGTCGGCGTTGATCAGCGGCACGCCGTTCGGCAGCCGCACCGACAGATCCTTGAAGCTGACGGCGGTGGCCTCGTCCGGTGCGAGTGCGATCGATGGCTCGCTCGCCGCCACCGCGCGCGCGGCCGCGATCGACTGATCGAAACCCGACAGACGTTCGATCACCGCGCGCCACTCGGCCAGGCTGGTATAGGCGTTTACGAACACCGACAGCGCGTTCTGCACCTGCCCGAAGGCGTTGGCGGTTTGCATCAGCCCGCCGAGTTTGATGGCGCCAGCGAAATAGGCGGGGCTGACCACGATGTAGGGAAATATGGTCGACACCTGTCCATAGCCGGCGGTGAAGAAGGTGAGCTTCTTCTGCCGTATCATGATCGCGTACCAGTTGGCGACCACGTTGCCGAACCGCTCGAGCAGGCGCGCGCGCTCCGCGACGTCGCCTTCGAGCAAGGCGATCTGTTCCGAGTTCTCGCGCACGCGCACCAGGTTGAAGCGAAAGTCGGCCTCGTAGCGCTGCTGCTGGAAATTGAGCGCGATTAATGCGCGGCCGATCAAATGGGTAAAGAGCGTGCCGAAGACGGCGTAGATGAGCGCCGCCCACAACAGGTAGCCGGGAATGTTGATGGCCTTGCCGAACAGGTGCAGCGGCGCCGTCGCCGACAGCACCCACAGGATTGCCATGAACGACAGTAGGGTGACAACGGCGTTGAGTACCTGCAAGCTGATGCTGAGCGTGAGCTGGATGAACGAGGCAATGTCGTTGGCGATGCGCTGGTCGGGGTTGTCGGCTGCGTCGCCCATGAGCTGCATGCGATAATGGTTGGCGCCGACGAGCCAGTGATCGAGATAGGTCGCGGTCAGCCAGCGCCGCCAGCGGATCTGCAGCCATTGATTGAGGTAGAGCTGGTAGACGGCGAGCACGATGAAGACCGCGGCGAGTACGCAGAAGTAACCGAGCTGATAAATAAACTGGTTCCAGTCGCGCGCCTGGAGCGCGTTGTAGAAGCGCGCGTTCCAGGAATTGATCAGCACCGTGATGCCGACGATCGACAGTTCGATGGCGATAACCGCGGCGAGCAGGATGCGGCCCGGCCATCGGTCCTCGGCGCGCAGGAAATAGGGACTGGCGATGCGCCAGACGGTGGCGAGGGTCGCGACGATACCTCTCACGGAAGGGACTCCTGGCAGGCGAACGGAGGGAAAATGCTACGGTCTTTTGACGATGTGCCAAACGGCCGGAACACCACAACGGATTTGCGAGCGATTCGCACTAAAAAGGGGCGGATACAGGGCGGTGGCATTTGCCTCTGTTGCGTCTTTACGCGCCACCTCCTACGATTAGGCCCAAGGGTGACTAGGTCGGTTCAAAAAGAGTCGGGCCGTTTCAATCAAGAGCCGAAAAGGCCGGGCCTTCGAATTGGACTAGGCAAATCCGGAACTAAGGAGCTTTAGGGAAGAGAACAGAACCAAGGGAGGGAATTCCAATATGGCAAACGCAAAGCTGTCTAAGGCGACGACCCGTCGTAAGTTTCTCGGCGGGGCCGCGGTAGCGGGTGCAGCGACGATCGCTATGCCGCAGATTTCCCGGGCGCAGACCGTGACTCTGAAGATGCAGGGGTCTTGGGGGTCGGGCGACATCATCAACGACTACGCCAAGCAGTACGTTCAGACCGTCAATGACATGGGCGGCAGTCGCCTGAAGATCGACTATCTGAACTCTGGTTCGGTGGTGAAGGCGTTTGAAGTGCAGGACGCAGTCTCCAAGGGCGTGCTCGACGGCGGCCACTTGGTGCCGGCCTACTGGTACGGCAAGAACCGCGCTGCTTCTCTGTTCGGCACCGGCCCCTGCTATGGTTGGGACGCCCATCAGTTCCTCGCTTGGTTCTATGGCCCCGGCCAGGATCTCTACAAGCAACTGACTCAGAAGGTGCTCGGCCTCAACGTTGTTGGCTGGTTCTTGATGCCGATGCCGACCCAGCCGCTCGGCTGGTTCAAGTTCCACCCGAAGACCGCGGCCGACATGAAGAACCTGAAGTACCGAACCGTCGGTCTGGCCACCAACGTCATGCAGGCGATGGGCCTGAAGGTGACGCAGCTTCCGGGCGGCGAAATCATCCCGGCGATGGAAAAGGGCGTCATCGAGGCGTTCGAGTACAACAACCCGACCTCGGACCGCCGCTTCGGCGCCGCCGACGTCGCCAAGATCTATATGCTGAGCTCGTATCACCAGCCGTCGGAATGCCTGGAGATCGAGTTCAACAAGACCAAGTTCGAGTCGCTGGCCAAGGAACAGCAGATGATCCTGCAGCACGCGATCACCTCGGCCTCCACGACCAATCTGAACATGGCCTACTACAACTATCCGAAGGATCTGCAGGCCCTGATCCACAAGGACGGCGTGAAAGTGTACCGCACGTCGTCATCGATCCTGGAAGCCCAGCTCAAGGCTTGGGACGAGGTCGTTGCGCACTACGACAAGGAAGAGTGGTTCAAGAAGATTTCCGACAACCAGAAAGCCTGGGCGAAGGATGTCGCGTACTACCAGCTGTTGAACGCACACGACACCAAGCTGGCGTACGACCACTTCTACGGCAAGGAGCAGCCGCTCGGCTTTTAGGCCGTCGGATTGTCTCCGAACTGAACCCGACTTGCCGGGGACGGCGTCAAGGCGCCGTCCTCGCCTGTCGCTTGTCGTTGCGCGACACACGGACAAAGAAACATGCTCGCCTATATTTCGGTCGTCGATCGCATCAATACGGCGATCGGTAAGGCCTTCGGCTGGTACATATTGATCCTGACCTTCGGTACCTCCTACGAGGTCTTCGTTCGCTACGCCCTCGATAATCCCACGGTCTGGGCCTACGATCTTGCCTACAACATGTACGGCGCGCTGTTCTTCATGGCCGGCGCCTACACGCTTTCGCGCAACGCCCATGTTCGCGGTGATGTGATCTATCGCCTGTGGCCGGCGCGCGTACAGGCCACCATCGATCTCATTCTCTACATCATATTCTTCTACCCCGGCGTGCTGGCGCTGACCTTCGCCGGCTACATCTACGCCGGTGAGTCCTGGCGCTATCACGAGGTCAGCGTCTTCAGCCCGGCCGATATTCCGATCTTCCCGCTCAAGACCCTGATCCCGATCGGCGGCGCGTTGTTACTGATACAGGGGCTTGCCGAGGTCTTCCGCTGTATCATCTGTCTGCGCACCGGCGCATGGCCGCCGCGCGCGCAGGACGTCGAAGAACTCGAGACCGCGATCCTGCATGAGCGCGAGTTCGCCGCCAAACACGAGGCCGAGGCCGCGGCGCATCCTGCCGCAACGCAGGAGACGCAGTCATGAGTGGCGGCGAAGTCGGGCTGTTGATGATCAGCCTATTCATTCTCACGGTTCTGCTCGGGTTCCCGATCGTGTTCACGCTCATGGGCATGGGCGTGAGCTTCGGGTATTACGCCTACGCGACGCCCGACCAGATCCACCACATCCTCAACAACCGCATCTTCGACCTCTTGGTGCAGAATACCTTCAGTATTCTCAGCAACGACACGCTGACGGCGGTCCCATTATTCCTCTTCATGGGATACGTGGTCGAACGCGCCAATATTCTGGATCGGCTGTTCTATTCCATTCAGATCGCCGCTCGGCGGGTGCCGGGCTCACTTGCCGTTGCGACGCTGATCACCTGCGCGCTGTTTGCCACCGCCACCGGCATCATCGGCGCGGTGGTGACGCTGATGGGTCTGCTGGCGTTCCCGGCCATGCTCAAGGCCGGCTACGACACCAAGCTGGCGGCCGGTGTGATCTGCGCTGGCGGCTGTCTCGGCATCATGATTCCGCCCAGCATTCTGCTGATCTTGTACGCAGCGACCGCCGGCGAATCCGTCGTCAAGCTCTATGCCGGCGCGTTCATTCCGGGATTCGTTCTGGCCGGCTTCTACATTCTGTACGTGGTCGGCCGCGCCATCATCAATCCCAAGCTGGCGCCGCCGCTGCCGGAGGATGAGGGCCGCATCCCACCGATGCAGGTGTTCATCGCGCTGCTGACCTCGTTCTTCCCGCTGGCGGTGCTGATCATGTCGGTGCTCGGCGCCATCCTGCTCGGGCTGGCGACGCCGACTGAAGCGGCCGCGGTCGGTTCCTTCGGCGCGCTGGTGTTGGCCGCGGCTTATCGCGAGCTCGACTTCCCGCGCCTGAAGGAGGCGGTCTATCTCACGGCGCGCACCTCGGCGATGGTGACGTATCTGTTCGTCGGCTCCTGGACCTTTGCCTCGGTGTTCGCCTATCTCGGCGGCCAGGGCGTGGTGGAGGAGTTGATCAAGAGCCTGCACATGAACCGGGTCGAGTTCCTCATGCTCACCCAGGTCATCATCTTCCTCCTGGGCTGGCCGCTGGAATGGACCGAGATCATCATCATCTTCGTGCCCATCTTCCTGCCGCTGTTGAAGTACTTCCACGTCGACCCGATCTTGTTCGGCATCCTCGTGGCGCTGAATATCCAGACCTCGTTCAACACCCCGCCGATGGCGATGGCCGCCTACTACTTGAAAGGCGTGGCACCGCCCGAAGTGCGTCTGACGCAGATATTCGGCGGCGCGCTGCCGTTCGTGTTCATGGTGTTCATGACCATGGCGCTGCTCTATATCTTCCCGGGGCTGGCGCTTTGGCTGCCGCATGCAATCTATGCGACTAGGTGATGCCGGAGGCGTTTCCGGCTATCCACGGGTCCGCCTTGGCGGACCCGCCGTGTTGTCGCATGATCCCGAAAAGTGGGAACCGGCTTTCGGGTAAGATCATGCGCAAACGAAATCTCGAGAACGGCGCGTGGGCGACGAATTGAGTAAGTAAAGGATTGCGGGAATGGCTGACGAAACGACGACGCTTGCCGATACGATTGCCGCGCTGCGCGACGGCGTGGTCACCGCCGAGCAGGTGGCGGAATCGTGCCTCGCCCGCATCGACGAAGTGGATGGCGACGTGCAGGCCTGGACCTATCTCGATCCGGAGCACGTGCGCACCCAGGCGCGCGCACTCGACGCCGCCCGCGCCGACGGCAAGCCGATGGGGCCGCTGCACGGCATCCCGGTCGGCATCAAGGACATCTTCGATACCGACGACATGCCAACCGAGGACGGCACCGTGCTGCATGCCGGCCGCCGCCCTTGGCATGACGCCACAGCGGTGGCGCTGTTGCGCGAGGCCGGCGCGGTGATCATGGGCAAGACCGTGACCACCGAGATGGCGTTGTTCGGGCCGGGTAAGACCCACAACCCGCACGATTCCACGCGCACGCCCGGCGGCTCGTCGAGCGGTTCGGCCGCCGCGGTCGCGTCCGGCATGGTGCCGCTGGCGATTGGCTCGCAGACCAACGGTTCGACCATTCGGCCTGCCTCGTTCTGCGGCGTGGTCGGGTACAAGCCGAGCCACGGCTTGATTTCGCGCAACGGCGTGCTGACCCTGTCGCGCACGCTCGATCATGTCGGTGTCTTCGCCGGCAGCGTTGCCGACGCCGCGCTGATCGCCGAGATCATGATGCGCTACGACGCCAAGGATACCGACATGCGGCCGAAGGCGGCGCCGGAGCTGAGCCGGTGGGTGGCGGAAGAGCCGCCGCTACCGCCGAAGGTTGCTTTTCTCAAGACCCCGGTGTGGGACCAGGCCGAGGAAGACACGCGCGAAGCCTTCGAAGAACTGGTCGAATTGCTCGGCGAAGATCGTGTCGAAGAGGTGGATCTGTCGACCTTGTTCGAGGAGGCGGTAGCGCAGCACAAGATCATCCAGGACGCCGAGGTGGCGGTGAATTTCGGTGGCGACTACGAGCGCGGGCGTGACCGGATGAGCCCGCAGCTGATCGACATCATTGAGCACGGTCTTAAGGTGACGGCAGCCGAATACATCCGCGCCGTGGCGCGCATTCCGTTGTTCCTTGAGGCGATTGAGGAGATGTTCGAGCGCTACGATGCCATCCTGACGCCGTCAGCGCCGGGCGAGGCGCCGGCCGGCACGGCCACCGGCAATCCGATCTTCTGCACTGTCTGGACGCTGCTCGGCATGCCGGCGGTATCGTTGCCGCTGCTCAGCGGTAACAACGGCCTGCCCATTGGTGTGCAGCTTGTCGGTCAGCGCGGCAATGACGGCCGCCTGCTGCGCACGGCGCGCTGGCTCACGCAATTGGTCGAAGCGGAGGTGTGACTCAGCGCGGGCGATGCCGGCTCATGCGGCAAGTTAGTGCGAGTTGCCGCTCTGGGTGCGGGCGTCGGCGACCGCGCGGTCGTTGCGCCAGTCGTCGTAGAACGAATAGACCATCAGCGCCAGAGACAAGACGGTGATGACCGTGAGCGGCAGCTTGTCGATCTTGTAGGCCATGAAGCCGATGTACCAGATGCTGCCGATGGCACCGATGATATAGGCGATGATGCTGACCACGGCCTTCCGCCCCCATTTGTCGCCGCCCTTTGGTTATCCGGGCGCGACGCTGATTTGAGCGAAATTAAAGCACGCCGCGCCCCTGGCCGCAACGACCCCCGGGGGACGTTTCCTCCGGGGCCGAGATCGGTTTCGCCAATCCACGAAAGCGGGAGCGCTGCCAAGTCTTGTATTGTCACGCTTCCGGACGGCGGACCGGTTCCCACTTCGCCTGGAAACACTCTAGCCCAGGTATTCGTGCAGGAAGGCCACGGTGCGCCCCCAGGCTAGCGTCGCCGCCGCCTTGTCGTAGCGGCTGGAGGTGTCGTTGTTGAAGGCGTGGTTGGCCCCCGGATAGACGTAGATCGTGAAGGTCTTGTGGTCGGCCGTAAGCGCCGCCTTGTAGGCGTCGATGCCGGCGTTCGTTCGTTTGTCGAGGCCGGCATAGTGCAGCAGCAGCGCGGCGTGGATCGACTTCACCTGATCCGCCGGCGGCTGCATGCCGTAATAGGCGACGGCGGCCTTCAGCGCTGCCGGCGACAGTACCGCCAGCCGGTTGATCATGCCGCCGCCCCAGCAGAAGCCGACGGCGCCGACCTTGCCGTTCGATTCCGCGTGCGCCGCCAGATACGGCACCGCCGCGGCGATGCGCTCGGCCGTCTGCTTGGCGTCGAGCGTGCCGATCATGTCGCGCGCCTTGTCTTCGTCGGCCGGCGTGCCGCCAAGCGGCGAGAGCATGTCGACCGCGAGCGTCAGGAAGCCCTGGAGCGCGAGCCGCCGTGCGATGTCTTCAATATGCGGATTGAGCCCGCGGTTTTCGTGGATGACGAGGACCGCCGGACGCTTTGCCTTGTCCTTCAGCCGGGCGAGATAGCCGGTGATGGTCGTGCCCGGGGCCGGGTAAGTGACTTTGTCGATGGCGAGTCGCGTGTCGTCGGCCGCGACCGTCGCCGCGTGCGCATAGTCGTTCTGCAACAGCGGCAGCAACGCCAGCGCCGCGGCGCTGGAGCCGGCGATTGCTGCCAGTCGGTCGAGGAACGTGCGGCGGTTGATGCCACCGTGGGTGAAGGCATCGTAGAGATCGATGACGCGTTGATCTTTGATCTCGTGAGTCATGGTGTCGCTCCCGTTTCGCCCCGCAGTTGCGGCTTGGGGCTTGGACTCTATTCCGCTTGACGCGTGGGCGCGCACCCTTCAAGGGAATGTGATCGGGGGCGCCGCGGCCGCGGTAGTCATCTTCGGAGCATCATTATGACTTTTTCGCGCCTGCTCGCGGGCCGCACTCTTCTTTCGCGCAGTGTCATCGCGGGCGGCCTGATCCTGCTCGCCGCCGCCGGCCTGCGTTTTGCCGTGGCGGCCGAGCGTTTTCCGTACGATCAGGACCTGCTGCTCAATGCCGCATATGTGGGTCACGCCAAACGGGTGCCGATCCTCAACATCTCGGCCGACGGCCGCGCCACCATCGACCTGTGGTGCCGCACGGTCAGGGGCCGCGTGCTGCTCTCCAATACGGCGATCAACATCGAGCCAGGTCCACTGCCGCAGGGGCTGCCGCGCTATCAGGTCGACGGGCAGTGCACGCCGCGGCGCATGGCGGCCGACAACGACACGCTCGCCGCGCTCGCGCAAGTAACCGGCTGGCGCCGGCGAGGCGACCGCATCACGCTGAGCGGGCCGACAACGTTGCGTTTCCGGGTGAGCGATCACTGAGTGCGTATCGGCGCGCGAACGCGACGCCGAGCAAACACAAATCAGAAGCCGAATGCAAAAAGGCCGCCCCGAAGGGCGGCCTTTTCGTCTTTGGTGTGTCTTAGGCGGATTGCCTTACATCATGCCGCCCATGCCGCCCATGCCGCCGCCCGGCATCGCGGGCGCCGCGTCCGGCTTCGGCAGCTCGGCGACCATCGCCTCGGTGGTGATCAGGAGCGCGGCGACCGAGCCGGCATCCTGCAGCGCGGTGCGCACCACCTTGGTCGGGTCGATAATGCCCTTGGCGACGAGATCGACGTACTCTTCGTTCTGCGCGTCGAAGCCGAAGGTCTCGGACTTGTTCTCCATGATCTTGCCGACCACGATCGAGCCCTCGACGCCGGCGTTCTCGGCGATCTGGCGCACCGGCGCCTCAAGCGCCTTGAGCACGATGTTGATGCCGGCCTGCACGTCGGCATTATCGTTGGTGAGCTTGCCGACCGCCTTCTTGGCGCGCAGCAGCGCGGTGCCGCCGCCCGGGACGATGCCTTCCTCGACCGCGGCGCGGGTGGCGTTGAGCGCGTCCTCGACGCGGTCCTTCTTCTCCTTCACCTCGATCTCGGTGGCGCCGCCGACACGCAGGACGGCCACGCCGCCGGCGAGCTTCGCCAGACGCTCCTGCAGCTTCTCCTTGTCGTAGTCCGAGGTGGTCTCCTCGATCTGCGCCTTGATCTGCTGCACGCGCGCCTCGATGTCGGCCTTCTTGCCGGCGCCGTTGACGATGGTGGTCTTCTCCTTCTCGATCACGACCTTCTTGGCGCGGCCGAGCATGTTGAGCGTGACGTTCTCGAGCTTGATGCCGAGGTCTTCCGACACGAGCTGGCCGCCGGTGAGGATGGCGATATCCTCGAGCATGGCCTTGCGGCGGTCACCGAAGCCCGGCGCCTTCACCGCCGCGACCTTGAGGCCGCCGCGCAGCTTGTTGACGACGAGCGTGGCGATCGCCTCGCCTTCGACGTCCTCGGCGATGATGACGAGCGGCTTGCCCGACTGTACCACCGCTTCCAGAACCGGCAGCATCGACTGCAGGTTGGACAGCTTCTTCTCGTGCAGGAGGATGTAGGCGTCCTCGAGATCGGCCAGCATCTTCTCGGCGTTGGTCACGAAGTACGGCGAGATGTAGCCGCGGTCGAACTGCATGCCCTCGACGATGTCGACCTCGGTCTCCAGGCTCTTGGCCTCTTCGACCGTGATCACGCCCTCGTTGCCGACCTTCTGCATGGCCTGGGCGATCATCTTGCCGACGGCGGTGTCGCCGTTCGCCGAGATGGTGCCGACCTGGGCTACTTCGGCGGTGGAGCCGACCTTCTTGGAACGCTTCTCGAGGTCCTTGATTACCGCGGCGACCGCGATGTCGATGCCGCGCTTCAGGTCCATCGGGTTCATGCCGGCGGCGACCGACTTGGCACCTTCGCGCACGATCGACTGGGCCAGCACGGTGGCGGTGGTGGTGCCGTCACCGGCGATGTCGTTGGTCTTGGACGCGACCTCGCGCACCATCTGCGCGCCCATGTTCTCGAACTTGTCCTCGAGCTCGATCTCCTTGGCGACGGTAACGCCGTCCTTGGTGATCCGCGGGGCGCCGAAGGCCTTGTCGAGCACGACGTTGCGGCCCTTGGGGCCGAGCGTCACCTTCACCGCGTCGGCGAGGATGTCGACGCCGCGCAGCATGCGCTCGCGGGCGTCGCCGGAAAATTTCACTTCCTTGGCAGACATATGGAATTACTCCGATTGATTTCTAATGGGATCGTCGGAACGGGGTCGGGCGGCCTTAACCGACGACACCCATGATGTCGGACTCCTTCATGATCAGGAGATCCTCGCCGTCGATCTTGACCTCGGTGCCCGACCACTTGCCGAACAGCACGGTGTCGCCCGCCTTGACGTCGATCGGGGTCAGCTTGCCGGTCTCGTCGCGGCCACCGGGGCCGACGGCGACGATTTCGCCTTCCTGTGGCTTCTCCTGGGCGGTGTCGGGAATGATGATGCCGCCCTTGGTCTTCTCTTGGGCCTCGATGCGGCGCACAACCACGCGGTCGTGCAGGGGACGGAATTTGGACTTGGCCATGGCTTCCTCGTCAGCGCTTTCAGCGCGCTCGTTCTCTGGAAAGTTTCAATTGTAGAGGCACTTAGCACTCGTTAACGAGGAGTGCTAAGAACTCGCGAGGGAGATATGGCGTTATGGCTAGGGTGTCAAGGAGGGACGGCTGCTGATAGCTAATCCTGCGCTTGCGCTGGCCGCCGTTGCCCAGCAAAGTCGCCCTCGCGTGCCCCAAGGAGCTTTCATGAGTCGTTCCCGACGCCCCACTTTGGCGACTGCTTTCGTTCTTGCTCTGTTCGGACTGGGGCTCGGTGGCTGCGCCACCAGCATGCAGCAGCAACCGACCCAGCCGGCGCAGCCGGCCCCCGAGCCCTCCCTGCCAGGGGCCTTCCCGGCCACGGACCTGATCGGCCGCTGGGGGCTCGCCGCCTATCACCAGGCGGCCGACCGCGACCGCACCGTGAAGGCCGCGGCCAACCAGTGCACCAACCCCTACGTCATCACGCCCGGGCCCAATGGCGGGGTCATGATGCATCTCGCCGACGAGGCGAACCGGTCCGATCTGGTGGTCAAGGGCAATCGCGCCGGCAAGACCTTCATCGGGCCGCCCGGCCCGCCCGGCGGCATGCAGGATCGCGAGGTGGTCAGCTTCGACGGCCGCGTGCTCATCCTGCGCTGGATGGACCCGGAAGTGCAGGGCCGCTACGGCACCATGGTCTATGCGAAGTGCGCGCCCGAACACCACACGCGTCGGCGCGTACATCATCGCCGCAGGCCGGCGGCCAAACCGAAGCCGAAATGAGCGGCGACGGCCGATGAAGGTAAGTTGACGCCAAGCGTCGGTAGCCGGGGGCCCGTGACCGTCACATGATCGCCATCCGCGAATTCGTCGACGGTCCCTGGCGTGCGATCCCCGTGCTCGGCGTCACCCAGATTCTGTCCTGGGGCTCCATCTATTATACACCGGTGCTGATCGTGCCGCTGATCGCCGCCGACCGCGGCTGGTCGATTGCTTTCGCCATGGGCGGCTTTTCGGTCGGCCTGCTGGTGGCGGGACTGGTCTCGCCCTTCGTCGGGCGCTCGATCGACCGTTACGGCGGCCACGTGGTCATGACCTTCGGTTCGCTCACCGGTGCGCTCGGCCTGTTTCTGATCGTGCACGCCGCCAGCCCGATCACCTATTTCGCGACCTGGATGGTGCTCGGCGTCGCCATGGCGGCGAACCTCTACGACTCTGCCTTCGCCAGCCTCGGCCGCATCTTCGGCGCGGCGGCGCGGCGGCCGATCACCGCGTTGACGTTGATCGGCGGCTTTGCCTCTACCGTGAGCTGGCCGACGACGCATTTCCTGATCGAGGGCGTTGGTTGGCGCGGCGCCTATCTCGCCTACGCCGTGGCGCTTGCCGTCATTGCGGCGCCGCTGCATGCGCTGGCGCTGCCGCGCCATCGCGCCGAAACCGAAAGAAATGCGTCATCGGATTCGCAGGCGCCGGCCAAGGTGCTGCCGTCCCGCGGCCTGCCCTTCATTCTGGTGGCGTCAGCGTTCGCGTCCTACGCCTTCGTGCCGTCGGGCATGTCGGCCAATCTGCTGGCGATCTTCGCGCGCTCCGGCATCGATTCCGGAACGGTGGTGTGGATCGGTGCGCTGTTCGGACCGGCGCAGGTCGGCGCGCGGGTGATCGAGTTCGCCTTCGGCCGCAACGTCCATCCGTTGTGGGTAGTACGCTTCGCGTTGTCGGCGCTGTTATGCGGCTTCGTGCTGCTGGCGGTATTCGGCGTTTCCCTCGTGCCGGCCGCGGCTTTCGCGCTCATCTTCGGTGGGGCCAACGGCCTTGTCACCATCACGCGCGGCGCGGTGCCGCTGGCGCTGTTCGGCCCGTCCGGTTACGGCCGGCTGATGGGGCGGCTGGCGGGCCCTTGGATGCTAGTGCAGGCCGCGGCGCCGCTGGTGATGGCGTTCGTGGTGGAGCACGTCTCCGACGGCGCGGCGCTGGCGCTGGCGGCAGGCTTCGCGAGCGTCGCGCTTGTGAGCTTCCTGGTGATCAAGCGGCCGCACGCGGCATAGGAAAGCGACTGACGAGGACACTGTCGTGGGCCGCGCCTGTAATGCTCCCGTAATGTGTCTGTAATGTTCGATGCGACGCGCACCCGTCAGCGATAATTAAGCGCTGACCTTAACGCGTTAGTAAGTCCGCGCGTTGAAATTCGTCGACGTACTTGCCACTGGTCACCCTGCGGAAAGTCTTGGCGCAATTGAACGAGACGGCAGTGGCTTGAGCCGTCGTCGCCCCTCGCTGCCGGGTTTCTGGTTCTCTTTTTTCATTAAGGAGCGCGCCTGTGCTTCGGCTTTCAAATATCCGTATCGGGACCAAGCTGGCCGTCATGTCCGCTCTGGGCATTCTGCTCATTGCGGGCATGATCGTCAGCCAAATGATCGCCAGCTCGTCGATCAGAGCGGTTACCGGAAAGTCGAGCGCGAGCCTGGTCAAGGCGCGCGATCTGGTGGCGGTCGAGGCCGCCGAGCGCGGCATGCAGGTTGCGATAAACGACATCCGCTATGCTGACGGCGGCGGCGATCTGCAAAAGGGCGGTAAGCTCCTGGAAGCGCGGCACAAGAAGGTCGATGCGCTGCTTGACCCGATGATCGCCAACTCGACCGGCGCGGAGCGAACGAAACTCGAGAGCATCAAGGGCCTGATCGATTACTACGCCAACACCGGCAAGGCCATTGACGCCTTGCAGTTAAAATCGATGCGTGCCGACGACACAGACGCCGCCTTAAAGGCGTCGAGCGAAGCCAACAAGAAATTCAAGAAGCTGCCACCCACCGTCGCCGCCATCGAAGGCCGCATCGGCGCCATCAAAACGCTGGTAAGCCGCGACGCCCATGAGGGGTTTGTCGACGTCGGCCACACCATAGCGTCGTCCAGCCGTATCGTTATCGCGATCGGTGCGCTGACCGCCTTGGTGATGATCGGCTCGGCGCTGCTCGGGTTCTTTTCGATCACCAAGCCGATGCGCGGACTGGTCGGCATGCTGCAGCGTATGGCGGCCGGCGAGGCGGTCGAAATCACCGGGATCGAGCGCAAGGACGAAATCGGCGATACCGCGCGCGCCGTCAACGAAATCGGTGCCATGCTCGCCGAGAAAGCGCGCCGCGAGGCCGAGGAAAGGGCCGCGGCGGACAGGGAAAGAGCCGCGCGCGAGGCCGAGCAGGCCACCCGCACCGCCGAAGAACGCGCGGAGCAGGAGAAGCGAGCGGCCGCCGAACGGGACGCGGCCGCGCAGAAAGCGGCCGAAGAGTTCGAAGCCGCCATCGGCGGGATCGTCAACGCCGCGGTCGCTGGTGACTTCTCGCAACGCGTCGATCTGGATGGCAAGACAGGCTTGGTGCTCAACGTCGGCACCGCCGTCAATTCGTTGTGCGAGAATGTGGCCAATGCCCTCGACGATCTGGTCAAGATGCTGAACGCACTCGCCGAAGGTGATCTCACCCAGCGCATCACGGCGCATTATGAAGGCAGCTTCGCGCTGCTCAAAAATAACGCCAACAAGACCGCGGAGCGCATCGGCACCACAGTCGCCGAGATCAAGGCGGCGGCGAACGAGGTGACCAACGCCTCCATGGAGATCACCACCAGCACCACCGATCTCTCGCAACGTACGGAAGAGCAGGCGGCGAGCCTTGAGGAAACCTCGGCGTCGATGGAACAGATCGGTGCGACCGTGAAGAAGAATGCCGAGAACGCGCAAGAGGCCAACCAGTCGGCCATTTCGACGCGCGAGGTTGCCGGCCGCGGCAACGAGGTGGTGGCGCAGGCGGTAACCGCCATGGCGCAGATCGAAGAGTCCTCGCGCAGCATCTCCGAGATCATCGTGGTGATCGACGAGATCGCCAGGCAGACTAACCTGCTCGCCTTGAACGCGGCGGTGGAAGCGGCGCGGGCCGGCGATGCCGGTCGCGGCTTTGCGGTCGTCGCCTCCGAAGTTCGCAGCCTAGCGCAACGCTCGTCGCAGGCTGCCAAGGACATCAAGGACCTGATCGTCAACTCCGGCGGCCAGGTGAAAGAAGGCGTCGAACTGGTCAACCGCGCCGGCTCCGCGCTGACCGAGATCACCGACTCGATCAAACAGGTGGCGGATCTCGTGTCCGACATCGCGGCGGCGAGCGCCGAGCAGTCGACCGGCATTGACCAGGTCAACAAGGCACTCACCCAGATGGACGAGGTGACGCAGCAGAATTCGGCCTTGGTCGAGGAGAACGCGGCGACCGCCAAGACGCTGGAGGGCCAAGCGAAGAGCATGGATGAGCGTCTGGCCTTCTTCCGTCTTGATGGCGGCGCTGCGCAGTTCACGCGATCCGTGCCAAACACCAATCCTGTCGGTTTGCAGAACGACGTCGAGGCGGCCTAGCAGGATTTCCGACACGGGGGCCGACCGGCGAACCGGTTCCCGCCTCGCTTGAAAACCTCCTAGCCGAACAGCGCGTCGATCTCGACCTGGGTGGCGTGGCCGCTGTCGCCGTCGAGACGCGGCCCGTTAAGCAAGCCGCTACGCGGCGGTGTCGGCGTCGCCGGCACGGCTTCGCCGCCCAAGGGGCCGCGGCAGCGGATCAGCATCAACGTCAATGCCTCGTCGATCTGGTTCAACGTGCCGATCACCTTGCCGATACGCTGGCCGGCGATGTCCTGGAAGTTGCAGGCTTCGTAGATCGCGGTGAGCTGATCCTGGATGTCCTGGGCGAGGCCGGCCTCGTAATCATTCCTGGGTGACATGCCGAGCGTCTTGGCATTGTCCTCGATGATCTCGGCCGACTTCAGGATCTTGTCGGTCGACGTCTCCATGACCTCCACCGAGGCGCCGAGCTCGCCCGCCGCGCGCGCCATGCGCCGCTCCTGGCCTTCATTGAGCAGGCGCGCCAGCTCATGGGTGTTCTGGGCGATGGTGTCGCGCAAGCTCGCAAGCTCGCGTACGAACGGCCGCATGTCGCCGTCGGCTGCCGGTGCGGCGGACGCCACCGGCGCACGCGCGGCAAGCGACGACGCGCGCCGGGCTGCATTCGTCTCTTCGATACGGAAAAGCTTGCGCTGCACGTGTCTTGCCCCGACCCCAACTTCTTTCCGGTCTTGACCGCAAACTTCGGTCTGACCTCACCCGCATGCAGGGTAAAGGCGCAGCGATTAATGCTCGGTTGCACTGCGTGAAATTAAATCGGTGTTTACCGTGATGTCCGGCATTTTACGCAAAATAAAGGTTAAGGCGACGAAGCCGGCGCTTGCGCGCGGTATCGGCGCGCCGCGTGGCCTGCGGTTTACAAACGGTTTCCGTTTCGAGCTTTCACTCGGATCGACCGCCTGTGAAGTCCGTAGTCCGCGAGTATCCCATGCTGCGTGCCCTTGTTTCCGCTCTTGCCATCTGCATGTTCGTCGGCACAACCGCTTCGGCGCAGCAATGGGTGGTGGTCTATCCACAGTCGGCGCCGCCGCCGATGGTCGTGGTGGCGCCGCCGCCGCCGCCCATGCACAACGAGCGCGGCCGCGGCCTCTTCCAGGATCTGTTCGGCGACAATGGCAATCGGCAGGTCGTCATGGCGCCGCCGCCGGTCGTCTATGCGCCGCCGCAGCCGCAATATGCTCCGCCGCCGCAATATGCCGCCGTGCCGCCCATGCAGCCGCCGCCGGCCCAGGCCATGCCGCAGCAGCACGGGCCGGGCTTTCGCCTCGATCCACGCTACTTGCCGCAAGAAGTGGCGTTTAACGGCAAGGAAGCGCCCGGCACCATCGTGGTCGATACCCCACACCACTTTCTCTACCTGGTGCAGGCCGACGGCAAGGCGCGGCGCTACGGTATCGGCGTCGCGCGTAGCGGCTTCGCGTGGTCCGGTGTGCACAAGATCACCGCCAAGAAGGAATGGCCGGACTGGTATCCACCCAAGGAAATGATCGCGCGTCAGCCCTATCTGCCGCGCGTGATGCCCGGCGGTCCCAACAATCCGCTCGGCGCGCGCGCTCTCTACATCGGCCACACGCTCTACCGCATCCATGGCTCCAACGAGCCCTGGACCATCGGGCACGACGTGTCGTCCGGCTGCATCCGCATGGCGAACCGGGAGGTCGTCGATCTCTATCCGCGCGTAGAGGTCGGCACGAAGGTAGTAATAATCGGGCCGAACGGCTCCGACCGCGACTACATCCCGCCGGCGACGACGAATCCCAATGCCGTTGAACGCGCGGCGGACGCTAGGCCGCCGTTATGGTGACGCCAGCGCCGCGCTCTCCGCAGCCAGCGCATGCGAGAATTCATCCGACTTGAAATAGGCGAATTCGCGCTCGCGCAGTGTGGTCAGCGGGTCGAGCCGCTCTAGCTCGGCGTCGACGAAGCCGGGATGGCACATGATCAGCCCACCGTCCGGCATTCCTTTGAGGAAGCGTGGAAAGAGCTTGGCGTAATCGGCCTTGGCCGTGAAGGCATAGGCGCCGGCAAAGGCCGGATTTGTCGCGATGCCGCGCCGCTTGGCCTGGCGGCGGAAGGCGAGGCTCAGCATATCGAGGACGAGGCTCTTGGGGTCGTGCATTTGCCGATGCAGCCGGGCGCGTCCGCATTGGCGCACCCAGACCGCGGGCGCGGTTTCCGACACGACCTTGAGGAACGCGTTGCGAACCTGCGGAAACAGGTGCACGTGCTGATGGCCGTCGATAAAGTCGGGCAGGCGGCCGAACCTCTCGATGAAGGCGCGCAACTGCGTCGCGATCTCGATCGTGAGCGGTTCGACCTTCAGCCGGCGCGCGATCGCCCGCTTCAGCATGTCGTTCACGGGCAGGAAGGCGCCGTCGCGCAGCGTTTCAAATCCGGCGCTCAGGGGAGTGAACGGCGCGGTGAGCGTCACGTGCAGGCCGAGCGCGGCGCGGGTCTTGCCTGCATTGAGCGTGTTGAGCGCAGCCACTTCCTCGGGTCCGCAATGGGGCGCGGCGGTCATCACCGAGGTGGCGTTCAGCCGCCCGCGCAGGATCAGTTCGCGGATGGCGGCATTGACGCCGGGTGCCAGACCGTAATCGTCGGCGCACAACCAGATGCGGCGCGGCTCGTTCATTCCGCCGTGCGCGTGCTGCGCCGGCGTTTTGGGGCCGGCGCGGGCTCCGCTTCGGATGCGGTTTCCGCGTCGGCATCACCGGCGTCGCTCACGCTGTGCTCGGCGATGAAATAAACCGGCCGCGCCTTGGCCTCCGACAACAGCTTGCCGATATATTCGCCAAGCACGCCGATCATGATGAGCTGCACCGCGCCCAGCACCATCATGCCGACGAACAGCGACGGATAGCCGGGCACGTCCTTGCCGTAGATCCAGGTCTCGACCAGGATCTGGACGCCGAAGATCAGCGCCAGGATGGCGAGCAACATGCCGAGCAGGCTGGCGATGCGCAGCGGCGCCACCGAAAACGAGGTGAGCCCTTCGATCGACAGGCCGATCAGGCTCCACACGTTCCAAGTCGTGACGCCGTGCGCGCGTGCAGCCGGCTCATAGTCGACGCGCACCTGTTTGAAACCGATCCAACTCGACAGACCCTTGAAGAAGCGGTTGCGCTCCGACATGCGCCGCAGCGCCGCCGCCGCGCGCGGCGACAACAGACGGAAGTCGCCGGCATCCTCGGGGATCTTCTGTCGGGCGCGCCAGTTGAGCAGCACGTAGAACCAATGCACGCTCACCCGCCGCAGCCAGGACTCGTTCTCGCGGTGCGCCTTGGCGGTGAAGACCACGTCGTAGCCGTCGTCGAGCCAGCGCGCGACCAGCTTCTCGATCAGGTCGGGCGGATGCTGACCGTCGCCGTCCATGAACAGTACGGCGCCGTAACGGGTGTGGTCGAGGCCGGCGGAGAGGGCGGCCTCCTTGCCGAAATTGCGCGACAGCGTGATCACCTGCATGGCGATTGGTCCGGGCGACAGCTCCTGCAGCACCGCGCCGGTGGTGTCGGCGCTGCCGTCGTCGACATAGACGATCTCGACCGGCATGCGGCGGGCGGCCTTGATGGTGCGCGCCACCGCGACGATGCGCTGATGCAGCGCCTCAAGTCCGCGCGCCTCGTTGTAGAGCGGCACCACGATCGAGAGCCCGGCGCCGGGCACCGCGTGGCTCGCCGTCTTCTCGGCTGTGGTCGTGCCTGCTCTGGAGGCTGTCTTGGTGGTCTTGGCCGCCATGTTCCGCTTGTCTCACGCCTTTTCAGCGCGATCTATAGCGCACCCGGTTCGGGCTGTCGCGCGGGATCGCCGCCGCTCATGTTGCAGGCTTACGCGTTCTGGCCGCCGACCTCGCTCTCCATCTCGCGCCGCAGCCGATACGCCGCGGATGTCTCGTCGATGGCGACCGCGTCCCAGGTGATCGGCTCGCCATCCTTGACGGGGCGCAAGAGCTTGGCGTCGTGCGCCAGGCCGAGCGGCAGGTATCCGCGCGCGACCGAATCCGTCGCTTGTCGAAGTCCGCCAGACACGGTGAAGCCGCCTTCACCGTCGAGAATTTCGCCGACGGCCAAATCGCGCTTCGCGACTGCAACGACGTCGCCGTTGAAGCAGCGGGCAGCGCCGGTCGGCTCGCCGCGAAGTCCGACAGCCGCGACCGACACCGCAAGCTCGAGCCCGATCAGATGCCACTTCTTGAAGAGGCACATGTAGCGGCCGGTCGGGTCTGTTGTAACGTTGTACTCCTCGAAGCAGTTCTTGATGTAATCGGTCTCGCCGCGGAAGCAGACCCAGACGCCCTTGCGGATATCGTTCGGGATCGGCTTGCCATCGCGTGTCAGACACGAGATCACCTCGACCATGCCTTCGTGCTCGAGCTGACCGCCAATATCGCGCGGACGCATCAAGGTCGGAATATCGTCGACTGAGCCAGGTGGAAAGGCGAGACCGTCCGCCGGCACGACGAGTCCTGTGGCATTGGCGATCGCGGCGGACTCGATCGCGGGCTTGGAGCCGTCGAGAAACGCATTGAACATCTTCGGATTGAGCCGCCCGCGCTCGGCCTGCTCCCGGGTCAGGCCCCAATGGTCCCAGACCGTATCCGGCGTCGACCGGCGATAGTCCGGCAGCCACTTGTGGCCGCGGCCGGCGGCGGTGACGATGAACCCGCACGTGCGGGCCCAATCCACGAGGTCGCACGTCAGCGCCGGCTGATCGCCATAGGCCATGCTGTAGATGACGCCTGCGGCAGCCGCCTTGCGTGCGAGACCGTAGCCGCAAAAGGCGTCGGCCTCCACGGTGACATTGATCACATGTTTTCCGTTGTCGAAGGCCTTCAAGCAGTGGGCAATGGCGGCCGGCGGGTTTCCGGTTGCCTCGATTACGATTTCGATCGCTGGATGGTGGATCAACGTGTCGGCATCGTCGGTGACGAACGTGGTGCCCTCGCGGGCGGCGGCGTCGGGGGAGGTGGCTGCGTAACGTTCCTCCGGCCAACCGACGTAAGCAAGATTGGAGCGGGCCGTGGCCGGGTTCAGGTCGGCAATGCCGACCACATGGATGCCCGGCAATCGCTGGACTTGGGCCAGGAACATCGAGCCGAACTTGCCGGCGCCGATCAGGGCAACGCGAATCGGCTGACTACGCGCGTTGAGTTTCTGGAACAGATTCATGATGCGGCAACTCGGCGTTTTCGAATGTTGCGTATCGGGAGCTAACGGCGCCGCTTACAGCCCGGCTTCCAGCTTGGCGTAGAGCGGATTGTCGCGCGAGAACACGTAGCCGAGCTCGGCGACCGCCACCGCTTCGGCGCCGTTCTCGCGCAGGAAGCTGGTGAGCGCGTAGACCTGGTCCGGCGGGCAATGCAGCGTCAGCATGCCTGACGACGTCGGGCCGCCGAACGGCGTCGCGACGCCGAATTTCTCCTTGGCGCTGTCCACCAGCTTGGCGTCGCAGGCGGCAAAGCGCGAGCGCACCTCGCGATAGGCGCGGGCGCGCGCCTGCGCCGCGATGCGGTCGAGGATGACGCGCGCAATCTCGCGTTCGCTATCGCCCCAATGGGCGCCGCGCGCGGCGACGAGGTTCGCCTGCGAGCGCAGGATGGTGCCGTCGTCCACGATCTTCAGCGCGTTGGCGGCAAGCGTCGCGCCGGAGGTGGTGATGTCGACGATCATCTCGGCGGTGCCGGCGGCCGGTGCACCTTCGGTCGCGCCCGCGCTCTCGACAATACGGTAGTCGATGATGCCGTGCGTAGAGAAGAAGTCACGCGTGAGATTGATGTACTTGGTCGCGACCCGCATTTTGCGGCCGTGATGGTGGCGGAAGGCGGTGGCGACGTCGTCGAGGTCGGCCATGGTGCGCACGTCGATCCAGGCCTGCGGCACCGCGACCACGACATTGGCGAAGCCGAAGCCAAGCTGTTCGACCAGCACCACGCGTTTGTCGGCGTCAGGCATCTGCTCGCGCACCAGGTCCTCGCCGGTGACGCCGAGGTGCACCGCGCCTTGCGCGAGCTGGCCGGTGATCTCGGAGGCGGAGAGATAAGCGACTTCGACGCCGTCGAGACCGGCGATGGCGCCGCGATAGTCGCGCGCGCCGCGCGGCTTGATCAGCGAAAGCCCCGCACGCGCGAAGAACGCTTCGGCGTTTTCTTGGAGGCGGCCCTTGGCGGGTACGGCGAGAATGAGAGGCGCACTCATGACGCGCCTCCATAGATCGCGAGCCGCTCGATCCACACCGAAAGCCCGACGGCGGGGATGGGCTCCGGGCTACCGAGCAGGGTGAGCAGGCCGTCATAACGGCCGCCCGCCACCAGCGGATCGCCGGTCCTTGCCGGATCGGTCAGTTCGAATACGAAGCCGGTGTAGTAGTCGAAGCCGCGCCCGAAGGCGGTCGAGAAGCGCAACGTTTGCGGGTCGATGCCTTGCGCGGCGAGAAAGCCGGTACGGTGTTCGAACAGGTCGAGGGCAGGGGCCATGGCTTCGCTCAAGCCCGCTTCGGTGGCGAGCGCGCGCAGCTCGGCGGTGGCCTGATCGGGATCGCCCGCGATGCCGAGGAAGCGCTCGATCAGCCCGCGCACGTCACCCGGCAGCGTGGCGCTGGCGCCGAGCGTCGCCTGCTCGAGGAAGCGGTCGGCGATCTCCGCGACCGAACGGCCGCCCACGGCGTTGATGCCGGCGATCGACAACAGGTCGGTGATCAGCGCGTGCGCGCCTTTCGGATCGGAGCCGGCAAGCGCCGCCAGCACGCCCTGGTATTCCGGCCGGCCGTTATTGCCGCCGAGCACCAGGCGCTCGAGGTCCTGCGCCAGGTTGGCCTTGCGGTTGAAATCCTTGGCGAGCCGGCGCTTCCAGGCCGCCGGCAGTTCGAGCCCGGCGATGAGCGCGGTGAACAGCGCCACGTCGCCGATCTGGATGGCCGGCGCGGGCAGGCCGTAATGGGCGGTGGCTTCGAGGCCGCGCGCCAGCATCTCGGCGTCGGCGGCGGCGGTGTCGGGCCGGCCGAAGGACTCGATGCCGGCCTGCTGGAACTCAGGCGAACCATCGTCGCGGTAGCGGAAGACGGGCCCGAGATAGCAGAAGGAAGCGGGCTGCCCGGCCGCAGGCGAGGCGAGATAATCGCGCGAAACCGGAATGGTGAGATCGGGCCGCAGGCAGAACTCGCCGCCGCCGGGGGCGGTCGTCAGATACATGCGCTTGCGGATGTCCTCGCCCGAGAGGTCGAGGAACGGCTCGGCCGGCTGCAACAACGGCGGCGCCACGCGCGCATAGCCGGCGCGCTCGTAGGAGGCGACCAGCGTCTCCCCTCGCGCATCCGGCGTCTTCGCTTGTGTCATCACGCGTGCATCCATCGCTTCGGTACTCGTGCAGGATGTCCCGGTCCCGGGACTGACGGCCCTTTAGCATGGTCGGTTTAACGTTTCGACGGCGTTTGGCCGCTGCCCTTAACGGCCCGGGAGGGCTCTGGCTAGCGTCGTTAACGAAATCTCGCCCGGCGGGGGGTGGCGCTACCATTTGCACGGCGGATGCGCCCGTTAGGTGTCAAAAATGACGCTCTGCGCGTAACAGAATGTCAAGACAACCAGCCTTGAATCCGGCGTGAGGGAGCCATTTGCCATGACCCAGCCTGTATCGCGCGCCGTCGTCGAGGCCTTTTACCGGGCCTATGGCGCCCGGGACTGCTGTCGCATCGGGGAGTTCCTGGCCGATGACGTCACCTGGACCGTCAGCGGGCCGGTCGACGTGCTGTCGTTCTGCGGCGCCCATATGGGCAAGGCCGCCGTGCTCGACATGCTCGGCCGCAAGACGCGGCAGTTGTTTGAGGTGATCAAGTCGGACCTCTACGCCCTGCTGGTTGACGGCGATCAGGTGTCGGCGCTGACCCGGCTGACCGCCAGGCGCCAGGAGGATGGCCGCGTTATCAGCTACCGGCTGGCGCATTTCTCGCGCTTCCGGGACGGCAAGATGGTGGAGAACCTGTCGCTGCTCGACAGCTTCGATGCGGTCGAGCAGGTGCTGGGCCATCCGCTCGCCACGTCCGAGCAGGCCCCAGCGGCTGGCGACCTGATCGCGGTCTGACCCGTCAATCCCGCAACGTCAGGATTGGGATGCCGCCGCCACGGCCGACATGTTAGAATTCCACGCTTGATCTTCCGTGGAGCCCTCGCCCGTGCGCCGCTATCCGATCCTTGTTGCCGCCTGCTTGCTCGCCGCGGCCCCGGCCTTCGCACTCGACATGCCCGTCCGGAAGGCGGGCCTGTGGGAGCTGACGATGACCTTCGAGCAGCCCAAGCTTGCCGCGCACACAATGCGGCAATGCACGGACGCCGCCACCGACAAGTACCTGAATTCCAGCTTCGGCGGCTCGGCGCAGCAGACCTGCAGCAAGCGGGAATTCCGCAAGACCGAAGGCGCCATCGTCGTGAATTCGGTCTGCTCGTTCGCCGGCATGACCACGCAGTCGCACGCCGTCATCACCGGCAGCTTCGACAGCGCCTACAGGATGGAAGTGACCACCATGCATCTGAGCGGCCCGCGCCCGCCCGGCCTCAGCCCGAACGGCGAGCGCCGCATGGCGGTGGCCGCGAAATGGCTCGGCCCCTGCAAGGAAGGCCAGCGCCCGGGCGACATCATCATGCGGGGCGGCATCAAGGTGAATGTGCTCGATTTGCAGAAGGCGATGAAGGGCGCGGCACCGGCGAAGCGATAACGCTACCCGATGCCGTGGCGGGCGAGCAGCTTGCGCACGGCCTCGACCAGGTCTTCTTCCTTGACCGCGAATTGCGCCTCGGTCTGCTTCTTCAGGTAGTCCTCGCGCTCGCTGGTTTGTCCGGCCAACTCGGCGCCGAGGATCAGGTCCTTGATCTGCACCTCGCCGCGATCTTTTTCGTCGGAGCCCTGGATGATGGCGCAAGGAGAGCCGCGCTTGTCGGCGTATTTCAATTGCTGGCCGACGCCGCTCTTCGGATTGCCGAGATAGAGTTCGGCGCGAATGCCGGCGTTGCGCAATTCGACACCATGCGCTGATAGTCGGCGACGCGGTCGCGGTCGAAGATGGTGACCAGCACCGGGCCGGGCGCCGCTTTGCTGTCGAGCTTGCCGAGCGCGGTCAGCGCCGCCTGCAGCCGCGAGACGCCGATGGAGAAACCGGTCGCCGGCACCGGCTGGCCCATGAAGCGCGACACCAGGCCGTCGTAACGCCCGCCGCCGCCGACCGAGCCGAAGCGGACCGGGCGGCCTTTGTCGTCCTTGATCTCGAAGGTGAGTTCAACTTCGTAGACCGGGCCGGTGTAATATTCGAGACCGCGCACGACGGAGCGATCAATTAAAATGCGGTCTTCCTCGAAACCCGCGCTCTTTGCATAGGCAGCAATATCGCGAAGCTCTTGAACACCAACCTTTCCCGTCGGTCCCAAACTCACATTCTGTTCAAACCAGTCCAACCTTATATTGTTGTCGTTTTCGAGCTTTCCGAGAACTAGGTCAGGAGTGTAACGACCGGTGTCGGCGTCGTGAGAGAAGCCGAGAAACCGCATGACATTGTCGGCCTGAGGTCCGGTAAGTTCAGCGCCTTTTGTAAAGTCGCCGCTTTCGTCTTTTCTTCCGCCAGTCAAAAGCTGGAACACACCTTGTTCGCCGACGCGATCCAATTTGTCGATCGCGCGCATAACCGTGAGCCATTGAGCTTCGTCGATTTCGGAAACGACACTCAACAGACTCTTTAAGTCCATCCAGCACCTTCCGGTTATTCACCTTCACCACATACTGGCCGCGCTCGATCCCGAGCGCTTCCATGGTGTCGGCGGCGAGCATGCACATCTCGGCATCGGCCGCCATGGTCGGCGTGCCGACGGTGTCCGCGTCAAATTGCATGAACTGGCGGAAGCGGCCCGGGCCCGGCTTCTCGTTGCGATACACATAGCCGTGGCGATACGAGCGATAGGGCAGCGCGAGGTGCTGATAATTCTCCGCGACATAACGCGCCAATGGCGCGGTCAGGTCGTAGCGCAGCGACAGCCATTGCTCGTCGTCGTCCTGGAACGAGAACACGCCTTCGTTCGGGCGATCCTGGTCGGGCAGGAACTTGCCGAGCGCGTCGGTGAACTCGAACGCCGGCGTCTCCACCGGCTCGAAGCCGTAGCGCTCGAATTGCAGGCGGATGGTCTCGACCATCGCGCGCGTGGCGGCGATCTCGGCCGGCCCGCGGTCGGCGAGGCCGCGCGGCATGCGGGCTTTGAGCTTGTTCGGCTTCTTGCCGGATTTCTTGTCGGCCATGGTGCTGAAAATTCGTCGCTGTCGAGGATGCGGCCGGGTGGTAGCAGCCGCCCCGGCAGGCGGCAAGCAGGCGGCCGTGGCCGAAAAATCGCTCTCAGACGCGGAAAACCAGCTCTTCAAGCAGTTCGACGGTCAGCGACACGAAAATCGCGATGGCGAAGACGGCGAGTAACAGCCGGCGGTTCGTGTGCGCGAACGCGAACAGCTCGTCGAGCGTCTTGCGCGCCGCGCCCGCGGTCGTGGCGGCCTGCCGCTCAGGCGCGCGGAACACCGGCGCATAGGTGCCGGTCGGCAGCTCGATCACGATCGGCTGCGCGGCACCGCCGTCGGCGTAATAGGTGCGTAGCGCCCGCCGCAGCCGGGCAGCTTCCACGCGCACGATGGGGTCGGCCTGCGGGTCGAAGGTCTCGTCGCGGCCGAGCGCGGCGGTGGCGATGGTGTAGGCCTTGATTCGCTCACTGCGGCCGGCGAGCGTCTCTTCCACTACGAAGCGCAGAAAATTCGTGAGCTGCGCCGATTTGGAGAACGGCGTGCTGGCGAGCACGTCGGCGAGCGCGGCCCGGATTTCGGCAGGTTCCAGCTCGATCTCCGGGGCGGCATTGGACATTTCTGGCAACCTTGCTGCCTCACGGGAGGCGAGGTGGGATGTCCGCGCAAGCTTATCCTGCCCCGTGGGATAAGCCGGGTGGGCACCTTGAAGTGGCGATATATCGGCCATCTTTGCGAAACGTATAGCTTGATTCTACAGGTTCTTTCCGAGCTTTTGGCTTCTTTTGCTTCTGCCCGACCACGACCTGCTGGCTGAACGATACTCCTTAGAGTAGAAATTGCACAAGAGTGGCCCTTAGGTTGTATTTCGGAAGGCCGTGTCCCGCCGGTCGTACCCAACATCCGTTGCCGCCCCACTTTGGCGGCTTTGAGGCTGGCGCCGGCGTTGTTAGTGTGGACCCGCCGGCTGCCCCTGGCCGCCACCATTGCCCGATGTCCTGACGAAAGTGAGATCCATGTCGCTCAGCGCCCCCAAACCCGTCAACGTTCCCAACGATCTTGAGCCGTATTGGGTGCCCTTCACTCCCAACCGCGCCTTCAAGGCTCGGCCGCGCCTGATCACTGGCGCCAAGGACATGCACTACGTCACCGCCGATGGCCGCAAGGTGATGGACGCTTCCGCCGGCATGTGGTGCACCAACGCCGGCCATAACCGCGACCCGATCGTTCAGGCGATCCAGGCCCAGGCGGCGGAGATGGATTATGCGCCCGCCTTTCAGTTCTCGCATCCGAAGGCCTTTGAGCTGGCAAGCCGCATCGCCGCGCTCGCGCCCGGCGATCTCGACCACGTGTTCTTCTGCAACTCGGGCTCGGAGGCGGCCGACACCGCGCTGAAAATCGCGCTCGCCTATCACAACGTGCGCGGCAATGGCTCGCGCGTGCGGCTGATCGGACGCGAGCGCGGCTATCATGGCGTCGGCTTCGGCGGCATCGCGGTCGGCGGCATCGTCAGCAACCGCAAGCAGTTCGGCGCACTGATGGCCGGCGTCGATCATCTCCAGCACACCTATAACCGCGAGAAGCAGGCTTTCTCCGTCGGCGAGCCGGAGTGGGGCGCGCATCTTGCCGACGATCTCGACCGCTTGGTCGCGCTGCATGATGCTTCCACCATCGCGGCGGTGATCGTGGAGCCGATGGCCGGTTCCACCGGTGTCCTGCCGGCGCCGAAAGGCTATCTCGAGCGCCTGCGCGCGATCTGCGACAAGCACGGCATCCTGTTGATCTTCGACGAAGTCATCACCGGCTTCGGCCGTCTCGGCTATGCGTTCGCCGCCGAGCGCTACGGCGTCTTGCCCGACATGATCACCTTTGCGAAGGGCGTCACCTCGGGCGCGGTACCCATGGGCGGGGTGCTGGTGCGCAAAGGTGTCTACGACGCCTTCATGAAAGGCCCCGAGCAGGTCATCGAGCTGTTCCATGGCTACACCTACTCGGCGCATCCGCTTGCCTGCGCGGCGGGCTTGGCGACGCTCGATGTCTACCGCGACGAAGGTCTGTTCGAGCGGGCAAAGAAACTCGAACCTCTCTGGTGCGAGGCCGCCATGGGGCTCAAAGGTCTGCCGAACGTGCTCGACATCCGTACGGTGGGCCTGACCGTCGGCATCGATCTCGCAAGCCTACCCGACGGCGTCGGCAAGCGTGGCTACGCGGCGCTCGACAAGGCGTTCTTCGAGTACGACCTGACGCTGCGCGCGGTCGGCGACACGCTCGCCATGAGCCCGCCGCTGGTCGTGAGCGAGGCTGAAATCGGCGAGCTGTTCGACAAGGTCGCCAAGATCATCAAGGCGGTGGCCTGACGGCCGTTGTGCCTGGCGGCGGCGCGCCTTGACCGGCGGGCCCCCGCCGGGCCAACACGAGCGTTTCCAGGCGAAGTGGGGACCGGTTCGCCGTCCGGAAACGCGATAAGAGAAAAACTTGGACGCGTTCGCCGTTTTCATGAAACGGTGAGTGCATCCAATCGTGCAACGCCGGCCATCGTCATGGATCAACCAACCACTAGCGTACCGACTGCCGACTGCCTCAGCCGGGCGATCGACACCGCGCGCCGCAAGCCCGGCACGGTGCTCGCCTGGGTGCTCGGCGTGCATGTCGTCATCTGGTCGGTGCTGCCGATGCTGGTGTGCAACAACCTGCAGCTCGACCTCGCGGAAGGCCTGGCGCTCGGCAAGGAATGGCAGCTCGGCTACTGGAAGCTGCCGCCGCTGCCGTGGTGGGTGGCGGACGCCGCCTATCGGCTCACCGGACAGATCGATTCCGTCTACGTGCTCGGGCCGCTGACGGTGGCGGCGTGTTTCTATGTCGTCTGGCGCTTCGGCGCGGAGGTCGCCGATCCGTTTATCGCGCTCCTGGCCGTGCTGTCGCTCGAAGGTCTGCACTTCTTCAATTTCTCGGCGGTGAAGTTCAATCACGACGTCATGCAGCTGCCGTTCTGGGCGCTGACGGGCTGGTTCGGCTATCGCGCCATCGTCGGCGGGCGCAACCGCGACTGGATCGCCGCCGGCGCTTTCCTGGCGCTGGCGTTCTGGGCGAAATACGCCGCTTTCGCGCTGGCCGCGACTGGCGGCCTGCTGCTGCTCATCGACCCCGACGCGCGCCGCACCTGGCGCACGCCCGGGCCGTGGCTGATGATCGTGGCGTTTCTTGTCGTGATCTCGCCCAACCTCTACTGGGTGGTGACGCACGGTTTCCAGCCGGTGCTCTATGTCGACGAGCGCGCCAAGATCGTCGCGCACTGGTACCAGGTCTTTACGTTTCCGGTGCGCTGGACGGTGAGCCAGGTGTTCTTCCTGCTGCCGACCATCATCATCGCGGGACTGAGCTACGGCATGTTCCGCCCGCCGCGATGGCGGCCGATGGGCACGCCGTTCGCGCGTCGCTACGTGACCGTGCTCGCGCTCGGGCCGTTCCTGTTCACCACCGCGGTGGCTATTCTGACCGGCCGGCTGCCGGTCGCCATGTGGGGCTATCCGCTGTGGACGTTCGCGCCGCTCGCCTTCCTGATGTGGTTCAAGCCCGATCTCGACGCCAAGGCACTACGCCAGTTCGCCACCGCCTTCGTCATCGTCTTCGTGGTGTTCCCGGCGGCCTATGCCGCCGACGAGCAACTCGAGCCACTTATCCACAAGCGGGAGAAGGCGACCCATTTTCCGGGCCGCGAGATGGCCCGCATATTGACCGACCGCTGGCGTAAGGACTTCGGCACACCCTTGCATTACGTCGCCGGCGCGCCGCTGCCGGGTGGCGCCGGCGAGTTCGCCGCCAACAATCTCGCGGTCTATTCCAAGGATCATCCGCACGTGCTGGTGCACGGCGATCCCGCGCTCAGCGCCTGGATCGATATGGCCGACTTGAGGCGCCGCGGCGCGCTTATCGTCTGGCAGGGCCATCCGGCACTGCCGGCAGCCCTCAAGGCCCGCTTTCCGCGCGCCCGGCTGCAAAAGCCACTCACCTTGCCGCAGCGCACCATCGTGCCCGACATGCCGGCGGTGATTCATTACGCGGTTCTGCCGCCGGCGCGCTGACGAAGCCGCTGACCGCGGGAGCAAACATCCTTACTATAACCGGAAATGGCGGTTGCCTTGCCGTCCCCCGTCGGGGACAGTGACAGTGGCGGTCCGAATCACGGTCGCCTGTCGTTGCTTTCGTGTCCGGCGCAAGCCGTCTTGGAAACGGCCCAATGCTTCGTATCGGTGCCATCTTTGTCGTCGTCTGCATGGTGCTTATCGCCGGCTCGGTCGGGGCGGTGGCTTACCTGGGGTTGGCGCTGAACATGAGCACCGCCGGCATCGTCGCGATGGCGGTGCTGGTCGCCTTGGTGCTCTACAACACGATCGACAACCGCCTGCGCGACCGCCGCGAACTCGGCGACCAGATCGCCGACCTGTCGCGCGGTACCGCCGACCTCGCCCGCCAGGTGGCCGAGCTCTCGCGCCGGTTCAACGCCATTGAAGGCCGCGTCGATACATCGATCAACCGCGCGCGCGGCGCCACCGATCCGCTCGCTTCCGAGATCGGCGAACTCGGTCTGCTGGTGCAGCAACTCGCCGATTCGGTCGCCCACCACGAGACGCTGCTGCACCAAGTCGCCAGCGCAGGCACGCCCACCACGCCGCGCAACGGCGGCGAGCTGGCTGGCGCCGACCCGCTGCCGCTGCGCGAACGCGACACGGTCAGCGGTGTGCCGCGCTTTCAGGGGCTGAGCCGCGAGGAGATCGTCGAGCTCGTGCGCCAGGCGGTCGAGGACAACCGCATCGACCTCTATCTGCAGCCCATCGTCACGCTGCCGCAGCGCAAGGTGCGCTACTACGAAGCGATTTCGCGGCTGCGCCTGGAGGATGGCGAGATCGTCGCGGCCGCCGATTTCCTGCCGTTCGCCGACAGCGCGGGCCTCTTGCCCGCGCTCGACAACCTGCTTCTGTTCCGCTGCGTGCAGGTGACGCGCCGGCTGCGCATGAAGAACCACGACGTCGGCGTGTTCTGCAACATCAGCCCGGCGACGCTGACCGACGCCGCCTACTTCAAGCAGATGCTCGATTTCATGGAGGCCAACCGGGCGCTCGCCTCGGCGATGACTTTCGAGTTCATCCAGCACGACTATCGCAGCTTCGGACCGATCGAACGCGAGAGCCTGGGCGCGCTGGCGCAACTCGGCTTCCGCTTTTCGCTCGACCACATCGTCGACCTGCGCATGGAGCCGCGCGACCTGGCCCAGAACGGCATCCGCTTCCTGAAGGCGCCGGCCAAGCTCCTGCTCAACCAGGCCACCGGCGCGCAGAGCGATATCCATCCGGAAGATCTCGCCGACCTGCTGGCGCGCTCCGGCATCGATCTCATCGCCGAGCATATCGAGAGCGAACGCATGGTGGTCGATCTGCTCGACTACGACGTGCGCTTCGGGCAGGGCTTCCTGTTCTCGCCACCGCGGCCGGTGCGGGCCGAGGCGCTGCAATCGACCGCCGAAGCGGGCGTACCGCAGGCGGGCGAACTGGCGGACGTCGGCGCGCCGCCGGCTTGACTTCTGACCGATAGATAGAGATGCGATAGCAAAGCCGCTCCGGCCGCCCTAGTGTCCCGTTTCCGATTTGCCGACAACGTTGCAGCAAGCACAGATCGGCAATTCGGAAACAAAGGGACACTAGCAATTATTTGATTCTAGTGCGGCTTTTGTCTCGCAATTGCCGATCAGCGTTTGCTGCAAATTAGTCGGCAATTGCGAGACGCCGCACAAGGAGCGACTGGGGACCGTTCGCAATGACCGCCGCCACGCCGACCCTGCTGCCGCATTTTTCGTCGCTCGCGCCCGACTACGACGTGCTGCTGTGTGACGTCTGGGGCGTGGTGCACAACGGCCTCGCCGCCTTTCCCGACGCCTGCGACGCACTGATGCGTGCGCGTGCGCGCGGCGCGGCAGTCGTCTTCATCACCAACTCGCCGCGGCCGCGCGAATCCGTGGACGCCCAGCTCAAGCACCTGCATGTGCCGCCCGAGGCCTATGATGCCATTGTCTCTTCCGGCGACGTGACCCGCAGCGTGATCGAGGCGCGGCGCGGAAAGAGCCTGCATTTCCTCGGCCCCGAGCGTGACCGCCCCGTCTTCAGCGGGCTCAACGTGAAATTCGCCCCCGTCGAGAGCGCCGATTACGTGGTCTGCACCGGGCTCATCGACGACGACGTCGAGACGCCCGACGACTATCGCGATCGCCTGCAGGCGATGCTCGCGCGCAAGCTCTTCATGGTGTGCGGCAACCCGGATGTGGTGGTGGAGCGCGGCGACCGCTTGGTCTATTGCGCGGGCGCGCTCGCCGATCTCTACGCCACCATGGGTGGCGAGGTGCTCTATGCCGGCAAGCCCTATCGGCCGATCTACGACCTGGCGTTGGCGCGCGCGGCCGAGGCGTTCGGCCGCGAGGTGCCGCTCAAGCGCGTGCTGGCGGTGGGGGATTCATTGCGCACGGATCTCAAAGGCGCGCGCGCGGCCGGCATCGATTTCCTGTTCGTGACCGGCGGCATTCACGCCGAGGAGCTGGGTGGACGCGACAAGCCCGATCTGTCGGCGCTCGCGCGCGCCTTCGTCGCAGCCGGCGAGGTGCCGACGGGGGTGATGCAGCGACTTGTATGGTGAGGTCTTACGCCGCCGGTGCGTCGACGACGCCGAACACGGCGTCGATTTTGCTCTTCAGCGTCTGCGCGTTGAACGGCTTGACGATGTAGTTCGAGACGCCGGCTTTCTTGGCGGCGAGCACGTTCTCGGTCTTGGATTCCGCCGTGACCATGATGAATGGCGTCTGCGACAGCTGCGGGTCGGCGCGCATTTCCGTCAGCAGGCCGTAGCCGGTCATCGGCTCCATGTTCCAGTCGGAGATGACCAGGCCATAGTCGCATTCGCGCATCTTGCCGAGCGCCGAAGCGCCGTCGCTGGCGTCGTCGATGTTCTCGAAGCCGAGCTGCTTGAGCAGGTTGCGGATGATGCGGATCATGGTGTTGTAATCGTCTACCACCAGGACGGGCATCGACAGATCGAGAGCCATGGCACATCACCGCGATGAGAGGCCTTCCGGCAGCTTTGCCGGGAACGACGGCACGCTAGCAACGTGGTTTGAATAAGCCGTTAATTTGAAAGTTCATTAACACACGATTAACTCTGACCTGCACTTAACGCCGCATCGTGATAGTCATCGCCGCCAGCCCGTTTTTGAGCAAATTGATCCGCCCATGAGCCGAACTGCTGCAGAGCCTTTTCATGTCGCCCAAGGCGCCGGTGCGACCATCGACCCCGGGCCGCTGGCTGGGGCGGTGGTGGCGATCGGCAATTTCGACGGCGTTCACCGCGGCCACCGCGCGGTGATCGGGGCGGCGCTGGCGCGCGCCCGGGCACTCGGTCGGCCGGCCGCGGCGCTGACCTTTTTGCCGCATCCGCGCCAGTTCTTCCGGCCGCAGGAGCCGTTGTTCGCGCTTTCCAGCCTCGCCGACAAGTTGCGGCTGCTCGCCGCCACCGGGCTCGACGGCGCCGTGGTCATGACCTTCGACGCCGCGCTCGCCGCCACGCCAGCGGAGGATTTCATCGGCGATATCCTGGCAGGCCGGCTCAAGATCGGCGGGGCGGCCATCGGCTTTGACTTCCATTTCGGCAAGAACCGCACCGGATCGCCGGCGTATCTGACGGAGCAGGGGGTGCGTCTGGGGTTCCCCGTCGACGTGGTGGCGCCGCTGGAGGACGAGGGCCGGCCGGTCTCCTCCGGCTCGATCCGCCAGGCGCTGGCCGCGGGCCGGGTGGTGGAGGCGGCCGAGCTGCTGGGCTACCCGTGGTTTGTGACGGCGGAAGTGATCCACGGCGACAAGCGCGGCCGCGATCTGGGTTTTCCCACCGCCAACATGGCGTTGGAGCCGGCTTGCGGCCTCAAGCATGGCATTTACGCGGTGCGGGTGCGCATCGACGGCGAATTGCGCGATGGGGTCGCCAGCTTCGGGCGGCGGCCAACGTTCGACAACGGCGCGGCGCTTCTCGAGACGTTCCTGTTCGATTTCGAAGGCGACCTCTACGGCAAGGTGATCGAGGTCGCCTTCATCGGCTGGATCCGGCCGGAACTGAAATTCGACACCGTCGAGGCCCTGATGCGGCAGATGGACGCCGACGCCGCCAAGGCCCGCGACGCGCTCGCCCGCGCGCCGAGCGCCTTTCCGGTGCTGGGAGCGGTTTGAGGGGCGAAAACCGGCCTTTGCCTGGCCGAATCCGCCTGCTAGTACACGCCCCATGTCGAAAGAGCGCGATTATTCAGAGACCCTGTTCCTGCCGCAGACGGATTTCCCGATGCGCGCCGGCCTCCCGAAGAAGGAGCCGGAGATCCTGAAATCCTGGCAGGAGGCGGGGATGTACGGCCGCCTGCGCGCGGCGTCCAAGGGACGGCCGAAGTTCATCCTGCACGACGGGCCGCCCTACGCCAACGGCCACATCCACATCGGCACCGCGCTCAACAAGATCCTGAAAGACCTTGTGACCCGCAGCCAGCAGATGCTCGGCTTCGACTCGCAACTACGTGCCGGGCTGGGACTGCCACGGCCTGCCGATCGAATGGAAGATCGAAGAAGAGAATTACCGTTCCAAGAACAAACAGAAGCCGAACTTCTCCGACCCGGCGGCGATGATCGCCTTCCGGCAGGAATGCCGCGCCTATGCCGAGCACTGGCTCAACGTGCAGCGCGAGGAGTTCAAGCGCCTCGGCGTCGAGGGCGACTGGGATCACCCCTATACGACCATGAGCTTTCCGGCCGAGGCGCAGATCGCGCGCGAGCTGATGAAGTTCGCCGCCAACGGCACGCTCTATCGCGGCTCCAAGCCGGTGATGTGGTCGGTGGTGGAGAAGACCGCGCTCGCGGAAGCCGAGGTCGAGTATGAGGATTACACCAGCGATACGGTGTGGGTGAAGTTTCCGGTCCTTACGGCCGAGGTAGATAGAGGTTGGAAGGTGAGCGAGCGTCGATGAGGCTTTGCTCAAGCAAGTGCAATCCGCGTCAGTTGTCATCTGGACGACGACGCCTTGGACGCTCCCCGGCAACCGCGCGGTTTCTTTCTCGCCAAGAGTTGAATATGGCCTGTATGAGGTCACCGATGCGCCGCTGGATAATTGGGCGAAATCGGGGGATCGTTTGATTTTGTCAGAAAGTCTCGCTGATGAGGTGTTCAAGCAGGCGCGTGTCGAAGCCTACAAGGTCGTCGACCTGCCGGCCGAGGTGTTGGACGGTCTGACGCTGCGTCATCCGCTTGCCGGCAAAGGTTATGACTTCGTCGTGCCTCTGCTCCCCGGCGAACACGTCACCGACGACACCGGCACCGGCTTCGTGCACACCGCGCCCGGTCACGGCCGCGAGGACTTCGACGTCTGGATGGAGAACAAGGCCGAGCTCGAAGCGCGCGGCATCAATACCGCCATCCCCTACACCGTCGACGAGAACGGCGCCTTCACCGAGGCCGCGCCCGGCTTCACCGGCAAGCGCGTCATCAACGACAAGGGCGAGAAGGGCGACGCCAACAAGGCGGTGATCGAGGCGCTGATCGAGGCCGGCATGCTGATCGCGCGCGGCCGCCTGAAGCACCAGTACCCGCATTCCTGGCGCTCGAAGAAGCCGATCATCTTCCGCAACACGCCGCAGTGGTTCATCGCCATGGACAAGGGCATTTTGTTTGACGCTGCGGGCAAGCCCGCAGCTACGGACAAGCCCGCGGACACGTTGCGCGCGCGCGCCCTGCAGGCGATCCGCGACACCCAATGGGTGCCGGCCGCGGGCCAGAACCGCATCAACGGCATGATCGAGGGCCGGCCCGACTGGGTGATCTCGCGCCAGCGCGCCTGGGGCGTGCCGATCGCCGTGTTCATCAAGGAAAATCCCGACGGCTCGGTCGAGGTCCTGCAGGACCCCGAGGTCGAGGTGCGCATCGTCGAGGCCTTCGAGAAGGAGGGCGCCGACGCCTGGTACGCGCCGGGCGCGGCCGAGCGTTTCCTCGGCAACCGCGCCAGCGAAGGCTGGCAGAAGGTCGACGACATTCTCGACGTCTGGTTCGACTCCGGCTCGACGCATGCCTTCGTGCTGGAAGACCCGAAGCATTTCCCGCAGCTCGCCGGCATCAAGCGCAAGCGCGACGGCGGCGACGACACGGTGATGTATCTGGAAGGCTCCGACCAGCATCGCGGCTGGTTCCATTCGTCGCTGCTCGAGAGCTGCGGCACGCGTGGGCGCGCGCCCTACGACGTCGTCGTCACCCACGGCTTCACGCTCGACGAGCATGGCCGCAAGATGTCGAAGTCGCTCGGCAACACCATCGCGCCGCAGGACGTCATCAAGCAGTCCGGCGCCGATATCCTGCGGCTGTGGGTGTCGTCCTGCGACTACTGGGACGACCAGCGCATTGGCCCGGAAATCCTCAAGACCACCACCGACACCTACCGCAAGCTGCGCAACACGCTGCGCTGGATGCTGGGTAATCTCGCGCACTTCCACGAAGACGAGCGCGTCACCCACGTCGAGCAGATGCCGGAGCTGGAGCGGCTGATGCTCAACCGGCTCGCCGAGCTCGACACGCTCGTGCGCAAGGCCTACGCCGACTACGACTACAAGCGCGTGTTCGCCGCGGTGAGCGCGTTCATGACCTCGGACCTGTCGGCCTTCTATTTCGACATCCGTAAGGACACGCTCTATTGCGATCCTTACTCGTCGACGACGCGCAAGGCGGCGTTGACGGTGCTCGATCATCTGTTCCGCTGCACGGTGACCTGGCTCGCGCCCATGCTCTGCTTCACGGCGGAAGAGGCTTGGCTGTCGCGCTATGGCGCCGACGCTGGCTCGGTGCATCTCGAAACGTTCCCGGAGGTGCCGACGTCCTGGCGCGACGACAAGCTCGCCGAGAAATGGCGCAAGGTTCGCACCGTGCGCCGCGTCGTCACCGGCGCCTTGGAGATCGAGCGCGCGCAGAAGCGCATCGGCTCTTCGCTGGAAGCACATCCGATCGTGCACGTGTCGAACGAGGACCTGTTCGAGGCCGTCGCCGACGTCGATCTCGCCGAGATCTGCATCACCTCGGCCGCCACCCTGGTGAAGGACGAGGGGCCGGCCGACGCCTTCCGCCTGCCCGACGTGGCGGGCGTTGCGGTGGTGCCCAATCTCGCCGAAGGCACCAAGTGCGCGCGCTCCTGGAAGGTGCTCAACACCATCGGCGCGGACCCCGCGTTCCCCGACGTGTCCCCGCGCGATGCCCAGGCGCTGCGCGAGTGGGACGCCGCGCGTAAGGCGGCGGAGTGAATGCGCAGCCATTACCTCTGGGGCCCGTTTAGCCGCTTCGGCGTCATCGTGGCGGTGCTCGCCTGCGCGATCGACCAGGCCAGCAAGCTGTATTTGCTACGGGTGGTGCATCTTGCTCAAACCGGCCCCATCCGCCTCGGGCCCTTCTTCGACTTCGTTCTCACCCGCAACACCGGCATCAGCTACGGCTGGTTCCAGACCACCGGGCCGCTCGGCGCCTGGGTGCTGCTGCTGGTCAAGATTGTCGCAGTGGTGCTGTTGTGGATCTGGCTGGCGCGGGCGCACGACCGGCTCACCGCGCTGTCCCTCGGGCTGATCGTCGGGGGGGCCATTGGCAACGGAATCGACCGGCTTGCCTATGGTTGGGTGGCCGATTTCGTCTATTTTCACATCAATACGGCTCATTGGCGGTTCGATTGGTACGTCTTTAACCTAGCAGATGCCGCCATCGTTGCCGGGGTCGCCGGCCTCCTGTATGAATCCTTTCGCGGAGGCGACGCCGCAAAACGGCCCTGATCCGCCGGCATGAACGGTGCAGATCGTTGAATTCCGAAAGAAATTAAGGCTCAAAGGCCCAGAGGACCAAGACCCTGAGATTGGGATGAGTACCATGCGCCCGACACGCCTGAATGCCCGTTTGCCTGTCGTCGCCGCCTTGGGCGCGGCGATTGCCGCTACCGCGCTCGTCGGCCCTGCCCGGGCCGGCGACAGTGATCAACCCATCGATCAGCGGATCCTCCACAGCATCCTCACTGGCATCGGCCTGCAGGACCCGAACGCGCCGCAACCCGAATACCGGGAGCGCTCGCCGTTGGCGATTCCGAAGACCGATACGCTACCGCCGCCCGGGACCGCAGGCGCCGCCGTTGCGAACAATCCGGCTTGGCCAAAGGATCCCGATGTCGAGCGCGCCAAGCGGCTCGCCAAGGCACGCGCGAACGAGATTCGCGACCCTATGGAGCAAATGGCGCACGACAAGAAGCCACTGATGCCCGATCAACTCGGGCCCAAATATCCGGACCGCCGGTACGCGGGTCGGGGATACGACGCCTCCTCGGCGGACTTGAAAGCCAACCACAAGATGATGCCCTCGCAGCTTGGCTACGTCGGGGGGCTGTTCGGCAACATGTTTGGCGGCGGCCAGGATCAGGAGGCCGCCCAGTTTACCGGCGAGCCGGCCCGCACTTCGCTCACCGAGCCGCCGCCCGGGTACCAGACGCCGTCGCCGACCCAGCCCTATGGTGTTGGTCAGGAGGCGTCGAAGCCGAAGGCGGAAGACTATTACCTGAACCACGCCACAGAGTCGACGCGTCAGTAATACAGGCGACCGGGCGATTGAACTCCGCGTAAGCGTGCCGGCGTCGTATATCGGGGGCGCAGCTATCATCCCGTCGTTGCAAAGGGAGCGACTGTGATCGCCAGAAGAACTTTCTTGCTGATTGCCGCCGCCGTGACGGCCGCGGCTCTTGCCGGTCCCACAAACGCCGCCACCGGCCCCAAGGTCGCCGATTTCACCCTGAAGAACGGTCTTGAGCTCGTGGTCATTCCCGACCACCGCGCGCCGGTCGTCACCCACATGATCTGGTACAAGGTTGGCGCCGCCGACGAGAAGCCGGGCAAGTCAGGGATCGCCCATTTCCTCGAGCACCTGATGTTCAAGGGCACCGCCAAGCATCCGACCGGCCAGTTCTCGGCCGTGGTCGCTAAAATGGGCGGGCAGGAGAACGCGTTCACCACCGACGACTACACCGGCTACTACCAGCGCGTCCCCAGCAATCAGCTCAAGACGGTGATGGCGTTCGAAGCCGACCGCATGACCGGCCTCGTTCTCACCGACGCGGTGGTGCTGCCCGAGCGACAGGTCATCCTGGAAGAGCGCAACATGCGCATCGAGAACAATCCGCGCGCCAAGCTCGGCGTCCAGATCGACGCGGCGCTCTATCTCAACAGTCCCTACGGCAAGCCCACCATCGGCTGGCGCAGCGAGATGGAGCATCTCACCCGGCAGGACGCCATCGCGTTCTATCACCGCTACTACGCGCCCAATGACGCGGTGGTGGTGATCGCCGGTGACGTCAAGCCGCAAGAGGCGCTCGCCTTCGCGCGCGAGACCTACGGCAAAATCAAGCCGAACCCCGATCTGCCGCCGCGCCTGCGACCCAAGGAGCCGCCGCCGATCGCCGCACGCACGGTCACGCTCGCCGACGCGCGCGTCGAGCAGCCGATCATGCAGCGCGCCTATCTGGTGCCGTCGTTCGCGACGGCCAAGCCCGGCGAATCGGAGGCGCTCGAAGTGCTCGCCCACATCCTCGGCAGCGGCAGCAACAGCCGCCTCTACCGCGCCCTGGTGATGGACCAAAAGCTCGCGGTCAACGCCGCCGCTTGGTACGACAGCGGCTCGCTCGGCATGTCGAAGTTTGGCATCTATGGCGCGCCGCGCCCCGGCGTCACCCCGCAAGCGCTCGCCAAGGCGGTCGACGCGGTGGTCGCGAAGGTGGTCGACAAGGGAGTAACAGACGAAGAGCTCGCGCGCAGTAAGACCCGGCTGATCGCCGACGCGGTCTACGCCCACGACAGCCAGGCCAGCATGGCGCGCTGGTACGGCTCCTCGCTGATGACCGGCGCGACCGTCGCTGACGTCGCGCACTGGCCCGACCGCATCCGCGCCGTCACCGCCGATCAAGTGAAGCAGGCCGCGCGCCGCTGGCTCGAAATCCAGCGCTCGGTCACTGGCTATCTCGTCAAGGATAAGAGCCCGCAGGCGGAGAAACGTTCATGACCCGGCTTTTGGCGTCGCTTGCGCTTGCGGCTTTCACGTTCGTGGCGGCGGCGCCCGCCGCCTCGGCAATGAAGATCGAGAAGATCGTGACGCCCGCCGGCATCACCGCCTGGCTGGTGCGCGAGCATACGGTGCCGCTCGTCTCGCTCAATTACGCTTTCCGGGGCGGCTCGAGCCAGGACGAGGCCGACAAGTCCGGTACCGCCAGCCTGGTGTCCAATCTGCTCGACGAGGGTGCGGGCAAGCTCAACAGCGAGCAATATCACGAGCGCCTCGAGCGTCTCGCCATCGACCTCAGCTTCAGCGCTGGCCGCGACTATTTCCGCGGCACGCTGCGCACTCTCAACGAGAATCGGGACCAGGCCTTCGATCTCCTGAACCTGGCGTTGACCAAGCCGCGCTTTGATCCGGATGCGGTCGCGCGCGTGCGCGGCCAGGTGATGGCCGGCCTGCGGCGCGAGATCACCAATCCCCGCGACATCTCCAGCCTGCGCTGGTGGAAGACTGCGTTTCCCGGCCATCCTTACGGCCGGCAGGCCAGCGGTTCGCTCAAGACCGTGCCGCGCATCACCGCGGACGACCTGCGCGCTTACGTGCACAATGTATTCGCGCGCGATGGGCTCACCGTCTCGATCGTCGGCGACGTCGATGCCAAGACCGCGGCCAAGCTGATCGACCGCGCCTTCGGCAACCTGCCGGCCAAGAACCATCTCAAGGTGGTGCCGAAGGCGGTGCCGGTCGGGCTCGGGAAGCGCATCGTCGTCAAGCTCAACGTGCCGCAGTCCGTGGTCACCTTCGGCGGCAGGGGCATCGAGCGCAACGATCCCGATTTCATGGCCGCCTATATCGTCAACCACATCCTCGGCGGCGGCGATTTCTCGTCGCGTCTCTATAAGGAAGTGCGCGAGAAGCGCGGGCTCGCCTATGGTGTCTATGACGCGCTCGTCTGGTTTCAGCGCGCCGCCGTGGTGATCGGCGGCACCGCCACCCGCGACGACCGCACCGGTGACGCGCTCAAGATCATCGAGCAGCAGATCGCCCGCATGGCCAACTACGGCCCGACGCCGGCGGAGCTGGCGGCGGCGAAGTCCTATCTCAAAGGCGCCTACGCGCTCTCGCTCGACAGTTCGCGCAAGATCGCCGCCCAACTGACCCAGATCCAGCTCGACCATCTGGGCATGGACTACATCCAGCGCCGCGGGGCGATGATCGACGGTGTGACGCTCGTCGACGCCAAACGGGTCGCCAAGCGCCTCTATGGCGGCGGCCTCTTGGTCACCGTCGCCGGCCGGCCCAAGGACTTGGCGTCGGGCGAAATCGCCAAGGAGTGAACCGGTTGCGGGCGATCCGCATTAGGGGCAAATAGGGGCAACATTTGTTGGCCCGTCATGGCCGGGCATAGCCGTTCGAAGAACGGCGTTCTTCCAGAACGCCTATGCCCTGGCCATCCACGTCTTTGAAATAGGGAAGGCGTGGATGCCCGGCACAGGGCCGAGCGTGACAACGGAGTGCCCATGACCATTCACCAATCCATTGACAGCGCGCTGGAAAAGAATATCGGCGCCCACGGCGTTGCCGAAGGGGCGCTCGATGCCATGCTGGAACGCGCGCAAGGCGCGCTCGAGAGCCTGCGTGCCCTTCATAATGACGGTAGCCTGCCGCTGTTGCGGCTGCCGGAACGCAGCGACGATCTCTCCGGCATCCGCGAGGCCGCCGGCAAGCTCGGCGACGGCGCTAGCGATATCGTCATCCTCGGCACCGGCGGCTCCTCGCTCGGCGGCCAGACGCTGGCGCAGCTTGCCGACTACCGCGTGCCGGGCATGGGTAACTTGCGCGAGGGTGCGCGCATCCACTTCATCGACAACCTCGATCCGCACTCCTATCAGGCGATGCTGGACAAGCTGCCGCTCGCCACCACGCGTTTCGTCGCCATCTCCAAGTCCGGCGGCACCGCCGAGACGCTGATGCAGACCATCGCCGCGCTCTCCGCGCTCAAGAACGCCGGGCTCGACCCGCGCAACGGCTTCGTAGGCCTGAGCGAGCCGGCGCGCGACGGCAAACGCAACGGCCTGCGCGATCTTCTGACCCGGCATCAGGTGCCCATGCTCGACCATGACCCGAAGGTCGGCGGGCGCTTTTCGGTGCTCTCGAATGTCGGCCTGTTGCCGGCCGCCGCGCTCGGCCTCGATATCGCCGCCGTCCGCAAGGGCGCGGCCGCCGCGCTCGCCCCGGTGCTGGCGAAGAAGGCGCCGGCTGAGGTGCCGGCGGCGCTCGGCGCCGCGCTCGGCGTCGCGCTCTGCGAGAGCAAGGGCAAGACCATCAGTGCGCTGATGGCCTACAGCGACCGCCTCGAGCGATTCACGCACTGGTACGTGCAGCTTTGGGCCGAGAGCCTCGGCAAGGATGGCAAGGGCACCACGCCGCTCGGCGCGCTCGGGCCGGTCGATCAGCACAGCCAGGTGCAGCTCTTCATCGCCGGCCCGCGCGATAAATTGTTCAATGTCGTCACCGTCGGGGCGGCTGGCATGGGGCCCCGCATGGACGGCGAATTGGCACGGCTCGCCGGCGAGCCCAAATTCTCGGGCAAGACCATCGGCGATCTGGTGGCGGCGGAAGGCCGCGCCACCGCCGAGACGCTCGCCAACAACGGCTGTCCGGTGCGCAGCTTCCATGTCGACACGCTCGACGAAGAAAGCCTTGGCGAACTGCTGATGCATTTCATGCTGGAGACCATCATCGCCGCGCATTTGCTCGGCATCGACGCCTTCGACCAGCCGGCGGTGGAAGAGGGCAAGGTACTGGCGAAGAAGTATTTGACGTCTTAGCGCCCGCCCTTCTACCGCTCGTCCCCGCGAAAGCGGGGACCCAGTGCGGATGGGCTCCGCTTATTGTAATAGTTGACTGGAATCCCGCCGGAGCCTGTCCTTGCGCAGGCGGATGAATGAGCGGGCGTGGATGCGCCTCTTGTGACGACCAAACCATGATCCGCATCACCGATATCATCTCCCTTGACGAATCCGAGCTGGAGGAAAGCTTCGTGCGGTCCTCCGGGCCGGGCGGGCAGAACGTCAACAAGGTGTCGAGCGCGGTGCAGTTGCGCTTCGATGTACGCCGTTCGCCCTCGCTGCCCAACGACGTCGCCATCCGCCTGATGCGCCTTGCTGGCAGCCGGCTGACCAAGGAGGGCGTCATCGTCATTGTGGCGCAGAGCTACCGCGACCAGGCCCGCAACCGGGCCGAGGCGCGCGAGCGTCTGGTCGAGTTGATCCAGGCGGCGGCGGTGAAGCCGACCCCGCGCCGCGCCACCAAGCCGACCAAGGCCGCCAAAAAGCGCCGGCTGGAGGGCAAGCGCCACCGCGCCGACATCAAGAAAATGCGCAGCGGCAAGGGGGTTGACTGAATAGCGGGGGTAGGGCGGCGCCGTGCGCCTCGCCGGCGCCATAGGGGGTCGATAAAGTCCGGCAAGCTCCGAATCAGAAGGCCGT
>CAWGGL010000053.1:0-81667 GCA_963822085.1 uncultured Pseudomonadota bacterium
TGATTACTAGTGGTCCTTTGATTCCGACATTTGTTCGCGAACTCGCGGCAATGAAAAGCAAATGTCGGAATAGGACCACTAGCCGGGAGGGTTGCATGGGTCTTGCGATTTTGGTCGTCGGGCTGGTCGTGTTCTTCGCCAGCCATCTCGTTGTCGCTGCGCGCGAGAAACGCGCGGCCCTGATCGAGCGGTTGGGGACGAACGGCTACCGCGCCGTATTTTCCGTCGTCTCGCTCGTCGGTCTTGCGCTGATCGTCTGGGGCTTCGCGCAATACCGTGCTGAGGGCATGATCCCGGTCTGGTCGCCACCCGTCTGGATGCGGCACGTCACCGTCGGCCTGATGCTGATCTCGGTGGTGCTGGTGGTCGCAGCCTTCATCCCCAGCCACATCAAGACGTGGGCAAAGCATCCGATGCTTGCCGGCATCAAGACCTGGGCCTTCGCGCACTTGCTGGTGAACGGCGATCTCGGCTCGATCCTGCTGTTCGGTTCGTTCCTGGCCTGGGCGGTCTATGCGCGCATCGCCGCCAAGCGGCGCGGCGATCGCGGGCCGCAGACGGCGCCCGCCGGTTGGACCAACGACATCCTGGTCGTTGTGATCGGCGTCGTCGTTTATCTGCTGCTCGGCTTCTTTTTCCACCCACATGTGATCGGGATGCGGGTGTTCGGCCCCGCATGATACCGGCGTAGGCAGACCGGTTCTCGAGTAAGATCAAGCGTAACAAGAGGTTCACAAAGCATGTCGGTCCAGAAGGACATCCGCAGGCTCACCGCGCCCGATATCCACGCCCGCAAGGGCGGGGAGCCGATTGTCTGCCTCACGTCCTATCACGCGCACACCGCGCGTATCGCCGACCAGCATTGCGACGTCATCCTGGTCGGCGACTCGCTCGGTATGGTGATGCACGGCATGGAGTCGACCGTCCCGGTCACCCTCGACATGATGATCCTGCAGGGCCACGCGGTGATGCGCGGCTCTGAGCGCGCGCTGGTCGTCATCGACATGCCGTTCGGCTCCTATGAAGCCTCCAAGGAACAGGCCTTCATGAGCGCCGTCCGCATCCTGAAGGAAACCGGCTGCGGCGCCATCAAGCTCGAGGGCGGCAAGCGCATGGCCGAGACCATCCGCTTTCTCAGCGAGCGTGGCGTGCCGGTGATGGCCCACGTCGGCCTGACCCCGCAGGCCATTAACGTGCTCGGCTCGTTCCGCGCCCAGGGGCGCGAGGAGGCCGACTGGGCCCGTATCGAGGCCGACACCATCGCGGTGGCCGAAGCCGGCGCCTTCTCGGTGGTGATCGAGGCGGTTGCCGAGCCGCTGGCGCGCAAACTCACCGGCGCGGTGCCGATCCCCACCATCGGCATTGGCGCCAGCGCGGCTTGCGATGGCCAAGTGCTGGTGATGGAGGACATGCTGGGCCTCTCCCCCTGGGTGCCCAAGTTCGTCAAGCGCTTCGGCGATCTGGGCCCCGGCATCGAGAAGGCCATCGGCGATTATGCGGCGGAAGTGCGCGCGCGCAGCTTCCCGGGCCCCGAGCACGTCTATGCCATGAAGGGCAAAAAGAGCTAAATCCCTGAAAATTAACGCAACTTGGCCTTTGCCTTGTGCCCGCCACATGGTTAGGTTACCGGCCAAATGACGCCCCCGCTCCGAGAGCGGGCGCGCGGGGAAAACAGTGGCGCCGCTGCTAGGAATGGGGTCGGGAGCGTTTCGTGGCCGATATCTTTAACGAAGTCGACGAGGAAGTCCGCCGCGAACGGCTCAAGCAGCTCTGGGACCGCTACGGCATCTTCGTGATCGCGCTCGCCGTGCTGATCGTCATCGGCATCGGCGGCTGGCGCGGCTACGAATGGTGGCAGGCCAAGAAGGCCGCCGCCGCTGGCGCTCAATTCGAGCAGGCGGTGAGCCTGAGCGAAAAGGGCAAGCAGAAGGAGGCCGAGGCCGCCTTCGAGAAGATCGCCAAGGAGGCGCCTTCCGGCTACCAGACGCTGGCGCGGTTCCGCGCCGCCGCCGGGCTGGTGAAGAGCAATCCGGCCGAGGCGGCGAAGGCCTACGACAAGCTCTCCACCGATCCCACCATCGGCCCTACCTTGCAGGATCTCGCGACCGTGCGCGCAGGACTGTTGCAGGTCGACACCGTTTCGTTCGGCGACCTGGAGCGCAAGCTTGCGCCCGTCACTGCAGCGGGCCGTCCATTCCGCGCCACCGCGCGCGAACTGCTGGCGCTGTCGGCCTGGGGCCATCACGACTACAAGCAGGCGCGCCACTACATCGATCTGCTCATGGGCGATCCGGAAACCTCGCCGGCCATGCGCGGCCGCGTCCAGATCCTCGCGGCGCTGATCGCCGGCACCGCCAAACCTACCGAGAAGCCCACTGAAAAGCCGGCGGCCGTGACGGGTGGCAAGCCCGGTGACAAGCCCGCCGCCAAAACCGACGGCAAGAGCTGAGGACCGCCTTGATGCTTCGCCTGCCTCGTATCGCGTTGTTGCTGGTCGCGCTCATTGCGGTGGTGCCGGTTCTCGCCGGCTGTTCGAATTTCGACCCCGACAGCCTCGATGTCTTCGGCTTGAGCAATAAGAAGCCGTTACCGGGTAAACGCGAGGCTTTGTTCCCCAACGGCGTGCCCGGCGTGACCCAGGGGATTCCACCGCAATACAAGGAAGGCTACCACGCGCCAGCCATCGCCGACCTGCCGCCGGGCGACAGCGATGCGACACCGGCTGCGGGCGCGAGCCGGACGTCGGCCGCGGTGCCGACCAAGCCGGTGCAGCAGTCGAACCTCGCCAAGCCGATGCGGGTGCACAGGACGACGGTCAAGCATAAGGCGAGGCTGAAGCATCACCGTGTCGTCAAGCGCAAGGTGAAACCGAAGCCGAAAGCGACGGCGACCGCCGCCAAGCCGAAAGGCACGACCGCGCCATGGCCATCGACGCCGCCACAGGCGGCCTCGCGGCCGACGGGAACGCAGGCGCCCTGGCCCTCGGACTCGACCGCTTCCTCGGCGAAGCCGTCGCAGTCGGAGCAGGCCGGCTGGCCGAGTGCTAAAAACAACCCCAATGCCAAGCCGAAGCTGGCGCCCTGGCCGTCGGCGCCGCCGTCCGGCTCGTTCTCTAAAGAATGACCTTGCCGGCGGCGTGGGCTTGTGCGCCGTCGCCGGGCACCTTTCTTGATTTCTTCGATGGATTGTCCGGGCTTGGCCCGGCTATGACCCTATTATGAGCTTCACCCTCGCCATCGTCGGCCGGCCCAATGTGGGCAAGTCGACCCTGTTCAACCGGCTGGTCGGCCGCCGCCTGGCGCTGGTGGATGACCGGCCGGGCGTAACGCGCGACCGCCGCGAGGGCGAGGGCCGGCTTGGCGATCTCGATTTTACCGTCATCGACACCGCCGGCCTGGAAGAGTCGGCGCCGGAGAGTATGTCCGGCCGCATGCGGATGCAGACTGAAACAGCTATAGGCCAGGCCGACGCCATTCTGTTCATGATCGACGCCCGCGTTGGCCCGACGGCGATCGACCGCGCTTTCGCAAATCTCGTGCGCAAGGCGGGCAAGCCTACCATCCTCGTCGCCAACAAGATGGAAGGCAGGGCGGGCGAAGCGGGTCGGCTCGACGCCTACTCCCTCGGCCTCGGCGAACCGGTGCCGGTTTCAGCCGAACACAACGAAGGCATGGCCGATCTCTACGACGCGGTGCGCGCGGCCTTGCCCGAACGTACCGCACAGCAGATTGAGGCGGCGGGCGCGCCCTCGGGGCCGCATCCGATCCGCGTCGCCATCGTCGGCCGCCCCAATGCCGGCAAGTCGACCCTGATCAATCGGCTGATCGGAGAGGATCGGCTGCTGACCGCGCCGGAGGCCGGCACGACCCGCGATTCCATCGCGGTCGATTTTGAATGGCACGAACAGAAATTCCACCTGCATGACACTGCCGGCCTGCGCCGCCGCTCGCGCATCGATGAGAAGCTGGAAAAGCTGTCGGTTGCCGACGCGCTCAACGCCATCCGCTTCGCCGAGGTCGCGGTGGTGCTGCTCGATGTTGAGATTGCCTTCGAGGAACAGGACCAGCGCATTGCCGATCTGGTCGAGCGGGAAGGCCGCGCTATCGTCATTGCGGTCAACAAATGGGATTTGAAGGACAAGAAGGTCGGCGCCATTTCCAAACTGCGCGAGCAGGCCGAAGACAAGCTCAGGCAATTAAAGGGCGTGCCGGTCGTCGCCGTGTCGGCCCTGACTGGCGAGGGGCTCGACCGTCTCATGCAGGCGATCGTCGATGCCCATGCGGTCTGGAACAAGCGCGTGCCGACGGCGGCGCTGAACCGCTGGTTCGAGGAAGCGCTTTCCGCCCATCCGCCGCCGGCGGTCTCGGGGCGAAGGCTCAAGCTCAACTACATCACGCAGGCGAAGTCGCGCCCGCCGAGCTTTGTCGTGTTCTGCACCCGTGCCGACGCGGTGCCTGACGCCTATAAGCGCTATCTGGTGAATTCCCTGCGCGAGACTTTCGACCTGCCCGGCACGCCGATCCGGCTCGCGTTGCGCGAGAAGGAAAACCCGTTCAAGGGCCGCGCCAAGCGGAAGCGTTAGCCCGCTTCAATTGCCGTCGCCGTCGCGTGCCTTTTCCTTGGCCGCGCGTAGAATGTAGCGGTAGGTGCCGTCGAACACGGTGTCGGTCGCGGAGGTCCATTCGCTCTCCTTCGACAGCGTTTCGCGGCTGGCGTGGATGCGCCGCCCGCGCATTTCGCGCTCGGCGGCTTCCTCTACGGTCATCGGCACCAGCTCGAATTCCGGCTCGGCCGGCACGAACAGCATCTGCATGAACGGCTCGCCGCGACGAAACACGTGGGTGCGGCCTTCCGGTGGCGCCTTGAAAACCACGAACGAGATCATCGGCCACCAGCTTGTGCGCAGGAGCGCCGGCACCGCCAGCGGCGTCTCGTCATTGGGGTCGGCGTAGTAGCGCGGATGCGGCTCGGTGCGCACCGCTATGTCGTCGGGCACCTGCAAGTCGATGAGGCTCTGGTAGGTGTAATAACCTTCGCCAAAGGTGCGGAACGGCGGCCAATTCACGCCGGTACCGGGATCGGGCCCGAAGTCGCCGTCGAGCACCACCTTGCCGTCCTTGCGGCCGACTCGCAGCTCGTTGTCATACGGATAGAACAGCTCGATGCCGTATTGCGCGCCCTCGGTGAAGGGCATGCAGTGCCAAGTCTGCTCGTGCGAACCGTCGCGGCGCGGCTGCGGCTCGCCGGCCCAGCCCGGCATTTCCAGTTTGGTACGGCGTGGCGCCAGGCGCGGGTCGAAAAGTCGGTACTTGATCGTGAGCATGACGTACTTTCCGGCTGACATCACGCTATCCGATGCCGGGGCGAGGGAAAAGTTCCCCGCCGCGGTCAGGTCGGCGGATTGAAGGCGAGAAATTTGGCCCGACGGTAATCGAATATCTTGCCGCTTTCCGCGCAGTCCGCCGTGCACAGCGGCAGAACCGCCTTGGAGACCTCGTCGGCCGTCGGCAGCGTGTCGGGATCGATGCCGGGGAAGGCGGTGGCGTACATGCGCGTGCGCGTCGGACCCGGGCTGAACAGGTTGACGCGCACGTTGGTTATCTCAGTTTCCGCCGCGTAGGTGCGCACCAGCGCCTCTACCGCCGCCTTGGAGGCGGCGTAGGGGCCCCAATAGGCCCGGTCTTTGTGTGCGACCCCCGAGGTCATGAACACGGCGCGCCCCGCGTCCGCGCGCGCGAGCAGCGCGCCCATGCAGCGGATGAGGTGCCAGTTGGCGGTGACGTTGACCGCCATCACGTCGTCCCAGGACTTCGGCTCCACGTGGTCGAGCGGCGACAGCGGACCCAGGATGCCAGCGTTACCGACCAGCACGTCGAGGCGGCCGTAGCGTTCATCGAGCGCCAGCGCCAGGCGGGCGATGCCTTCCGAGTCCTTGAGGTCGAGCGGCACCAGGGTGGCGCTGCCGCCGACGCCCCGGATGCGGTCGTCGAGCTCTTCCAGCCCGCCTTCCGTGCGCGCCACCGCCACGACATGCGCTCCGGCCTTGGCGAGGTGCAGCGCGAGCGCCGCCCCGAGCCCGCGCGAGGCACCGGTGACGAGGGCGATTTTGTCGGTGAGGGGTTTGTCGGACATTGACGCTTACTCTGACCCTTACTCTGTCATCGCCGGGCATAGCCGTTCGAAGAACGGCGTTCTTTCAGCACGCCTATGCCCCAGCCATCCACGTTTTCTGCCGTTGGTGGAGCGTTTAAAAGACGTGGATGCCCGGCACAAGGCCCTGTTCTCGGGCCGGCGAAGCCGCACCCGAGCACCGGGCATGACGGAAGATTTAGTGGCTAGCTCGCCTCCGACAGCAGCGACAGTTGCCGCGGGGAGGATTCCTGGCCTTCGACATCGGTGAGGCCCGTCGGATAGTCGCCGGTGAAGCAGTGGTCGGTGAACTGCGGGCGCGCGGCGTCGCGGCCTTCGTAGCCCATGGCGCGGTAGATGCCGTCGACCGAGAGGAAGGCGAGCGAATCCGCGCCGATGAATTCGCGCATGCCCTCGAGGTCGTGGGTGGCGGCCAAGAGCTTCTCGCGCTCCGGCGTGTCGATGCCGTAGTAGTCGGGATGCGTGATCGGGGGCGAGGAGATGCGGAAGTGCACTTCCTTGGCGCCGGCGTCGCGCATCATCTGCACGATCTTGCGCGAGGTGGTGCCGCGTACGATGGAGTCGTCCACCAGCACGATGCGTTTTCCCGCGACTACCGCACGGTTGGCCGAATGCTTCATACGCACGCCCTGATCGCGGATCGCCTGCGTCGGCTGGATGAAGGTGCGCCCGACATAGTGGTTGCGGATGATGCCGAGTTCGTAGGGCAGGCCGGACTGCTTGGCGAAGCCGAGCGCGGACGGCACGCCGGAATCCGGCACCGGTATGATCACGTCGGCGTCGGGCGTCGATTCACGCGCGAGCTCGGCGCCCATGGCCTTGCGCACGTCATAAACCGGGCGGCCGCCGACGATCGAGTCGGGCCGCGAGAAATAGATGTATTCGAAGATGCACGGCCGCGGCACCTGTGGCGGGAACGGCTTGTGCGAGTGCAGGCCGTCCTCGTCGAAGATGATCACCTCGCCGTTCTCCACGTCGCGCACGTAGGTGGCGCCGATGATGTCGAGCGCGCAGGTCTCCGAGGCCAGGATCGGACAGCCGTCGAGCTTGCCGATCACCAGCGGACGGATGCCGAGCGGGTCGCGCGCGCCGACCAGCTTCTTGTTGGTTAGCCCGACGAAGGCGTAGGCGCCCTCGAGCTGGCGCAGGCCCTCGATGAAACGATCGACAAAGCGGTTGCGGTTGGCGCGTGCCACCAGATGCAGGATCACCTCGGTGTCGCTGGTCGACTGCATCATCGCGCCTTCGTGGATCAGGTGCTTGCGCAGCGCGAGACCGTTGGTGAGGTTGCCGTTGTGGCCGATGGCGAAGCCGCCGCCTTCGAGCTCTGCGAACAGCGGCTGGACGTTGCGCAGGATGGTCTCGCCGGTGGTCGAATAGCGGGTGTGGCCGATGGCCGCCATGCCGGGCAGGCGGTCGATCACCGCGCGACGGGAGAAGTTGTCGCCGACCAAGCCGAGGCGGCGTTCGGAATGGAAGCGCTGGCCGTCGAAGGATACGATGCCGGCGGCTTCCTGGCCGCGGTGCTGCAGGGCATGCAGACCCAGCGCGGTGATGGCGGCGGCGTCGGGATGACCGAAGATGCCAAAGACGCCGCACTCCTCACGCAGCCGGTCGCCGTAGAGGTCGAGTTCGGCGGTTTCTCCGGCATCCTGGCTGAGCTTCTGCATCGTTCCCGCGTTCCCGCTGTTCAAAGGGGTAAAAGCGCACCGGCCCCAAGGCCCGCGCGCGCGATACGCAAGTTGTCCTCCCGGTATATAGGGCGGCGCAGCTCGGAATGCTGGTCACTTGCGGGCGGAGTTTGCTCATCCAGCCCTGGCCGCTTCAGTTTCTCCAAGATGTCCTTTTCCGGGTGCTCCGGCAAGAGCGAGCGCAGCCAATTCCCGGTTGCTTCCAGCACGACCCGCGACTTGGCGTTCTGCACCCAGGTAGGGCGCGCATGCGGCGGCACCAGCCAGGCGAAGAACAGGAAGGCCACGACCACGATGATGAGCCCGCGCCCGAGCCCGAACACGAAGCCTAGGGTGCGGTCGAGTGCGCCCACCCGGCTGTCCAGCACCATGTCGGAAACTTTCACGGTGGCGATCGAAACCACCAGTAGGGTCACCAGGAACACCACGCCGACCGTGAGTCCGATCGAGACCATCTTGCTGTGAAAGTATTCGTGGACCACCGGAGATAGCCGCGGATAGGCCCATAGGGTCACGATGGCCGCGATCAGCCAGGCGGCGATCGACAAGACCTCGCGCATGAAGCCGCGGATCATCGCCAGCAGCCCCGAGATCAACATGACCACCAGCAGGATGAGGTCGAGCAGGGTAATCGGCATCGGGGCTCAGACGCTCCTCGGCGTGGCGCGACGACCGGGCGCAATATAACGGCCCGCCGCCGGGTGCCGGCGCGGGCGATTCCGGGGCGCGCCACGGGCTCCGGAACAGGGCGGCAGTTTCAACCCTAAGTCCTTAATTTTCAGCCCATTTCAGCTTGCTACCGCGCCCCGCTTCGGCCGCCGGCGATTGAGACCCTGCGCCCCCGTTGTATAGCGGGGGCGTTGCGGGCCGTCACCCGTCTTGTCCACCACTTTTCGCTGCTGGACGTCGGTTTCCCCGGGCGGCGATGTCGGCAACCAGGCTCGTCAGGCTGCCGACTTCGTTGAGCCTGAGGCCAAGCTCGGCAGTCTCGCCGCGTGCGGCCTCCGGCAGCACGGCGCGGGTGAAACCGAGCTTTGCGGCTTCCTTGAGACGGGCCGGCGTCTGCGCCACCGGGCGGATGGCGCCGGAGAGCGACACCTCGCCGAAATAGACCGCGTCGGGCGGCAGCGGCGCTCGTGCCAGTGATGATACCAGCGCGGCGGCAGCGGCGAGATCGGCCGCCGGCTCGTTGATGCGCAAGCCGCCGGCGACGTTGAGATAGACGTCGTGGCCGCCGAGCTTGACCCCGCAATGGGCTTCCAAGACCGCGATCACCATGGAAAGCCGGCTTGGGTCCCAGCCGACCACCGCGCGCCGAGGCGTGCCGAGCGAGGTCGGTGCGACCAGCGCTTGCATCTCAACCAGCACGGGCCTGGTGCCCTCGATGCCCGCGAACACGGCGGTGCCGGGCGAGCCCAGATCTCGCTCCGACAGGAACAGCTCCGAGGGGTTGGTCACCTCGCGCAAGCCGGCGCCGGTCATTTCGAATACGCCGATTTCGTCGGTCGGGCCGAAGCGGTTCTTCACCGCTCTTAAGATTCGGAACTGGTGCGAGCCTTCGCCTTCGAAGGAGAGCACCGCGTCCACCATGTGCTCGACCACGCGGGGGCCAGCGATCTGGCCGTCCTTTGTGACGTGCCCGACCAGGATGATGCAGGCGCCGCAGCGCTTGGCGAACCGGATCAGCGCCTGCGCGGCGCCGCGCACTTGCGTCACCGTGCCCGGCGCCGACTCGATGGCGTCGGTCCACATGGTCTGTATGGAATCGATGATGATCAGCCGCGGTGTCTTGCCGTCCGAGAGCGTGGCGATGATGTCCTCGACCGCGGTCTCGGCGGCGAGCTCGACGTTGGCATCGGCGAGCCCCAGCCGCTCGGCGCGCAGGCGCACCTGGGCGATAGCCTCTTCGCCGGAGATATAGACCGAGCGCTCGCCGGCACGGGCCAGCGCGGCGGTGGTCTGGATCAGCAGTGTCGATTTGCCGATGCCGGGGTCGCCGCCTAAGAGCAGCACCGAACCCTTGACGAAGCCGCCACCGGTGACGCGGTCGAGTTCGCCGATGCCGCAGGCGACCCGTGGCGCATCCTCGCCGCCGCCCGAGAGCGGCTCGAGCGCGAAGCGGCGGCCGCGGCCGGCCTTGCGCCCCGGGCCGGGCACCCGCTCGGCGCCTTCCTCAGTCAGCGTATTCCATTCCTCGCAGGCGTCGCACTTGCCCTGCCAGCGGTTAAAGGCGGCGCCGCAGTTTTGGCAGATGAAGGAGAGGGTGCGCTTGGACATACGGCCTTTGGGGGCGACTCGGCTGAAATTGAACCGAAACCCTACCCGAAAGACGAGAACAAGACAAGAACATTAGCGTTGCGCAGGTCGGTATATTCGGTGATATCGCCGCCCAAGCCGGGTCAGGATCTCGTAGCCGATGGTGCCGGAGATGTTGGCCACCGTATCGACGCTGATGCCGTCGCCGATCAGGGTCGCCATCTCGCCGCGGCGGGCGGCGCCCTCAGGCAGGTCGGAGACATCTATGGCGATGAGGTCCATGGAGACGCGTCCGGCGATCGGGCAGCGCTTGCCGGCGATGATGGCGTCGACTCCCGGCGTCGAATCCGTCGCACCGGCGGCGCGCGGAAAGCCGTCGCCGTAACCGACCGCCACGATCGCGATGCGGCTGGCGTGCCGCGCGGTCCAGGCGGCGTCGTAGCCGACGCCTTCGCCGCGCGCGACGTGACGCACTTGCAGAATGCGCGCCTGCAGGCCGACCACCGGCCGCATCGGATTGGCGCGCCCCGGTGTCGGGTTGACGCCGTAGAGCGCCACCCCTGGCCGCACCACGTCGCAATGGGCGGCGTCGCCGAGGAAGACGCCGGACGAATTGGCGAGCGAGGAGGGGATGCCGCGGTAGAGCAGGCGTATCTCGCGGAAGAGGTCGATCTGCTTGCGGTTCAGGGGATGCTCGGGCGTCTGCGCGCAGGCGAGATGGCTCATCAACAGCGCAATGCCGTGGTTCTCGGCGCGGATGCGCGGCGCTAGCGCCGCCGCCTCGTCGGGCGTGACGCCGAGCCGGTTCATGCCGGTATCCACATGCAGCGCCGCGCCGCCGTTCCACTCGGCGGCAGCGACGAAGGCATCCCATTCAGCAAGCTCCAACAGGTTGCCGATCACCGGCCGCGCGTTGATCTCGGCGAAGGCCGGGCCCGTGCCCGGCATCAGCCCACCCAGCACGTAGATGGCCGCGTCCGGCGCCGCCGCGCGCGCGCGCCGGGCCTCGTCGAGATCGGCGACGAAGAAGGTCTTGCAGCCGGCCCGCGCCAGCGCTTTCGCCACCGGCTCGAGGCCGCAGCCGTAGGCGTCGGCCTTGACCACGGCGGCGCATTCCGACGGCAGCGCCCGCTGCGCCAGCGTGTGCCAGTTCTCGCAGAGCGCGCCGAGATCGATCGTCAACACGCCGCCGGCCTGCGCCGCGGGCGGCCCGGCGGTGAGGGCGGGCTTCGCAGACGCTGCCTCCGGCGCGGCGTCGTCCGAGGGGAGTGGTTCAAGCTGGGCCATGGCAAATGTGGTTTAGCCGCAAGGGCGCGGCGCGTCCAATGGTCCGCTCCTCTTAGCCCGAAAGGCCCTCGACCGGCTCCGGCGCCCGCTTTCCGCGGATCATGTCGGAGGCCTTGTCGGCGATCATCAGGGTGGAGGCGTTGAGGTTCGCCGAAATCATGCGCGGCATGATCGAGGCGTCGATCACGCGCAAGGCCTCCAGGCCGTGCACGCGCAATTGATCGTCGACCACGACGTTGGGATCGCTCGCCGGGCCCATGCGGCAGGTGCAGCCAGGGTGGAACGTGGTCTGACCGCGCCGGGTGGCGGCGTCGAGGAACTCGTCGTCGCTCTGCACGCCGGGGCCTGGGAAATCCTCGCGTTCGCAGTAGGGCGCCAAGGGCGCGGCCGCGAGAAGGCGGCGCGCGAGCTTCATGCCGGCGACGACCACGCGGCGGTCGAGCTCGGCGCTGAGATAATTGGTCTGGATGACCGGCGCTTCGAACGGATCGGCCGAGCGCGCCCGCACGAAGCCGCGGCTTTCCGGGCGCTGCTGCCAGGAGGCAACCGTCATGCCCGGTTCGTCCTCGAGCTTGCCCTGTTCGCCTTCCTTGTAGCTCGCCGGCGTAAAGGTGAGCTGCAGGTCAGAGCTCTCGGCGGTCTCGCCGGAATGCCAGAAGCAATAGACCAGCGTCGGCGACAGGCCGAGGATGCCGCGGCGTGCGAACATCCACTTGAACGCCTCGCCCGCGAGGTTGAGGCCGCGCGCGCGTTCGTTGATTGATTTCATGTTCTTCACGCGCGCGACCGAGCGCGGCGCGTAATGGTCCTGCAGGCCTTCGCCGACGCCGGAAAGCGCGTGCCTGACCGGAATGCCGAGCGATTGCAGCAGCGGCGCCGGGCCGACGCCCGACAATTGCAGGAGCTGCGGCGAGTTATAGGCGCCGCCGGCCAGGATCACCTCCTTGCGCGCGCGTACTTCGACAACGTCGCCGCCGCGCCCGCCCTTGGCATAGCGCACACCGACCGCGCGCTTGCCCTCGAACAGCAGTTCGGTCGCATGCGCGTGCGTGCGCACGGTGACGTTGCCGCGCTTCATCGCAGGGTGCAGGAACGCGGTCGCCGCGCTCACGCGCCGCCCGTTGCGGATGGTGCGCTGCGCGTAGGACACGCCTTCCTGGATGGCGCCGTTGTAGTCGGGGTTGCGCGGAATGCCGAGGCTCATGGCGCTTGCGATGAAGGCCTCGCACAGCGGGTCGCTCCAGTTGATGTTGGTGACGGTGAGGGCGCCGTCGCGCCCGCGATAAGTCGGATCGCCGTCACCGACACGGCGCTCCAGCCGCTTGAAATAGGGCAGCACGTCGGCATAGCCCCATGAGCGGTTCCCGAGCTGCGCCCAGGTGTTGAAGTCGTTGCGCTGGCCGCGGTTGTAGATGTGGCCGTTGATCGAGCTCGAGCCTCCGAGCGTCTTGCCGCGTGGCGAAAAAATGCGCCGGCCTGCGGTGCCGTCGGTTGGCTCCTGCGAATAGCACCAGTTGATGCGGGTGTTGTAGAATGTCTTGATGAAACCCGCGGGGATATGGATGTAGGGGTGCCAGTCGACGGGGCCGGCTTCGAGCACGCAGACGGTCGTTTCCGGGTCTTCGCTGAGACGGTTGGCGAGCACGCTGCCGGCCGAGCCCGCGCCGACGATGACGTAATCGAACGTGTCCATGAGGGGATGCTTTTACTTTCGGCGCGTGCGGTTTGGTGCTGCGGCGCAACAATAATGGCGCGCCGGCGAGGCCGTCGGCGCAGCGAAATTAGAAACTGGAAATCGGCGCAACGCAATCATTCGCGTTGTTGCGGCGCGAGCGAATGTCGGATCGCGAAAAGATCGTCGCCTGGTCTTTGTTTTGTCGCGTTTCCGGACGGCGAACCGGTTTCCACTTCGCCTGGAAACGCGTCAGCCGATATGCTCTGGCAGATGATCCTCGCGCGCTAGCGACGAGAACTTGGTGATGGCGCCTTCGAAGGCGAGCTCCACCGTGCCGGTCGGTCCGTGGCGCTGCTTGCCGATAATCACTTCCGCTTTGCCGTGCACCTTGTCGCCTTCCGCCAGCCATTCGGCGAACTTCTCGCGGTTGCTCTCCAGCGGCTTGCGCATCTGGTGGTAATATTCCTCGCGATAGACGAACAGCACCACGTCGGCGTCCTGCTCGATCGAACCGGATTCACGCAAGTCCGAAAGCTGCGGCCGCTTGTCCTCGCGGCTTTCCACTTGGCGCGAGAGCTGCGACAGCGCCAGCACCGGCACATTCAGCTCTTTCGCCAAAGCCTTGAGCTTCGTGGTGATCTCGGTGATCTCCTGCACGCGGTTTTCCGAGCTTCGCTTATTCGAGCCGGACAGCAGCTGCACGTAGTCGATGACCACCAGATCGAGCCCGCGCTGGCGCTTGAGCCTACGCGCGCGCGCGGCGAGCTGCGCGATCGACAGGCCACCGGTCTCGTCGACATAGAGCGGCAGGTTCTGCAGTTCGATCGAATAGTCCTTGATCTTCTCGAAATCGCCTTCGCTGATGCCGCCGCGCCGGATCTGGTTGGACGGGATGCCGGTCTGCTCGGCGATGATGCGGGTGGCGAGCTGTTCGGCCGACATTTCCAGTGAGAAGAAGCCGACGATGCCGCCGTTGACGGTGAGCTGGTGGCCGTCGGGCTTGACCTCGCCGCGCCAGGCGCGAGCCACGTTATAGGCGATGTTGGTGGCGAGCGAGGTCTTGCCCATGCCGGGGCGCCCGGCGAGGATGACGAGGTCGGAGTGCTGCAGGCCGCCCATCATGCGGTCGAGATCGTCAAGCCCGGTCGCCGTGCCCGACAGCTTGCCGTCGCGCTGGAAGGCTGCGGCAGCCATGTCGATGGCGGTTGTGAGCGCGTTGCCGAAGCGCTGGAAGCCGCCGTCGTAGCGGCCGGTCTCGGCCAGTTCGAAAAGCTTCCGCTCGGCGTCCTCGATTTGCTCGCGCGGCGCGAAATCGACCGGCGCGTCGTAGGCGACGTTGACCATGTCCTCGCCGACCTGGATCAGCTCGCGGCGGACGGCAAGGTCGTAGATGGTACGCCCGTAGTCGGCGGCGTTGATGATGGTGGTGGCTTCGGCCGCAAGCCGCGCCAGGTACTGGCTGACGTTTAGGCCGCCAATGTCGATGCTGGCGTCCAGGAACGTCTTCAGCGTCACCGGCGTGGCGATCTTGCCGGCGCGGATCAGGTCGCGGCAGAGCTGATAGATGGTCTGGTGGATCGGCTCGAAGAAGTGCTGCGGCTCCAGGAAATCGGAGACGCGGTAGTGCGCTTCGTTGTTGACCAGAATGGCGCCCAACAGCGCCTGTTCCGCCTCGATGTTGTGCGGTGCGGTGCGGTATTCGGGGCCCGGCTCGGCGGCCGATTTGCGTGCGACTGATTCGATGGGAGCCATAGATAGTGCTGTTGCGCCAATTTGACGAAACTAAGGTCCGGCCAAACTGTGTGGGTGACTGACGTTAACGACCACTTAACCATGCCCGCGCGGCAACGCGACAGCGCATTTGCGCTTATCCCACTTTCACACAGGCCTCACGCACAGGACTCCGCCGCCGACAAAAAAGCCGGTGCGGTGCGCGTGAAGGTGCTTGACCGGCGCGCCCAACGAAAGCAGCCGCGACTATAATCACCGGCACTGCTTTCAGTCATGTGCGACTGGCGCGCAAGTTTGCGCGCGCTTGTCCGGTCTGACGGAAGAGGGCGCTTACTCGCCCGCGAGCCGGAGCGGTGCCTGCCGCTTGGTGTCCACCGCCTGCAGCGCGCGCTCGGCCTCGACCATGTAGTTGCGCGTCATCGGTGTGACGCCCTGCTTCTTGGTGATCTGGATTTGGAAGTTCATCATGTTCTGGTCGCGGAACGACATTTCCGACGCCGCCAGATAGAATTCCCACATGCGCACAAAGCGCTGATCGTAGATGCGCTCGGCGTCTTCCCGGTGGGCGAGGAAGCGCTCGCGCCAGGCCTTGAGCGTTTCGGCGTAGTGCAGGCGCAGGATCTCGATGTCGGTGACCAGCAGGCCGTGCTTCTCAATGTAAGGTAGAACTTCAGATAATGCCGGGATGTAGCCGCCGGGGAAGATGTATTTCGCGATCCACGGGGTGGTGACGCTCGGGCCCTCCGAACGGCCGATCGAGTGCAGCACCATCACGCCATCATCAGCCAAGAGCTTCGCGCACTGCTTGAAGAACTCGTCGTAGTGTCCGACGCCGACGTGCTCGAACATGCCGACGGAGACGATGCGGTCGAAGGGGCCCGGCACGTCGCGGTAGTCCTCCAACTCGAAGCGCGCGCGCTCGGCGAGGCCTCGCTCGGCGGCCCGCTCGTTGGCGATGGCGTGTTGCTCCTGCGAGAGGGTTACGCCGGTCACGTCGGCGTCGGTCATATCGGCGAGATAGAGGCCCAGTCCGCCCCAGCCGCAGCCGATGTCGAGCACGCGCAAATCCTGTTCCGACTTGCCGGGCTTGTCGAGCAGCAGCTTGGCGGCGAGATGCCGCTTCTTGGCGAGCTGGGCGTCGTCGAGGCTGGTGTCCGGGGTGTCGAAATAGGCGCAGCTATATTGCCGGTCGGCGTCCAGGAAGAGCGAATAGAGCCGGCCGTCGAGGTCGTAATGGTGCGCCACGTTCCGGCGCGCGCGCTTGCGCGGGTTGAACTGGCCGAGGCGGCGGGCGAGGTAGCGCAGCATGAACTGCGGCCGCGCCCAGGTCGGCAGCTCGCTCGGTTGCCTCATGCAGATCGACAGCACATCGGCGATCGAGCCGCGCTCGACGACCAAGCTGCCGTCCATATAGGCCTCGCCGAGCTTGAGCTCGGGGTCGAGCAGCAGGGCCAGCTCGGTGGCGCGGCTAGCGAAGCGGATCGCCAGCGGTTTCCCGCTGCCATCGCCACAGGTGAAAGTCGTTCCCCGTGACGTCGTAACCGTGAGCGTCCCCCGGCGAACGAAATTCTGCAACATCACTCGAAGGAACCGGTCCATCGGCCACCTCCATCATCACGAATTACAATCGATTCGCGCGAAAAGACCCTCACATGTCCAACGCGACGGAACACAAAACGTTCAGACCTAGGGATTTAATCGCGGTTTCGCCGCCGCAGCAATGCCTCATTTGAGGCCGTCGTATGCTCTTGCAAGGGGGCTCGCGCGATCCAGCCGGGAGCGTCGGCGGCACGGCTGCGACCCCCTGTGGCAGAAAAACGCGGGGTTTCACGGGATTTTGCGGGCGCCGCCGATTCAACTTGATCGGCGCGCGCTCTAGATTATCAACATGCGCTCGAGTTGACGGGCCTGGGGTCCGAGGGGGCGATACCGCCAAGCAAAGAGGGTTGTCACCGCCATGACAGGCTCACGCCACGCCATCGTTCTGGGGATCGGGTTGTTCGCATTGACGCTTGCGGGCGCGGCGCGGGCCCAAGACTTGTCCGCAGGCAAGACCCCAGCGCAGCTCTTTCAGCTGAATTGCTCCACGTGCCACAAGTCGGCCCGCGGCCTGGCCGCGGCGGGCGCTGATAAGAAGGGCTTGTTTTCAGGGCTGGAAGGCTTCCTGGCCGAGCACTACACGGCGGACCCGAAGTCGGCCGAAATCATCGCCGCCTATCTGACGTCGGTCGGTGGTGCAGCGCCGGCGCACACCAGGCCCCACCATAGGACCGTCAAGCCGCACAAGTCCGCGGCCAAGACCGAAACTAAGACCGAAACTAAGACCGAGGCCGTCAAGAAGGCGGACAAGACGACCGACAAGAAATCCGAGAACGCCGACAAGACGAAGAGCGAAAAACCTAAGGCCGAGAAGCCCGCCATGGCCAAGCCGAAGCCTGCGGCCACGGCCACGGACAAGAAAAAGTCGGCCTCCCCATCGACCCAGGCCAAGGACCAGAAGCCCGCGGCCGGCGACAAGAAGACCGACTGATTTTCTTGACTGTCCGCCCCGAAGCGAAGTCGGGGAGGGCGGGTCCTTAGGCGTCCTTGTCTTCCTCGGCGGCTTCGGCTTCTTCCTCGGCCTCGCCTTCTTCCTCGTCGCGCTCGCCTTCTTCCTCGAAGTAGGATTCGGCGTTGGCCGCCGCCTGGGCAGCTTCTTCCTCGGCTTCGTCACGCGGGATCAGCACGTTCTCGCCGCGCGCGATGCGCTCGGCTTCGTCGTTGCTGCGCGCGACGATCACGGTGATCGTGGTCTCCACGTCAGCGTGAAGCGCCAGCGGCACCTTGTACTCGCCGATCGTCTTAATCGGGGTGTTGAGCTCGACCTGGTTGCGGTTGACCTGCACGCCGCCTTCCGCGTTGACCAGGCCGGCGATGTCGCGGGTCGACACCGAGCCGTAGAGGTGGCCGGTCTCGGAGGCCTGCCGCAGCACGGTGACGGACTTGCCGTCGAGGCCGGCTGCGACCTTCTCGGCGCCGCTCTTGGCTTCCAGGTTCTTGGCCTGCAGTTCGGCCTTCATGGCCTCGAACCGCTCCTTGTTTTCATCCGTGGCGCGCAGCGCCTTTGCGCGGGGCAGCAGGAAATTGCGGGCGAAGCCGTCGCGCACGCGCACCACGTCGCCCATTTGGCCAAGCTTGGCGATACGCTCGAGTAGGATCACTTCCATTGTCGCTTCTCCTTGATCTTCAACTGGTTGAATAGGAATTTGAATGTTGAACGAAAACGTCAGGTCGGCGCCGACGGGCCGCCGCGCCGGGCGGCGGCGCGCCCGCGCAGGTTGAGGAACATGTCGGCGAGGCCGAGCACGCACATGATCAGCAGCGGCCAGCCGAACACCATGACCGCCGCGTAGGCGCCGCCGAGCAGGAAGCCGCGCGACTGCATGGTCCGGCTCAGCGCATGCAGCACGGCAAAGCCGAGCACCCCGAAGGCGAGCAGGAGCGCTGCCGCCACCACGCTCGCGAGGATGCCGAAGAGACCGGGCGCAAAGCCGAGCACCACCGCGATTCCCAGCGCTGCAGCGCTCGCGCGTGGGTAGGTCATGGCGGAAATAGTGGGCCACGGCCGCTTGAGCCGGCCGGAGAAATCGACGATGCGGCCGCCGAGCCAGAGATTGACAAGATAGGTCAGCGTCGAGAGCACTGCCGCCGCCGGCGGCACGGCCTCCACCAGGAAATCAAGCAGCACTTTGGGGTTGCCGACGCCCTTGATCGCCGGCGTGCCAGCCTGGGTTCCGCCCCCGGTTTCGAGATGCAGCAGCTGGGCCAGCTCGTGGTGCAGGTTGGCGCGCACGCTCGCGCCGTCGAGGCCGAAATTGAATACGGCAATGCTGACGGTCAGCGCCCCGAGCGCGGCGGCCCAGGTCGCGAGCTGTCCCGGCGGATACCATTCGAGTTCGGGCGCGCCGCCATTGACCGGTCCATTACCCGCCGGGCGCGCCAGCAGGGCGAGGTAGCCGAGCCACCAGGCCGGCAGTCCAGCGCCGGCCAGGAACGCCAGGAAGAAATAGCTGCCGAAGGCCAAGCCGAGCATCAGCGCGCCGGCGAGGGCGGCGATCAACGCCGCCCAGTGGCTCCAGCCGAGGCCGGCGAGCATCACCGGCAGCGGCGCCAGATAGAACAGGACCACCGACAGCCACGCGCCCGAGATCACCGAGGCGAACAGCAAGGCCGCCGCGGCGCCGGCACCGATACCAATGAGAACGATCTGCATCATCTCGAGCTGTCCCGCTCCGTTTCGAGCGGTTAGAGACGGAACCGAAACGTCCGCCCCAACCATCGGCCCGCGGGTGTCCCCGCGGACCTCGATTTCTATTTCACTTGGCGCACGATCTCTTCCGAAAACCGGTTCCGGCTTTTCCGGATCATGCGCATATTCAGCCTACTTAATCACGTACGGCAGTAGACCAAGGAAGCGCGCGCGCTTGATCGCCTGCGCGAGCTCGCGCTGCTTCTTGGCCGACACCGCGGTGATGCGGCTCGGCACGATCTTGCCCCGCTCCGAGACGTAGCGCTGCAAGAGCTTGACGTCCTTGTAGTCGATCTTGGGCGCGTTGGCGCCGGAGAACGGGCAGGTCTTGCGACGGCGGAAGAACGGGCGGCGGGCGCCGCCGGCGGCTGCGAATGCCATGGTTTAGCCCTCCGCCGTGTTGCTGGAATCGTCGCTGCTTGCGGCCTCGTCGCGCGGACGTCGGTCTCCCCGGTCTCCCCGGTCGCCGCGGTCACGATCACGGAAGCCACCGCGGCCACCGCGATCGTCGCGATCGCGGTCGGACTTGCGCATCATCGCCGAGGGGCCTTCCTCGTGCTCTTCGACGCGGATGGTGAGATAGCGCAGGACGTCTTCGTTCAACCGCTCCTGGCGCTCGATCTCGTTGAGGGCCGCTGCCGGCGCTTCGACGTTGAGCAGCGTCATGTGCGCCTTGCGGTTCTTGCGGATCCGGTAGGTGAGCGACTTGAGACCCCAGTATTCGTTCTTGGTGATCTTGCCGCCCATCTCTCCGATGACGCCGGACAGCTGGGTGGTCAATTCCTCGACCTGCTGCGCGCTCAGGTCCTGGCGCGCAAGATAGACGTGCTCGTAAAAGGGCATGAATGCCTTTCCCTTGTGTTTGCGGGCCCGATGTCTCGGGTCCCAAGCTAATTCCGCGGGTCCTGGCGCCTAGCCCCTCGAGCCCTTCGGGAAAGGCTCGGAATGCTTCGAAGGCGGGAACACGGGACGCCGGGCCACAGGCCCTGCCGATTTGTCCAGAGATGGCGGAAAAACCGGCCGTCCGTTCAGCTCCCAACCAGGGACGACGGAAGTCGCGCGGGTTATAGGGATTTTCGCGCAAAAGGCAAGCGTGCCGTGGTCGCCACCGAACGCTGGCGACACATAAAAACTAATTATAAATCAGGCGCTTGGAAAGATCAGGCAGCCTGGGGGCCACTGCCGTCGTCCTCACGCTGGATGCGGTCGGCGAGCATCACGGCGAGATCGACGCCTTCGCGCATCTGGCGGGCCACGTCCGGGTCCTTGCTGCGCTCCTGACGCGTTTTTGTTAGCGCGGCCAATAGCTTATCGAGGTTCTCTGTCATCAATTGTTGGCGAAACGCTGGGTCTTGGCGCGCCCGTGCGAGGTCCTCCTCGCTCACCAAGTCATCGCTCATAGGCTTTCTGCCTTTCAAACATTTCAAGAAATGGCTCGAAACCCTAGCGCAGGAGCGTTGTCGGTTGGTTACCAGGCTCCCTCAGGCCTGGCCGGTTGACAGGCCCGGTCCTGCGGTGTCTTTCGGCGCGATTTCATCAAGAGCGAGGACGAGGCACGAAGTATGACGGCTGCTTTCGTATTTCCGGGACAGGGAAGCCAGACCGTCGGCATGGGCAAGGCGCTGGCCGACAATTTCGCCGCCGCGCGGGCGGTCTTCGACGAGGTCGACGGCGCGCTCGGGGACAAGCTGAGCGGGCTGATCTTCGAGGGGCCTTCCGACACGCTGACGCTGACCGAGAACGCCCAGCCGGCGCTGATGGCGGTTTCGCTCGCCACCTTGCGCGTGCTGGAGACGGAAGCGGGCCTCGACCTCGCGCGCGACGCCACGTTCGTCGCAGGCCATTCGCTCGGCGAATATTCGGCGCTCGCCGCTGCGCGCGCTTTCACCGTCGCCGATACCGCGCGGCTCCTGCGCACGCGCGGGCTCGCCATGCAGAAGGCGGTGCCGGTTGGCGCTGGCGCCATGGCGGCGCTGATCGGCATGGAGCTCGAGGTCGCCACCGCGGTGGCCGAAGAGGCCGCGCAGGGCCAGGTCTGCCAAGCCGCCAACGATAACGGCGGCGGCCAGGTGGTGGTCTCCGGTGACAAGGTCGCGGTCGAACGCGCCGTCGAAATCGCCAAAACCAAGGGCGCGCGCCGCGCCATGTTGCTGCCGGTGTCCGCCCCGTTCCATTGTTCGCTGATGCAGCCGGCCGCCGATGTCATGGCCGACGCGCTCGGCAAGGTCATGGTGAGCGCGCCGGTGGTGCCGGTGGTCTCGAACGTCTTGGCGAAGCCGATCCAGGACCCGGCCGAAATCGTCAAGGCGCTGGTCGCCCAGGTCACCGGCACCGTGCGCTGGCGCGAGTGCGTCGCCGCCATGGCCGACGCCGGCGTTACCACCTTCTATGAAGTCGGTGCTGGCAAGGTGCTCTCGGGGCTGATCAAGCGCATCGCCGCCGGCTCGACCGCCAGCGCCATTGGCACGCCCGAGGACGTCGCCGCTTTCAAGGCCGCGCGCGGCTAGTGTCCCGGTTCCGTCGCTTGTATCCCTTTGCAGCACGTTCGTTGCAAGCGTCGGAACCGAAAGGACACTAGTAACTCTATGATTCTAGTGCGGCTTTGGATTTGACGTTCCTATGAAGGACGCGCGACAACGCTGATAGGAACGTCAAATCCGCCGCACTAGAGACGGCAACGGCAACGCATCACCTTATTCGGAGAGACACGATGTTCGACCTGACTGGCAAGACCGCGCTGGTGACCGGCGCGACTGGCGCCATCGGCGACAGCATTGCGCGTGCGCTGCACGGGCAGGGCGCGACCGTGGCGATCTCCGGCACGCGCCGCGAGGTGCTCGACAAGCTGGCGGGCGAGCTCAAGGAGCGCGTGCACGTGCTGCCTTGCGACCTTGCCGACGGCGCCGCGGTCGAGGCGCTGGTGCCGGCGGCCGAAGAGAAGATGGAGAAGCTCGACATCCTGGTCGCCAATGCCGGCGTCAACCGCGACAACCTGTTTGTGCAGCTCTCCGACGAGGATTGGGACAAGGTCATCGCGGTCAATCTCACGGCCACCTTCAAGCTCGCCCGCGCCGCGGTCAAAGGCATGATGCGGCGGCGTTTCGGCCGCGTGATCGGCATCACCTCGGTGGTCGGCTTCACCGGCAACCCGGGGCAGGGCAACTACGCCGCCTCCAAGGCCGGCCTGGTCGGCATGATGAAGTCCGTCGCGTGGGAGTACGCCCGCCGCAATGTGACCGCCAACTGCATCGCGCCGGGCCTCATCACCTCGGCCATGACCGACAAGCTAAACGACAAGCAGCGCGAGGCGATTCTCACCCGGATCCCGACCGGCAAGCTCGGGGCGCCGGCGGACATCGGGGCCGCGGCAGTCTACCTGGCCTCCGACGAGGCCCATTACGTCACCGGTCAGACCCTCCACGTGAACGGTGGAATGGCCATGGTATAGAGTGAAAAATCGTGGCGTTGTCGGAACTTGGGGGTTACGCTCACAGTGCTAGGCAACGCATTTGAAGTGTGGTAACCGACTGGCGGCCCGGCTGGGGCGGCCAATTGGCGGAGGTCACCAAGTCTCGGCGTGACGGGGGGTGCTCCGCGAGGCGGAGTTCGTCGCGCCACATCAAGCCAAGACGAGGCCGTACCGCGAAGGTGGCGATCCTTATTCAGGGGTCGTTGCCCAATCTAATAAGCACGAGGTTGGAACGATGAGTGACATTGGCGAGCGGGTTAAGAAGATCGTCGTGGAGCACCTGGGGGTCGAACCCGATAAGGTGACCGACGGGGCAAGCTTCATCGACGACCTTGGCGCCGACAGTCTCGACACCGTTGAGCTCGTGATGGCTTTCGAGGAGGAGTTCGGTTGCGAAATCCCCGATGACGCCGCCGAGACCATTCTGACCGTCGGCGATGCCGTCAAGTTCCTCGAAAAGAACGCAAAGAGCTGAGCCTCGCCGGAGCGGCCGCTCAATAGCTTCAATCGTCCAAGGTTTTAGAGCTATGCCCGGCCGAGCGGTGCGTAGGGCTTAACAATTTGGCCAACGAACAGCCTATGAAGCGTGTAGTCGTCACCGGGATGGGGATGCTGACGCCGCTTGCCTGCGGCGTCGAACCCACTTGGGCGCGGATCGTCAAAGGCGAGAGCGGCGCGCGCAAGGTCGAGCGCTTCGAGGTTTCCGACATCGCCTGCCGAATCGCCTGCCAGATCCCGCGCGGCGACGGCACCAACGGTACCTACAATCCCGACCAGTGGATGGAGCCGAAGGAGCAGCGCAAGGTCGACGAGTTCATCGTCTTCGCCATGTGCGCGGCGCGCCAGGCGCTCGACGACGCCGGTTGGCACCCCAAGAGCTACGAGGAGCAGACCCGCAGCGGCGTCCTGATCGGCTCCGGCATTGGCGGTATCGAGGGCATTGCCGACACCGCCATCACGTTGAAGGAGCGCGGTCCGCGCCGGGTATCGCCGTTCTTCATTCCGGGCCGCATCATCAATCTCGCCGCCGGTTACGTGTCGATTGAACATGGACTGAAGGGCCCCAACCACGCGGTGGTCACTGCCTGTTCGACCGGGTCGCACGCCATCGGCGACGCGGCGCGGCTGATCGCGCTGGACGACGCCGATGTCATGGTCGCGGGCGGGACCGAGTCGCCGGTCAACCGGCTGTCGCTTGCCGGCTTCGCCGCCTCGCGCGCGCTGTCCACAGATTTCAACGACGAGCCAACTCGCGCCTCGCGGCCCTACGACAAGGACCGTGACGGTTTCGTGATGGGCGAGGGCGCCGGCGTCGTGGTGCTTGAATCGCTCGAGCATGCCAAGGCGCGCGGCGCCAAGATTTATGCCGAGGTGGTGGGATATGGCCTGTCGGGCGACGCCTACCACATCACGGCGCCGGCCGAGGACGGCGACGGCGCGTTCCGCTGCATGAACGCCGCGATCAAGCGCGCCGGCATCACGCCTGCCGACATCGACTACGTCAACGCGCACGGCACTTCGACTATGGCGGACACCATCGAGCTTGCCGCGGTCGAGCGTGTGGTCGGCGATGCCGCCAGCACGATTTCAATGTCCTCGACCAAGTCCTGCATCGGCCATCTGCTGGGAGCCGCCGGCGCGGTGGAGGCGATCTTCTCGATCCTCGCCATCCGCGACGGCGTGGCGCCGCCCACCATCAATCTCGACAATCCGTCCGTCGAGACGGCGATCGATCTGGTGCCACACAAGGCGCGCACGCGTAAGATCGACACCGTGCTGTCGAACTCGTTCGGGTTCGGCGGTACTAACGCGTCGCTAGTCTTCCGCCGCTTCGCGGACTAGTCCATGATGGGGTCTGCCGACGTCGCCGGGAACCCGCGTCGACGGTCTCTCGCTTTTGCCATATTGTTTTCTAACCTGCGCTAGCGACTGGTGTTTTCGAGTTGGGCCGGCGCGTTGAGTGCGGGTCTAGAAACGGGGTGCCGGCACCAGGCCGGCGCCGCAAGATGAGGCGCCGAGGGAGGGCGTCGCGATGGCGGGGCTGACAGCAGGGACGCGTTCGTGACGAACGGCACGCCGCCCGACGACAACGGCAAGCCGCCGCTGCCGCGCCAGTCGCGACCGGTGGCGCCACGCTCACCCCGCGCCGCACTCGAGCCGGAGCGGGTGCCGCCGCCGGCGCGCCGCTCGTCCAAGGCGCGCCATCCGGCGGTGATCGCCGGCAATGCCTTTTTCATGCTGCTGGTGCTGCTCGCCATCGCGGCCGGCGCCGGCCTCTACGTTGGCAAGCAGCACTATGACGCGCCCGGGCCGCTCAAGCACGACAAGATCGTGAACATCCCGCGCGGGCTCGGCAGCCGCGCCATCGGTGGCCTGCTGGAGCGTGAGGGCGTGATCGACGAGCCGTGGGTGTTCTTCGGCGGCGTCACCCTGCGCAAGGCGCGCGGCGAGCTCAAGCACGGCGAATACCGATTTAAGACGCACGCCAGCATCGCCGATGTCGTCGACACCATGATCGAAGGCAAGGTGGTGCAGCACGCGCTCACCATTCCCGAAGGTCTCACCTCGGAGCAGGTTGTGGCGCGGCTGCTCGAAACCGACGCGCTATCTGGTCCGATCAAGCAGATCCCGCGCGAGGGCACGCTTCTGCCCAACACCTATAACTTCACCCGCGGCATGACCCGCGAAGAGATGATCCACCGCATGCAGCGCGCGGAGAAGCGCGTCTTGGCCGAGGTGTGGAAGCATCGCGCGTCCGACCTGCCGCTGAAGACGCCGCAGGACCTGGTCACGCTCGCCTCCATCGTCGAGAAGGAAACGGGCAAGGCGGACGAGCGTTCGCGCGTCGCCGCTGTCTTCATCAACCGGCTCAAGCGCAAGATGCGCCTGCAGTCGGACCCGACCATCATCTACGGCCTCACCGGCGGCAAGGGCTCGCTCGGCCATCCGCTGCTGAAGAGCGAAATGGAGCGGCCCAACCCCTACAATACCTATCAGATCGATGGTCTACCGCCGGGCCCGATCGCCAATCCCGGCCGCGCCGCGCTCGACGCGGTGGCCAACCCGGCGCGCACCAAGGACCTCTATTTTGTCGCCGACGGGACCGGCGGCCACGTGTTCTCCGACAGCTATCAGCAGCATCTAAAGAACGTGGCGCATCTGCGCGGGCTGCAGAAGGCAGAGCACCTGCAGGAAAAGGCGGGGGAAGAGCACGTTGGCGAGAAGGTCAAGGTGCCGGCGCCCGAGCCCGCGCCGGCCGACGGTGCCAAACCAGCGAACGGCAAGTCCAAGCCGCAATAGCCTCCTGACGCCTGGCCGGCCGCCCTTGTGAGGGCAGGCGTGCGCGGCTAATGTCCGCCCGCTTTCAACAATCATTCCGTCGACGACATGAAATGTCGACAAGACATGAAGGAGCGGCGATGGCCCTGTCGAGCATGACCGGTTTCGCGCGCGGCCAGGGCGTCGCTGGCGCCTATGCCTGGAGCTGGGAGTTGAAATCGGTCAATGCCAAGGGCCTCGACGTGCGCTTCCGCCTGCCGCCGGGCTGGGACGCGGTGGAGGTCGCCGCCCGCGCCGCCGCCACCAAGGCGCTGGCGCGCGGTACCGTCTATTGCAATCTCACCATCGAGCGCAAAGGCGTACAGTCGACGGTCAAGGTCAACGAGTCGGTGCTCGCTGCCGTGCTTGCGACCGCCAAGGACCTCGCGGGCAAGATCGACGCCGCGCCGCCGAGCCTCGATGGCCTATTGTCCCTGAAAGGCGTGATGGAGATCACCGAGACCGACGAAGGCGAGGACGAGCGCCGTGCGGCGGAAGCCGCCATTATCGACGGTTTCAACCAGACGCTCGCAGAGCTCGTCGCCATGCGGCGCGCGGAAGGCGAAACCCTCAACGGCCTGCTCACCGCCCGTCTCGAGGAGATCACGACGCTCACGGCCAGCGCCGAGGCCAATCCGGGGAGAAAACCTGAGGCAGTGAAGGCGCGGCTCGCCGAGCAGATCGCGACGCTGCTTTCAGCCTCCGAGCGCTTCGACAGCGATCGCCTGCACCAGGAGGCCCTGCTGATGGCCGGCAAGGCCGACATCCGCGAGGAGCTCGACCGCCTAGTCTCGCATGTGGCGCAGGCCAAGGGATTGCTCGGCGAGGGCGGGGCGGTCGGCCGCCGGCTCGATTTTCTCGCCCAGGAACTGCACCGCGAGTCGAATACGCTTACCGCCAAGTCCAACAATGTGGATCTGACCAATATCGGCCTCGGGCTGAAGACCGTGGTCGAGCAGTTCCGCGAGCAGGTGCAGAACCTGGAATGAACGCCGTGCCCGACAACCAGGACCGCGAGATCAGTCGCCGCGGCATCATGCTGGTGCTGTCCTCGCCGTCGGGCGCGGGCAAGACCACCCTCACGCGCGAACTGCTGCAAAAAGAAGAGAACGTCTCGCTCTCGGTTTCTGTGACCACACGCGAACGGCGGCCGAGCGAGATTGACGGCGTGCACTATCAATTCGTCTCCAAGCGTCGCTTCGAGGCGATGCGTGATGCTAGCGAATTGCTGGAATGGGCCGAGGTTCACGGCAATTATTATGGCACCCCCCGTGAGGCGGTGGAGCAGGCGCTGAGCGAAGGCCGTGACGTGTTGTTCGACATCGACTGGCAGGGCACCCGCCAGTTGCTGGAGAAGATGCGCGACGACGTCGTCACCGTGTTCGTGCTGCCGCCGACCGCCGCCGAATTGAAGGCGCGGCTGGAGCGCCGCGCCGAGGACAGCCCGGCGATCATCAAGCAGCGCCTGCAAAACGCGTTGGAAGAAATCGCGCACTGGCAGGAATACGACTACATCCTGGTCAATCGCGATCTTAACAAGAGCTTCCCACGGCTGCAGGCGATCCTCACCGCCGAGCGGCTGAAACAGGTGAAGATGCTCGACATCGAGAACTTCATCGACCAGCTCTTGGGCGATCTGAAGAAGATCATTCCGTAGCGGGCTGGGCGAACGCGTTCGCCAAGTTCACAAATCCCTCGACCGGGATTTCCTCCGCCCGTGCTGTTGGATCGATCCCGGTCGCCGCCAACAGCGCCCCCGCATCCATCGCCGAGCGACTTCAGGCTCTGCCGCAGCATCTTGCGGCGCTGGCCGAAGGCGGCTTCGGTCACCCGCTGCAGGGCACGCGCGTCGCAGGGCAGGGGTTCGGGTCGTGGGACGAGCCGCACCACCGACGAGGTCACCTTCGGCGGCGGCACAAAGGCCGAGGGCGAGACGTCGAACATGAGTTTCGTCTCGCAGCGCCAGTTCGCCAGTACGGCGAGCCGCCCGTAGCTCTTCGAGCCCGGTGCCGCCACGATGCGTTCGGCCACCTCGCGCTGGAACATCAACACCAGCGCGTCGTACCAGGGCGGCCATGGCTCGGCGGTGAGCCAGCCGATGAGCAAGGGCGTCGCGATATTGTAGGGCAGGTTGGCGACCACGCGCGCGGGCTCGCCTGCAAGATAGAGTCGGTGATCGAACTCCAGCGCGTCACCGGGCACGATCGTCAGCTTGCTCGGATAGCGCGCCCCGATCTCTTCCAGCGCGGCCATGGCGCGGTCGTCGCGTTCGATGGCGATCACGCGGCTGGCGCCTTCGGCCAGCAGCGCGCGCGTCAGCCCGCCCGGGCCCGGCCCGACTTCCACCACCGTTATCCCGTCGAGCCGTCCGCCAGCGCGCGCGATACGGCTGGTGAGGTTGAGGTCGAGCAGGAAATTCTGGCCGAGCGACTTCTTGGCGGCGAGCCCAAGCCGCCGGATGACCTCGCGCAGCGGCGGCAGGTCGTCGATAGTGGGCATTATTGCGCCGGGGTTAGCGCCGGCGCCTTTGCCGTCAGCCGTGCCGCCAGCTTGAGCGCCGCCACCAGGCTTGACGGGTCGGCACGGCCGGTCCCGGCCAGGTCGAAGGCGGTGCCATGGTCGGGCGAGGTGCGCACGAATGGCAGCCCCAGCGTCACGTTCACGCCGTGGTCGAAGGCCAGCGTCTTGATCGGGATCAACGCTTGGTCGTGGTACATGCACAGCGCCACGTCGTAGCCGGCGCGCGCCTGCGCATGGAACATGGTGTCCGCCGGCAGCGGGCCGCGCGCGTCGATCCCCTCGGCCTGCAATTGCGCGACCGCAGGCTGAATGATCTCGATGTCTTCCTTGCCGAGCGCGCCTTCCTCGCCGGCATGCGGGTTCAACCCCGCTACCGCCAGCCGTGGTTTTTCGATGCCGAAGCGTGTGACGAACTCGCGCGCGACGATGCGCCCGGTCTCGACGATGAGGTCGCGAGTGAGCAGCGCGAACACCTCCTTCAGCGCCACATGGATGGTCACCGGCACGACCGCCAACTCCGGCGACCAAAGCAGCATCACTGGCATCAGCCGTCTGCTCGTCATCTCGCCGGCAAGCCGCGCCAGGAACTCGGTATGGCCTGGCTCTTCGAAGCCGGCGCCGTAGAGTACGTGCTTGTTGATCGGGTTGGTCACCACCGCCCCGGCGCGCCCCGCCATCACGTCGGTGACCGCGCGCCGGATCGAGCCGATCGCCGCCGGCGGGCTGGATGCGTTCGGCTTTCCGGGCGCCGCAGTGACGTCCATTTCAAGGGGCACCACCGGCAGCGCGCGCGCGAAGACGTCGACGGCCTGCTCCGGCGTTACGCTCTTGATCGGGGCGTTGAGGCTGAGCGCGCGCGCGCGGGCCTTCAGGAACTCGGGGTCGCCCGCGACGTAGAACGGCGGCAGGCCAAGCGCGTTGCGCCGCCGCCAGACGGCGAGCGTGATATCGGGTCCGATGCCGGCCGGCTCGCCGAGCGTGAGCGCGAGAGGCAGGCCGGATGCCGTGCTCATTTGGGGGGGTGCTTGTATTCGATCCAGGCCGCGCGCCGCAGCTCTTCCAGGAAGTTGCGCGAGGCGGCTTCGAAACGCTTCTGCAATATCTCCCTGCGTATCTTCTCCTTCTCCGGCGAGTCTTGGGTGGTCTGCTTCTTGCCGCACAGCGCGAACATCTGCAGGCCCTGGGCAATCGCGTCGGGCGTGGTCAGATGGCCGAGCGGCATCTTGTCGAGTAGATCGCGAAACGGTTTCGGCAGGTTGGCGGAATAGCGGGTGATCGGCTCGCGTACTGCCACGTCGTTCAGGGCCCGCGCCAGCGGCAGACCCTGGGCGCAACTGGTGAAGCGGGCTCGCAGGTTCTCGGCTTCGCGGTGCTTCTGCGCCATCACCGCCCGGCTCGACCCCTGCGGCACCACCACCGTGACCGGGTAGAGCGTGTAAGCGTAACCTATCTGGGTCGCGCCCTCATGGCGCGCGCGCAACACCTGCTCGACGTCGGCGTCCGTCACCTGCAGCGAGGCCCCGAACTTGCCGCGGATCATCTCGTTCCAGGTTATCTGCGCGCGGATCCGCTGCTTGATCGCGTAAGCGCTGACGCCCGCGCGGTTCAGGAACTTTTCGAACTGCTGGGTGCTCACGCCCTGGCGTTGGGCCATGCTGGCGAAGGCGGCATCGACCTGCTTCTGGTCGACCACCAGGCCGTAGGTCTTCGCCTTGGCGATCTTCAGGCGGTCGTCGATGAGCTCGTTGATGACCTCCTTGCGGGTGACATGCTTGTGGGTCGAATTGGCGATCAGGCGCTGGCGCTGTTTGATATCGAGTTCGGTGATCGGGGAACCGTTGGCGACGACGACCACCTGCGCGCTGGCGACTGCCGGCACAATGAGCGCCGCTGCCACCGCGGCGCAGGCGAGCAGGCGGCGAACTGTAGGGAATTTCAAGCACACTCCCGGCATGGCGAAGTCCGTTTCGTTGGCGGCGGCATCGGGGCGCTCAAGCTACGCTCGACCCTGGTACGGGCGTCCCTCGGCCGGCCTAGTTCGATTGGCCGAGGCTGTTGACCGACTGGTTCACCGCGGCCTGACCCAGCGTCCGCAGGCTCAAGGTCAGCCCGATCGTATGGTTGGGCGTCACCGAACCGCTCGAATAGCTGTAACTTGTAGTGTAATTCAGGGCCAAGATGAGGCAATCGTCGACGTAGCCGAACCCGACGCGGGTCTGGCTGAATTTGCCCGCCTCGATGTCGTAGAGCGCCCCGCCTGACAGCATCCAATTGGTTGCCAGCTTGACCGAGCCGGAGGTCAGGATGCCCTGGCGGCGCGACAGGAAGCCGATGTCCGGCTGTGCCGCATAGTTGCCGTACAGCACGCTCGCCGACCAGCGGTCGAAATGCGCGGCCGCCTCGAGCTCCATGCGCCTGATATCGAAGTTGTCCTTGTTGAACCGGAAACGCGAGGTGAACGTGTAGATGCTGTTGGGCTCATAGGCGACGCGCGCCACGTAGTCGGAGCGGCGGGTGTCGAGACCGCTGTCGAGGCCGGTGTTGGTCGTGTCCATCGCGGCAAAGGAATTCTTGCCGAACAACTGATAGGATTCGCCGAATAGCACGTTGACCGCGCCGGCCTTGTTGAACTGCGCGGTGTAGCGGACGCCGTAGTTGGTGCGGCCGCCGCCCTCGACCCGGTCCCAGCCCGAGAACTTGTCCACGCGGAACAGGTTGCTGTCGTCGAAGATCAGGCTCTGCGAATCCTCGTTCGGCCACTTGCCGATCTGGGTCTCGTTCGGGCGCGCGATCACCTGCACGACGGGTTCGATCGTCTGCGTGCCCCAGGATTGCGTGGAGATGAACGGATAACGGTACTCGAGACCGACGGTCGGCATCGCGCGCACCAGGCTGGAATCGCCCGGCGTCAGGTAGTTGGATACGCTGGTCTGGCTGTCGACGTGCACGGCGGCGGTGTCGACACGCACCGAGGCGAAGGGGGTCCACACTTGGCCGAACTTGTCGGTGATGTCCTTGCGCCAACGCGCCTTGGCTGAGAAGCGGTTGTAATTGCCGGGAAAGCCGCGCAGCACACAATTGCTAGAGTTTTTCACCGCCGTATCGGCGGTGTTGCAGGCTCCGGAATCGGACGCGGCCTGAGTAATCGCCTCGAAGTTCGCTTGCGAACGCGACAGGCTGGTGAAATTGGTGTCGAAGCTGAGCTCTCCGCCGACTACCGGGTGGTCAACCGTGTAGGCATAGTCGATCACCGGATGGATGATCGGGATCTGGTCCTGCACATCGGAACCCGAGAAGCCGAGGTAATAGATCGAGCGCGCGTCGAAATAGCTGCGATTGCCGCGGCCCGCGATGAAGGCCTGCGAGATGCCTTCGCTGGTCAGCGACAGATTGTCGGGGTTGCGGGAGTAGTTCGACAGGCTCGGCGTGTAGTCCTGCAGGAAGTAGCGGTCTGACATCAGCAGGGCGTCCCAGCCCCAGGTCCATTTGTCGTTGAGGCTGAAGCGGCCACGGCTTTCCACGCTGCCGCGCCAGTCACGGTCGCCGAATGAGCCGTTGAAGGCGGAGGGGTCCTGCTGCTTGATGCCGGCGGCGCGGATCGAATAGGCGCCGTTGATCAGGCGCTGGCGGAACTCGCCCTGCATCAGCAGGCCCTGCTTGGTCGTGTATTTGGGCGCCAGGGTGACGTCGTAGTTCGGCGCCAGCGCGAAATAGTAAGGCACTTCGATACCGACGCCGTAGACCGAGTTCGACGAGATTGTCGGCATCAGGAAGCCGGTCTTGCGCTTGACGGTCGGGTCGGGCGTGGAGAAGTACGGCATCCAGACCAGCGGCACGCCCCAGAATTCGAGGCGCGCGTCCTCGAAGTAGAGCATCTTCTTGCGCTGATCATGGATGATGCGCTTGGCCTTCACCTGCCATTCCGGCGGCTTCTTGGGATTGTCCTTGCACGGCTGGCAGGCGGTGTAGACGCCATTGTGGAAGACGGTGAAGTTGCCGCCCGTGCGTTCGGCGCGTGCGGCCGCCATGCTGGTGCGCTGCGGCGTGTTGAGCCTGAGGGCGTCGACGAAACCGTTGCGGTAGTCGTCCGACAGGTCGATGACCTGCCCGTAGGTGACCTTGCCGTCGGCATCGGTCAGCCGCACGTTGCCTTCCGCGTGCAGGCGCTTGGTCGCCTGGTCGTAGACGACCCGGTCGGCTTCGAGGGTCGAGCCCTTGTAATAGATCTGCACATCGCCGACCGCCGATACGCGGTGATTGGCGTAGTCGTAATTGATCTTACCCGCCTTCATCAGCATCTGCTTTTGACCGGCGCGTTCGATGGCGGCCTTGGTCTTGGCTGGCGGCGGGGGGATCGGCAAGAAGGTCTGGGCACGGACAGGGGCGCAAACAAGCACGCCGACGCAAGCCGCAAAGGCGAGGGCAGCGACGATTTGGGCAATGCCGCGGCGGGGCCGGGCCGCTGGTGGTGGAGCGCTAGGGGGCCCCGCCATCACCCGTCCTCCTGATACAACAACGCAATGAACCCCGTCAGACCACCGGCGAGCACAGGCAGCCAAGCTGCTGTCACAGGGTGCATCAGCTCGGCCTTGCTCAAATCTTCGGTCACTTTCGACAGAACATAAAGCAGAAACCCAGCCGCCACGCCACTTAAAACCATCTTTTGAACACCGCCAAAGCGGAAGAAACGTAGACTGACGGCCGCAGCCAGCAAAACCATGGCCGCCAGCATGAAGGGCCGGGCAAGAAGTTTCTGGAACTGCAATCTATACCCTGCGGCGACAAGTCCTGCGTGTTCGGCGATCTTGATATACAGTGGCAAGTCCCAGAATGGCACGGTCTCGGGCGTCGCAAAACTTTCGCGGACTTGCTCCGGTGTCAGGCTCGTCTTGAGGCGGAAGATGTTCTCGTTTTGCGGCCGCTGGCCCAGCCGGTAGACGCGGGCGTCGAGTAGCTTCCACACGCCTGGGTCGAGCACCGCCGCCCGCGCCTCGATGCGCTGCTGGAAGCGGCCGTCGGCGGAGAAGGTGAAGACCGTCACCCCGGAGAGCGCCACGCCCTGGTCGCGGCTCGACTTGGCGTTGATGATGGCCTGGCCCTCGTTGGTCTTCTGGTTGGCCCAGAATCCGCCGCCGCCGCCACCCGTGCCGAAGCCGTTCAGGTTTCGCCCGAACAGCTCGGACTGCAGCTTTTTGGAGCGCTCCTGCAGCACTGCCGAGACCGGGTTGTAGACGGTGGTGGCGAAGACGCCGATCAGGAACGCTACCACCACCGCCGGGGTGATGAACTGCCACGCCGACATGCCCGCTGAGCGCGCCACCACCAGTTCCAGCCGTCGCGACAGGTTGAGGTAGGACGACATCGCCCCGATCAGGATGCAGAACGGCAACACCCGCTCGATGATCTGCGGCACGCGGAAGATCGAGGTCTCGAAGACCAGGAGCGGCGACACGTGAGGGATATCGCCCGCCCGCCGCATCAGTTCGATGTAGTCGAGCAGCGCCACCAGCGCGAAGATGCTGACGAACACCAGCAGCACCGCGCTCAGGAAGCGCAGGCCGAAATAGCGCGCCAGTGTTCCGCCCAGGGCCGGCATGGAAAAGCTCACGATGGCACCGCCAGACGCTTGATTATCCGTTCGGTGATAGCGGCGAGGCCGTTGTTGATAAAGGCGGGCGGCTCCAGGATGACGCCGCGGCGGATCACAAAATAGCCACCCCCGATCGCCACCGCCATGGCGATGAATTGCAGCGACAGCAGCCACGGGTAGGTCGCGCCAAACACGGTCGAGACGAAGCCGGTTAGCCGCAGTAGCGCCACCCAGGTGACCGTGCCTAGCATCGACATGGTCCGGCTCTGCCGGTTGGTGCGGGGCGCGCCCAGATAGGCGAAGGCGATGATGGCGAAGCCGATCGGGTAGAGTGGGGCCATCAGCCGGTCGTAGAGCTCGGCGCGGAACTCGCCCGGCTCGTTGCGGTAGGTTTTGTCGTTTGGATCCGGGAACATGAGCTGCCAGAGGTAGCGCTCGCGGATCGAATAGGTGATCGCCTGCGGCCCGCCGGCGAATTGCGACAGGTCGAATGCGTAGCGGTCGAAACTGACGATGGCGGGATCCCGCTGGCCCGCCTCGTGGCGCTGTAGGGTGCCGTTCTGCAGCACCAGGAAGGTGCCCTTTTTGTCGTCGACGAGGTCTCCCGCCTCCGCCACCACCGTCAGGCGCTCTTTCGGGTTGCGCTGGTCGTCGAGGAAGATGCCGACGAGTTGGCCGTTGGGGCGGCGTTGGCGCACGTGGATGGTGACGCCGTTTTCCAGCGAGGTGAAGCGGCCCGGCTGCAGAATGGTGGTCACCACGTTGGCGCGCACCTCGGTCAGCCAGTCGCGCAACGTGCGCAGGCCCTTGGGTGCGAAATAGGCGCTGATCGCCGCCACCAGCAGCGCCACTACCAAGGCCGCCGCCAGGAACGAGCGGAACAGGAGCCATGGCGACATGCCAGCGGCGTTCATCACGATGATCTCGGAATCGCTCGACATTTTGCTGAGCACGTGCGCCATCGCGATCAGGAAGGCGATCGGCGCGATCACCATCACCAGGAGCGGGATGATCATGCCGGTGATGCCAATGAACACCAGGATGGTCTGGCCCTGGCTCGTCATGATGTCGAAGTCGTGCAGCGCCTGTGTGACCCAGATCACGGCGGTCAGGCTGCCCAGCACCACCAGGAAGGCGTTGAGCGTCGAGCGGAATATGTAGCGGTTGATTGACCCCATCCGCCGCCATTGTCCCCTTAAGCGCAGCACGCCTTGATCGACCGCCGGCCCCCCGCCGGCGGTTCGTGCTCTGTCGTTACGACCCGGCTCCCGCCGAGATTAACCTTCATCGACCGATAACATGGCCTTGCAAAGGCAAAGTCTTTGAATACGCATAATAAAAAGACGTTCAACATGGCCAACGAAAGGTTAACACCCGATCCACACGGTAGCGGTGCGCCAGAGGCCTGATTCTGGCAAGCGGGGAGCAGCTTGCTGCCTGAAAAAACGGCGAAAAATGCCCTTACCGGCTTTGCAACCGGGCGGAGCCTGCGTCATATGGGGGGTCACTTGGCAGGGGCCCCGACGGGCCCCCTGGCCGCACGCGAAGGACCCCATTCATGCCCGACGCCCTCAAGCTAGGATTCGGCCCCTATGGCCCTGCCACCAAGGGCGTTTTGATCGTCTTCTGCGACAATAAGCTGAAATTCGGCCCTGCCAGCATGCGGATACTGGGAACTGCTGGCGCCCAGGTTGCCCGTGCCGCCAAGGCGGCTGGGTTCACCGGCAAGAAGGACTCGAGCCTAGAGTTGATCGCACCCGAAGGGCTGAAGGTGGACCGCCTGGTGGTGCTCGGCGCCGGCGCGGCGAGTGGCCTAGCGCCCCAGGACTTCCTCAAACTCGGCGGGGCCGCCATGGGCAAGGTGCCGGCGCGCGCCAGCGCGGCCACCGTGGTCGCGGAACTCGCCGGCGGCGCCATGACCGCGGCGCAGGCCGCCCAACTCGCGCAAGGGGTGCGCCTGCGCGCCTATGCCTTCGACCGCTACAAGACCAAGCGCAAGGACGACGAGAAGGCTCCGGCGAACCGCAGCGTGACGGTCGCGGTCGGCGACGTCGCCGCCGCCCGCCGGGCCTACGCGCCGCTCTCAGGCATCGCCGACGGCGTCGAACTCGCGCGCGATCTCGTCAACGAACCGGCCAACGTTCTCTACCCGGTCGAGTTCGCCCGCCGCGCCACCGCGCTGAAGAAGGTCGGCGTCAATGTCGAGGTGCTCGACGAGCCGGCCTTGAAGAAGATCGGCATGAACGCGCTGCTCGGCGTCGGCCAAGGCTCCGCCCATGACAGCCGCGTGGTGGTGATGCGCTGGAACGGCGGCAAGAAGGGCGAGGCGCCGGTTGCCTTCATCGGCAAGGGCGTGTGTTTCGACACTGGCGGCATCTCGATCAAGTCGGCCGCCGGCATGGAGGATATGAAGGGCGATATGGGCGGCGCGGCCTGCGTCACCGGGCTGATGCACGCGCTCGCCGCGCGCAAGGCCAAGGTCAACGCCGTCGGCATCATCGGTCTGGTCGAGAACGCGGTGGACGGCAAGGCGCAGCGCCCGGGCGACATCGTCAAATCGCTGTCCGGCCAGACCATCGAGATCATCAACACCGACGCGGAAGGCCGGTTGGTGCTTGCCGACGTCGTCTGGTACGCGGCGCAACGCTTCAAGCCGAAGTTCATGATCGATTTGGCGACGCTGACCGGCGCCATCATCGTCGCGCTCGGGCACGAATACGCGGGCATGTTCTGCAACAACGACCAGCTCGCCGAGCGGCTGGACAAGGCCGGCGCCGAAACCGGTGAGGCGGTCTGGCGGATGCCGCTGGGGCCAGCCTACGACAAGATGATCGATTCCAAGTTCGCCGACATGAAGAACACCGGCGGCTCGCGCTGGGGCGGCGCTATCACGGCGGCGCAGTTCATCAAGCGCTTCGTCGACGACAATATTCCATGGGCGCATCTCGACATCGCCGGCACCGGCTTCGATTCGCCGAAAAATGAGATCAGCCGGAGCTGGGCCTCCGGCTGGGGTGTGCGGCTCTTGGACCGATTGGTGGCGGATTATTACGAGAAGTGACGGCGCAAACGACGGCTAGAACCGATAGCCGGCGCTGAGGGCGAGCTCGGTGTTCATGACGTTGACCACGCGGGCGGTGCCGCCCAGGTGGGCTGTGAACAGGCCGTTGAGCGCGGTGAAGGGCTCGGACGGGCCGTTAAGCGCGGTCGATACGAATTCGTATTCGAACCGCGCGAACCAGCGCGGGCTGATCTCGAATTCGGCGCCGCCGCCGACCACGAACGCCACGGTGCCTTCGTCGAAGGTGCCGTCCTGGGCTTCCTGGTGGATGTTCTTGTAGGCGAGGCCGCCGCGCGCGAACATCCGGATCGGTATCATGTCGCTCGGGACGATGTCGTTGTAGAACGGCAACCAGGTCGACACCGGCGGCGTGAACCAGAGCACGCTGCCGGTGACGGCAAAGCTGCGCTCCTTGCTCGCGGTCGCGAAGCCTTTTTCGAAGAAGCTGGTCTCGCCGAAATAGTCGACGCTGAATTCCGCCGCCCAATCCCTATCGAAGTGCCAGCCGACGAAAACCTTGCCGCCCGGCTCGTACTTCTCGACGTTGTATACGTTGTTGGTGTTGGGCACGAAGCCGGTGTGGTGATCCATGAACACCCCGCCGCCGACGTACCATTCATAGAATGGGACCGGTGAGGTCCGCGCCTTGAAGATCGGGGCGGGTGCGGGCGGTGGCAAATCGGCGGCATTCGCCGGCGCAACGCCGACCTGCGCGGCAATGCCGGCCACCAGTGCCACCACGGCGACACGCACAAGCGTAACGTAACGACGGCCCATTCTTGGGCACCCCCGACGATCGGTCAATCAACGGCCAAAACCCGGCCGCGACACGCGCCCGGCATCCGCCCTGCAGAATCTCTGCAACGCGACCCCCCGCCCCAACGAACGTCCGCAGAGGCCGAAAAAACGCTATGGAGTCACGTGAAATGAGTCAACGGTGCAGCAACTTGGCGGAGCGGGCCGGCTGGGCCGGGGGCGCGGCCGCGGGGGCTGGCATTGCCGTCAATTTGGGCAAAAGACCAATATCGGCCCGGCTGCTGCGTCGAAGCCGGCCATAAGGATAGCGCGAGTGGTGGTAAAGCGTGGCTTTTCGCGGATTTGTGTCATCGCGGGCACAGCTTGCGAAAATTTACCGTATCTCGTTTCGTTTGCTCAGTTTAGGTGTGGACAGGGCGGCCGGTTCGCGCGCCGCCGGCGTTCAGAGCGGCCGATATGACCGAAATGCTATTCTACCATCTGCAGGGCCAGCGACTCGAAGGCGTTCTGCCGACCCTGCTGGAGAAATCCCTGGAGCGCGGCTGGCGCGTAGTGGTGCAGGGCGTGTCGGAGGAGCGCATCGACGCGCTCGACGCCCATCTGTGGACCTATCGTGACGACGGCTTCCTGCCGCACGGTACCTGGCGCGAGCCGGAGGCGCAGGCGCAGCCCGTGCTGCTGACGGTGAACGACGGCAACCCGAACACCGCCGACGTGCGCTTCCTGATTGAGGGCGCGGAGGTGCCGGCCGACGCGGAAGGGTACCGGCGCATCGTGCTGCTGTTCGACGGCGACGACGAGGAGGCGGTGGCGGCAGCGCGCGCGCGGTGGAGCGAGGCCAAGGCCAAGGGCTTTGAGGTCACCTACTGGCAGCCCGACGACCGCGGCCGCTGGGTGAAGAAGGCCTAATCGGGCGCCCGGGGGCGGAAAACGCGGCCATTGGCCGATCGGCTGCTGGCTCGGTAACCATTTGCGGGGCCTCGGGGGCGGCCGATGTTGCCGGTGCCATTGTGATGACGCAAAATCCGGCTTAAGGGACAAGCGGATAGACAAACCGGGGGTCTCGCTTGCCGCGTTCAGTGTTCATGGGTGTGCTTTTCTGTGCCGTCGCCGCGGCCGTGGGCGGCTGCGCGCCGACGTCCGATCTGATCACCAATGTGCAGGACAATGCCTTCTCCAAGCCGGTGCATTTCTTTTCGGTGCCGGGCTGGGCCCAGTCGAACGAGGCTGGCAATGATTTCGACCTCATGCCCAAGGGACCGGTTGCGGCCAGCGATTTGATCAGCGCGAGCGGCTATTGCGCGCCCGCCGCTAAGCCGGCGACCCCGCCGCCCCAGGCCGCCGCGCAGAAGCCGTCCCAGGGTGCCGACGCGACGCACGCCTCGGCCCCGCCACCCGACCAGTTGCAGCCCGCCGGTCTCGGTCCCGCGCCCGCCATGCAAGCGCCGGTCTTCGGCGGCGTGTCACTCGGCATGAGCGAATGCGTCGTGGCGCGCGCTCTCGGCACGCCAAGCAATGTCAGCATCAGCCGCGGCCCCAAGGGGAAGCGCCGGGCGGTGCTCACCTATAATGGCGGCGATCGGCCCGGCGTCTACAGCTTCCTGTCGGGGCGCCTGATCCAGGTCGATGCCACGGCGCGGCAGACGAAGAAGTACGACCGGCACGTCAAAAAGCCGCGACGGGCGCAACGCGGCGGCGAGAAGATGTACGTGCAGTAGGCGCTTGCGCCGCGTCAGGCGGTCTCCAGGGCCGCGCTGGCCGCGAGCCATTCCTCTTCCGCGGCGGCGAGCGCGTCCGCCGTATCCGACCGCCTTTTGGCAAGCTCCGCCGCTTTTGCCGCATCGCGTGTGAACAGGCCGCCATCGGCGAGTTTCTCGTCGAGCGCGGCGACCTCGCGCGTGAGCTTCTCGATCTGCGCTTCGGCTTTCTTCACGCGCTGGCGTAACGGCGCCGTCTCGGCGCGCTTTTCGGCGGCCGCGCGACGCACGTCGCTGCGGCTCGGGTTCGATGACGACTTCGCCGCGTTCGCGTTGCTGCCCGAGCGTTCGCTCAGCACCGTGCGGCGATAATCGTCGAGGTCGCCGTCGAACGGTTTCACCTTGCCGTCGGCGACCAGCCACAGGCGATCCGCGCAAGCTTCCAGCAGATAGCGGTCGTGCGACACCAGGATCACCGCGCCGGGAAAATCGTTGATGGCCTCGACCAGGGCGCCGCGGCTGTCGATGTCGAGATGGTTAGTGGGTTCATCGAGGATGACGAGATGCGGCGCCTCGAAGGTGGCAAGTCCGAGCAGCAGCCGCGCTTTCTCGCCGCCGGAGAGCTTCTCCACCTGGGTATCGCCGGCTGCTCCGGAGAAACCGATGGCGCCGACCTTGGCGCGCACCTGCGCTTCCGCCGCGTCCGGCATCAACCGGCGCAGATGGTCGTAGGGGCTTTGCTGCGGGGTGAGTTCGTCGACCTGGTGCTGGGCGAAATAGCCGATCCTCAGCGTGGCAGCGCGCGTGATCGTGCCTTGCATCGGCTGCAGGCGGTCGGCGATCAACTTGACGAAGGTCGATTTGCCGTTGCCGTTGGAGCCCAGAAGCGCGATGCGGTCGTCATTGTCGATGCGCAGGTTGAGCCCGCTCAAGACCGGCTTGCCGGCTTCGTAGCCGACCGACACACCATCTGTGGCGATGATCGGCGGCGACAGCAATTTATCGGGGGCCGGAAACGTAATCGGCCGCACTTCATCAGTCGTCAGCGCCGCGATCGGCTCGAGCTTTTCCAGCATCTTCAGCCGCGACTGCGCCTGCCGCGCCTTGGTGGCCTTGGCCCTGAAACGATCGACGAAGGCCTGCAGGTGCTTGCGCTGCGTTTCCTGCTTCTTGATCAGCTTCTGATCGAGCGCTTCGCGTTCGCTGCGCTGCCGCGCGTAAGACGAATAGCCGCCGCGCCAGAGCGTCAGCTTCTTCTGCTCTAGCGCCAGGATATGGCCGACGGCGCTGTCGAGTAGGTCACGGTCGTGGCTGATGACGACGAGCGTCGCCGGATAGCGGGCGAGGTGCTCCTGCAGCCATAGCGTGCCTTCGAGGTCGAGATAGTTGGTGGGCTCGTCGAGCAGCAACAGGTCCGGCTGCGAGAACAGGGTGGCGGCAAGCGCCACGCGCATGCGCCAGCCACCGGAAAATTCCTGCACGGCGCGCTGCTGGTCGCCGCTGGAAAAACCGAGGCCCGACAGGATCGACGCCGCGCGCGCCGGCGCGGCGTGCGCGCCGATGTCGGCGAGCCGGGTCTGGATCTCCGCAATGCGATGCGGATCGGTGGCGGTCTCCGCTTCGGCGAGCAGGGCGGAGCGCTCACTATCCGCGCGCAGCACGATGTCGATAAGGCTGTCCGGCCCATTCGGGGCTTCCTGGGCCAGCCGCCCGATGCGCCAGCGCGGCGGCAGGGTGACGCTGCCGTGCTCGGCGGCATAATCGCCGGCGATCACGTTGAACAGGGTCGACTTGCCGGTGCCGTTGCGGCCGACCATGCCGACGCGCGCGCCGGTGGGCACGTTGACGGAGGCGCCTTCGATCAGCGTGCGGCCGGCGATGCGGACGGTGAGGTCGTCGATGACGAGCATGGGCGGCGTTTTGGCCGAGGCCGATTGAGGATGCAATAGCCCGCCACAAACTCTCCGCCTCAGCCCAGATTCGGCTCCGTCTGCTTGAAGACGGGCAGGCCGTTCATCGCCTCCCACCAGGGTTTCATTCCGGGAACGGACATAAGCTCATCGGAGTCCGGGGTGAGGGACGTGTAAAAGATGATCGGCGCAAGGAAATAGTCGGCGAGGCTCGGCGCGTCTCCCGCCAGCCACCGGCTGTTCCCTTTGTTTTGCATGAGGAGGGCGAGCAGCTTCTTGCTGGCGACGAGCGCGTCCTGGCGCTTCTGTTCGTCCGCGCCGCCGATGAATTCGGGAAATAGATGAAACCCGGCAACGCCAACGAGCGCATCGTATCCGTAGCTGTTGATAAGGCTGATGGCCTGGTTCATCCGCGCGCGGTCTTTGGCCGTGCCCGGGATCAGCGACGGGCCGGGACGTGTCTCGTCCAGGTAGCGGCAAATGGCATCGGTCTCGCGAATACGCACACCGTCGATATCGAGCACCGGGACCTTGCCGAACGGATGGCGCTCCAAATGCTCGGGCTGTCGCGGCTCGCCGGCGAGCACGTTCACCGGCACCTGGTCGTAGTCGACCTTCTTATCGGCGAGCAGCATGCGTACGGTCCGCACGTAGGTCGAGCCGTCGAAGCCGTATAAGACCGCTTTGTCGCTCATTGTGACCTCCTCAAACAAGATTGCGCCCCGCCAGGCAGATACGTCGTGCCAGTTGGTTTGCGAGGCTAATAAATGCCGGAGTGCGCGTCGAGCCGCGGTTCTGGGTGCGCGACTGTGGGTGGTGACGGTAACCTGGAACCGAGTGCGGAACGCGGCCGAAGAGGGCGCAGCAATGGTCTTTCAGCCCAAAGCTTCCGCCACCGCCTTGCCGCAGGTGACGGTGTCCGCCGGACCCTTGAGGTCGCGGGTGCGCAGCTTCGGTTCCGCCAGCACGGTTTCGATGGCCGTGACGATCGCCTTGGCCGCGTCGGTTTCGCCCAGGTGCTCCAGCATCATGGCGCCGGACCAGATCTGGCCGATGGGGTTGGCGATGCCCTGGCCGTAGATATCGGGCGCGGAACCGTGCACCGGCTCGAACACGGACGGATATTTGCGCTCGGGATTGATATTGCCCGACGGCGCGATGCCGATGGTGCCCGTGCAGGCGGGTCCCAGGTCGGAAAGGATGTCGCCGAACAGGTTCGACGCCACCACCACGTTGAACCAATCCGGGCTCATCACGAAGCGCGCCGACAGAATGTCGATGTGGAACTGGTTCCATTTCACGTCGGGATAGTTCTTCGCCATCTCCTTCACGCGCTCGTCCCAGTACGGCATGGTGATGGCAATGCCGTTCGACTTGGTCGCGGAGGTGAGGTGCTTCTTCGGCGTCGAGCGCGCGAGCTCGAAAGCGAACTTCAAGATGCGGTCGACGCCGGTACGGCTCATCACCGTTTCCTGCACCACGACTTCGCGCTCGGTGCCGGCGAACATCTTGCCGCCGATCGCCGAATACTCGCCCTCGGTGTTCTCGCGCACCACCCAGAAGTCGATGTCGCCGGGCTTGCGGCCGGCGAGCGGCGAGGGGACGCCGGGCATCAGCCGCACGGGGCGCAGGTTGACGTACTGGTCGAACTCGCGCCGGAACAGGATCAGCGAGCCCCACAGCGAGACGTGATCGGGCAGCTTGTCGGGCATGCCGACGGCGCCAAAATAAATCGCGTCATGGCTGCCAATCTGCTCCTTCCAGTCCTCGGGCATCATGCGGCCGTGCTTTTCGTGGTAGTCGCAGCTCGCGAAATCGAAATCGTCGAGGCGCAGCTCGAAACCGAATTTCTTGGCCGCGGTTTCGAGCACCCGCACGCCTTCCGGCATGACCTCCTTGCCGATGCCGTCGCCGGGAATGATTGCGATACGATGAACGCGGTTGGTGGCCATGGGTGGAAGGTCTCCCGGATGAGCTTGCTGTTGGTGGTCGCTTAGCATGCTCAACCGGCCTTGTTGAGGCCCACGCCCGTCTCCCGCTGGTAGACGATCAAATCGAAGCTCGGCGTCGCATCGTTGCTGATCGCGGCCGAGAGCAGCGCATGGGCCTGGCCGCGGTGGTGGGTCTGGTGGTTGAAGAAGTGGTCGAGTGCTGGCCACAGTGGCTGCTCGATTTCCTGTGGGCGGACGAAAGTGCGGAAGCGGAGGGTGCCGGCGAGGTCGGCCTCGGTGAGACCCTCGACATAGCCGCTGATGCGGGCGTCCTCGGCCTCGCGCGCCGCCCGCAAGGCGGCGAAATCGTCGTAGAGGATGGCGTCCAGGCTCGCCGGCAGGTCGCCTTCGCCGGTGAAGCGCTGCATCCAGATGCGGTCGCCGACCAGGAGATGGTTGAGCGTGCCGTGCAGCGACCTGAAGAAGGCGCCGCGGTCGGTCCGGTAATCGGGCTGGGACAGCGTGGCCACGGCGGCATAAAGCCGCGCGTTGCACCAGGTGTTGTAGCCGGCGAACATCCGGTAGCGGGCCAGCATGGCAATCTCCTGAAAGGTCCTGAAATCATGGACAGAAACGGGGCGGCCGGGGCGCGGCATTTCGGCCCTCGATCTTGCCGCTCGCAAGTCCTCCCGGTATAAGCCGCCGCAACGAAGCCTCGCCAATCAAATTCGTAAACGCCCCTATCAATCTCAGTGAAGGATCTCTCCCGATGGCGCTCGAGCGCACCTTTTCCATCCTTAAACCCGACGCCACCGAACGCAATCTGACCGGCGCCATCAACGCCATGATCGAGGCCGCGGGCCTGCGCATCGTCGGCCAGAAGCGGGTGCTGATCACCCGCGCCCAGGCCGAGACGTTCTACGGCGTGCACAAGGAACGGCCGTTCTTCGGCGAGCTGGTCGAGTTCATGACCTCCGGCCCGGTGGTCGTGCAGGTGCTGGAAGGCGAGAACGCCATCGCCAAGTACCGCGAAGTCATGGGTGCTACCGATCCGTCGAAGGCCGATGCCAACACCATCCGCAAGGTGCACGCCAAGTCGATCGGCGAAAATTCGGTGCACGGTTCCGACGCGCCGGAAACCGCGGCCAAGGAAATTGGCCAGTTCTTCTCGGAGAACGAAATCGTCGGCTAGTCCGATGGCGGCAGTTACCTTGCCGCTCATTCCCGCGTAAGCGGGAATCCAGCAAAAATTGAAGGCGGGGATGTGAGACTGGTTCCCCGCTTTTGCGGGGACGAGCGGCTGAATGATGCATTCGATCGCGCAGATGCTCGACCCCGCCGGCTGGCTCGCCGTGCTCGCGAGCGGCTGGGGCAAGCTCGACAGCCCCGAGTTTTGGCTCGCCTTCCTCAAGATCGTCTGGATCAACATCCTGCTGTCCGGCGACAACGCGGTGGTGATCGCGCTCGCCTGCCGCGGGCTGCCCGCACGCCAACGCGCGTGGGGCATGATCCTCGGCGCTGGCGTCGCGGTGCTCCTGCGCGTCGTCTTCACCGGCGTCGTCGCCTCGCTGATGCTGCTGCCCTATCTCAAGATCGTCGGCGGCCTGGCGTTGCTCTACATCGCGGCCAAGCTGCTGGTGCCCGAGCCGCCGGACAAGGGCCACGGCGAGGCCGCGGAGCAGCTTTGGCGCGCGGTGCGTATCGTCGCCGTCGCCGACATCATCATGAGCCTCGACAACGTCATCGCCATCGCCGTCGCGGCGGCGGGCAACATGGCACTGTTGGTGCTGGGGCTCGCGGTCAGTGTTCCGCTCATCGTCGCCGGGGCGGCCTTGATCATGGTGTTGCTCGACCGCTTCCCGGTGCTGATCTGGGCCGGCGCCGCGCTGCTCGGCTGGATCGCCGGCCAGGTCATTACGACCGATGCGGTGATCGAGGGCTGGCTCGTCCACGCCTACAGCGTATCGACCGCCAGGACGGTGGAACACGCCGCGGCCGCCGCCGGCGCGGTGCTGGTGCTGATCGTGGGTGGCCTGTGGCGGCGGGCGAGGGCGCCGCGGGAGAGCCAGGTGTGAACCACCGGTTATTCCGGGACGCGCCGAAAGCGCGGGCCCGGTATCCAGGGGCCACAATGTCCAGCGCGTCGCGTGGCCCCTGGATTCTGGGGTCGTTCGCTGCGCTCGCGCCCCGGAATGACAGGGGGGCGTTGTCCGCGGCACGCGCAAATCGGCTATAGTGGCCCCATGAACCAGACCGTCCGAGACTCCAACGGTAAGCGCATCGGTTATTCCGCCTGCCCGCACGACTGCCCCTCCACCTGCGCGCTGGAAGTGGAACTGCTCGATGAGCACACTATCGGCCGCGTGCGCGGCTCCAAGGACAACGACTACACGGCGGGCGTGGTCTGCGCCAAGGTCGCGCGCTACGCCGAGCGCGAGCACCACGCCGAGCGCCTACTGCATCCGCTGCGTCGGGTGGGCGCGAAGGGTTCCGGCAAGTTCGAGCCGATCTCCTGGGACGACGCGCTCGATCTCATGGCCGAACAGTTCGTCAAGGCCGAGCAGCGCCACGGCGCGGAGAGCGTCTGGCCCTATTACTACGCCGGCACCATGGGCCTGGTGCAGCGCGACGGCATCCACCGCCTACGCCATGTGAAGAAATATTCCGGCTTTCACTCCACCATCTGTGTGAACCCGGCCTATGCCGGTTACACCGCGGGCGTTGGCCGCGTGGCTGGGCCGGATCCGCGCGAGATGGCGAAGTCCGACCTGGTGGTGATCTGGGGCACCAACCCGGTCAACACGCAGGTCAACGTGATGACCCACGCCACGCGCGCGCGCAAAGAGCGCGGGGCGAAGATCGCGGCCGTCGACATCTACATGAACGGCACCATGAGCCAAGCCGATCTGCCGGTGCTGGTGAAGCCCGGCACCGACGGCGCGCTCGCCTGCGCGGTGATGCATTGCCTGTTCCGCGATGGCAAAGCCGATTGGGATTACCTGGAGAAATACACCGACGCTCCCCGCGAGTTGGAAGCGCATCTGCGCACCCGCGATCCGCAATGGGCCTCTGCCATCACCGGCACGCCGGTGGAGACCATCGAAGCGTTCGCCAAGCTCATCGGCGAGACCAAGCGGACCTTCTTCCGGCTCGGCTATGGCTTTGCGCGTTCGCGCAACGGCGCCGCCAACATGCACGCGGCCAGCTGCATCGCGGCGGTGACGGGGGCTTGGCAGCACGAAGGTGGCGGTGCTTTCCATGTCAACTCGGACATCTTCAAGCTCGACATGACGCTGATCGAAGGCAGCGACGTCTGGGACCGCTCGGTGCGCATGCTCGACCAGTCGCAGATCGGCGCCATTCTCACCGGCGACAGGGATGCGCTGATGGGCGGGCCGCCTGTCGATGCCATGATCGTCCAGAACACCAATCCCGTTTCGGTCGCGCCCGACCAAACGAAAGTGAAGGCCGGTTTCGCCCGCGAGGACCTATTCGTCTGCGTGCACGAGCAATTCATGACCGAGACGGCCAAGGCTGCCGACCTGGTGCTGCCGGCCACCACCTTCCTCGAGCACGACGACATCTATCGTGGCGGCGGCCATCAATACATCATCCTCGGCCCCAAGCTGGTCGAGCCGCCGGGCGAATGCCGTAACAATCACGAGGTCATCTGCGCGCTCGCCAAGCGCCTGGGCGCCGAGCACAAGGGCTTCGCATTAAGCCCGCGCGAACTGATCGACGATCTGCTGCGGAGATCGAACCGCGGCACGCTTGATCAGCTTGAAGCCGACCGTTGGCTCGACTGCCAGCCTTCGTTCCGGGAATCGCACTATCTCGACGGCTTCGCCTGGCCGGACGGCAAGTTCCGCTTCAAGCCGGATTGGGAGAACGTGCCGTTCCGCAGCCCTTACAAGGAAGGCCCGGTTGAAGACCTGCCGGCGCTGCCCGACCACTGGACCTCGATCGAGCAGGCGGACGAGGCGCATCCGTTCCGGTTGGCGACCTCGCCGGCGCGCGGCTTCCTCAATTCGACATTTAATGAGACGCCGACTTCGCTCGCCAACGAAAAGCGGCCGACGGTGATGATCCATCCGGACGATGCGGCGGTCCATGGCATCGGCGATGGCGATATGGTCGTACTCGGCAACACCCGCGGGCAAGTGCGCCTGCACGCCAAATTGTTCGAAGGCGTGCGTCGCGGCGTGCTGATCGCGGAATCGATCTGGCCCAATTCGGCCTACGAAGACGGCTGCGGCATCAACACGCTGACCGGCGCCGACCCGATCGCGCCCTACGGCGGCGCCGCCTTCCATGACAACAAGGTGTGGGTGCGGCGGCTCGGAAGCTGAGCCGCCGCGTTTTCGTCAAAGCTCCTTACCGATCATGCGATCGATCGAGTAGGGCCCGCCGCCGCGGATGGCGATGGCGAACATCACGATCCCGATCAGCAGGATGTATTCGTAGCCGCCGTGGGTGTAGCTGAAGCCGTGCGCCCAGTGCACCGCGAACATGCCGATCAGCATCTCGATGGCGATGGCCGCGGCGAAGAAGCGCGTGAACAGTCCGAAGATGATGCACAGCGCGCCGATGGTCTCCAGGAACATCGCAGTCAACGCGAAGGCCATACCCGGGTGCAATCCCATCTTGGCCATGAAGCCGCTGACGCCGGCCGTGCCCATGATGGTCAGTTTGACCCAGCCATGCCTGAACAGATTGTAGCCGACAATCACGCGCACGGCCGTATCGGCGATGTCGCGCCACGATGCGTAGAAGCCCGCCAGCCCCGGAAACAACAGTTTCGACTCGTCCTGTGCCATATGTTTGCACTCCCCTTTGATTGATCGTTGTTGCCCCGGCAATTTGCTTTGGGCGGATCGTTCTTGGCGGGCGAGTCGGCCCGCGCGCGGACTCTACAGCAGGCGCGACCTGCGCGGAATTCACGGGTTTGCGAAGTGTGGGGATTGTCTACGGCGCGCGTTGTGCGCTGCGGGACCGGTATCAAATCTGATCGTCAGGCACCACGAAGGTACCGTCGGGTGCTTGCACGCCGACGGTGCGGCAGCGGCCGTGCACCGTTTCGATGCGGTCCTCGGCCAACAGTTTGAGCGCCAGCGGATAGATGCGGTGTTCCATCGCCAGCACGCGCGCGGCGAGCGTGGCCTCGCTGTCGTCGTCGTGCACCGCCACCGCGCCTTGCGCGATGATGGGGCCGGAATCCATCTCCGGCGCCACGAAGTGGACCGTGGCGCCGTGGATCTTCACCCCGGTCTGAAGCGCCCGCGCATGGGTGTCGAGGCCCTTGAAGGCCGGCAGTAGGGCAGGGTGGATGTTGAGCATGCGCCCTTGCCACTGTAGGGCGAATTCGGCTGTCAGCAGTCGCATGAAGCCGGCGAGGCAGACGATGGCGATGTCGTGCTGCGTCAGCACCTGTTGCAGTGCGGCTTCGAAGGCGGCGCGATCCTTGCCGTATTGGGTATGATCCACCACCGCAGTTTCTATGCCGGCCGCGCGTGCGGTGGCGAGGCCGCCGGCGTCGGGCCGGTTGGCAACCACCAGCACAATCTCGGCCGGATAATCGGGCGCCTGCGCGGCCTCGATCAGCGCCGCCATGTTGGAACCGCGGCCGGAGATCAGGATGGCGACGCGCATGCGGTTCATGCCTTATCCCTTGATCCTTATCCGTTGAGATCGAGTTGGCCGGTATAGCTCACGCGCTCGCCGCCGCCGGCCGGCACCACATCGCCGAGGAGGACGGCCTGCTCGCCTGCTTTGGCGAAAGCTTGCATCACCGCGTCGGCGTCCTTGGCGGCGGCGATGGCGATCATGCCGATGCCGCAGTTGAAGGTGCGCAGCATCTCGTCTTGGGGAATGTTGCCTTCCGCGGCGAGCCACTTGAACACCGGCAGCACCGGGACGTTGGCGAGATCGATGCGCGCGCCCAGCCCCTTCGGCAGCACGCGCGGTACGTTCTCGGTAAAGCCGCCGCCGGTGATGTGGGCGAGGCCCTTCACCGCCTTGGTCATGCGCAAGGCGGCCAGGCACGCCTTCACGTATATGCGCGTGGGCGTCAGGATCGCTTCACCCAGGCTTTGCTCGGGTCCGAAGGGAGAAGGCGCGTCCCAGGCAAGGCCGGTCTTCTCCACCACCTTGCGCACCAGCGAATAGCCGTTGGAATGAACGCCCGACGCGGCGAGCCCGATGAGCACGTCGCCGGCCGCAATGTCGCCGCGCGGCAGCAGGTGCCCGCGCTCGGCGGCGCCGACCGCGAAACCTGCAAGATCGTAGTCGTCGCCGGCATAGAGGCCGGGCATTTCGGCGGTCTCGCCGCCGATCAGCGCGCAGCCGGCGTCACGGCAGCCGATGGCGATGCCCGCCACCACGGCGGCACCCATTTCCGGCGAAAGCTTGCCGCAGGCGTAGTAGTCGAGGAAGAACAGGGGTTCGGCGCCTTGCACCACCAGGTCGTTGACGCTCATGGCGACGAGGTCGATGCCGATGGTGTCGTGCTTGCCGGTCTCGATGGCGATCTTGACCTTGGTGCCGACGCCGTCGGTCGCGGCGACCAGCACCGGGTCACTGAAGCCCGCGCCCTTCAGGTCGAAGAGGCCGCCGAACCCACCGATCTCGCTGTCGGCCCCCGGCCGCGACGTCGCCTTTACCAGCGGCTTGATCAGGTCGACCATCCGATTGCCGGCGTCGATATCGACGCCCGCCTGCGCGTAGGTGAGCCCGCGCTCCTTTTCGGCCATATTCGCCCTCTCTTTTCGCCGGGGTCGTACGTTGGAATCGCAAGTCGCGCAATGGTCCGGCTCTGGTTATACTCCGCCTGAAATCGGGGCGCGCGCCGGGCGGGGACAAGCCGGCATGCTTTAGCCCCCGACCGGGACCACAGTTGAGTATTCCGAACCTCATCACCCTGGGCCGCATTCTGCTGGTGCCGATCGTCGTGTGGGCGATCGCCTCCGGTACCCTCTGGCTCGCCTTCGTGCTGTTCCTGGTGGCCGGGGCCAGCGATGCCGTCGACGGCTTCGTTGCCAAGCGCTTCGGCATGATCACCGTCCTGGGGTCCTATCTAGACCCGCTCGCCGACAAGGCGCTGATCGTCTCGATCTACATCACCCTTGGGATCAACGGGGAAATCCCGCGCTGGCTGGTGATCCTGGTGGTCTCGCGTGACATCATGATCGTGGGCGGGGTGGTCCTGTCCTGGCTGGTGGGCAGCCCGCTCAAGATGCGCCCCCTGGTGGTGTCCAAGCTCAACACTGTGGCTCAGATCGGCTTCGCCTGCGTGGTGCTCGGCTCGCTCGGCTTCCACGTTGATGCGGCGCCACTCGACACGATTTTGATGGTACTGGTGGCCGCACTGACGCTGGCCTCGGTGGCTGCCTATCTGATGGAATGGATCCGTCATATGAACTCGGCGACGGCCGGACAGTGAGCTCGCAGGACCCCAACCCCGCGCCGCCTGCGGCGGCCCGCGCCATGCCGTTCCAGCGCCAGGTAATGTTCTGGCTGGGGGCGCTGGCCGTCTTCATTTTCCTGCTGTGGCTCCTGCGCGGCATCCTGTTGCCGTTCGTCGCCGGCTTGGCCATTGCCTATCTGCTCAACCCGCTCACCGACCGGCTGGTGAAGCTCGGCGTCAATCGCATGGTCGCGGCGCTCCTGATCATCGCCGTCGCGGTGCTCGGCTTTATCGTGATCATCCTGCTGGTGGCGCCGCTCATCGGTGGCCAGCTCGGCTCGCTCATCGACGCCATCCCCGGTTACATCACCAAGTTGCAGGCGTGGATCAATGACCAGAGCCAGCCCTGGCTGCATAAGCTGCTCGGCGCCGGCTTCAGTCCGACCAAATCGTTCGGCGGTCTGGTCAGCCAAGGCATGGGCTGGTTCACGACGTTCCTGAAGTCGCTGTGGTCGGGCGGCCAGGCGCTGGTGTCGCTGTTCTCGCTGATCGTGGTGACGCCGGTGGTGGCGTTCTACCTGATCTACGACTGGCACCACATGATCGACACAGTGGACGGCTGGATCCCGGTGCATCAGCGCGAGACCGTGCACGCGCTGGTGCGCGAGATCGACGCCACCATCTCCGGCTACGTGCGCGGGCAGACCGTCGTCTGCGTCGTGCTCGGCTCGTACTACGCGATCGGATTGACGCTTGCCGGTCTCAAGTTCGGCCTGCTGATCGGATTGCTCTCGGGCGCGATCACCTTCATCCCCTATGTCGGCTCGCTCACCGGCCTGGTGCTGTCGGTGGGCGTTGCGGTCGCGCAGTTCTGGCCGCACTACACGTCGATCGGCATCGTGCTCGGTATCTTCCTGGTCGGACAGTTCCTGGAGGGCAACGTACTCTCGCCCAAGCTCGTCGGCGAAAGCGTCGGCCTGCATCCGGTCTGGGTGATTTTCGCGCTGCTCGCCTTCGGCTATCTGTTCGGCTTCGTCGGTCTCCTGGTGGCGGTGCCGGTTTCCGCCACCATCGGCGTGCTCAGCCGCTTCGGGCTCCGGCGCTATCTGGAAAGCTCATTCTATACGGGTGAGGCGTCGAGTTGAGCATCATGGGTCACCCGCCCGCGCCACGCCAACTCGTGTTGGCGCTTCCCCATGCCGAGAGCTTCGCACGCGAGGATTTCCTCGCAGGCCCCAGCAACGCGGCTGCGCTCGGTTTGATCGAGCGCTGGCCGGACTGGCCGGCGCCGGTGGTGGCGCTGGTCGGACCGGAAGGCGCGGGCAAAAGCCATCTTGCGGCGATCTGGGCTCAGATGTCGGGCGCGCGTGTCGTGTCGGCGCGGCGTTTAAGCGAGATCGACCTGCCGGCGGCGTTTGCCACCGGCGCACTAGTGGTCGAAGACCTCGAGCCCGGAAACGTCGACGAGCGCGCGCTGTTTCATCTGCTCAATCTCGCCCGCGAGGAGGGGGCCTTCGTTCTGATCACGTCGCGCACCGCGCCGACAAACCTCAAGGTGGTGATCCGCGATCTCGCCTCGCGCCTGCGCAGCCTTCCGGTGGTGACGCTTGAAGCGCCCGACGACGACCTCTTGCGCGCCGTCATCGTCAAGCTTGCCGCCGACCGCCAGATTGCGGTCGATCGCGCGCTGGCGAACTACCTTGCCACCCGCATCGAACGCTCCTTCGCCGCCGTCCGCGCCGCGCTCGGCTTGCTTGACGAAGAAGCCATGCGCCAACACCGGCCGGTGACGCGGGCGCTGGCCGCTCAGTTGTTCAATGAGCCGGTAGAGACCGACGGCGCCTGATACGGCACTTCGAGCGGCAGCGGCACGATCGCCATGCCCAGTTCGCTGTTCAGACGCAAGGCCTGACGGCGCATATCGGCGATCGTATGCCGGCCCTCGGCCATGGGACACTGGATGTCGCTGTAGCGCAGGCCGGAGCGATTGAGGACGCGCGCGTAGGCGCGATCGGCGTTGCCCAACGGCTTGCGCGCGGGAACGGGCGTCGAGACGTAGAACTTGTGGTCCGTAAACGAGGGGGCGAGGCAATACTGCCATTCGTGCGCCGAAGCGCTTGCGGAGAACGCGATTATGGTGGCGAGGGCGATCAGGGGACTACGTGCCATTTGGCAACATCCGCGCCTGTTCGTGCGGAGTTCATGGACAGGCCGTTAGAGGATGCGCCCCCAGGGGTTGGGAAGCGCAAGCATCGGCCGGGTCTCCTAAAGGTTTGGTAAACCTGCCTGGGACGATGCGAGCGCGCGATTGCAAAGACCTGAAACCGGGATTTCGGTTTGCCGTGTGGCGTTGCTATCATGCCGGAACGGCGGCGGATGACGGATCATTCACCGATCCGTGGCAGTGTTGGCTGGGGCGGCCCCATACTGTCATCCAGCCGCCATTTTTGCCGGCTACGGGAAATACTTCAGGGCGACCTTTTTCGATATGGCAGATCGCAGACAAGCTATTGCAGCGGTTGAGGAAATCGCACCGAGCGAGGAGCGCGCCGCGCCCGCGCCGGTAGCCGATTCCGCGCCCGAGGCTGCCGAGGCCCCGCTGAGCGAGCGCCCCGAGCGCTTCATCAACCGCGAGCTCTCCTGGCTGCACTTCAACCGCCGGGTTCTCGAAGAGGCCGCCAACGAACACCATCCGCTCCTGGAGCGGGTGCGCTTCCTGTCGATCTCGGCCAATAACCTCGACGAATTCTTCATGGTGCGCGTCGCCGGCCTCAAGGGTCAGGTGCGCCAGGGCATCGTCGATCGCAGCCCGGACGGCCTCACCCCGGCCGAACAACTGACCCGCGTGGTCGATGCCGTGGGGCGGCTGGCCAGCGACCAGCAGCAGCGCTGGATCGAGCTCAGGCCGGAGCTCGCGGCCGCCGGCATCACCCTGGTCGATGGCTCCGATCTCAAGAAATCCGAGCGCAACTGGCTGGAGGAGTATTTCCTCGCTCGCATCTTCCCGCTCTTGACGCCGCTCGCCATCGATCCGGCGCATCCGTTTCCGTTCATTCCCAATCTCGGTTTCTCGATCACGCTGCAACTCGCGCGCCATCGCGACGGCAAGGCGATGAACGCGCTGATCCGCATGCCGCAGAAGATCGAGCGGTTCATCCAGTTGCCGAACGGCAAAGGCGACGGCATCCGCCTGATCGCGCTGGAGGAGGCGACCCAGCAGTTCATCGGCCGCCTGTTCCCCGGCTACGCGGTGAAGGGGCAGGGGGCGTTCCGCCTCATCCGCGACTCCGAAGTGGAAATCGAGGAAGAGGCGGAAGATCTGGTGCTGCTCTACGAGACCGCGCTCAAGCAGCGCCGGCGCGGTTCGGTGATCCGCCTCGAGCTCGACGCCAAGATGCCGGCGGAGCTGCGTTCGTTCGTGCAGCGCGCGCTCGCCGTTGCCGACGCCGAGGTATTCCTGGTCGACGGCGTGCTGGCGCTCAACGATCTTGCCCAACTCACCAGGATCGACCGGCCCGACCTCGAATTCGTGCCCTACAATCCGCGCTATCCCGAGCGCATCCGCGACTGTGGCGGTGATGCCTTCGCCGCCATCCGGCAGAAGGACCTGGTGGTCCATCACCCTTACGAATCCTTCGACGTGGTCGTGCAGTTCCTGAACCAGGCGGCGCGCGATCCCAACGTGGTTGCCATCAAGCAGACGCTCTATCGCACCAGCGCGGAGTCGCCCATCGTCAAGACGCTGGTCGAGGCGGCGGAAGCCGGCAAGTCGGTCACCGCGCTGGTCGAGTTGAAGGCGCGCTTCGATGAAGAGGCCAACATCCGCTGGGCGCGCGATCTCGAACGCGCCGGCGTGCAGGTGGTCTACGGCTTCATCGAGTTGAAGACCCACGCCAAGCTGTCGCTGGTGGTGCGGCGGGAGGCCGGCGCCTTGGCGACTTACGTCCATGTCGGCACCGGCAACTACCATCCGGTGACCGCGCGCATCTATACCGACCTCTCGTTCTTCACCGCCGAGCCGGTGATCGGCCGCGACGTTGCGCGCATCTTCAACTATATCACCGGCTACGCCGAGCCGGACGCGCTCGAGCGCATGGCGATCTCGCCCATCAATCTGCGCAGCCGCATCATGGAGCACATCGACAGGGAAATCGCCAACGCCAAGGCCGGCAAGCCGGCGGCGATCTGGATGAAGATGAATTCGCTGGTCGATGCCGGCATCATCGACGCGCTCTACCGCGCCTCCGACGCGGGGGTGGCGGTGGACCTGGTGGTGCGCGGTATCTGTTGTCTGAGGCCCGAGGTGCCGGGCCTGTCGGAGAATATCCGGGTCAAGTCCATCGTCGGCCGCTTCCTGGAACATAGCCGCATCTACTGCTTCGGCAACGGCCACCCCCTCCCGCATCCCAAGGCGGCGGTCTATATTGCCTCCGCCGACATGATGCCGCGTAACCTCGACCGGCGGGTCGAATCCCTGTGCCCGATCCTCAATCCAACTGTGCATGAGCAGGTTCTGGACCAGATTATGGTCGCGAATCTGATGGATAATCAGCAGAGTTGGGATGTCTTGCCGGACGGCAGTTCCGTGCGTATCAAGACCGAGCCGGGCGAGGAGCCGTTCAATGCCCACAAGTACTTCATGACCAATCCGAGCTTGTCGGGCCGTGGCAAATCTCTCAAAGAATCCTCACCGCGCCGTCTTATCCGCCGCCACGCCGAGAGCGTATAAGCGCTCGGCTGTCGTTCCATCCGCCAAGGGACGGCTCGACCACGGCCCCCCGATCGCGGTCATCGACATCGGCTCCAACTCGGTCCGCCTCGTCATCTACGAGGGGCTGACCCGCGCGCCGACCCCGATCTTTAACGAAAAGGTGCTGGCCGGCCTCGGCCGCCAGGTACAGTCGACCGGCCTCCTGGCGCAGGAAGCGATGGACACCGCGCTCACCGCGCTCAAGCGCTTTCGCGCGCTCTGCGACACGCTGCACGTCAAGCGCATCTGGGCGATCGCCACGGCGGCCTGCCGCGACGCCAAGAACGGCGATGCCTTCATCACCCAGGCGGAGCGCATCTGCGGCACCGAGATCGAGGTGCTGTCCGGCACGCGCGAAGCCAATCTCACCGCGCTTGGAGTCGTGTCCGGCATCCACAAGCCGGACGGCATCGTCGGCGATCTCGGCGGCGGCTCGCTCGAGCTGATCGACGTGCACGGCGCGCGCGTGCGCCACGGCCTGACGCTGCCGCTCGGCGGCCTCGCCCTGCAGGATATCGCCGGCAAGTCCCTGAAGAAGGCCGAGCGCTTCGTCGACAAGACGCTCAAGAACCTCGATATGCTGAAGGAAGGCGAGGGCCGCACCTTCTACGCGGTCGGCGGCACCTGGCGCGCGCTTGCCCGCCTGCACATGTGGCAGACCGGCTATCCCTTCCACGTCATGCACAACTACCGCATCGAGGCGCGTGAGGCGCAGGAATTCGCGCGGCTGGTGCATCGCGTCGACACCGAGACGCTGTCCAAGATCGAGGTCGTCAACGCCGCCCGCCGGCCGCTCTTGCCCTATGCCGCGCTGGTGATGGAAGAGCTGGTGCGCCGTACCAAACCGAAAGAAGTGGTCATCTCTGTGCTCGGCGTGCGCGAAGGGCTGCTCTATTCGCTGCTCAAGGCCAAGGAGCGTGCCTACGACCCGTTGATCTGCGCGGCCGCGGACCTCAACGTGCTGCGCTCGCGTTCGCCGCATCACGGCGAGGAGCTGATCGACTGGACCGACCGCTTCATGGCTTCCACGAAGATCGAGGAGACCGCCGACGAGCGCCGCCTGCGCCACGCCGCTTGCCTGCTCGCCGATATCGGCTGGCGTGCGCATCCGGACTATCGCGGCGAGCAGTCTATGAACATCATCGCCAACGGCGCCTTCATGGCGGTCGATCATCCCGGCCGCGCCTATCTCGCGCTATCGATTTATTTCCGCCACGCGGGCTTGGGTGAAGGCGATCTGTCGCCGCGCCTGCGCGAGCTCGCGTCGACCCGCACGCTCGACCACGCGCGCATCCACGGCGCCGCCATGCGCGTGGCCTACATGCTGACGGCGGGTGAGGGCGGCGTACTGCCGAAGACGCCCATGTGGGTCCGACGCGGCAAGCTGGTGCTGACGCTGAAAGGCAAGTGCCGCGGGCTTGCCGGCGACCGGCTGGCAAGCCGCCTGCGCCAGCTCGCGCGGGTCATCGGCCGCGAACCGGTGCTGGAAGCATAAAGCTCAGCCAGAGGCCGGCAGAACCTCCTGACCGTGGTCCGCAGGCCATGCAACGCAGTGGATTGACCCTGATCAATGCTGCGTGCCGCCGCGCCCCGTAGCAACACACCAAGGGCATAAGGGGGCGATCCGCCGGCAGCGGCGGGCATGGCCGAAGGAATTCCGAGATGGCAGAAGTCGATGTACTGGTCGTTGGTGGAGGACCAGGCGGCACGCCGACCGCAATGGCTCTTGCCAGTGCGGGGCGCCGCGTTCTCTTGGTAGAAAAGGGCGCGGGCCTGGGTGGCACGTGTCTGTTCGAGGGCTGCATCCCCTCCAAGATATTGCATGAAAGCGCGCACCGGCTGCAGGCGATCCGACGCGCCCAAGAGTTCGGGATTAACATTCCGGCGGGCGAAATCGCCGTCGATTGGGACGTCATCATGCAGCGCAAGGCCGCGGTGCTTGAGCACCGTGCAGCGGGCGCGCTGCAGCACGCACGAAGCATACCCACGCTCACGGTGCAGTTCGGCGAAGTGAGCCTGCTCGGACCGCGGCGGGCGCGCATCACGCCTCACGGCGGGAAACCCGAGGAGATATCATTCGGCAATGCGGTTATCGCCACCGGCTCGGTGCCGCGGTCGCTGCCGGTCCCCGGCATCGACCTCCCGCAGGTGCTGACCAGTGATCAGGTGCTCGACATCAAGCGACTGCCGAAACGCCTTGTCGTCATCGGAGGAGGCCCTATCGGCGTCGAGATGGCGCAAATCTTTGCCGTCTTTGGCAGCGCGGTGACGATCATCGAGGCCGGCCCGCGCATTTTGGCACCAGTCGACGAAGAGATCGCTGCCGCGCTGCAGGGTCATTTCCGCGCACAAGGCATCGGCCTTGAAGTCGGGGCACAGATCTTGGGAGTCGTCAGCAAGGGTGATGGCGTCGCCGTGCAGTACCGGGACGCCGCCGGTGCCCAGCATGAGGCGGAGGCCGATATCGTCCTGGAAGCGACCGGCCGTCATCCGAACGTGGATGGGCTTGGATTGGAAAACACCGCCGTGCGCTTCGACCACCACGGGGTCAAGGTTGGCGACACCCTGGAGACCAACGAGCCGGGTATCTACGCCGTCGGGGACGTTGTCGGCCACCCGATGTTCGCGCACTGGGCTACCGCCCAGGGGCTGGCGCTCGCGCGCCATCTGCTCGGCCGGCCGACCCGCTTTCCGACGCCGGCGATCAACTCTGCCGTCATCTTCAGTACGCCGGAAATTGGGATCGCCGGTCTGACCGAGAACGAGGCGCATGACGCTGGTCACGACGTCGGCGTCGCACGTTATGACTATCGGGCCGACGCCCGCGCGCAGGTTTCGGGACACGCAGAAGGGATCCTCAAGCTGGTTTACGACAAGACGAGCCGCGCGGTGCTGGGTGTTCATATCCTGGCGGAAGGGGCGGCTTCGCTTCTGGGCGAGGGCGCATTGGCGGTTGCGACGCATGTGCCGATAGAAGCGATGGCGGGGGCCATTCATCCGCATCCGACGCTCAGCGAGTCGATGGGGTTGGCGGCGCGTGGGGTGCTGGCGGCCGCGCATTAGCAGCGCACGGCTTGCTCGGAGGGCGCGGGGCGCGTTGCCGTCAGGCGCCTTTGGCCGTCGCGACGAACCGGTCGACGTCGTCCGCCGTCGTCGCAAACGAAGTGACCAGCCGCACGATCTGCGTGTCGGGTCCGACGACGGTGCCTTGTGGCAGGCTGTCGGTCGCCCATGGATAGAAGGCGGCGCCGGCCGCCTTGAGCCTATCGATGACGTCGTTGGGCAGGATCGGGAAGACTTCGTTGGCTTCGACCGGCCAGACCGGCTTGAAGCCGGCGGTGGTCAGCCCGTCGCCCAGCCGGTCGGCCATGGCATTGGCATGGCGTGCGAGATCGAGCCAGAGGCCATCCATCAAATAGGCTTCCATCTGCGCCGCGATGAACCGGTGCTTCGAGATGAGATGCCCGCCACGTTTGCGCCGAGCCGCCATATCGGCGCCGCGCGCCGGGTCGAAGAAGACGATGGCTTCCGCGGCCAGCGCGCCGCCTTTGGTCGCGCCGAAGGACATGACGTCGACGCCCGCTTTCCACGTCGCTTCGTCCGGAGACACGTTCATGCGGGTGAGCGCGTTGGCAAAGCGCGCGCCGTCGACATGCACGGCGAGCCCGCGGGTATGGGCGATGTCGGCCAGTGCGCGGATCTCATGCGGCCGGTAGATGGTGCCGGCTTCGGTCGACTGCGACAACGACAGCGCCGAGGGCGTCACATGATGTGGCGCGCCCCAATGCGGCGCATCGAGAACGCCTGTCAGCGCGTCGGGGGTGATCTTGCCGGCCTCGCCGGGGATGCCGGCAAGCTTGATGCCGCCGCCAAAGAATTCCGGCGCGCCGCATTCGTCGGTCGCGACATGGGATTCCGCGTGGCAGATGACGGCGCCCCACGGCGGTGTCAGATGCGCGAGCGCCAGGGCATTGGCCGCCGTCCCGGTCGGCACCAGGAAGACGGCGACCTCACGTTTGAAGATGTTCGAGAAACGTTCCTCGACCCGTTTGGTGAGGACGTCGGCGCCATAGCCGAGCGCATAGCCGTCGTTGGCGCGGGCGAGCGCGGCCATGATCTCCGGCGCCACCGCCGCGGTATTGTCGCTGGCGAAGTTCATGCTGGTGCTCAGTTCTTCTCCATCGTCACCACGCGACCTTTTTCGATCGCGAGCGCTAGCTCGCCGTGCTTCAAGGCCAGCGCCTTCTCGCCGAACAACTCGCGCCGCCAGCCCTTCAGCGCCGGTACATCGGCCTCGTCGTCGGCGGCGATGCGGTCGAGATCGTCAACGGTAGCGATGACCTTGGCGGCGACGCCGTGGCGCTCCGAGGTCATGCGCAGCAGCACCTTCAGGAGTTCGACGGTGGCGGCGGCGTTGGGCGCCGTCCGGTGGCGCTCGAAGCGCGGTAGGGTCTTGGGATCGCGCTCGAGGCCCCGCTTGACCGCGTCGATGATGTCATTGCCCCAACGCGAGCGCTCAAATCCTTTCGGGAGCGAGCGCAGGTGGCCGAGTTTTTCGATCGAGGTCGGCGCCTGGGTCGCGATGTCGGCGACCGCATCGTCCTTGAGCACGCGCGAGCGCGGCACGTCGCGGGTCTGCGCCTCGCGCTCGCGCCAGGCTGCGATCTCCATCAGCACGGCGAGGTCCTTGGGCTTGCGCACCCGGCTCTTCAGCCGCTCCCAGGAGCGCGCCGGGTCCATCCGGTAGGTCTCCGGCGAGGTCAGCACTTCCATCTCGGCCGACACCCAACTGGCGCGTCCGCGCTTCTGCAGGTCTTCGTCAAGCTTGAGATAGACGTCGCGCAGATGGGTCACGTCCGACAGCGCATAGACGACCTGTGCATCGGAGAGCGGCCGCCGGGTCCAGTCGGTGAAACGGTGCGACTTGTCGAGGGTATCGCCGGTGATGCGCTGGACCAATTGATCGTAGGAGATCGAGTCGCCATAGCCGAGCACCATGGCGGCGACCTGGGTGTCGAAGATCGGGTGGGGGATCTTCTCCGCCAGGTTCCAGACGATCTCGATGTCCTGGCGCGCGGCGTGGAAGACCTTGACCACGTTCTCGGTGGCCATCAGCTCAAAGAACGGCGTCAGGTCGATGCCCGCGGCCAGCGCATCGATCACCACCGCCTCGTCGGTGGTGGCAATCTGCGCCACGCAGAGTAGGGGATAATAGGTGGTCTCGCGCAGGAATTCCGTGTCGACGGTGACGAACGGGTGCCCCGCCATGCGGGTGCAGACCTCGCGGAGTTCTTCTGTGGTGGTGATCAAGTCCATGAGCGGTAATGACTTTGCGTGACGGTGACTTAACGCGATCCGGCGGGGCTGTGGCAACTCATTTCGGTCCGCGCACCCGCGGCATGAAGATAAATTCCCATGGGGACGGCATCGGCCCGACTGGCACGTCAATCAGGGTCGGGCCGTCGCGGCGGGCAAAGCCCCGGCGCAGCGCCTGGCGCAGCGCGTCGGGGTTCAGGACGCGCTCGCCCACGGCGCCGAAGCTTTCGGCGAACTTCACAAAATCCGGATTGGCGAGGTCGCTCGCGATCAGCCGGTTGCCGTACTGCTCCTGCTGGATGCGGCGCACATTGCCGAAGGCGCCGTCGTTGAACACGATCGCGACCAGCGGGATCTTGTGGCGCACGGCGGTCGCCATCTCGTTCGCCGTATACATGAAGCCGCCGTCGCCGTTGATCGAGACCACCGGCACGTCGCGCCGCGCGTCCTGGGCACCGAGCGCGGTGGCGAAGCCCCAGCCGAGATTGTCCTGGTAGCCCGGCGAGAGAAACGTGCGGGGCTTGTAGACCGGGAAGGCGAGGCGGGCGGCAAAGCCCATCTGCGTCACTTCGTCGACGAAGATGCCGTCTTCCGGCAGCTCAGCGCGGATGGCGTCGAGCCAGCCGATCTGCGGCGCCAGCTTGTCGGCGAGGCGCGCGCGCGTTGTCGCCTGCCGTTCCTGCATCTCTTCCCGGCGCGAAGGGCGCGCCGCGTTGTGGGCGGGCAGCACCTCGAGCAGCCGCTGCAGGATCGGCTTGGCATCGCCGATCAGCGTCACCGCCGGTTTGCCGTTGCGCTTGGCTTCGTCGGCGTCGGCATCGACGCGGATGATGGCGAGGTCGCGGTCGACACCCCAGTTCAGTTGCGGGAAGAACAGCCGCGTGCCGATGCCGATCACCACGTCGGCCTCGCCCCACAGTTCGTGGCCGAGCGGCACCGTCACCGCGAACGGGTTGCGGCTGTCGAGCACGCCCTGGCCGCGGCGGAAGCCGCAATAGACCGGCGCCTGCAGCATCTCCGAGAGAGCCGTTACTTCTGCCGAGGCGTCCTGCGCGCCGCCGCCGACGCAGATCAGCGGACGCTTGGCCGCACCCAGCTTGCGCGCAGCGCGCCGCAGCGCGTCTTCGTCGATACGCGGACGCGGCAATGGCTTGGGCGGCGCGATTGCGCCGACCTCGCCGGGCTTGCCCCATACGTCGATCGAGCATTCGAGCGCGGCGGGGCCCGGCCGGCCGGTGGCCATGGCGCGCATGGCTTGCGCAACCAGGCGCGGCGCCGTGCCGGCATTGCGCAGCCGCCCGGTGAAATCGGTCAGATGCGCCAGGATATCGCTCTGGCCACGCAATTCATGCAGATGGCCGACATTGCGGCCGATGGCGGCTTGCGGGATTTCGCCGACCAGCGCCAGCACCTGCGAATTCATGCTGTAGGCGGTGAGCAGCGCCGCGCTGGAATTGAGCAGGCCCGGCCCCGGCACCACGGCGTAGGCCTGAGGTTTGCCGGTCGCGAGCTGCGCGCCCAGCGCCATGTAGGCCGCGCCCTGTTCGTGGCGCGCATGCACCGTGCGCAGGCGGTTCGACGCCTTGTAGAGTGCGTCGAACAGGTGATCGTTCTGCACGCCCGGCAGCGCGTAAATGGTCTCGAGCCCGTGCGCAATGAGGCCTTCGACGGCGGCTTCCGCCGTCGTCATCGTCCTGGTCTCGATTGCCGGGCGGCGCGACTTTTTCGTCTTCTTGACGGACTTCTTCTTGACTGACTTCACGATTACCTTTCCGGCAGCGAATTGATGACGAACATGGACTGGAGCATCGGGTCGAGCGGCGCGTTGCCGAAGGTCCGGGCGAGGATATCGTGGATGCGGCCGGAGCGATAAAGCGCGGCCAGGGTCTTGTCCACGAACAGGCGGAAGGCACTGTCGTCGCGCGGCAGCGCCAGGGCGTAGGTCTCATAGCTGAAATAGCGCTTGCTCAGTTCGAAACCGGGGCGGCCGCCTTGGCGCAGCATGGCGGCGAGGATGCCGCGGTCGGCCGCGTAGGCGTCGAGCTTGCCGTCCTCGACGAGGTCCATGCCGTTGCGGTGGTCGCGTACCGGGACGATGGTGGCGGCGACTCCCAGTTCCTCAAGCGAGTTGTGCAGCAACCGCTCGGTGGTGGTGCCGATCAGCACGCCGACACGCTTGCCGGCGAGGTCCTCGAAGCGCTGCACCGGCGCGCTCTGGCGCGATAGGATGCCGGCGCCGTCGAGGTAGGTCGGGATCGAGAAATCCACGACCTCGCGCCGCGCAATGGTGACGGTGCTCGGGTCGCAGAGGATATCGACCTTGCCGTCGTGCACCGATTTGAAGCGTTCGCCGGCGTGCACCAGCACGTATTGGGGGCGCACGCCGGGCCCCAGCGCGGCGGCGATCTCCCGGCAGAGATCGACGACGTAGCCGGCCGGGTGCCCGCGCGCATCCTGATAGGAATAGGGTCTGGCATCGGCGCGGTAGCCGATGCGGAACACGCCGGTTTCCTTGACCCGGTCCAGGGTGCCGGCAAGCGCCGCTGGCGGGGCAAGAAGGGCTACCTGCGAGGCGAGGCCCAGGGCGGCGGCGAGGATGAGCAGGCGTCGCATATCCAGGGCGTTCCTCGCGGTCGGCCGTTCTCGGGTGGGGCGGTCGCGAAGCCCCGACGGTTCGCCTACTACTATAGCGCAGGTGAGGGGGGCCGCTGCCAGGGGTGTGGCGCGCCCGAAGCTGTCGGGCCGGCTTGCCAAAGCCCTAGCCAGACCCCTTGCCAGCCCCTTGCCTTGACAAAGCCACCCCCCCATGCGCTTTTCCCGCCGCCTCACCCGCAACCCCTGAATCACCCCCGAATCGGCCGGAAACCCTCATGCATCGCTACCGTTCCCACACCTGCGGCGCGCTTCGCGAAGGCGATGTCGGGCAGACCGTGCGGCTCTCCGGCTGGTGCCATCGCATCCGCGATCACGGTGGGGTGCTGTTCATCGATTTGCGCGACCATTACGGGATCACCCAGGTCGTGGCGGACCCCGACAGCAAGGCCTTCAAGCTGGCCGAGACGCTGCGCTCGGAGTGGGTGGTGCGCATCGACGGCAAGGTCCGGATGCGTCCCGAGGGCACCCTCAACTCGGAGCTGCCGACCGGCCAAGTCGAGGTCTATATCGACGAGATCGAGGTGCTGGGGCCGGCGGCCGAATTGCCGATGCCGGTGTTCGGCGAGCAGGACTACCCGGAGGACATCCGGCTCAAGTACCGCTTCCTCGATCTGCGCCGCGAGAAGCTGCATGCCAACATCATGCTGCGCGGACGCGTGATCAACTCGATCCGCACGCGCATGAAGAACGCCGGCTTCTTCGAATTCCAGACGCCGATCCTGACCGCCTCGTCGCCGGAAGGCGCGCGCGACTTTCTCGTTCCCTCGCGCCTTCATCCCGGCAAGTTCTACGCGCTGCCGCAGGCACCGCAGCAGTTCAAACAATTGCTCATGGTGGCGGGCTTCGATCGTTATTTCCAGATCGCTCCCTGCTTCCGCGACGAGGACGCGCGCGCCGATCGCTCGCCCGGCGAGTTTTACCAGCTCGATCTGGAGATGAGCTTCGTCACGCAGGAAGACGTGTTCGAGGCGGTCGAGCCGGTGATCCACGGCGTGTTCGAGGAATTCGCCGACGGCAAGGCGGTGACGCCGAAGTTTCCGATGATCCCCTATGCGGAGTCGATGGCGAAATACGGCTCCGACAAGCCGGACCTGCGTAACCCGATCGTGATGCAGGACGTGAGCGACGCCTTCCGCGACTCCGGCTTCAAGATCTTCGCGCGCATTCTCGAAACCGAAGGCAATGCGGTGTGGGCAATCCCCGCGCCCAAGGGCGGCAACCGCGCCTTCTGCGACCGCATGAATTCGTGGGCGCAAGGCGAGGGCCAGCCCGGCCTCGGCTATATCTTCTGGCGCGAGGGCGAGGAGGGCGGCGCGGGTCCCTTGGCCAAGAACATCGGGCCCGAGCGCACCAAGCAGATCGCTGACCAACTCGGTTTGGGCGTCGGAGACGCGGTGTTCTTCGTTGCCGGCCGGCCGCGCGACTTCGTGAAGTTCGCCGGCCCCGCGCGCACCAAGGTCGGCGAGGAACTTGGCCTCATCGCGCAGGATCGCTTTGAGTTCTGCTGGATCGTCGACTACCCGATGTACGAGTGGAACGAGGAGGAGAAGAAGATCGACTTCTCCCACAATCCGTTCTCGATGCCGAACATGGCGGTCGAGGACTTCCTCGCGCTCGATCCCAACGACCACGAGAAGCTGCTGTCGATCAAAGCGCTCCAGTACGACATCGTCTGTAACGGCATCGAGCTGTCGTCGGGCGCCATCCGGAACCATCGCCCCGAGATCATGCGCAAGGCTTTTGCCATTGCTGGCTACGGCGAGGACGTGCTGGAGAGCAAGTTCAGCGGCATGCTGCATGCGCTCTCACTCGGCGCCCCGCCGCATGGTGGCATCGCGCCCGGCATCGACCGCATCGTCATGCTGCTGGCGGGCGAGGAGAACCTGCGCGAGGTCGTGGTGTTCCCGATGAACCAGCGCGCCGAGGACTTGATGATGGGCGCGCCCTCGGAAGTTACGACGAAGCAGCTGCGCGAGCTCAGCATCCGACTGGATCTGCCGAAGAAGTAGCGCGGGATCCCGCCCACCCAGTCGCCAAACCGGAGTATCTTGTCAAACCGCCTCGGAAGGCGTATCTAAACGCACAACATCAAGAGTTGGGCATTGCCCGACGCCAACCTGCTTCCCGAGCAAGGTGGCGCTCCCCCGAAGAAACGGGGGGAGGATGTGGCCGAACCGGCAACCAAACGGGCTCAGTCACACTCTCGGTCTTGCCCGCAACATTGCGAAGGCCGGTGTGACATGCCCATCAAGATTCCAGACAATCTGCCCGCCCGTTCCGTGCTCGAAGCGGAGGGCGTCAATGTCATGCTCGAGACGGATGCCGTGCGCCAGGACATCCGGCCCATGCGGATCGGCCTGCTCAATTTGATGCCCAACAAGGTGAAGACCGAGACGCAGTTCGCGCGCCTGCTCGGTGCCTCGCCGCTGCAGGTCGAGATGACGCTGGTCAAGGTCACCGACCACGTGCCGCGTCACACGCCGGCCGATCATATCGTCTCGTTCTACCGGGATTGGGAGGACGTGCGCGCCGAGAAGTTTGACGGCTTTATCATCACCGGAGCGCCGATCGAGACCTTGCCGTTCGAAGAGGTGACCTACTGGGGCGAACTGCGCCGCATCTTTGACTGGACGCAGACTAACGTGCACAGCCTGATGACCATCTGCTGGGGCGCCCAGGCCGCGGTTCACCATTTCCACGGCATGAACAAATATCTGCTCGACCAAAAGAAGTTTGGCGTCTTCAGACATCGTAATCTGGCGGCGGCGTCGCCTTATCTGCGCGGCTTCTCCGACGATTTCGCGATTCCCGTGTCACGCTGGACAGAGGTGAGGACGAGCGAGGTTCCGCCCGGCCACGGCCTCAAAGTGCTGATGGATTCGGAGGAGGCGGGGCTCTGCCTGCTCGACGACCCGGCGCACCGCGCGCTGCACATGTTCAATCACATCGAATACGACAGCGGCTCGCTCGCCGACGAATATATCCGTGACCTCGCGGGTAACCCATCGACCCCGGTCCCGAAGAACTATTTTCCGGCGAACGATCCGAAACGGGCGCCGCTCAATCACTGGCGCAGCCACGCGCACCTGTTGTTCGGCAACTGGATCAATCAGCTCTACCAGACGACGCCGTTCGACGTGAACGACATCGGCAAGGTCGACGCTTTCGGCCGGCCTGCGGCGGCTATTCCTCTGGCAGCGGAATGAACTCGATCTCGTCGCCGGGCACCTTCTGGAAATGGCCAGCCTTCCAGTCGGCCTTGGCCTGCTCGATGCGCTCCTTGCGCGAGGAGGCGAAGTTCCACCAGATGTGGCGCGGGCCGTCCATGGGCGCGCCGCCGACGATGACCACGTGGGCGTCGCTCACTGCGGTGACGTCGAGGCGGTCGCCGGGCTTGAATACCAGGAGTCGTCCGGGCTCGAACCTGTCGCCGGCGATGTCGATCGTACCGTCGACGACGTAGAGCGCGCGCTCCTCGTGGTCGGCGTCGACGGGCAGCTTGCTGCCGGCCTTGAGATAAGCGTCGCCGAAGATGGTTTCGTGCACGACCGGCACCGGCGACGACGCGCCGTAGAGCGAGCCGACCACCACGCGCACGGTCTTGCCGTCGTCGGCCACGACCGGGAATTCGGTCGTTTCGTGGTGGGCAAAGCCCGCTTCCATTTCTTCTTTCGCCTGCGGCAGCGCGACCCACATCTGCAGCCCGTGAATGGGACTGCCGGTGGCGCGCAACGCCGTGTCCGTTCTCTCGGAGTGGACAATCCCGCGCCCGGCGGTCATCCAGTTCACCTCGCCGGGCTTGATCGCGGCTGCGGTGCCGAGGCTGTCGCGATGCATGATTTCGCCGTCGAAGAGATACGTGACCGTGGCAAGCCCGATATGCGGGTGCGGCCGCACGTCGATGCCGGCGCCGGCCTTGAATTCGGCCGGACCAAAGTGGTCGAAGAAGATGAACGGCCCCACCATGCGCGAGCGCGCCGAGGGCAGGGCGCGCCGCACCGAGAAGCCGTCACCCAGATCGACCGTGCGCGGCACGATCACTTGGGCGAGCGCATCGCAACTATAGGCGTCCCCCGCTTGCGGGTCCTTGCCCGGCGCGAAACTCATGAGACGCCTCCTTCTTTTTCTTGCGCGATCCGCCGCCGCCCGTTCAGGCGAGCGTCACGAAAGGCTGGCCTTTCACGGATTCGACAAGGCCGTTGAACACCTCGTTGACCTTGTCCCAGTTCGGCAGCTTCTTCATGCGCGCGATCCAGGCCTTCACGTTGGGGTAGGGCGAAAAATCGACGCCGATGACTTCGCCCAGGGTGACGATGCCGGCGGCGAAGTAATCGGCGATGGTGATGTCGTCCCCGCATAGATAGGGCTTGTTCGGCCCCAACCAATAGTCGTTGAGCACCTTCAGCCAGCGCTTGGAGTTCTCCTTGCCGAATTCCAGCGTCGCGGCCTGCGCCTCGTCGCTGCGCCGCTTCACGTGGGGGAATATCTGCGGGTAGCAGAGGTTGTAGCCCCAATCGCGATAGAAGTTGGTGTTGATCCAGTCCATCATCTCGTTGACCTTGGCGCGCGCCTTGAGGTCCTTCGGATAGGCCGGCGAGTCGATCTTGTCGGCCAAATATTTCAGGATGGCCGAGCTTTCGGTGAGTTTGAGGTCGCCGTCCTCCAGCATCGGCACCAGGCAGTTCGGATTGATGTCCGAATAGGGCGGCTGCATGTGCGCGCCGGTCATCAGATCGACCACCTCTTCGTTCATGGGGATGTTGTTATCGGCCACGAACAGCCGCACCGGACGGCTGGTCATGGAGACGGGGTGCATATAGAGCTTCATGGATTCCTCTCGGCATGCTTGTGGCGGCCGCGCCAGGCGACTTATGAAGTGCCGTGCGGCAGCTTAGCGCGCCTGCGCCGCTCACGCATCCCGGGTGGCCCAAATTCACCGCCGCGGAAGGCGAAATTGGCCCCGCTTTTTCAGATTCTTCTTGATCCATCCGTGACTTGCCCTTATGTGAACCCTGCCGCGTGCGACACTTCCGTGACGCGGCATTTTTCACTTCCGCGAGCCGGCTCGCCGGTCTCTCGGGCTTCGATCTCTGGTTGGGGAGAGCGGCATGTCTCAGAACGCCCTCTTGCGATCGGGGAAGGGCTTGGGGACTCCAGGTACCACCCGAAAAGAAGAAACTGCCATCGCGGCGCCGGCCGTGGATGAGGAGTTGCGCGACGATCACTTCGTGGTGCGTAACGGCGTGCGTTGCGCCGGTGCCCACCTGATCATCGACGTCTATGACGGCAGCCGTCTGGACGACCTCGATCATATCGAGGCGACCTTGCGCCGTTGCGTGGACGCCGCGGGGGCGACCCTGCTGCACATCCATCTGCACCATTTCGAGCCCAACGGCGGCGTTTCCGGCGTGGCGGTGCTGGCGGAAAGCCACATCTCCATCCATTCCTGGCCGGAGCACGGCTACGCCGCGCTCGACGTCTTCATGTGTGGCGACGCCAATCCGGATGCCTGCGTGCCGGTCTTGCGCGAAGCTTTCGCGCCCAAGAAGATCGCGGTCAGCGAGCATCTGCGCGGCCAGGCCGTAGGCTGACGTCCGTCCTTCGTGACGTTCTAGCGTGCGCCAGCCATTCAAGGTCGGCGTGCGCTCGCGCACGTGATTTTACCTGGAACGATGGCCGTTCGGCCAAATGCCGAGAGAACGCGCCGAGAGGAGATGAGCCGGTGGCCGAGAAGCGCTGGATTGCGGAAACCCTGTTCAACGAGCTGGGTTTCCATGTGAGCTACGAGGTCGACAAGATCCTGTATGAGGTCGCGACCGAACACCAGCAGCTCGTGCTGTTCGAGAACAGGTTCTTCGGCAAGATGCTGGTGCTCGACGGCGCGGTGCAGATCACCAGCCGCGACGAATACGTCTACCAGGAGATGATGAGTCACGTGCCGCTGTTTGCCCACGGCAACGCCAAGGACGTGCTGATCGTCGGCGGCGGTGATTGCGGCATTGCGGAGGAGGTGCTCAAGCACAAGTCGGTCGAACGGCTGACGCAAGTGGAGATCGACGCCTCGGTGGTCGAATTCGCCAAGGAGCATTTTCCCGAATTCACCACGCCGGTTTTCGCCGACAAGCGCTTCGAAAGCGTCATCGACGACGGCATGAAATTCGTCGGTGAGACCGACCGCCGGTTCGACGTCATCATCGTCGACTCGACCGACCCGCAGGGGCCGGGTGCCGTGCTGTTCACCAAGGAGTTCTACGCGCGCTGCAAGCGTTGCCTCAATCCGGGCGGCGTGCTGGTGACGCAGAACGGCGTGCCGTTCTTCCAGGCTCAGGAACTCGCGACCAGCGTGGGCTATTTCCGCGAATTGTTCGCCGAGGGCACCTGCTACGTCGCCTCGATCCCGACCTATGTCGGCGGCCACATGGCGATGGGCTTTGCCACCGACGACACGAACCTGCGGCGCACGCCCGCCGAGACGATCGCCGCGCGCTACGCCAAGGCCGGGAGCTTTGCCACCCAATACTGGACGCCGGAATTGCAGGTCGGTGCCTTCGCGCTGCCGCGCTTCATCGCCGATATTGCGGCCGGCGCCGCGCCGAAAGGCTGACGCGCGCCGATACGCTGCGGACGGAATCCCGTTGTTCGGCTATAGTTTGTTACGCATCCAGGTACGAGGAGAGTGGCAATGAAGGCGGCCGTGGCAACGGAAAACGGGCTCGACGTTCGCGACATCGCACAGCCGACACCCAAGCCGTTCGAGCTTCTGGTGAAGGTCAAGGCGGCCGGCCTGAACCGGGCCGACTTGGCCTCGGCGCGCGGGCGCGGGGGCCACGGCGCCGTGGGCGCCACCATCGGCATCGATTGGGCCGGCGAAGTCGTGGAAGTCGGCGCCGAGGCCAAAGGTCATTTCGAGGGCGGTTTCAAACCGGGCGACCGGGTCATGTGCGCGGGTGCGGGCGGATACGCCGAGTACGCCGTGTGCGATTGGGGGCGGGTCGTGCCGGTACCCGACGGCATGAGTTTCGAGGACGCCGCGACGCTGCCGGTTGCCCTCGGCACCATGCATGACGCCCTGGTGACGAATGGCCGCCTGCGGGCAGGCGAGAGCGTCCTTATCCAGGGGGCGAGTTCCGGGGTCGGTCTGATGGCCCTGCAGATCGCCAAGCTCCTGGGCGCCAGCCCCGTGATCGGCACATCGACGAACCCCGACCGTCGCGCGCGACTAAAGGATTTCGGCGCCGATGTCGCCGTCGACACCAGCGACCCCAATTGGCCGGATCTCGTGCTGAATGCGACCGATGGCCGGGGCGTCGATCTGGTCATCGATCAGGTCTCGGGGGCCATTTTCAACGCCACCATGAAGGCGACGGCCATTCTGGGCCGCATCGTCAATGTCGGCCGGCTTGGTGGCGGCAAGGCCGAGTTCGACTTCGACCTGCATGCCAGCCGCCGCATCAGCTACATCGGGGTGACGCATCGCACCCGCTCGGTGGACGAACTGCGCGAGGAAACCCGCGCGATGTGGGCGGATCTCGCGGATGTGGTGAAAGCCAAAAAGCTGAGCCTGCCGGTGGAAAAAATCTTTCCACTCGAGCAGGCGAAAGCCGCGCAAGAATTCATGCGCGCCAACCAGCACTTCGGCAAGATTCTATTGGTCCCCTAGGCGTACCGCGCAGTCATGAGCCGCGGCCGTCGTCCCGGCTTGGCCTTCAGGGAGCCGCGGGCTAAATACGTTCGCTGTTTCACGGAACGGCGAACCGGTTCCTAACTTCGCCGGCAAACGCTTTAGGATTGCCAGCATGCCCACACTCGCTACCGCCCTTCTGCAAGGCCTCAAGGACCACGGCGCCCGGGAGATCTTCGGCATCCCCGGGGATTTCGTGCTGCCGCTCTACAAGGTCATCGAGGAATCCGGGATTCTGCCGAACTATACGCTCAGCCACGAGCCGGCGGTCGGCTTCGCGGCCGATGCCGCCGCGCGCTACCACCAGGGCCTTGGCGTCGCCGTGGTCACCTATGGCGCCGGCGCCTTCAACCTGGTCAATGCGGTCGCCGGCGCCTATGCGGAGCGCTCGCCGGTGGTGGTGGTCGCCGGCGCGCCGGGCGCCCAGGAGCGCACCGCGGGATTTCTGCTGCACCACCAGGCGCGCACCATCGACACCCAGCTCGCGGTCTATCGCGAGATCACCTGCGACCAGGCCGTGCTCAACGATCCGGCGACGGCGCCGGCGGAGATCGCCCGCGTGCTGCGCAGCGCGCTCGAACAGTCGCTGCCGGTCTATATCGAGTTTCCGCGCGATCTGGTCGACGCCGAAACCGGCGTGGTGCCGGTGCTGCCGCGCCGCGCCGCCGACCGTGCCGCACTTGCCGAATGCGCCGACGAGATCCTCGCGCGCCTTGCCGCCGCGAAAAAGCCGGTGATCGTGGTCGACGTCGAAATCCGCCGCTACGGCATCGAGCGGGAGATCGCCAAGCTCGCGCGCGCGCTCGGCGTGCCGGTGGTGACCACCTTCATGGGCCGCGGCCTCATGGAGGAGGCCGGCGACGTGCTGGCCGGCACCTATATGGGCGCGGCCGGCGATCCCGCCATTTCCAAGCTGGTCGAGGATGCCGACGCCGTGCTGCTGCTGGGCGTCATTCTTTCCGATACAAATTTCGCGCTGTCGCAGCGCCAGTTCGACGCCCGCCGCGCCATCATGGCGTTCGGCCGCCAAGTTACCATCGGTCACCACGTCTATCCGGATATGCCGATCGAAGACCTGGTGAGCGCGCTCACGCGCCGCGCGCCCAAGCTCAAGCGAGCGAAGGTCAAGCACCGCCGGCTGCGTTATCCGCGCGGGCTCAAGCACGACAACGGCGCGATCGCGCCTTCCGACGTCGCCACCGCCGTCAACGATCTATTCGACCACCACGGCAGGATGCCGATGGTGTCCGATATCGGCGATTGCCTGTTTATCGCCATGGAGATCGACAACACCGCGCTGGCGGCGCCGGGCTATTACGCCGGCATGGGTTTCGGCGTGCCCGGCGGCATCGGCGTTGCCGCGGCGACTGGCCGCCGGCCGCTCATCCTGGTGGGCGACGGTGCCTTCCAGATGACCGGCTGGGAGCTGGGCAATTGCCGCCGCTACGGTCTCGATCCCATCGTCGTTTTGCTGAACAACCAGAGCTGGGAAATGCTGCGGGTGTTTCAGCCGGAGTCCGGCTTCAACGATCTCGACGACTGGCATTTCGCCGACATCGCGGCTTCCATCGGTGGGGCGGGCGAGCGCGTGCGGACGCGCGGCGCGCTTGCCGATGCACTCGAGCGTGCCGTCAAGCAGCGCGGCCGGTTCTCGCTCATCGAGGTGATGTTGCCACGGGGCAAGACCTCCGACACGCTGGCGCGCTTCGTTGCCGGCTTCAAGGCGCACCGTGCGCGCAAGGAGGCGGCCAAAGCTGGCGCCAGCAAGACCGGCTCCAACAAGACCGGGTCGAAAGCGCGAGCGAAGACGCCGCGGGGCGCGCGGACAAAGCGCGCCTGATCGTCCGTTCGCCGCCAATCAGATTGCGTGCTCTTATAGATACTCGCAAAGGTTGTTGAGCCACTCATCAGCCTTAACGGTACCTTTACGCCACCCATGACTAATTGTGGCGAAGCCGGGCGGGGATGCAGCCGCGGGGTAGCGAGGAACGCGGGGGAAGATTGTGCGCTCGCTCACGCGCCGGAACATCGTTGCGATTGTGGTTGGTGTGCTGTTGGCCGGCGCTCCCCTGGTGGCATTCGATTTCTGGCTTGGTGGTTTTGTCGACAGGGAGGCTCACGCCGAACTCTCGGTCGCGGCGCGGCGGGCGGTGGCGCTCGCCGACGGCCGCATCGACCAGGTGCGCGCCGCGCTCGACGCCGCGGCTGAAGCGGGCGTGCGCAAGTGCAATCCCGCCGCCGTGACGGCAATGCGTCAGGCCGCCTTCGATTCAGCGCCGGTCAAAGACATGCTGCTGCTCGGACCGACGGGGCAGACCCTGTGTTCCGGCGCCGCCATGCCCTTCGGCTCGCTACAGCTGGTGTCCACGCGTTCGTTGCCCGGTGAGGCGGGCCTGTCGCTCGACGTCATGCGCGCGCCCGGCGGCATGACCATGATCCGGCTGCGCCGCAAGATGGGCGCGAGCGTCAACGAACTGGCAGCGCTGATGCCGGCGAAGCTGCTGCTGCCACAGGCCTCGCTCGGCGATACGCGGCGGAGCGCCTATGTCGCGCTCGTCGCCGACGACGGACACGTGGTCGACACGGCCGGCGTGCGTCCGCGGCACGGCGAGCCTCGCTTCACGGAAAAGGCGAGAGTCGCGCGCCTCGGGTTCGCCTATGACATCGTGGTCCCGCGCGCGTTGATGCCGGCCACGCGGAGCCACATTGAATGGCTTGCCAACCTCGCGGTGGGCGCGGTGCTGGTCATGGTGGCCGCTTTCATCCTGCTGATGCGGCGGCGCACGCCCAACAACCCGGTGGCCGAAATGGAGCGTGCGCTCAAGGCCGGCGAATTCGTGCCCTATTACCAGCCGATCGTCGACATCGCCACCGGCCAGTTGCGTGGCGCCGAGGTGCTGGTGCGTTGGCGCAAGCCCGACGGCACGCTGGTGTCACCGGCCGCATTCATTCCGCTGGCGGAAACGAGCGGGCTGATCCGTCCCATGACCCGCCACCTTATGCGGGCGGTCTGCCGCGAAGCGGGCGAAGCCATGCGCCACCGGCCCGCGCTCAAGATCTCGTTCAACTTCGCCGGCTATCTGTTCAGCGATCCCACGATCGTGGACGAGGTGCGCAACGCGTTCGCCGGCGGGCCGATCCGGCTCTCGCAGGTGGTGCTGGAAGTGACCGAGCGTGACCCGATCGAAAACTTCACCGAGACGCGACGCACCATCGCCGCGCTGCAGGGGCTCGGCGTGCGCATCGCCATCGACGATGTCGGCACCGGCCACAGCGGGTTGTCGTACATGCTCAAGCTCGGCGTCGACATCATCAAGATCGACAAGATGTTCGTGGATGCCGTCGGCACCGACCAGAACGCCACCACCATCGTGGAGACGCTGATCGATCTTGCGCGCAATATGCGCATGGACGTGATCGCGGAAGGGGTGGAGAACTTCGAGCAGGTGATGCACCTGCGCAAGCGCGGCATCCGCCAGGCGCAAGGGTTCGTGTTTTCGCCGCCGCTGCCGGGCAGTTCGTTCCTGCGGCTGGTCGAGGCCATTGATCCCGCGCCGCGTCCGCAAAGCCGGCGGCCGGCGGAAAGCGCGGCGGCGCCCGTGTCGCCGCAGGCCGCCGAGGCGGTTGCCTGAACGGCGGCCTTTGCGTTCGGTCAAATTGATCGCCGGTCCCGCATGCCATAGATTGCCTCCCGGCAAAGGGCAGACGGAGGTAATTGGAATGACCCGGTTCATGATTGCGCTGGCTATGGTCGCCATGCTGGCGGGCGTGGCGCCGCGGCAGGCGGTCGCGCAGAACAACAATACGATTGGCGGCGCCCTGCTCGGCGGGGCGGCTGGTGCCATCATCGGCGGGGCTGCCACCGGCAGGGCCGGCGGTGCGATCGCTGGCGGCGTCATTGGCGCTGCGGCGGGTGCTATCCTCGGCTCGCAGCTTGAGCCGCGGTCGCGTTATGGCCGGTACTACTGGTACAAGGGCCGCTGCTGGCGCAAAGGGCGCGACGGCAACTACTACCGGACCAGGCGCCACTACTGCGACTACTGAAGCGGGATCCCACGCGGGCACGAAAAAGGGCGGCCAATTGGGCCGCCCAGTTATAACGCCACGCGGGAGGAACCAAGCAACGGGTCGGCTAAACCAACACGGCCGGCCCGCGTGACCAAATGCGTGCAAACAATCGGCCACGGGCACGGCGATTCGTCAAGTCGCGCGTTGATGGAAATGTGACAGGCAACCGCCCAGGAGGGCCGTTTTGCGCGTTTTCCCCATAATTCAAGGGGGAGGGGCAATGGTTCCGGCGGGTGTTTGCAAGGAGCCGGCTTCCGCTACGGTCGCCGCCGGTGCTTGATTGCGCAGGGTGAGGGCGCTTGCGCCAAGCCGGCTCCTTACTCCCCCTCTCTGCAAGGCCCGCTACGCGCTTGCGCCGCCCTTCCGGGGCCCGCGCGCCGTCGCCTCATCTAAGCCGCTTCGAACGTGCTGACGGTTTCAAACGACGCGCCGCAATCCTCGCAATGCCAGAGATAGCGGATGCTGCCGGGCGCGACGTATTCCGACCATTCGGGAACGTAGAGACGCGTGCCGCACTGGACGCATTCGACGATCGGGCGCGAGCGCGCGAACATCCACTTGGCATTGCTATCGCCGAACTGCATAGCGCCTCTCCGGTGTCGCTCCCTCGCGCAATTCTCAATTTAGGATGCAAACGCTAGCGCCACCGTCGTGCGAATGAAGCAGCAAGGCTGACGTATCGCGTGCTCTTTTTTGTCGCGCTTTGTCGATAGCCGGATACCGCGGGCGCGCGGCCGGCGGAAATCGGCCGGGGTTGCGAATGCCCACAAAAAGCATTGAAAATGGCGCCGCTGCTGCCTCGAACGCGCCGACCAGGGACGCCCAAGGGGTATCGATGAGCCCGACCGTCACCAAACCGCGCACGGTACCCAAAACCAAGACGCAGCGCCCCAAGCTGTGGAAGGTGATCCTGCTCAACGACGACTACACGCCGCGCGAGTTTGTCGTGCTGGTGCTGATGGCCGTGTTCCGCATGAACGAGAGCGCCGCCCACCGCGTGATGATCACCGCGCACCAGAAGGGCGCCTGCGTGATCGCGGTGTTCACCAAGGACGTCGCCGACACCAAGGCCAAGGAGGCGACCGAGCTCGGCAAGCAGAAGGGCTATCCGCTCTATTTCACCACCGAGCCGGAGGAGTGACTTAATCGGCCTCATGCTGAGGCGCGCACAAAGTGCGCGTCTCGAAGCAGGAGGCCGCCCATCCTTCGAGACGCGGCCCTGTGGACCGCTCCTCAGGATGAGGCGGATCGGGTGACGGATGCCGACGCTTTGCCCAATTTGAATCAAGCCTGCGCCAGGCTTGATTCGAGCTCTGCGCATTTGGCTAACCGGTTCGCTACATCTTCCGCCCGATAGTCATTTCCGCATATTTGCCCGGGAGGCACGTCATGCGTGACTGGATCTGGCCGTTGGCGCCGGTAATCGCGATTGTCTATTTCGCCGTCTATCCGCACCAGTTCGGCGAGGTCATGAGCTGGGCGGGGACGTTCGTGCACTAGACGCGTTCACTGTTCCACGGAAACAGTGAACGCGTCTAAGTTTTTGTCTTGTCGCGTTTCCGGACGGCGAACCGGTTTCCACTTCCCCTGGAAACGCTCGAGTGGAGCGAATTTGACATTCGGTACCCACGTGCAGCGGGCTCCTTGTTAAAGGCCGAATTCAAAGCTCCACGAGAATCAAATGGTTGCTAGTGGTTCTTTACTTCCGACATTTGCTCGGGAGCTTGCGGCAACGGGATGCAAATGTCGGAAGCGGACTACTCGGTCGGGCGGCTTCGCGCCCGCCGGTTGCTGGCCGCCGCGCCTTCGCTCGCCTGAGGCCTATTTCTTCTTCGCGCCCTTCTTCTCGGGCGCGGGCGGGGCTTCGGCCGCCGCCTTCTCGTCGGCGGCTTCCTTGGCCTCGCGCAGCGCCCGGAGCTTGGCGGTCTTCGTGCGCGTTGCCACCAGGCCGGCCTCGTATTCGGCCATGGCCTTGGCGCCTTCGCGCGCCTGCGCTTCCTTGCGCTTGAATTTGGACTCGGCCAGCGCCTGCTGGGTTTCCTTCGGAGTCTTCGACAGAGCGCTCTCCTTTGGCGGTCATGCCGCGCGGGGCGTGGGGTGGTGAGTCGGCATTATAACCTGGATGGCGCCCGCGGGTTAGCGTTTCGCCCGCACTTAGCAAAGCGCCATGCGGGGGCACAGGCCGCGATGCCGGCCCCGGATGTCGCGGAATTTATCCCCTGGGGCGGTGCCGGCGGCCGCCCAAGACCCCGGATTTCGCTTCGCTCCATCCGGGCTACGCTTGCTTCGGACAAGTTCCTTCGTGGAATATTAACCAGGTCATTTAAAGCGACGGCAAGGCCTGACGCCTAGGCTTGCGGGCGCTGCACGCGTTGTTGCGTTCGCGCACGAAGAGGCTTTGTCATGCAGGATGTCCATTCAATCGATGGCGAGGCGGCCGACGCCGACGCCGAGCAATTCGTCACCTTTACGATCGGCGACGATCACTACGGCGTCGCCATCATGGCGGTGCAGGAGATCAACAACTGGACGGGCGCGCGCCATCTGCCGAGCCAGCCGGACTATGTGCGCGGCGTGGTCAGCGTGCGCGGCGCCTATATCCCGATCGTCGACCTGCGCTGCCGTTTCGGGCTGGGGCTGACGGAGCCGACGCCGCAACACGTATTCATCGTCGTTCAGATCGGCGCGCGCCAGGTCGGCCTGCTCGCCGACGGCGTGTCGGATATCGTGTCGGCCAGCCGCGCCGATATCAAACCGGTGCCCGACGTCAGCGAGACCAAGGCCGGCGGGTTCCTGTACGGGCTGTTGAACATCGATGACGCCGTGGTCGGGCTGATCGACCTCGACAGCATTCTGGAGACGGAAGCGGAAGCAGAAGCGGCGTGACGAGGCGGGCGCGGAGGGCGCAAGAGCAGCGCATGACGCCGCCACCAAGGATATCCTCGACAATCGCCGCACTGGCCGTGAGGAACAAAGCGGTTGCTCGCGGAGCTCGGCGTGCGAGTTGAGGCGCGGCGCACCGGCCGTCTACGCTGCTGAGCGAAGAGGAGCGGGCGGCGATTGCCGAAGCGCGACGTGGGGCGTGGTGTCGGATGAGGACGCGGTGGCGTTCTGGCAGCGGCGCGGCATCCGGTGAAGGTCCGTTACCGCAAGCGGGCGCTGGCGCATATCGACCGGCATCGTTGTATTCCATAATATCCGCAGCCCGGCCAGGGCGCACAACGTGCTGCATGCCTTACCGATGCCATCGACGAGATCGGCGCGCATCCACTGGCGTTGCCGGTGTCCGCAGACGCGGACATTCGGGTCAAAATTCTGACCCGATACCGCTCCACGATCTTTTACATATCGTGGGCGACGCCGTCGTCGAGATCGTCATGGTCCTGCTTGTCGCGCGTCGGGTCGGTGAAGCGCGTAGCCCGCATGGAGCGGGACTTGCATCCGAAGACGGTCAGGTCGATCTATCGACAGGCGGGCTTGAAAGAGCGACGATAGCGAAATGACAGCCTATATCGCACTGGTGCACAAGGACGAAGGCACGAGCTACGGCGTGAGCTTTCCCGACGTGCCCGGCTGCATTTCCGCCGGCGATACGTTCGAGGAAGCGGTGGCGAACGCCTCGGAAGCGCTTGCCGGTCATTTCGCGGCCATGCGCGCCGACGGCGAGACGATTCCGGCGCCGCGCAGCTTCGACCAGCTCAAGCGCGATCCGGCGTTTGTCGAGGATGCCGAAGGCGCCATCGTGACCATGGTGATGCCCCGCGAGATGGCGTCGGCGAATTAGCGTGTAGGGCGCATGGAGCGAAGCGTAATGCGCCGCTGCATGCGTTGTGACGGCGGATTACGCTGCGCTCATCCGTCCTACGGGCTTCGCTCGTGTGCTCGGCGGCGGCTGCCTCTGCCATGACGCGGCCACCGAAGAGACTCGCGAAGCTCGTTTAGAGGCAATCCCGCACTTCTCGTTTCGTCGGCACACTTATACGTCTCTTTAGCGCTCGGTTCTTAGTAACATCCTTGCGCTCCATTTTGCAATTGGCGGATGACTTTGCAAGATGAATGCAAGTTGGCTGAACGGCGTTATGGCTTAGTCGACGTTTAAGCCGACTCGATCGGCGCGTAGGGCGTTATAGCGAAGCGTATCGCGCCGCTGCACTTGTGATCGTGGATTACGCTGCGTTAATGCCCTACGGGCTGCGGGCTCTGCGGGCCATTATTGGCGCGGCTCCTCGGACTTGTCGCCATCTTCGAAACTGATCGCCGCTAAAGCGCAACGATTTGCAGTGTACTCTGTGGCCGAGCGAAATTAGCCGTTTCGTATCTCGACAATGCACGGGTCGGAAGGTGTCGTGTAGCTGTGTAATTGGGTGCGAAGCAACCGAGCGGCCGTTCGATTGCCGAACAGGATGGCCGTTGCTTCCTCGGCTATTTTCGTACGCGTTGGCTGTTTGAGCTCGTTCATGCCTTCCTCTGAAAGCTTTTCAAAACAATTGATTTCGGTCGTCTTGTTTGCTGACGCCAACTCGCTCGAATTCTGCGCTGCTCATCCGGTAGCTCTTCGATCATCGATCAGACCTGTGGCCGCAAAAACCTTGGTCTGAGTTCCGCCGATTGAATGCCACGTCTTGCGCAAGTGCCGTTGCGCCAACTGCGCCGGCTAATCTGACAACGTTCACGCTGTGGGAACAGCGTCTCGAGTTCTTGGCGAGCGTCATCCGATCTGGCAGTCCCATTTCCGGCGATCACGAACGCTGCGCCTGCATGTAATGACCTTTCAACGCCGTATCTCGAATTCAGTTCTTGAGCGTCGGCGCCTTCCAGCTTCTCTATCGTCAGCCGTACGACAAACGACAAAGTAATCGCTCCGATCGATAACATCGTTAATGACGTCGAGTCAGCTTTGAGATGAGGCTGGAAAATATTCGCATGTCGGCTTCGGGCATGGCGCCGGCATCTTTTGATCCGTTCAGCAATCCTGCGAACTTCTTTCGTCTAGAACGTCCGGAGTACGTCAGCTTGATCAGCAGACACAATAGTTCTCCATAGCTGAACCTACGCGAATATTACAACCCGTTCAGTTCCAGAAGCTGTTGAGTTTCTAGGTGAGTTGAGAGGCCACACGGCTGCTCTCACGAACACCCGGTCGTGCTCCCACACGTATCGCACTTCATGCAGGTGCCATTCCGCACCAAGGTGAAGTTGCCGCATTCGCCGCAGGCCTCGCCTTCGTAGCCCTTGGCGCGGGCTTCGGCGCGCCGCTCGGTGGCCGCCTTCTTGGCGTGCGCGACCGCGTCGTGCTCGTTGATGACGTCGAGCTGCTCGACCGGCGAGAGCTTGGCTTCCGGCTCCACTTTAAGCGCGGTAGCGCCGGCGGCTTCGCCGCGCGCGCCATGAGAGGCGAGGGCCGTCACGTTGGCCGATCCGGCGGCTTGCGTGCCCGTGGTGGGGGCGGGCGCCTGCACCACCGACAGCCGATCCGTGCGCGAGCGCGTCAGCCCCTTCGACACCAGGTGCGAGGCCGAGGTGGCTTTGCCTTCCGCTTCGCCCTTGCCGAGCGCGTCGAAGCCGGTCTCGCTCGGGTCCACATGGGCGAGGTCGAAGCGCTCCATGTAGCTCACCGCCAGCTCGCGGAACACGTAGTCGAGGATGGAGGTGGCGTATTTGATGGTGTCGTTGCCCTGCACCGGGCCCTGCGGCTCGAAGCGGGTGAAGGTGAAGGCGTCGACATATTCGTCGAGCGGCACGCCGTATTGCAGGCCGAGCGAAACCGCGATCGCGAAGTTGTTGAGCAAGGAGCGCAAAGCCGCGCCTTCCTTGTGCATGTCGATGAAGATCTCGCCGAGCCGGCCGTCGTCGTATTCGCCGGTGCGCAGATACACCTTGTGGCCGCCGACGACGGCTTTCTGGGTGTAGCCCTTGCGGCGGTGGGGCAGCTTCTCGCGCTCGCGCAGCACCGTGACGCGCTCGACGATCTTCTCCACCACCTTCTCGGCGAGACCGGCCGCGCGCGCGGCGGCGGGCTTGTCGATGAAGGCCTCGATGGCGTCCTCGTCGTCCTCGTCGTCCTCAATGAGCTGCGAGTTGAGCGGCTGCGACAGCTTGGAGCCGTCGCGGTAGAGCGCGTTGGCCTTCAGCGCCAGTTTCCAGGACAGCAGGTAGGCCGCCTTGCAGTCCGCGACCGTGGCGTCGTTCGGCATGTTGATGGTCTTGGAGATGGCGCCGGAGATGAAGGGCTGCGCCGCCGCCAGCATGCGGATGTGGCTTTCGACCGAGAGATAGCGCTTGCCGGTGCGCCCGCACGGGTTGGCGCAGTCGAACACCGGATAGTGCTCCGCCTTCAGGTGCGGGGCGCCTTCCACCGTCATGGCGCCGCAGACGTGGATGTTGGCGGCGTCGATCTCGCGCTTGGAGAAGCCCAGGTGCTCGAGCAGGTCGAAGGTGGGAAGCGCCACCTGCTCCGCCGGGAGT